>JBLNAI010000001.1:0-490555 GCA_050259275.1 Acidobacteriota bacterium
CGAACAGGACAGTGAAACGACTCAGCGCCGATGATAGTGCGGATTCCCGTGTGAAAGTAGGACATCGTCAGGCTAATCTATTGAAAGCCAAGCCCCTGCGCATGCAGGGGCTTTTGCTTCTATACGATGAACCCGCCGAGGCCCTGCCGAAGCGGGTTTTTTGCTTTATCGTGTCCCCATTGCGGGGGGCAAATCCGTCCGGTGCGAGGCGGGGTCCTGTATAGTTGATGACATGTTTGACGTACTTGTTTACCTCTACGAACACTACTGGCGGCCCGACGCCTGCCCTGATACCGGCATGTTGGCCAGGAAGCTGTCCGCGGTCGGTTTCGAGGCTGAAGAGATCTCTGAGGCGCTGACATGGCTGAATGCACTGCAGGCGATGTCGCACGAAGCCGCGTTGGAGCAGTCGCCTGATGCTGTGCGCGTGTTCTCGAACGCGGAGTTGGACCATTTGGGCGTCCGAGCGCTCGGTTTCCTGCAATTCCTGGTCTCTGCCGGGGTGCTGACTCCGCGTCAGCGCGAGATCGTGCTGGACCGCGTCATGGCCGTTGCCGGGGACCCTGTCGATCTCGAGGACCTGAAGATCATCGTATTGATGCTTTTCTGGTCGTTGGGGAAAGAGCCGGATGCCCTGATCCTCGACGAGCTGTTTGTCGAGGATGACGAGCGCTTGATTCACTGATTGTCTCACCCCGGCGTATCTCAAGCCCAGCCGTTTTCTCACCGATAAGATAGTGACCTGCCCCATCGAGGGCTTTCGGCTGAATGAGGCACCATGATTGAATTGCGTTCCATGCGACCGACGACGAGCGGAGTTGTCGCTGTGACAATCGCTCTCGCGAAATGGTCGTTGGTCGCCGCAGCCCTGGCGGCCTTTGGCGGATGCGATCAATTGGGTATCGAAACGCCGCAGAAGGCCGCCGAGCGACAGGTCGCTGAGGCTAAGGCGATCGGTGGCGCCTGTCGCCATGCGCTTCGCGCGATCGAGGATTGCTACACGCTCAATCCCAAGGCGGACAAGTCTGCGGTCTATGACGGTTGGCGTGAAATGGACGAGTACATGCGTGAGAACAAACTCGACGGCATTGTGCCGGTCGTGCCTCGTCCCGCTCCGAGTGCGCCTGCTGCCAAAGCCTCTGTCGCGGATGATGCGGAGGAAGAGGCGGATACGGCAGCCGATGAAAAGGCAGACAAGCCGACCAAGGCTGCGAAGCCGAAGAAAGGCGCCGCTCACTGATGGTGGGAGGGCCGGTGTGGTGGTCTGGTGACCCGCGCCATGCCAAAGTTGGGCGGTGTTGACGTTGATCGCTGAAATGCGGGTGGTGGTGCGCGATCGAATCCATACAATGGCGCATCCCGCGAGTTTCAACTTTGATCAACCACCATGAATATCCTCCGTCTCGAAGATCTGGTCGCCCAAGGCAAAGTGGCCAACCAACGTGTATTCATCCGCGCCGATTTGAACGTGCCGCAGGATGACGCCGGCAACATCACCGAGGACACGCGGATCCGCGCGTCTGTGCCTGCTATCGAATTGGCGCTGAAGGGTGGCGCCGCGGTGATGGTGACCTCGCATCTGGGACGCCCCACCGAGGGGGAATTCAAGCCAGCGGATTCGCTGGCACCTGTGGCCAAGCGACTGGGTGAGTTGTTGGGTCGCGAGATCAAGCTGGTGAGCAATTGGGTCGACGGTGTGAACGTGGCGCCTGGTGAAGTGGTGCTGCTGGAAAACTGCCGCTTGAACAAGGGCGAGAAGAAGAACAACGAAGAGTTGGCCCGCAAGATGGCCGCTCTGTGCGATGTGTTTGTGCACGATGCGTTCGGGACGGCTCACCGCGCCGAAGGCACGACATACGGGATCGCGCAATTTGCGAAGGTGGCGTGCGCCGGCCCGTTGCTTGCCGCCGAGATCGACGCGATCAACAAGGCTCTGGAAGCGCCCAAGCGGCCTCTGGTGGCCATTGTTGCGGGCTCCAAAGTGTCGACCAAATTGACGATTCTGCAATCGCTGGCGAAGAATGTGGATGGTCTGATTGTGGGCGGTGGCATTGCGAACACCTTCATGTTGGCCGCAGGCTTGAAGATTGGGAAGTCTTTGGCCGAGGCTGACTTGATCGGCGAAGCCAAGGCCGTGATCGAAGCGATGAAGGCTCGGGGGGCCGCTGTGCCGATTCCTGAAGACGTTGTGGTGGCCAAGACTTTTGCCGCTGACGCGCCCGCTACGATCAAGGCCGCCAACGAGGTGGCCGATGACGACATGATTCTGGATATCGGCCCGAAGACAGCGGCCAAGCTGGCTGCTCAGTTGAAGGCGGCTGGGACCGTGGTGTGGAATGGCCCCATGGGCGTGTTCGAGTTCGAGGCTTTCTCGCATGGGACCGAGGTGGTCGCGCGCGCGATTGCCGAATCGGCTGCGTTCAGCATTGCTGGCGGCGGTGACACGCTGGCCGCCATTGCGAAGTACGGCATCGAGAAGGACGTTGGCTACATCTCGACCGGTGGGGGCGCTTTCCTGGAGGTGCTGGAAGGCAAGACCTTGCCCGCATTCGAGATCTTGAGCAAGCGCGCTGCCGGCTGATCGGGGCGGTAGAGGCGCAAAAAAAGACCACGAACGGGTGTTCGTGGTCTTGAAGCCCTGGGCTCGGTCGCAGATGGTGTCCATCCGCAGGACGGCCTGGGGCGGGTGTCACACAGTGACGTGGAGAAACGGTTCAGAAACGGTGCAGAGGCGGCTCAGGCGCCAGCGGCGTGCAGCGCCTGCCCAGCCAGGATGGGATCGCCGGTTTGGTCGAGGGTATCGAGCCAGATCTGGTAGGCGTCCATCTGACCAATGTCCCAAGGGTGGTAGCCCGGTTTGTAGTAGGCCGCGTAGTGGCCCAGAACCGATGAGAACAGGCCGCCCGGCTTGTAGAGCCACCAAAGGCCCGCCATCCACAATTTGGCGCGTTGCCTGACGCCGAATCCATCTTTCTTGAGCATGTAGTTCAAGATGATGAAGGTGTGGATCGGGAAGCTGATGCTGACTTCGATCATGGCCAGCACGCGGCGGGGATACCAGACCTTGGCAACTTTTTGCATGACGTCGTAAGCGACGGCTTTGTGTTCGACCTCTTCCATGGCGTGCCAGGCGTACATCGCCCGCATGCGAGGATCGGCCGACTCCAGGACTTCGCGTTTGGTGAAGAAGCTGTGCGCCATGATGGCCGTCATGTGCTCGGACGCGGCAGTCAATGCCAGCGTGTGCTTCTTGGGGATCCAGCGACGCAGGTAGCCATCGAAGAACTTGCGTTCGAACCGCTCGATGGCGCCGACGTCGATGCCTTGCGATCGCAGCCGGTCGTTGAACTGGTTGTGGACGATGCCATGCTGGCCTTCCTGGCGGATGAAGTCCTTGATCTCCTGTTTGAGTTCCGGATCCGTCACCTGATCGCGGAAGTCGCGTACGCAATTGATGAAAAAGCGTTCACCCTCGGGAAACATGGTGGACATGGCATCGAAGAACCGGGTCTTGAACGGGTTGCCGCCGAACCAGAAGCGGGGGATGTCGCCCTGCAGGTCGAAATCGAGCTGGGTGCGAGGAACGATGTGCTGCTTGGTGCGCATGATCAGACGGGTGACTGGTGCAGTTGCTGGTGCAGGCGGTCGCCGGCCTGGACCGGGTCGCCAAGTTCAGACATGAAGCGCAACCACGGCTCGTAGCTGGGCACGACCGGGTCCTGCCAGGGGTGGAAGCCGGGCTTGAGGTAGGAGAAGTACTTGCGCAGCATGGGCAGGAACACCCCGCCGGGTTTGTAGAGCCACCACAGGCCCTGTGCCCACAGCCGGGCTCGCTGCCAGCGGCTGAAGCCGTCGACCTTCAACATGTGCGCCATGATGCGGAAGGTGTGGAAGGGAAACAGGCAGGTCACCAGCAGCATGGAGCGAATGCGGTTGCTGTAACTGCCTTGGGCGTAGTCGCGCAGGACGTCGAAGGCGACGGCTTTGTGTTCCATCTCTTCCATGGCGTGCCAGACGTAGAGTGCGCGGATGCGATGGTCTGCGCCCTGGAAGATTTCAGGGCGCTCGACGAAGCAATCGGCCATGATGGCGGTGATGTGCTCGGAGGCGGCGGTGATGCCCAGCGTGAATTCCCGCGAGGTGTGTTGGCGGATGATGCCAAAGAGACGTTTTTCCTGACCTTTGAGGATCGCGTCGACGTCCACGCCCTGCGCCTTGAGGCGGTTGTTGTAGAGCGTGTGGACCATGCTGTGCTGGCCCTCCTGACGGGTGAAGTCCTTGATGTCCTGCAGCAGTTTGGGGTCGGTGATGCGGTCCTTGAAGTCGCGCACGCAGGTGATGAAGAAGCGCTCGCCGACAGGGAACAGGGTCGACAGGGCGTCAAAGAATCGGGTTTTGAAGGGGTCGTTGTTGAGCCAGAAACGGGCAATGTCGCCATCCAGCCCAAAGTTCATCTTGTCTCGGGGGACGATGGGGGGCGCGGTCAATGTTGGGTTTGTCATGTTGTCTCCAGCGGACCAAACTTGATGCAGAACAAGCTGGACATCCTGTCTAGCGACTGTAGACACAGGTGAGGCGCTGGCCTATGAGGGGCGACGACAAAAAGGTAATTTTCGCGACACGAGCCGCTAGGGAAAACGCCGAGAGGCGTTAAACAGGCCCGCGACGGAACTGGCTGGGCGTGCGCCCTGCCCAGCGGGTGAAGGCCTGGGTGAAGCTGCGCCGGTCGGAGAAGCCGAGTTGCTCGCTGATGTCTTCGATGCTGCGGGCATCGTCACGCAGCCATTGTTGGGCGAGTTGATAGCGGACCCGATCCTGGATGGCGGAGTGGCTGTCGCCCAAGTCCTTGAGGCGGCGCTGGAGGGTGCGGGCATGGACACCCAAGGCGAGCGCCACGGCATCGAGCCCTTGTCCGAGCAAGGCCGGGCGCTGGCTCAGGAGCTGGGCGATCTGGGTGACGAGAGGGGGCGTGTCCCCTGGGCGGGATTCGGTTTGGCTGTGCTCGGTGCGTTGTGCCAGTTGCTGAGCGACGCGCTGGGCGGCCAGTTCATGCAGGATGGGAAAGGCGCCCCGCAGGGGGCGGTCGAGCATGCTGCGATCGAACCACAGGGCATCGATGGGGGCGTCGTACTCGATCGGAGCCTGGAAAAAGCGCGCCAGGCTGTCCGCATCGGCATGCTGGGGATGACGGAGCGTGACGCGGCCGATGAAGGCGTCTGGCCCCAGCAGCAGGCGGCTGAACTTGACGGTGGTGGTGAAGACCGCTTCGGTGAAATGCCAGGTGTTGTCGGCGCTGGCATCGGGATGCTTGTATTGCAGGGCGATGCGAGCCTGATGGCCTTGTTCTGCCAATGAAAAGCCCATGAAGGGATTGATCAGAGGCGGGATCCACTCCAGTGAGCGGGTGGCGTCGCGCAAGGTGGCGCTGGTGGTGATGAAGGTTTCAACGTCGGAGAGGTATTCGAACGCGAAGGACTCGCCCAGGACGATGGGAAAGTGCTGGCCCCGGGCCTGCTGGCGGGTCTGGTCCACGCAGCGCTGCATGATGCGTTGCATGGCCTCACGCCGGATTGTGGCGCTCTCCGGGTGCAATTGCGCGACGTCGATGCCCTCTTGCTGGAACAGGGCCGCCAGGTCGATGCCGCATTGGGTGGCCGCACGAACCCAGTTCGTTACCGTGACGAAGGGGATCGCGGGCTCGGGCAGGGCGTCTGACAGGCTCATCACAGGCCCAGTCGCACCAGCCACTGCAGCACTTCGCGTGCTGTGGCATCGGGGTGTTCAAGCGGATACAGGTGGGTGCCATTGACCCAGCTGACATGGTTGCCCAGTAGGCGTCGGGTGGCGTCCATGCCGATGGCGCGCACTTCGTGGGACTGACTGCCACCGATGAAGGCGGTGGGACATTGGACCGGATGGCGGCGTAAGCCCTGCGCGAGTTTGTGCGGCATGGCGCGGTAGATCGCCGTTTCGATGTCGCGGTCGAAACTGAGTCGACGTGTGGGCGCGGCGCCTTCGGGGGTGGTGCCCAGGTGGACGTAGTCGGCCAGGACCGAGGGGCTGAAGGCGGCGAACTTGCGTTTGGCGGTGAAATGCTGGCGCGCGGACTCGAGGTCGGGCCATTGATGGCAGCGCTGAGCGGACACCCCTGAGGGCAACACACGGTCGAGTCCGCCGACGGTCTTGAGCAGGCCCAGCGAGGCCGCGCGCCAACCGGCCACGATGGGCGAGTCCAGCAGGATCAGGCCCTTGACCCAATCGGCATGGCGACTGGCGACCATGGTGCTCAGGTAGCCGCCCAGCGAATGCCCGATCAGGATCGCCGGCTGGCCCACCTGGCGTTCAATGAAGTCGCGCAGTTGCTCGACCAGAAAGGGCCATTCGGGGGTGACGGGGTAGCGCGGGTCATGCCCGAATTTGTCGATGGCATGAACTTCGTAGCCGGCGGCCTGCCACACCTTGAACACAGAGCGGTAGGTGCTGGCAGGGAAGCTGTTGGCGTGAGAGAAGACGAGGGTACGGCAGGACATGGTCAGTCTCCAGCGGAGGGGGGCGACGCGCTGAATTGGAAGAAGCGCCACCAGATGGCGCGACCGGATGAGTCGAAGCGGCGCACGGCCTCGAAGCAGGCCCGCCGGGCCTCGATGTCGACCATGCCTTCCGGGAGCAAGGGGTCGAACACCACCTGGCGGATCGCCGGGCGTCCCAGGAGGTAGGCTTCGCGCGCAGCGCGGTCTGGCGGCAGGGTTGACATGGATGCCAGCCACCCATCGAGTGTGCGAGTCAGGTCCCGGTATGTCTGGTTGAGCCCCTGGCTGTTCCACAAGGCGCGCACCCGCGCGGTGCCGATGGCATCGAATTGATCCGCACGGAATACCAGGGCGCTGTCCTCCAGCCCCAGACGGTGCAGTCGCGTTCGGATGTCTGCCATGCCGCCTGCCAGGTTATCCGGTCGAATGAACAGGCCACGATCCAGTTCGGCAAAGCCATGCAGACTGAGGGCCTGTTGTCGCCGGTTCAAGGCGGCGCGGTCGCTGCGGCCCAGGCCGGCGCAATGCACGGCAATGTAGTGGCCGTCCCACTCACGGATGCGGGACTCCAGCTGCCGCCAGGACGCGACTTCGTGCGCCAGGTCTTGCGACGCCGGGCCTAGACGGTAGTGCCCACGCCCTTCGGCGATGACCCAGCCCTCGCTCTGCAAGCGGACCAGCGCGACGCGCACGTTGTTCTCCGTCAACTTGAACAGGGCGCAGGCGGCAACCAGCTGGCGAGCTGCATAGGCGCGGTCGTCTGCCGCCAGCAGCAGGTTCTGGATCAGGCTTTTGGCGGTTGGCAAAGGGCCCAGCGTGTTCATGTTGCCCATATTACGACGACTATCCAGAAATGGGTGTGGTCGTAATATTGGTGCGCCTGTGCCACAGGTCTGAAGTGCGGCTCTTTTTCACGGCTTGCATGAATGGGGTTTGGTGTGACACTGTGTCTATCTGAAATTGCTGCTTCAACGAAGAGAAGACACCATGCCTCGCGCTACCAAGATCGTTGCCACATTGGGCCCTGCATCCTCGACGCCGGACGTGCTGGAGCGCATGCTCCGAGCCGGGGTGGATGTGGTCCGGCTGAACTTCTCCCACGGCAAGGCACAAGACCATGTCGAACGGGCGGAACTGGTCCGCGAAGCGGCGCGTCGGGTGGGCAAGGTGGTGGCCATCATGGCGGATTTGCAAGGGCCCAAGATCCGGGTGGGCAAATTTGCCGAAGGCAAGGTCATGCTGGAGCCTGGCCAGTCTTTTGTGCTCGACGCCAGTCGGGCGGAGCCGGGTGACATCCGAGGCGTGGGGCTGGATTACAAGGAGTTGCCGCGAGATGTGCGGCCAGGCGATGTCCTGCTGCTCAACGATGGCCTGATTGTGCTGACGGTGGAGTCGGTCAAAGGCGAAGCGGTGCACACCATTGTGAAGCTGGGTGGGGAGCTGTCCAACAACAAGGGCATCAACAAGCAGGGCGGCGGGTTGACGGCGCCCGCCCTGACGGCCAAGGACATGGAAGACATCAAGACCGCGGCGAGCTTTCAGTGTGACTACATCGCCGTGTCTTTCCCGAAAAACGCGACGGACATGGAAATGGCCCGCCAGCTGTGCAACGTGGCGGGCGAGCCCTGGAAGCACCGCCCCGCGTTGATTGCCAAGATCGAGCGCACCGAGGCCATCCCCAATCTGGAAAGCATCCTCAAGGCGTCTGACGGCATCATGGTGGCCCGCGGCGATCTGGCCGTGGAAGTGGGCAACGCCGCTGTGCCGGCCCTGCAAAAGCGCATGATCAAGCTGGCGCGCGAGATGGACAAGGTGGTGATCACCGCGACCCAGATGATGGAGTCGATGATCGTCAACCCCGTGCCCACGCGCGCGGAAGTCTCTGACGTGGCCAACGCGGTGCTCGATGGCACCGATGCCGTGATGCTGAGCGCTGAAACGGCGGCGGGCAAATATCCCGTTGAAACGGTGGAGCAGATGGCCGCGATCGCCTCCGAGGCCGAGCGCGCCGAAGAGGTCTCGCTGGATGCGGACTTCACGAACAAGCAGTTTGGCCGCATTGACCAGTCCATCGCGATGGGGGCCCTGTTCACGGCACACCATCTGGGTTGCCGGGCGATCATCGCCCTGACTGAATCGGGTTCGACTGCGCTGTGGATGAGTCGTCACAAGATCCATGTGCCGATTTTTGGCCTGACGGCTCAGCCGATCTCTTTGCGCAAGATGGCCCTGTATCGCAATGTGCGGCCCTTGCTGATTCCGGGGTACACCGATCGAGACGAGGCGCTGAAGCAGGCCGAAGCGCTGCTGGTGTCGTCGGGCGTGCTGCGCCCTGGTGAAACCTATGCGATCACCTGTGGCGAGCCAATGGGGCATCCCGGGGGCACCAACATGCTCAAGGTCTGCGCGGTCGCTTGACCTTCACGCTGGTGTCAAGGCGGGCGGGCTCAGTGCCCTGCTCGCGGGCAGGTACTGATCGAGCACCGCGACCAGTTGCTCTTCCGTGAAGGGCTTGGCCAGATAGCCATCCATGCCGGCGGCCAGGCAGCGATCGTGATCCTCGCTGAGGGCGCTGGCAGTCAACGCCACGATGGGGACCCGCGGCAAGCCGCGGCTGATTTCGTCCGCGCGGATGAGGCGGGTGGCCTCGAAGCCATCGAGCCCCGGCATCTGGCAGTCCATCAGAATCAGGTGCGGGCGGGCCCGACCTGTGCACACGGACTGGATCACCGCATTGCCGTCGGGCTGGTGGTCGACTTCCAGTCCATGGCGGCGCAATGAAGCCTCCACGATCATGGCGTTGACTTCGTTGTCTTCAGCCAGCATGACGCTGCCATGGAGCGGGCTGGCGGGACCGGCTGGCGCGGCTTCAGCGGGCTTTGCGTGGGCGGCTGCCGCATTCGGGGATGGGGCTGCGGCGAGCGGCAGCGTCAACTCGAAGGTCGACCCGAGACCTGGGGCGCTGGTGCAGCTGATTTCGCCCTGCATGGCGTGCGCCATTGCCCGCGAGATGGTCAAGCCCAGGCCCGTACCGTCCAGTCGCCGATGGGCGGGCGCTTCGGCCCGTTTGAACGGCGCAAAGATGTGGGCCATGTCTGCCGCAGGGATGCCCACGCCGGTGTCCGTGATGCGAAAGACGACGGTGTCCTGTCCCCGATCGCCTGCAGATTGTTTGGCGGCATGGACCCGCACCCACCCTGCATCTGTGAATTTGACGGCATTGCCGACCAGATTGAGCAGAATCTGGCGGACCCGTGCGGCGTCGCCCATGACCCAGCAGGGTTGGGGGAGGGCGATTTCGCTGGTCAGTGCCAGCCCTTTGGAGTGGGCCGTCACCGAACTGAGGGCCACTACGTCAGCCAACAGCGCCCCCAAATCAAAGGGCTGGCATTCGGTGGTGAGGTGGCCGGCCTCGATGCGGGTGAAGTCCAGGATGTTGTTGATGACTGTCAGCAGGTGCTCGCCCGAGCGCTCGACCAGGGTCAGGCGATGGCGGTCCTGGCCCTCCAGCGCGCTGGCGCGCAACATCCGGGTCAGCCCGAGCATGCCGTGCAGCGGCGTGCGCAATTCATGGCTCATCGTGGCCAGAAACTGGCTTTTCTCGGTCATTTGCTGCTGGGCCAGATGCAGCGCTGCGGCGCGTTCGGTGGCCAATTGGCCATTCATGAACCGCAAGCGCAGCATTTCACCAATTCGATCTTGAGATTGTCGGGATGCCGTTAACAGGCAAATGGTAAATGTGACGAGACCCAAGCCGACAAATAAGCCGAATGGATCGCGCTCGGCCACCGTGACCAATATGGCGGGTATCAATACCGGCAAACAATATGCGAGCACATAATGCCAATGGGCCTGCAGCGCAAATGACGCCATCGTGGCCACGCCCGCCAGACTGATGGCCATCATCAAGGTGGTGCTGTCCTGCCCCGCCAGGGCGGCCAGACTGCCCAGTCCCCAGATCATGCCATCGGCCAGCAACAGCCAGCCGGTCTGCCGTTGCCGGCCGGCATGGTCGAATCCGTGTCCCTGCCTCTCGTGCCAGCGTTGATGCCCGACCCGTGAGACGGCCCAGGCCAGTTTCAAGACCAGCCATCCCAAAATGGCCCGATGGCCCAGCCGATCATAAAAAAACCAGGCAGCCAGGACGGCAAAAGTCGAGGACATGGCCACCGCAGAGGGCGTCATCGACAAAACCATGCGGAAACGCTCTCGGTCGATTTCTCGATGCAGAGCGGGAGGGACTCCTTCAGGCAATGGAGATCCAAACTGCGAGTTCATAGTATGGCAATCCACCACGAACATATGACGGACAAACACGGGCCTGAATTTATATATTTGGGGGCGAATTCTCGCCGCCAATTTTGATGGGCTGATGAAATATATGAAAAAACATCGGATGCGCCAATAGCCCTGGCCGATATCGAGGCCTTTGCCGTTTCCAGGCCGGCCCGGCCGGGGGCGCAAAATGACACCGGGAGGTCCCGATGTGGCCCGGACCTTGGGGGGTGCGAAACCGCTTTCGGTCGGTAGAATCCCGCCCAGTCCCGTTTTTCAATCATCCTTTTCCCTGGGGGTTCCCATGCCACTCGTTTCGATGCGTCAGCTGCTGGACCATGCAGCCGAAAACAACTACGGCATTCCTGCGTTCAACGTGAACAACCTGGAGCAGGTCCAGGCCGTCATGGCGGCTGCCGATGAAGTGGGCGCGCCCGTGATCCTGCAAGCCAGCGCCGGTGCCCGCAAGTACGCCGGCGAGGCCTTCATCAAGCACCTGATCCAGGCCGCCGTCGAGATGTACCCTCACATTCCTTTGGTGATGCACCAGGACCACGGCCAGTCGCCAGCGATCTGCCAGGGCGCCATCGATCTGGGCTTTGGCTCGGTGATGATGGACGGCTCCTTGAAGGAAGATGGCAAGACCCCCGCTTCGTTCGACTACAACGTGGAAGTGACCCGCAAGGTCGTGGACATGGCCCACAAGGTGGGGGTGACCGTTGAAGGCGAGCTGGGTTGCCTGGGTAACCTGGAAACGGGTGAAGCCGGCGAAGAAGACGGTATTGGCGCCGAAGGCAAGCTGGACCACAGCCAGATGCTGACCGACCCCGAAGAGGCCGCCGTGTTCGTCAAGGCCACGCAACTGGACGCGCTGGCCATCGCCATCGGCACCAGCCATGGCGCCTACAAGTTCTCGCGCAAGCCCACGGGCGACATCCTGGCCATCAGCCGCGTCAAGGAAATCCACAAGCGTATCCCCAACACCCACCTGGTGATGCACGGCTCGTCGTCCGTTCCGGCGGACCTGCTGGCCATCATCAACCAGTACGGCGGCAAGATGAAGGAAACCTACGGCGTGCCCGTCGAAGAGATTCAGGAAGCCATCAAGCACGGCGTGCGCAAAATCAACATCGACACCGACATCCGCCTGGCGATGACCGGTGCTGTGCGCAAGTTCCTGTTTGAAAACCCCGACAAGTTCGACGCCCGCGAATGGCTCAAGCCCGCTCGCGAAGCCGCCAAGCAGATCTGCAAACAGCGCTACATGGAGTTCGGCTGCGAAGGTCAGGGCGCCAAGATCAAGGCCATCTCGATGACCGAGATCGCGGCGATGTACGCCAGCGGCAAGCTGGCTCAGGTCGTCGCCTGATCTGACTGCGTGTGCGGGCCCGGGGAGGCCTGCACGCAACTCGCTTCGTCCGCAATCCCAAGGCCTTGCGCCGTGGGGGTCTCTCTCCCTGACCTCGTACGTTTGTACTAAGGTAGAACCACGTGAGTAGGACCGGGCTGGCAGCGATTCGGCTCATGAGGCCCTCACTTGGGTAAGGAGGTTTCATGAGCAGCAGTGTGCTGAACCGTCACAACGTGACGGTCCTCGGCGAGGGAAAGCGAGTCATCGTGCTCGCTCACGGCTTTGGATGCGACCAGCGCGTGTGGCGCTTCGTGGCACCCCAGTTGGCCAAGGATCACCGCGTGGTGTTGTTTGACCACGCCGGATGCGGCCAGTCGGACCTGAGTGCCTGGCATCCCGCCCGCTACAGTGGTCTGGAAGACTATGCCCGGGACGTTGTTGAGCTGATCGATGCGATCAGCAGCGAGCCCGTCGTCTATGTGGGGCATTCCATCAGCAGCTCCATCGGGATGCTGGCGGCCATCGCCGCGCCGGACCGATTTGATCGCCTGATCATGCTGGCGCCCAACCCCTGCTTCATCAACGATCCGCCCGACTATGTGGGCGGCTTCGAGCGGGCGGACGTGCTCGATCTGCTGGATCTGATGGACCAGAACATGGCCGGCTGGGCCAACTTCTTTGCCCCAGTGGCCATGCGCAATGCAGATCGGCCCGAGCTTGCCGATGAATTGCAGCACAGCCTGTGTGCGGGCGATCCGGCCATCGTGCGGCATTTTGCCCGCCTGGTGTTTTTGTCCGATGTGCGGCCCTATCTGGGGCACCTGCAGGTGCCGGTGTTGATTGCGCAATGCGATGACGATGCCGTCGCCCCGTCCAGCGTCGGCAGCTATCTGCAGCAGCACATTCCGCATGCGACGCTGCGGCACATGGTGGCCACGGGCCATTGTCCCCACATGAGCTATCCAGACGAAACCGTCGCGGTGATTCGCGACTATCTGGGCCAGTCCCTGCGCTGAGACATGGCTTACCCGATCGCGGTGCCGACCGATGACTTCGACGATTTGCCCTGCGCGGTCGCGGTGATCAACGACGATGGAATCGTGTTGGAGGTGAACGCCACCTTGTGCCAATGGCTCAAGCAAGAGCAATCCGCGCTCGTGGGATCACCGGTCAACGCGTTGTTTCCGCATGCCAGCAGCTTGCTGTATCACACCTATGTGGTGCCCCAGCTCAAGCTGGCCGGGCAGGTTGAAGAGGTGGCGCTTCACCTCGCCCCTCGCACCGGCGGGCGGCTGGATGCGCTGCTCAATGCCAGAAGGGCTCCCGGCAAGGACGGGGTGGGCGACGAGGGCGGTCTCATCCGATGCGTTTTCATGCGGGTTCAGGAACGCAAGCGACTGGAGAGTCAGTTGCTCACGGCCAAGCGTGCGGCCGACGAGGCGCCGGGGCTGCTGTTTCAACTGCGGCGCAGTCCTCAGGGCGAAATGGCGTTTTCTTATGCGACCGATGCCATGCGGACCCTGTTTGGCGTGTCCTCTGCGCAGGCCGTCCAGTCGGCCCAATGGGTGTGGCAGCGGATCCATCCCGAGGACGCGGCGGACGTGCGACGGGCGCTGCAGGAGTCGGCCGAACGGCTCCAACCCT
This sequence comes from Acidobacteriota bacterium, assembly GCA_050259275.1. Lineage (GTDB taxonomy): Bacteria > Pseudomonadota > Gammaproteobacteria > Burkholderiales > Burkholderiaceae_C > Aquabacterium. The sequence goes on from JBLNAI010000001.1 coordinate 13,801, forward strand.
GGCGAGGCGAATTCCGGGTCTGTCTGTCCCCAGGCGAAGGGTGGCGTGAGGTGCATGCCACCCCCCGGCGCGAGCCCGACGGCGGCGTCCTTTGGAACGGCTACATGGCCGACGTGACCGAGCGCAAGCGCATGGAGGCGGACCTCCGGGACAAGGCCGCTGCAGAGCGGGCCAACCAGGCCAAGAACGCCTTTCTCTCGCGGGTCAGCCATGAGCTGCGCACCCCCTTGAACGGCATCCTGGGCTTTACCCGTCTGTTGCAGATGCAAGAAGCCAGCAACCTGCGGCCCGATCAGGTCAGCAAGCTCGGTTTCATTGAAATGGCAGGCAACAGCCTGCTGCGGCTGATCAATGAAGTGCTGGAGATTTCTCGGATCGAGGCGGGGCACATGCATCTGGTCATGGGCGCCACCCACCTGGACGATGTCATCGAGCAGGCATTGCAGATGACCACCCCTCAGGCCGAGGCGAGACGGGTCACGCTCGTGCGTGAAGGGGCGGCGGGCGGCCTGGTGCTGGCGGATGCGCATCGGCTCAACCAGGTGTTGCTCAACCTGCTCAGCAACGCGGTCAAGTATGGTCCGCAGGGCGGCGTGGTGCGCCTGAGCGTGGCGCGCCGAGCCGACGGCATCGAGGTGGCGGTGACGGATCAGGGGCCGGGGCTGAGCGCCGAGCAGCAAGCTCAACTGTTCCAGCCCTTCAACCGCTTGGGCGCAGAGCGGACCAAGACCGAAGGGGTGGGGCTGGGGCTGGTGATCTCGCGGGGCTTGGTGGAGCTGATGGGTGGGGCCTTGACCGTGCAAAGCGAAGCCGGCGAGGGCTGTCGCTTCGTCGTCCGCCTGCAGCCGGTGCGCATCGAAGAGGAAGGGGGGCCGGCCGGCATGTCCACCACCCCTGAAACGGACGCCAGCGAGGTAGGCGAGCCGGCCTTATCGCAAGCCTGGCGGGTGCTGTACGTCGAGGACAACAACATCAACGCCGTCTTGATGCAAGCCGTCTTCGAGGGGTGCTCCGACTTCGAGTTGCGAGTGGCCGAGCGGGCCGACCAGGCCTTGGAGGTGGCGCGTCAATGGGCGCCGCATGTGTACCTGCTGGACATGCACCTGCCCGACTCGGATGGCATTGCCCTGCTCAATCAGGTGCGCCAGCTTCCCAGCGGGCGTGCTCGCCTGTGCATCGCGGTGTCGGCCGATGCGATGCCAGAGGACATCGAGCGAGCGCTGGCCGCCGGTTTTGCCGACTACTGGACCAAACCGCTGGATGTGACACGGGTCCTGCCGTCCTTGCGGCGCATCCTTGGCACGCAGCCCGCGATCGCGGGCACAATGTGAGGTTTGACGAATTCGCGGCGCCTGACATCATGACTTCCTCTGCCCTGCACACCTCTGCCCTTCAGTCCCTGCCTTTGCTTGCGCGGGGCAAAGTGCGCGACAACTACGCCGTGGGCAACGATCGCATCCTCATGGTGGCCTCGGATCGCATCAGCGCGTTTGACGTGATCATGGGTGAGCCGATTCCCGGCAAGGGCGCCCTGCTGACCAAGATGGCCTTGTTCTGGTTTGAACTGCTCAAGGACGTCGCCCCCAACCACCTGACGGGCGAAGACCCGGTGAGCGTGGTGGCCCCTGAAGAGCGTGCCCAGGTCGAAGGTCGGGCCATGCTGGTCAAAAAGCTCAAGCCCCTGCCTGTGGAGGCGGTGGTGCGCGGGTACCTGGCCGGCAGCGGCTGGAAGGAGTACCAGCACAACGGCGAAGTCTGCGGCGTCAAATTGCCCGCCGGCCTGCAGAACGCCTCGAAGTTGCCCGAGCCCATTTTCACGCCCGCCACCAAGGCCGACGTGGGTGAGCACGATGAGAACATCAGCTTCGACAAGATGGTCGAGATCATCGGCATGGACCTGGCCGTGCAGGTGCGCGATCTGGCCATCAAGCTCTACAAAAAAGCAGCGGACTACGCCCTGACCAAAGGCATCATCATTGCCGACACCAAGTTCGAGTTCGGTCTGGACGAAAACGGCACCTTGACCGTGATGGACGAAGTGCTGACCCCTGATTCATCGCGCTTCTGGCCGGTCGAGGGGTATGTGGAGGGCCGCAACCCACCCAGCTACGACAAGCAATTTGTGCGTGACTGGCTGGAGCAAGCCACCGTCAATGGCCAGCCGTGGGACAAGACCGCCCCGTCGCCTGCGCTGCCGCAGGACGTGATCGAGAAAACCGCTGCGAAGTATCAAGAAGCACTGCAGCGGCTCACCGGGGCGTGAAGGTTGGACCGTGATCGGCTCTGCGGGCCGGTCACGCCCTCGGGTCGGACTTGCGGCGACGCGAGCGCAGCGACACCACCAGGCCCGCGCCAGCCAAAGCCAGCACATAGGGGCCGGGCTCAGGGACCGCTGCCGTGACGGCAGACAGGTCGCCGCCGTATGAGCCCTTGCCACCAAACACGGAGCCGGTGACCGTCAAGGTGTAGTGTCCCTTGGCCAGGTCTTCCTCCAGGAAGTTGATGGTGGCCGTGCGCTCATCCATGAAGAATTCTTCCGCGCCGGACAGACTCCCACCGCTCAACGCAACCTTCAGGCTCTTGATCCCGAATGGCAGGCCGGGTGTCGAGTGAATGCCACCTTTGACCAGGCCCGGGTTGAGCAGGTCAAAAGTAAAGACATCGGTGAACGCGCCATTGAACGGCGTACTCGGCGAGCCCAAGGTGTGGCCGATGTCGGTGCTGAGGTTGTCCAGATAGCCCAGATTGCCAGGGCCGGCCGCCATCGCGGCGGTACTCAGAGAGGCGGCTGTGGCAGCCAATGCATGTTTCCAGTTCATGGCAGGTTTCCCAAGTTGAAAGATGACGGGAGCACCGATACAGCTCAGGGCGCGAAACGATTCTAGGGTCCGATGAATTCCTGGACGAGGGTGGGGTTGGCACATTTGTGCACAGCTAGGGAGAGACACTGACGCCTGGCCTGAGGTGCAATGCGCCCATGAATCCCTTCCCGCCTGAACCTGTCGACCGTGACCCGCGTTGGACACGGCCTGCGTTCACCGGCCGGATCCTGCGATTGTTGATGTTCCCCCTGATGACCCTGGTCGTCGGGCACCTGGTGTTGTTCAACATCGAGCAGGCGCAGGAGGCGCTCCGCTCCATCCTGGACGAAGGGTGGCCGTCCTTGCGGCTGGGGTGGTATGCCGGCAGCCACTTCATCTGGAGCCTGAGTGTCTGGTACACGGCCCGTTTGCTGCTGTCCAAACGATGGGCGCCAGCAGGGGCCGCATGGACCGACCCCATTGGCCGCTGCGTATCGGCCCATTGGGCGCATGGCTGGGTGACGTGGCTGCCGCGAGCCATGGCCTTCAGCTCCACGGTGCCCAGCGTCTGGGTCATGGTCCGCAGCAAGGAATACGCGGCAGCAGGGGTGTTGATGCTGGGCACGATGACGCTTCTGATCGGGCTGGTCTTTCGGCGCCGGGTGCTGATGCGATTCATGCCTGGACCCGACGGCCCCATGCAGGCTTACAACGCCCGCCGTCAAGAGCAATGGGACCGCTTTGACAGCATCAGCCCCGGCGGCTGGCTGTTGCTGGTCGGTATGGGGATCCTGCCCTGGTTGATCGTGTTGTCCGGGCTGGTGGGCGGGCAGCGTGATCTGACCTGGGTGGCGCGACACATCGGCACGCCGGGCCTGGTGCTGTTGGCTTTGGCGTCTTACAACGTGGTCGGCAGCATGGCGTTGGTCTATGCGCCGATGACGCGGGGGTGGGGCTCATGGGCGCTGTTGCCGGCGCTGTTCTGGCTGGGGTTCTCGGCTTTCAACGAGAACCACCAGGTCGCCAAGCGCCTCGACATCCCCGTACCGCAGGTTGCACCCGTGGCGCCCGAGGCCGATCTGGCGGCCTGGTTGGCGCAGCGTCGATCGCAGGGGCGTGAGCATGCGCCGATCTATCTGGTGGCCCTATCAGGGGGCGCATCACGTGCGGCCTACTGGGGGGCGTACACCCTGGCCTGGCTGGACGATCTGCAACGGGCACAGGGGCGAGCCTTCCTGGCGGATGTCTATGCCATCAGCGGGGTCTCAGGCGGCAGTCTGGGCGCCTCCACCCTGGTCGCTGCGATGGCCAGTTCGCGCGAGCTGGCCCTGCATGCCGACTTTCCGGCGGGCACGCAGTCGCCTCCTCTGGCCGACTGGATGAGCGATGTGCTGACGCTGGACCATTTGTCGCCCCTGGTGCAGTCGCTGTTGTATGTCGACCTGATGGCCCGTCTGTCTCCCTGGCCACTGCCGGCACTGGACCGGTCCTACGCCCTGGAGCGCACCTGGGAGCAGGATGTCGAGCAAGCCATGGCGCAACGCCGGGGCGGCGTCCGCGTGGCCCTCACCAACTGGTTTGCCTTGCCCATGGAGTCTCTTTATGAGTCCGATACGACGCGCTGCGCGACGCCTGGGCATCGTGAAGGGCCCTCTTGCGTCGCCCGGTTGCCGCGCTTGATCCTCAACGCGACGTCGGCGGTCACGGGCGAGCCGGTCCTGCAGACGACGCTGAACCTGCAGCACCCGCTATCGGTGCACATGCGAGACCCCTCGCTGGATCTGCGCCATCTCACCTTGAGCGAGGCCATCCATAACTCGGCGCGCTTTCCTTATCTCAGCCCGGCCGGGCAGGTGCGGTCGGCTGATGATGCGCACGGGGTCGACTATTGGGTCGACGGCGGGTATTTCGAGAACTCGGGGACCTGGGCCTTGCAGGTGCTGCTGCAGCGCTGGGCGCAGGCGGCGCCATGGCGGCAGGATCCGCAAGCGTGGCGTGAGTTGCTGTCGCGCATCCGTGTGATCGTCTTCAGCAACGAGCCGGTCAAGGCAGATGGCGCCTCATGGTTGCCGCCCGATGGGGTCTCCAATGTCGGCCTGCCGCACGCGTATGAGCCGCAATCAAGCTGGATGATCGAATTCACCGCTCCGGCCCTGGGCCTGTATGCGACGCGCACCGCCCGGGCTCAGTCAGAGACCTATCGGCTGGCGCAGATGCTGACCTTGTGGCGAACCGAAGCAGGCTTGTCCGTCGAGCCGGTGGTCTACCAGCTGCGCATGCCCCTGACCGCCGCCAAGACCCCCTCGATGAACTGGTTCATCAACCGGCGCTCCAGTTGCGTGCTGCGCTCTTATGTGCAGGGGCAAGACCTGTGTCCGCAAGTGGGCGCGCCGGCCATGCCGTCGGACTGGTCGACGGCATCGGGGTACCTGCGCTACCGTGCCGAGCTCACTCGTCTGATGGCAGAGCTTCGCGCGCAGCCTGTTGCGCCAGGGCTTCCGCCTCCGCCTGCTCCGGCGTCGCAGCCCACTCCCTGAGCGCCATGGCCACGTCGCCCACACCCACCTTCTTGAGCGCGGAGAACAGCACGATGCCGACATCCGACTCGTCGGTCGCGATCTCCGCCAGCACATCCTGCGCCTTGCGCAGGGATTCAGCCGCTTCCTTGCGATTGAGTTTGTCAGCCTTGGTCAGCAGCACGAGCAGCTTGACCTGACCGCTGCGCACGCGCGGCGTCACGAACTGAAGCAGTTGGCGGTCCAGATCGGTGAAGCCGTGACGCGAGTCGATCATGTGGACGACTGCTGCGAGGTTGCGCCGCACATCCAGATAACTGGCCATCACTTCCTGCCAACGCAGTTTGGCCGAACGCTCGACGGCCGCGTAGCCGTAGCCGGGCAAGTCGGTCCAGATCTGATTGGGGGCGGTTTTGGGCCCCAGGTGAAACAAGTTGATGTGCTGCGTGCGACCGGGCGTCTTGGAGGCATAGGCCAGTTGCCGCTGCTGCGCGATGGTGTTGATGGCGGTGGATTTGCCCGCGTTGGAGCGCCCCACGAACGCCACTTCCGGCAACTCAGAAGCCGGCAGTTGATTCAATTGCGCGGCCGTGGTTAAAAAACGGGCACTGTGGGCCCATCCCAACGCTTCTTTTTCGGGGCCGCTGGGTGGGGCGACCGTGGTTTTTTCAGGGCCGGAAGGGGATTTGGCCGAAGCATTTGGCTTCGGTTTGATGTGGGGGGGCGTTTGGCGGGTCATGGGGCATTGTAAAATCTCTCTCGTTTGCCCAAATACAACCTAACCGTCCATCGCCATGAAGCGTTTTTTGAACCTGATCGCCGTTGCATCGGTGGCCTTGTCCCTGTCGGGCCTGGCACAAGCCTCAGAAACCAAAGCTGCGAAGCCTGATCTGGCCGCCGGCGAAGCCAAGGCGACGGCCGTGTGTGGCGCCTGCCACACCGCGGACGGTTCGCGTGGCGCGCCCACCTACCCGATCCTGCAAGGCCAGCATCCTGAGTATCTGGTCAAGCAATTGACCGAATTCAAGGAAGGCAAGCGCAAGAACGCCGTGATGAGCGGCATGGCTGCCATCCTGACGCCTGAAGACATGCAGAACGTGGCGGCCTTCTACGCCAGCAAGAAGGCCAAGGACGGCGCCGCCAAGAACAAGGACCTGGTCGCGCTCGGTGAAAAGATCTACCGCGGTGGCATCACCAAAAAGGGCGTCGCCGCTTGTGCCGGCTGCCATAGCCCCAACGGCGCTGGCATGCCTTCGCAATATCCCCGCCTGGCTGGCCAGCATGGCGACTACACCAAGGCGCAATTGACCGCCTTCCGCCAAGGGGAACGCACCAACAGCCCTCAGATGGTCAGCATTGCTGCTAACCTGAGCGACAAGGAAATCGAAGCGCTCGCCGACTACATCGCCGGTCTGCGCTGATCGCTGTATCTTTTGAGAGCGTGCCTTGAACGTTTGGGCACCGAACCAATGAGGCGGGTGCCCCGGTAAGGGGGCCCGCCTTTTTGCTTGGCTGACATGACAGTTGTGACCTCCCCCGCGCCCACCGGACGCCCCCATGCTCGATGGACCTCGCTTCTCGAGCTTTTGTCTTCGATGCGCTTTGCCATCGCCTTGCTGACGGTGATCTGCATCGTCTCCGCGATCGGGACGGTCATCAAGCAAGGCGAACCCCTGGTCAACTATGTCGACCAGTTCGGCCCTTATTGGGCGGATGTGTTTGGTGCCCTGGGCCTGTATCGCATCTACAGCACGCCGTGGTTCCTGGTCATCCTCGCGTTTCTGGTCGTGTCGACCAGTTTGTGCATCGCGCGCAATACGCCCAAGATCCTGGCGGACTGGCGGACCCACAAGGAGCACATTCGCGAGCAGGCGCTCAACGCGTTCCACCACAAGGCGTCGGGGCAGTTGCCTGTGCCGCTGGATCAGGCTGCGGCGCAAGTGGCGTCCACCTTGAAGGGCGGCGGCTGGACGCAGAAGTCCCAACGGCGCGCCGAGGCCGCCGGTGGGGCCGGCATCATGATTGGCGCCCGCCATGGCGCCGTCAACAAGCTGGGCTACATCGCCGCGCACAGCGCGATTGTGCTGATCTGCCTGGGCGGCCTGTTCGATGGGGACCTGATCGTGAAGGTGCAGGCCTGGATGCATGGCCTGGAGCCCTTCCGCAGCGGACAGGTCACCGATCGCAGCCGCCTGACCGATGCGAACCCGGCGTACCGGGCGCAGTTGTTCGTGCCTGAAGGGCAGCGCACCAACGCGGCTGTCATCAGCCTGGACAAGGGGATGTTGCTGCAACCCCTGCCATTCGACATCGAACTGAAAAAATTCACCGTGGACTACTACGCCACCGGCATGCCCAAGCGGTTTGCCAGTGACATCCTCATCCATGACCCCAAGCTGGCCCAGCCCAAGGCCTTCACGGTCGAGGTGAACCACCCGGTCACCTATGGTGGCATCACGATCTTCCAGTCCAGTTTTGAAGATGGCGGCTCGGCCGTGCACCTCAAGCCGCTGTTTCTGCATGCGACGTCCGACGCCCCCAGCCCAGTGGTCAACGCCGTGGTGGGCGGGGACATACAGCCGCTGCCCGCCAGTTGGTGGTCGCGCGACGGCCAGCACGGCGCCGCCATGGCCCTGGAAGTGACCGGCCTGCGCGTGATCAATGTGGAAGACCTGGCTCAAGCGCAAAGCGCCAACCCGGCGGTGAACGCGGCCAAAGCGGCCACCGATGCACGGGGCGTGAATCTGGACGAGCTGACCAAGCACCTGGGTTCGGGCGCCAAGGCACCTGGCGAGAAGAAGCTGGTCAACATCGGGCCTTCGGTGACCTACAAGCTGCGCGATGCAGCGGGTCAGGCGCGTGAGTATCAGAACTTCATGGTGCCGGTGAACCTCGATGGGTTGTCGGTGTTCCTGCTGGGCGTGCGCGATACCCCGGCGGAGGGCTTTCGCTACCTGCGCGTGCCGGCCGACGATCAACAGCAGATCACCGGCTGGTTGCGCCTGAAGCAAGCCCTCGACGACCCCAACGCGCGGCAGGAGGCCGCCCGCCGCTTCGCCGCTTCGGTGACCTCGCCCGACCATGCGTCCTTGCGTGAACAGCTGACCGTCTCTGCGCTGCGGGCGCTGGACCTGTTCTCCGGCGCCAAACAGCCCGTTCCTGCGGCGCCCGGGGCCCCCGCGCCCCCCGCGCCCACCGGTCCTTCGGGGGGGCTGATGGCGGTGTCCAACTTCATCGAAGCCGTGGTGCCCGCGGCCGAGCGTGAGCACACCTCGGCCACCTTGATCCGGATCCTCAATGGGTCTATGTTCGAGCTGCTCAATATCAGCCGCGAGCGGGCCGGGCTCAAACCCTTGTCGACGGACGACGATGCGGTGCGGGCGTTCATGACGCAGTCGGTGCTGTCCCTGTCCGACGCCGTGTTCTACCCGGTGCCCGTGATACTGGCGCTGGACGGTTTCGAGCAGAAGCAGGCCAGCGTGTTCCAGGTCACGCGCACCCCGGGTCGCAATGTGGTCTATCTGGGCTGCCTGCTGCTGGTGGTCGGCGTTTTTGCGATGCTCTACATTCGGGAGCGCCGTTTGTGGGTCTGGCTTCAGGACGACGGTCTGGGTGGCACGCGCATCAAGTTGGCCCTGTCTTCGACCCGCCAGACACTCGATATCGACCGCGAGTTTGATCAGATTCGCGCGGCTTTGCTGCCGAACCAAGGATGATGTGATGACAACGACGACGCAAACCCTGCCCAGCCTGAAAAGTCAGGCGCGCTCATGGACCGACTGGCTGTTCGCCGCGGTGATGTTGTTGGTAGGCGGTTGGGCCTACCGAGCGCATGGCCAGGCGATGGACGTGTACGAACTGGGCATCCTGATCTGCGCCATTCCGGCCCTGATCATGCTGGGCTGGACCTGGGCGCCCTTGCGGGGGCTGATGGTGGGCGCGGGGCTGATGGCCTGGGTGGCCATCGCCTTGTACATGCGCGCAACCGATGATTTCGGTGCGGACCTGGCCAAGGGTGAACAGGTCTTCTGGCTCAAATACCTGCTGTCCAGCCAGAGCGCGATCATGTGGATGAGCGTGCTGTTCTTCATGAGCACGCTGATGTACTGGCTGGGGGTCGTGACCCGCGGCTCGACGCCCACGCGTCTGGCGTCGCGGCTGGCCTGGGCCGGTGTGTTCATGGCGATCGTCGGCACCTTGGTGCGCTGGTTTGAAAGTCACCAGATCGCGCCAGATATCGGCCACATCCCCGTGAGCAACTTGTACGAAGTCTTCGTGCTGTTTTCGTGGCTGACGGCGCTGTTCTGGCTGTATTTCGAAGACCGCTTTGCCAAGCAGGGGCAGGCGCTGGGCGCGTTGGGCGCCTTTGTGATGCTGGTGGTCAGCGCGGCCGTGGGCTTTTTGCTGTGGTATGCCCTGGCGCGCGGCGCGCAAGAGATCCAGCCCCTCGTGCCGGCCTTGCAAAGCTGGTGGATGAAGATCCACGTGCCCGCCAATTTCGTGGGCTACGGCACCTTTGCGCTGTCCGCCATGGTGGCGCTGGCCTATCTGCTCAAGACCGAACAGCCGCGCACGCTCTGGATCGGGCTGGTGGCCTTGCCGACCGTGTTCATCGCCCTGCCATTGCTGGGCTTCGGCGTCCTGGGTGATCTGTCTGCCGACAACCTGGCGGCGGTCACCAAAGCGGGGCGTTTGATCGGGGCCTTGCTGGTGGTCTTCACCACGATGATCCTCGCGCGCAACTGGATCAACCCACTGACCCCGCCGGCCGAAGTGGCTGATGACGTGATGTACAAGGCCATCGCCATGGGCTTTGCCTTCTTCACCATCGCCACCATTCTGGGCGCCTTTTGGGCGGCCGAGGCCTGGGGCGGTTACTGGAGCTGGGACCCCAAGGAGACCTGGGCGCTCATCGTGTGGCTCAACTACGCGGCCTGGCTGCACATGCGCCTCATGAAGGGGCTGCGTGGGGTGTTCGCCGCCTGGTGGGCCCTGGCCGGCCTGGTGGTGACCACCTTCGCCTTCCTGGGTGTCAACATGTTCCTGTCAGGCTTGCATTCGTACGGCCAGCTTTGATGGCCCCCTGGCTGACGCCTGAGCTGCTCGCCCGTCTGCGCAGTGGCCCTTGGTTTGGCAGCATCAGCCGGGAGCTCGAATCCGACCTGCTGGGGCTGGCCACATCCAGGCGTCTGGCCCCGGGTGAGCATCTGTTTTTTCGGGGCGACCCGGCCGATGGCTTGTATGCCGTGCTGGAGGGATGTCTGCGCATTTCTGGCGTCACCGAGGCAGGCAAGGAAGCCATTTTGTCTTTGGTGGATGCGCCCAACTGGCTGGGCGAGATCGCCTTGTTCGATGGTCTGCCGCGCACGCACAACGCTGTGGCGGAAGGGGCGACCCGGCTGCTGCATGTGCCCGCTGCCGGCTTGAACAGGCTGTTGAGCGGCAAACCCCATCATTGGCGCGATCTCGGGGTGCTCATGGCCTTGCGTCTGCGCCTGGTGCTGATCGGCATGGAGGACTTGGCCTTGCTGCCAGCGGAGGGGCGACTGGCCCGGCGGCTGGTCTGGCTGGTCGAGACCTCGTCGATGGGGCAGGGGCCGGGCCCGTGTGTGGTGCCCATCAGTCAGGCGCAACTGGGCATGATGTTGTCGCTGTCGCGGCAGACGACCAACCAGATTCTGCAATCCCTGCAGGATCAGCAGGTGCTGCGGGTGGCCTACGGCCGCATCGAAATCCTGGACCGTTCGCGCCTGATGGAGGTGGCCCGCGTCTCGCTGGGTGAGCGGCAGGTGCTGTCGCAGATGCAGGTCAGCCCGGTCGACTCGCCGGGCGGCTGACGCTTCAGTTCAGGCGCAATTGACCGAAAGGACAGGCATGCTCTACGTATTGCGCGATGCCGCTGGCGAGATTCTCAGCCTGCACCGGACTCCTGTGGCCGGGGCCAATTCGATCGCGGCCGACCACCCGGATGTCCTCGCCTTTTTGGGGCGCAGCCCCGATCAGCAGCAGTTCGCCAGCATGGATGCGGACCTGGTGCGGGTGCTGGAGGATCTGATCGATGTGCTGATTCGGCGCAACGTGCTGTGCATCACCGATCTGCCGCCCGAGGCGCAGGCCAAGTTGTTCGACCGCAAGCACTTCCGCGAGGGCATGCAGGCGCATTCGCTCAAGCTGTTTGGCGACCAGATGGAGGCCGGCTCGCGCCAGTCATCTGAAGAGGACATGGGGCGGCTGTGAGTCTCAACCGCGGCTTTCAGCCGGTCAACACCCGGTGCTGCAAGGCCGGCAATTGCGCGCGGCAGGTGTCCTGCCGTTGCCGATCGAGTGTGGCCAAGACCACGCCGGGGCCCTGCGCCTGACAGGCCAGCACCTCGCCCCATGGGCCGACGACCAGCGAATGCCCGAAGGTGCGGCGGCCGTTTTCATGCTCCCCACCCTGGCCAGGGGCCAGCACATGACACAGGTTTTCGACCGCCCGGGCGCGCAGCAGCAACTCCCAATGCGCCAGCCCCGTGGTGTCGGTAAACGCGGCCGGCAAGACAATCAGATCCAGTGGCCGAGGGACCGCCAAAGCGCGGAACAGCTCAGGGAAGCGCAGGTCATAACAAATGCTCAGGCCCACGCGCCACAGCTGTCCTGATCGGTCCGTCAGATCAAAGGCCACTGGCTGAGAGCCGGGGGTCAATGTGGCGGCCTCGTTGTACGCGCGCTCGCCATCGTTGAAGCAGAACAGGTGGATCTTGTCGTAGCGCGCGACGCGCTCGCCGTCGGGGTTGAAGACCAGTGTGGTGTTGAACACACGCTGCGCCTCGTGGCTTTGAATGGGAGCCGTGCCCCCGATCAGCCAGATGCGATGTTCACGTGCCGCCCGAGCCAGCATCGCCTGGATCGGCGTGGTGTGCGGGTCGGGCGCGATGGGATCGGCCAGCGGCTCTGCGATGGCGAGCTTGTCGGCATCGCGCTGACCCATCAGGCAGAAGTACTCAGGCAGGGCCACCAGTTCGGCGCCCTGTGCGGCGGCCCGCTCGATGAGCGCGCGTGCGTGCGCCAGGTTCTCGTCCAACCGGGGGGTGGACACCATTTGAAGGGCGGCTACTTTCATATCGCAGGTATCCTAGCGGGATCTTGTCTGTCAGTGTTTTCTGCCAATATGGCTGACCATACAGCAAATCCCCCATCACCGTGGAGCCAGTGGGCCGAGCAGATTCGTGCGGCGGCGGCCGATGGCCTGCGCATTCGCGTTCGCGGCAGTGGAACCAAGGATTTTCTCGGTGACACCATGCAGGGTGATCAGGTGCTGCACACGGCCGACTGGCGGGGTGTCGAATCCTACGAGCCCACAGAACTGGTGGTCAAGGCGCGGGCGGGCACGCCTTTGGCAGAGGTCGAATCCCTGCTGGCCGCCAAAGGCCAGTATCTGGCTTTCGAGCCGCCTCGCTACGGCTGGGCGTCTTACGATGGTGCGACCTTGGGTGGGGTGGTCGCCGCGGGCCTGAGTGGCCCGGGGCGAGTCAGCCGGGGTGCCCTGCGGGACCATGTGCTGGGCTGCACGGTGATGAACGGCCGCGGTGAAGTCTTGCGTTTCGGGGGTTCGGTGATGAAGAACGTGGCCGGCTTTGACCTGTCGCGCTTGATGGCCGGATCCATGGGCACTTTGGGTGTGATGCTGGATGTGACCTTGAAGGTCATGCCCCAGCCCGTGTCGACGGCAACCTTGCGCATTGAAATGAATGAGGCCGAGGCGCTGGCCCAGGTCAACCAATGGGCGGCCCAACCCATTCCGCTGGACGCGTCGGCCTGGTGGGATGGCATGCTGGTGTTGCGCTTGCGCGGCGCGCGCTCGGCGGTGGCCGGCTCGGTGCAGCGCATGTACAAAGAGCGCGGCGGCGAGCTCATCGCGCCGCCCCTGGCAGAGGGCTTCTGGCAGGGGCTGCGCGACCAGTCCGACGAGTTCTTCACGCGCGCCCGTGACGCTGTCGCCAAAGGCGGCGCCCATGGCGTGACCTTGTGGCGTGTCTCCGTGCCCCCGACAGCGGCGCCCTTGGGGCTGCCCGGTGAGCACCTGACAGAATGGTTTGGCGCCCAGCGCTGGGTCTGCACGGCCGCGCCTGCTGCCACGGTGCATGAGCTGGCCTCGCGTGCCGGCGGGCATGCCCAGCCTTTTGTGTCCAGCCAGGTCCAGCCTCTGGTGGATGAGGCGGACCTGTCGCCGGTGTTGCGCCGCCTGCATGACCGCGTGCAGCAGGCCTTCGACCCCGACGGTGTGTTCAAGACCGGCCGCAAGTGGGGCGCGGTCGATCCCGCCCGCGTGTCCTGAGACCTTTGTCATGCAAACCCAGCTCGCCCCCTCCTTTCAAAACACGCCCGAAGGTCAACAGGCCGAGGCGGTCCTGCGTCAATGCGTGCATTGCGGTTTTTGCAATGCGACCTGCCCCACATACAAGGTGACCGGTGATGAGCTGGATGGCCCGCGCGGCCGCATCTACCTGATGAAGCAGGTCTTCGAAGGGCAGGCGCCGACGCGCATCACGCAGGAGCACCTGGATCGCTGCATCGGCTGTCGCCACTGCGAAAGCACGTGCCCGTCTGGTGTGCAGTATCACGAGCTGCTGGCGGTCGGGCAGGCGGCGGTGGACGCCCAGGTCAAACGCCCCTGGCGTGAACGGCTGATGCGCTGGGCGCTCATCCAGATTTTGCCCTCGCGCTGGTTCAAGCCCGCCCTGTCCATGGGCCGCCTGGTGCGTCCGGTGTTGCCCAAGTTGTGGCAAGAGCGCATCCCCCTGTTGCCGCCCCTGGCGCCGCCCCGCTGGCCGGACCGCAAGAAGGCGATGCACGCGCGTCAGGTCTTGCTGCTCAAAGGGTGTGTGCAGCGCAGCTTGCGACCGCATGTCGATGCATCGACCGCACGGGTGCTGGACGTGATGGGCATCCGCACCGGCGTGTCGCGCAGTTCCGGCTGTTGTGGCGCCATCCAGGGGCATCTGGGTGACCTTGAAGGCGCGAAGGATCGGGCCCGTCGCAACATCGACGCCTGGTGGCCCTGGGTCGAATCCCAAACCCCTGCCGAAGCCATTCTCATCAACGCCTCGGGCTGCGGTGCCTGGGTGAAAGAATACGGCGCCTTGCTGGCCGATGATCCGGCCTACGCAGACAAGGCCAAGCGCATTGCGGCCTTGGCCAAGGACCCCGGTGAGTTGCTGCCCTCGTGGTTGCCGTTTCTCAAGCGCCGACTGGGGCGCAGACCCGAAGGGACCTCATTGGGCTCGGTCACCTTCCATCCACCTTGCAGCTTGAGCCATGTGCACAAGCTCAGCAGCGCGGCCCAGCCCGGGCCCATTGAGCAGGGCTTGCGGGAGCTGGGATTTGAAGTGAACCTGGCGCCCCGCGACAGCCACCAATGTTGTGGCGCGGGTGGGGCCTATAGCGTGACGCAGCCCGAGTTGTCACGCCAATTGCGCGATCTCAAGATCAAGGCGCTGGAAGAGACCGAACCCCACGTGATCGCATCGGCCAACATCGGCTGCATCGTGCATCTGCAAAGCGGCACGAACACGCCGGTCAAGCACTGGATCGAGGTGCTCGATGAGGCCTTGACCCGGCAGCAGGCTGTTGGGCCGATGGGTTAACGCGGGGCTGAGGCGCCGGACGGCTGTTCCGCCGGCGGCAGCGGCGTGTTGTCGAACACCACTTCCACGCGGATGCGTGACTTGACCGGCTCGCCATTGAGCACACCGGGTCGGAACGTGAGCGCCATGAAGGCTTGACGGGCGGCCTGCTCGAATTCCGGCGGCATGGGCTCGCCGCTGGCGGTGATGTGATGAACCGTGCCGTGCTCGTCGATGTAGAGCGACAAGATGCCTGAGATCCGCGAGACTTCAGATTGGCCGGGCGGAGCTGTCAGCAGCACCGGTGCTTGGGGCACTGGTGGGATGCTCAATTCCGGGCGTGGGATGTAGGGGCTGTCACCGCCGGCATCGCCGACCAGGGGCGACGATGCGGCTGTCTGGGCGGCTGGGGGCGCGGCATCGGGTTGCGCTCCCATCTGTGTTGGGATGGCGGCCTCCAGCGGCGCACTATCGACCGGCGCGCTCAGGGGAGAGGCAGGGCTCTCGCGCTCATCAAGTTCAAGGGCAGATCCAGCATCGGTCGTGCTTGCTATGGCGGCAGCTGGAGCATGCGCAAGCATCCGCAACTGCCAGGCCATCGGAGGCTTGGCCGGCTTGCGATGTTCACGAACAGGGCTTTCCAGTGGCGGCAAAAGCGTGACCGCCAAGGCATGTGCCGCGAGAGAGAGCGATGCACAGGTCAGCAAAGCCCTGTGCATCGCACGGTCCCTTAGTCCACGAGCTCGCGCCATGATGTGCGGTGTGCGGAGCCGCCAGTGGTCGACGAGCCGGCTTTCGCCTTCGACGAGGTGATCTTGCCTTTGTTGTCCTGGACAATCAGGCGGAGGTTGCCGTCCGCGTCCTTGACGTAGCTGGTGCCCACGATCAAGGTGTCAGGGCTGTAGACCGAGCCAGCGTCGGTTGCACCGTTGACCAGGCCGCCGTTGACGGCGTTCAGATAGTAGAGCCATGAACTGCCGCCCGATGCACAGGGGTTGCCATTGGGAATCGCAGAGCCGATCGCCAAGGTGTTGAGCTGCAGCGCCATGTTGACGGCGATCCGCTCACCGGAATTGGGCAGATCGACCCACCAGCCGCCTTTGGTCCAATCCACCGTATTGGATGTGACCGTGGCCGACGTGCCTGAAACGGTCAGTGTCTGGCGCGTGAAGTTGGTGGTGTCCGCCCGTACATCGCCCCAACCCGTTGTGCCCAGGGGGTCACGAATGGCGTAAATGCTTTGAGTCTGGGTATCCAGAATGTCCGGGTCGCCCATGTACCGACCCGTCCCCACGATGACCACCGGCTTGCTCGAAATTTCAATCGTCACGGGGCGGGTGGAAATGGGTTGAGGTCCAGTCGCGGTTTGCAGCACGCCCAGCTTCACCGCCGATGCGGCGGCACCATAACGCGCATCCGTATCGAATCGCCAGACATTGCCCAACATGTCTCCGCCGTAGAAGCGCAAGGACGTGTTGTTGGTGGCGCTGTCAATCCACGCGTTGATCTTGTTCAGGCCGCTGGGAGTGGAAGCTGATCCGGCTGTGGTGGCCAGGTCCAGCAACCGCGTACCGGTGGCGACGTCAATGAGGTACAGGTGCCCCAGGCCATCTCCTGAGGTGTTGTTCAAGCCAGACGTCACAGCCACCACCCATGTGCCATCCGCCCGTTTGGTGATGACCGGGTTGCCATAGGTGTATCCCATGTTGGCGGTGGTGAACTCCCACAACATGCGAGGGGATGCCGGGTTGGTGATGTCCAAGGCATAGTAGCTGGAGCCACCCTTGTTCAAGCCGCCAACCAGAATGGTCTTCCATGTCCCGCTGATCTTCACATCGGCCACAGCAGGCGCACCGTCCACATAGTAGCGATGCTTGCTTGCATAGTCGGTTTCGGCCAGCTTGTACAAGTTGGGAATCACTGCCGAAGGAATGAACGCCCACAGCTCCGTGCCGCCGTCCGCGTCGGCCGCCGAGATCGCGTGCAGCATCCCGTCGTTGGCCGCGACATAGACCACAGGCTTTCTGCTGCTTTGAGCGCTCACGAAGTCGGCGTAGCCCGTGTCGGCATAGCTGAATGAAGGCTTGCCTACATAGACCGGTGCGCCGTTGATGATGTCACCCAGAATGTGTTCACGTTTACGGAACAACCCGGAAGCTTTGCCCACTTCATAGGTGCGATCGCCGCGCAGATAGTTGACGACGTTGTCGCCACTGTTAGCCAGTGTCTTGTCCGGATCTGACAGGCTGCTGCATTGGCTCAGCAAAGAACTCACGCACAAGTTGCTGAATGAGGTTTGCAGGCTCGTTGGCAAATTGGTGTAGGTGAACGCCGTGAGGGTCGATGCAGAGTTGAAGTAGATGTTGCGGGTGCTGTAGTCACGCGTATCCAGAGTGGACTGAGCCGACCAGATCGGAGTGGTCGAGATGGCGCCCGTCTTGCCATTCAATGTGAAGGCCTTGAGGTCGCCCGTCCACTCTTGCGTGGTGTAGCTGGCGCTGAACAGCTTGTTGTTGTCTCCGGACACCAACTCCAGCGTGGTGGTGGCTGCAGCTGCGGCGGCGCCGGCATCGGCGCGAACCGAATTGAACACGCTGGTGATGGCAGAGCTGAGGTCTGACACACTCATCGCGGAGAAGTAGCGGCCCCGACCGTTTACGGCAGCGTGCCACAGGTCGTCGATGTTGGGCGCGCCCAGCCCGTCTCCGGGCTCCGGCCAAATCTTGCGGCCCGCCTTCAAATCCGCAAAGTCGCCGGCAGACTGAGTCTGGTAGTCGACGTCATAGGTCAAGGTGCCGTTGGTGCCCAGACCGATTGAGTACGTCGACATGTGCTGCGCTTTGTTTGTATCGACGCCAACCGGCGTGATGACGTTGGCGCACACGTCGCGGGTCGTGCCGGAACTCGTGGATTCGCAATTGCCATAGGTGCTCTGGCGCAGGTCAGTTTTCCAATAGTATTCAGCCACGTCAGCCAGCGAATTGGAGACGCCTCCCATGGTGACGCTGTTCGAATTGGGCGTGCCGGCGGTGTACGTTCCAATCGTGGGCGTGGTGTAGGTATAGGTGAGCGTGGAGGGGGACCACGAGGTGGTGGATGTGGTCGCTGTCGTGTAAGAGGTTGCGCCCGCAGAGTTGTAGCAAGTGGAGCCGACCGACGGCGTGCCGTTGGTGTACATCGCATCCGTCGGCGTCGTGAACGCAGTGGGCGTCAGAATGGTCGACGTGGATTCCCCCGCCTTCGTTCCCCAGGTGCCGACCGTCACCGCAGACGTTGACGTTTCAGAAAGCAGCCCATTGATCAGCGTATCCGTCACCGTGTAGGAGTAAGTGGCTTGCTGAGGCGTGCTGAAGATCTGAGTTTGGCCTTGGCTGTATGTTTGCGGATAGACGGCCTTGACGTACTTGCCAGCGCAACTGCCGCTGGTGCGCGGGAGGTACGTGGTCATGCTCCGTGACCACGTCTTGGTGCGACTTTGCTCGTTCGAAGTTTTGTCGCGATAGCCGAGGGTGGTGTATTGAGTGGTCCGCGTGGTCACCGTCGATGCTGCGTCCAGGATCGGGCGCTCTTCCGGCGCGCTATCCTGGTTGCCCACCGCCGTATTGGAGTCGACAACATAAGGACCGTAGCTGGTGGTTTCAATGTCGGCATTCCAATAGCCGTCGGTTGACAGCATCGCGTAGTTGCGCTGGCAGGCGTACTGCATCGGGTCATAAGTCTGCCCCGGGGCCTTGTTGGCGAAGTACCGGCCGGCTTTGCTCAAAGCGCCACGCAATGGCGTATAGGAGTTAGGCGCCGCGCCGTAGAGGCTGGAGTAAAAGCTGGACCTCTGGGTGTCATTGAAGTCCTTGACGTCCCTGAAGTAGCGAGAACCATCCGTTGCGTACTTGTCGCTGATGGTGGTGAACCCCACGCGATAAGTGTCGTCCAGCTTGCTGAGTGCGCGGCCCATCGCCGTGCGCATCAGCAAGTAGCGCTTGCGATAGTACGAATACCAGTTCGCATATTTTTGTTTGACGTCGGAACTTGCGCTGCTCAAGTCCACACGCGTGAACACGCTGCTTCCAGTTGAAATGGAAGTCTTGCACTCCGTGTAGAACTGAGTGGTCGTGTCAACCCCAGCGAAGTTGTAGCTCCAGCTCATTTTCGGCTGGCTACCTGTGTAGAGGTAGTAGTAAGACGATGTCAGGTCGGTTGTGCTGCTGCTGGAGTCGTATCCATCGTCCGGCGCGGCGGTAAAGGATACGTTGGGATACGACGACTTGTCTGCGCGCAATGGCGGAGGGTAGGGCTCACTCGGGTCGAACGCCACCCCGTTGCACTGTGAGGACCAGTAGCCAAACCGCGAGGTGCTGCTCATGTCGTCGGGCATGTAGGCAGAGCCCATACTTCCGGAATCGTCCAGGATGAACAGCAAATTGGGCTTGGGTTGAACCGCTGCAGACGTAGCCAGAGGTTGATCGGCAATCACCGTCGAGCCACCCACCGCCATGTTGGAATAGCCGCCCAAATAGATTAACGCGATGAGCGCCGCCAAAGGCTGCATGCGAACAGCGAATGGGTTGGACCGCATGGTCTTGTGATTTCTGTTCATGGTGGGACTCCGTTAGAAATGCACAATGGTTTCTGTGTAGCTGGTGGCACCGCGCTGGCCTTGCATGCGCACCAGAACCCGGAAATAGGTCTGTGCGGTGCTGCCAAAGCGCGCGTATTCTGAGTAGTTCAGCTCGCCGCGCCCGGTGGCGCCATCGCTGCTGCTGGTCAGAGGCTTCAGGCAGACGATGGTCGAGTCGGTTGTGTAGTCGCCTGCCTTGTTGCACATCCTCAGGATCACATAACTGGCCGAGTTGTGATTGATGGTCTCGGTGATGGCTTTTGGCTTGATCGAGCACGTCGCGTAAGAACTGGCGGCTGCCGCGCTGCAATTGTTGTTATCCCAGTCAATCAGCTGCCGCGACGTATCGGAACTGCTTTGCGCCCCGGTGATGTCGATGGGGCCAACCCGAGTGGTGCCGTCCGTCGAGTATTCCTTGTTGCTGGCGTAGTACCCATCTGTGGCCATGTCGGCGTTCAATCCGGCACTGTTGGCGTTGAGCCAGGAAATGGCGATACGTGTGGCTTGATCGGCCGAGAGCGTGGCGTCTTGTTTGAAGCCCAGGTTGCCCAAGAGCAGAGAAGCCGTGTCGGTGTTGCGGACCAGAGCCAGTGCACCCATCATCAGGGCGATGAGGGTGATCAATGCAAAGATCAGCGACACGCCGCTTTGGCGATGACGGCTAGGGCGATCGGTTAGAACTGGATGCATGTCGACGCTCCCCTTATGAATTCCAGAGAACGTTGCGCAAGGGAATGGTCGAGGTGTAGACCTTGTACCGATAGTGCTGCCAGTCGGGCACACCTGAGATGTCCAGCGTGATGCACTTGCTGGACCCATTGCAGGTGGCAGACGTTTCACCCGTCGGCACAATCGTGGCGCCAATGTCCCACTTTGGCGAAGCTACCGTCACGACGTCTTTTTCGTATTGGGCGCTCCGGGTCACGATGGCGATCTTGACGTTGAGCACCTGCCGCCACTCGGCCGCAGACACCGGGGTCACATGATCGTATCTGTCGACCGATCCGTTGTTATCGGTGTCTTTGCCATACATGGCTTGTAGATTGACGACGTTGGGAAACAAGTCGGTGGTGCTGGTCGACCCATTGCTGCTGGCGCGCACTTCTGACTGCAAGGCATACGTGCTGCTGATCGAGTAACTCTTCTGAACGAGTGCGCCCAGATTCAGCAGATAGCTGTTGACGGGGTAGCCATCAGAGGGGTAGAGCGTGGGTTGATTCCACTTGTTCACTGACGTGTGCGGGATGCGTGTCAGACCCAAAGTGGTTTCTGGCGCGCTCGTGTCGTTGGTGACCGCCAACAAGGTGCACTTGTGGGTTGAATCGATGGTTTGGGGCACCACAATCATTTGATCGCCTGCTCGCACGCCCAGCGCCGATTCAACGATGAAGTAGCCTTGCGTCTGGGTATGGTTCTCCGTCACCCGGATGGGCACCGAGCCGCTCTGGCTAGAGCCATACAAGATCGTGACCGAATCGGGCGCCGAGCCGGAGCCATCGGTGATCACGATGGGGGCCAGGTTGAAAGCATAGGCAGTGCCGGTGTCGTATTTGGCGTTGATTGCGCAGCCCAGGGCCGTCTGGTTGCTTGTCAAGCCATAGCCGGACATTTGAATGTCTCGTTGCAGCGTGAACATAGCCAATGATCCGTTGAGTTCGGCATCGCTGCCTGAACTCACCGTACGGCGGGTGTTCTCGGATTGGAACAAGACCTGCGCAATGACGATCACGGTCAGCATGCCCAGCACGGCGCCGACCATGAGCTCGATCAACGTGAAGCCGCCTTGGCGATACCGGGTCTGACGGGTTGAGGCGTTCATCTCAAGTCCCCCAAACAGTGACGGTGGTTTGGGAGACGTATTTATGTTGATCACCGCCTGGGTTGGTCCACGTGATCGTGATGGTGATGTCTCCGGTTGACGCATCTGCCGCGACGCCGCCCACGCCACCCGGCAGGCTTGCCGCTACCTTGTCCTGCCATTCTTTGCACAGGGCCATCGTCGCGCAACCGGATGAAGAATAAGAACTGAGTTGGGTGGTGTTGGCCCAGATTTGGGCAATCAACTCACCGGCCAGATAGCTGGCATCTGCGCGAACCTTGGTATCGACCTGATTGCGGGTCAGCGCGGTTTGCAAGCCAATCAAGCCCAAAATGCCGACGGAGAACAGCAGCACCGACATCAGAACATCGATGATGACAAAGCCGCCATGGCGCTTGCAAAGTTGAGGGGGGCGTCGTTTCAGCATTTGCGAGGATCTCCGGAACTGGTGACCTTCGGATCGCACATACGGACCATGCCGCTGGCAGAAATCACAATTCGCAGCGAACGCGAAGCGCTGTCATTGGTATCGCTCTTGATGTCGATCTGCCCGAGCGACCCGCTGCCCGTGACGCCACCGAAGCCGTTGAAGGTCACGCTGCTGGCGGCAGTGCTGCCGTCTGATTGCGTTCCTGTCACGACCACATGGGCGCCCGAGTCGCCGGCTGTGCGCCCTGTCACGATCATCGGGGAGTCTGTCTGGGATGGCGTGTCATCGCAATTGCCGGCTGGAGAATTGACCGAAACCATCCAGGCTGTTCCGGTGTCGGACACGGTGCAGGACGCGAGAAACTTGTCTGGATTGTCGTTGTCGACCAGCCAGAAGCTCACGGAACGATTGCGGCGAATGGCCTCCGCTCTGGCGGTCTGCAGCCCGTTCTGAATGGATTCGGCCGTGCCACGAATTCGCGTATTGCTGAACCAGTCCTGCAGGCTGGGAGCCGCAGCCATGATCAAAAACCCGAAGATGACCATCGCGATGGCCAATTCGATGATGGTGAAGCCGCCAGTTCGGCGCATAGGGGCGGTGGTAATCAATTGCATGATGGCCTCGAAAGCCAGCAAGGTGCTGCAGGCGTCAAATCAACGTTCTTGAACTTGGTCGTGGTGCGAATGCCTTCTTGGTCAATTTTGTACACATTGCCGATCACTGCGCCCGACGAGCCTGTAGCCGTGATAGTGAAGGCCTGACCACTCGAACTGGTTGCGCACGTGTAAGTGAAATAGCCGTTGGGTGGGGTGGGAAAGGTGTTCCATGAACTGGCTGACGTGTCGTTCGCGCACGTGGTTCCTGATGACCCGTAATTGCGGTTGTCCATGTAGTACTGCTCCATCTTCGCGCGGAAGGTGGACAACTGCGAGAAAGCTTCTTGAGCCTGTCCTCTGCGGACATAGTCGGTGTACGCGGGATAGGCTACTCGCGCCAAAATGCCCACAATCGCCACCACGATCATCAACTCGATGAGCGTGAAGCCAGTGGCCTTGCGGCGTTGCAGTAAAGAGAGAGAGAGAGCCATGGCGAAACTTCCTTCGTTCGAGGACATGATGACTTCGTCCGAACGATTCTAGGAAGCGGCCCCTGGGCAGGAAGCGCCGAAAACTGTGCGAAAACAGACGCTTTAATGCGCTTTTGCAGCGTGTTTCAAGATGTTTTTTGCAGATTTGGCCCGCGTGGCGCGATGGCGTGTCAGCGGGCCACCGGGCGGGAGGGCTCCGCGCACCACTCACTCCAGGACCCCGCGTAGAGGCGCGACCCTGTCAAGCCGGCCACATCCATGGCCAGCAGGTTGTGGCAAGCCGTCACGCCTGATCCGCATTGATGGATGCAGGATCGTAAGGGCTGGGCGCCAATCAGGGCCGTGAATTCTTCACGCAAGCGCCCGGGCGGTTTGAAGCAACCGCTTGCATCGAGGTTGTCTTTGAAAAAGCGGTTGACCGCGCCGGGGATGTGTCCGCCAACCGGGTCCAGGGTTTCGTTCTCGCCTCTGAAGCGATCGGGCGCGCGGGCATCGATCAACAAAAGCCGTCCGGGATCGCCAATCGAGGCCAGGACCTCTTCGCACAGGATGACCTCTTCGGGGCGCGCACGCGGTTGCGGGTGGCCGATGGTCGACCCTGAGGCTGGGGATGCGCTGGCAGCCGACGCCGTCGGGCGGCCTTGTGCGGTCCATTGCTGCCAGCCGCCGTCAAGCACGGCACAGCGTGCGTGCCCCCACCAGTGGGTCAGCATCCACCACAGGCGGGCCGCAAACATGCCGCCGGCGTCGTCATAGGCCACGACCGTCGTCTGCTCACCGATGCCCCAGCGCTGCAGGGTTTGCGCAAAGGTCGACGCGTCCGGCAGCGGGTGGCGGCCATTGCGCCCGGTTTGGGCGCCAGACAGGTCCTCGTCCAGATCAGCATGGCGCGCGCCCGGAATGTGGGCCCGCTGCCAGGCGGTCTGCCCCGCCTGCGTGTCCGCCAGGTTGAAGCGGCAATCCACCACCACGATGGGCGCACCCTCTTGCGGGTGCGCCAGGCGGTCGGCCAGTTGTGCGACGCTGATCAGGGGCGAGGTCATGAGGGGCTCGGTCAGAACAGCGCCATGCTGAGCTTGCGGCGATATTGGTCGATCAGCGGGTCGTTGGCCACCACTTCATGCTTGCCCGTGAGCTCGAGCTTGGGCTTGCCATCGGGGGCAGCCGCTTGTGCCGCAGCGGGTTTGACGGGCGGCTTGCTCATCACTTCGAGCAGCGCCACATAGGTCTTGCGGGCCCACTCGTCGTTCCAGGCCTTGTCGCGCATGATGATTTCCAGCATCTCGTCCATGGCTTGGGTGAACAGGCCGGCGGCGATCAAGGTCTGGGCTAGCTCCATGCGCGCGGTGAAGTCGCGTTTATTGGTCGCCAAGGCGGCTTGCAGCGTTTCAACGGGGCGGGCGTCCAGCGCCGCATTCACCGCATCCAGATAGCGGCCGAAGGCCACCACGCGCGCTTCGGGCAGGGGGCCGCTGGCACGGGCGGCGATGGGTTCGAAGATCTCCTTGGCGCCAACCAACTGGCCATGCGCCAGCAGCAACTTGATCAGGTCAAAACGGGCCTCGTCGTTGCCGGGATCGCGCTCCAGCGCGTGCAGCAGCTTGGACACCGCCGTTTCGGTGTCGCCTTCGGCCGCCAACTCTTCCGCTTCTTCGGTCTCGGCCTCTGCCGCGATTTCGTTCTCGCTGGGGACGTGCTTGTCGAGAAACTCGCGAATCTTGGCCTCGGGCAGGGCGCCCACGAAGCCGTCCACCGGTTGGCCGCCCACAAACATCACGCAAAACGGAATGGACCGCACGCCAAACATCTGCGACAGTTGCCCAGCGATCTCTTGCTGGGTGTCGGCGTTGACCTTGGCGAGCTTGAAGCGGCCGCCATAGTCCTGCTCCAGCTTCTCGAGAACCGGGCCCAAAGCCTTGCAGGGACCGCACCATTCCGCCCAGATGTCGAGCAAGATGGGTTGCTGGTTCGAGCCCATCAACAGATCGGTTTCAAAGTTTTCCAGCGTGATGTCCATCATGGGGTTCTTGGCTAGCGCCTAAAATTCGAGGTTTTACAAGACAAGGAGCGAGCCGTGAACGACACGACTCCTGCCGAAGGTTTGAACCAAAGCGTGAAAGTGGGCGTGGTGATGGGCTCCAGCAGCGACTGGGACATCATGCGCCACGCGGCTGACATTCTGACCGAGTTCGGGATCCCTTTCGAGGCCAAGGTGGTTTCAGCCCATCGCATGCCCGACGACATGTTCCGCTACGCAGAGGCGGCGCAAGGCCGCGGCCTGGTCGCCATCATCGCGGGTGCGGGCGGGGCAGCGCACCTGCCGGGCATGCTGGCGGCCAAGACCACGGTGCCCGTGCTGGGCGTGCCGGTGCCGTCGCGCCACCTGCAGGGCGTCGACTCGCTGCACTCGATCGTGCAGATGCCCAAGGGCATCCCGGTGGCCACCTTTGCCATCGGCACGGCTGGCGCCGGCAACGCGGCCTTGTTCGCCGTGGCCATGCTGGCTTCGGGCAACCCCGCCTTGCTGGCCAAGCTGGAAGCCTTCCGGGTGCGCCAGACCGAAGTGGCCCGCGCCATGACGCAAGATTTGACGATGGATGCCAAGGCATGAGCAATCAAGCGGTGATTCTGCCGGGGGCCACCCTGGGCGTGATGGGTGGCGGGCAATTGGGGCGCATGTTCGTGCATGCGGCGCAGGCCATGGGCTACAACACCGCGGTGTTGGACCCGGATGTCAACAGCCCGGCAGGTTTGGTGTCTCACGACCATGTGCAGACCACGTACTTGGATGAGGCCGGCTTGAAGGCGCTGGCGGCGCAATGTGCCGCCATCACCACGGAATTCGAAAATGTGCCGGCACAAGCCCTGGACGCCCTCGCGCAGACCCGCCCGGTTGCCCCGGCAGGCGCGGCGGTTGCCATCTGCCAGGACCGCGCCCGCGAAAAAGCGCATTTCGTCGCCTGTGGCGTGCCTTGCGCCCCGCACGCCTTGATCGAAACCCCTGAGCAACTGGCCGCCGTGTCGGATGACTTGCTGCCCGGTATCCTCAAAACCGCGCGCATGGGGTATGACGGCAAGGGCCAGATCCGGGTCAAGACCCGCGCCGAGTTGGTGGCTGCTTGGGACGAACTGCAGCGTGTGGGTTGCGTGCTCGAAAAAATGCTGCCCCTGGCCTATGAGGTCAGCGTCCTTGTCGCCCGCGGGCGCGACGGCCAAGTCGTGCACTTTCCCCTGCAGCAGAACCTGCATCGCGATGGCATCCTGGCCGTGACCACGGTGCCGGCACCCAGCGTCAGCGCGGAGGTGTCACAGCAGGCCTACGAGGCTGCACACCAGATCGCCTCGTCGATGGGCTATGTCGGCGTGCTGTGCGTCGAATTCTTCGTGTTGCAAGACGGTCGCATCGTGGCCAACGAAATGGCGCCGCGTCCGCACAACTCGGGTCA
The DNA here is from genome assembly GCA_050259275.1 of Acidobacteriota bacterium. Lineage (GTDB taxonomy): Bacteria > Pseudomonadota > Gammaproteobacteria > Burkholderiales > Burkholderiaceae_C > Aquabacterium. Next base: position 40,120 of record JBLNAI010000001.1, read on the forward strand.
TCACACCATCGACGCGTGCGACGTGTCCCAGTTCGAACTGCAAGTGCGCGCCATGACCGGGCTGCCACTGGTCGAGCCGCAATTGCACAGCCCTTGCCATATGCTCAACCTGCTGGGGGACCTGTGGCTCCCCGCTGGGAGCACGGTGCAGCAAGACCCTGATTGGGCCGGGGTGCTGGCCCTGCCAGGCACGCATCTGCACCTGTACGGCAAGACCGAAGCGCGCAAAGGCCGCAAAATGGGCCACTTGACGGTGACCGCACCGACCGCGGCACAAGCGCGCGAGGTGGCTTTGAAAGCGGCTGCCGTGCTGGGCATCGAGCCGTTCTGACATGCGCCTGCTGAACCCCCAAACCCAATCCGATGCCATCGAGCAAGCGGCCCAGCGACTTGCCGAGGGCGGCTTGCTGGCCTTGCCCACCGAGACTGTGTATGGCCTGGGCGCCCGCGCGGACGACGACGCGGCCGTGGCGCGCATTTTTGCGGCCAAGGGGCGGCCCAGCAACCACCCGCTGATCGTGCATGTGCCCAACGCGCACGCCGCCTTGTGTTTCGCCTCTGAAATCCCGCCTTCGGCTCAGCGGCTGATGGACGCCTTCTGGCCCGGTCCGCTGACGGTGATCGTGCCGCGCCATCCGGATTGCGCGGCGGCGGCCGCGGGGGGGCAGCACTCCATCGGTTTGCGTTGTCCGGACCATCCCTTGGCGCATCAACTGCTGGTGGCCGCTGCCAAGCTGGGGGTGCTGGGCGTCGCGGCGCCGAGTGCCAACCGATTTGGGCGCGTCAGCCCGACACGTGCCGAACACGTCATCAGCGAATTCAAGGACCAGGGTGAAGGCCTGGACGAGGTATGGGTGCTCGACGGCGGGTCGTGTGACGTTGGCATCGAGTCGACCATCGTGGATTGTTCGCGCGGCTACCCGGTGCTGTTGCGCCCGGGTCAGATCACGCTGGCTCAGATTCAGGCGGTGACGGGCGAGCGAGTCGGGGTGTCGACCCCCGAAAAACCGGACGCCAGCGCGCCCCGCGCGTCGGGCACCTTGATGGCGCACTATGCCCCGCGGGCCAAAGTGCGTCTGATGCCGGGTGACCTGTTGCTGGTGGCGCTGGACGCCTTCGAGCTTGAAATCAAAGAGCACCCGGCTTTGCTGCATGAATCGCGCCCGCGTCTGGCGGTTTATTCGCGCAGCCTGTGGGCCCATCGGGCCAGTATTCCCGGCGTCGTGCATCGGGCCATGCCGCCCGAGCCCATCGCCGCAGCCCACCATCTGTTCGCCGATTTGCGGGAACTGGATGATCTGGGTGTGGATCTGATCTGGGTGGAAACCCCGCCAGACGATCAGGCATGGGACGGCGTACGCGACCGACTCAGCCGTGCTGCCGCCGCTTGACGGGCTGATTTTCGGCCGCTGAAGCGGGTATTCTTGCGCCCTGACCCTCACTGATCCGTATTTGGAGTCTTCATGCATCGCTTCTTCCCACCAGCTTTGTCCACCACCGTGCGCCGTCTGGGCGTCGTGGCGGTCTCGTGCCTGGCTGTTGCAACCCTGGCAAGCTGTGGAGGCGGCACCCAGTCCAAGAAGTTCGTGCCTGAATCTCTGGTGGTGTTCGGTGACGAGTTCAGTCTGATCAAGCCCAATGGGGCAACCTATGCCAGCAACGCCTACATCAGCCCGGCCACCGCGGCCCCTTACAGCTGTGTGGCGCACCCGATCTGGATCCAGTACTTCGCCGATGCCTTGCGGTTTTCGTTCAACAACGAATGCACGGACTGGAACACCTATGCGCGCAGCGCCGTCATGCTGGCCAACGACCCCGGTGATGTCCACCTGAATTTCCCGATCCCGACCGATGCGGGCAGTATCGCCAGCGCCGATACCGCCGTGGCCAATGCGGGTGTCAATGCGGTGCTGACCAAGATCAACAACAACGTCGGCATCCTCAATGACAAGACTTTGGTGACGGTCAGCGCCGGGCGGGCGAACATCGTGCGCGCCTATCTGACCTACCTGGCCTCGCCCGACTCCGCCACGCTGTCCTCGTTGACCTCGAGTTTGGAAACGCAAGGCAAGGCCTTTTCGGCGGGTTTGCGTCCGATCATCGACAAGGGTGCCCGCATGATGCTGGTACTCACGCCCAACCTCGGCGCCTCGCCTCTGGCCAAGGCTGATTTGCCCAACCGGGACCGCAACATGGCCGCTCTGCAGGCCCTGAGCAAGGCCTTCAACGAGGGGGTGGAATTGGGGGCGTCGATCGCGGGCTTCACCGGTCAGCAAGTCAGCCTGGTGCGCATCGACCAGGTTACGGATGTGATTGCAGCCAATCCGGCTACCTACCTGGGCAGCACGTATGACATCGATAACCCGGCTTGCAAGCCGCCTGGGCCCACTGCACCGCTGTGCATGGACGACACGGCCTCTTTGGATTCGGCGGACGCGCTCTCTACGCACATGTGGATCGATGCAACGCATCTGAATCCTTATGCGCAAAGCACGTTTTCGTCCATCGTCTACAGCGCCTTCACCCGCAACCCCTTCTGAACGGAGCCCCTCCGATCAGGGCGTGCGGTCGTGTACCGCCCAGCTCAGTACGGCATCCAGAAAAGGCCGGGCGGCGTCTGCGGCGGGGCCATTGACCACGCCCACCACCACGTAGCGCTGGCCTGAGTCGCCCTCGGCGATGCCAGCGACTGCGGCCACGCCATCTAAAGAGCCGGTCTTGACATGCGCCTTGCCGCCGGCACCCAACAGGCGCCGTGCCGTGCCGTCGCTGCCCGCAATCGGCAGCGAGGCCAGCAGTTCAGGCATCACCGGGCTGGCCCACAGTGCGCGAAGCCATTGGCCCAGGCAGCGAGCGGTCGTGCGCTCTTGTCGCGACAAGCCTGATCCGTTGTCCAGCTGCAGGGCGTCGCCCTCGCAGGCCGAGCGCCCCGAGCCATCACGGGTCTGAGACTGCACATGCTGGGTCACGACCGCCTGCGCTTGCTCCAGCGTGGCAGGCGCCGGCTCGCCGGCCAAGCTCAAAAAGAGCTGGCGCGCCATCACGTTGTTGCTGAACTTGTTGATCTCATAGACGATCGAGGCCAGCGGTGGCGACACCCAGGTCATCCAGCTCGGCAGCCCGGCGGGCCACACGCCGCTGCGCACCTGGCCGCCCAGGTGCCCGCCCAGCTGCGACCAACTGGGGGTGATCAACCGATCGGCGTAGTCATTCTCATCGTCTCCTGTCCACAGCAGCGGCCAGTCCTTTTCCTGACACCCGCGTGGGTAGGCGCCTTTGACTTCGATGAGCCAGGGCTGCCGTCTGCCGCTAGCAAGCGGTTGAGGACGGAGCGACAAGGACAGCGCCTCGCGCCAGTCACCACACGCCAGGTTGTCGCTGAGTCGGACCTGGTTGACGAGCTGCATGCCCTGCAGTGCCGGTTCCAGGCTGATGCGGACCTGCCTGGGCCGGGCGTCGTCAGGACGGAAGCGCAGCACCAAGGCGCGGTGGTTCAGCAACAAGGCGTCGGGGCCGGCGTTGTAGGGCTTGAGCGCCTGGCCGTCAAAGGCTGCGGCATGGTGCACCGGGACCTGGAACAGGCTTCGATCCAGCACGATGTCACCCCGGATGTCATGCAAGCCTGCCGCCCGCCAGCGCGACAGCCACAGCTGAACGCGCTCCAGCACCAAAGCCGGGTCGCCGCTGCCCTTGATGTACACCGAGCCCTTGAGCGTGCCAGCGGTCGTCAGCGGGCCATCCAGCCCGACCTCGGTCTTCCAGGTGTAGGCGGGGCCCAGCACCTGCAAAGCCGTCCCCGTCGTGAACAGCTTCATCACAGAGGCCACGGAGCGGGACGTGTCCGCATGGATGGCCAGCCGTTCCGCGCCCCCGTCGACTGGCCAGACCAGCAACGAGACCGCATCGGGCGGGATGACTGCCTGGCGCGCCGCGTTGCTCAGAGCAGGGGGCCAGGGTGTGTCGGCTGAGCGCGAGGGCCCGGCCACAGCGGACAGAAGGGTGCCCAGCAGCAGGCCGGCAAATCGAAGGCGAGAGCGCATGGTCACATCATAGAGGTCTGGGCTTTACACTTGCGGCCATGTCAGTTGGCCGCCCTGTTTTGATTGCATTGGACACCGCCACCGACCGGGTGCATGTGGCGCTCGTGTCGGGTGGTGACGTGCGTGTCGCCGAGCTGGCGGGCGGCGCGCAGGCCTCGGCCACGCTTTTGCCGTCGCTGCAAGACCTGCTCGCGCAGGCCGGCTTGCAGTGGTCCGATGTGGACGCCATCGCGTTTGGCGAGGGGCCTGGCGCCTTCACCGGGCTGCGCACCGCGTGCTCGACGGCACAAGGTCTGGCTTTGGGGCTGGGCAAGCCGGTGATCGCCGTGGACACGCTCATGGCCGTGGCCGAGCATGCACGCATGCAGGACCCCGCCGCGTGGCAGGACGGCGACGTGGTCTGGGTGCTGCAGGACGCCCGGATGGACGAGTTGTATGCGGCCGCTTTTGTCTGGCAACAGGCCAGCTGGCGATGTGTTCAGGCCCCCCAGCTGTGGCCGCTGGATGAGCCGGCGCGTCGTTGGGGCGTCGCGCCGGGCGATGTCTCTGGCTCGCCCGCACCGCAGCACCTGGCCGGCAGCGGGCTCCACGCCTATCCGGACCGATTTGCCGCGGTCTCCGCACCGCATCAATGGCCGCAGGCCGTGCCGGCTGGATCGGCCTTGGCCACGCTCGCCCTGGCCGCCTGGCAACGGGGCGACACACTGGACGCCGCCCTGGCTTTGCCACGTTATGTGCGCGACAAGGTGGCGCAAACCACGGCAGAGCGCCTGGCTGCCCGTTCATGAGCATCAGCCGCAGTTTCGTAGACCGCCCCATGACCGAGGCCGACATTCCGGCCGTCATGGCGATGGAGTCCGCCGCTTGCCTGCATCCCATTCACGCCTGGAGCGCCGACAACTACCGGTCTTCCATGCGGGCGGGCTATTGGGTGCGGGTGCGCTGTGATGAGACGGGCCAGATCGTCGCGGTGTGCGTGGCCATGGACGGCGTCGACGAGATGCACCTGCTCAACATTGCGGTGGACCGGTCCTTGCACGGCGCCGGGGTGGCTCAGGATCTAATGCGCGTCATCTATGGTCTGTGTGTACAGCGCGGCGCGCAGGCTCTGTGGCTCGAAGTGCGCCCGAGCAATGCGCGGGCCCGCGCCTTGTACGAACGCCAGGGCTTCGAGGCCGTCGGGGTCCGCAAGCATTACTATCCGGCCCTAGAGGGACGCGAAGATGCCATCGTGATGCGGCGGCACATTGCGCCTCAGGATGGGGGCTATTGATGCGGTGGAGCGAGAGGCAACGCGCCATGTTGCGCGAAATGGGCATTCCCCCGTTCTGGCCGGTGGAAGACGCGACTGCGTCGTCGGCATCGCCTGCATCCCCTCCATCCGAGGCTCCGCCACCCGCGATGGTGGCCCAGCCGGTCGTTCAGGCCCCGCGTGCAGACGTGTCTGCCTTGGCTCGGTCCGCCGTGACCGTCGTGGCGGCACCGCCGGCTTCGCTGAAGCCTGCCGATGCCGACCCGGCTCGTCCCGCCCGCCCGGCAGGCATCGAGGTGATGGATTGGCCGGATCTGCGCCAGGCCGTGGCGGGTTGCCAGGCTTGCGCCCTGTGCGAAAGCCGACGCCAGACGGTGTTCGGCGTGGGCCACATCGAAGCGCAATGGATGATCGTGGGCGAAGCCCCCGGTGAGCAAGAGGACCAGCAGGGCGAGCCCTTTGTGGGCCGTGCCGGGCAGCTGCTCGACCGGATGCTCGACGCCATCGATCTGACCCGATCAGAGGCCCCGGCGGCGCGACAGGTGTTCATCGCCAACGTGCTCAAGTGCCGTCCCCCCGCCAATCGCAATCCCTTGCCACAAGAAGTGGCGCAGTGCGAGCCCTACCTCTTGCGCCAGATCGCCCTGGTTCAACCCAAGGTGATCCTGGCAATGGGGCGTTTTGCTGTGCAGTCGCTGCTCAAAACGACCGAGGCCATCGGCCGTTTGCGCGGCCGCGTTCATGAAGTCCAAGGCATCCCGGTGGTGGTCACCTACCACCCGGCGTATCTGCTGCGCAACCCGGCCGACAAGGCCCTGGTGTGGGACGACCTCTGCCTGGCCCGCGAAGTCTGGGCGCAAGCCATGGCGCCGTCGCGCGCCTGAAGGCTGCTCAATCGTCCAGGTAGCGCTGGCGCCTGAACCACCACACCAGCACCGCCACGACCAGAACCATCATGCCGCAGGCGATCCAGAAGCCGGCATGCAGGTGGATCAGGGGCAGGGCATCGAAGTTCATGCCAAAGATCCCGGTGATCAGGTTCAGTGGCAGGCACACGGCGGTCAGCACCGTCAGGGTGCGCATGATGTCGTTCGTGCGGCTGCCCTGGGCCGAAAAATGCATCTGCACCGCGCCTTCGGCTGAGCTTTCCAGCCGACGCACATGGCCCAGCACCCGCTCGATGTGTTCGAGCACATCGCGAGAGCGCACGCGCAGCACTTCGCGTTCGCGTGCGGCACCCGGTTCGCCCGGCATGGGCCATTCGTCGAGCGCGTCGATCCATTCCTGCACCGCGCTGCGCTGGTCTTCACAGGTGTCTTCCAGCAAATGCAGGGCATTGCGGGATTCCAGCAGTGCCTGCCAATTGTTGAATCGCCGGGTGCTGGCGAGCAGCTCTTGCTGCAGGTAGCCGAACTGGCGCGTCAGCAAACGGCGCAGATCCAGATAACTGTCCACCATGTGATTGATGATGCGCAGCATCAAATCCGCGGGGCTGGGCGGCAGGCGCGTGGTGCTGCCCCGGCCTTCGTGGCGTGCGGCGGCACCCGGCGCGGGGTCTTCTTGCGGGCCCATGTTCGGGTCCATGTCGGCGCCGCTGTCCATGCGTGCGTAACTGGGGGCGCTGGCCAGCACACTGAGGGTCGACGCGTCCGAGCGCGGCACCGCCGGATTGGCCATCTGGCTCAGGCGCCCTTCGAAGAAGTCGCGCACCGAGCAGTCGGCCGGATGCACCGTCAACAAAATGCGGTCGAAGACGGCAAAGCCGACCGGGCTGGTGTCAATGGCGGCAATGGCCTGCCGAGCCGACGAGGCGGTGCCGCGTTCGTCGTCCAGGAACAGGCGCTCGGTGCCATGCCCGGCGGCCAGGCGCCGAAAGACCAGCAGGTCGTACCACGAGGTGTAGTCGTACTGCGAGGGCAGTTGCGGATTGAGCAGGTCGGAGACATGCAGGTCCACCAGGCCTCCGCCGGCCAGCCGATGCAGGGCTTGCTGGACCTCCTGCAGGCCCACCTCAAACCGGCGCCGTGCCGTGGTCACCCACAAAAAGCCATGGGCCGGCATCTTGTCCGGCCAGCCTGGCAATTCCGTGAACCGATCGTTGATCAGAAAAAACCGCACAGCACCTCCGCCTGGGGATGGGTCAACCGCGCAGTTTCTCGGCCGCCTCCAGGGCGAAGTATGTCAGCACCCCGTCCGCGCCCGCACGCTTGAAAGCGAGCAGCGCCTCCAGCATGGTGGCATCGTGGTCCAGCCAGCCGTTCTGCGCGGCGGCCTTGATCATGGCGTACTCGCCGCTGACCTGGTAGGCGAAGGTCGGCACCTTGAACTCGTCCTTCACGCGCCGCACGATGTCCAGATAAGGCATGCCGGGCTTGACCATCACCATGTCGGCGCCCTCGGCGATGTCCATGGCCACCTCGCGCAGGGCTTCGTCGGTGTTGCCTGGGTCCATCTGGTAGACCTTCTTGTTGCTCTTGCCCAGGTTGGCCGCCGAGCCGACCGCATCGCGGAAAGGGCCGTAGAAGGCGCTGGCGTACTTGGCGCTGTAGGCCATGATGCGGGTGTAGATCAGGCCTTGCGATTCCAGGGCCTGGCGGATCGCGCCGATGCGGCCGTCCATCATGTCGCTGGGCGCGACGATGTCCACGCCGGCTTCGGCCTGCACCAGGGCCTGGCGGGTGAGCACCGCCACGGTCTCGTCATTGAGGATGTAGCCCGTCTCGTCCAGCAGGCCGTCCTGACCGTGGGTGGTGAACGGATCCAGGGCCACGTCGGTCATCACACCCAGTTCCGGAAAGCGGCTTTTGAGTTCGCGCACCGTGCGTGGCACCAGCCCGTCGGGGTTGCAGGCTTCACTTCCGTCAGGAGTTTTCAGCGCAGTGTCAATGACCGGGAACAAGGCCAGCACCGGCACGCCCAGGGTCAGGCAGCGCTCGGCGGCCGCAAACAGGGCGCTGCGCCCCAGGCGTTCGACCCCCGGCATGGAGGCCACGGGCTGCGTGCCGGCATCCTGATCCAGGATGAAAACCGGGTAGATCAGGTCTGCGGAAGTGAGCGCATGCTCACGCACAAGGCGGCGCGAAAACTCATCTTTACGCAGACGGCGGGGGCGATGCTGGGGGAAGTGCTGGAGGTAGGACATGGTTCAGATGACGAGCGCGAAATGTGAAGCAATGCAAAGGAGCGGAAAAATCAGCCAAAAAGTAGGCAAATCCGGACATGGGATAGACACACGTCGCCGCAAGACCTCTATAATCCGCCTTGAATGATACGCCGCAAGGCCTCATTCCCTGCTTTTCCTCCCTGAGCAGGTGCCTTACCGTGATGACAGCGTTAAGGCTTCACAGCCCCAGCGTTTGCTGGGGCTTTTTTTTGCCCGTTTTTTGCGGCGAAGCAACCACGCGCCCATCTTAGATCGCTGCCGAGCGGCCGCTGGCTGGTGATAATGACTTCATGCTCTGGATCAAAGCTTTCCACATCATTTTTGTCGCCAGTTGGTTTGCCGGCCTGTTCTATCTGCCCCGCCTGTTCGTGAATCTGGCGATGGTGCCCGCAGACAGCCACGCCGAGCGCGAGCGGCTGTTGCTCATGGCGCGCAAGCTCTACCGTTTCACCACCCTCCTCATGGTGCCGGCGCTGGTGCTGGGGCTGATCCTGTGGCTGTACTACGGTGTGGGGCGCGGGCCGGGCCAATGGTGGCTCCATCTCAAATTGCTGCTGGTGATCGCGGTGATCGGGTATCAGCATGGCTGCCGCAAACTGCTGGGCGACTTCGAGCGCTTCCAGAACCGCCGCCCGCACCGCTGGTTCCGTGTCTTCAATGAAGTCACCGTGCTGCTGTTCATGGCCATCGTGATCCTGGTGGTGGTCAAACCCTTTTCGACCTGAACGGGGCAGGGGCGGCGCATGTCCTTGCACAGAAGCTCTGCCTGGCCTCTGACCTGGGTGGCGCTGGCGCTGATCACTTACGCCACCCTGCATCCCTGGAGTGGCTGGCGCTGGCCCGATCAGCAAGCTTTCTCGTGGCTGCTGCCCAAGTTGTCCAATGAGGTGCTGGACGATCTGGTGGGCAACCTGCTGGGCTATCTGCCCCTCGGGCTGGTCATGTGCCTGGCTTACCTGCGCAGCGGCGCCAACGCCTTTGTGGCGGCCTTGGCCACGCTGTTGTTCTGCTCGGCCTGGTCCTACAGCCTGGAGTTGATCCAGTTCACCTTGCCGGCTCGCGTGCCTTCGATTTCAGACTGGACGCTCAACACCCTGGGCGCCGCCTGGGGCGCTTTGGCGGCTGTGACCATTCACGCGCTGGGCCTGGTCGACATCTGGCACCGCTTGCGCGAGAAGTGGTTCATCCCCCAGGCCGGACACGGACTGGCGCTGATCTGGATGTGGCCTCTGGGGCTGCTGTTCCCGCCGCCCTTGCCGTTGGGGCAGGGACAGTTGCTGCCGCATGTGCGGGTCGCGCTGGTCGAGTGGACGCGGGACACCCCGTTGCAGCAATGGCTGCTGCCCGACGACCCGCTCACCCTGTGGGACAGCATCCACATTGCCGCCGCACAGTCGGGCTGGCAAGTGGTGATCGAATCCCTCACGGTGGCCCTGGGTTTGCTGGCCCCCATGTGCGTGGCCTGTGCCTTTGCGCGGCCCCGTATCACCCGTCTGCTGTTGTTGTCCGGGGCGGTGCTGGTGGCTTTGTTGACGACCACGGTGTCCACCGCGGTCAACTTTGGTCTGCAGCATGCCCTGACCTGGGTGAGCCTGCCGGTCGTGACGGGGATGCTTCTGGGGTCTCTGGGGGGCGCCGTGCTGGTCGACCGTACCCGCACCACCTGTGCGGCCGTGGGGGCGGTGGTGCTGGTGGGTTTGATCTGCCTGATCCATCTGGCACCGGTCGACCCCTATTACGCCCAGACCCTCCAGGCCTGGGAGCACGGTCGTTTCATTCGCTTTCACGGGCTGGCTCGCTGGTTTGGCCTGCTGTGGCCCTATGTGGCCCTGGCGTGGCTGATCGGGCGTTTGATTCAGCGCGACCCGCCTGCTGAGGGCATGCCTACAATGCCGCCATGAGCTATTACCAACGCCACATCTTCTTCTGCCTGAATCAGCGCATCAACGGTGAAAACTGCTGTGCCGACCATGGCGCCAAGGCGGGCTTTGACCGCTGCAAGACCCGGGTCGCCGAGGCCGGGTTGAGCGGGCCGGGGCAGGTGCGCGTCAACAAGGCTGGCTGCCTGGACCGTTGCGCCGGCGGGCCGGTGGCCGTGGTGTACCCCGAAGGCACCTGGTACACCTTTGTCGACAACGCCGACATCGACGAGATCGTGGAGCGGCATCTCATCAAAGGCGAGGTTGTGGACCGTCTGGTCCTGCCGCCTGACGTGGGTCGTTGAGCGCTGACCATGTTGGGGCGTCCTGCATCCAGTCTGATCGAGGGGGCATCCGGTCCCATCGAAGTCGTGGTGGAAGACCCCGCCGGTCCGGTCAAAGGCCTGGCTGTGGTGGCCCATCCGCATCCCCTGATGGGCGGCACCATGGACAACAAGGTGGTGCACACCCTGGTGCGCGCCTTTGTCCAGTCAGGCTGGCGCGCGGTGCGCTTCAATTTCCGGGGCGTCGGGCAATCCGCCGGCTCGTGGGATGAGGGGCGAGGCGAGTCCACCGACATGCTGTCCGTGATTGCCCATCATCGCGCTGCCGAAGACGTACGCGGCCAGCCTCTGGTGCTCGCCGGCTTCTCGTTTGGTGGCTTCGTGGCGGCACAGACCTTTGCGCGCCTGCAGCAGGCCCAAAGCGGGCTCAGTGAACGCGTTGCCGCCGACCATCTGGTGCTGGTCAGCCCGGCCACCAGCAAATACACCGTGCCCAACGTGCCGGCAGACACGCTGGTGGTCGAAGGTGAGCAGGACGACGTCGTGCCGCTGGCCAGCATTCTGGACTGGGCCCGTCCCCAAGGCTTGCCGGTCACGGTGGTGCCGGGTGTGGGGCATTTCTTTCATGGTCAACTCGGTGCCCTGCGCGACATTGTCAAGCGGCACCTTGCGGCGCTGGCCGATGCCGCGTCCAGCGCCTGATCCGGCGCTTGATTTTGACGATTCCATCCCCATTTGGACCGCATGCTCTTTCCAACGACTCACTTTCGCGCCTGGTTCGCGGCGACTTGCCTGGGCGTCAGCCTGGTTTGCTCGGGCGCGCAGGCGGCCGACAGTGTGCCCCTGTTCGCCTCGGCCGCGCCTGGCATGCCGATGCCGCCCGAGCTGGCGGCGCGCGCCTTCATCCTGCAGGACCTGGCCTCGCACCAGACCCTGGCGGCACGCAACGCCGACCAGCGCATCGAGCCGGCGTCGCTGACCAAGCTGATGACCGCCTACCTGGTGTTCCAGGCTTTGCAAGGCGGCAAGCTGCAATTGACGCAGACCCTGCCGGTATCCGAGCGGGCCTGGCGCACGGGCATGAGCAGCTCGACGCGCAGTTTCCTGGCGGTCAACAGCCGGGTGCCGGTCGAGGACCTGATCAAGGGCATGATGGTCCAAAGCGGCAATGACGCCACCGTGGCCCTGGCTGAAGGCGTGGGCGGCAGTGTCGAAGCCTTCGTTGAGATGATGAACCGGCAAGCCCAGGCCTTCGGGCTGAAGGCGACCACGTTTCGTAACCCGGAAGGCCTGACCGCCGCCGGCCATGTCAGCACGGCGCGCGAGTTGTCGTACATCGCCGCGCGTCTGATCACCGACTACCCGCAGTGCCTGACCTATTACGCGCTCAAGGACTTCACCTATGGCGGGGTCAAGCAAACCAGTCGCAACCTGCTGCTGTGGCGCGATCCGACCGTCGATGGGTTGCAGACCAGCTACACCGACTCGTCGGCCTATGGGCTGATTGCCACTTCGCGGCGCCAGATGGGCGGCGCGACCCGTCGGCTCATCAGCGTCGTGCTGGGCGCGACCTCACCCGAATCCCGCGCCAATGAAAGCCAGAAGTTGCTCAACTGGGGCCACAGTGCGTTCGATGTGATCAAACTGTTCGACGCCAACCAGGTGGTGACCAAGGCGCCGGTCTGGAAGGGCCAGTCCTCTGACGTCCGCCTGGGGCGCTCAACGCCCGTGATGGTCGTGGTCCCGCGTGGGCAAGGTGCCACACTCAAAACGGCGATCACCCGGCAGGATCCCCTGCTGGCGCCGCTCAACAAGGGGCAGGCGGTGGCCACCTTGAAGGTCACCCTGGCCGGGCAGCCCTGGCAGGATGTGCCGCTGGTCGCGCTCGATGCGGTGCCCAGTGCCGGCTGGCTCGGCCGCGCCTGGGATGCGATCCGCCTGGGTATCAAATGAAGGAATGCGTGTCATGAATCAACCTGTCAACCCCCCCATCCCGCCCGAAGAGTCGCTGATCCAGTATCCCTGCGCTTTTCCGATCAAGGTCATGGGCGTGCATGTCGACACCTTTGTCGAGACCGTCGTGGCCCTCGTGGTGGAGCACGATCCCACCTTTGACGCCAGCAGCGTGGTCCATCGGCCCAGCAGCGGTGGCAAGTACCTGGGGCTGACCCTCACGGTCACCGCGGTCAACCGCGAACAGCTGGACAACATCTATCGTGCACTGACCGGGCACCCCCTGGTCAAGTACGTCTTGTGACCTTGGCGTCGGTCCCGGCGCAATGCGTTCACGCCCCCCGCATACAATCGTCTGGTTTCGGCCGGTGCTGCCCCTGAGGTACATCGGCCCTTTGTTTGAAGGATGACACCGTGTTTTTGATTTCTGACGCATACGCCCAAGCTGGCGCCGCCGCTCCCTCAGCCGGCGGTGGCATCGCCAGTTTCCTGCCGCTGGTTCTCATGTTCGTGGCGCTGTACTTCCTGATGATTCGTCCGCAGATGAAGCGCCAGAAGGAAACCAAGACCATGCTGGAGGCGCTGGCCAAGGGCGACGAAGTCGTCACCCAGGGCGGCATCATCGGCAAGATCACCAAGCTGGGCGAGACCTTTGTCAACGTGGAAGTGGCCAACGGTGTCGAACTGCAAGTTCAGCGCGTGGCCATCATCCAAGTCCTGCCCAAGGGCAGCTACAGCAAGTAAGCGGCCTTCGGCGCGCTCGCATCACGAGTTCTGAGGGACCTCGACCATGAACCGCTATCCCTGGTGGAAGTTTTTGATCATTGCCGTGGCTTTGTTCATCGGCCTGATCTACACCTTGCCCAATTTCTTTGGCGAAGCCCCCGCCGTGCAGCTGTCCAGTGGCAAGGCCACCCTCAAGCTGAACGCGGATGCCGTGCCGCAGGTCGAGGCTGCACTCAAGCAGGCCGGCATCACGGCTGACTTCGTGGAGTTCGAAGGCAACTCCATCAAGGCCCGTTTCAAGGACACGGACACCCAGTTGAAGGCGCGCGACGCCATCACCAAGGCGTTCAATCCGGATCCCACCGATCCGCACTACATCATTGCCCTGAACCTGCTGTCGCGCTCGCCTCAATGGCTGCGCTCGCTGCATGCGCAGCCGATGTACCTGGGCCTGGACCTGCGTGGCGGGGTTCACTTCCTGATGCAGGTCGACATGAAGGCGGCCTTGACGCAGAAGATCGAAAGCCTCACCGGTGACATCCGCAGCCTGCTGCGCGACAAGGACATCCGCCACAGCGGCATCCGTCGCGAGGGCAACACCATCATCGTGCGCTTTCACGACGCGGCGGTCCGTCAGGCCGCTCGCGGTGTCGTGCAAGACGCGGTGGCGGATCTGCAATGGACCGATGGCGCGGAGTCCGGCTCGGATGAAGTGACCCTGGTTGGCGCGCTCAAGCCGCAATCGGCCCGCAACATCCAGGAGCAGGCGCTCAAGCAGAACATCACCACCTTGCACAACCGGATCAACGAGCTGGGCGTGGCCGAGCCCGTGATCCAGCAGCAGGGCCTGGACCGCGTGGTCGTGCAGCTGCCTGGGGTGCAGGACACCGCCAAGGCCAAGGACATCATCGGCCGCACGGCGACACTGGAAGTGCGTATGGTCGACGACAGCGCTGCGGCCATCGAAGCCATCAAGGGCGGCCCCGTGCCTTTTGGCATGGAGCGCTACCAGGAGCGTGGCGGCATGCCGGTCATCGTCAAGCGCCAGGTGGTGCTGACGGGCGACAACCTGACCGATGCGCAGCCGGGTTTCGATGAGAACCATGAAGCCGCTGTCCATCTGACGCTCGATGCCCGTGGCGCGCGGATCTTCCGCGACATCACCCGCGAGAACGTTGGCAAGCGCATGGCCATCTTGCTGTTTGAGAAGGGCAAGGGCGAAGTCGTGACGGCGCCGGTCATCCGGGGTGAAATCGGCGGAGGCCGCGTGCAGATCTCCGGCCGCATGAGCACCGAAGAAGCCGCCGATACCGCGCTGCTGCTGCGCGCCGGCTCGCTGGCTGCCCCCATGGAAATCATCGAAGAACGCACCGTGGGGCCCAGCCTGGGCGCCGAGAACATCGCGCAGGGCTTCAACAGCCTGGTTTATGGCTTTGCCGCCATCGCTGTGTTCATGATCCTGTACTACCTGCTGTTTGGCGTGTTCTCCACGCTGGCGCTGTCCGTCAACCTGCTGCTGCTGGTGGCGGTGTTGTCGATGCTGCAGGCCACCTTGACCTTGCCCGGTATCGCGGCGATCGCCTTGACCCTGGGGATGGCCATTGACTCGAACGTGCTGATCAACGAGCGGGTGCGCGAAGAGTTGCGCAATGGCTCGGCACCGCAGTCGGCGATCGCAGCCGGTTACGAACACGCGTGGGCCACCATCCTGGACTCGAACGTGACCACCCTGATCGCCGGTGTGTCGCTGCTGGCATTTGGCTCCGGCCCGGTGCGCGGCTTTGCCGTGGTGCACTGCCTGGGCATCCTGACGTCGATGTTCTCGGCGGTGTTCTTCTCACGTGGTCTGGTCAACCTCTGGTATGGCCGCCAAAAGAAACTCAAGTCCGTGTCCATTGGGCAGGTCTGGAAACCCCAGGAGTAAGGCATGGAATTCTTCCGTATCCGGCGTGACATCCCGTTCATGCGCCATGCGTTGGTGTTCAACGCGATTTCGTTCCTGACCTTTGCCGCGGCGGTGTTCTTCCTGTTCACGCGCGGTCTGCACTTGTCCATCGAGTTCACTGGTGGCTCGCTGATCGAGGTGCAATACGCCCAAAGTGCCGACCTGAACAAGACGCGGGCGGCTGTTGAATCGCTTGGCCTGGGCGAAGTGCAGGTGCAGAATTTCGGCACATCGCGGGACGTGCTGATCCGTCTGCCCTTGCGTGGCACGATGAAGCAGACCGAGTTGGTGACCAAGGTCTACGGTGCGCTGTGCCAGGCTGAAAAGGGCCAGGTCCAGACCCAGGAAACCGACAAGGGTCCGGTGCAGATCTGTGCGGCAGGCGAGGCCCGTCCGGTCACCCTGCAGCGAAGCGAGTTCGTCGGCCCACAGGTGGGCGACGAGCTGGCCCGCGATGGTGCGCTGGCCTTGGGCGTGACGGTGCTGGGCATCATGATCTACCTGGCCTTCCGCTTCGAGTGGAAGTTCTCGGTGGCGGCCATCATCGCCAACTTGCACGACGTGATCATCATCCTGGGCTTCTTCGCCTTCTTCCAGTGGGAGTTCTCGCTGTCGGTGTTGGCGGCGGTGCTGGCGGTGCTGGGCTACTCGGTCAACGAGTCGGTGGTGATCTTTGACCGGATCCGTGAAGCCTTCCGCAAATATCGCAAATTGAGCACCAGCGAAGTGATCGATCACGCGATCACCAGCACCATGAGCCGGACCATGATCACCCACGGCTGTACCGAAATGATGGTGCTGGCCATGTTGCTGTTCGGGGGGCCCACCCTGCATTACTTCGCGCTGGCCCTGACCATCGGGATCTTGTTTGGCATCTATTCGTCCGTTTTCGTGGCGGCCGCCATTGCGATGTGGCTGGGCGTGACCCGCGAAGACCTGGCGAAAAGCACCAAAAAAGACGTCGATCCCAATGATCCCCATGCCGGCGCCGTGGTGTAGAGTGGTGCATCAATGAATCATTCACAGGCGGGGACACACTTGAGGTGCCTGCCTTTGCCGCCAGTTTCATGACGCCTGGTCCGAATCGTGCGTTGGCCTCTTTGGCCCGCTCTTGCTACCTGGATGCTCTATTGCGAGGGGCGGGTGGCTTTGCGCATGCCTGTGCCGAGGGCGCACGCCGGCTGGCTTCCCAGGCGGGTGAGGCTTCGCTCAATGCCCGCCGGCGCGACCTGGTCCTGGACCTGGCGCCTGCCTTGTCGGCCTGGCAGCTGGGACTGGAGCAGCGCATCAACGACGCCTTGCAGGTCTTGCGCTCGGGCCGGCCATTGGACTCCCGCATCGAAGGCTCTTCCACGTGGGGGCCCGTCGGCCAATTGACGCTGGTGGACGACAGCGCCGTCGAGCGCGGTTTGCTGGTCTCCAGCCTCGCGCAGGCCATCTCCGACCTGGCTGGCTCGGAATACACGGACTTGAGTTCACGCCTGCAGTCGATCAGTGGCACGGCGGGCAGCGAAGTCACCGAGGCGGCCGGCGACGTGCTGCGTCCCCAGATGATGGCCCGATGGGCGATGGACAGCTGGGTGGCCGCTGGCCTGACGGCCACGCATTGGTCGACCCTGCAAAACGTCTTGCACACCGAGGCGGCCCAATGGGCCCAGGAGGCCTATCACGAGGCCAACCGACTGTTGCTCGACAATGGGGTGTGCCCCGAGGTCGATCTGCGTCCCTTCATTCGCCGGGCCAAGAGCACGGGCACGATCGTGCAGACCGTGCGGCCCAGTGGCGCGGTCCCAGGTGGTGCCGGCCAGCCTTCCGGCCAGGCCATCGGTGGCCACACGCAGCCTTCTGGCAACAGCGGTTTGCAGCCGCTGGGGCACACGTATGACGAAACCCGCCTGATGACCCAGGCGCAAGGCTTCTCGCCCCGTGCGGCAGCCCAGGCGCAGGCGACCATGGGCCGGCTCAATCAGGTCGTGGCGCGTCAGGTCCCGGATTTCGACCCGTCTGCGGGCGTGGCGCCTGGCGCCACGGTGGTGGTGAGCCCCGCGCTGGGGCAGGCCATGGCCGCGGCGCAGCGGGTGGTGCAAACCCATACCCGATCCGACGCCGCAGGTGTGGCCAGTTCGCCCGCCGCGCTGGTGCAGGACCTGCAGCACAACCGCCAGGCCCTGAAAAAGGCCGCAGCGACGCCCATCGAGCGGGCCACCATCGAGGTGGTCGCCCTGCTGTTCCAGAGCATCCTGATGGAAGAGCGCCTGCCTGCGGCGATTCGCGTGTGGTTTGCGCGTCTGCAGATGCCGGTGCTGCGCGTGGCTGTCACCGAGCCCGACTTCTTTGCCACCATCAACCACCCGGCGCGGGCGCTGATCGACCGCATGGGCTCCTGTGTCATGGGGTTCGCCTCGGGCCAGCAAGGTGACGAAGATGCGCTGCACAAGGAGATCCGCCGCATCGTTCAGGTCGTCGAGGCCTATCCGGATACCGGTCGCCGCGTGTTTCAGACCGTGTTGACCGAGTTCGAGAAGTTTCTGGAGCGCTACTTCCGGGACGAGAACGAGGCCAGCCGCAAGGGCGTGTCCCTGGCGCAGCAGGTCGAGCAGCGTGAAACCTGGGCCATTCAGTACACGATCGAGCTGCGCAAGATGCTCGAAACCGTGCCCGTTCATGAAGGCGTGCGCGAGTTCCTGTTTCGCGTCTGGGCCGATGTGCTGGCGCACAGTGCGGTGCAGACCAGCCCTTCCAGTGTCGAGACGCGTGCGCTCAAGCGCGCGGCCGCCGATCTGATCTGGTCCGCCAGCGCGAAGACCTCGCGTGAAGAGCGGGCCGATGTCTTGCGTCGCCTGCCGCCTTTGCTCAAAACCGTCCGCGAGGGCATGGCCCGGGCCGGTTTGTCGACCGAGAAGCAGGACGAACACATCCATTCCCTGAATTCGGCCCTGGCGGCTGCGTTCTCGGCGCGCTCGGCGGCGATCTCGTCGGCGCATCTGCAAGCGGTCACCGAGCGGCTGGATGCCCTCGATGAAATCCTGCCCAACATCGCGGATGTGGAACTGGATGAGCAGACCTTGCGTGACCTGTCAGGGCACGAAAGCGACGACCTGGAAATTGTGGCCGAAGGGGGCACCATGCCCACGCCTGCCATGGTGGGCTGGGCGCGTGAGTTGCACATTGGCTCGTGGTTCCAGCTCGACTACCGCGGCAAGCAAGAAGCCGTGCAACTGGTCTGGCATGGTCTGCAAAAGCAGCTGGCATTGTTCGTGACCCCCGCGGGCCGCGGCGTGCTGTTCCAGCTGCACCGGCTGGCGTCCTTCCTGCAGGCCGGCCTGCTGGTGCCTGCTGAAGAAGAAACGCTGACCACGCGCGCCACCCGTGATGCGCTGGCCAAGCTCGACGCCGACCCGCAGCGTCTGCTGAACTGACCTGGGCGCCGATCAGGCCAGTTGGCGCATCCGGAATTTGGTTTCCGCGGCGTGGCGGGCCACCAGCTCGTCCAGCAGATCGTGGTGACTTTGGCTGTGCTCGATCAACAAGGTTTCGAAATGGGTCTCGGACAGCGGCCGGCCCAGGTAGTAGCCTTGACATTCATCGCAACCATGGTCCTTCAGGAAGGCGGCCTGCTCGGCCGTTTCAACGCCTTCGGCCACGATGCCCACTTCCAGCCGATGCGCCATCGCGATGAGGGCGCTGGCGATGCGCGAGTCGGCCTCTGATTGCGGGATGGCGCTCAGGAAGCTGCGGTCCAGCTTGAAGCGGTCCACGGGCAGTTGGCGCAGGTAGGCGAAGCTGGAGTAGCCCACGCCGAAGTCGTCGATCGCGATGCTGGTGCCCAGCTTGCGCAACTGGTTGAGGATGTCGGCGGCGCGCAGGGACTCTCGCACCACCACGCTCTCGGTGATCTCCAGCTCCAGCGCCGAGGCGGGCAGGCCCGTGTCCCGCAGGGCCGAGGCCACCACTTCGATCACGTCGGCCTGCTCCAGTTGAACCGCCGACAGATTGACCGCGACTCGCAGGGGCCAGCCGGTGCGTTGGCGCCATTGCTGGGCCACCTGGCAGGCGCGACGCAGCACCCATTCGCCCATGCTGACGATCAGGCCGGTCTCTTCGGCCATGGGGATGAACTCGGCAGGCGGGATCAGCTTGCCATCGTGCTCCCAGCGCAGCAGCGCCTCGACCCCCGTGATGGCGCCGCTGGCACAGTCGAACTGGGGCTGGAAGTGCAGCCGCAGCTCATCGCGCTCCACCGCCTTGTAGAGATCGTTCTCCATCACCAGAGACTCCGGTGTGGGCGCATCCATCTGGTCGTTGAAGACTTCGATGCGGTTTCTGCCCAGGCTCTTAGCCTGGTACATGGCCAGGTCGGCGCGGCGCATCAAGGTGATGGGGTCCAGCCCATGCTGGGGGTACAGGGCCAGCCCGATGCTGGGTGTGACGCGCAACTCGTGCGGCCCGATACGCAGCGGGGTCGAGAACAGGTCCATCACCTTGCGGGCCACGCGCTCGCCATCGTCGACTTCGGCGATGCGGGGCAGCAGCACGCCGAATTCATCCCCGCCCAGACGGGCCACGATGTCGGACGTGCGCATGGCACTGCGCAGGCGCCGGGCAACCTCGATGAGCACGCTGTCGCCGATGTGGTGGCCCAGCGTGTCGTTGATCTTCTTGAAACGGTCCAGATCCAGGAACATCATGGCCATGTGCTGGCCGCTGCGCTCGGCGCTGATGAGGCTGGCCTTCAATTGCTCTTGCAGCATGTTGCGGTTGGGCAGCGCCGTGAGCGCATCGTGCAAGGCCACATGTTCCAGCTGGTCTTCGGCGTGGCGGCGTTGGGTCACGTCGTGCGCCATCGCCAGGTAGCCGGTCAGGTTGCCCGCCTCGTCGGTCAGCAGGTTGACCAGGATCTCGGCGACGATCACTTCGCCGTCGGCGCGGATCAGTTGCCATTCGGTCGGCACGCCGGGAGACTCCTGCGCCAGATGGGGCAGCACGTGCACTTCGTTGATCGGCTTGTTGAGTCGGATGGACAGCATGTGGGCGCGCGAGGCCATCTGCTCGGGGCAGAAGAAGCGCTGCGTGGTGGTGCGGCCGATCAGTTGGTTGGCGGGGTAGCCCAACAGAGTCTCACCGGCCGGGTTGATGGCCTGGATGATGCCGTGCGTGTTGAGCAGCACGATCGCGTAGGGCGCATGGTGCACGATCATGCGGCGCATCTCGTCCACTTCGTTGAGTTGACGCTGCGCTTCGATCATGGCGCGCTCGATGGTCTTTTGCGCGCTCAGGTCCCGCACGATGGCGATGTAGACACGCTCGCCGTCGGCTTCCATCGTTCCCACCGACAGATCCAGCGGGAAGGCTTCGCCCGTGACGCGCTGCCCGATCGTGTGATGGCCCACGCCGTCCAGACCCACGCATTGATTGAGCAGATAGGTGTCGATGTCGGCGGCATGGCGGGCCGCAGCGGGGATCAGGTGGCTCAGGTGCCGACCCAGCATATCGGTGCGCGCGTAGCCGAAGACGGTGCTCATGGCCTTGTTGACGCTCAGCACATGTCCCGATGCCGAGATGGTCATGATGCCGTCGATCGCGTGGTCCATCACCGAGCGCAAGTGCGCTTCGCTGTGGCGGGCCTTCTGGCTCAGGATCTGCGCCATGTTGGCCGCCGAGCGGTGCTTGGTGGACGCGTTGCGCAACGCCATGGACATCGCCAGGGTCGACACCAGGCCGCCAAGCAACAAGGCCAGCGGGTAGGGCTGCAGCCAGGGATAAGCGGCGGGGCGGGTGAGCGTCAATGACCACTGGCGGCCTGCAACCTCCAGTTGGCGAGTCTGTTGATCCTCGGCCCGTACGGGCTCCTGCGGCGTCCAGGATGGGCCTGACTGCTGTCGGCTGTCAAAAACCAGATGGGGGCTGTTGGCCGTGGTCACGTCTTGAATGCGCCAGTGCCATTGAGGCCATTCCTGTTCATTGACCAGCTCCTGCATCATGTCGGTGACACGGAAGGCGGCGCTGAGCTGGCCCAGATAGTTCAGGCGGCGCGATTCAACGGTGGCGAGGTCGGCGTGAGGGCGATACAGCGGTACCCGGATCAACAGCCCGATGGCACCCCGGGCGTCCTGCACCAAGGGAATGGGCGGGGTGGCTTGGGGCAGGCCGGTGTCGCGGGCGCGCTCGAAGACGGCGCGGCGGGCCGACTCGACCGACTGGTCGTAGCCAAAGACGGCCTCGTTGGCCTGCATGGGCTCGTTGAAGACCACGGGCAGGTAGTGCGTGCGGGCGCCTGGGGGGTGAATCCGGAAAGCCGGATAGCCAGCCGGGATCAGGCTGGTGTCCTGACGGACTTGTCGCTCCAGGGCCGGGCGCTGTTCAGCCGCAATGAGGGGGGCGTATTGCACGCCCAGCAAAGCGGGGTAGTTCTGCTGCGGCTGCAGGTTCACGAAATGCTCGTGAAAAGTGGTGCGCGGCACGTCCGGGCTCACCATGAACATGGTGCGAAAGCCGGTCAGCAGATCGAGATAGCGCTGTTGGTGCCGCTGCAGCTTGAGAACAATGTCAGAGGCGTGGCGGTCGAAGGCTTCATTGGCCTGGTTCTGCCATTGCTGGCCGGTGTACAACCAGGCGCTGACGCTCAGCACGATGCCCAGCGCCAGCAGCAGCCGCGAGCCCCGCAGCAATCGGCGGGATTCTTTGTGAGCTTGATGGATGTCTGACAGCATGCAGCGTGAGGCGATTCGAGCAAGACAGCTTGGATGACCCAAGGGTGTCTTGCTCTATCGGTCGCTGCAGACCCCGGCTTGAGCAAAAGGCCGCGTCAGCGTGGGGGGTTAATGGGCGTCGTTAGTGCGGGCTGGCGGCCATGGCGAGCAGCCGGGCCACGCGTTCCTCCGTGGCCGGATGGGTGGAGAACATGCCCTTGATGCCCTCGGCGGACAGCGGATTCATGATCATCATCTGGGCGGTTTCGGGGTGAGCCTCGGCCGCTTCAAGCGGGATGCCGCGGGCATAGCGGTGGATTTTTTCCAACGCACTGGCCAGGGCGCGCGGGTCGCCGCTGATTTCTGCGCCGCCGCGGTCAGCCTCGAATTCGCGGGCGCGGCTGATCGCCATCTGGATCAGGCTGGCGGCGAGGGGCGCGAGGATGGCCACGGCAATGCCGGCCAGCGGGTTGGCCGGCCGTCCTTCGCTGTCACGGCCCCCGCCAAAGATCATGGCGAAATTGGCCAGCATCGAGATCGCACCCGCCATGGTGGCGCTGATGGTGCTGATCAGGATGTCGCGGTGCTTGACGTGGGCCAGCTCGTGCGCCATCACGCCGCGCAACTCGCGCTCGCTCAGGATGTCGATGATGCCGGTGGTGGCCGCCACGGCCGCATGCTCGGGGTTGCGGCCCGTCGCAAAGGCGTTCGGCGCCGCCTCGTCAATCAGATAGACGCGGGGCATGGGCAACTCGGCGCGCTGCGCCAGATCCTGCACCATGGCGTAAAAACGCGGCGCGGTCTGGGCGTCGACCTCGCGGGCGTTGTACATCTTGAGCACCATCTGGTCCGAGAACCAGTAGCTGAAGAAGTTCATGCCCAGGGCCACGATCAGGGCCACCATCATGCCGGAGCGGCCCCCGATCATGCCGCCAATGGCCATGAACAGGGCGGTGATCGCCGCCATCAGGACGGCGGTTTTCATCATGTTGAACATCGTGCAGGGCCTCCTGACCCTTGAGACAGAGCGTCGTACCACCCACCGCTCGAAGGCGGTGTGTCCGTTAGATGCGGGTCAACCCGTAAAGTTCAAGTCAGAGCAGGCTGGCGGGCAGGTCGCCGCTGGCGTGCAAGAAATCACGGGCGGCGACGCGTTTGCCGCCGGGGCGCTGCAGGGTGTGCAAAGCCAGCGCCTGCTCGCCGCACGCAACGACCAGGGTGTCGCCGTGCGCCTGAAGGACCTGACCGGGCGCGCCTGAAGCGTCCACCACGCCGGCGGCCCACAGTTTGATGGTCTGGTCCCCCAGACCGAAGGTGCAGCCGGGGAAGGGGTCGAACGCGCGCACCCGGCGCGCCAGGACGCTGGCCGGCAAGCGCCAGTCGATCGCCGCCTCGGCTTTGTCGATCTTGTGCGCGTAGGTCACGCCTTCGGCGGGTTGCGGGGTGGCGGTCAGTCCGCCGCAGGCGGCCAGCTCGAGGGCTTCGACGATCAGGCGTCCGCCCAGGGCGGCCAGGCGGTCGTGCAGCGCAGCGGTGGTGTCGTCGGGGCGGATGGCGTCTTTTTCGACCAGCAGCATGTCGCCGGTATCCAGCCCGGCGTCCATCTGCATGATGGTGATGCCGGTTTGCGCGTCACCGGCTTCGATGGCGCGGTGAATGGGCGCGGCGCCACGCCAGCGGGGCAGCAGCGAGCCGTGGATGTTCAGGCAGCCCAGGCGCGGCAGGTCCAACACCCACTGGGGCAGGATCAAGCCGTAGGCGGCCACGACCATCACATCCGGCTGGGCGGCCAGCAGGGCTTGCTGAGCCGCGCGCGCCTCGTCGGGGTATTTGCCATCCAGTTTGAGACTGGTGGGTTGCGCGACCGCAATGCCATGTTCCAGCGCCAATTGTTTGACGGGTGAGGCCTGCAATTTCATGCCGCGGCCGGCCGGGCGGTCCGGTTGCGTCAGCACCAGCGGAACGGTAAAGCCCGCCTTCAAAATGGCTTGCAGGGCTTCGCGGGCAAATTCAGGCGTGCCCGCAAAGGCGACTTTCAACGCGGCACTCATGCGGGTGTCATTTCTCTTCGTTTGCGCGTTTGATCAATTTGGTCTTGATCCGGTTGCGTTTGAGCGGCGAGAGATATTCCACAAATACCTTGCCGCGCAGGTGATCGAGTTCGTGCTGCACGCAAACCGACAACAAATCATCGGCGGCAAATTCGTAGGTCTGGCCTTCGCGGTCGAGCGCCCGCACTTTGATTTTTGCGTGGCGGTGCACTTTGTCGTAAATGGTGGGCACCGACAGGCAGCCTTCTTCCCAGACGATCATCTCCTCGCTCACCCAGAAGATTTCCGGGTTGATCAGCACGCGCGGTTCGTTGCGCTCTTCGCTCGTGTCGATCACGACCACGCGTTCGTGCACGTTGATTTGCGTGGCAGCCAGGCCCACCCCTTTGGCGTCGTACATGGTTTCCAGCATGTCGTCGACCAACTGTTTGATGCGGTCATCCACCTGTTCAACCGGTTTGGCCACGGTATGCAGGCGGGGATCGGGATACTGAAGAATGGGCAGCAGGGCCATGGTCGGGTAAAACTCAGCGTGAAATTGTGGACACGACGCCACGAGACGGGCGTTAAAACAAAAGAATCGGGCCGTAACACCGGGCAATTTTCATTGCGACGGTCTTCCGTTTGCGGGCAGAATCAATCGATCAATGTAGAGATTTTGCCGAAACTGTGGAATCCCTGTCAGCGGAAATCCTTTCGGCGGGTAATTGGAGACTGTATTCATGACTCAGCGATTGCTGTCCCCAGGGCAGACCCATGGCCGCAATGCCCGTCCAAGCCACTCTGCAGTGCGGGGCCTTGCGGCTTCGGTTCTGATGGTGTGGGGCTTGTCGGCAACGCCACTGAGCCATGCTCAGTCCCATTATCCCGTGTCTGCCCAACAAAAGGCCACGGCCCAACAGGTCGCCCAGGCGGGCGTGCCGTTGAGCGAGCTGGCGGCCGACGCGCCGGATTCGTACACCGTCAAGCGCGGCGACACCTTGTGGGACATCTCCAAGCTGTTTCTGAAGTCGCCCTGGCGCTGGCCTGAACTGTGGGGGATGAACCTTCAGCAGATCAAGAACCCGCACCTGATCTTCCCCGGGCAGGTGCTGTATCTGGACAAGTCCAATGGCATGGCACGCCTGCGTGTGGCTCAGCCCTTGAACACCACGGTGGGCCCCAATGGCACGGTGAA
Organism: Acidobacteriota bacterium; assembly: GCA_050259275.1. Taxonomy (GTDB): domain Bacteria; phylum Pseudomonadota; class Gammaproteobacteria; order Burkholderiales; family Burkholderiaceae_C; genus Aquabacterium. The sequence continues at coordinate 65,319 of JBLNAI010000001.1, forward strand.
GCTGTCCCCGCGCGTACGGGAAGGCTCGCTGGACGACGCCATCACCACGGTGCCGGTGCACCTGCTGGAATCGTTCTTCAATGAAGCGGTCATCTTCGACTCCAGTGAAGAGCTGTTGCGCGCACCCCGTGTGGTGGCCACCCAAGAGGGCCGCGTCATGCTGTCGCGCGGCGAGACTGCCTATGTTCGGGGCGAGATCGGCGGCCGCCGTGACTGGCGCCTGTTCCGCGAACCCAAGCCGCTGCGCGATCCTTCCACCCACGAGGTGCTGGGTTACGAGGCCGCCTATGTGGGCACGCTTGAGTTGATGAAGGAAGGCCTGGAAGGCACGGGCGCGGACGGCCAGCCGGTCGTGATTCCATCGACCTTCACGGTGTCGTCCATCCGCCAGGAGGCTTCGGTGGGCGATCGCCTGTCGCCCGTGCCGCCACGCGAATTCGACAACCTCGTGCCACATGCCCCCAAGCAGGACATCGCCGGTCAGATCGTGTCGATCTATGGCGAAGCCCTGACGGCAGGGCAGAACCAGATCGTGGCCTTGAACCGGGGCGCACGCGAAGGCGTGGACCGTGGTCAGGTGCTGGCGTTGTGGCGCGATGGCGCCGCGACGAAGGACAAGGCCACCGGCCAGATGATGAAGCTGCCCGACGAACGTCATGGGCTGCTGTTCGTCTTCCGGGTGTTCGAGCACATGTCTTATGCCTTGATCCTGAACGTTCAGGAACCCGTCAAAGCGGGGGATCGGTTCACCCAGCCTTGACCGGGTGATCGGGTGTAGGCTATCGCCCGATGGATCGAGATGAACTGAGTGCCTGGTTGCGCCTGGTGCTGACCCCGCGCATCGGGCCGGGGACAGCACGGCAACTGCTGGCTGCCCTGGCCTCGCCGCAGGCCATTTTTGAGGCTTCCCCCCAGACTTTGTTGAGCATCGTGCCGGCGCGCGAGGCCAAGGCCTTGGCGTCGGTGCCTGAAGGCTTGGCCGAACAGGTCGAGCAGACCCTGGCCTGGTTGCAAGGCGAACCCGCCACTGAAGGCGCCGAGCGGGCCTTGCTGACCCTGGCCGACACCCGGTATCCCCCCAGCCTGTTGCAGACGGCGGACCCACCCTTGCTGCTGTTTGCGCACGGTCGACTCGATCGCTTGACGCGGCCGGCGGTGGCCGTGGTCGGCAGTCGCAGCCCGACACCACAAGGCAAGGACAACGCCTACGCGTTTGCCAAGGCGCTGAGCCAGGCCGGGGTGACCGTGGTTTCGGGGTTGGCACAAGGGGTCGACGGGGCCGCTCATGAGGGCGCCCTCGATGCGGGGTCCGGCAGCGAAGCCGACGACGTCGGAGGCACGATTGCCGTGGTTGGCACAGGGCTGGACCGGGTCTATCCCCGCGCGCATCTGCCGCTGGCCCACCGCATCGCATCGCAGGGCTTGATGCTCAGCGAATTCTTGCTGGGCACGCCGCCCCTGCCGGGCAACTTTCCCAAGCGCAACCGCATAGTGGCGGGGTTGACCCGGGGCACCCTGGTGGTCGAGGCGGCTGTGCAATCCGGCTCCTTGATCACGGCGCGGCTGGCCGCCGAAATGGGGCGCGAAGTGTTGGCCATCCCGGGCTCCATCCACGCCCCGCAATCGCGCGGCTGCCACGCTTTGATCAAGCAGGGCGCCAAGCTGGTCGAGACCGCGCAGGATGTGCTGGACGAGTTGAACCTCGATGTCACCGTGCGGCCCTTGGCGTCTGCGCCAGATGCGGACGGGGATGCCGAGGCAGGCTCGCCCCGCCAGGACCCGGTTCTGGCGGTCATGGGATTCGATCCCGTCAGTCAGGAAGCGCTGTCTGCTCGCACCGGCATGGGGCCGGCCGAGCTGGGCGCCCGATTGCTGGAGCTGGAATTGACCGGACAGGTGGCCCGTTTGCCCGGGCAGTTGTTCCAAAGGATGGGGCAGGGCTGAACGATGACGATGCAGATCAGATGGCTGGGCCGGCAGGTGCCTTATGAGCCCACCTACGAAGCCATGGCGGCTTTCACGGCGGCTCGCCTCGCTGACACGCCTGACGAGTTGTGGCTCTGTGAGCACCCGCCGGTGTTCACGCAGGGCCTGGCCGGCAAGGCCGACCATGTCCTGTTCAACCCGCCCGGGCCCGACCACATCCCGGTGGTCCAGACCAATCGCGGCGGGCAGGTGACCTATCACGGGCCAGGGCAGGTGGTGGCCTACCCGTTGATCGACCTGCGGCGCCAGGGCATCTACGTCAAAGAGTATGTCTACCGGATCGAGCAGGCCATCATCAAGACGCTGGAGGCCTTTGGCGTCACCGGGCACCGGGTGGGCGGCGCGCCGGGCATCTATGTCAAGCTGGACGACCCATTCGGACACAGTGCCCTCATCGAGCCACGCGACCCGCGGGATCCCTTCAAGGGGCTGGGCAAGGTCGCCGCCCTGGGCATCAAGGTCAGCCAGCACTGCACCTATCACGGCGTGGCCCTGAACGTGGCCATGGACCTGTCGCCCTACCAGCGGATCAACCCCTGCGGGTACCAGGGCATGCGCACCATTGACCTGGCCTCGCTCGGCGTGAATCTGTCATGGGAAGAAGCCGCCGCTGAACTGGCACGTCGCCTGCAAAGCTATTTGACGGCCTGATTCACGCGGCGGCTGCGCCCGGATGGTCTAAAGTGGCGGTCTGGGTGGCAGTTCCGTGCTCCCGAAGGTTTTGACATGTCAGACGCAAGCTCTTCTCCGTCCTCCCCGACCGCTCCTGATTCGGGGGCGACTTACGATCCGACGGCCAAGCAAAAGGCCCAGGCCAAGACGGCTCGGATCCCCATCAAGATCGTGCCGGTGGACGAGGTGCTGCGCAAACCCGACTGGATCCGCGTCAAGGCGGGCTCGCCCAGCACGCGCTTCTACGAGATCAAGAACATCCTGCGCGAGCACAAGCTGCATACGGTGTGTGAAGAGGCGTCGTGTCCCAACATCGGCGAATGCTTCGGGCATGGCACGGCCACCTTCATGATCATGGGCGACAAGTGCACACGCCGCTGTCCGTTTTGCGACGTCGGTCATGGCCGTCCCGACCCGCTGGATGTGAACGAGCCAGCCAACCTGGCCAAGACCATTGCGGCGCTCAAGCTGAAATACGTGGTGATCACCAGCGTCGACCGCGACGACTTGCGCGATGGCGGAGCCGGGCACTTTGTCGAGTGCATCCGCCAGGTGCGCGAGCTGTCGCCCCAGACGCAGATCGAGATCCTGACGCCGGATTTCCGGGGACGGATGGACCGCGCCCTGGACATCCTCAAGGCCGCGCCGCCCGATGTCATGAACCACAACCTGGAAACCGCGCCCCGCCTGTACAAGGAAGCGCGCCCCGGCTCGGACTACCAGTTCAGCCTCAATCTGCTCAAGCGCTTCAAAGAGGCGGTGCCCGGCGTGCCGACCAAGAGCGGCATCATGGTGGGCCTGGGTGAGACTGACGAAGAGGTGTTGCAGGTCTTGCGCGACATGCGTGAACACGGCATCGACATGCTGACCATCGGGCAATACCTCGCCCCTTCGGGCCACCACCTGCCGGTGCGCCGCTATGTGCACCCCGACACCTTCAAGATGTATGAGGCCGAAGCCATGAAGATGGGCTTCACCCATGCCGCGGTGGGCGCGATGGTGCGCTCGTCGTACCACGCCGACCAGCAGGCCGCGGCCCACGCCGGGGCGGTTAGCGCGCAGAAGTAAGCCAGGGCGCCCCCTCGATGAGAGGGCGCGGCCCCCCGCTACTTGCGCACCACCTTGACCTTGTTGGTCACCTTGGCCGCCTGAACGTAGCCGATGGCTTCAGGCGTGGTCGCCACATACTGCACGACGGCCTCGTCATCGTCCAGGTTGGGCGGCGGCTGCAGCCCCCCGGTGAACACCTGACGCGCCCACACCTTGCGCACTTCCTTGTCCGACTTGTTCAGCACCTTGAGGTGAAACTCTTCGGCCGTGGCCGGCGTTTTCTGATCGACGGGGATGGCGGGGGCGCCGCCAGGGAAGGTCTTGAGCTGCCCGAGGAACAGCTTGGTGATGGCATCGTCATCGATCGCTGCCTTGTTGCTGGGGTGCACGATCACCACCACATCGGCCTGTGACAGGGTGGGCGTGAGCAGCAAAGCGGCGAGAACAAAGCTCAGGGAAGACTTGGACATGGTCTGTGTCTCCCTGTTCAAAAGACGGTGTCGTAAGACACCGAGATGAGCTTGGAGCTGCCCACGAAACTGGGCTTGAAGGCCTCGCCCGAGAGGTCCTTGAACTGATCCACCTGGATCTTGATGTCGCTGTTGTTGTTGATGTCGTAGCGCAGGCTCAAAGACAGGCCCTTGTCGGCCTGGACCGCATCAGGCGTGAAGCGGTTGTGCTCGCCATAGCGCGAGACCGTCACCATGGGTGTGAAGTCGCCGATGTGATAGCCGGCGGCCAGCATGTAGGCGCGCGATCGGTAGGTGTAGCTGCCCCGGTCGAACACGCTGTATTCCGAGCGGAACAGCCAGTCGCCATAGTCGATGTTGAGTGCGGCGCCATAGATGTTCTGCCGTTCTGCCGACCGGTTGCGCTCCGGTGCCGGGGTGACGGGCGTGCGCACGCCATCGGTCTTGTCCCATTGCTGCACATTGGAGGTAATGTAGTTCAGGCGCAGGGTCAGCCAGTCGCGTGTCAGCTCCAGGTCGGCACCCATGATGTTGCGCCATGACACGTCTTGCGGCGCGGCATAGTAGATCGTGCTGTAGCGGTTGTTCTTGGTGTTCTCGCTGCCCGTGAAGACATTGGACTTGGCTGCCCAGCCGCCCCAGTCGCCGCGATAAGTGGCATTGACGCCGTTGTAGTTGACGATTTCCCACCCGTACAGATCGGTGGGCAGGCGTGTCCAGTAGAAGGCATAGCCCACGTCCTGGAACTCGGAGTAGAAATACAGCGGCAGGCGCTTGCGACCGGCCTGCAGGGTCCAGTTCGGCGTCAACTCATAGGTCAGATAGGCCCATTCGACATCGGCCTTCACGCCGTCAACGCCACGGCCCACCACTTGACCGGTGGCCGACAACTTGGGGGTGATCTTGTAGGTGCCTTGCAGCCCGACCTTGCTTTCCTGGCCCACGGACCAATGGGGACCATACAGGGCCCCCTGGCCGTAATCGGCAATGAAGCAAGGGCAATGGTAGTCATTGACCGCATCGTGCTGCGTGCCGCTGAGCACCTTGCCCACGGAGGCGGTGGCAAACCCGGAATAGCTGAAGTCAGCGGCCAGCGCCGAGGAGGCCAGGGCAGCCCCTCCCAGCCAGATGGCGGCCGGTAAAGGGCGAAGGGCAAAACGCAAATGCATCAAAGGTCCTTGTTGATTCTTCGTCACCATTTCGGTGCAATGGGGGCCACCTTGAGCGATTCACGCCAAAAAAGAAGGGCCCCAAATGGGGCCCTGCGTCAGATCAAATGTTTGCGGTCATTTGAACCAGCTGCGAATGCGTTGCCACAGCTTCTTGAAGAACCCGGCTTCTTCAACGGGCTCCAGCGCGACCAGCGGCTGCTCGCCAAAGGTCTGGCCATCGAGCGACACCACCACCTTACCCAGCACGGTGCCCTTGGCAATCGGCGCGGTGATGTTGGGGTTGAGTTGCAGCACCGATTTGATGGCGCTGGCCTGCCCGCGAGGAATGGTGGCCACGAAGTCCTGCGTGACGCCGGCATTGACTTCGTCGACCTTGCCAAAGCGCACCGGCGCCTTGACCAGGCTGGTGTTGGTGGCAATTGGTTTGACGTCTTCCCAGGTCGCGAAGCCCCAGTTGAACAGCGCGCGGGTCTGGTCGGCCCGGTCCTGCATGCTCTTGGTGCCCATGACCACGGAGATCAAGCGCATGCCATTGCGCTTGGCCGAGGCGGTCAGGCAGAAGCCGGCTTCGGCCGTGTGACCGGTCTTCAGGCCATCGACCGTGGGGTCGGTGTACAGCAGCGCGTTGCGATTGCCCTGCTTGATGCCATTGAACTTGAATTCTTTCTCGGCATAGATGGGGTAGTAGTCCGAACTGTCGCGGATGATGGCGCGGGCCAGCAGAGCCAGGTCTTGCGCAGAAGCCTTGTGAGCCGGATCAGGCAAGCCCGTGGCGTTCACGAAGTGGGTGTTCTTCATGCCCAGGCGGGCGGCTTCGTTGTTCATCAAGCCAGCGAAGGACGACTCGGTGCCCGCCAGGTGTTCGGCCACGGCTTTGGAGGCGTCATTGCCCGACTGGATGATGATGCCGCGCAGCATGTCCATGACGGAGGCCGAGCTGTTGAGCGGCAGGTACATGCAGGACTCGGCATTGGTGCCCCGGCACCAGGCGTTCTCGCTGACACGAACCTGGTCAGTGGGCTTGAGGCGGCCCGACTTGAGCGCCTGCTCGACGATGTAGCTGGTCATCATCTTGGTCAGCGAGGCGGGCGGCAGGGGTTGCTGCGCATTGCTCTCGGACAGGATGCGGCCGGAGTCGAAGTCCATCAACACATAGGCGGTGTTGTTCAGGGCCGGGGGGGCAGCGACCGCCACCGCCGACCAGGCCATGGTGGGGGCGATCAGGGCCAGAGCCAAGATGCTCAATTGCTTCATGTTCAGTTCAATCCTTCGAGATGGGTGGCGCGCCTGGACAAGCGGGCGGCCAAGGAAGCGACTATACGTCCGAAGGCGTGCTCACCGACGCGCCGCCCCCTGTGGCGGCGTTGCCATCAGGCCGCGGATTCGACCTTCGCCGGGGCGGTGTTGCGGCGCGCGAAGTCGATGCAGGCTTCGTAAATCATCAGCGAATTGCGCAATACGTCTTCGAGCGGGGCCTTGCACTTGTCGGCCACCCACTGAGAGGCGATGTGGTTGTTGGCGCCCACCAGACCGTCAGCGATGTACAGGGTGTTCAGGCCCAGCTTGTCCATGCCGGGGAACTGCTGATCCATCACGCCGGTGATCAGGTGTGCGAAATCCTGGTTGGTCTTGGACGTGTGCTGGTACATCAGCTCACCCACCGTGAAGGCGTCGATCAGCATGACCCGGGCGCGATGCGGATCTTCACGGATGAACTCATAGAAAGTGCGCAGGCCCGCGGCCGCGAGCTTCTCCGGCTCGGGGGCACAGTGGGCCAGCGACATGACGGTGGCTTGCATCAACTGTTTGCTGACGGCGGTGTAGACCGCGCGAAACAGGTCCTCCATGCCTTCAAAGGACTCGTAGAAATAGCGCGAAGTCAATTGCGCCTGCTTGCAGACGTCTCGAACGGTGGACTGATGAAAGCCCTTTTCTCCGAACACCGCCAGCCCCGCGTCGACCAGGCGCTGTTTGCGCTGGCGCTGGCGCTCATCGGAGTCGACGCCCCCATACCGGCGGCCCGTATTCCCCGCATTAGCGGGGGAGGAGGGGTTAACCCTATTTTTGGAAACAGGCATTGTCAAATACTATTTTGAAACAGGCTGTTGTCAGATGATGCCTGAAAAGTACGGCATCTTGCCTCACGTTTTCAACTGCGCCAACGTGGTTAACGCCACCCAAAGCCGAGAAGCACATGAAAGAATTCAAAAACAAAGTGGCCGCGATCACCGGTGCGGCCTCGGGCATGGGCCGCACCCTCGCCCTGAATTTGGCCAGCCAAGGCTGCCATCTGGCTTTGAGCGATGTCAATGCATCGGGGCTGGCCGAGACGGCGCAGATGGCCGGCAAATTGGGCATCAAGGTGACCACAGCGCAAGTCAATGTGGCCGACCGCGAACAGATGAACGCCTGGGCCGATCAAGTGGTCAGGGACCATGGCAAGGTCAATCTGATCTTCAACAACGCCGGCGTGGCGCTGGGCGCGACGGTCGAGTGCGTCAAGCCCGAAGATTTTGAATGGATCATGGGCATCAACTTCTGGGGCGTGGTCTGGGGGACCAAGGCCTTCCTGCCGCACCTCAAAGCGGCGGGTGAGGGGCACATCGTCAACACGTCCAGCCTGTTCGGTCTGCTGTCGGTTCCCAGCCAGGGCACCTACAACGCCAGCAAGTTCGCGGTGCGCGGCTTCACCGAGGCTTTGCGGCAAGAGCTGGACATGGACAACTGCGGCGTCAGCGCCACGTGCGTTCATCCCGGTGGCATTCGCACCAACATCGCGATGGCCGCGCGCATCGATGCGGCCACCGCAGCCAAGACCGGCATGGATGCGGAGACCTCGCGCAAGCGCTTTGACAAGATGCTCGACACCACCACGGCCGACAGCGCGGCCAAGCAGATCCTGCGGGCGGTTCAGGGCAACAAGCGTCGCGTGCTGGTCGGTCCCGATGCCAAGTTTCTGGACAAGGTGGTGCGGGTCTTCGGGTCGCGCTACCAGCCTTTGACCACGATGTTCGCCAAGAAAACCATGATGGGTTGAACCATGAACACCGCTGCGGCCAAACGCTCACCTCGACGCGACAAGTCGGTTCAGGCCGACCCCATCGTCCGCCACTACGTGCCAGTGGACACCTGGCGTGAATCGCTGACCGCACGCGTCTTGCGTACCGGCTTGTTTGCCTTTTTCAAGCCCATGATGCGGCCGGCTGTGCCGCTGCGCATTCAACGAGGGGTCATGCACAGTCTGGCGGCCAGCATGCCGGGTGTCGGCGGGGTCGACATCCGACACGTCAAGGTGCAAGGCATGCCAATGGAGCGCATCACGCCCAAAGGCATCCAGCCTCGGCATGCGATCCTGTATCTGCACGGTGGGGCGTTTTGCGTGGGCAGCCCACGCAGCCACCGCAGCATCACCACGCGCCTGGCCAAACTGACCCAGGCCGAGGTGTTCGTCCCCGATTACCGGCGCATCCCCGAGCACGTTTTCCCGGCGCAGATCGACGATGGCGTCAAGGCCTACCGGTATGTGCTGGAGCAGGGCTTTGCGCCCAAGCGCATCGCGGTGGCGGGTGATTCAGCCGGCGGCACGCTGGCCTTCATGTTGCCCGCTGCGGCGGTGGCGGCCGGTCTGGCTCAGCCGGCGGCCCTGGCCATGATCTCGCCTGCGCTGGATTTGAATCTGAACTCAGACAGCGTGCGCGAGCGCGGGCACCGCGACCCCTTGATCCACCCCAGCTGGGGGCGGCAGGCGGTCAAATGGATGAAGACGCCGCCCGACCATCCTTTGGGTAACCCCAAGGCCTTGAGCCTGGCCGCCTATCCGCCTTGCTTGATTCAGGTGGGCGAAGACGAGGTGCTGTACGACGACTCCGTGTGGGCCGCCCATGCCGTGGCCCAGGCGGGGCGCCACGCCGAACTGGAGGTCTATCTCCAGCGTTGGCATGTGTTTCATGTCCATGCCGCATTCATGCCCAGTGCGCAGGCGGCCTTGCGTCGTCAAGCCGAGTTCCTGTTCAACCACTGGGCACGTTGAGCCGCGCGCTTCAGCTGAAGCTGAAGTGCTCGTTTTCCATCTGCATGACCGCGCGGGTCGGAGCCAGCATGGCCTTCTTGTGACCATTGGCGCGGGGCAGCAGGCGCTCGAAGTAGAACTCGGCGGTCTGGATCTTGGCTTTGTAGAACTCGGCCGGCTCCTTGCCTTGACCCGATGCCAGCAAAGCCTTGGCCTTTTGCGCCTGGATGGCCCAGAAGTAGCCCATGGTGACGAAGCCCGAGTACATCAGGTAGTCGTAGCAAGCCGAGCTGACCGTGTCGCGGTCTTTGGCTGCGCGCAGCATCAGACGGGTGGTCACCACGTTCCACTGGATCGCCCGTTTGCCGATCTCGCGCGCCATGCGGCCTACCGGATCGCCATCCAGGCAATGCTTGGCGGCAAAGCCCAGCATCTCTTTGGTGAAGTCGCGCACGCATTGGCCGCGCGTGGACAGCAACACCTTGCGGCCCAGCAAATCCAGCGCCTGGATGCCGGTCGTGCCCTCGTACAGCGTGGCGATGCGCGCATCGCGCGCGATCTGCTCCATGCCGTGTTCCTTGATGTAGCCATGGCCCCCGAACACCTGCATGCCCAGGTTGGCTGACTCCAAACCCATCTCCGTCAAAAAGCCTTTGAGGATGGGAGTGAAGAAGCCCAGCTTGTCGTCGTAGCGATCGTACTTGGCGTGGTCCTTTTCCAGGATCCCGTTGACCATGTGGTCGGCCAGCTTGGCCGCGTGGTAGATCATCGCGCGACCGCCCTCGGCCACGGCCTTCTGGGTCAGCAGCATGCGGCGCACGTCGGCATGCCAGATCAAGGCGTCGGCCACCTGATCGGAGTCCTTCTTGCCGGACAAGGCCCGCATGGAGCGACGCTCCAGCGCATAAGGCAAGGCCCCCTGATACGACAGCTCGGCATGCGCGACGCCCTGCACCGCGGTGCCGATGCGGGCGGTGTTCATGAAGGTGAACATGGCCTCCAGACCCTTGTTGGGTTCGGCAATCATGTAGCCGGTGGCCTCGTCGAAGTTCATCACGCAGGTGGCCGATGCCCGAATGCCCATCTTGTGCTCGAGCGCCCCCGCCTTGACGCCATTGCGCGCACCCAGCGAGCCATCGGCGTTGACCAGGAACTTGGGCACGATGAACAGCGAGATGCCGCGCGTGCCTTTGGGCGAGTTGGGCAGGCGAGCCAGCACGATGTGGATGATGTTGCCCGCCAGATCATGCTCGCCAGCCGAGATGAAGATCTTGGTGCCGGTGATCTTATAGCTGCCATCGGGCTGGGGTTCGGCGCGGGTCTTGACCTGACCCAGGTCGGTGCCGCACTGCGGCTCGGTCAGGCACATGGTGCCGGTCCATTCACCACTCACCAGGGCTGGCATGTAGGTCTGCAGTTGCTGGGGCGAGCCAAACTGCATGATGGTGTTCATGCACCCCAGGCTCAAGCCGGGGTACATGGTGAAGGACCAGTTGGCCGTGCCCATCATCTCGGACTTGATCAGATTGAGTGACATGGGCAGCGCTTGGCCGCCGTACTCTTTGGGGTGGGACAGGCCCTGCCAGCCGCCCGCCACGTATTCGGCATAGGCGTCCTTGAACCCTTTGGGGGTGGTGACCACGCCGTCGTGGATGGTGCAGCCTTCCTGGTCGCCGCTCAGGTTCAGGGGCGCCAGTACTTCTTCACAAAACGTGGCGGCGCCTTCCATGATGGCTTCGACCATATCGGGTGTGGCGTCAGCGCCGTTCGACAGACTCGCGTAGTGGCCCGCGTAGTCGAACACCTCGTTCATCAAAAAGCGCATGTCGCGCAGGGGAGCTTTGTAGTGCGGCATGAGACACCTCGCTGGGTTCATTCAAATGATGGCCTATTTAAAACGATCGTTTGAATTTTGGCGAGCCCCCGCTTGGGTTTTGCGCCCTTTCCGGGCTTTGAGGGGGAATAGGTGGCGACAATTTGGGCCGGGCGCTCCAGCCTCCGCAGGCGTGCTGACTGAAGGGGCGTCGCCTTTTGACCCTATTGTGGCGCGTTCAATGGCCGTTGTGTTCATGCCGCAGCTTGCGGCGTCGGCACCTGCGCGGTCGCATCAGACGAGTCTAGACGTGGCGCGCCGACCTGGCGATCCAGATATCACTGGGGTGAACGGCGCGCACTCATGGGGAAAACCTGAGCGACTGTCGCCCATTCGCACCGGTCAGAAGCGCGGCAGTTCCTGAAGCGCAGCTTCCAGCGCCGGCGTGCGCCCCAGGGGGCCGCCGGGCGCCTGGCGGGTCTCTCCGCAGCGGTTCAGCATCGGGATGGCCTTGCCCGGGTTCAGCAAGCCTTGCGGGTCGAACGCCGCTTTGAAGGCCAGCATCTGGGCGCGCTCGCTGTCGGTGAACTGGGTGCACATGGCGTCCAGCTTTTCGACGCCCACGCCGTGCTCGCCGGTGATGCTGCCGCCCAAGGACACGGCGGTGCGCAGGATCTCGTTGCCAAAGGCTTCGGCGCGCTTCAACTGGTCCGGGTCATTGGCATTGAACAGGATCAGCGGGTGCATGTTGCCGTCGCCAGCATGGAAGACGTTGACGCAGCGCAGGCCATGGGTCTGCTGCATGCCTTCGATGGCCTGCAGCATGGTGGCCAGCTGCTTGCGCGGAATCGACGCATCCATGCAAAGGTAGTCGGGGCTGATGCGCCCCGTCGCGGGGAAGGCGTTCTTGCGTCCGCTCCAGAACCGCAGCCGCTGCGCTTCGGTTTCACTGACGTTCAGGCGTGTCGCTCCGGCGGCCTGCAGCACCTGGGTGAGCCGCGCGATCTCCTCTTCGACCTCATCGGGCGTGCCATCGCTCTCGACCAGCAGGATCGCTGCGGCGCTGAGGTCGTATCCGGCATGGACAAAGTCCTCCACGGCCACCGTCATGGGGCGGTCCATCATCTCCAGGCCGGCCGGGATCAAGCCGGCGCCAATGATGGCTGCAACCGCGTCTCCCGCCTTGGCGATGTCGTCAAAACTGGCCAGCAGGCAGCGCGCCACCTGGGGTTTGGGCAACAGGCGCACCGTGATCTCGGTGGCCACGCCCAGCAGGCCTTCGCTGCCGATGAAGGTGGCCAGCAGATCCAGTCCGGGCGAATCCAGGGCTTCACAGCCCAGATCGAGTACCTCGCCTTCGATGGTGAAGCCGCGAACGCGCAGCACGTTGTGAACCGTCAGACCGTACTTCAGGCAGTGCACGCCGCCGGCGTTTTCGGCGACGTTGCCGCCGATGCTGCAGGCGATCTGGCTGCTCGGGTCAGGGGCGTAGTACAGGCCATGCGCAGCGGCCGCTTCACTGATGGCGAGGTTGCGCACGCCGCATTCCACCACGGCGGTCCGCGCCAGTGGGTCGACGCGAACGATGCGGGTCAGCCGGGCCAGCGACAAGGTCACGCCCTCGGCATGAGGCAGGGCCCCTCCGGACAGGCCGGTGCCGGCGCCACGCGCCACAACCGGCACCTGCAAGGCATGGCAAGCCGCGAGCACGGCGCCGACCTGCTCATGGGTCTCCGGCAGAGCCACGGCCAGCGGGCGCTGTCGGTAGGCGGTCAGGCCATCGCATTCAAACGGGGTGACGGCTTCATCGCGCCACAACACGCTGCGAGCCGGCAAGACCTTGAGTAGGGCGTTGACCACTTGCTGTTGACGCGCCGCCCGCTGCGACGCGTCCAGCGGCTGAGTTGGCGGCGAAGGAGGGGTGACCGGGGTGTCCATCTTCGTCACTTTAACTGCTCCGGCAGCGTGGCGATCCCTCTTCGGTGGGGGTTTGAATAATGGGCGTGAAACGGAGTATGGTTGCGGTCTCAGCAAAGGCTCATCATGAAGACGGTTTCGATTCGCCCCGCGACAGTTCAGGATTCGGCGCAGATCAGCGCGCTGATCTCCGGGGTTGCGCGTTACTTCACCCTGCACCCTCAGGGCGTGGGCGCCGAAGCGTTTCTGGTCAGCATGAGCGCAGACGCGATTGCCGGCTACATCCAGGATCCCGGCTTTCACTATCTGGTCGCCTGGGCGCCTGACGGCAGCATGGCGGGGGCTGCGGCGTTGCGCAGCGACAACCACCTGTTCCATCTGTTCGTGTCGCCGGCCTGGCAACGCCAAGGGGTGGCCACGCAGTTGTGGCAGGCCGTTTGGGACTACGCCCGTGAGCAAGGGCGCGCGGGCAAGGCCTTCAGTGTCAATGCCACGCCGTATGCCGTGCCGTTTTATCAGCGGCTCGGTTTTGCCGTGTCCGGGGAGCGCGTTGAAACCCGCGGCATCGCATTCATTCCGATGACGCGAGCGGCCCGGCCATCGGACGCGCAACCCTGCGACACCCAGGTGTGCCCTTTGTGCGGCGGGCCCAATGGCTGCGAGCCCGCGCGCACGGGTCAGCCAGATGCGCCCTGCTGGTGCACCACGGCCACCTTCTCGCCAGAGTTGCTGGCGCAGGTGCCCGCTGAACTGGTGGGTCGGGCCTGCATTTGCGCCCGCTGTGCCGCCGCTCAACCCCAGACGGTCAGCACCCCGGTGTAGCCAAACAGGTGGTGGCGCGCAATCTCGCCACCCGCGAACAGGCCGACCACGGGGATGTCGCCGAGAGCATGCGCAAGGATTTCCATTTCGGCATGCGGTGTGCCGAAGTGGGGGCCGCCCCGGCCGGCACAACTGATGTAGACCGCGCCGACCGGCGCGCGCCCCGCGCCTTCGCCACTGTCAAATTCTTCTCGCACTTCGGCGGCCATGCGGATCAGGTCCTGCCGGGCCGCGTTGGCGTTGCGTTTGCAAAACGCCAGGCGCATGCCGTTTTCAACCAGATCGCCCATCGCCACGCCATGACGGCTGGGATCGAGCCCCACCAGATGGCGCACCCGGGTGTCGGCCCCGAAGTGCTGCCCATGCTCCATCAAGTCCATGTCCGCGTCGGTGATGCCCACCAGCGTGTTGCGGATGCGGGGGATGGCTTCGCGCTCCCACCCCTCGGTGGTCACGTCGGCAAGCAGATTCAGGTCCTGCAACAGGCAGCCCAGAGCCGGCTGGCCATCCAGTTCATAGACCACGTTGCGGTCTGCATCGGTCACCTCGCGGCTGGGGCCAATGGGTGTGCAGCCCTGCGTCATGCGCGACACCATGTGAACGTGCTGCGCAAAGCTCACACCCGACAGGCCCCCGTGCCAGACCCCGTTGTGTTCGGGCTCCAGGGGTTCGTTGGGATCCACGGCCAGATGGACTGCGGCATGCCGACCCACGGTCACGCCGCCAAACAGGTAGCCGCTCTGCGTGCGTTCGGCCAATTCCGCCAGCAGGTCCGGCAGGTCCGGCACCTGCGAGTCCGCATGGACCTGCGCGGTATAGGGCGTGTACCCCATGCTGCCGTGTTCGCGCAGGGGCTGACAGCCGTTGAAGACCCGAAAGTCCGCGGTTGGCAGGTTGCACACCATCACGGCGACGGCCGGTTCGCTGAAATACTCGACGCCCGTGGCGAGGATGCCGGCCCCACTGGCTCCGACCCAGGCCACGTTGGGCAGGTGTTCGCGCAGCGCTTTCAGCACGGCATCGGCTTGAGAGGCCAGTTCATCCGTCAGGTAACACCAGCCCAACGTGGCGCTGATCTTCTCGACGCCCCGTGATGCCAGTTGGGCCCACACCAGCTTGACCGCCATCTCGGCCTGCGGGTGGGTGGCATGGGCCTGTAGAAACTGAAGGGGATGGCTCATGGACCGAATCAGTCTGCCTGGCCGCCCGACGACGGCTTGCGTTTAGGGGGATGCGCCGCGGCGCCTTTGGCCGCGCCGCGCTTGGCTGCCGGCGTCTGGGCCGCGGTCTGCACGGCTTCGGCGGCGCTCGCGGCAGCGGCTGATGCCGATGCGGCCGCTTGCGCCATCGTGTTGGTGGCCGCGGACCCGACGTCCACGCCGGCCTGGGCCGCTGAGTTGGCCAGTTGCGTGAATTGCTGGGTCAGCGTGTCCCACCACTGCATCGGGTTGATGCCTTGTCCACTGCTTTCCGGGGCAGATGCGGTCGCAGATGCAGCGGTGGCCTCAGCCGCGCCGGCGGCGGCCGCTGCCTCGTCAGTGGGCTTGGCCCGCGCCTTGAGCGATTCACGCAAGGCGTCCATGGACACGTTCATTCCCTTGAGGGTCGACAAGGTCATGCGCTGCACTTCCAGACCCTGAATGGTCATGGCGATCATGCGTGCGTTCTGTTCCAGCCAGAACTGCACCGTCTTCAGATCGGTGATGCGTTTTTCCAACTCCTGTGGGTCCAGGGTCGGCATGGTCCACGATCCCAGGCCGCTCATCGCGCCCAGCGTGCCGCCCGAAGGCGACGCCGCACCACCAGCCGACGGCATGCCCGGGATGGCACTGCCCGCCGCTTTCATCCAGTCCTGGAAGAAGCCCAGGCTGGCACCCAGGCCCGCGGCGAAGGGGTTGTTCGAAGGGTCGGTACCGGCCTGGCCTGGACCGCTGGAAGGGGACGCTTCTGCACTCATCGGGCTCTCCTGTGTATTGGGGTCATTGTGCCTTTGTGAGGCCGATTCCGCCTCCATAATCGAACGCGAAATGCAACGTCGCCATCTTTTCCGTCAACTCAGTCGGGCTGCTGCCACATTGGCCTGGCAGCAGTTGTTCTCATCCACCGCATGGGCCCAGACCGAGGTCCTGCCGTGGACCACATCGGCCAACGTGTTCTCACTCGGGGTGGCCAGTGGCGAGCCCCGGCCTGACTCGGTCGTGTTATGGACTCGCCTGGCCCCCTTGCCCTCCATGGCAGACGGTGGCATGCCGCCCCGTCCCGTCTCCGTGTTGTGGGAGGTGGCGCACGACGAAAAGTTCTATCGCGTGGCCCGATCGGGGTCCGTGCTCGCCGTTCCCGAGCGTGCCCATGCCCTGCACCTTGAAGTGGAAGGATTGGCGCCGGACCGCACGTATTTCTACCGCTTCATGACGGCCGGCCAGGTCAGCCCCATCGGCCGCACCCGCACGGCTCCGGATCCCGCCTCGCACCCCGCGCGCTTGCGAATGGCCCTGGCCTCTTGCCAACACTACGAGGCAGGGCATTTCACGGTGCACCGCGAAATGGCCGAAGCCGATCTCGACCTGGTGTTGTTCGTCGGCGACTATCTGTACGACACCGAGACCTCGGGCATGGCCCGGCTGCGCCAGCACCCCCATGTGTTCCCTCGCTCGGCGCGCGACTACACCCTGGAGGACTATCGGATTCATCACGCCAGCTACAAGCTGGACGCCGATCTGCGCGCCAACCACGCTGCGCACCCTTGGCTGATGGTCTGGGACGATCACGAGGTCATGAACGACTACACGGCTGACGCCTCGCCCGAGATCGCGGACAAAGCCGAGTTCCTGAAAGTGCGGGCCGCCGCCTATCGCGCCTATTTCGAGCACCTGCCCCTGTCGCCCAAGCGCATGCCGACCGGCGCCAGCATGCCCATGCGAGACCGCTACGAGTGGGGCCAGTTGGCCGAATTGTGGACGGCCGACACCCGCCAGTATCGGGGCGCGCATGTCTGCCATGGTCGACACGGGCCTGACGGCGGGCAGGCCATGTGGCGCTGCCACGCCGCAGGCGCGTCCAGCCGGACCATGCTGGGGCAGGATCAGGAAAACTGGCTGGCCGACAGCCTGGTGGCCAGCACGCGGGGCTGGAAGTTCATCGTGCAGTCGACCCAGGTCAGTCCAGGCGGTTTGCGCACGCCCTTGGGCCGGGTCTATTACGCCGACGGGTGGGATGCCTTCCCCGCCGCGCGCGAGCGGCTCTTGTCTGCCATTGGTCAGCCGCGCATCCAGGATGTGGTGTGCCTGGGGGGCGATGTGCACCGGCACGTGGCGGCCAATTTGCGACTGGATCCGCTGGACCATGCCTCACCCATCGTGGCCAGCGAAATCGTGACCTCGTCGGTCACCAGCAAGGGCTTGAGCGAGTTTCTCAGTGACTGGATGCGCCTGAGCAATCCGGACCTGCTCCATCTGCGCAGCGACCAGCGCGGCTACGTGCTGCTGGATGTGACCGCGCCCCAGGTTGTCGCCGAATTCCGCGGAACGCCGCACCCCGTGACGCCCCAATCCAAAACCCAGGTTCAGGCGCGATTCGTGATCGACCGTGGGGTGCCCGGCCCCCGCCGGCTCTGAATCAGGACAGTCGCAATCGACTGTGTGAGGGCACGCAGGCCAGCAGAAAATCCATCTGGTCGGCCACGATGCGGCGTCCACGCAGAATCATGTCCTCATGCACGCTGGGCACATAAGGCAGGTAATGCAGGGACCAGCCCAGTTCGTTGGGGGTGCGATTGCCTTTGCGGCTGTTGCAGCTGCGGCAGGCGGTGATGCAGTTCATCCAGGAATCGGCCCCCCCGCGTGACGTGGGCAGCATGTGTTCGCGAGTCAGCTCGTCGTACGGGAACGAGCCGCCGCAGTAGGCGCAGATCTGCCGATCGCGCGCAAACAGTTTCGGGTTGCTCAGCGAGGGCGCCTGGCGCCACGCTCGGGAGGGGATGGCGCCATGCACCGCAACGATCGGGTGCAGTTCGAGCCGCGACTGCAGCCCGGTTCGGCGCTGGATGCCGCCCCGCAAAACCAAAAACGGGTCCCCCAGCGTCCAGGCGACGCTGTCGTTGGCATACAAGACCGCCGCATCCTTGACTGACAGCCAAGCCTGCGGACGGCCTGACACATCAAGTTGCAGCACGTCCATGCAGCCTCCAAAAAGGGCTTGATATGTGCAGGATAGTGCAGCTTTGATGACTTTCTCAACCTTTTGCGTGACGTTCGGACCACGTTGTGGTCATCATGGCAGCCCCTCGTTCATGGGGGCACCGTCATCGCTCCGCAATAACCCTTGGCCCGTATAGCGGGCGGCCAACTTAATGCACAGTTGTCTGCCGGAAATTTCTCAAAAAATATGCTGCTAGGGGCTATACAAACGGGTTGAATTCTGCAAAATAGCACGACCGTTCGTTTTATTTAAGGACAGCCTGTGGCCGAAACCCTGCCCCAAGACGCCAAGCCCGCCGCCGAGGTGGCGCGTGAGCGTGGGCGGGGTGCGCATAAGGGCCAGCAGACCCGAGCAGCCATTCTGGACGCCGCCTTGAGCCTGGCGTCCCAGATGGGCATCGAAGGCTTGTCCATCGGTGCGCTGGCTGAAGTCACGGGCATGAGCAAGTCGGGCGTGTTCGCCCACTTCGGCTCCCGCGAAGAACTCCAGATTTCCGTCATCCGCGAATACCACGCGCGGTTTGCCGACGAGGTCTTCCTACCCGCCATCCGCGAGCCCCGTGGGCTGCCTCGGGTGCGGGCGCTGTTCGAGCGCTGGGTGGCCAAGGTGGCCACCGAAATCGATTCTGGTTGCATTTACATCAGCGGTGCGGTTGAATTCGACGACCGTCCTGGCCCGGTGCGAGACGCCTTGGTCGAGATGGTCCGAGCCTGGCATGGCGCGCTGGATCGCGCCATCCGCCTGGCGGTCGAGATGGGGCATTTGCGCCCTGATACCGACCCGATGCAAATGCTGTTCGAGATCCATGGTTTGATCCTTTCGCTGCACCACGACGCACGTTTTCTGCGTTCGTCGGGCGCGGTGGATCGGGCCCACAAGGCGTTTGAGCGCGTGTTGCAGTTTTATGCTGTGCACCCCGCTCAGGCGCCAGTTGGATTGGCTGCTGCGGCAGCCAACGTCAAAGGCGAAACATCGCCTGCGACACCTGCTTAACCCGGCCACTGTTGTGGTGCGATCAACTTACTAACACTGATTTTCTGACCGAGGAGCCCTGAAGATGCCTTCCTATACCCCCCCGCTGCGCGACATGCAATTCGTGATGCACGAGCTGCTGGGCGCCGTTGACGAACTGAAGACCATTCCTGCCTACGCCGATCTGGACGTGGACACCGTCAACGCCGTGCTGGAAGAAGGCGGCAAGTTCGCCTCTGAAGTGCTGGCCCCTCTGAACCTGGTGGGGGACGTGCAAGGTTGCGTCCTGGACAAGACCACCCACGAAGTCAAGACACCCGACGGCTTCAAGGCTGCCTACAAGACCTACACCGAAAACGGCTGGTCCGGCCTGTCGGCTGACCCTGAGTTCGGCGGCCAAGGTCTGCCCCAGCTGGTCAACCAGGCTGTGTACGAAATGATGAACTCGGCCAACCAGGCCTGGACCATGTACCCCGGCCTGAGCCACGGCGCTCACGCTTGCCTGGAAGTGCACGGCACCCCCGAGCAAAAGGCCATGTACCTGCCCAAGCTGACCAGCGGCGAGTGGACCGGCACCATGTGCTTGACCGAGCCACATTGCGGTACCGACCTGGGCCTGCTGCGCACCAAGGCCGAGCCCCAAGCTGACGGCACCTACAAGATCACCGGCGCCAAGATCTTCATCTCGGCTGGTGAACACGACATGGCTGAGAACATCGTTCACCTGGTGTTGGCTCGCCTGCCTGACGCGCCTGAAGGCTCCAAGGGCATCTCCCTGTTCGCCGTGCCCAAGTTCCTGGTGAACGCGGACGGCTCCCTGGGTGAGCGCAATGGCATCTACTGCGGTGGCCTGGAACACAAGATGGGCATCCATGGCAACGCCACGGCCCAGATGGTTCTGGAAAACGCTGTCGGTACCCTGGTCGGCAAGCCCCACCGCGGTCTGCCCGCCATGTTCGTGATGATGAACGGCGCGCGTCTGGGCGTGGGCAACCAGTCCCTGGGCCTGACCCAAGTCGCTTACGAAAACGCTGTGAACTACGCCAAGGACCGCATCCAGATGCGTGCTCTGTCGGGTCCCAAGCGTCCTGACCTGGCTGCCGACCCCATCATCGTGCACCCTGACGTGCGCAAGATGCTGCTGACCGCCCGTGCTTACGCCGAAGGCGCTCGCGCCCTGGTGTACTTCGTGGCCATCGAGCTGGACAAGTCGCACAACCACCCCGACGAAGCCGTTCGCAAGGAATCTGACGACATCGTCGCCCTGCTGACCCCGATCGTGAAGGCCTTCATCACCGACAACGCCTGGATCTCGACCGTGCATTGCCAACAAGTGTTCGGCGGCCACGGCTTCATCCACGAGTGGGGCATGGAGCAGTTCGTGCGTGACGCTCGCATCAACATGATCTACGAAGGCACCAACACCGTGCAATCGCTGGACCTGTTGGGCCGCAAGGTGCTGGGCGATGCTGGCGCCAAGCTGACCAAGTTCGGCAAGCTGGTGTCCACCTTCGTGAAGGAAAACGCCGACAACGCCGCCATGCAAGAGTTCACCGCCCCTCTGGGCGAGCTGGGCAAGAAGGTGCAAGCCTTCACCATGGAAATCGGCATGAAGGGCATGCAGAACCCCGACGAAGTCGGCGCCGCTGCGGTCGACTACCTGCGGGTCGTGGGCCACTTGGTCTACGCTTACTTCTTCGCCCGCATGGCCAAGATCGCTCTGGACAAGCAATCGTCCGGCGACAAGTTCTACACCGCCAAGCTGACCACCGCTCGCTTCTACTTCGCCAAGCTGTTGCCTGAAGTCGAAACCGCGATGATCACCGCCAAGGCTGGTCTGAAGCCCCTGATGGAAATGGACGAAGCCCTGTTCTAATCGACAGGCTGTCAAGGGAGGTGAGTTCTTCACCTCCCTTTATCCATCTCCATTCATTTGAGTTCCGCTAGGAGAGAACATGAGTCAATTCAATGTACGCAAGGTCGCCGTGCTCGGCGCCGGCGTGATGGGCGCTCAGATCGCTGCTCATCTGGTCAACTGCAAGGTGCCAGTCGTCCTGTTCGACTTGCCCGCCAAGGAAGGTGCCAAGAACGGCATCGTGACCAAGGCTGTCGAAAACCTGAAGAAGATGAAGCCGTCGCCCCTGGGCGTGGCCGAAGACGCTGCGCTGATTCAGCAAGCCAACTACGAAGAGCACCTCGAAGAGCTGCGTGGTTGCGACCTGATCATCGAAGCCATCGCTGAGCGTCTGGACTGGAAGGAAGATCTCTACAAAAAGATCGCTCCCTTCGTCAACGACAAGGCCATCCTGGCCACCAACACCTCCGGTCTGTCCATCACGGCCATGGCCAACGTGTTGCCTGAGCAACTGCGTTCGCGCTTCCTGGGCATCCACTTCTTCAACCCTCCACGGTACATGTTCCTGTTGGAGTTGATCCCCACCCAGTTCACCGCGCCTGAAGTGGTGGACCAGCTGGAGACCTTCTCTGCTTCCGTGGTCGGCAAGGGCGTGATCCGTGCTTTCGACACCCCCAACTTCGTGGCCAACCGCGTTGGCGTGGCCGGCATGCTGCTGACCTTCCGCGAAGTCGAGAAGTCTGGCCTGGGCTATGACATCGTCGACGACCTGACCGGCAAGAAGCTGGGTCGCGCTTCGTCCGCGACCTTCCGTACCGCTGACGTGGTCGGTCTGGACACGATGGCTCACGTCATCAAGACCCTGCAAAACGGCGCCAAGAGCGATCCGTTTGCTGGCGCCTTCGACACCCCTGCAGCCCTGACCGCACTGATTGAAAAGGGCAACTTTGGTTCCAAGACCAAGGCTGGCTTCTTCAAGAAGGAAGGCAAGACCATCCTGCAATTCGACGCCAAGACCGGTGAGTACGTTGCCGCTGGTGGCAAGGCCGACAAGGAAGTCGTTGACATCCTGAAGAAGCCCGCTGCCGAGCGCCTGAAGGCTCTGCGTGAATCGACCAACCCACAAGCTCAGTTTGTGTGGGGCATCATGCGCAACGCCTTCCACTACGCTGCTGTGCTGCTGGGCGAAATCGCCGAGTCCGCTCGCGACATCGACTTCGCCATGCGTTGGGGCTTCGGTTCCAAGCAAGGTCCTTTCGAAATCTGGCAAGAAGCCGGCTGGAAGCAAGTGGCTGAATGGGTGAAGGCTGACATCGACGCCGGCAAGGCTCTGTCGTCTGCGCCTCTGCCTGCCTGGGTGTTCGACGGCCGTGACGGCGTCCACACCGCTGAAGGTTCCTGGTCCGCCAAGGAAGGCAAGTACATCCCCATCCGTAACCTGCCCGTCTACAAGCGCCAGTACTTCCGCGAAAACGTGTTGGGTGCCAACGCCCCTGACGCCAAGACCGCTGGCAAGACCTTGTTCGAAGACGCCGCCATTCGCCTGTGGACGCTGGACGACGAAGTGGTCATCGCTTCGATCAAGTCCAAGATGCACACCATCAGCGCTGAAGTGACCGCTGGCCTGGCCAAGGGTCTGGAAATCGCTGAAGCTGGCTACAAGGGTCTGGTGATCTGGTCTTACGACGGCCCCTTCTCCGCCGGTGCTGACCTGCAATCCATGATGCCTGCCTTCATGGCGGGTGGCGGTAAGGCCATTGCTCCGTTCGAGAAGCAACTGCAAGACTTCATGCTGTCGCTGCGCTACTCCAACGTGCCGACCGTCGCAGCCATGCACGGTCTGGCTCTGGGTGGTGGTTGCGAATTGGCTGTTCACTGCGCCAAGCGCGTGGCCGCCATGGAAACCTACGTGGGTCTGGTTGAAGTCGGCGTGGGTCTGATCCCCGGCGGCGGTGGCCTGGCTTACCAAGCTCGTCGCGCTGCTGAGTTGCTGGAAACCTCCAAGGGCATCTCCGGTCAGACTCCGGTCGACCTGATGGCCTACATCAAGGAATTCTTCCAGGCTTCCGCCATGGCCAAGGTGGCGACTTCCGCCATCGAAGCCCGCAAGTTCGGCTACCTGCTGGACGGCGACATCGTGGTGCCGAACAAGGACGAAATCCTGTACGTTGCCATCGCGCAAGCCAAGGCCATGTACGAATCCGGTCACCGTGCTCCGGCCAAGCGCCTGTTCCCGGTTGCTGGCCGCAACGTGAAGGCCACGCTGCAGTCGTCGCTGATCAACATGCGTGATGGTGGCTTCATCTCCGCCCACGACTACTACATCAGCTCTTGCATTGCTGACGTGCTGACCGGCGGTGACGTCGATGCGGGCACCCTGGTGAGCGAGGAATACCTGCACGCCCTGGAACGCAAGCACTTCTGCACGCTGCTGGACAACCCCAAGACGCAAGAGCGCATCATGGGCATGCTGTCTACTGGCAAGCCAGTCCGCAACTGATCGATTGGAGACAACACATGTCTAAACAACTTCGTGACGTATACGTCGTCGCCGCTACCCGTACTCCGATCGGCAAGTCTGGTCGCGGTATGTTCAAGAACACCCGTCCTGACGACCTGCTGGTTGCCACCATCAAGAACGCCTTGGCTCAAGTTCCGACCCTGGACCCTGCTGCCATCGAAGACGCGATCGTGGGTTGCGCGATGCCTGAAGGCGAACAAGGCATGAACGTGGCCAAGATCGCTGCGCTGCTGTCCGGTCTGCCCAAGACTGTGGCTGGCGCAACGGTCAACCGCTTCTGCGCTGCCGGTATCACGGCCGTTTCGATGGCTGCTGACCGCATCCGCGTGGGCGAAGCCGAAGTCATGCTGGCCGGTGGCGTGGAATCGATGTCCATGGTTCCCATGGGCGGTGCCAAGCCTTCGTTCAACCCAGCCGTCGTGAACCTCGACGAAAACGTGGGCATCGCCTACGGCATGGGCATGACCGCTGAGAAGGTCGCTGAGAAGTGGGAGATCTCTCGCGCTGATCAAGACGCTTTCGCGGCTGAGTCTCACCGTCGTGCGATCGCCGCTCAAGAAGCTGGCTTCTTCGACGCTGAAACCACCCCCATCACCATCGAAACACGCGTTCCTAACCTGGAAACAGGCGAAGTCGTGGTCAAGACCAAGACCGTGAACCGTGACGAAGGCGCTCGTCCTGACACTTCGGTGGAAGGTCTGGCCAAGCTGCGTCCCGTGTTCGCTGCCAAGGGTTCGGTCACGGCCGGTAACTCGTCGCAAACGTCTGACGGCGCTGGCTGTCTGATCCTGGCTTCCAAGGAAGCTTGCCTGAAGTACGGTCTGAAGCCGCTGGCCAAGTTCGTGGCGTTCGCCGTCAAGGGCGTGCCTCCCGAAATCATGGGTATCGGCCCGATCGAAGCCATTCCAAAGGCTCTGGAATACGCCGGCCTGAAGGCCTCGGATCTGGACTGGATCGAGCTGAACGAAGCGTTCGCTGCTCAATCTCTGGCCGTTCTGAAGGACCTGGACAGCAAGGGTTACGTGCTGGACCGCGCCAAGGTCAACCCCATGGGCGGCGCGATCGCTCTGGGTCACCCCCTGGGCGCCACCGGTGCCATCCGTGCTGCAACCGTGGTTCACGGCCTGCGTCGCACTGGCGGCAAGTACGGCATGGTCACCATGTGCATTGGCTCGGGCCAAGGCGCTGCTGGCATCTTCGAGCGCGTGGACAGCCTGTAATCCGTCCATCAAAGGCCCTTCGCCTTTGCCATCCGAAAGCCCGCCACTGTGCGGGCTTTTTTTATGAAGACTACCTTTGCAGTCTGACTTGAGTCCTCATGCAATCATTGACGATTCAAACCTCTGATGGCCAGAGCCTGGTTGCCACGCGCTTTGAGCCGGGGCAGCGGGAGGGCCGACCGGGCCGCCCCCCGTCACGCGCCGTGATCCTGGCGCCCGCGCTGGGCGTGCCGCAGACGTTTTACAAACGCTACGCCCAATGGCTGGCCGATCAGGCTTGCGTGGTCTACACCTTTGACTGGCGGGGCATGGGGCAGTCGGCGCCGGCCTCGCTCAAGGGCTATCGCGCCAAGTTGACCGATTGGGCGCAGCTGGATGCGCCGGCCATGATGAATGCGGTCTCCGCCGCCCACCCCGGGCTGCCCCTGTCCTGGTTCGGGCACAGCATGGGCGGCATCTTGTTTGGCTTGATGCCGGCTCATCCGGCGGTCGACCGGGTGGTCACACTGGGTAGCGGCAGCGGCTACACGCCGCATCTGGCGCGCCCCCTGCGCTACAGCATGGGCTTCTTCTGGAACGTGCTGGTGCCCATCAGCGTGCGCCTCAATGGCTACTTTGCGGGGCGCCGTTTGCGCGCTGTGGGCGACTTGCCGCGTGGTGTGGTGGCGCAGTGGCGCCGCTGGTGTCAGCATCCAGACTTCGTTGTGAGTGAAGGCGCGCATGTGCGTGAGGCCTATGCCAGTGTCAAGACGCCGATCACGGTGGTCATGGTGGCCGATGATGCGCTGGCCAGCCGTGAGGGCGTGAAGGCCGTGCACGCGCATTACACGCAGGCGGCCTTGCGCTGGGTCACCATCAAACCGCGTGAGCTGGGTGTGAAGGCCATCGGGCACTTTCACTTCTTTCATCCCAAGACGGGGCCGCGCGTGTGGTCGGTCAGTCTGCCTTGGTTGGGGGCCTGATGGCTTGCGAGACCCTTCAGTTGCCGGCGCGCGATGGCTACCGTCTGGCCGCGCGCGTGTACACGCCAGCCGGCAAACCGCGCAGAGCGCTGCTGCTGGTGTCGGCCATGGGCGTGCCTCAGCGCTTTTATGAGGCGTTTGCCACCTGGTTGTCCGAGCGGCAAGTGGCTGTGATGACGTTTGATCTGCGGGGCATTGGTGACTCGGCCCCCAAGCGGCTCAAGGGGTTTGATGCCAGCATCACCGACTGGGCCACGCAAGACCTGGCCGCCGCGGCCACATACTTTCATGAACGCTGGATGGGCGTGCCGCAAACCTACCTGGGTCACAGCCTGGGTGGCCAGCTGTTTGGCTGGCTGGAGCACCCCGATCGCTTTGACCAGGTCGTGACGGTGGCCAGTGGCAACGGGTATTGGCGCTACAACGCACCGGCGGTGCGCAACAAGGCGCCCTTGCTGTGGTGGCTGCTCGCGCCCGTGTCGGTCGGCTTGGCCGGTTACTTCCCGGGCAAGCGCCTGGGCGCCATTGGCGATTTGCCGGCCCAAGCCATGTGGCAGTGGCGCCGGTGGTGCCTGCACCCAGACTACTTGGGAGCAGAAGGCCCGCATCTGCGCGCGCATTATGCGAAAGTGCGCAATCCGATTCTCGCTGTGCTGGCCGAAGACGACGAGTTGCTCTCACCCCTGGGCATTCGGCGCTTGTATCACCTGTATGCGAATGCCCGCGTGCAGTTCGAGACCATCCGCCCGCAAGATGTGGGATTGGCGCGTGTGGGGCACTTTGGCTTGTTCAAGGCCTCGTCCGCCCCATCGCTGTGGCCCCGGGCGTTGGCCTGGATCGGCGCCGAACCATGAGGAGACAGACATGACCGATTACATCCTGCAGCACCGTGAAAACGGTGTCCTGACCCTGACCTTCAACCGCGTGGACAAGAAAAACGCGATCCTGAGCAGCATGTACACCGCCTTGTCGGATGCGCTGGAGCAGGCGGCGCAGGACGAGGCCATCCGCGTGGCCGTGTTCCAAGGCGCGGTGGACGTCTTCACTGCCGGTAACGACCTGATCGACTTCTTGCAAAACCCGCCCGATGCGGACAAAGGGCGCGACGTGCCGGTGTTCCGCTTTCTTGAGGTCTTGCGCACGTTTCCCAAGCCCCTGATCGCGGCGGTCTGCGGCCCGGCTGTGGGCGTGGGCACCACCATGCTCTTGCACTGTGACCTGATCTACGCGGGCGACAACGCCGCCTTCAGCATGCCCTTCGTGAATCTGGGCGCATGCCCGGAGGCGGGTTCCAGCCTGTTGCTGCAAAACCTGGTGGGTTACCACCGCGCGGCTGAGAAGCTGATGTTGGGCGAACCCTTTTACGCCGAAGAAGCCTTGGACATGGGCCTGGTCAACCGCATCTTGCCGCCCCATGAGGTCAACGGGTATGCGCAAGCCCAGGCGGCCAAGCTGGCTGCCAAGCCGGCCTCGTCCTTGTGCATCACCAAGGCTTTGATGAAGCAGCATCAGCCCACGCTGTCAGCGGTCATGCTGGAAGAAGGGCGCCATTTTTCAGAGCTGATCCGGGGGCCGGCTGCCACAGAGGCGATGTCGGCCATCATGGAAAAACGCCGGCCCGATTTTTCCAAGTGCTGATCTCCAACCTCTCCCCCGATCTGGTCCAGTCGGTGCTGGACGCTTTGCCTGTGCCCGTCTTTTTCAAGGACCGGCAGGGCGTCTATCAGGGGTGCAACAAGGCCTTCACCGAGGTGATGGGCAAGCGCTCGGACGAGTTGCTGGGTATGACGGTGTTCGACCTGTCGCCGCACGATCTGGCTCAGGTCTACTTTGATGCCGACGAGGCCTTGATGGCCGCCGGGGGCGAGCAGCGCTATGAGGCGCAGATCCAGTTGCCGTCAGGCGAGCGGCGTGACGTCATGTTCTACAAGGCGGTGCTGCGCGACGCGCAGGGCCAGGTCACCGGGCTGGTGGGCACCTTGCTGGACATCACCGAGCGCAAGGCGCTGGAGACGCGCCTGGCCGATCTGGCCCAGCACGATGCCTTGACCGGCCTGCTCAATCGGCGCGCGATTCTGGCCTACCTCGACGGCCTGCATCAGGACCGCCGACAGGTCCATCAGCCGGTGTGCCTGATGATGATCGATGTGGACCTTTTCAAGGCGATCAATGACCAGCATGGCCATGCGGTCGGTGACGAAGTGCTGCGGTCGGTGGCCAGCTGCCTGAAGGCGCAGTTGCGCGACTCGGATCGGGTAGGCCGCATTGGCGGCGAAGAATTTCTGGTGGTCTTGGGCAGCACCGACTTGCAAAGCGCGCAGGCCGTTGCAGAGCGCTTGCGCCACGAACTGAGCCGGTTGACGGTGACGACGTCCGGCCAGGCGCTGCGCGTGACCGTCAGCATTGGTCTGGCGCAGAGCGAGAGCACGGAAGAAGACTGGGCCGACGTGATCGGGCGGGCCGACGAGGGCCTGTACGAGGCCAAGCGCACCGGCCGCAATCGCGTGGTGGTGGCCCGCGAGTCTACCCGGCAGTGGTCCAGCAAGGACTGGCATCGGGACTGAGTCCGGATGCCGGCCCGGCTAGGGGCAGGTGCCCATTTGCACGAAGCCGCAGCTGCGGGGCTTTCGCGAATCGATGGCCGTGTTCTTGGCTTGCTCGAACGAGCAGGCATCAGGCACCACCGCGTATTCGAATGAGGCCCCGGTGCCACCGGCCGGCGTGCACGACAGGCACATGTCAAAACTTTGTTTGGGGATGCCTGAACTGCATTCGCCGACAGGCGTGCCGGTGATGGTCGTGTAGACGCATCCAAAGGGCGGTGGGAAAGCTTGTTGGGCTTCTGCAAAGGTGCAGCCAAACAACTTGGTCGGGATCACCTGAAAGGTGCCGCAGTACATGCCCGTATCCCATGACTGGTAGTCGCCAGTCGGGTTGTCTGAAGTGCGGGGGCAAGCGGTCCGGCAGCGAGGGTCGGATGGCGTGGCGCTGCAGTTGGGTGGGCAGCGGCTGTCACCCGGGTTGGCGGTGCAATTGGCGGGGCACTGGGGGTGAGTGGGGCTGATGGAGCAGGGGTCGATCTGGATGCGTCCCGTGCGTGCCGGCGCGGGCCTGCCCATCGAGTCGAACGCGGTGACCGACGCACTCAATGACAGCTGTTTGGGCAGCAAGAAGCGCCGGCTGTCCATCACGTTGTCGGCATAGACGGGGGCGACCCGGTCAAACAAGGTGTCGGGGCCGACCTTCAGCGCGAC
This sequence comes from Acidobacteriota bacterium, assembly GCA_050259275.1. Lineage (GTDB taxonomy): Bacteria > Pseudomonadota > Gammaproteobacteria > Burkholderiales > Burkholderiaceae_C > Aquabacterium. The sequence goes on from JBLNAI010000001.1 coordinate 94,211, forward strand.
GCGCCGGCAGCCGGTGGCTTCGAACTCGGCGCTGCCCACGTCGCCGGCCTTTCCCACGGTGGGCTGCAACAGCAGATTGCGAATCGCACACTGGTTGGGTTCAATGTAGACAGCTCGGATGACGGTCTGGGCAGTGGCGCCTGCCTGGCTGCCCCGGCCTTTTTCGATCAGCGTGTACTCGAACACCTGACCATGGGTGGGCGCCACCGGTTGCACGGGCGGACTGATGTGCAGCAGCAGCACGGCACCGGGTGAGGCACAAGGTTGCCCAGAGGGGTCAAGGTGGCCCGCGCAGGTGTTCACCGCCTCGATCGAATAACTGGACTTGTCCAGCGGCGGCTGGCCGCGCGGCCGCATGTCGGCGGGCAGCGGCCAGTCCCATTCAATGGGTTGATGGGTGACCGGATCAAGCCGGGTCGGCCGAGACTTGGTGTTGGTGCGAGCTGCCAGAATCGGAAGCGGCTGACCACCTTGCTGTACCTCAAAGCCGACGGCACCCAGCTGATACCGCAGCTGGACCTGGAACGAATAGCGGTTGGCAAACGAGATGTCGCTCATGGCGACGGTTCGCTGCGATTCGGCCTGCGTGCCATGGTCCGAGAAGTACACCACCAGCGGCTCGTGGGGCCAGATCTGCGCATTGCTGACGGCCGGGCCCACCATGGGGGGCTGGGGCGCGACCGACTGCGTGCCAGGGGTGCCGCATCCCCCCAGCGCGATCAAAGCGGCAAGCAACGCGCCGAGCAATCTGGCTTGAATGGACATACGTGCCCCTGTGGATCGCAATGAGAGTCAGCCTAGCGATCGCCCAGGTGGTGGGCAATCCCTAGCTCTCACTGTCCATCAGAAGCGCGCTTGCAGTTCGGCATGCACGGTTCGCTGGGGCATGGGATGGTAGGCGTAGTAGGTCTCGTTGTTGAGGTTGTCGATGCCCAATGCCAGCTTGACTTGCTTGTCCAGCGTCCAGGTGACCCGCGTGTCCACCACGAGGTAGGCGCTGTTGGACGTGTAGGTGTCGCGGTTGATGTCCAAGTTGTCGGGCCGGTTGCTCTGGTCGCCGCTGTAGCGGGCGGCCAGGGTGATTGCCCACTTGTCCGATGGGCGATACGTGCCCACCCAGGTAGCGCGCCAGTCCGGTACGCCGGGATAGACCTTGCCCTCGGTGGCAGGGGCGATGCGGTTCCTGAGGATGCGTGCCCGCGCATAGGTCAGGCTGGCGTTCATGTCCAACCCTTTGACGCCGACATCGGTCTGTTGCAAGGCCCAGGTCACGCCCTGCGTGCGAACGTGGTCGATGTTGGTGATCGCAGTGACGTTGCTGCCGTCCACGGTGGTGGTCTGCGAGTACAGCGCGTTGTGCAGGTTCTCGTTGAACAGCGAGAGGCGCAGTGCGCCATTGTCCAGCGACTTCTCAGCGGTGAGTTCTGCGCTGTTGGTGCTCTCGGGCTTGAGATCCGGGTTGTTCACGCTAATGCTGGCGCCCGTGGTCAGGGACTGGAACAGCTCCGTCACGGTGGGGAACCGGTAGGCCCGCCCGAAGGCCGCGCGGTAGATCCAGTTGTCATCGGTGGCCCTTTGCAAGGCCAGCTTGGGCGACAGGGCCAGACTCTGGGTGCGGGGTGCATAAGGGGCCGTGGACAGCTCGTTCTGCGTCTTGGTTCCGTTGGCCACGATGGCGCTGTTGCTGCCGTCGAAGGCCTTCCAGACCTCGGCACGCAGGCCCGGGGTCAGCATCCAGTTGGGCGCCAGTCGCCAGGCATCCTGGGCGTAGACCGCCTGGGTTTCAGTCTTGCCGCGCGACGCCGACAGCAAGGCCGCAGGGGTCGCATATCGCCAGTTGTCACCGGTGGCGCCCGCGTTGGTCAGATAGCTGCGCGAGTCCAGCTGGTATTGGTCATAGTGGTAGCCCGCGCTGATGTCGTGCTGGCCGTCGGCCGCCTGGGGGCGCACATTCCAGCGCCAGTCCAGCGTGCGCCAGCCGTCGCCATAGGGGTTTTGGACTTCGGTGCCGAAGTACTTCGTGGCGCGGCCTACCCCGGTGGTGGTGCAGGTTCCGACGCTGGACCCTGGCGTGGTCGTGCCCGTGCCGCAGCGGCCATCGGGCAAGCTGGTGTGCTGCTTGTCTTCACCAATCCGGTACCAAGTGGCGTTGAGCTCCCAATCGGTGTGCGGCGAGAGGGTGGACTTGAGCGACAGCGCGTTCATCCAGTGGGTTTGCGCCCACACGTTTTGCGAGAACGCATTGCTGGCGATGGTGTAGTCCTTGCTCACGCCATCGTAGATGCGGCCGCTAGTGACCGTGTTGCCGGTTGCGTCGTGGAGGTAGCTGGTCGCACCATTGAACGAGTCGTTTTGCCAGGAGCTGAGCCAGTAGCGGCCCTTGAGCGTGGGCGTGAAGTCGTAAGCCAGCTTGAGTTTGAAGGTCTTTTGATGCGTGGTGTCGCGGCTGGTTTCACCTAATATCAGGCGACGGGCGCCGAGCAGGTTGGTGTCCTGCGCAAAGCCTGTGACGGCGGTACCGCTCGTGTGCGTCTGGCCCGGGCCCTCGGCGACCGCATATTGCATCGGGTGCCCCTGGCTGTTGAGCTGGTTCATCCCCAGCAGCCAGGACAAGCCGCCCACCTTGTTGCCCACGCTGGCCTGCACATTGTTGCCACTGAAGCTGGCGCTGTGGCCGTACAGGCTGAAGTCCTCCTGGAACCACTGCGCCTTGCCCGAGCCTTCGAACTGCTGGGGCATCCGCGTGGTCATGATCACCGTGGTGCCCAGCGAATTGCCGGCGTAGGCGGCCGAGTAGGGGCCAAAGAAGAAGTCGACCCGTTTGATTTCTTCGGGCGAGACCATGCCCCATCGGGGTGGGTAGTTGAAGCTGTTGCCCAGCAGGTTGGACAGCAGGAAGCCATCGGCATACACCAGCGAGCGGGCGCTGGAGGTGACGCTGGCCGTGCGGGTCTCGATGATGGCGTTGCGGTCGCCCACGTAGCGTTTGCGGGTCATCGTGTCGGGCGAGTACTTGACGATGTCTTCCGTGTTGATGACGTTGACCTGTTCGGAGATCTCTTGGGCGCTGTAACCCGAGCTGTTGGCGCTGAGGTTGCGGGGCAGCCCGCCGGCGGCTTGCGGCGCGGCGACGACGATTTCGGGCAACTCGGCTTCGCCCGCGGCGCTGCCGGCCCAGCCGCATGCTGGGATGAGGGCCAGCAGGCTGGCGAGATGGGTCAAACGGGGACGGGGTGAAAACGGCGTGTTGGGGCGTGGCATGGTGAAGCGCGACAGGTCAAGGCGATGCAAAGCCGGCGTCGGGCCAGACAAGCGAGGGTCGTCTGGTCAGCAAGGCGGCGAGAAGCGGCCAGCGCTAAGCCGGCCGAGGTGCACGTCAGACCTGCGGCGGAGCCCTGGGCTGTGCGGCGACCCAGGCAAACAGGCGCACAGGGGCCTGCAGGAACAGGGCCGGCTCGACCGCGCCGTAAGGCAGCGGCGGAAGGCTCAGTGCCACCACGGGGGGCAAACCCTGTCCGCCGTCGTGTGGCAAACAAAACCCGCAATGGCCGGACGCACCGGGGGCGTCGGGCATGGCGCCCTTGCGGCTCGCCGCTTTGTGTTTGCCACTGGTGCAAATGGCCGCACTGGGCAGCGTCCGACTGGCTTGACGCTGGTTCAGCCAATGCGTCATCGACGGAGCAAGCGCGCCCAGCAGGATCGCCCAGGCGGCGAGCCAGACGGTCCAGTGGTTGCGGGGGCGGGCGGTGCGCATGCGGGCCAGTCTAAAGGATGGTCATATGCCGCAATTCAGCCTGGATCAAGGACATCCCTGATAAAGGCGGTGGTGCAGCGGGCGGTAAATCCTTAAAATGGTTCGTATGCACATTTTGTGCAAGCCCTTGTGTCGCTGTTGGAAACTGATGTCCGACCCTGAAAATGCCCCCCCCACCGATCAGGACGCCTTGCTGGATGTGCTGCAAGCGGTCATGACGCCCTTGGCGCAACTCGCGGTGGCCAAGGGCCTGGCGTTTTCCGGCGCGGAAGAGGCGCTCAAACGCGCCTATGTGCGCGCGGCACGCGATGCCCAGGTGGCCGCAGGCCATGCGCCGCATCGACTGGTCAGTCGCATCAGCACCGCCACGGGCATCAATCGGCGGGAGGTTACCCGTTTGACTGAAACGGACACCGGCCGCCCCATGCCCGCGCCCGTGTCCCTCGCGTCCGAGGTGTTCACGCGCTGGTTGTCCGATCCCAATTACTGTGAAGACGGCGTGTCGGGCGCGCCGAAAGCCTTGCCGCGCCAAGGCCTGGCGCCGAGTTTTGAAACCCTTGCCCGGTCGGTGACGCAGGACGTGCATCCTCGCAGCCTGCTCGACGAACTCGTTCGCCTGGGCATGGCGCAGATCGACGCGGACACCGACACGGTGATGTTGCTGCAGCAGGGCTTTGTCCCCAAGGGGGACTGGCAGCGCATGCTGGCCTTTTTGCGAGACAACGTGTCGGATCACCTGCACGCCGCCGTCACCAATGTGCTGGCCGACAAGTCGGCGCATTTCGAGCAGGCGGTCTTTGCTGACAACCTCTCACGCGAATCGGTCGAGATGGTGCGTCAATTGGCAAGAGAGTACTGGAAGCAACTGCTCAGCGAAGCGGTGTCCTTGCTGGAGCAGCGGATGGCCGCAGACCGCCAAAGTGGCGCGCAAGCCGACCAGCGGGTCCGCCTGGGCCTGTTCACCTTTCATGAGACTCGTGCCAACGAGCAAGACAAGGACGCATCATGATCAAGAAGTTAGGCTGGTTGTTGGGCCTGTTGCTGTTGACCAGTTGTGGTGGCGGCTCCAACGTCGCCAGCAATGGGGTTGGCAGTGGCGGAACGGGCTCCTACACCAGCGGCCCGGTCTCTGGGCTGGGCTCCATCATCGTCAACGGCGTGCGTTATGACGTCGACGAGGCCACCGTGGCCGACGATGACGAGACGGCGGGCTTCGACCGGTCCGGCCTGAAGCTGGGCATGTTCGTGGAAGTGCAAGGCTCGGTCATCACCGCGGGATCGGGCGCGCAGGCCGATTCAGCCGTCGCGACTTCGGTGAGGGTGGTCAGTGATTTCATCGGGCGGGTCGGGATTCCTTCAGGGTCTGCAGGAGCGAGTATCACTTTGTTCGGACACCAGATCGATATCGACAGCAAGACGGTTTTGTCAGAGGCGGTAAATCCCGGCGATTACGTCGCCGTCTATGGTTTGGTGTCTGCAACGGGATACACGGCCACCCGGATTGATAAATTGTCATCGCCTCCAGAGCTCTACAAGGCCGCTGGTGTGGTGCGGAATCTCGACACCGGGCAGCAACAGTTTGACCTAGGTGACCACACCTTCCGATATGGTGGCGCCATCTCGATCCCTGATGGGTTGCGCAATGGTGCACTGGTGCGTGTCTGGTGGCGGCAGCCTCAGCCGTTGACCTCGCCCATTCAACTCTTCAAGCTCAAGCGAGCAGGTGCAGCCGTACTGAACAGCAATGTGGCGCGCATCAGGGGCTTGATCGCGGAGTGGACCAATCCGAACCACTTCGTGGTCAATGGCGTGACGGTGGATGCCTCATCGGCCAGCAAGCCCGGAACCTTGGCCGATGGCGTGCGGGTGGAAGTCGAAGGCAAGATGGTCAACGGGGTCTTGGTGGCCACGGCGGTCGAAGAAGAAACCCAGTCCGACATCGACGACGGCGAGGTCGAGTTGCATGGCCGCGCCTCGGCCGCCTCTCTGACCCAGTTGACGGTGCGCGGGGTGTCTGTGGCCTACACAACGGCCGTGTCCGGTGGCGTGCCGGTGGTCGACAACCAGTGCATTGAGGTGCGCGGCAAGGCCTACAACAACAGTGGCCAGTTGATCGCCACCCGGGTGTCCAACGATTCGAGCTGCCGCCCGTGACCGTTCAGGCCCCGGCGGGGCCTTGAAACCCGTGTTGCCTGAAGGTCAGCACCAGGGTGTCTCGCCAGCCATGGTCCGCCAGGGGCTGGATCGGCGTGGATTCATGGATCACGCGTTCATCGTCCAGTAGCAGGGCGCTCCAGGGCTCGGTCAACGTGAACCGCACCCCGCGCGGGCCGTCGGCCTCAAAAACGCGCGTCTCGCCCCCTTTGATCTGATGGCGTCCCAGCATCAGCACGGCCACAAAGTCGACGCCATCGCGGTGTGCGCCCTCAGGGGTGGGGCGGCCGATGCCCCCCGTCGTGTCCACCCGAAATTGGTGGGCCTCGATGAACCACTGCGGCACGGCTTTGACTTGCGCGAGCAGCTGGCCCAGGTGGCGAATCAAGGATTGCCACGCGGGGTGCAGCGACACCTTCGGATCGATCGGCTCGAACCAGCGTTCAAACCCGCCGTGCAGGGCGTTGTAGATCACCGGCTGCCAATGCGCCCGGTGCGGCACCTGGGTCAGCGCCCCGCTGGCGTTGTCCAGCACATAGCTGTCATGGCGACGAAAGCGGTAATGGCCCCCGTCGCGCAGATGCGTGTCGGCAGGGAGCTGGTTCCAGCTTTCATGCAGCGCCTGTGCGGTCTCCGGGGGCATGCCGACCCAAGGCAGCAAGGTTTCGGCGCTCAACAGCGCCCAGCCCTGCCCTTGCAGGGCGCGGGGCGCCGAGTCCAGCGTGGAAACAGGTGCCAGGTCCATGTGCGTCGTCTCAGCCCTTGGGCACCGGCCGCGGGCGGCCTTCGGCGTCAATGGCGACGTAGGTCACGTTTGCTTCGGTCACTTTGACGAGGAAGGGGGCGGACGGATTGCGTTCGGCCCAGGCCTCGACATGGACGGTGATGGAGGTGTTGCCGATCTTCTGGATGCGCGCATAGATGGACAGCAGGTCACCCACCGACATCGCCGAGCGGAACACGAATTCATTGACCGCCACCGTGGCCACACGGCCCTTGGCCACGCGGGCCGGCAGCACGCAAGCGCCCAGGTCGATCTTAGCCATGATCCAGCCACCAAAGATGTCGCCATTGCCGTTGGTGTCCTCTGGCATGGGCATGACCCGCATGACCAGCTCCATTTCCGGGTGCAGATCAGTGGGTGTCAAAAGGGTATTGGGGCGAGGAACAATGGTCATGGCAATTCGGGCAGACAATCTACTTCTTGATCAGACAAGGCATTGTTTCAGAATGCGGCGCCACGCACACACATCCAGTTCAGATATCCAGCACTCTGCCACGGTTTCCAGTCGCTCGGACCGGGAAACCCTCTCCCGCCTTTGGCCTTATCTGTGGCAGTACAAATGGCGGGTGATGCTGGCTTTGGGCTTCATGGTCGGCGCGAAGCTGGCCAACGTGGGAGTGCCCTTGTTGCTCAAGGACCTGGTTGACCGGCTGGCGCCCCATCCCACTGCGGCCCAGGCCATGCTGGTGGTGCCCACAGGGTTGTTGATCGCGTATGGCTTGCTGCGCCTGTCGACCTCGCTGTTTGCGGAGCTGCGAGAGCTGGTCTTCGCCAAGGCCACCGAAGGGGCGGCGCGCTCCATCTCTTTGAAGGTGTTCTCGCACCTGCACGCTTTGAGCCTGCGCTTTCACCTGGAGCGCCAGACCGGCGGCATGACGCGCGACATCGAGCGCGGCACGCGTGCGGTGCATTCGTTGATCTCGTACTCGCTCTACAGCATCGTCCCCACCCTGATCGAAGTGACCCTGGTGCTGACCTTGCTGGCCACCAAGTTCGACATGGCCTTTGCGTGGATCACGTTGACCGCGCTGGTGCTGTATGTGACCTTCACGGTGTCCGTCACCCAATGGCGCACGCAATATCGCAAGGTGATGAATGAACTCGATTCGAAAGCCCATTCGCGGGCGATCGACTCTCTGCTCAACTACGAGACGGTCAAGTACTTCAACAACGAAGCATTTGAGGCCGGGCGGTACGACGAGGCGCTCGAAAAACTGCGCCAGGCCGGCCTGAAAAGCCAGCAAACCTTGTCCTTGCTGAACACGGGCCAACAAACCATCATCGCCGTCGGCTTGATCATCATGCTGTGGCGCGCCACACAAGGCGTGGTGGTGGGGCGCATGACAGTGGGCGACTTGGTCATGGTCAATGCCTTCATGATCCAGCTCTACATCCCGCTGAACTTCCTGGGGGTGATCTACCGCGAGATCAAACAATCGCTGACCGATCTGGACAAGATGTTCACCTTGATGGAGCGCGACCGCGAAGTGGCCGATGCCCCGGATGCCTCGCCCCTGTTGCTCAAGGGCCCGCCTGCGGTGCGGTTTGACCACGTGCAGTTTGCGTACGAACCTGACCGCCCGATCTTGCATGACATCAGCTTCGAGATCCCGGCCGGGCAAACCGTGGCGGTGGTGGGCCCCTCGGGGTCGGGCAAATCCACCTTGGCCCGTTTGCTGTATCGCTTTTATGACGTGCAAGGCGGCCGCATCAATGTGCATGGTCATGACATTCGCAGCCTGACGCAAGACAGCTTGCGCCGCAACATCGGCATCGTGCCGCAAGACACCGTCTTGTTCAACGACACGGTGGCTTACAACATCGCCTATGGTCGCCCGGAGGCGACACGCCAGGAGGTGGAGGCCGCCGCCCAAGCCGCTCGCATCCACGACTTCATCGTCAGCACCCCCAAGGGATACGAGACCGTGGTGGGCGAGCGCGGCCTGAAGCTGTCGGGCGGCGAAAAGCAGCGCGTGGCCATTGCCCGCACCTTGCTCAAGAACCCGCCGATTTTGGTGTTTGATGAGGCCACGTCGGCACTCGACTCGGCCAATGAGCGGGCCATCCAGGCTGAATTGGCCGCGGTCGCGCAGGGCAAAACCGTGCTGGTGATTGCGCACCGTTTATCGACGGTTGTTCATGCGCATGAAATCTTGGTGATGGAGGGTGGGCGCATCATCGAGCGCGGTACCCACGCCCGCCTGCTGGCGCAAAACGGGCGATACGCCGACATGTGGCGCTTGCAGCAAAGCGGGCACCACGAGGACTGAGTCCCCTAGCTGCGCACCCGAAACAACTCCTTGCAACTTCACCTGAACGGGTGAGTGGCCGCCAGGGGCGTCTGCCTGATGATTGAAGGTTGCATTCCTTCCAATAAATAAATTCAGGTGGACCGATGATTGTTCCCGTGCCCATGAGCGGTGGTGGAGGGCCGGGCGTGCCCTCGCAGTTGCAATCGCTGGCTGGTGCGCTCTCGAATTGGCGTGGCGTGATCGACGGCTTGACGGGTGACCTGCTGTCCAGATTGCGTGCGGCCCTGACCTTGGGGCAAGAGACCCGTCTGCTGCAACTGGAAACCGCGCTGGCCTCAGGCACCTTGGTGGTCGAGCGCTGCAGCGTGCGTGAGGCCGTGCACGCCCATGAGCCCCTGTGGGCCGACATCGATTGCGTCAGCACTTCAGCCGGTCTGGCATTGAAGGCACTGACGGGCGAGACCGCCACCCTCAAGCTGCAATTGGCCGATGGCAGCTGGCGCCACTGGCACGGCCATGTTGTGCAGACCGCGCAATTGGGTGCCGATGGGGGTCTGGCCCGTTATCGCTTGACCCTGGCAGCGTGGACTCACTGGCTGCTGCAGCGCCGCGACACCCGCATCTTTCAAGACCTGAACACGCAAGACATCGTCTCTCAGGTGTGTGCGGCCTACCCCCACGCAAACTTTCGATTTGAAGTGACGCAGGGCGGCCCTGTGCGCGCTGTGACCACTCAGTATCGAGAAACCGATTGGGCCTTTGCCCAACGCCTGATGGCCCAAGAGGGCTGGAGCTGGCGCCTGGAGCACGAAGCCAATCAGCACACGCTGGTCATCTTTGATGAGTTGGCCGATGTGCCCGATGTGGGTAGCCTGCGCTTTGGCCGAACTGATATACGGGGTGCTGGTGGCTTGGGCGAAGACAAGATCACCGCTTGGAGCGTGGGCCAGCAAGTGGGCCCCAACGCCGTCACTGTGGGCGCTTGGGACGAGCGCCAAGTCAGCGGCGTGTCGGCCAACGCGTCTGCACTCACGCCACAAGGCAACGTGCCTACGTTGGAAGGCTATGCCGGCCACGGCGAGCGCCGTTATGCCGACGGCCGTGTGACCGACTCTCTGCAGGCCAGTGGCGATGCGGCCGATGCACGCGCCCGCGCCTGGATGGCGGCTCATGACCTGACCCAACGCGTGGCGCAAGGCCACAGCGCGGTGCGCACCTTGCGAGAGGGCGTGCGCCTGGCCATCACCGAGCACAGCTTGTACGAGGGTGGCGCAGACAACCAATTCAAAGTCATCGCGATCACCCACGAGGCCGCCAACAACCTGGGTGCCGAAGCCGCTCAGATCCTGCAGACGACGGATCTGGATCAAGGCAGCTACCGCAACCAGTTCACCGCCGTGCCGGCCGATGTGCGCCTGGTGCCTTTGCCTTCGATGGCGCCGACTGCGCCTGGCCCCCAAACCGCCATCGTGGTCACTTCAAATGGCGATCCGGTCACGACCGATCGCGATGGCCGCGTTCGCGTGCAGTTTGCGTGGCAGCGCGGTGCGCGGCCCTTGTCCGGTGGCTTGAATGCCCCGGATACTCAAGGCGGTCAACGCACCGGCCATGCCCCGGGCGATGCCGCCAGCGGTACCTGGGTGCGCGTGGCCCAAGGCGTGGCCGGCCCCAACTGGGGCGCTGTGTTCACACCCCGTGCGGGCACCGAAGTGCTGGTGGATTTTGTCGACGGCGACATCGACCGCCCCATCATCGTCGGCCAACTGCACAACGGCCCGCATGACCTGCCCTGGCCTGCGGGCGAGGACAGTGGTGCCAACCACATTGGCGCCATATCCGGCTGGCACATGCCGCACCTGGATGGCGGCGGCGCCAGCCAATGGTTGGTGGACGACAGCCAAGGCCAGCTGCGCATGCGATTGGCCACCCACGGCAGCCAAGGCGGCTGGTCTGAGTTGACCCTCGGTCACATCATTGCCCACAGTGGCCAAGGTGGATCGGGCCAAGCCCAGCGCGGCGCCTGGTTGGGCGAAGGCTTTTATGGCCACACCGATGGCTGGGCCATCGTGCGGGCCGGGCAAGGCTTGCTGTTGACCACGTCTGCGCGCAGCGCACAGGGCAGCAGCGTGAGCAGCACGCAAATGGATGCGCAAGAGGCAGTGGCCCAGCTCAAAGCCGCACAACAACTGGGGCAAGCCTTGAGCCAAAGCGCACAGCAGCAAGGCGCGCAAGCCCTGCATGGTTTTGATACCCAGCAAGCGGTGGCCTGCCACAGCGATGCAATGTGCCCGACCGCCAAAGGCAGATACGACGGCACGGTCAACGGGCAAGAGGCCAAGAAGGCCGATGGCCGCACCTTGGGCGATCCGGTTGAACGCTTTGCCAACCCACTGATCCACCTTGACACGCCTGTCACGGCGGCCTTTGTCACACCGGCCAACATCAGCTTGTTCAGCGGGCACGACACCAGCATCGCCGTCCAGGGTGATGTGCAGTTGACGGCAGCGCACACGCTGAGCAGCGTCAGTGGTCAGACCACCAGTTTGTATACCCACGCGGGGGGCATCAAGGCGATCACCGCCAATGGCGGCTTGAGCTTGCGCGCGCATACCGATGCGCAGCAGATCTGGGCTGATCAGGCGATCACGGTGCAGAGTACGACGGATGAGATTCGCATTCAAGCGAGCGATTCCATCACCTTGTCAGCAGGGCAGTCCGCTATTGTGATCAAGGGGGGAGACCTCACCTTTACCTGTCCGGGCAACTGGACGGTGAAGGGGGCTACGCATGATTGGGGTTCGGGTGGGGGCGGTGGCGCTTCGTTGATCGCGTTGCCGGATACACGGGTGAAGTTGTTTGATGAAGCCTTTGTCATCAGAAATCAGGCGACAGGCAAGCCTATACCGAATCAGCGGTATAGGCTTCGATTGCAAGATGGGACCGTTGAGGCGGGTGTGACAGACGAACAAGGTCGTACGCACGTGATCAGCTCAGACGGGCCGCATTCTGTCCAAGTTGAAATCTTGAGAGGTTAAAAAGTGGCGGAGCGCTATGAGTTGATAGGAGCCTCTACGCTGACGGGCGTGGATATGACAGTAAGGAAGGACGTCTTTGCGTCCCTTTTTGATGAGCAGTTGCAGATATTGGATTCGCTTGGTAAGCCTTTCCCATTTGTTAGCTATGTGGTGGCCTTAGAAAACGGAAGGTTCGTCGAGGGGGTGACCAATGCGGAAGGTAAGACCGAGCGCGTCAGCACTGGAAGGCCGGTTGGAATTAAGTCAATTGAACTGCATCCGAAACCAAGGATGTGCTGTGCGTTGCACTTGGGGCGGCTGAACTTGGCGTGTGATTCGTTGGTTATCCCGTTGCAGGATATCCAGACCAATTCCGACGATGTTGGCGAATCGGTGAGGCAGGTTGAGACTCCAAAGGGGGGGGAGCGAAACTTGACCTCAGGTGAGATCGCAATGGCCAAATCAGTATTTGGTGAAGGTATTGATTACAGGTCTGTCAAAGTGCATCGTGGTGGGTACTGGCTATTTTTTGGTTTTCAAGATGAAGACACGGCGGTGACCCCGAATGGCGAAATGTATTTTCCTGGGAGGCACTTCAAAGAAGACTACTCATTGGAGAGCGTTGGCGATCAGGGGTGGTTTATCCACGAGATGACTCATGTTTGGCAGTATCAACGTGGCTATTGGGTCAAATTGATAAGAGGGCCGCGTCCAAACATGAAATACGCATACACCCTTGGAAAGGGTGCGCGCTTCTGTGATTTCAACATGGAAGCGCAAGGTAACATTGCTGAAGATTACTATTTGGTGGTGGTTAAGGGGGCACAACGGTTGATGAGAGAGTCAAAGTATAGAAATGACCCTCGCGCTTCATCGTTGTTGACGGCTGTTTTGCAGGATTTCTTGCAAAACCCGAAAGATCAAGAACATTTGCCGAAGACAACGGAATGAGTAAGTTTGCTAACCATATTGCTTGCTTCGTTCTGGCTTGTGCTCATACCGCGTGTACTGCAGTAGACCACCGAGCGCAGGAGGCGGGCATCAGTCAGATGGATGGGCAGCCTTGCTTCTCCGTTAATTTTCCCAAGGCTTCCGTGCTGGAGTTGGCTGGCATTGAGGTGCACGAAAGAACTGAACGCGGGGTCCGCCCGGTATGGGAAGTCACGTTCCCGATCGCACAAGATGGTGGTGAGTATTTGCGCTCGGTTCAATGTCTTCGGTACGGCATTCAATATCCCAAGGCCTCTGAGATCAAGCAGCCTTCGCCGTTGGTTCCCGGCAGGCGTTATGAGGCCGATATCCTTGTGTATGCATGGACTGCGGAAACACATGAGCAACGCGCCTACAACTTCAAGGCGAACTTTTGTATGAAGCGCAACGAAAACGATGTCCATGTTGTGCAAGTGCCCTGGATTGAAAAGGGAAATCGCTGGGAATGGTCCATTTGTGATTAGTTAGGTATGAGCATCGTTGTTTGCATGCGGTTTGCAGGAACGCATTGGACATTCAGGCGCTTTAGAAGCGTTGAGGAGCCCCTGATAGGGCTGACGATATCGCAGCAAATTGCGATCTGACATTGGTGCTCAGGGCTGCATTTGACTCAATTTCAGATTTTGCTTTGCACAGAGTCACCTTGATTTTCGCTTCACGGTTAGCGACGGTGCCTGTGTACGCCGAACCGCAGTCATGCGTTTCCGTTTCCCTCCATTCAAGCGGGAGAGTTCGCAGCGTTGACACTTGTTCTGGGCTGTCTTATCCCGTTGCGTTTGCTGCATCTTTGCAGAGAGCGGTTGTTGGGGTGACCAATCTGGTCGTGGTCGGTGGTGGTGACTTTCAGCAAGATGGTCGACGATATTTCATTTGCGGAGTGCCCGTTCCTTCTAAGCAATCCAACGGAGCGGGATTCTGTGATGCAGGCACAGAGGACAAGTTGTTGTTGGTCGAATTGGGTAAGGCTCATCGCTTGTATCTGCGAGATGAATTTGAAATACAAAGTTGCCTCAAGTCAATTGCGCTGTCGAGCGACCAAGGTGCGGATCTTCATGTTGTTCTTGGGGTGATTGGTAATCCGAGCGAATTTCAGTTGACATGGCTGATGCATCCCAAATATGGGGATGCGACAAAGACAGTTCGCGTTCGAGTTGGAAAGCTGCAGATCGAATGATCATTGGTGACCACCCCATCAATGTTCACAACGACGGGTAGGTGCAGTGCAGGTGAGTAGCCACAATGCAAAGAACGCCGATGAAATCGCACTGTGCTGCGGGGGGTGTGCTTTTGTTGTCAGGCTCATTGCATGCGCAGGAGCTGGTGATTAAGTGCTTACTGGCTTAAGGATTGCAGCATCACTTCTATCTGATTACATGTCTTCGCCCCTCATCCAAGCTCAGTCTTTTGTGACCCCGTTCTATCAAGAACCGAGTCGTGCCTATCACGGGCTAGGTCACATCCAGGCGTTGCTGCAGCATCTGAGCGAACACCTCCAACTTGCCAGAGGCCCAGTCATCATCAAGTTAGCGATCTGGTTTCATGATGCGGTCTACGACACCACTAGGCATGACAACGAAGAGCAGACGCACAACTGGCAGAGCGGTATTTGAGCGAGTGGGTTGTGCCACTGATTTGGTGGACTCCGTCGCTCGCAAGGTGCGCGCAACGCAGCGCCACGAATGGCTGGATGGCGACACAGACACGGCGCTGTTCCTGGACCTGGATCTTAGTGTGCTGGCGGCCCCTGCTGATGTGTATGACCGCTATGCTGAGCAGATCGCGCAAGAATATGCCTGGGTTCCCGATGCGCTCTATCGGCAGGGCAGGGCTCAAGTGCTCGCTAGCTTCTTGCAACGTGATCACATCTACTTCACTCCCTCGCTGCGCTTGTTGTGGGAGGCTGCTGCACGTGCCAATTTGCAAAGAGAGGTGAGGCGAATCGCATAGTCCAGGGATTCGTGAACAGCGTGACCGGCGTTTCACTCATGCGGAATTGACACATGGAAATCTTTCGTTTTAGACAAGGCCAGCGGCTTCGGCAGGATCTGGCATCCGTTCATCTATGAAACCAATGAAGCGTAAGACATTTTGGGTATTTGCTGTATTGCTGCTTGTCGCGTCCATCGGCTTTGGTGGCTCATTGATTGTGAAGGAACACATGAAAAACACATTGAGGGCACTGAACTGCATGGACGCGCCACCTGAAAAGGTCCTCCTAGTGATTGAAGATGAATCCGCCCGTCAGATGTATCAGCCGGCTCACGGTGAGCGCACTGTTCCCGTCGAGATTCAGTTCAATCTTGCGCCCGCAGCCATGGACGATGTTCACATCTTCATGACATCCAAGAAAACCAATCAAATGATTTATCGAGGGTCATACAAACAGGAATTGAAGGTCCAGGCGGGCAACGCTTTGTTGGAGAGCGATGGTATGGATACCTTCCGGTTCGTTTTCGTGAATGCGAAGAAGGGAATGATTTGCAGCGGCGAGCAAGAGGTTTTCGGGCGTGCATGGCGAGTGGATCGACCCGCGCGCATTGAGTTTCTACCCTACCGCGAATTGGATGCAGATATCCAAACCCCAGTCATATGGAAGATCAATTGATCTATCTACACAAGCGAGGCGAAGTCGTGGAGGTCATCTAGGATTGCTTAGACGGCCAAAGTCAGAATCGCGGGATATGTGAGTTCCTCTGGGCTGTCTATGAAAAGATTCTGTCTGGGGCCGAGCCAACTGATTCAAATTTCTAAGATGGCACGTGCTTCTTTAGGTGTTGCAACTGCACGCTCCAATTCCCCCGCAATACGCCCCACCCTAGCAACCAATTGCGCATTGCTCACAGCCAGCTCTCCCTTGCGGTAGTAGATGTTGTCTTCAAACCCCACGCGCACATGGCCGCCCAGCATGACGCCCAACGTCGCCATGGGCAGTTGTGCCGCGCCGATGCCGGTCACGCCCCAAGTGCAGTCAGTGGGCAGCTCAGATAACAAATACATCAAAGCTTGAGGCGTCCCAGGCATGCCTCCGGGCACCCCCAATACCAAGTCAATGTGTGCCGGGCGGCTCAACAAGCCTTTGGCCAACCAGCGCTTGGCGGTGGCCAGCATGCCGCTGTCAAAAATCTCCAGCTCTGTCTTCACACCTTGCGCCTGCATCTCACGCGCAAACAGCTCCATGTCGGCCGGATAGTTGATGAAGACATCGTTGCCAAAGTTCACCGATCCCATCGACAGGGTGGCCATCTCGGGTTTCAATGACACCGGTGCCAAGCGCTCTTGAGGTGTCATGCCAACAGCCCCTCCGGTGGACACCTGCACGATCACGTCGCAACGCTTTTTGACCTCCGCGATGATCTGTCGATAGATCTCTTTGTCTTGCGTGGGCGAGCCATCGGGGTTGCGTGCGTGGACATGCACGATGCTGGCTCCAGCCTCTGCACACTCTGCTGCTGCGATGCCGATTTCTTCGGGGCTGATGGGCAGCGCGGGTTGTTGCTCGCGGGTGACCTCTGCCCCCGTCAGCGCAGCAGTGATGATGAGTTTGTCCATCATGTGGACCCCTCATGGTGTGGATGACTCACGCGCTGGCAATCAGCGGGGACCACGCAGGTGCCGGATGCACGGCATACCACCACGGGTTCGGGCAGCACATCGCAGGCGGAGGGCTGCCCCACTACGTCGACCGCGCTGATGACCTTGCGGGCCTCGAACACCATCTTGCGTGCGGTCTTGCTCTTGAACTCGATGTGACCATACGCCTCGATGTAATCGCCACTGCGCACGGGCGCCAGAAACTCCACGCTGTCGTAGGCCACGAACAGGCCCTCATCGCCATCGCTGCGAATGAGCAGTTCGGTGGCCACGTCGCCAAACAACTGCAGCATCTTGGCGCCGTCGACCAGGTTGCCGGCGTAGTGTGCGTCGTGCGCGCCCATGCGCACGCGGATCAGACTGGTGATGTGGGTGTCCATGTCGATCTCCTTCAGGCTGTCTCAAACAGGATCGGGGGCATGACGTCGGGCCCATTCGTCAATGGCAAACGAGGCCACGTTCTCGGCATAGCATCCGGGGCCGAAGCCGGCGTCGTAGCCCAGTTCTTTGGCCAGCTCATGGCTGATCCGAGGGCCGCCGACAATCAGGATGATGCGCTCGCGCAGGCCCTCCGCCTCCAAAATGTCTGACAGGCGTGTGAGGTTATCCAGGTGGATGTTCTTTTGTGTGACCACTTGAGAGACAAGGATCACGTCAGCGTGCTCAGCAATCGCGCGGGATACCAACTCTTCCGAGTCCACCTGAGCGCCCATGTTGATGGCGTGGATCTCGTGGTAACTCTCCAGGCCCTTGTGGCCGTTGTAGCCCTTCATGTTCATGATGGCGTCGATGCCGACGGTGTGGGCGTCGGTCTCGATGCACGCGCCGACCACCACCATCTTGCGACCCATGATTTGGGCAATCTTGTGGTTGATGGCGTCTTTGTCCAGCACTTCGAATTCAGGCTTGGCGATTTTGATGCGGCTCATGTCGACGCGATGCGGGCATTGACCGTAGAGCACGTAAAACGAGAAGGCCGGCCCCATGGCTTCGCTGTGCACCACGGCCGGCTCGGTCAAACCCATTTGCAGAGCGAATTGGCGGGCGGCTTCTTTGCTGTTCTCGTCCAGCGCCAAGGGCAGGGTGAAAGACAACTGCACACGGCCATCGCCCAAGGTGTCGCCGTAAGGTTTGATCCACCGGGGTGTTGATTCGCTCATGATGGTTGCTCCTCATTCGCGCTGGGCAGCATCAAGGCCGGGAAGGGGTTGTCGTAGTCGTCGGCTTTGGCAATGACGCCGTCCAGGCCCTTGCCGCCGGAGAGCGTGCGCGAGATGTCGGCAAACGTGCCTTGGGCAATGGCGGCGGGCAGGCCGGTTTGCTCAATGTGAGCGAGCAGTTCGGTGGTTTCGGCAAGCACTTGCTGCGCGCGCTGCTCGATCTGGCCTCCGGGCTTGAAGCTGATCTCGTCATGCAGATCGCGCATGGTGCCAAACACATACCGGGCGTTTTGAATCGCCAGAAATCGATCTTGGATGAAGGGGGTGTGGATGGCCTCGGTCATCATGCCCAGTAGGTGGATGTTCTGTTGGGTCAGCACGCTCACGACATTGAACAGTGCATCTTGGACATGGCCTTTGAAGATGTTGCCGGTCATGTGCTTGGTGGGCGGCATGTACTTCAAACTGGCTTGCGGGAAGACCTGGCGGATCAGCTGCGCGTGGGCCAACTCCCACAAGAAGCCGTTTTCTAAAGCAGGGTTGATTTCAAACGCGTGGCCCAGTCCCATCTGATCGGGCTTCAGGCCAGACAGGTAGGCAAACTGCTCGTTGATCAGCTGCGAGGCCAGCACGGTGTGGGCAGCCTCATAGGCATCGGCGGTGGTGAGGTAGTTGTCTTCGCCCGTGTTGATGATGATGCCGGCGTAGCCGTTGACCATGCGCGAGAAGAACTGGTCAATGAAGGTGCGCTGCATGTTGATGTCGCGGAAGATGATGCCGTACATCGAGTCGTTGAGCATCATGTCCAGCCGCTCCATAGCACCCATGGCGGCGATCTCGGGCATGCACAGGCCCGAGCAGTAATTGGTCAGGCGGATGTAGCGGCCGATCTTGGCGCCCACTTCGTCCAGGGCCGCGCGCATGAGTCGGAAGTTCTCTTGCGTGGCATAGGTGCCGCCAAAGCCTTCGGTGGTAGCGCCATAGGGCACGTAGTCCAGCAGGCTCTGGCCGGTTGAGCGGATCACGGCGATGATGTCGGCGCCTTGCTCGGCTGCGGCGCGGGCCTGGACGATGTCTTCGTGGATGTTGCCGGTGGCCACGATCAGGTACAGCCAGGGCGTGGGTGCTTCTCCCCCTTGTGCGATGGCGGCGTCGCGGGTGGCACGGTGCTGTGCAATGTGGCTGCACATGCGCTGGGCCAGGTCACGGGCAGCCTGCCTTGCAACGGCTTCGTTCGCCGGGCGATGCAGAGCCAACTGACCTGCGGCCACGGCTTGGGCTACTTGTTGGATGCTCAAGTCATGTTCGATCATCGCGCCTGCCACGATGGAGGCCGCGCCATGCTGCAACAGCCCTTGATCTTGCAGGTGGCTGACCAGTCTGTTGGGTAGGGGCACCTGGTTCTCGTCCACCCCATCGACGCCCATCAAGCGCAAGGTGGCGCGCTCTACCGAGGTGGTGGTGTAACCGTGCATATCGTCATACACCTGGCGGGCGATGCGACGTGCCGATTCACGGGCGCGGCCGATCTGGGTTGAATCCAAGGTGAGGCGGCTCATGATTCCTCCCTCTGTGCTGCATGGGCATGGCGATGATCGGGTCCCTCGGTCACCAGCATCACATCGGTGACCACATGCGGGCTCAAGGCCGTTTGAGCTTGAGCCAGAAACGTGGGTGCATCAAAGCTGCCGCCGAAAGGCGAAAACGGGTTCAGTGCGACACCAATCAGTTGGATGCCGCGCAGGGCGTACAGGCGCCCGCCTTGGCGTTCAAACGTCACCAGATCCAGCGCATCGATGAACAGCTTGGTGCCATCGGCCACGACGACGTTGAGACCGGGGTGTCGACTCAGCAAGGTCTGCACGGCTTGCCACAGCAGCTTGCCTACTGCGCCAGGCAAGGCCAAGAGGCCGATGTCATCGGCGCGCAAAGATAGCAAGGCCGATGCGGCACTGAGTGTGGCTATGGGCTCGTTGAACAAGCACGTGCCATCGCGGTGCCAGACGCCCACGGCCCCGCAATCAAAGACGGCCTGAACTTGCTGGGCGAGATGCGTGGGCGCGGGTGCGATGCTCAGGATGGCCAGTCGGTCTCGTGTCTTGCGCAGCACATCGTCCATGCTGCCCCCAATGGCGGCTCCGGTGGCCAGCACCACGCCATCGGCCATGGCAGGCGAGGCATGGTGGCTGCGGCCCAATGCGCCGTCGAGGAACACGACCTGCGAACCGCATTGCTTGAGCAGGGCGATGACCTTGTGCTGATCGCGACCCCGTGAAGCACCAGCGACTTCCATGTCGCCCGCTTCCATGGCCTTGACGATGACGATCTCGCCCATGGGGCTGTCCACGCCCGTGGGCCCGACATGCTCGGTGCGCACCTTGGCACGCAAGAGCGTGTCGCGAGCCGTGGCGACCAGGCAGCCTGGGTGGACTTTGACTGGCGGTTTGGGGATGAAGAAGACCTGATCGCGCTCTTCGCCATCGCGGCCAATGGAGGTCAGGCCCACTGATCGACCCGCGTCATGGGCTTGGTCGAGAAGGTGGTTCAGGCACACCGTCTTGCCCGTGTTCTTGGTCATGCCCATCACGGCCACCGTCTGCAATTGGCGTGCGGTGATGCCTTGCCACAAAGGGCAAGCTTGTCCCTTTGATGGGCTGCTTTTGGTAGCGTGGGCGAACATCATGGTCTCGCCCTTCACACGTAGCGTGTCTCAAACAGATGGCGCAACTTGGTCGACTCGCGCAACAGAGACAGGGCATGCTCGGCGTGGCCTTGGGCATACCCGTTGCCCATCAACATGTCGATGTCTTTGCCCACGCCTTCTGCCCCTAAAGAGGCTGACGTGAAGCTGGTGGCCATCGAAAAGAAGTAGACCGTGCCCCGGTCTTTGGTGGCCAAAATGCTGCCCATCTCCGTCTGGGGTAGGTTGACGCAGTTGATGACCACATCGGCCAGCTTGCCTTTTGTCAGTTCAGAGATGGCCTTGAACATGGCCACGGCGTCGGTCGCATCGACCTGCAAGGCATGGTCGGCCCAACCCAATTTCCGCATGCGTTGGCAGTCGTCCTCAAACGGAGAAACGCCAATCACGCATCCATTCGCGCCAGCGCGCTTCTTGGCTTCATAGATGCACAGCGTGCCTGACTTGCCGCCTCCTCCCACCACCACCACCGTGTCGCCCGGGTAGACCAGGCGAGCCGTCTGAGCTGGTGCGCCGCACACGTCCAACATGGCCAGTGCGACCTTTTCGGGGATGTCGTGCGGCAGCTTGGCGTACAGGCCACTTTCAAACAAGATGGCTTGGCCGCTGATGTCAACTTGGTCCTTGTCCAGGTGAATGTGATGGATCTGGTCAATGCGAAGGGGCGTGAGAGACAAGGACACCAGCGTGGCGATCTTGTCGCCTACGGTCAAATCGATGCGGCCTGCCAATGCCGCCCCAATGGCAGCGACTCGGCCAATGAGCATCCCGCCTGATCCGGTTGCAGGGTTGTGCAACTTGCCGCGTTGCGCCACGATGTCCATCAACGTCGCCGCGATGCGATCGACATCGCCTTGTGCTGCTTGCTTGATCTGCGTGAAGCTGGCCGCGTCGACATTGAGAGCCTGCACATCGATCAGGATCTCGTTGTCGCAGATCGTCATGGTGTTGTCGACCTGCCAGGCGGGCTGGGGCAGGGCGCCTGGGGGCGATTTCACCCTGTGGGTGCCATAAGGGCAGCCGTGGCGAGCAGGCGCAGCGAGAGGTGATGCGGTTTGGCTGGAAGACATGGTCATGCTCCCGGCACATCAGTTGCTTTTCGTTGGCAAGCTGAAGTGCTGCCCCAAGCCTGGCATCTCAACCGTCTTGCCCGCATAGTTGCGGCAATGGATGGTGGTGCCGCTGCCATCGGGCAAGGCTTCTTCGCGCACATAGGTGGGGATGATGGGCAGCTTGCCCAAACCACCCAGACCGTCGACGATGAAAGTGGGCACGGCGGGCCCGCTGATCCAGCCGCGCAAGCCTTCATACAGCTCCAGCATGCGACGGTGCGAGACGATGAAGTGGTGCGCCCCTTCCACCATGTCGGTCGAGTAGACGTAGTAGGGCCGCACGCCCATCTCGACGGCTTGCATGAACAACTCGCGCATCACTTCCACGCTGTCGTTCACGCCTTTGAGGCACACGCTTTGCAGGCCCATCATGATCCCGGCCTTTTGCAGCATCTTCACACGTTGGCGCAGCAGGGGCGTGATCTCTTTGTGGTGGTTGATGTGGATGTTGACCATCTGCACGCGGTTCTTTTCGAGCACGGCGCACAGTTCGGGCGTGATGCGGGTGGGCAGTTGCACCACCATGCGCGAGCCAATGCGCAAGAAGCGCACATGGGGGGCACGGGTGCGGATGGCGCTGAGGATCTCGTCCAGGCGCTCGTCGGTGAAGGTCAATGGGTCACCGCCCGACAGCAGCACGTCTTCGATGTGCTTGTTGCTGGCGATGTAGTCGATCGAGGCTTCGATCTCATCCTTGTGCACCGACCCAGAGGGCTGCGACACCATGCGCTTGCGTGTGCAGAAGCGGCACAAGGCGGCACAGGTGTTGCTGACCAGAAAGAGCACACGCCGAGGGTAGCGGTGCACCACGCTGGTCCCGGGGATGGTGTCTTTTTCTTCGCCCAACTCGTCCAGCATGGTGGCAAAGCCAGCTTGAGTCTGCTCATGGAAAGAGGGCAGGTATTGCAGGCGGATGGGGCAGTTGGGGTCGTTGCGGTCCATCAGCTGCGCCATGTAGGGCGTGACCGAGATCGCGAACTTCGCGTACACCGTGTCGTCCACATCTTCGACCTTGTGGAGGATGCCCATCAGTTCGGAGTGATGGGTGTAGCGGCGTGCAAACTGCTTTTGCCAGGATTCGCTCTCGGGGTCGTAGGCTTGCAGGGCCTCCCAGGTCAGGAGCTTTTTGGGCTGGGTCGAGCAGGGTGGGGTCTGCACAGACACAGGGGCTTCGAGGATCTGCAGCATGGTGAACCTCCAACTGCTGTTCACGCTTTCAGTCTATGAAGAACCTGTGCCGATGAAAACGCGCAAAATGACTGAGATATGAGCTTGAAATCAGTCAGAGTGACGCCAATAATGGCCAAATGAGCAAGCCATCCATCAAGACCCTGGCCAAGGCCCCCACCCAGCCCAATCTGGATGCCCTGGATCACCAGCTCATTGAGCTGCTCAAGGTCAACGGCCGTCTGCCCTTGGTCAACCTCGCCAAGGCACTGGGGTGTGCACGCAGCACGGCGCAGTTGCGTCTCAAAGCTCTGGAAGACGCCGGCGTGATCACCGGCTATACCGTCAGCGTCAGCAGCACTCGGGGGCCCCATGCGATCCGGGCCATGGTGCTGATCTCAATCGAGTCGCGGCACGAATCCGTGGTGGTGCGCGAGTTGGGCAAACGCCACGAGATCACCAAGCTGTATTCGGTCAGTGGCCGCTACGATTTGTGCGCCATGCTGGTGACCGATTCGACGCAAGAGCTGGATGCCGTGATCGACCGCATCCGCAATGTGCAGGGCGTGATCGACACCTTCTCGACCATCATGTTGTCCACCAAGCTGGACCGGCCGGAATAAGTTAAATCAGCTGGCTCGCAGGCCCAACCACCAGGCCAGCCCAATGGCCGCGACGACCAGCGTCAGCCAGCCGATCAGGAGCACCCGCCACAACAAAGGCGCGTGGCGCAGCTCCATGAAGTCCAGGATCACCAAGATGCCCTTGGTGTAGGCCAAGCCAAACATCACCAACAAAGATGCGACGCCGGCGCGCCCAGCCAGGCCGCTTTCACCCAGGCTGAAGGTGACCAGGGTGGCGGCCAACAAGAACAGCCAGATGCGGTTGAGTGGGTTGCTGAGCCACATGGTGAAGCCTTTCATCGCATCACATAGACCAGCGGGAACAGGATGATCCACAACAGGTCAACCAGATGCCAGAAAGCAGCACCCGTTTCCAGGGAATGGGTGTTGTCAGAGCCGTAATGCCCGCGTGCATTGAAGAAGCACAGCAGGCTCAGCATGACCATGCCCACCACCACATGCAGGAAGTGAAACCCCGTCAGCATGTAGTAGAACAAATAGAAGTCGTTGGTCGAGACATCGATGCCGGCGTTCAGCTTGTGCGCGTATTCGATGCTCTTCAAAGTCAGAAAGCCTGCACCGCACACCAGGGCCCCGACCAGCCAGCGCGTGCCTTGGGTGGTCTTGTCGTGCCGTACCGCATGCACCGCACGGGCCACGCACCAGCTGCCTGAAATCAGCAGGACCGTGTTGACGACTCCGGCATGCAGGTCCAGGGTCTGCTGCGACGCATTGAACAGCGCCACCTGACCCACGCGTTTGAAGGCATAGGCCAGAAAGAAGATGCCGAAGGTCAGGAGTTCGGCCAGGATGACGAGCCAGATGACCAAATCACCCCGGAGGTGGGGCGATTCGGCGTTGGAGGGCAATGAATCCGTAGGCACGAGGATGAACAGGGTGAAATCAGACCACGGCGAAGTCGATCATGATCGCGCCGGGTTCGCGTTGCTTGTACTCGATGGTAACGCGGTCGCCATAGCGGGCACGCAATTGGTCCAGCAGGGGCAGGGGATCATGGTCGTTCACGAAACGCATGGTCTCGCCGGATTGCAGGGCGTCCAGGGCCCCGAAGATGGCCGCATGGCGGAAGCGCTTGGCAATGCCGCGGGCGTCAAAGGGATACAGACCCGAGGGAGACAGATGCAGGTGGGGATGGGACATGAAAACCTCTCAGTGGCGTGAATCGATAGATGTATTTTTGATGGATCTATCAAAGAGGTCCATACCTCGCACGGACTACTCCTTGCCAGCCATAGGGCTTCTCATGACACAGACGGGGGCGCTTAGGCCGAGGCAAGCTCCTCGATGGGGCGCAACATCAACGCCAACTGGTCCGGCGCAACGGGGCGGCTGAAGAAGTAGCCCTGGAACTCATCGCAACCATTGGCGCGCAGGAAGTCCAGCTGCTCAGCGGTCTCGACCCCTTCTGCGATGGTCTTGAGCCCCATGCTCTTGGCCAGGTTGATCACGGTGCAGACAATGGCTTCGTCGTGCGGATCAAAATTCAGACCGCGTACGAAGGACTGGTCCACCTTCAGCTTGTCGACGGCGTAGCGCTTGAGGTAGCTCAGGCTGGAATAGCCGGTGCCAAAGTCGTCAATCGACAGGGTCACCCCCAGGCGCTTGAGCGAGGCGATGGTTGCAATGGTGCGCTCCGAATCTGCCATGGCCACGCTTTCTGTCAACTCCAGCTCCAGCATGTGCGCGGGCAGACCGCTTTCGCGCAATGCTTGCAGCACGTTGTCACGCAGCCCTTCGTCCTTGAATTGGGCCAGCGACAGGTTGACGGCCACCGGCACGATTTGCAGCCCCTGCGCATGCCATTGGGCGTTCTGCCAGGTGGCCTGGACCATGACCCATTTGCCGATTTCTCGGATCAGGCCCGATTCTTCTGCGATGGGGATGAACTGGCCCGGTGACACCATGCCCCATTGAGGGTGTTGCCACCGAATCAGGGCTTCCAACCCAATGATCTGGCCGCTCTGGATGTCGACTTGCGGCTGGTAGTGAAGCAGCAGTTGCTGGCGCTCGACAGCATGGCGCAGTTCGCGTTCCATGCTCAAAATCTGGGTGACTTTTTCCTGCAGGCCCTTCGAGCAGAACTGGAACTGATTGCGCCCTTCCTTCTTGGCCAGGTGAACCGCAGACTCCGCCGCCTGACTGAGCTTGAGCAGGTCGGTCCCGTTGTCGGGATAGGAGGCGATGCCGATGCTGGCACTCAGCCGCAACTCTTGTGAGGCGATGGTCAAAGGCTGGCTGATGCCATTCATCAGGCGCAGGGCGATGTTGGCGATGTCGTGCGCCGAGCCGTCGGGAATCAGCACGATGAAGTCATCCCCGCCCATGCGGGATACCGTGTCTTCCGGGCGCAAGTCCCGGGTCAGACGCCGGGCGATTTCGATCAAGACCTCGTCGCCGGCGGCATGTCCCCATGATTCATTGACGTTGCCGAAATGATCCAGGTTGATGTGCATGAGCACCACCGAGTCATGGCAGCGCTGGGCGGTGGCAAACGCGACGGTGGCGCGGTCCATCAGCAGCGTGCGATTGGGCAGGCCGGTCAGCGTGTCGTAATTGGCCAGGCGCTGGATGCGTTCTTCTGCGGCCTTGCGAACCGAGGTTTCGGTGAAGATGCACAGGTATTGCTGAACGGTGCCATGCGCGTCGCAGATGGCGCTGATGGTCATCCATTGGGGGTAGACCTCGCCACATTTGCGCCGGTTCCAGATCTCGCCTTCCCATCGGCCGTCATGCAACAACGAAGCCCACATGGCTTCGTAGAACGCCCGGTCCTGATGGGTCGAGCGCAGGATCGATGGGTTGCGGCCGAGCACCTCCTGTTGGCTGTAGCCGGTGATCTGACTGAAGGCCCGGTTGGTCGACAGGATGTTGGCGTGTTTGTCTGTGACGACGATGCCCTCCTGGCTGCCGTCGAACACGCGATCGATCAGGCGCAGGTGCTCTTCGGCTTGTCGCCGCTGGGTGATGTCCATCCAGGCGCCGTAGGCCATCTCCGGGCGGCCTTTGGCGTCGACCGTCAGCACCAGACTGTCACGGATCCAGCGGTAGCTGCCATCGGCATGCTGAAACCGATACTCGTACTGCAGGTGGTGTTGGTCGAGCAATTGCTGCTGGGCCTGGTTCACCAGGTACTGGTCATCGGGGTGGACGTGAGCGCGCCAGAAGTCCAGATCATTTCGCCAGTCCTGCGGGGCATAGCCCATGATTCGCTCGATCTGCTGCCCGACGAAGTCGACCTCGAAGTGCTCGTCGTGCCACTTCAGCGCGTAAGTGACCGCCGGGCTCACATTGAGGATGTGGGCGAGCTTGATGCGCTCCTGGTCGGTCTGAGCCTGCAGTCTGGCCTGGCGTCGTTCCGCCTGGCGGATCATCCAGCACAGAAAGCTGGTGCTGGCCAGCACGAAAGCCAGACCCTTGGACGACTGCGCGATGGCGCGCAGCGTCGGCTGCTGGATCAACTCATCGATCACCCAGTCAGAGGCCAGGACCCAGGAGGCACTGAAGGCCAGATATTGGGTGACAACACGCTTCATGGGAATCAAGCCAATCTGAACATCTGGACCGCTTCAACCAGGCGTGAAGCCTGCGAGTTGAGGCTGCTGGATGCCGCGGCGCTCTCTTCGACGAGCGCGGCGTTTTGTTGGGTGACCTGATCGAGCTGCGTGACCGCATCGTTGATCTGGCTGATGCCCTGCGTCTGCTCGGATGAGGACAAGCTGATCTGGCTGATCAGCGTGCTGACTTCCTGAACTTGCTGCACGATGTGGTCGATGGACTGCCCGGCGTGGGAAACCAGTTGCCCACCCGCATGCACTTTCTCGACGCTGGCGACGATCAGCGATTTGATCTCGCGGGCGGCGCCGGCGCTGCGTTGCGCCAAGGCCCGCACTTCAGAGGCCACCACCGAGAAGCCGCGACCTTGTTCGCCGGCGCGGGCGGCCTCGACGGCTGCATTGAGCGCCAGGATGTTGGTCTGGAAGGCGATGCCGTCGATCACGCTGATGATCTCGCTGATCTTCTCGCTCGAGCGGGTGATCTCGCTCATCGTATCGATCAACTGGCCCATCACCTGGCGACCTTGGGTGGCGCCATCGCGTGCCTGATCGGCCAGTTCGCTGGCGTTTTGCGCGATGTTGGCGTTGGCTCGGACGGCGCTGGACAACTGCTCCATTGACGAGGCCGTCTGTTGCAGATTGGCCGCCTGCTCTTCGGTTCGCTGGGACAGGTCGGCCGTGCCCATCGCTATTTGCGACGAGCCTGTGGCGATGCTCTCGCTGCCGCGGCGAACATCCTCGACCAGCGTCGACAGATTGCTGGCCATCGTGTTCAGTGAGCTCAGCAAGCGGCTGGTTTCGTCGCGTCCGTTGACCGTGGCGTGGACATTGAGCTGCCCATCGGCGACGGTCTCCGCCATTTCGACGGCCTGTTCGATGGGGCGGGTGATGGACCGGGACAGCAGGCGTGCCACCCCGGCACCAACGATCAGCGCCACGATCCCCAAGCCCAGGGCCCAGGCGGTCTTGCTGCTCGCTTCTGCAATGATTGCTTCGCCGCGTTCCTTGACCCGGCGGGTCTGGAACGCCGACATCTCATGCACCTTCTCCTGCAGGGCATCGATGGCTGGCAAGGTGCGGGTGGTCAGTTCGGCCTCGGCATCTTGTCGCTCGCCATCGCGCAGCAGAGCCTGCACGGTCGTGAACGACTTCACAAAGGGCTTGCGCCGTTCTTTGATCTCGGCCAACAGCGCCTGCCCTTCGGGTGTGTTGACCAGGGTATCGAGTTGGCGCAGGGCCGCGTCGATGGTGGCTTTGTTTTGGCTGATGCGGTTCTGAATGTCTTGAAAGTGCTTGTCGTCGCGCGCAAAAAACAACTCCATGGTGCGGCGCGCGTTGGCCCGCGTCGTCACGTCGACGGTGGCCGCCGCTTCTGCCTTGACCCAATCGCGGGCGCAGATCTCTTGAACGGCTCCGGTGATGGTGTTGAGCCCCGTGACCGACGCCGCGATCACCAGGGCCATCAGGAAGAGCACCGTCCCAAATCCCAGAGCCAGGCGTTTGGTGATGCTGAGTTGCCTTAGCGATTCCATGTCTTGCCGTCCGTCGTTGAGTTCGTGAAAATTGCTTTTTGTGGTCACACGAATATCGGAAAGCCGCAGGGGTTTGTTTGTGGGGAGTTCTTGATGGCTGGTGTGGGGCGCTCGCAATCCGTTCATTCTTTTGACTTGGCGCAAATCAAGTCGGGCGACGCGCAGACGTATAAGGAGACCGATGTTTTTCAAGCCACGCAAGCATGAAGTTCTGGGGGTGGTCGCGGCCTACGCCGTGGGCGCAGCGTTGTGGATCGCTTTCACCGATCCGCTCCTGGCGCGGCTGGTTTCCGATCCGTCCTGGCTGTTGATGGCCAATGCCGCCAAAGGGTGGTTGTTTGTTGGTTTAACCGCACTGCTGTTATGGTTTTGGCTTGCCCGCATGATCCGGCTTCATGACGAAGCCATTCAACATGAGCGCGACCTGGCGGAAGGCTTGTTGCAGCGCAGCGAACACCAGTACCGCATGCTGTTTGACGCCAATCCGCAGCCGATGTGGCTGTATGACTTCGACACCTTGCGCTTTCTGGCAGTCAACGACGCCGCGGTGTCTGCGTATGGGTATTCGCGTGATGAGTTCATGTCCATGACCATTGCAGATATCCGGCCTGCCGACGAAGCAAAGAGATTGGCGACCTACTTGAGCGATCAGGGCGGCGGCATGTCTGCCCATTTGCAGAGCATGGGTGTCTGGCAGCATCGGCGCAAATCGGGTGAGCTGTTTGATGTCGACGTGTCGGGCAATGATCTCTTGCTGGGCGGCCGCATTGCTCGCCTCATTCTGGCGCGTGACATCACGCGCGAGTCGCGCGCGGCCCAGGCCCTGCTGCAGTCGCAACAAGCCCTGTCTGAACTGACGCAACGTTTGCTCAAGCAAGAGCAAGATGCCACACGCCGCATTGCACAGGCCTTGCACGACCAATTGGGGCAGACCCTGGTGGTGTCCAAATTGTTGGTGGATGCGGCCGCTTCCGATGTGAAGGACGCCGCGCCCAAGGGTGCCCTCGAACGTGCGGCCAGCCAATTGGATACGGCCACCAAATGGGTGCGCCAGATGCTGATGGAATTGCGCCCGCCTTTGCTGGAAGACAAGGGCTTGGTCGCCGCCATTCAATCCGAGGTCGGACTGGTGCACGGTGCCACCGGGGGCCTGGGGATCACGGTCGAGACGGACGAGGCCACCGCGGCCCTTCGGTGGCCCTGTGAGGTGGAATACGCCGTGTTCATGATCGTGAAGGAGGCGCTGACCAATGCCATGCAGCACGCGAAGGCGACGCACATCCGCGTCCGGATCGAAGGCGAGCCGCACCGGGTCATGGTGACGGTCACGGATGACGGCGTCGGGCTGCCCGACGGTGCCGCCATGACGCGCCCAGGCCACCTCGGTTTGGTGGGCATGCGAGAGCGCGCCACGCAACTGGGCGCAGAACTGTCGATTGGCAAGAATCCGTCAGGGGGCACCCATGTGGTCCTGACCTGGCAAGAAGGGGTGTGATGGGATCGATCTATCTGGTAGACGACCATGTGATGCTGCGCGATGCGTTCCGCACCGTGCTGGGCGGGCGGGGTCATGTGATCGTCGGCGAGTCAGACAACCCCACCTCCGCCCTGTCAGACATCCAAAAGCTCAACCCGGACCTCGTGCTGCTGGACTTGAACCTGGGCGCACGCTCGGGGTTCGAGCTGCTGGCCGAAATCCAGCAGCGGCAGTTGCCCTGCCGGGTCATCGTGCTGACGATGGCGGCTCACCCCGAGCATGTGGCGGACGCGATCCGACTGGGTGCACAGGGCTATGTGCTCAAGGGGGGCGCGCTGGAGGACCTGTTGCAGGCCATTGGCAAGGTCATGGCTGGCCAGCGCCATTTTGTCGGCGAGGTGGCGGACCTGATGGTCGAGGCTCTGTCTCAGCCGACGGGCGACGAGCGTCTGCAAACGCTGTCCGCGCGCGAGCGGCAAGTCTTGCTGATGGTGGTGCGAGGACATTCCAGCACCGAAATCGGCGAGTCCCTGCATTTGTCACCCAAAACGGTCGACTCTTATCGCAGCCGTCTGATGAGCAAGCTGGGCGTCTCCGACGTGCCGGCGCTGGTGCGCTTTGCCATTCGCTCGCGCCTCATCGATGTCGACGAGGGCTGAACGCCCTCGCGTCCGCGTCAGTCGTGCTGGTCTTTCTTGTCGACGTGGACGAAAGGCACGGCGCCCCCGGTCATCTGGGGCAGTTTGCCATCCCATTTGCGAATGGCCTCACGCTCGTTTTCGATGCGCCGCAGGGCCAGCAGGTCCGAGGTGATTTGCTGACGTTGCAGCGCCAGGGCGTCGGCTTCGGCGCGGGCGCTGGCCACTTTTTGCTTCGCTTCGACTTCAATGCGTTGCAGATCGCGTTCGGCCTTGAGCTTTTCTTGCTCGGCCTTGACTTTGGCCTCAATGGCTTCGGCAAACGAGCGCGAGAACGCAAAGTTCACAATCGCGAATTCGTCCAGGGCCAGACCGTGACGCTCCATTTTCTGGCGCAGCAGTGAGCCGATGGCATCGCGCACTTCGGTGCGGCGAGAGATCAACTCTTCAGCCGTGAAGCGTGCCGTCACGGCTTTGACGGCTTCCTGCGCGGCCGGGATGATGATGCGGTCCGCCGCGATATCGGTGCTGGGGCCGATGCCCTTGAACACGTTGACCACCTGGCGAGGGTCCAGGTGGTAGTTGATGGCGATCTTGGTATGGACCGATTGCAAGTCTTTGGAGGCGGCATCGCCGTCGCCTTCGCCCTTCTGGATGCGCACGTCCATCAAATGCATGGTTTGCGCCAGCGGGATGCGAAAGTGAATGCCCGGCTCGAACACCACCTCGTCGGGTTTGCCAAAGGTGGTCATCACCCCCCGCTCGCCGGCGGAGATGATGACGATGGGGCTCAGCAAGCTCAATGCGGCCAGGGCGATGGCGCCCAGCACGACGACCTTGATGAGTTTCTGACCCGTGGAGGGGGTGTCAATGATTGGCATGGTTCCCTTTCTGTGGATGAGTGCGCACAGCAGGCGCCGAGGCATTCTGCCCAGAAAACCGCCTCACCAGAAGGCTGGATGAATGCCACAATTCGGTCTCGTTTGTCAGATTGAATTCGGGTTTTGTATGACTGCAGCAGCCACTTCCTCCGCCCCCGCCTCCCTGGTCCTGACTCGCCCGGATGACTGGCACCTGCATGTGCGAGACGGTGCGGCCATGGCGGCCGTGGTGCCGGCCACGGCGCGGCAGTTCGGTCGCGCCATCATCATGCCCAACCTGCGCCCGCCGGTGACCACCGCCGAACAGGCCATGGCCTATCGCGATCGCATCCGCGCCGCGGTGCCTGCCGGCTTGAAGTTCGACCCCCTGATGGTGCTGTATCTGACCAATGCCACGCCGGCCAGTGAAGTCGCCCAGGCGCAGGCGGCCGGCGTGGTGGCCTTCAAGCTCTACCCCGCCGGCGCGACCACCAACAGCGATGCCGGGGTGACCGATCTGCGCGCGACCTATCCGGTGTTGGAAGCCATGCAGAAACAGGGCCTGGTGTTTTGCGTGCACGGCGAAGTGACCGACAGCGATGTCGATGTGTTCGATCGCGAAAAGGCCTTCATCGACACCAAGCTGATCCCGCTGCGTCGCGACTTCCCCGAGCTGAAGATCGTGTTCGAGCACATCACCACCAAGGAAGCCGCGCAGTACGTGACTGAGGCTGACCGCTTTGTGGGTGCCACCATCACGCCCCAGCATCTGCTGTACAACCGCAACGCCATCTTCACCGGGGGGATCCGTCCGCATTACTACTGCCTGCCCATCCTCAAGCGCGAAGAGCACCGGGTGGCACTGGTACAGGCGGCGACCAGCGGCTTGTCCAAGTTCTTCCTGGGCACCGACAGCGCGCCGCATGCGTCGCACCTGAAAGAACATGCTTCAGGCTGCGCGGGTTGCTACACCGCCCCTCTGGCGCTGGAGTTGTATGCCGAGGCTTTTGAAGCGGCCGGGGCGCTGGACAAGCTGGAAGCCTTTGCCAGCTTCTACGGGCCCGATTTCTACAACCTGCCTCGCAACACCGACCGAGTCACCCTGGTGCGCGAGAGCTGGACGGTGCCCGAAGCCTTGCCCTTCGGCGAAGCCGAGATCAAACCCCTGCGCGGCGGCGAGACCCTGAACTGGCGCTTCGTGGGCTGATGTCAGCCCGGTGCGTCGCGGTTGGGCGCGCTGACTTTCTGCTGGGCATCGACCACAGCGCGCAGATCGGCAATTTCCTTGCGCACGGAGCGCAGCTGGGCATGCATGTCGCGCAAGATCTCTTGTTCGACCTTGCGCTCCTGCGTGCCGACAAACATGGCCGCAATGCTGGCGGTCACCAGCGACAGAACGCCGTAACCCAGCAGGACCACAAACACCGAAAAGATGCGTGAGGCGGTGGTGTTGGGCACGACGTCGCCAAAGCCCACGGTGGCCGCGGTGGTGAAGGCCAGCCACATGCCGTCCTCGACCGAATTGATCTGCGGGTCGATCCAGTAAAAGCCCACCCCGCACAGGCCCAGCAGGCCAGCCGACATGGCAATCAGGCGCAGCAAGCCGGTCCGCGCCCACAAATGCTGGCTCAATGACAGCAGACGAGCCAGGGTCAGCAACTCCATGGTCAGCCGCCACGCCAGCGCGCCCGCATGGTTGTTGCTGTAAGGCAGGAAGGCGCACGCAAACATGCCTGCGGCCAGCAGACGGTCCATCGGGTGCGGCTGCGACCAGTTGCCCTGCGAGGCGTCGCTCCCTTGTGCCAGGCGCCAGGTCGATGCGCCGATCAGCATCCCGCTCACTCCGTACAGCACCAGCGACCAGACGGTCGGCTGGGGCATCAGCGTGTCATAGAACGCGGGGATGCTGATGACCAGGGCGGTCAACATGGCCCACAGTCGCCAGGCGTCTGCGGGAATACGGCGTGGGGTCATGTCGGAACGGCTCTTCAAAGATCAGGCTGGCAGGAATCCCTCGACGGACAGGTAGCGCTCACCGGTGTCATAGCAAAAACCCAGGACCTTGGTGTTGGCGGGCAACTCGGCCAGTTTCTGCGAGATCGCGGCCAGGGTGCCGCCCGATGAAATGCCGACGAGGATGCCTTCTTCGCTGGCTGAGCGTCGTCCGAACTCGCGGGCGGCTTCGGCTTCGACCAGGATGACGCCGTCCAGCACGCTCGTGTCCAGATTGGCGGGCACGAAGCCCGCGCCGATGCCCTGAATCGGATGCGGGCCCGGGGCGCCGCCGGAGATCACGGCCGATGCAGACGGCTCGACAGCAAACACCTTCAATTGCGGCCAGGCCTTTTTGAGCACCCGGGCGCAGCCGGTCAGGTGGCCCCCGGTGCCCACGCCGGTGATCAACACATCCAGCCCTTCAGGGAAATCGGCCAGGATCTCCTGCGCGGTGGTTTGCTCGTGCACGGCGATGTTGGCGGGGTTTTCAAACTGTTGGGGGATCCAGGCACCCGGGATGCCGGCCGCCAATTCCTGCGCGCGGGCGATGGCGCCCTTCATGCCTTTTTCGCGGGGCGTCAGATCGAACTTGGCGCCATAGGCCTGCATCAGCCGGCGGCGCTCGATGGACATGCTGTCGGGCATGACCAGAATGAGCTTGTAGCCCTTGACGGCCGCCACCATGGCCAGGCCGATCCCGGTATTGCCCGATGTGGGCTCGATGATGGTGCCGCCGGGTTGAAGCTGACCCTGACGCTCGGCGTCCTCGACCATGGCCAGGGCAATGCGATCCTTGATCGAGCCGCCCGGGTTGGCGCGCTCCGCCTTGATCCACACCTGAGCTTGCGGTCCAAACAGCCGGTTGATGCGGATGTGTGGAGTGCGACCAATGGTTTCCAAAATGTTTTGGGCTTTCATGCTGAACTCCAAGGTGTTTATGCGGTCAGGTCATACAGGATAAGGCCGACGCAGGCAGAATCGCCCCCATGAATGCTCTGACCTGGTTTTTGCCGCGCCGCGGCGCTGCTTTCATTTTCAGTATCCTGCTGATTGTGTTTTCGTGCTGGTCGGCTGTTGCCCGGGCGCAGCAATTCTTGCCTGCCGATCAGGCTTTCTCGGTCGATGTCGCAAGCGGGGGGCCGCGCCAACTGGATGTGCGCCTGACCGTGGCCAAGGGCACTTATCTCTACCGCGAACGCCTGGCCGCGCAACTGGTTCCGGCGCAGGGGGGCACCGGCGTACCGCTGGACTGGGCCATTGGGCCCGGCGAGGTCAAGCACGATCCCAATTTCGACAAGGATGTCGAGGTCTACCACCATGATGTCGCCGCCACGGTGGCGGTGCCGCCGGGTCTGACGGGCGCCCAGCGGCTGAAACTCACCTTCCAGGGCTGTGCCGACGCGGGGATCTGTTATCCCCCGCAAAACAAATGGTTCGACGTGCAGCTCGGCGCGCAAGGCCAGATTGAAGCCGTGCAGCCTGCCGCTTCGGGGGGCGCTGCAGTCAGCGCCCGTCAAGCCGGTGGCGCACCCGGGGCGCCCCAGCGTGATGCCTCGGCTTCGGACCAGATCGCGCGGGCCCTGGCTTCGGGCCAGCTGGCTTTGGTCATTCCCGTCTTTTTGCTGGCGGGGGCCCTGTTGTCGCTGACGCCCTGCGTCTTGCCGATGGTCCCGATCCTGTCATCGATCATCGTGGGCCATGGCACCCAGGTAAGCCGGGGGCGCGGCTTTTTGCTGGCCTTGAGCTATTCACAGGGCATGGCGCTGGTCTACACCAGCCTGGGTGTGGCGGCAGGGCTGCTCGGCCAAGGGCTGGCCGCCTACCTGCAGCATCCGACCGTGGTTCTGGTGTTTGCCGCCTTGATGGTCTTGCTGTCGCTGTCCATGTTCGGCTTGTATGAATTGCAATTGCCCGCGCGGATGCAGAACTGGTTGGGCGCAGGCGCCAGCCATTTGCCGGGCGGCCGGTTTGTCAGTGTGTTTGCCATGGGGGCGGTGTCGGCCCTGGTGGTCAGTCCCTGCGTGTCGGCGCCGCTGGCGGGGGCCTTGCTCTACATCAGCCAGACGCATGATGTGGTGCTGGGCGGCGGTGCCCTGTATGCCCTGGCGTGGGGCATGAGCCTGCCCTTGCTGCTGGTGGGCCTGTCCGCAGGCAGCCTGTTGCCTCGCACCGGGCCGTGGATGAAGGCGGTCAAAGCCCTGTTCGGGGTGATCATGCTGGCCATGGCCGTGTGGGTCAGCCGCCCAGCCTGGCCCTATCTGCAAGCGAAGGTACGGGGCGCCGATGCGGTGGTGTCCACCCACCAGAGCGTCCTGCCGTTTCAGCGCGTGCGCACCGTGCAGGAGCTGGACGCTGCCTTGCAAGAGGCGCGGGCCCAGGGGCAGCCCGTGATGCTGGACTTCTATGCCGACTGGTGTACGTCCTGCATCGAGATGGAGCATCAGACCTTCTGCGACCCACAGGTCAAGGCCCGACTGCGGCCAGCGCGCCTGTTGCAGGTCGATGTGACGGCCAATACCGACGCCGACCGGGCCTTGTTGCAGCGCTTCAATTTGTTCGGCCCGCCTGGCATCGTCTTCTACAACGCGCAAGGGCGTGAGCTGGCAGACCGGCGTGTCATTGGCTACCAGCCGCCTGCCGATTTCCTGGCCAGTCTGCAGGCGGCCGGCTTGTAAAGCCACGCGCAGGCTTGCATGAGGCGGCAGCCGGAGGATAATGGTGGCTGTGAAGTCAGCCAGATCGTCGCTGGTACAAGTCTCGAAAGGGCGTACTGGAGGAAGGTCCGGACTGCACAGGGCAGCGTAGGAGGTAACACCTCTCCACCGCAAGGTGAGGATCAGAGCAACAGAGACGAGCCAATTCAGTTTGGGTGAAACGGGCAATCTCTACGCGCAGCAACACCAAATAGGCACACGATGACCTGGCCCGGGGAGTGTGCGGGTAGGTGGCATTGAGCCGCTCTGGCGACAGGCGGCCCAGAGGAATGACGGTCACGGTTCAGCGTCGCGAGACACGGGGCCGCACAGAATCCGGCCTATCGGCTGACTTCACAACTATTTCACGGCCCAGATTCAAGCTGGGCTTTTCTCCTGCCGAAAACCACGGCGTATGTTTGGCAGGAGAACACATGTCGGCCCCTTTTTCGCATCGTTGGATTGAAAGCCTGGTTTGGGCCTGCAGCATGAGCGTGCTCATCAGCGCCCACGCGGCCGACAGCCACACGCATGGCGAGCCGGCGCCCAAGGCGGAGGCGGCCTCCCAATCGGTGACGGGCGAGCCAGACATCCGGCCCAATCTGAAAGCCCTGGCCAAAAAGAGCGAGCGCCGCGAAGAGCCCGATGAGGCACCCGCGACCAAAGGCGTCGCCACCAAGGACAAGGACAAGGAAAAAGGCAAGGACAAAGCCAAGGGACCCGAAGCCAAACCGGGTGTGTCCATGTCTGAACTGCGCGACCTGATCGACCAGAAAGTGGCCGAGGTGCGGGCCAAGCAGACCGCCGCCCCGGTGGTCAAGATTCAGTCTCGTTCGGCCAAGTCACGCCGCGATGGCGCCTTGCAGCCTGCGATGTTCGCGCCGGGCAAAGAGGAGGGCATCCCCACGCCTGCCGATGCGCGCAAGGTTTCATCCGGCGCCCATGGCGGCAAAGCCCCGCGCCCCGGTCTGGCCGACCCGCATGGTCAGGAGGTCCACTGGGCCTACAGTGGCGACACCGGCCCAGAGAGCTGGGGCATGCTGAAGCCCGAGTTCCAGCAGTGCATGCTGGGCAAGCGGCAAAGCCCGATCGACATCCGCGACGGCATTCCCGTTCAGTTGGACCCCATCCAGTTTGACTACCACCCCAGCGGCTTTCGCGTGATCGACAACGGCCACACCATTCAGGCCAATGTCGACGCGGGCAACAGCTTCACACTGCAGGGCAAGCGCTATGAGCTGGTCCAGTTCCACTTCCATCGCCCCTCGGAAGAGCGCATCAACGGCAAGCAATCCGACATGGTGGTGCACCTGGTGCACAAGGATCCGGAAGGCAAGCTCGCGGTCATCGCGGTCTTGATCGACCAGGGCAACGCCCACCCCATGCTGCAACTGGTGTGGAACGCTTTGCCGCTTGAAAAGGGGCTCGAGCAAGCCTCTTCGGTGCCCATCGATCTCAATCTGATCCTGCCCGAGCGCAAACAGTACTTCACCTACATGGGGTCCTTGACCACGCCGCCGTGCTCCGAGGGGGTCCTGTGGATGGTGATGAAGCAGCCCGCGCAGATGTCTCGCGAGCAAATTGCCATCTTCGCGCGCATGTACCCGATGAATGCCCGCCCGGTTCAGTCAGCGCAGGGTCGCATGATCAAAGACGGGCAATGAGCCCGATGCCCTCAAGAGGCACTCCAGGCCCGGTCAGTAAACCCGGCCGCCTTTGAGTTGCGCGTGCGTGCGCCGGGTCAGATCGGTGGCCTTGGCCATTTGTGCCATGGCATGGCCAGCATGGGCGTGGCAAATGGCCAGCCCCAGTGCATCGCTGGCATCGTTATTGGGCTCGCGCGGCAAGTTCAACAAGCGCATCACCATGTGCCGGATCTGAGCCTTGGCCGCATGGCCATGGCCGACAACGGCTTTTTTCATTTGCAGCGCGGTGTACTCGGACACCTGTGGCGAGGTCGCGTGCGACAGCAGGCCGGCGATGGCCGCCCCGCGCGCCTGGCCCAATAGCAAGGTCGATTGCGGGTTGACGTTCACGAACACGATTTCGACGGATGCCTGCTCGGGTTCATAACGCGCGACCACTTCGCGCACGCCCTCGAAGATCAGCTTGAGCCGATTGGGCAAGTCGCCCTGCGCGGCTTCTTTGGTCTTGATGGTGCCGCTGGCCACGTAGTGCAGCCGGGGCCCATCTGATTCGATGATGCCAAAACCAGTGGTTTGCAAGCCGGGGTCGATGCCAAGAATCCTCATGAGGCCATCAGGATAACCGAGGCGCGACCCCGGATCACGCCTGACCGCGCAGGGCCGACGCGATCATCGGCCACAGGGCCTGATGCGAGGCGCGGAACCAGTCGATGTGCCCGATGGCGCGCAGGCCGTGGCTGGCGGGCTGGACGCGCAACACCTGGCTCGACGTATTGGGGAAGGTGCGCAGCAGATCGGCGACCGTGGTGGGGTTGGCGATGTCGTCATCGGTCGCATGGACCACGGTGATGGGCGTGCGCACCTCGCGGTGGAAATCTTGCTCGGGATGGCGCCGGATCGCATTGGTGGCGTAGCCGCCTGCGGCGCACCACTGACCCCATTGACGTGCGACCTTGGCGGGCAGGTTCTCGCCCAATCCCACCGCCCCGCACGGGGCATAGCCCTTGAACAGGATGCCGATGGGAATGATGCCTCGCAGCACCGTGTAGGCCGGAATGCGAAAGCCCAGGCGCATGCCTTTGAACCAGCCCGTGGAGGCGGCCACGCCCACTACCCGCGCGACCCGGCGGTGGTTGGGCAGCAGGCCCAGCATCTGCCCGCCCGCACTGTGTCCCAACAGTAAGACCTGGTCCTGTCCCGTGCGTTGAAGCAGCCATTCCAGCGCCGCGACCTGGTCCTGTTGCCCCCATTCTTTCAGGCTGGCCGGGCAGTCCTTGAGGCGGCCCTGCAGGGACAGGCCAATGCCTCGGTAGTCGAACACCAGCACGTCGTGTCCTTGTCCGGCCAACCAGGCGGCAAAGCGGAAGTAGAACTGTTGCTTGACCCCGGTTGCCGGGCTGAGCAAGACGGGCAATTGGGTCGCACCTTGAGGCGCGCGGACAAAGTGGCCTTGTAGCTTCACGCCATCGGCGCAAACGATGTCGACGCGTTCGCCGGTGTGGTCAGGGGCAGAGGGGCGGTCAGTCATGATGAACTCCGTTGACGTCGCGGGTGTCCAGTTGCTGGACATGGCTCAGCCAGCGCGCGACGGTTTGCAGCTCGGCTGGCGTGAAGCCTTGGGTGAGTTGTCGATTGATGCGGGCCGTGGCTTCTTTCAGCGGGCCTAATTGCTCGTGCCCCAGGGGCAGAAGCCAGACGCGTTGGGTGCGGCCATCGTCGGGACAAGCCTGGCGCACCACCCAGCCCAGGGCTTCCATGCGCTGGATCAGGCCCGACACCGCAGAGGGCGCCAAGTCGAGTGTGTGGGCCAGGTCTCCCATGGTGGCGCCGTCTTGTTTGGCCAGTGCAAACAACACCCCGCTTTGTGCCGCCGTGGGCGCCGTGAACCCCTCGCGGGCTGCCTGGGACTGTTGCAGGCCGATCCATTGCTGCAGCCGGCGCTGGGCGCTGTTGAGCAGGAAGATCAGCCGTGGGGGTTGGGGAGGCATGTCAGCATGGATTTATTTCGCATGCGAAGTATATGGGTAAAAAGAAGCGCACGCACTACCGAGGCGCGCCGTACGTGACGGGGACAGACGGCGACACCCATTGGGGCGCATCGGCGCTCCCCGCGGTGCACAACAAGCCATATGTGATGGTGCCCTCGCTTGCAAACGTTACCTGTTGAGAGCCTGACAAACCTTGGGCCGTCCAGGTGCCGGAACTCGCGTTGCAAGACCAGGCATTCGCGACGGACCAACTGAGGGTCGAAAAGGAACCGGCCAGTGTGAAGGAGGGCAGGGCCCTCATCTGCCACGTGATGTCATCCACGCGACCAGAGCGAACGGTGACCTGGCCCCCAATCGTGTACGTCAGGTCCACACGGTGGTGTGTGCCGTAGATCCGCAAAGCGGATTCTTCCAGGCGCCGGTAATCATTCAATGCCCAGCGCCCGATGGCCACGCTCAGACCGGTGATGTGGATGTTGTCGTTCGGGCCGGCACCGCCCACGGGTTGGATCGTGGCGCCTGAACCCGACGCCGCATCTGAAATGCTGGAATCGGCAATCAGGATGTTTCGATAATCCGTGGCGGGGAAGCGAATGCCAGGGTACAAGCCATGCAGGAAATTGGAATCGTACTGGCCATGCAGTCCCTTGATCGTGAGGCCGTCTGAGGGCAGCAGATCCAGAAAGCCATCGGGCCGATGCGATGAGTAGCCGTCCACCATGATGTTGTTGCCGCCGATCTTGAGCGAGTTGGCATAGCCGCTGCGCGGTTCGCTGGCTGACAGATCGCGGGCCACCCCAATGCGAGGGCCTCGATCCTCTGTCTGCGTCAACGTCAGGTTTCGGTTGAACAGACCGGCGGATTGGGTGGTGTCATAGTTCAAATAAAACAAGTGCGGCGGCGGAAACCATTTGCCGACGCCGCCCACGGTCCCTCCCGACGCATCTTGCAAATCGCCGTAGCGATAGGAGCGCA
This sequence comes from Acidobacteriota bacterium, assembly GCA_050259275.1. Lineage (GTDB taxonomy): Bacteria > Pseudomonadota > Gammaproteobacteria > Burkholderiales > Burkholderiaceae_C > Aquabacterium. Next base: position 134,892 of record JBLNAI010000001.1, read on the forward strand.
CGGCAGAGAAGGTGGTGTCCTGCACATTGCCCAGCCAACCCATGTAAGTGCCGTCCAGCACGATGTTGCAGAACGTCAATTGATGGGGCACCGCATAGCTGGTTTCATGAAAGGGCGTGTCTGACGCGATGGTCAGACCAGAACGAGGGCCCGGAATGAAGGAAAACGCCACGGGAATGAACTGATGGCCGCCCGCTGCCTGCGGGACCGTCAGTTGCATGCCTCGCACGCTGAGGTGATCGGTCGATCCTCGGATGTGGAACACGGCCATCGCAGAGATCGGCCCGGTCCACCACGGGTTGGCGGACTGGAATGTCACCCCTTTGTGGCGGACCAGCCAGTCTTTCAGCGTGATGTCGTTGAAGGCGTACGCGGGCCGCGCGGGCCCGGGGTAGGCGACAAACTGGCCATTGTTGATGTAGCCATCGCGTTGCGGATCGATCGGCAATTGGCCGCGGTATTCCACACGCCAGTCCACCAGGTTCACATGGGAGGCGTTGGCGATCACAAAAGCCGGCACAAACACGTTGTCGACGATCAGCTTGCCTTGTGGACCAAACCGAACCGACGTGCCGTCATCAATGAAAATGGGTTTTCCGATGTCTTCGCCGATGTGAAGCAGGATGGGGCAGTCCACCACCAGCGTGAAAGCGCCGAGCTTGGCCGCATCGATCGCTTTGGCGAAACCTGCGGTGCCATCCACCACCCCGCCGCAGCGCACCCACTCGCTGGCGGATCGCTCGACACGGGGCAAGGTCTGGGCGCCGGCGGTGCCGATCACGAGCGCCACTGAAGCACACGCCTGCAGCATGCGGGTCGCATGTTTCGCGCCATCGAAGGTGCGCCAAACTGATGAGGTCATGTCACCTCCCTGGCCGTCTGCAGGCCACGGCCTCAATCTAAGTCACATCGCGATGTATGACAGGAGTGTGGTTTTGAAAAAAGAAACGGCCCCGAAGGGCCGTGTGTCGCGCGGTGAGGCGGTGTCGATCAGTGACGGAAGTGACGCGTGCCGGTGAACACCATGGCGATGCCACGCTCGTCCGCCGCAGCGATCACTTCGTCATCGCGCATCGAACCACCGGGGTGGATGACGCAGGTCGCGCCGGCGTCCACCACCACGTCCAGACCGTCGCGGAACGGGAAGAAGGCGTCCGACGCCACGGCCGTGCCTTGCAGGGTCAGGCCAGCGTGGCCAGCCTTGATCGAGGCGATGCGGGCCGAGTCCAGGCGGCTCATCTGGCCGGCGCCCACGCCCATGGTCATGCCGTCCTTGCAGAACACGATGGCGTTGCTCTTGACGAAGCGGGCCACGGTCCAGGCGAACAGCATGTCCTTGAGTTGCTGCTCGGTCGGTTGCAGCTTGGACACCACCTTGATGTTGCCCACCAGGTCGATGTTGTCAGCCGATTGCAGCAGCATGCCGCCGCCCACGCGCTTGAAGTCCAGCGCGTTGGACAGGCCACGTGTGGCGTCCGTCAGCGGTACTTCCAGCAAGCGCACGTTCTGCTTGGAGGCATAAGCGGCGCGGGCAGCGTCCGTGAACTTCGGTGCGATCACCACTTCCACGAACTGCTTGTTGGCGTTGATGGCTTCGATCACATCGGCGTCCACCGTGCGGTTGAAGGCCATGATGCCGCCGAAGGCAGAGGTCGGGTCGGTCTTGAGGGCCTTGGTGTAGGCCTCCAGCGGGCCGGCACCGATGGCCACGCCGCAGGGGTTGGCGTGCTTGATGATCACGCAGGCGGGCACCTCGAAGGCCTTCACGCATTCCCAGGCCGCATCGGCATCAGCAATGTTGTTGAAGGACAGTTCCTTGCCTTGAATCTGCGTCCAGTTGGCCAGGGTGCTGACCACGGGCGCGGCTTCACGGTAGAAGGCGGCCGACTGGTGCGGGTTCTCGCCGTAACGCATGCCTTGCACCTTGTGCAGCTGCAGGTTGAACACGGCGGGGTAGGCTTCTTTGGCAGGCACCGCTTCGGTCTTCAGTTCCGAGCCGGCTTCCAGCGACGTCAGGTAGTTGGTGATCATGCCGTCATAGGCGGCGGTGTGAGCAAACACCTTCTTGGCCAGCATGAACTTGGTCGAACGGGTGATGCCGTCGGCCTTCATTTCAGACAGCACTTGCTCATAGTCGACTGGGTCAATGATCACGGCGACGTCTTGCCAGTTCTTGGCGGCTGCGCGCAGCATGGTGGGGCCGCCGATGTCGATGTTTTCGATGGCGTTTTCCAGCGTGCAATCAGCCTTGGCGGTGGCTTGCGCGAAGGGATACAGGTTGACCACCAGCATGTCGATGGTGTTGATGCCGTGTTCCTTCAAAGCCGCCATGTGCTCAGGCAGATCACGGCGGGCCAGGATGCCGCCGTGCACGCGCGGGTGCAGGGTCTTGACGCGGCCGTCCAGCATCTCGGGGAAGCCGGTCACTTCGGCGACCTCGGTCACGGGCAGGCCCTTTTCGGCCAGCAGCTTGGCGGTGCCGCCGGTGGACAGCAGCTTGACGCCCTGGGCGTGCAAGGCCTGGGCAAATTCGACGATGCCGGTCTTGTCAGACACGGACAGCAGGGCGGTGAGGGCCATGGGTCTTCCTTTAAAGCAAAGATCGGTTATTTGATGAGTTTGTGTTCGAGCAACTTGCGGCGCAGGGTGTTGCGGTTGATGCCCAGCCAGTCGGCCGCCTTGGACTGATTGCCCTCGGCGCGGTTCATCACCACTTCCAGCATGGGGCGCTCGACGGCGCGCACGACCATGTCGTACACCGCGTCGGGTTCGGCCCCTTTGAGATCCTGAAAGTAGCCCTCCAGGTTGTCACGAATGCAGTCTTGAATGTTCTTCTTGCTCATAGTTGTTCAGTTCGCTGTGCAGGCGGCCTCCCTGGCATCCTGCGCGGCTTCATCGTCTTCCACAGTGAGGTCGACCTGCGGCAAGCGGTCGTGGTCCACACTCAGGGCATCGAAGAAGTCGGCCACCGCCTGTACTTGGGTTGCACAGGTCTCCAGCGTGTTCATGTGGGCGCGAAAGGCTTCGCCCCCGGGGAGGGCCCGGACGGCCCAGCCAATGTGTTTGCGCGCGGTTCGCACGCCGGCAAATTCGCCGTAAAGGGTGTAGTGGTCGTCCAGATGGTGGAGCAACCACTGCTTGACTTGTCGGGTCTGCGGCGCGGCGCGGTGTTCGCCCGTCGCCAGGTAATGGGCGATGTCGCCAAAGATCCAGGGGCGGCCTTGGGCGGCACGGCCAATCATGATGGCGTCGGCGCCGGTGTAGGCCAGCACGGCCTGGGCTTTCTCAGGCGAGGTGATGTCGCCATTGGCCACCACGGGCACCTTGACCGCCGCTTTGACGGCCGCGATGGTGTCGTATTCGGCGTGGCCTTTGTAACCCTGCTCGCGGGTGCGGCCGTGCACGGTCAGCATGGCCACGCCGGCGCGCTCGGCTGCGCGGGCAATGCGCACGGCGTTTTTGTGTTGCTGGCTCCAGCCGGTGCGCATTTTCAAGGTCACGGGCACGCCGTGCGGCGCGGCGGCGGCCACCACCGCTTCGACGATCTGCAGGGCCAGGGGCTCGTCCTGCATCAGGGCGGAGCCGGCCCATTTGTTGCACACCTTCTTGGCAGGGCAACCCATGTTGATGTCAATGATCTGTGCGCCCCGGTCGATGTTGTAGGCAGCGGCCTCGGCCATCATGGCGGCGTCCGTCCCGGCAATCTGTACGGAGATCGGCGCCGTTTCACCCTCATGGTTGGCGCGGCGCGAGGTTTTGAGGCTGTTCCACAAATCCTTGCGGGAAGTCACCATTTCGCTCACGGCATAGCCCGCCCCCAGTTGTTTGCACAACTGGCGGAAAGGTCGATCCGTGACACCCGCCATCGGGGCCACGAACAGACGGTTCGGGAGTTCATGAGGGCCAATGAACATGCTGCAAGACGCGAAAGCCCCGACCGGGTGAGCGATCAGGGCTGCTTAAAAAGGAGGCAGAGTATAGCCCGCGAGGACAGCGGCTGGGTAGCCTTTTTTGCAAAAAACTGGCAGGTCGGAAAAAACGTGATGCTTTCCGCAGTTTGAAAAAAAACCAGCGTAAACCCTTGGGCGCGATGCTTGCTATTTGACTAATCTCGGCTCTCGTTATCACTGAATTGCACGGTCGTGCTTTTCAATTTTTTATCTAAATATGAAATACACAACTCTGACCCTGACCGCCTTGGCGACCTTGATCGCAGGTACCGCCTCTGCTCAGACCTACACCGTCAAAGTGGGTGGCGCTTACATCGTGCCGAATGCGACGAGTTCAGATTTCTGGGGCCCTTTACCCAATGGAGCTCAAGCTCGTGGTGGCATCAACCTGGAGGTACAGCCAAAGGCCACCTTGATGTTCAGCTTGGAACGGATGTTGAATGACAACTTCAGCGTGGAACTGGTTCTTGGCTTGCCGCCTAAGCATGATGTGAAGCTGAAGGTGTCTGATCAGACCCGCGCTAACGCGGCCGACGTCACCAATCCGTACCGTTTGCTGGATGCGCAGTTCGTCCGTTATGCAGACCAGAAAGTCGCAACCGTTCGTCAGATGGCGCCGACGCTATTTTTCAATTACAAATTTGGCGAAGCGAGTGCGAACTGCCGGCCTTACCTTGGCTTGGGCATTAATTACACCAAGATGGACGCGGATTTGACGGACGCTGGCAAGGCGCTTTATGGCGGTGTCCCGATGACTCAAAAGCTGTCCTCGTCGATCGCGCCCGCTATTCAAGCGGGGGTGGCCTACAAGATTGATAAAACATGGTCTGTCAACATGGGCTTGGTTTCCACGTTTGTGTCTTCGACGCTTGCTGTTAGCGGCAACGGTAAAACACACTATGCCAAGTTCGACTTCACCCCCACGGTCTACACGGCGTCGGTGGGCTACTCGTTCTAAAGCCCGACTCGCTGACTCCTCTCAAGGCCCTTCGGGGCCTTTTTGCTGGGTGGCGCTGTCAAACGGGTGACACATCTTTTGAAGATCCTTCGGGCCATCGTTCAAAAGGAGTCCCCACCATGCGCTTGACCGCCATTTCAAAAGCGGCCGTTCTGACGGCTGTTCTGTCCGCCGCTTCGTTGGCTCATGCCGGCTTTGATCTCATCGCCATGGGGACCCTCGGCGGGACTTCTGATTTGTCTGGCTTGACCGGCTCGCTGGAGAGCGGCTCCCCAGCGGATCTGCTGGGCGGCATGGGCTCGGGTTTGGCGTGGGCAGGCGGCAACACCTTTCTGGCGCTGCCCGATCGCGGCCCCAACGCGACCGCCTACACCGGCGGTCTGGCTGTGGACAACACCCAGTCGTATGTGGCGCGCTTTCACACCGTGACGCTGGACCTGACCCGCACGGCGTCAGGCGCGCTGCCCTACACCCTCACGCCTACACTCAAGGGCACAACCTTGCTGTACAGCCCCACCGCGCTGAACTATGGCAGCACGTCTGGCCTGGCCAGCGGCACACCGGCGATCAACAGCGCCGGCAAGTATTACTTCACCGGCCGCTCGGACGGCTTCGCAGCCGGGCTGTCCACCAACCCGCAGAACGCTCGCCTCGACCCCGAAGCCATTCGCGTGTCGGCTGACGGCAAGAGCGTGTTCGTGTCGGACGAATACGGTCCTTACGTGTACCAGTTCGACCGCGCCACGGGCCAGCGACTGAAGTCCTTTGCCTTGCCCAGCCTGTTTGCGGCGAGCAACCTCAGCCCTCTCGGCGCCACGGAGATCAGCAGCAACACCACGGGCCGGGTCGCCAACAAGGGCATGGAAGGCCTGAGCATCACGCCCGATGGCAAGACCTTGTTTGGTTTCATGCAAAGCCCCTTGGCCCAGGACGGCGGCGATGGTGGAACGGCCAACCGCATTGTCTCCATTGACATTGCTTCCGGCGACGTGCGCCAGTACTCGTTCAACAACGTGATCGGCGGCAAGGCTTACAACAGCAGCGAAATCCTGGCTCTCAACGACCACCAGTTCTGGGTCCTTGAGCGCGATGGCAAGGGCTTGGGCGACGGCACGCTGGCCAAGGTCAAGCAAGTCTGGTCCGTGGACCTGGCCGGTGCGGCCGACGTGACCAGCCTCACCGGGCAAGCCTCGTTGCTGGCCGCGGCCCCCAGCAAAACCTTGGTGCTCGACATCAAGGCCGCGCTGAATGCCGCTGGGGTGGCCGATGCCGCGATTCCGGCCAAGCTGGAGGGGCTGGCATTTGGCGAGGACATCGTAGAGGGCGGGCAGACCTATCACACGCTCTACATCGCCAACGACAACGACTTTGTGCCGGGCGTGGCCGGCGACAACAAGTTCTTTGTCTTCCGCTTCACCGATGCGGATCTGGCAGCCAAGGGTCTGGGCGCGTTCACCAACCAGTCCATCGCCACGGCGCCAGTGCCTGAACCGGCTGGCTGGGCCCTGTCACTGGCGGGCCTCGGCCTGGTTGGCGCGCTCGCCCGCCGTCGCCGTTGACCGGCTGGCGCCATGCTCGGCCACAATGGCGGGCATGACGCACGGGCTCGACGCGGGAATCGCCGCACTCTTGGGATGGCTGGCGATGCCGCAGGTGGGGCTGGGGGCGGTCTTCGTGATCGCCTTTGTGTCGGCCACCTTGTTGCCGATGGGCTCAGAACCCGCCGTCTTCGGACTGGTCAAAATGCAGCCCGAACTGTTCTGGCCGGCCATGGTGGTGGCGACCTTGGGCAACACCCTGGGAGGCGCGCTCACCTGGTGGATGGGCCGGGGGGCTCGCACGGCCCGCGACCAGTGGCTCGAACACCATCATCAGGCCCCTCGGGGCGAAACCACCGCCTTGCGCTGGCTGCGCCGCCACGGCGCCAAGGCCTGCCTGCTGTCCTGGCTGCCCATCGTGGGCGACCCCTTGTGCGCGGTGGCCGGCTGGTTGCAATTGCCCTTCTGGCCTTGCATGTTGTTCATGGCCATCGGCAAGGGTATCCGCTACCTGCTGATGACCTCCGCCCTGCTGTGGGCTTGGTGATTCCGTAATGCGAAAACGAATCGTGTGATGCGAACATCACATTGCAATTGGTAACCAATGAGGGTGGAACTTTTTACCGGTTTACAGGGCGCGTCGGTAAAATGAACATATTGAAAGCGCCGAGGCGACAAAAGAAAACAATACGCGCAAAAACGAACAATAGACCAGAGATCGAATCCCGGGGAGGGATTTCTACAGAACGGGTTCCAGTTGCAAAGCTGGAGCCCGTATTTTTTTATTTCTTCTCAATGGCCGTCACGGTGAACTGACCGCCCACCTTGTCGACTGAAAACTTCACCTTGTCGCCCACTTGCAGGCTCTTGAGCCAGGCTGGGTTGGCAACGCGGAATGCCATTTGCATCGCGGGCATGTCGAGGTTCTTGATTTCGCCATGCTTGAGGGTGATTTTGCCGCTGTCGATGTCGATCTTCTTGACTTCGCCATCCACCGGTTCGGCATGGGCGGACAAGGACACAGCCAGCGTCAGGCCGGCAGCCAGACGAGCCAGCGAAGTCAGGATGGAAGTGCTCACAAAAATCTCCTTGGGGATGGGCAGACTGACAAAAATCACCATCAGTATGACCGCATGCTGACATTGACGCATCAGCCCACCGATCGGTTGACCGACGGGGGCCGAGCAAGTGCGTGATGGCTTCTAAAATAGCCACATTCTTGTTTTGAATTTTTGCAGCCCGCCATGACCGCCTCTTCTTCTTCGGCTTCGCCCACCTCCGTCGACAACATCGCGCCGCGCGACAAAGCCGAAATCCTGGCTCAGGCTCTACCCTACATCCGCAAGTTCCACGGCAAGACCATCGTCATCAAATACGGCGGCAACGCCATGACCGATCCGGAACTGCAGGCCGACTTCGCCGAAGACGTGGTGCTGCTCAAGCTGGTGGGCTTGAATCCGGTGGTTGTGCATGGCGGCGGCCCTCAGATCGATGCCGCGCTCAACAAGATCGGCAAGAAGGGGCAGTTCATCCAGGGCATGCGCGTCACCGACGAAGAAACCATGGAAGTGGTGGAATGGGTGCTGGCCGGTGAAGTGCAGCAGGACATCGTGGGGCTCATCAACGCAGCCGGTGGCAAGGCAGTGGGCCTGACCGGTCGTGACGGTGGCCTGATCCGGGCGCGCAAGCTCAAGATGCTGGACCGCGATGATCCCAGCAAAGAGCACGACGTGGGGCAGGTGGGCGAGATCGATAGCATCGATCCCAGCGTGGTCAAGGCGCTGCAGGACGACCAGTTCATCCCCGTCATCAGCCCCATCGGGTTCGGCGCCCACAACGAGAGCTACAACATCAACGCCGACCTGGTCGCCTCCAAACTGGCGGAAGTACTCAAGGCCGAAAAGCTGATGATGCTCACCAACATCAAAGGCGTGCTCGACAAGCAGGGCAACCTGCTGACTGACCTCACCGCGCGTCACATTGACGAATTGATCGAAGACGGCACCATCTCCGGCGGCATGCTGCCCAAAATCGCCGGTGCCCTGGACGCCGCCAAGAGCGGGGTCAACGCGGTCCACATCGTGGACGGGCGCGTGCCCCACGCCATGCTGCTCGAGATCCTGACCGAGCAGGCATACGGCACGATGATCCGCAGCCACTGACCTGGTTGCGGATGTCCGATCCGATCTGGCTGTTCGATCTCGACAACACCTTGCACGATGCCAGTCGTGCGGTGTTCTGGCGGCTCAACACGTCGATGACCGACTACATCGAGCAGCACCTCGGACTGGCCCGCGACGAAGCCGATCGATTGCGCATTCACTACTGGCGCCGCTATGGGGCCACCTTGCTGGGCTTGGAAAAGCACCACGGCATTCGCGCCGCGCACTTTCTGGCGCAAACCCACCTGCTGCCCGGCCTGGAGGCGCAACTGCATGTGCCCCCGGCCGACCGCGCGGCCTTGCAGCGCCTGCCCGGTCGCAAGTTCCTGCTGACCAATGCCCCGGCTCACTATGCCAAGCGGGTGCTGACCGCGCTCGACCTGGCCTCGTGCTTTGAGGGGGTGATTGCCATCGAAGGCATGCGCGTGTTTGGCGACCTGCGCCCCAAGCCCGATGCGCGGATGCTGCGCGTGGTGCTGGCCCGGCACAAGCTGCCTGCACACCGCTGTGTCCTGGTCGAAGACACCGTGGCCAATCTCAAGAGCGCGCGGCGCCTGGGCCTGCGCACAGTGTGGATGCAGCACTATCTCAAAGGCAACCCGCACGGACCGGAAGCCGGGTTGGCCCTGCATGGCCGGCCACCATGGGTGTGTGTCAGAATCAAAAAACTGCGGGCGCTGCACGCGTGGCGTCCCCGATCGACAGCTTGATCTCCAACTGGGTCTGTGGCGATGAATGACGAAGTTCGGTCTGATGAAGTCGCGCCTGTAGCGGTTCGCAAGCGTCCCAAGCCGGGTGAGCGCCGGGTTCAGATTCTGCAAGCCTTGGCCTCGATGCTCGAACAGCCGGCGCCAGACCGCATCACCACTGCGGCACTGGCGGCCCATCTCGATGTCAGCGAAGCGGCCTTGTACCGTCACTTTGCCAGCAAGGCCCAGATGTACGAGGGCCTGCTCGAGTTCATCGAGCAAAGCCTGTTCACGCTCGCCAATCAGATCATGGCGCGCGAGGGTGACCCCGCTCAGCAAGTCGCGCGCATTGTCTCGATGGTGCTGCAGTTTGCGCAAAAGAACCGGGGCATGTGTCGTGTCATGGTGGGCGATGCCCTGGTGTTTGAGCATGAACGCCTGACTGTGCGCATGAACCAGTTCTGGGACCGGTTGGAATCCTTGCTGCGCCAGAGCTACAAGGCCATGGCAGACGCCCGTGGCGCGACCGCCCCGACGGTGGACGCGCAGGCGGGTGCCTCGCTGGCTGTCAGCGTGTTGCTGGGCCGCCTGCAGCGCTTTGCGCGCAGTGGCTTCAAGCGCTTGCCCACCGAGCATCTGGACGCCAGCCTGCAGCAGCTGCTGCGTTGACCCGTCCCAGCAGCCTGGGCGCGGTCGCTTTAAACTGCGGCCCATGTCTACGCCCGATCACGCTCTGATTCCTTTGCTGCAACGTGCCGAGGCCCTGGTGGCCCGACTCGATGCCTTGCTGCCTTCGCCTCACCATGCGGCCGTGGCGCCGCCCGACTGGTCTGCCTCTGTGGCCTTTCGGTATCGCAAGCGATCGTCTGCGGCGTGGGCGACCGGCTGGCTTGAACCCATTCGCCATGTGGGGCACATCCGTTATGCGGACCTGCAAGAGGTGGACACCCAGAAGGCGCGCTTTGCACGCAATCTGGCTCAGTTCGTCGCCGGCAAGACCGCCAACAACGTGCTCTTGTCCGGCGCGCGCGGCACGGGCAAGTCCTCTTTGGTCAAGGCCGGCTTGCATGCCCATTCCGATGAGGGCTTGCGCCTGATCGAAGTCGACAAGGCAGACATGATCGACCTGCCTGACCTGATCGAACTGGTCAGTGAGCGCCCCGAGCGGTTCATCATCTTCTGTGATGACCTGAGCTTCGATGAAGGCGAGCCCGGCTACAAGGCGCTCAAATCGATTCTGGACGGCACCGTTTCGGCCAGCGGCGACAACGTGATGATCATCGCGACCTCCAACCGCCGTCACCTGCTGCCCGAATACCATGCGGACAATCAGACCTACAAACACACGGCCGATGGCGAGCTGCATCCCGGTGAAGCCGTGGAAGAGAAGATCTCCTTGTCTGAACGCTTTGGCTTGTGGGTGAGCTTCTATCCCTTCACGCAGGACGAATACCTCAGCATCGTTGCCCAGTGGTTGCAGCACTTCGGCTTGACGACGCAGGCCATCGAGGCGGCGCGGCCCGAGGCGCTGGTTTGGGCCCTGGAGCGGGGATCTCGATCGGGCCGGGTGGCCTATCAATTTGCGCGGGATCATGCCGGTCGCGATCAGACAGGGGGTGCCCATGTCTGAGCGCAAGTCCTACCACGTGATGGAAGCGACCGACCGCCCGCCGGTCGAGGTGGCGGTGGGGGTGCTCATCGAGCGTGACGAGCAGGGACGCGAGAGCCGCTTTCTGCTGACCTCACGACCTGAAGGCAAGGTCTACGCGGGGTATTGGGAGTTCCCGGGTGGCAAGCTGGAGGCCGGTGAGACGGTCGAGCAGGCGCTGCGCCGGGAGCTGCATGAAGAGATCGGCATCACCATTGGGCAGGCCTACCACTGGCAGGTCGAGGTGATGGACTATCCGCATGCGCGCGTTCGCCTGCACTTCTGCAAGGTCTACGAATGGCAGGGCCAGTTCGAGATGAAAGAGCGCCAGCACATGGCCTGGCAGACGCTGCCGGTTGATGTGGTGCCGGTCCTGCCCGGCACCATTCCGGTCTTGCAATGGCTGGCCGCCGAGCGCGGCCATACCGGACTGACGCATCGCGAGGGTGAGGCGCCAGTCTGATCGACGTCGGCTTCAGTGCGACGCCGCACTGGCCGCACCGATGGGCGCGGAAGCCTCCGAGGCGGGGCTGTCTGTGTGGGTGGCGTCAACGCCATGTTTCTCACCACTCATGTCCACGTTGCCACCGCTCTTCATCAGCACGAAGATGGCAATGGCAGCAAACACGACAAAGCCCAAAAGCAACTTCCACATGAATCTCTCTCGTATCTTGGGGGACACCATATTGCGCCGGATGAGGCGCGAAGCATTGTGAACGCGAGTGGGAGGGAGGTGGACTGGGTGCCTACCCTTGGTCGGAGGCGCCGAATGTGCCGTAGTGCCGAGATTCGCCTGGTCATCGACCCATAAAAAAACCCGGCACGAGGCCGGGTTGGCAGTCGGTGTGGGATGTCAGCTCGTCAGCTGATGATCCCATCAGCCCGAATCAGCTCAGTTGGTCGCTGATCAACTTGGTCAGCTCGAACATCGTGACTTGGGGCTTCTTGAAGATCACCTTCAGCTTGTCGTCTGCATTGATGTTGCGCTTGTTGGCGGCATCTTGCAGATTGTGCTTTTTGATGTATTCCCAGACCTTCTTGGTCACTTCTGTGCGGGGCAGGGGTGCTGCACCAATCACAGCCGCCAGAGCGGGGCTGGGGGTCAAGGGCTTCAGGAAGGCGGCGTTCGGTGCGCGCTTAGCTGCAGCTTTTTTAGCGGGTGCAGCGGCCTTCTTTGCAGCCGGGGCGGCCTTTTTGGCCGGGGCTTTTTTCGCAGTTGCCATGTGAATTCACTCCATCAAGGGTCAGATCTGATGCAGGCCTGGGGCGGCTGGTCTATGTGCCAGTGTTCCTCTCAGGCGGTGCGTAGCAGATGGTAATGCTTCTTCCCTCTGAAAATGCAGCTTTCTGCATCTTTGTGGCCCTCGAACGTCATCAAATTTGCGCAAGCGCAGTCCAGATGCCCCATTTGATGAGGGTGTCCCCTGTGTTGGCGGGCCTCCATGCACGCATTCAGGTGTCTGCCCACATGCGCAAGAGGTTGTGATACGTGCTGGTCAAGGCGACGGTGTGGGCGTTGTCGCCCCCTTGCTGGCGCATGTCCAGCAAGGTCATGTCCAGGTCATACAGCAAGCGACGCTGCTCATCAGATCGCACCATGCTCTCGATCCAGAAGAAACAGGCGGTGCGCGCACCTCGCGTCACCGGCTCGACACGGTGGACGCTGGATGAGGGATAGATCACCATGTCGCCCGCAGGGAACTTGACATGTTTGGATCCGAAGGTGTCTTCGATCACCAGCTCGCCGCCGTCGTATTCATCGGGCTCAGCCAGAAACAGCGTGGCGGACACATCGGTGCGCACGCGCTCGCCGCTGCCGTGGATGAAGCGGACCGCATTGTCGACATGGTTGCCAAACGAATTCGATGCGCCGCCGTAGCGGTTGAACAGCGGCGGGAACACGGCCTTGGGCAAGGTGGCCGTGAAAAAGAGCTTGTTGCGCTTGAGTGCCTGCAGCACCACGTCCTGCAGGGCCTGCGTGATCGGGTGCTGTTGTGGCAGCTGCTCGTTGTTCTTCACTTGCACGGACTGCGTGCCCGCTGTGACTTTGCCATCTCCCCAGGGGGCGTTGGCCAAGGTGGTTCGCATGTGCTGCAGCTCCTCAGCGGGCAGCACCTGGGGTAGATGTAAAAGCATGGCGAAGATCAGAAGGTACGGGTCAAGGACAATTGCGCCCCGCGCGTCGGGCCCCACACGGTGAAGCCACGATACACGCCATCCACATAGACCTTGTCGAACAGGTTGACCACATTGAGCTTGACCTTGTAGTCCATGGTTTCATACTCGATCAGGGCATCGGCCTTCACATAGCCGGGCGCGCGGTTGACGCTGGCTTCGGCGGCGGCGGGGACCCGGCCACTCATGCCGTCCGCACCCATGCCGATGCGCCACTGACCATTGATCTTGTAGGTGGCCCAGATGGCACCACTCAGACGGGGCGTCAGGCCCGATGTCTTGCCGACGGTGGCTTGGGATGCCGCCGAACTGCCCGCCTGGTCGATGATGCCGCGCTGCAAGGCCAGTGAGCCAAACACTTCAAGCTGGCTGGTGACGCGGCCCGCCGCTTCGAATTCGATGCCATCGGTGTGGCGCTGTCCATTGAGCAGGTAATTGGTCGGGCCGGCATCGGCGGCATCGGTGTTGCGTTCGTTGTACTTGATGGTGCGGAACAGGGCTGTGCGCATGCTCAGGTCGCCGCCCAGCACATCCCACTTGGCGCCCAGCTCGTAGTTGCGACTCTGCTCGGGCGCTGTGTTGGCTGACTTGGCATCGTATTGGTACAGGTCGCCGGACGCATTGAACGAGGTGCCGTGTGAGAGGTAGTAGCTGGCCTGCTCATCGGGTTGGAACAGGATGCCTTCACGGTGGCTCCACATGCGATCGGTCCGCGACAGCGGGCCGCCGGTGGCGCGTTCATATTCCCCATCGAAGATGTCATGCCGCAGGCCGGCCAGCAACTTCCATTGCTTGTTCAGGTGCAAGGTGTCCTGGGCATACACACCGGTTGTCAGCGATTGGAAGCTGCCCGTCTCACGCTTGACGCGGGTGTCTGCCAAAGCGCTGGTGCCGCCCACATCGGCCCAGGTAACGGTGGCCTTGCCGGGGACGCCGGTGTAGCTGTAGGTGGTGGTGCGCTCTTGCGCCAACTCGGCCCCGGCGAGCAAGTCGTGCTGCAGGCCCAGCCATTGGGCTTTGCCCGCGTAGTCGGTTTGCACAAAGGTGTGATGGTCTTGTGCGGCTCGGCTTTGGTTGCCGCGGCTGACGCTGCTGCTGTCGGTGATGGCGTGGACGCTGCTCACGCCGGTCAAGCCCGCGGTGGTTGCCCACAGGTCGCGCTTGTAGGTGCCATCGCGCACGCTGGTCTTGATCTCGCCGCCGTCATCGAAGCGGTGGGTGTGGGTGGCGACGGCATAGTCGGCCGAGTCGCGCTGATAGTCCGATTGGGTGCCGTACCAGCGGTCCACGGCGGCGTCAACCGGCCGGCCATTGAGCCAGCGAAAGCCGTAGTCCGGAGTGTCGTTGTAGTCGAGGTGATACAGGCCGATGCTGTACTCGTTGGCCGTGCCGATGCCCCAGCTGAAAGTGGGGGCCACGCCGAGACGGTGGGTCTCGGGGCCATTGCGAAAACTGTTGGCGTCCGTCTTCATGACGTTGATGCGCAGCGCTGCCTCATCAGCCGTCTGAATGTTGAAGTCGCCGGTCAGGCGCACGTAGTCGTCGGTGCCGATGGTGGCTTCGACCTCGTGTTGCGTGGCCAGGAAGGGTTGCTTGCTGGCCTGGTTGATGATGCCGCCGGTCGAACCCCGGCCATAGAGCATCGAGGCCGAGCCACGCAGAACTTCAATGCGGTCCTGGTTGAAGGTGTCCCGGTTGTATTGGGCGATGTCGCGCATGCCGTCTTGAAAGATGTCGCCCCGGGTGGTGAAGCCGCGCAGGCGGATCAGGTCGCCGATGGCCCCGCCTTCGCCCGCCTCAAACGCGATGCCACTGACGGTGTGCATGGCCGCTTTGAGGGTGTCCGCGTTCTTATCGTCCATCAGCTTTTCGGTCAGCACCGTGATGGACTGGGGAATGTCCCGCAGCGCCTGCTTGCCTTTGCCTGCGGTGGTGGTGACAGCCTGGTAGTGCTGCTTGCTGTCGGGGGTCGGCTCTTTTTTGGGCGCGGGGACCACGATTTCGGGCAGGGATTCGGCCGACGGGCGGACGGGCTGGATGGCGGTCGCGGTATCGGCCTGCGCCCAGACGGCGGACCCCAGCAGCGACAGGCTCAGGCCCGTGGCCCATGGTTTGCGGTTCGACATGGAAACGACTCACTCCTTGTGAAGGCTTGATGTTGGTCAAATAAGTTGACGAATGATAATTGTTCGCATTTGCGATTGCAAGGCTTTGCGGGATCGGCAGATGGGTAGTTGTCAGAGGTGGCGGCGCGTCGGCAGGTGCCTAAGATGGTGCATGGCCGTAACACGGCCCGGGAGTGCCCATGTCGACGTCTGACAGCCCCATGCTGACCACCCTGGATTGCCTGTACCGCTGGGAGCGCGAGCAACCCGATGCGGTGTATCTGACGCAGCCCTTTGGCGACCGGGTGGTGGACTACACGTGGCGCGAAGTCGCCGATCAGGTGCGGCGCATGGCCTCGTATCTCCAGACGCTGAATCTGCCGGCCGGCAGTTCCGTGGCGATTGTCTCCAGCAACTGCGCGCACTGGATCATGGCCGACCTGGCCATCTGGATGGCCGGACATGTCACGGTGCCCCTGTACCCCACGGTGGGGTCCGAGACCGCCAATTACGTGCTCGCGCACAGCCGGGCGCAACTGCTCTTTGTGGGCAAGCTGGATCAACGGATCTGGGAAGACATCGAAGCCAATCTGCCGGCGGATCTGCCTTGCATCGGGCTGCCCATCACGCCAGCCAACCTGTCACAGAGCTGGGTCGACATCATCGCGCGGCATCCGCCATTGGCCGGGCAGCCCCGCCGAGGGATGGAGGACCTGGCGTCCATCGTCTACACCTCG
Organism: Acidobacteriota bacterium; assembly: GCA_050259275.1. GTDB lineage: Bacteria > Pseudomonadota > Gammaproteobacteria > Burkholderiales > Burkholderiaceae_C > Aquabacterium. Next base: position 150,854 of record JBLNAI010000001.1, read on the forward strand.
GGCAGCACCGGCCAACCCAAAGGCGCGATGATCGCCTTCAAAGCCATGTGGGCGGTGGGCGATGGCCTGCGCCAGATTCTGGGCCTTTGCAGTCAGGAGCGGATGCTGTCCTACCTGCCACTGGCCCATGCCGCCGAGCGGGCTTGCGTCGAGACCTCGTCGCTTTATTTCGGCTTTCGCGTCTATTTCGCCAACTCGGTGGACACCTTTGTCGAAGACCTGCGCCGGGCGCGCCCGACCATCTTCTTCTCCGTGCCGCGCTTGTGGACCAAGTTCTATCTGGGGGTGTGCGAGAAGATGCCGCCTGACAAGCTCAAGCGGCTGCTCAGGATCCCGCTGGTGTCTCGCTACGTCAAACGCAAGATCCTCAAAGGGCTGGGACTGGAGCACGTCAAGATCGCCATCACGGCGTCGGCCCCGCTCGCCGAAGAGCTGGTGGCCTGGTATCGCGCCCTGGGGCTCGAGCTGCTTGACGTCTATGGCATGACCGAGAACTTCGCCTACTCGCACTCGAGCCGTCCGGGCGCGGCGCGCCCCGGGTATGTCGGCAGCCCCAATCCGAATGTCGAATGCCGCATTGCCGATACGGGCGAAATCCAGGTCAAGAGCGCCGGCATGATGATGGGCTACTACCGCGATGAGGTGCTGACCGCTGCCACCTTCACGCCAGATGGTTACCTCAAGACCGGCGATCGGGGCGAGATCGATGCTCAAGGCCGCCTGCGCATCACCGGGCGACTCAAGGACATCTTCAAGACCAGTCGCGGCAAATACGTGGCGCCGGTGCCCATTGAAAACAAGCTGTCGGGCCACCCCAAGGTTGAAGCTGTCTGCGTGATGGGCGAGAACCTGCCTCAACCGGTCGCGCTGTTGATGCTGTCTCAAGATGCGCAAGCCGCGCTGCGCTCGCCCGGGCACCGCGGTGCGGCCGAGCGCGAGGTGCTCACGCAGGAATTCATGCACCTGATGCGCACGGTCAATGCCACGCTCGAATCCCACGAGCAACTGGCCATGCTGGTGGTGGTGCAGGGCAGCTGGACCATCGAAAACGGCTACCTGACGCCCACGCTCAAGATCAAGCGCAACGTGATCGAGCAGCATTACCAGCCCTTGCTGGCCGCTTGGGTGGACCTGAATCATGCCCTGGTGTGGGAAAGTGAGCATCTGGCCGCGCAAGCGCGCAAGGCAGCCTGACGGCAGGCTCAAGTCCTTGTCAGGAATGACGAAGTCGTTCCATGCACCTGGATACGAAAACGCTGTTGTTCGTCATGTGGCTGAACGCCACCATGATGAGCGCTGCCTTGTGGCTGGGCGTCGGGCGGTCGGTGCGATCGGGCTTGCGGGCCTGGAATGCCTCGCTGCTGATTCAGATGGTGGCGTGGGCGATGTTCATCGCCGGCATGCGCCCGGTGAACAAGTGGCTGATCGTGGTGTCGGTCGGCCTGTTGTGCGGCAGCTTGTCAGCCATGTACATGACGGTGCAGCATTTCACGCGGCGGCCTGTTTCTTGGTCGTACGTGTGGGGGGCGCCCATTGCGGCTGCGATCACCCATGCGATGGTGTTCGACGACTTCGCAACGCGGGTCGCGCACATCAATCTGATTTTGTGCGCGCAGATGCTGTGGCTGGCCTGGCGCCTGTTTCAACCCGGCCGGCATGCCAGCGGCGGCCGCTGGCGCGCCTTGGCGGGTGGCTCATTCCTGTTGTCGGGCCTCTTCGTTCTGGGCCGGGCGTTGCTCGTCATCGTTGCACCCGAGCGTTACCCGAACTTTGACGAGGACCACTGGCTCAGCGTGGTGGGGCTGCTGATCAACAACGGCTCTTTGACCGTGGGCACGCTGGGCTTCTTGCTCGCGCATCGCGACGAAGCCGAGCAAGAGCTCAAGCGCATGGCCACGACGGATGCCTTGACCGGGCTGCACAACCGGCATTGGCTGGAAGAACGGGGCACCGACCACCTGAGCCTGGCGCAACGTTATGGACAGCCTTTGACTGTGATGATGATGGACCTGGATTACTTCAAGCGCATCAACGACACCCATGGCCATGTGATTGGCGACCATGTGCTGCAGGCCTTTGCCCAGCGCCTGCGCGAGGTGGGGCGCGATGCCGACCTGATCGCCCGCTATGGGGGTGAAGAGTTCTGTGTGCTGCTACCCATGTCAGACCCGTCGGCGGCCACAGAGCTCGACCAGCGCCTGCGCCAGGCATTGGCCGATGAGCTGCCAGATGAGTTGGGCTTTGCGGTAACTTACAGCGCCGGCATCGCACAGCTTGAGCCGGGCATCCAGACCTTGAGCGAGCTGTTCGCGCGGGCTGACCGCGCCCTGTATGACGCGAAACACGCCGGGCGCAATCAAACCGTTGTGGCGCCGGTGCTGGCCATGCCCTGATTGGGGACTGGGGTGCGCTCAGCGTCCCGCGTCTTCTCGCATGTCTTCGCGTTGCTGACGCTGCCAGGTCTTGAGGCGTGAGTCCATGGCCGATAGCTCGATGGCGTCGGCGGCGCTGGGGCGATGGAAGCGCTTGTGTGCGCCCATGACGCGGTCGATGGCACCGGGCAAGTCACCCTTGGCGGCTGAGGATTCCGCCTCGGCCCGCACGGCCCGAATCGGCTCATTGAGGTGCTGCCAGACCTCGCTGAGCAAGCCCCAGGCGGCGCTGTCATGGGGGCGCTCGACCAGGTGGGTCTGCAAATCAGAGGCGGCTTGTCGCAAGGCCGCGGCCTGTGTGTCTGCAGGTTGTGTCAAGGCCAGTTGCCCCTCCAGCATCAGCTCCGGCCTGCGCAAAGCCCCGCCTGTCGCGGGCGGCGTCTGGATGGTGGCCAGGTCAGCCTGAGCCAGATCGACCTGTCGGCTTTGCAGATGGCTTTCCACCTCCGCCAGTGTCAGCAGCCGGTTCACTTCGGCGGCTTGGCCGGCGGGCAACTGCGGCACCAGTTTGCGCGCCGCTTGCAGACTCTCGCGGGCATGGACCGGGTCGCGCAACTGGTGAGAGGCGATGGCGGCCATGTAGTGCAGGGTGATCGCCTGCAGCGGCGGCGTGGCTGCGGTTACGGCAGGGGTGGTCAGCGTGGCGATGAAGGTGCTTCGCGGGTCCATCAGGACGCGGGCCCGTGCGGCCATCAATTGGTGGCGCGCCAGAATCGGGCGCTTGGGGTCGCCGGGAACGGCCTTGTCACCCCAGGCGTTCGGGCCCAGTCGTGCCCGCGCGTCGCCGATGCGCTCCGTCGTCAAGGGGTGGGTGCGCAAATAGGGATAGCTGCCGTCGTCATTCAGCCGCGATGCCATCTGCAGGTGCTCGAACATCTGCGCCATGCCCGAAGGCGCAAAGCCCGCGGTGGTCAGGATGCCGAATCCCACGCGATCGGCCTCCCGCTCCATGTCGCGCGAAAAGTTCAGTTGCCCCTGGATGCCGGCCGCTTGCCCACCCATGATCACCGCCTGGGCGGCTTGCGGGTTGCGGCTGGCCGCGAGAACGCCCAGAATGATCGAGGCCAGGCTCACCCAGCTCTGACGCGATTGCACGCCAATGGTGCGGGCAATGTGCCGTTGCGTGACGTGCGACATTTCGTGGGCCAGCACCGAGGCCAGTTCGTCCGGGGTGGCCGTCATGGCGAGCAGCCCCAGGTGCACGCCGATGTAGCCGCCGGGCAAGGCAAAGGCATTGATCGTGCGGTCTTGCACCAGAAAGGGCTCCCACGCGTAGACGCCGTCCAGGTCCGGGCCGATCTCGCCGCGTTTGCGGGCGCTGGCCAACAAGGTCTGCCAGACCTGCTGGACGTATTCCAGGACCAGTGGGTCGTCGATCACGGACGGGTCTGACCAGATGGACCGCATGATGCGGTCACCCAGGCGCTTTTCGGCAGCGGGCGACAAGTCCTGGCTCGCGGTGTCGCCCAGCTCAGGCAGCGCACCGGCGGAGGAGGCCGGCTCGCCTGCGGGGCTGAAGCGCTCGGCAAAGTCCGCTTCTGGTTCAGCCGCTTGGGACGGCGCCATCAGGCTGCCGCACAACAGGGTGCAGGCCACCGCCCATTTGGTTGGGGTCACACGTTGGCGCAAAAAGCGGGACAAAAACATAGACAAGCATGGAGAAGCCGGACCCCGCAGTATGCTGCGATCCTTGCCCTGTTGGACCGGGGGCTCACCATGAGGTTCTGCCCCGCGGCCATCTTTACATCCGGACATGATCATGAGCGAACTCACCCATTTCGACGCCCAAGGCCAAGCGCACATGGTCGACGTTTCTGCCAAGCCAGCCACCACGCGGGTGGCCGTTGCGCAAGGGCGCATCACGATGTTGCCAGAAACCCTCGCCTTGATCGCCAGTGGTCAGGCTGGCAAAGGGGACGTCCTGGGGGTGGCGCGCATCGCGGCCATCCAGGGCGCCAAACGCACGGCCGACCTGATCCCTCTGTGTCACCCGCTGGCGCTGTCCAAGGTGGCGGTCGAGTTCGAGCTGGAAAACGCGCCGCCCGCCGTGGTGTGTCGCGCCACCGTGCACACCGTGGGCCCCACTGGCGTCGAAATGGAGGCCTTGACGGCCGTCCAAGTCGGGCTGCTGACGGTCTATGACATGTGCAAGGCGGCCGACAAGGGCATGGTCATCACCGATGTCGGCTTGCTGGAAAAGCGCGGCGGCAAGAGCGGGCACTGGGTGCGCACTCCCACCTGATCGGGCCGCGCCAGGGCCCTCAGTCGGGCAGCAGTTCCTGCCAGCGGTAAACCCGCGAGGGCGGCTGGCACTGGAAGGGCACGGCCGCCCCATCATGTTTGCCAGGGGCGCAGGGGGCCAGGAAGGCCTTTTCCATCGAGTTGTGAAACTCCTTGAGCCGCGCCACGACATAGCGGGCCTTGTCGGTCTCGCCCGCCTGGTTCAGTGACCGTGCGTAGGCAATCATCAGGCGCGCGTCGACCAGGTTGTGCAGCGTGCGACGGAAGGCCCGGGGCGGTTTGGGGGGCTCGTCGTCATCGGGCACGGTCACGTCGGCGTAGTCGGCCTGATAGCCGAACCAGGGCATCTTCTGACCATAGGCGATGCGCTGCTCCAGCGGGCCGGCCCCGGCGCGTGGGGCATAGATGTTGGCGGCCGCCTGGTAGTCGAGCGCACACCAGATGGCACCCAGCGCCATCAGCCCGCCGCCCACGGCCAGCCAGGGCAGGGGGATGGTGGTGGGTTGGGCGCGTGGCTTGGCAGGCGCCGGGGCGGGGGCGGCTTGCAGGTCATCCGAGGTGGTCGAGCGGCTGGCCAGTCCGGCACCCCAGGCAAAAGCCGTTGGCAGCAAGAAGTAGCTGTACCAAAGCGGGTACTCCAGCAGACTGTGCAGCAGCGCAGTGCTCACGATGACGGCACAGGCGCCCGCCGGATGCACCGGGTAGGCGGCGATGTTCTTCTGGGGCCAGACCAGCACCCCCCATGCCAGCAGGCACAGACCGAGCAGCAGCGCCGTCATCGGCAGACCAAATTCGACCGCCCACTGCAAAGGCAGATTGTGGGTGTGGTCGAAAAAGGCAATCGGCCGATTGGGGAAGGGAGTCAACGTCCAGGCCAGATTGAACTCGCCATAACCAACGCCTGCCCAGGGATGGCTGCGAATCAGCTCGATCACATTGGCCCAGATCTTGAAGCGCGAACTCGAGATGTCGCTCTTGTCATGCAGGCGCGCCTCGGCTGCAAACGTGACGTCCTTGTCAGCATGCGCCAGCAACCACATGCCACCCCAGAACAAGGCATAGAACAGGGGCGCAGCGAACAGAGCCAACCGCATGGCACGAGGCAGACGCCGGTCCAGCACGCCCCACAGGGCCAGGAACACCATGGCCACCATGCCGGTGCGCGAGGCCGTCAGCACGATCCCCCAGACAAACAGCGCCATCAACACGATGGCCAGCCATTGCGGCAGACGCCGACGCGCGCCCAGCCAGATCGCGCTGGCCGACGACCACACCAGCAGGGTGCTGAGGTGATTGGGTTGCCGCAGATTGCCCACCGCCCGTCCCGCCACCGTGGGCTCTGCGATGAAGACCCCGTCGGCCCATTCGGGGTGGAAGGCCTGGATCAGTCCCAGGACCATGCCCAGCACGCCGGCCAGGCACAAGGCGCCTGCGAACAGGTCGAACACCGTGTCGCGCTGCGACTGCTGGCCCGATTGCCAGCCCGCCCATGTCACCACCAAGGCCGCGCCGGCCATGCCTGCGCCCATCATGGCCAGGCCGCCGGGCAGGTCACCCATCACAGACGACTGAATGGCGAGCACAGCGTTCAGCCCCAGCACCGCCACCAGCGCCCAGAACCCGAAGTCGGCCCATTGAGAATGGCAGTGTGGCCACACCCGCTGGTGTCCTGGCGCCCAGTTCAGACCCACCACCAGCACGCCCCAGCCGCATACGGCCAGGACTTGGTTGTAGAACGTGATCGAGGGCGGGTCGTGAGCCGCAATCAAGGTGGGGGCCACGACGGCCAGAAAGGCGCCAAAGGCCAGGGCGCTCCACTGGCCCATGGCATGGCGAAATTCGGTTTCGGCAGAAAGGGTCATTCCGCCATTGTCAGGCCTTCCAAGCTCCCCTTGCGGCACACTGTGCGGCTACGCCACTCCAGCCCTCGCTGAGGCCCATGTGACTGCCATCCTCTCTGACCCGCCTGTCGGCATCCAGGTTCGCGAAAAACTGCTGTTGTGGAGCCTGGCCGCGGTCAACTTCACCCACATCGTCGACTTCATGATCATGATGCCCCTGGGGCCGGAGTTGACGCGCCTGTTCAAGATCACCGATGCCCAGTTCGGCGTGCTGGTATCGGCCTACTCGCTGGCGGCCGGCGTCTCCGGGTTGATGGCTTCGCTGGTCATCGACCGCTTCGAGCGCAAACGCGCCTTGCTGCTGCTCTACGCGGGCTTCACCCTGGCCACGCTGGCCTGTGGTCTGGCGCCCACCTATGTGTCCTTGATGCTGGCGCGCGTGGCTGCCGGGGTGTTTGGCGGGATCCTGGGCGCATTGGTGCAGACCATCGTGGGCGATGCCATCCCGTTTGAGCGCCGTGGGCAGGCCATGGGTGTCGTGATGTCGGCGTTTTCGATGTCGACCGTGGCCGGCGTGCCCCTGTCGCTGTGGTTGGCCAGTCTGGGGGGATGGCATGTGCCCTTCATTGCGATCGCCATCGTCTCGGTGGGCGTGTGGTTGCTTGCCGGCCGCGCTGTCCCGGTGCTCAATCACCATCTGGCCACGCCTTCGGGCCGCTCCCCCTGGGTGGACTTGCGCCGGGTGCTGGCCAACCCCAACCACTGGCGCGCCTTCGCGCTGTCCAGCCTGATCGTGGCGGGCAGCTTCAGCATCATCCCCTACATCACGATCTACACGACCACCAATGTCGGCCTGACGGCTCAGCAGGTGCCCTTGATCTATCTGGCCGGGGGCGCGGCCACGCTGTTCACCTCGCGGTTGTGGGGGTGGCTGGCTGACCGCTGGGGCAAGGTCCAGACCTTCCGTCTGGTCAGTGCCGTGGCGGCCTTGCCGATGTTGGCGCTGACCTATCTGCCGCACGTGCCGATGTGGACGGTGCTGATCGTGACCACTGCGTTTTTCGTCTTCGTGTCGGGACGCATGGTGCCGGGTATGGCCTTGATGACCGCCGCGCCGCCCGCGTCCATGCGCGGTTCGTTCATGAGCGTCAACGGGGCGCTGCAGTCCGCCACCATGGGCCTGTCGGCCTGGTTGGGCGGCGCGATGATTTCGCGGTCGCCAGAGGGGCTGGTGCAAGGCTACGAGCGCTGCGGGTGGCTGGCCGTGCTCACCACCGTGCTGATGTTGTGGTGGGTGGGGCAGTTGCGCCTGCAATCGGCGCCCGCCGCACCCAGTCAAGTGCGGGTTTGACGTGTAGCAAGAGTTTGCGGGGTTTGTTCACACAGTTGCAGTTCTCCATACAAACACCCATGTCACGTACTTGTCATCTCCAAAAGACAGGTGCAAACTGGCCTTCCGGTTGACGCATTTTTTGACCGATGTGAAGACCGGGTTGTCTCTAACCTTTCTGCTCCTTGAAAGGAGGCAGTATGAATTTGACGATCAGTGGCCATCATCTTGAAGTGACCCCTTCGCTCCGTGAGTACGTGCTCACTAAACTGGACCGAGTGACCCGTCATTTTGACCAAGTGGTAGACGTTACTGTCCTGCTCAGCGTCGAAAAACAAAAGGAAAAAGACCGCCGCCAGAAGGCTGAAGTGAATCTTCACGTCAAAGGCAAAGACATTTTTGTTGAAACTTCTCACGAGGATCTTTACGCAGCCATTGATCAGTTGATGGACAAGCTGGACCGCCAGGTCTGTCGTCATAAGGACCGTGTGCAAGACCATCAGCACTCTTCTCACAAGCGTCATGCCGACAAGGTATTCGACGCACTTCAATAACCCACTCTTCACTACTGACACGTATGCAGTTCATTGCTCCAAACTTGCTTGGTCTGAACTGAGTGCAGGACGCCTGCGCAGTGAGGCATCAAGTTGACGGCCCTTCGGGGCCGTTTTTCATTTATTGCAGTGCAGCGACGGATCTACAGTGCATTCATCGGCGCTCAGGGGTGCGCCGGACGGCTTCGAGGGACCGCCCCCTTGCTGCGCTGCAGCAAACGGTGCAAAATCCCTCAAACCGGTGGGAATTGGGCCAGGACTTGGTTACACCTGGTTTCTATAATCCGCCCCTCGTCGTTGTCGTCCCGGGAGTGAGGATCAAGGTGCTTGCACCGTCGCCCTTGCTTGTATCAAGATGAATCGTCTCTCAGCCATCCTTCCTGCCAGCCAAGTGCTGGTGGACGTGGACGCCAGTAGTAAAAAGCGCGTCTTCGAGCACGCAGGCTTGCTGTTTGAGAATCAGCACTCCATCGCCCGAGCGACGGTCACAGACAACCTGTTCGCCCGCGAGCGGCTCGGATCGACTGGCCTGGGCCATGGCGTGGCCATTCCCCACGGTCGCATCAAAGGGCTGAAAAACCCGCTCGCAGCGGTCGTGCGACTGACGCAGCCCATCCCTTTTGATGCGCCTGACGACGAGCCGGTCAACCTGCTGATCTTTCTGCTGGTGCCCGAAGCCGCCACCCAGCGCCACCTGGAGATCCTGTCCGAGATCGCCGAATTGCTGTCGGACCGTGAGTTGCGGGAACGCCTCAAAACCGAACCCGATGCGCAGCAAGTTCACGCCTTGATCGAGCGCTGGCAGCCCCTGAAGTCCGTCGCCTGACTTTCGGCGGCGAGCTTGAGGCATGATGGACCCCTGTCATTGACCAAGCAGACCGATTTGTGAGCGCCAAAGATCTTGCCATCATCAGTGCGGAAGCACTTTTTGAAGCCAATCGCGGCGCCTTGCGCTGGGAGTGGATCGCTGGCCACGCTCATCCCGAACGCCGTTTTGACGAAGAGGCCGTTCAGATGGCCCAGTCCGCAGCGGATCTGGTGGGCTATCTCAACTATATCCATCCCTACCGGGTCCAGATTGTCGGCCGCCGTGAGACAGCCTACTTCGCCGGGTCCAGCTCGGAAGACCAGGAGCGCCGCATCCAGCGCATCGTGACCCTCGAGCCGCCCGTGGTGGTCGTGGCCGATGCGCAATCGCCGTCCGACAAACTGGTGGCCATGTGCGGTCGCGCCGGCATCCCGCTTTTCGTGACCGAAGAGCCGGCGGGGCACGTGATCGATGTCCTGCGCAGCTACCTGACGCAACACTTTGCCGAGCGACTCACCCGCCACGGGGTCTTCATGGACATCCTGGGGCTGGGCGTGCTGCTGACTGGCGAGTCAGGGCTGGGCAAAAGCGAATTGGGGCTGGAGTTGATCTCGCGCGGCCATGGCCTGGTGGCAGACGACGCCGTCGACCTGTATCGCGTGTCGCGCACCGCCATCGAAGGGCGCTGCCCCGACCTCTTGCTCAACCTGCTCGAGGTGCGCGGCATTGGTCTGCTGGACATCAAGTCCATCTTCGGTGAGACCGCCGTGCGCCGCAAAATGCGGCTCAAGTTGATCGTGCACCTGGTCCGCAAGGAAACCATGGAGCGCGAATTCGAACGCCTGCCTTACGAGCCCTTGTATGAAGAGATTCTCGGCGTGCCCATCCGCAAGGCTGTGATCGCCGTGGACGCTGGTCGCAACTTGGCCGTGCTGGTCGAGGCCGCCGTGCGCAACACCGTCTTGCAACTGCGGGGCATCGACACCTACAAGGAATTCATCGAGCGCCATCAGCGCGTCATGGAGCGCGGCGGCAATTGATGCGCCGCCGATGAGGTGTCAGCGCGAGTGCGCGTGAGCGTGCGCCGCATGCAGCTTGCCGCTGCAATCGTCTTTGTTGCACACCACGTACAGCGCCAGCGCGTGGTCGTGGAGCTTGTAGCCTCGTTCGGCCGCAATTTCTTGCTGACGGCGCTCAATTTCCGGATCGTAGAATTCTTCCACGCGGCCGCACACCACGCAGACCAGGTGGTCGTGGTGTTTGCCTTCGTTCAATTCGAACACGGCCTTGCCGGCCTCGAAATGGTGGCGCGACAGGATGCCGGCCTGCTCGAACTGCATCAGCACCCGGTAAACCGTGGCCAGGCCGATGTCCGAACCTTCATTGAGCAGCACCTTGAAGACGTCTTCCGCCGTCATGTGACGCAACTCGCCAGCGCGCTGAAAAACTTCCAGGATTTTGATGCGGGGCAGGGTGGCCTTGAGCCCGCTGCTTTTCAGTTCTTCTGCGTTGGTCATGGGGAAAGCTCCGAGGTGCGGCGCCCGGTCATGCACGCCGCTAGAATGGGCAATCATATCGACTTGGACGCCACTTCGGCAAAGTGTGGTCTTCTTAAATCCCATGACACTGAACCTCACCCGTCGAGCCCTGATCGCGCTGGCTCCTGTGGCCCTGCTGGCCGGTTGTGCCAACAGCGGCCAATCCGTCTCGCTGAGCAAGCCCGAGACGCTGTTCGGCCTGATCGAGCCCTACAAGGTGGATGTGGTCCAGGGCAACGTCGTCACGCAGGAATTCATCTCGCAGATCCAGCCCGGTTTTGGCCGCATGCAGGTGCGCGAGATCCTGGGCACCCCTTTGCTGACCGACATCTTCCACAACGACCGCTGGGACTATGTCTTCACCATTCGTCGTCAGGGCGTGCCCGATCAGAAGCGTCGGGTCACCATCTATTTCAAAAATGACGCGGTGGACCACTTTGACGCCGAGACCTTGCCGCAAGAGCGCGAGTTCGTGGCGTCCATCGACCGGCAAAAAGACCTGAAGCCGGCCGTGCCCAACCTGACCGAAGAACAGATCGCCGCCTTGCCTGTGCCGGCCAAAGCCGACACCGCGCCGCCCAAAGTGCCGCAAGGCGCCGTGCGAACCTATCCGCCGCTGGAATCGGCGCAGCCCTGAGCGGCTCGCCGCGCACTGCCGACCCTCTGTCTTGTTTTAGCCTCGTATACCCAAGCATGACCTCTACCGCTCAAGCCAACGCTCACCGCATTGCCATTGCTGGCGCATCCGGCCGCATGGGCCGCATGTTGATCGAAGCCGTTCAGAACGCCGATGATGCGGTGCTGGCCGGTGCACTCGATATCGCGGGCAGTCCTGCGCTGGGCAGCGACGCCGCCGCGTTTCTGGGTCAGAACAGCGGCGTGGTCATCACGGCCGATCTGCGTGAAGGGTTGAAAGACGCGAAATACCTGATCGACTTCACTCGCCCGGAAGGCACCATGGCGCATCTGCGCCTGTGCCGCGAGCTGGGAGTCAACATGGTCATCGGCACCACGGGCTTTTCGGACGAACAGAAGGCCGAGATCGAAGACGCTGCGCGCGACATCGCCATCATGATGGCGCCCAACATGAGTGTCGGCGTCAATGTGGTGCTCAAGCTGCTGGCGCAAGCGGCCAAGGCCCTCAAGGAAGGCTATGACATCGAGATCATCGAGGCCCACCACCGTCACAAGGTCGACGCTCCCAGCGGCACGGCCTTGAAGATGGGTGAAGTGGTCGCGGAAGCACTGGGTCGAGATCTGAAGACCTGTGCCGTGTATGGCCGCGAAGGCATCACCGGCGAGCGGGATCCCAGCACCATCGGTTTTGCCACCGTGCGTGGCGGCGACATCGTGGGCGACCACACCGTGCTGTTTGCGGGCACGGGCGAGCGCATCGAGATCAGTCACAAATCATCCAGCCGAGCCACCTATGCGCAAGGCAGCCTGCGGGCGGTGCGTTTTCTGGCGCACCAGCCCCATGGTCTGTTCGGCATGGACGACGTGCTGGGGCTCGCATGAACGGCCTGATGCACCTGTGGGAGCAGGGCGATGGCGTGGGCAAGGCCGTGGCGGCGATGCTGCTGATCATGTCCATCAGCGCCTGGGTGGTGATCTTCTGGAAAGGTTGGTTGCTGACCCGCGCGCGCCGCGACCTGGTCAAAGGGTCTCAGGCCTTCTGGGATTCGGCCGATCTGGCGGCCGGTCAGGCGGCGCTGCAGGGAATCGACCGCGAAGGGGTGCTGCTGCCCTTGGTCGAATCCGTCAGCACGCCCTCGGGCGCCGGCACCTTGGCTGCGCGTTCTGACCGCGAGGCTCAACTGACCCGTCGCTTGCGCGACAGCCTGCATGACGTGCTGCAACGCCTGCAGGCTGGCCAGGTGCTGCTGGCCTCGGTGGGGGCGGTGTCACCTTTTGTGGGACTGTTCGGGACGGTCTGGGGCATCTACCACGCGATGATGGGCATCAGCACCGAAGGGTCGGTCAGTCTCGACAAAGTCGCAGGCCCTGTGGGCGAGGCTTTGATCATGACGGCAGCCGGTCTGGCCGTGGCCATCCCCGCCGTGCTGGCCTACAACATCTTCGGCAAGTTCGTGTCGGCCTGCGAGGCCGATCTCGAAGGCTTTGCGCATGACCTGCGCGAAACCTTGCTGTCCGGGCAGGAGTAAGCCCCATGGCTTTTGGTCGACTGGAGCGTCCACAGGGCAGTCAGCCCATGAGCGAGATCAACATGACCCCGCTCATCGACGTCATGCTGGTGCTGCTGGTGATCTTCATGCTCACGGCGCCCTTGATGACCTCCAGTCTCAAGCTGGACCTGCCCAAGGCCGATGCGCCGCCGCCGGCCAACAATCAGCCTCAGATCATGGCCATCGCGCTGACCGCCGATGGTCAGACGCATCTCGATGAAAAGGTCGTCACGGCAGAAGTCCTGCTCAAACAGGCGCAAGCCCAGGCGAAGCAGCATCCCGATACCGAGGTGCAACTGCGTGCGGATCAGGTCGTGTCCTACGGGCGGGTGGCCGAGCTGATCGGCCTGCTGCAGAAGGCGGGCTTGAACCGCATCGCCTTTGTGACCGAGCCGGGCGCCGAAGCCGCCACGTCCGCACAACCCTGAGAGCGGCGGGCGCCGGGGCGGGCCAGGGGTGTCGGCTGATGGCGACAGGCTTCGCGGTCGGGCCTCACGATCACAACACGCCTGCAGCCAGACGCGCACAATGGGGCCATGTAGATTGCTGACAGGCTCTCATGGTGGCTCCCAAGTTCCCGACGCAACGGTTTGACCAGGCACAGGCTGCGCTGGATCATGTCATCCAGCTCTACGAATCGCAGATCGCCTATTTGCGCGATGCCCTGCAGCGGTTTGTATCCGGCGAGGTCCTGACTGAGCATGTGCGCGGACGCTATCCCTTCGTGCGGGTGCAGACCGACACGGTCAAGATGGCAGACTCGCGCCTGTCCTACGGCTTTGTCGCGGGCCCGGGTACGTACGAGACCACGCTGACGCGCCCGGATCTGTTTGCCGATTACTACCGCTCGCAATTCGAGTTGCTGCTGGCCAACCATGGCGTGTCGCTCGAAGTGGGGCTGGGTGCCGATCCCATCCCCGTGCATTTCAGCCTGGACGAGCACCAGCATCTGGAAGGCAGCATGCCGGCCGACCGGCGTTTGCTGCTGCGCGATCAGTTTGATCTGCCGGACCTGGGCGCGATGGACGATGGCATTGCCAATGGCACCTATGAGGTCCCTGCGGGCGCGGCCAGCCCCTTGTCGCTGTTCACGGCGCCTCGGGTGGACTACTCTCTGCACCGCCTGCGTCATTACACCGGCACCTCGCCCACGTTCTTTCAGAACTTCGTGCTGTTCACCAACTACCAGTTCTACATCGACGAGTTCGTGCGTTACGGCCATGAATTGATGCGGCGGGCACCCGACCCCGCCAACCCGCAAGACGATGACGACTGCATCGCCTTTGTCGAGCCGGGCAATGTCGTGACCCGCCGAGTCGGCCAGGCGGTCGAGCCGGGCGACGCCTTGGGCGCGGTGCCGCCGCGTTTGCCCCAGATGCCGGCCTACCACCTGCTGCGCAAGGATCGCACGGGTATCACGATGGTCAACATCGGGGTCGGCCCCGCGAATGCCAAGACCATCACCGACCACATAGCGGTGCTGCGGCCCCATGCCTGGATCATGCTGGGCCACTGCGCTGGCCTGCGCAACTCACAACAGCTGGGCGACTATGTGCTGGCCCACGGCTATGTGCGCGAAGACCATGTGTTGGACGAGGACCTGCCGTTGTGGGTGCCGATTCCGCCCTTGGCCGAGATCCAGTTGGCGCTCGAAGGGGCGGTGGCCGATGTGACCCGGCTTCAGGGTTATGAGCTCAAACGCATCATGCGAACGGGCACCGTGGCGTCCACCGACAATCGCAATTGGGAGTTGCTGCCGCAGCGTACGCCCGAGCGGCGTTTCAGTCAGAGTCGGGCGGTGGCGCTGGACATGGAAAGCGCCACGATCGCGGCCAATGGCTTCCGGTTTCGGGTGCCCTACGGCACGCTGCTGTGCGTGAGCGACAAGCCCCTGCATGGCGAGCTCAAGCTGCCGGGCATGGCCAATCAGTTCTATCGGGAGCGGGTCGATCAGCATCTGCGGATCGGTTTGCGCGCGATCGAGCGCCTGCGCGCCAATCGGGCGGGGCAACTGCACAGCCGCAAACTGCGCAGCTTTGCCGAGGTGGCCTTTCAGTGAAGGCCACCTTTCAGAGGCGAGAAACTCAGGCGGCCAGCGAGGTCACGGTCGCGCCCTGAGCAGGGGTCACTTCGCGACAAATCTGTTCGCCAGCCAGGCTTTCAGCGACCTTCAGGTCGAAAGCGGTCTGCAGATCCATCCAATATTGAGGCGTCGTACCGAAGAAACGAGCCAGACGCAGGGCGGAATCGGGGCTGATGCCACGACGCTCGCGGACGATGTCGTTGACCCGAGGCGCGGGCACATGCAGGCGAATTGCCAGGCCGCTCGCAGACAGACCGTGCTGTTCCATGAATTGAGAGCGCAGGATCGCTCCGGGGTGCACAGCTTGATTGTTGCTCATTGTGAAAATTGAACCTAAGGGTTTTTCATAGATACTGGCGCGAATCGTATGTGGTTTGGCGCAGTGCAATTGTCAAAAGTTGTACAGTTGTGCAGTGAAACGCTCAGTCAAATGAGTGGGTTGCGAGATTTTCCTTATTTCGTTATCCGTTAAATAGATATATGCAGAGGCGTCTGGATTCATCTTCTCTGGCTTTGCTGCCGGCACTGCAATCTCACATGTGGTTTGCCAGTTGTCCCACCGACATGCAGCATGCGCTGGTCGAGAGAGGACGGTTGCGCCATCTGAAATCCGGGGAGTCCTTGTTCGCGCGCGGTGACGCCCAGGACGGCCTGTGTTGCGTGCTGGCTGGCGCGCTGATGATTGGTTCCACCAGCCCGCACGATGGTTCCCACCGCCTGATGCTCTACGTCGAGCCCTATCATTGGTTTGGCGAAATCGCCCTGCTTGACAAGCTGCCCCGGCCACAGGACGCGATCGCGGGCACGGACAGCACCGTGTTGGTGGTGTCGCGCACCCAACTGGAGCCCTGGCTGGATGCCAACCCTCAGTATTGGCGTGACCTGGCCCGGCTGGCGTGCAGCAAGATGCGTTTGATGCTGTCGGCGCTGGAGGACACCGCGACGCTGCCGATCGACCAGCAACTGGCGCGCAGGCTCCTTTTTTCTGCGACGAACTTTGGCCAGGCCACAGCGGCCACGGTCAAGCGCCGCGTGCGGGTGCCGCAGGAATATCTGGCCAAGATGCTGGGCGTGTCGCGCCAGACCATCAACAAGGCCTTGCGCAAGCTGGAATGCGAACAGGTGCTGGCCCTGCACTATGCCGAGATCGAGATCATCGATCTCGAAGCCTTGGCGCGGCGGGCCGGGCCCATCGACCCGGTGCTGGTCCAGGGAGCGATGGGCCTGAGTATCACGCGTCCTGCTGCCTCACTGAATCAATGAGGCGCGTTTGTTGGTCAGCAGCGTGTTGACGTAGCTGCCGCCGGGATAAGCGGCGGGATTGCGAACACCGTTGATCACATCAAATGCCCACTGACTGGACAGGTCGCGCAGATAGGCCGTGTTGTCGCTGCGGGGCGGGGCTTGCAGGCAGGCGCCGTAGCCGATGAAGTCGGTGTTGTTGCCCTCCGAATCCACGTGCGTGGACTGGTAGGTCAATTGCAAACCCACAAAGCCATCCCGTCCGTTGGACTGGGCAAAGCTGCGCACTTGTTTGAGCGCCCCGTAAGCGTTGTTGAAGCTG
This sequence comes from Acidobacteriota bacterium, assembly GCA_050259275.1. Classification (GTDB taxonomy): domain Bacteria; phylum Pseudomonadota; class Gammaproteobacteria; order Burkholderiales; family Burkholderiaceae_C; genus Aquabacterium. The sequence goes on from JBLNAI010000001.1 coordinate 167,431, forward strand.
TTGCACAAGCCGCTGTTGGACGTGATGGCATAGACGGGGCGCTGGCCATTTTGCGAGATGGCCATGAGGTTGTCGGTGAAGCCCTCTGCGGCGACCGGATCAAACAGGATCGCCCCCGCCAGTCGAGTGGGCGCGATCTGCTGGATCTTCCAACCCACGCGGGACGCGAAGTGCCCTCCCGCTGAATGCCCACCCACTGCGATCCTGTAGGGCATCACGCGGCCATCCGGCGTGCGGATGCTGCCATTGACGAGGGTGTCAGCCAGCGCTTCAGCCAGGGCGGGGTTGCCGCCGCTCATGTTGGCGTTGACGCACAGCACCATCAAGCCGTTGGCCATGATGCGCTTGCTGGTGTCGCGCAGGTTGCCGCATCCGCGGGAAAAGCCATGCTCGACCGTCACCAGCCCGGTCGCGACAGCGGCTGGCAGGTACCAGTCGACGCTGTAACTGGTTCCCGCAACGGTCAATTGACTGTTGATGACTGTCCCGGTGGCGTCTTTAGAGACGATGGTGTCCGCGTGCGCGCTCATGGTGGAAAGCGCCAACGCGCTCAAAACCACAGCGGTGTGTTTGATCTTTTGCATCGCTTGAATCCTTTGCCGGTTGATGGGTCGGGGTTGAAAGCGCGCAGTGGTGCGCGCCCTCTATCAAGCTAGAAGGGGCCACGTGACGATGCACTGACTGAGAGAGGCCAACGCTTTGGCCGGATGAGCCAGCGTCTCGATGCAATGGGCGAATGCGCGCCTGGCCATGCGGGAAAGCGCGCGATGTGCTGACTCAGCGGCTGGTAGGCACGCGAGGTTTGACTTGGGCTGCGGCGGCCTTGGCCAGGTCGCGCGCCCTTTGTTCATCGGCATCCCAGGCCACCGCCACACCCATCCGGCGCTTGACGAAGCTTTCGGGTTTGCCGAACAAACGAACGTCAACTTGAGGATGGTTCATGGCTTGCGACAAGCCGTCAAAGACGACGGCTTCGGCATCCACGCCGCCATAGATGACGGCAGAAGCACCTGGGCTGCGCAGTGCTGCATTCACTGGCAGTCCCAGAATGGCCCGGGCATGCAGTTCGAACTCGCTTTGGTGTTGCGTGGTCAGGGTGACCAAGCCGGTGTCATGCGGACGGGGGCTGACTTCGCTGAACCAGACCTGATCGCCTTTGACAAACAGCTCCACGCCGAAGACGCCCTGGCCACCCAGGTTGTCGGTGACCCCTTTGGCGATCTCGCGCGCGCGGTTCAGAGCCGATTGGGGCATGCGATGGGGCTGCCAGCTCTCCACGTAGTCCCCGTCGACCTGCAGATGCCCGATGGGCTCGCAAAAGTGCGTGACGATCTGACCGGCCTGGTCGCCCTGGCCCACAGCGCGCACGGTCAGTTGGGTGATCTCGTAATCGAAGTCCACGAAGCCTTCGACGATGACGCGGCCCTGTGCCACCCGGCCGGCCGCCATGGCGTAGTCCCAGGCTTTGCTCACGTCTGCAGGGCCATTGATCTTGCTTTGGCCTTTGCCAGATGAACTCATCAGTGGTTTGACCACGCAGGGATACCCGGTCAGCTCATCAATGGCCGCTTGCAGCTCTTGCAGCGAGTCGCAGAAGCGGTAGGGGCTGGTGGGCAGGCCCAGCGTCTCGGCGGCCAGGCGGCGGATGCCTTCGCGGTCCATCGTCAGGCGGGCGGCACGAGCGGTGGGGATGACGCGCACCACGCCTTCGGCCTCCAGCTCTTCCAGCACCGCGGTGGCGATGGCTTCGATTTCGGGCACGACCAGATCGGGCTTTTCGCGAAGAATCAACTCGCGGAGTTGCACCGGGTCATTCATCGCGATGGTGCGGCTGTGATGGGCCACTTGCTGGCCGGGTGCGTGGTCGTAGCGGTCCACCGCGATGGTCTCCACACCCAGGCGCTGCAGGGCGATCAGCACTTCTTTGCCCAGTTCACCGGCACCCAGCAACATGACGCGGACGGCAGAGGGGGACAAAGGCGTGCCCAAAATGCAGGTGTGAGCGGAAGGTTGAGTCATGGTGGATCTGGCGCAATCAGAGTGTGAGGCCGCCATTTTCAGGGATGATTGGCGCAAGATGGCATGCCGGCCATCAGACGGAGCCCTATCATGACCACAGACACCCCGCATCCCAAACGCATCGGCATCCTGGCGGCCATGCCGCAAGAGCTGCAAACCTTTCTGGACGACATGCCCGACGAGCACCAGGTCGAACTGGCGGGCCGCACGTTCTGGGTGGGCCATTGGCACGGCCACGTCGTCATCGCTGCGCTATCGGGCATCGGCAAGGTGGCGGCCGCTGTGACGTCATCGCTGCTGATCAACCGCTTCCATGCGTCCGAGGTGTGGTTCACCGGGGTGGCCGGGGGCCTGGGCGAGGGGGTGCGCGTGGGAGACGTGGTGGTGGCCGATGAGTTGATGCAACATGACATGGACGCGCGGCCCTTGTTCCCCCGGCACGAGCTGCCCGGCAAGGGCGTGGCGGTGTTGAAGACCGACGCCCATCTGGCTGATCGCGCCGTGCAGGCCGCGCAACTGGTGCTGCAGCGCGTCGCCCACGAGGGCGCCAGCCTGACGGGGGCCCTGTCGCGCCCCGATCTGGATGCCTTGGGCATCGGCCGGCCGGCGGTGCACCGCGGACTGATCGCCAGTGGTGACCAGTTCATCGGGTCGGCCCCTGCCAGCCAGGCCATTCGTGATGCGATGCCGGCCGTCCTCGCGGTCGAGATGGAGGGTGCCGCCGTGGCACAGGTGTGTCATGACTTTGGCGTGCCCTTTGTGGTGATCCGTTCGATTTCGGACCGCGCCGATGACGCCGCCCACATCGACTTCCAGCGCTTCATCGCGGCGGTGGCCAGCCCGTTCTCGCATGCGGTCGTCGACGCGATGCTGCGCACCGAATGAGGTGACTTCGTCCCACGCTAGATCGCGTAGTGGAATTCGAGCGGGTGGGCCCGCTCGACTCGGTGGTGGCGATGTTGTTCGCGCAGCATCTGGTCCACCTTGTGGCGTGCCAGCGGCCACGGCCCAAAGCCCGAGTCGACATTGATGTGGCCAACCGGCCCGAGGTTCTGAAACCGCGCCCCCCACAAGGCAGCCCATTGCTGGGCGCGCTCCAGCGGCATCCAGGGATCGTTCTCGCTTCCAATCAGCGTGGCGGCAATGCCCAGGGCTTCATGGGGCAGGCGATGGACCACATTGAACTTGACTGGATCCGCTGGCGCGACAAGCAGTGCCGCGCGCACCCGGTGATCTTGCCCGCCGCTGCGTTGCTGATCGATGTAGCGCGCCAAGGCCAGGCAAGCAAAGCTGTGGGCCACCGCGATCCAGGTGGTCTGTGCGGGGGCGCCGTCGATGGTGCGGTGGATCTGCTCGGTCCAGGCGTCCAGATCAGGGGTGTGCCAACTGGCTTGTTGTACCCGTTTGGCGCCCCGGTATTGGGCCTGCAACCAGGTTTGCCAGTGGCCTTCTTCGCTGTTGTGCAGGCCCGGGATGATGAGGACGCGGACGGCTGGCTGCCCGTGGCCGCGCAGCAGAGAGGGCAGGTGGTGAGGCATCCATGGCTCCTTGATGAATCACGAAGGGCTACAAGGCCGCGATGGCCACTTCGGTGGACTTGACCAGCGCGATCACGTCCTTGCCCGGAGCCAGGCCCAGGTCGCGCACAGAGCGCGTGGTGATGACCGAAGTGACGATCAAGCCTGAAGGGGTCTCGACATCGATCTCGGAGACCACCGGGCCTTCGATGATTTCTTTGACCTTGCCGCGAAACTGGTTGCGAACGTTGATGGCGCTGATGCTCATGGTGGCTCCTGGGTTACTTGCGCGTGTAGATCTGATCGAAGACGCCGCCGTCGGCAAAGTGGGTCTTTTGAGCCTGAGTCCAGCCGCCAAAGGTCGCATCAATGGTGAACAGGTCGAGCTTGGGGAACTGTTTGGCGTACTTGGCAGCGGCCTGAGGGTCGATCGGGCGGTAGTAGTACTTGCCCACCAGATCCTGGCCTGCAGGTGAGTACAGATAGGCCAGGTAGGCTTGCGCCACGGTGCGGGTGCCCCGCTTGTCCACGACCTTGTCGACCACGGCAACGGGCGGCTCGGCCAGGATGCTGATGGCCGGGTAGACCACGTCGAACTTGTCGTCGCCAAATTCCTTCTTGATCAAGGCCACTTCGCTTTCCCACGACAGCAGCACGTCGCCCAGGCCGCGCTCCGAGAAGGACACGGTGGCCCCCCGCGCGCCAGAGTCCAGCACCGGCACATGTTCAAACAATTGCTTGACGAACTCGCGTGCCTTGGCATCGTCGCCCTTGTTCTTTTTGAGCGCATAGCCATAGGCCGCCAGATAAGCCCAGCGGGCGCCGCCAGAAGTCTTGGGGTTGGCGGTGATGACGCTGTTGCCGGGCTTGATGATGTCGTCCCAGGTCCGGATGTTCTTGGGGTTGCCCTTTCGAACCAGGAAGACGATGGTGGAGGTGTAGGGGGTGCTGTTGTGCCCCAGGCGCTTTTGCCAGTTGGGGTCGATCAGGCCTTTGCTGGCAATGGCGTCGATGTCATAGGCCAGCGCAAGGGTCACGATGTCGGCGTCCAGACCGTCGATCACCGAGCGGGCTTGCTTGCCTGATCCCCCATGCGAAGCCTTGATCGTCACGTCGTCACCTGTCTTGGCCTTCCAATACTTGGCAAAGGCACCCGCGTATTCCTGATAGAACTCGCGAGTCGGGTCGTATGACACATTGAGCAAGGCGATGTCTTTGGCCTGAGCGCGTGCCGGGATGAGGCTTAAGGAACCGATGGCGGTCGCGAGCGCGACGGTTGCCAAAGCGAGAAGCGTGCGGGAGAGGGGCGTATGCGGCATGGTGAGGCGTCCTGATGTGGTGCAATGAACGCATGCTAGGCAGAGGCCCCCGACAGGTGAACGAAGCAAATCGCAGTTGCTTAATCGGTTCCTGTCGATCGGGGGCAGCCATACCGTGCGCTTTGGCGCAAAAGGGCAACACGGCCCCACCGCGCTCTCACCGCCATGCCCATAATCAGGCATCTGTCCAAGGAGAGATGGCATGTCTGAAGTTATGCGACGCCGAGAGCGAGACGATGACGATCTGGATGAAGAGCTGATCCCTTTTCGTGGCCTGATCCGTTACGAGCGGCAGATTCCGGTGCGGCAGGTGTCGTACTACCTGTGCGGCGAGTTGAAGGAGCCCGAGTACTACGCCGAGCTGTTCTTCACGCTGCGCTCAGCCAGCGAAACGGACCTGATCTACCTGCATCTGAACTCGCCCGGTGGCGACTTCAACACGGGTTTGCAGATCATCAACAACATCGCGGCATCCGACGCGCGGGTCGTCACCCTTCTGGAGGCGCGTGCCTATTCGATGGCGGCACTGATCTTTCTCAGCGGCGACGAGATGTATGTGCATGACAACTGCCAGCTGATGTTCCACACCTACTCGGGCATCTTTGCCGGCAAGGGCAATGAGCAAGAGGCTGAAGTGGCGGCCGTGGGCAAGTGGTTCGCCAAGGTGATGCGGCGCATCTGCACCCCCTTCCTGTCGGACATCGAGGTGGACCGGATCCTCAACGGCGGCGACTTCTGGCTGGACTCCGACGAGATCCGGCGTCGGCTGAGGCTGCAGGCTGCGGGCGTCAAACCGAAACCCGCAGCCAAGAAGACCCCCCGGGCTTCTACGCGAGCCAAGTGACCAGGCTGGGCGCCCGAAGGGCCAGCCCGACCAGGGCGCAGGCGCCGATCACATGAATGACATTGCGCTTGTATCTGAACAGCGCAATGGCCGCCAATGTCGCAATCACGGCCGAGGTCCAGTCCGGCGAGGCGGACAGGCCATGCGGCCACAACACGTGGTAGCCGAAGAACACCGCCAGGTTCAGGATGACGCCGACCACGGCGGCGGTGATGGCGGTCAGGGGCGCGGTGAACTTCAGATCATTGTGGGTGCTTTCGACCAGCGGGCCCCCGGCCAGGATGAAGGTGAAAGAGGGCAGGAACGTGAACCAGGTCACCACGGTGGCCGCGGTGGCACCGGCCCAAAATTGGGCATGGGGGCCGAACAGCGCTTGGGCGTAGCCCCCCACGAATCCGACAAAGGACACGACCATGATCAGCGGGCCGGGGGTGGTTTCACCCAGGGCCAGTCCGTCGATCATCTGCGTGGGGGTGAGCCAGTGAAAGTGGTCGACGGCACCTTGGTACACATACGGCAGCACCGCGTACGCGCCCCCAAAGGTCAACAAAGCGGCCTTGCTGAAAAACCATCCCATTTGGGTCAAGGTGTGCTGCCATCCACCGGCTGACACCAGCATGGCCATCGGCGCGGCCCACAGCAGCAATCCCGTGACCACAACAGTCGCGAGGCGGGACGCCCGAAAGCGCGCATGCTCGGGCGTGGGGGTGTGGTCGTCGATCACGGCGGCGCCGTAGGACTTTTCCGCGCTGCCATGGCCGCCACCGGTCTGGAACTGAGCGGGTGCCACGCGGCCTCCCACATAGCCGACCAAGGCAGCCAGTGCCACGATGGCTGGAAAAGGCACTTTGAGCGCGAAGATGGCGACAAACGAGGCTGCTGCCAAACCCCACAAGGTTCGATTCTTGAGCGCTCGGGAGCCAATGCGGTGGGCCGCCTGCAACACGATCGCCGTGACGGCCGGCTTGATGCCGTAAAACAGACCGGCCACCAAGGGCACATTGCCATAAGCCATGTAGAGCCACGACAAGGCCACCAGGATGAACAGCGATGGCAGCACGAACAAGGTGCCGGCCACGATGCCTCCCCAGGTTCGATGCATCAGCCAGCCGATGTAGGTGGCCAGCTGCTGCGCCTCGGGACCGGGCAGGACCATGCAGTAGTTCAGCGCATGCAAGAAGCGGCGCTCCGAGATCCAGCGCTGGCGCACGACCAGCTCCTCGTGCATCAGCGCGATCTGCCCGGCTGGCCCGCCGAAACTGAGGAAGCCCAGCTTGAGCCAGAACCAAAAGGCGCGCCCAAAACTGACAGGGGCAGGGGGGGAGTCGGTTTGCATGGCGCGATCCTAGCGTGACCCGCCATTCGGGCCCCGCATGTCGTTGTGAGGAAAACAAATTTGACCTCCGGGCCCACTTGCCGCTCAATCTGGATCAAAGTTTGCCGACCCGCATCTTGGCAGCACCCGGATGCTGGGCTACCCTGCGGGTTCCGCGCCATTCAGGTCCCCCATTCGATCCCCCTCAGAGGTCATTCATGAGCCGAGAAAACTGGAAATTCGAAACCTTGTCCGTGCACGCAGGCTACAGCCCCGACCCCACGACCAAATCCGTGGCGGTTCCGATCTACCAGACCGCAGCCTATGCTTTCGACAGTGCCCAGCACGGCGCCGATCTGTTTGACCTCAAGGTGCCGGGCAACATCTACACCCGCATCATGAACCCGACCACCGATGTGCTGGAGCAGCGCATTGCGGCCCTGGAAGGCGGCATCGGCGCGCTGGCTCTGGCATCGGGGCAGGCCGCGGTCACCTATGCCATCCAGACGATTGCCGAAGCCGGTGACAACATCGTGTCGTCCACCGCGCTGTACGGCGGCACCTACAACCTGTTCGCCCACACGCTGCCGCAGTTCGGCATCACCACCCGCTTTGCCGATCACCGCGATCCCGCCAGTTTCGAGCCTTTGATCGATGACCGCACCAAGGCCATCTTTGTCGAGTCGCTGGGCAACCCCTCGGGCAACATCACCGACATCGCCCGCATCGCCGAGATCGCGCATCGCCATGGCGTGCCCCTGATTGTGGACAACACCGTGCCTTCGCCGTATCTGAGTCGGCCCATTGAGCATGGGGCGGACATCGTGGTGCATTCGTTGACCAAGTACCTGGGCGGGCATGGCACCACCTTGGGCGGCGCCATCGTCGACTCCGGCAAGTTCCCGTGGGCTCAGCACAAGGCCCGTTTCAAACGACTCAATGAACCCGACGTGAGTTACCACGGCGTGGTCTACACCGAAGCGCTGGGCCCGGCTGCCTACATCGGCCGCGCGCGTGTGGTGCCCCTGCGCAATACCGGTGCGGCCTTGTCGCCCTTCAACGCCTTCCTGATCCTGCAGGGCATCGAGACCTTGAGCTTGCGCATGGACCGCATCAGCGAGAACACACTCAAGATCGCCCAGTATCTGCAAAAGCACCCACGCGTGAAGTGGGTGAACTATGCGGGCCTGCCCGACCATCCCGAGCACCCGCTGGTTCAGAAGTACCTGTCGGGTCAGGCTTCAGGCTTGCTGACCTTCGGGGTGCCCGGTGGCCGCGAAGGTGGGGCGCGCTTCCTCGATGGCCTCAAGCTGTTCATTCGCCTGGTGAACATTGGCGACGTGCGCTCGCTGGCTACGCACCCGGCTTCGACCACGCATCGACAACTGTCCCCTGAAGAGTTGGTCAAGACCGGCGTGGCAGAGGACACGGTTCGCCTGTCCGTGGGCATCGAACACATCGACGACTTGCTGGCCGACCTGGAGCAAGCGCTCGCGCAGGCCTGATCCATCTCCCCGTCAGGGGAGGGGCTAAAAAACAATGGCTTCCATTTTGGAGGCCATTTGTTTTTGAATGACGGCACCTGGAGATATGTGTGAAACGCATAAGCGGATGCAAATCGCGCGCTTTACCTGTATAGACTCCCTTCCTAATATCCGTGGATTGCATCAGAACTGGAGTGCTCATGCGAAATGCTTTGAAGCCCGTGGTGGCTGCCCGCCTGCTGGCGCTGCTGGTATCGGCCGTCTCTCTCGTGCCGGCCGCCCATGCCCAAAAGACGCTGCTCAACGTGAGCTATGACGTCACACGCGAGTTTTACAAAGAGTACAACCCAGCGTTCATCAACTACTGGAAAAAGGCCGGGGGCGAGACCCTGGTGATCAATCAGTCGCATGGCGGCTCGAGCAAGCAGGCCAACAGCGTCATCGAAGGTCTGCAGGCGGATGTCATCACGATGAACCAGGCCAGCGACATCGATGTGCTGGCTTCGCGGGGCAAACTGATCCCCGCCGACTGGGCCAAGCGCCTGCCTGACAACAGCGCCCCCAACAGTTCGGTGAGCGTGATCCTGGTACGCAAGGGCAATCCCAAGAAGATTCATGACTGGGTGGATCTGGCTCGCCCGGGCGTGTCGGTGATCATCCCCAATCCGAAGACTTCCGGCAATGGCCGCTACACCTATCTGGCTGCTTACGGCGCGGTGCTCAAGCGCGGCGGCGGTGACAGCAATGCCAAGGCCCTGGTGCGCGGCATCTTTGCCAACGTACCGGTGCTTGACGGCGGCGGGCGCGCGGCGACCACCACCTTTGCGCAACGCCAGTTGGGCGATGCCCTGGTCACCTTCGAAAGCGAAGTGCCGCTGATCAAAGGCGAGTTTGGTGGCGACTTCGAAGCCATCTACCCCAACATCACCGTGCTGGCCGAGAACCCGGTGACGGTGGTGGACAAGGTGGTCGACAAGAAAGGCACCCGCAAGCAAGCCGAGGCCTATCTGAAGTACCTGTGGTCAGACGAAGGCCAGACCCTGGCGGCGCGCCACCACCTGCGCCCGCGCTCGGCCAAGGTGCTGGGCCAGTTTGCCAAGGACTTTCCGCCCGTCAAGACCTTCACCGTCACCGAAATCTTTGGTGGCTGGGATCGGGTTCAGAAGGAGCACTTCAGCGACGGAGGCGTGTACGACCAGCTGATGACGGGACGCCGTTGACATGTTCTTTTCTCGTACCTTGCTTCGGCGGCGCTCCGTGCTGCCGGGCTTTGATCTGGCGCTGGGCCTGACGCTGTTCTACCTGTGCCTGATCGTGCTGATCCCGCTCAGCGCGGCGTTCCTGCGCACCACCGCCTTGACCTGGCCCGAGTTCGTGGACGTGGTCACCTCGCCCCGCGTGGTGGCCTCGTACAAGCTGACATTTGGTGCGTCGGTGCTGGCGGCCATCGTCAACGCGGTCTTTGGCTTGTTGGTGGCCTGGGTACTGGTGCGCTATCCCTTCATGGGCCGTCGCCTGGTCGACGCCCTGGTCGATCTGCCTTTTGCCCTGCCGACTGCGGTGGCCGGCATCACGCTGACCGGTTTGTATTCGGCCAATGGCTGGATCGGGCAGTGGCTGGAGCCCTTGGGGCTGAAAGTGGCGTTCACGCCCGTGGGGGTGTTTGTCGCGATGACCTTCATCGGCTTGCCTTTTGTGGTGCGCACGGTGCAGCCGGTTTTGGAGGACCTCGCGTCCGAGCTGGAAGAGGCGGCCGCCACCCTGGGTGCCCATCGCTGGCAAACCTTCACGCGGGTGATCTTGCCGATTCTCTCGCCTGCGCTGCTGACCGGCTTCGCGCTGGCCTTTGCACGCGCCTTGGGCGAGTACGGCTCCATCATTTTCATCGCGGGCAACATGCCCATGGTGTCAGAGATCACGCCGCTGCTGATCATCACCAAACTGGAGCAATACGATTACGCCGGCGCCACGGCGATCGCCGTGGTGATGCTGGTGATGTCGTTCGTGTTGTTGCTGGCAATCAATGGCTTGCAGGCCTGGGCCCGCAAGCGTCAGGGGCAGTGAACCATGTCTAGTCTTTCTCCACCCAGCCATGCCCGGGCCACGCAAGAGCCCGCCTGGGTTCGCCGCACCCTGATCACGCTGGCCCTGGTGTTTCTGTCGCTGTTCCTGTTCGTGCCCTTGGTGTCGGTGTTTGTCGAGGCCTTCAAGAAGGGCTGGGACGTCTACGTCGCCGCCATCACCGAGCCCGACGCCTGGTCCGCCATGGTGTTGACGCTGACGGCGGCCGTGATTGCCGTGCCGCTCAACCTCGTGTTCGGTGTCGCTGCAGCGTGGGCCATTGCCAAGTTCGACTTTCGGGGCAAGAGCGTGCTGTTGACCCTGATCGACTTGCCCTTCTCCGTGTCCCCTGTCATCGCCGGCCTGATCTATGTGCTGGTGTTCGGCCTGCAAGGGTGGTTTGGCGAATGGCTGCGCGACCATGACCTGAAGGTGATCTTTGCGGTGCCGGGTATCGTGCTGGCCACGATCTTCGTGACCTTTCCCTTCGTGGCTCGCGAGCTGATCCCTCTGATGCAGGCGCAAGGGCAGGAGCAGGAAGAGGCGGCCCGCGTGCTGGGGGCCTCAGGCTGGCAGACCTTCTGGAAGGTGACGCTGCCCAACGTCAAGTGGGCCCTGCTGTATGGCGTGATCTTGTGCAATGCGCGTGCCATGGGCGAGTTTGGCGCCGTGTCGGTCGTGTCGGGCCACATTCGCGGGCAGACCAACACGCTGCCACTGCACATCGAAATCCTCTACAACGAATACCAGTTCGCGGCGTCCTTTGCGGTGGCCTCGCTGCTGGCCGGGCTCGCGCTGGTGACCCTGGTATTGAAATTCATCGTTGAACGTCGGGTCCAGCAGCAGCTGGCCCAGGCCAAGCATGCTGGAGCAAGCGCATGAGCATTGAAGTGAGAAACCTGGTCAAGCGGTTCGGCGCGGTCACGGTGTGTGACAACCTGAGCCTGGACATCCCCTCGGGCGAATTGGTCGCCCTGCTGGGCCCGTCCGGGTCGGGCAAGACCTCACTGCTTCGGATCATTGCCGGCCTGGAGCAGCCCGATGGCGGCACGGTGCTGTTCAATGGGGAAGACACCACGCATGTGGCGGTGCGCGAGCGCAATGTGGGCTTTGTGTTTCAGCATTACGCGCTGTTTGGCCACATGACGATTTTCGAGAATGTGGCCTTTGGCCTGCGCGTGCGACCCAAGGCCACGCGGCCGTCCGAGTCGGCCATTCGTGCCAAGGTGATGGAGCTGCTCAAGCTGGTGCAGCTGGACTGGATCGCCGATCGGTATCCCCATCAACTGTCGGGTGGGCAGCGCCAGCGCATCGCCCTGGCGCGGGCGTTGGCTGTCGAGCCCAAAGTCTTGCTGCTGGACGAGCCGTTTGGCGCGCTGGACGCCAAGGTGCGTAAGGAGCTGCGCCGCTGGCTGCGCCGCCTGCATGACGAGATGCACATCACCAGCGTCTTCGTGACCCACGATCAGGAAGAAGCCATGGAAGTGGCCGATCGCATCGTCGTGATGAACCAGGGGCGCATCGAGCAGCAAGGCACACCCGATCAGGTCTACGACCATCCCGCCTCGCCTTTCGTGCTGCAGTTTCTGGGTGACGTCAACCTGTTCCATGGGCGCGACCATGCGCCCGGTGCGGGTCAGGATGAGGGAGCCTCGGATGGCGATGTCAGCTATGTGCGCCCCCACGAGATCCAGGTGCTGGCCCATGCCGAGGCCGGCAGCTTGCCGGTCTTTCTGGTGCACACCCTGACCGTCGGGCCCAACACCCGATTGGAGTTCAACCGGGCCGACGGCCGTGGCGAGGTCGATGTCGAGTTGCCACGCAGCGAGTACGCCGCCCTACGCGACAGCGGCCTGCTGCAAAGCGGTGTCACGGTCTACCTCAAGCCCCGCCGCGTGCGTCGCTTCACGGCCATCCCGCGTTCGGAAGGTGGGCATGCGGACTTCGCAGTCACCGATCCCGGCGCCATGATCTGACTACGGGATGCCGGGGGGGGCGCCTCCGCCTGGCTTCGCAGTCAGCGTGGCGTTTTCGGATTGGCGGGAAAGTCCAGCCACAACTCCTTGCGGCCCAATGGGGTCTCTTTGGGCAGCAGGGGGTTTTGCAGTTCGATGACGGTGCGCTGCGAGATCTGGGCCTGCTCAATGGCCTTGGCGTGGTAGCTGTAGAACAGGCGATTGAATTTGCCGTTGTTCAAGGCCCGCTCGAGCCCGAGCGTGATTTTCTGAGCCAGCGCGGTGTTTTGCTTGTTGACGAAGAAATAGGCCGCAGCCTGATAGTGCAGGACCAGGTGAGGGTCGACGATCAGGCCATCGGCGCGGTGCGCCTGGGCTTCGTCCCACACTTCGACGACCGAGCGGGGCATGTAGTCAAAGCGCTGCCGCCCCAGCATCTGAAACAGGCCGCTGTAGCTCACCGTGGTGGTCACGGGCAGGCCATTGGCCAGCAGGATGTCGGTATCGGGCCAGTCGCGCGCCTGTCCCGCATCAAATGCCGCCAGTTGCTGCAGCGTGCGCACCCCCGCCAGCGCCCCACTGCGGCTGGCATGCACCAGCGGCAGGCGCCAGCCGATGAGGCCCTTGTAGATGGGGATCCGGATGGGCAGGGCGTCGGCTTCGCGCTGGCGGGTGGTCATCACCCAGGTGACATGCAGGTTGCCTCGCTTGAGCTCGGTGAAGGCGCGCTCCTGCATCATCAGGACAGGAGAGGGCTGCAGGTCGACGTCGGCACCGGCTTCGGACAGGGCCAGACGCAACAGTTCGAGGGCGTAATCGCTGCGGTGGTCGTCGAACGCTTCAGGTTGCGGGTAAACGATGAGATCCTTGGCCCAAATGTTTCCGCATATCATGCCCAATAAGACTAGCCGCCACATACATGGTCCTCCGCCGAAATTATGGCCCGGCCCCCAGCGGATTGAACTGATGAGCGATTCGATTTCTCGGCGCATGGCCGTCCTGGTCCTGGTCATCAGTTTGCTGATTGCCCTGGTGGCGGCCGCCTATCAGATTCAGGCTGCCTACCGCGCCGGCCTGCGGGCGGTGGAAGCCAACCTGCGCTTGATCCAGTCTAGCCACGTTCCGGCCTTGACGGCCAGTGTGTGGAACCTCGACCGCGCGCAAATCGACAAGCAGCTGGCCGGGATTGCCCAGCTGCCCGATGTGGTCTATGTGGGCGTGTCGGGCGATCTGCCTTTTCCGGTCAACGCCATCGGAACGTCCCTGACGACCCCGCCCCTCCCGCATGAGGCGCCGCGGATCAAGCGGGTCTATGCCCTGATGTACAGCGATCCCAACCATGAGGCCGAGCCGCCCCAGGCGGTGGCCGAGTTGCGGGTCGAACTGTCTTTGAGCGGGCTGTATCAGCGGCTGTGGGCCATGGCCTGGGCCACCCTGGTGGCTGAATTGATTCGGACTCTGGCCCTGGCGTCGGCCATCATCCTGGGCATGCGGGCACTGGTCATGCGGCCTTTGCAACAGGTGGTTCGGTTTGCCTCGGAGCTGCGGCTGGACAACCTGGCTCAGCCCTTGGTCCTGAAGCGGCAGAAGACGCGCCACACCGACGAGATGCTGGCCCTGGCGGCCGCCATCAACAGCATGCGTGAGTCGCTGATGGACGAGATTCACCGCCGTCGCGACACGGAGCGGCGCAGCCAGCAGTTGCAAGTCGAGAAAGAAGCGGCGGAGCTGGCCAATACAACCAAGAGCGCCTTCCTGGCCACGATGAGCCACGAAATCCGAACCCCCATGAACGCCATCATGGGCATGTCGCAACTGGCCCTGCTGACCCAGTTGGATCCGCGTCAGCGCAGCTACATCGAGACCGTGCAGTCATCAGCCAACTTGCTGTTGGGCATCATCAACGACATCCTGGACTTCTCCAAGATCGAAGCGGGCAAGCTGGAGCTGGAGTCCGTGCCGTTCAGCCTCAATGAAACCGTGCAGGGCCTGGCTGATCTGGTTCGCATCAAGGCAACCGAGAAGGGCCTGGCGCTCAAGATCGAAGTGTCGTCCACGTTGCCCGAGCGTGTGCTGGGAGACCCACTGCGCTTGCATCAGGTGCTGTTGAATCTGGCCTCCAACGCGGTGAAGTTCACCGACCGCGGCCAGGTCTCGGTGCTGGTGCAAGAGCGGGGCGGTGATGACGACCATGTCCATGTCTACTTCGAGGTGCGAGACACCGGCATTGGCATGAGTGCTGCGCAGCGGGCGCGCCTGTTCTCCCCCTTCTCGCAAGGCGACAGCTCCACCACCCGACGCTTCGGCGGCACCGGACTGGGCCTGGCCATCAGTCAGCAACTGGTGGGCAAGATGGGGTCGCACATCGATGTATTGAGCGAAGAAGGCCAGGGCAGCACCTTCAGCTTCACCGTGCGATTGGGCCGTGTGCACGTGCAGCCGCAGGCCGCGCCCGCTTTGCCGGCGGCCCAGGCACGCCAGGAGCAAGACCAGGTGGACGTGGCTGCCGCGTTGAAAGACGCCCGCGTCTTGCTGGTCGAGGACAACGTGATCAACCAGGAGCTGGCAGCGGCCTTGCTCAATCGGATGGGGGTGGTCGTGACGGTGGCCGGCGACGGGGAAGCGGCCCTGTCCTGCCTGAAGGCGCAGGACTTCGATGCGGTGCTGATGGACTGCCAGATGCCTGTGATGGATGGCTATGAAGCCACCCGCATCCTGCGGGATCAACTGGGCAAGCGAGACCTGCCCGTGATCGCCATGACGGCTGACGCCATGGTGGGGGCGCGAGACCGCGCGCTGGCGGCCGGTATGAACGACCACATCTCCAAGCCCTTCCAGGTGGAAGAGCTCTATCGGACCCTGGCCAGCTGGATTCGCCCCAAGCCCTCGTCAAGCTGAGCGGCCGACGAGGGATCTGACGATCAGGACAGCGCCGTGGTCTTATCCACTTCAATGGCGTTGGCCAAGGTGTCCAGCAAAGCCTTGCGGGCCTTCAGCTTGGTCTTGGTGTGGGCCGTCATGTTGATCTTCTTGAGTTGCTGGGCCATGGCCACAGCGGCAGGCATCAGCGCTTCAGGCGTGGCCACCACGGCATCGAGGAAGCCGGCTTCCTTGGCGCCTTGCGGGTTGAACATCTCGCCATTGATCACCGAGCGCTGGAACACCGCCTTGGTCAAGCGATCGCGTGCCAGTTCGATGCCGACGTGGTGCATGGTCATGCCGATCTGCACTTCGTTCAAGCCGATGTTGAAGGGACCATCGATGCCGACGCGGTAGTCGGCCGACAGCAGGATGAAGGCACCCTTGGCCACGGCATGGCCTGAGCAGGCGACGATGATGGGGAAAGGGTGGGACAACATGCGGCGTGCCAGGGTGCTGCCCTTGGCGACCAGGTCCAGCGCATTCTGGGGGCCCTTCATCATTTCCTTGAGGTCGTAGCCACCCGACAGGATGCCGGGCTGGCCCGTGATGATGACCACGGCCTTGTCTTGCTCGGCTTGATCCAGGGCCTTGTTGAAGGCATCGATGACATCGGGCGACACGGCGTTGACTTTGCCGTTGCTCAGTGTCAGCGTGGCGATGCCGTCGTCGAGTTGGTAGGAAACAAGTTCGCTCATGATGGGCCTTGAGTGGATAACGTGGGGGAGACCGGGATTATGCCGCTTTGGCCACCTCGGCCTCATCGCGACTGTTTTCCACTTGATGGGATGGCGAGCGGTTTTTATTGAGGACCGTGGATGACAGCACGCCCGCGATCACCAGGCCCGCACCCACCACCTGCGAGGGCACCAGGTGTTCGCCCAGCACGACGCCGATCAGGGCCGCGAACAAGGGCACGAAATTCATGAAGATCGCCGATTGCGCCGGCCCGATCACCTGGATCCCGTCGTTCCACCACATATAGGCCAGGACCGAGCCAAACACCGCCATGAAGACGATGCCCAGCACCGCCCCCCAGGGCGGAACGGTCAGCAGATCGGGTGCCGCAGCGGCACCCAGGCCGACCATCAGCACCGCGCCGCCAATGATCGTGCTGCCTGCCACCTGCAGCGGCGACAGGCCTTTGACGAAGCGCTGCGGCAGCACCGAATAGATGGCCCAGCAAATCGCCGCCAGCAGGACCAGGGCATCGCCGTGCGACAAATGCAGTGAGAGCAGCAGGTCGAGCGAGCCATGGCTCACGACCATGGCGACACCGGCCATACCCAGAGCCAGGCCGATCAGTTGGAGCACGCTGGGCAGACGCCGATTCAACAGCGCCGCCATCACGGCGGTCAATGCCGGTGTCACCGCGACGATCAGCGCCCCATTGACCGCCGAGGTCGATTGCAGGCCGAAGAACATGCCGATGTTGAAGCCGAACACCCCCACGGCCGACATGACGGTCAGCACCACCGCATTGCGCCGGATCGCCGCCCAGGCCCAGCCTTCTCGCCAGGCCACCAGCGGCACGAAGATCAGCGCTGCCAAGCTGAAACGCCATGCGCCTGCCGCCAAAGGCGACATCAGGTGCACGGCATAACGGCCCACGTGGAACACGCCGCCCCAGCACATCGCGGTCAACAAGAGTTTCAGGTAGACCAGAGATGGCTTGGGACCGGCAAGCGGGGGGCGGGGAATGGGACTCATGGGGCAGGCTCCTTCATGCCAAGGAGCTAACGGTATCAGGATGAGAAATATCTGTCTTTCAGAGGGCTGCGTGGCCTCTGGTCCCGTGGCGGCTTGGGGGCACCATGAAAAAGGCCCGCGAGCGCTAGGGCTCCGGGCCTTGTGCAAGAGCGTCAGGCCGGAGGGCCCGACGTTCAATCAGAACGGAATGTCATCGTCCATGTCATCGAAACCGGTCGACGACTTGGAGGGGGCCGGACGCGGTGCGGGGGCCGGGGCAGGACGCGCTGCAGGACGACTGGGAGCCGAGGGGGCTTCCTGGCTGTAGTCCTCGGGGCCGCCGTGGCCGCCGCCATAACCACCACCACCGCCGCCGCCTTCACGGCCGCCGAGCAATTGCATTTGCTCGGCCACGATTTCAGTGGTGTAGTTGTCTTTGCCGTCCTTGTCTTGCCACTTGCGTGTCTTGAGGCGGCCTTCGACATAAACGGGGCGACCCTTTTTCAGGTATTCGCCAGCGATCTCGGCCAGACGGTCATAAAACACCACACGGTGCCATTCGGTTTCCTCAACCTTGTCGCCACTGTTCTTGTCTTTCCAGTTGCGCGTGGTAGCCACGGAGACGTTGCACACCGCAGCGCCGCTGGGGGTGTAGCGCACTTCGGGGTCACGACCCAGGTTGCCGATGAGGATGACTTTGTTGATGGACGCCATGGAGCGCTCCTAGAGATGGTTAGTTAAATAAGGTGCCGTTAGTTAGCGTCGACATTATCACCGCCGCGGAGGCTGGATGGATCCACAGTGTGTCCCCCTCTGGAGGGAACGGGGCCAGTTTGAGCATGGGCACCGGCCCCATCGAAAAGGGGGATCGAGATGCCCTGCGCGCGTTAGGATGACACCCTTACCACCATGAGGGTCACGGCCATGTGTCAGTTGCTGGGCATGAATTGCAATACGCCCACCGACATCGTGTTCAGCTTCACCGGTTTTGCAACGCGGTCTAGCGAGCATGCCGATGGCTTTGGCATCGCCTTTTTTGAAGGCCGGGGCGTGCGCCTGTTTGTCGATCATCAGGCGGCGGTCGAGTCGCCGGTGGCCGAGTTGATCAAGCGCTATCCGATCAAGAGCCAGAACGTGGTGGCCCACATTCGCAAAGCCACACAGGGCCGTGTGGCACTGGAGAACTGCCATCCCTTTGTGCGCGAGCTGTGGGGCCGCTATTGGGTCTTTGCCCACAACGGCAACCTGCAGGACTTTGCACCGAAGTTGCATGCGGCCTTCAAGCCCGTGGGCGACACGGACAGCGAGCGGGCGTTTTGCTGGCTGATGCAGGAGCTGGCCAAGAGCCACGCCAACCTGCCCAGCGTGACCGAATTGACAGCGACGTTGCGTGAGCTGGTGCCGCAGATTGCCCGGCATGGCACCTTCAATTTCGTCTTGAGTCAGGGCGATGCCTTGTGGGCCCATTGCTCCACCAAGCTGCATTACCTGTTGCGGCAGCACCCCTTTGGCGTGGCCCATCTGCAGGATGAGGACATGGCCCTGAATTTTGCCGAGCTGACGCAATCAGACGATCGAGTGGCTGTCATTGCCACCGAACCGTTGACACGCGATGAGCCCTGGGTTGCATTCGAGCCGGGTCAGTTGCTGCCCTTTGTCGGGGGCGTGCCATTGGCGTGAGCACACGCAGCGCCAGAGCTTCGATCAATTTCCGCGGTTTTGTCCAATAGTGCACGGCCGGTCCGTGTCAGGTATCCCTGTCAGGTGAGGGTTTGTTCTAGAGTGAACCGAGCCCATTTGACAGGTGCCAATCGTGAAACAAATAACAAGCGAACGGGAAGGCGTGGCCGTCCGGGGGACCGGGCCAGAGCCCCAGTTGCAACCCGAGCCGAACCTCGCCCATGCTCATCCGGGCAGGTATGTCCCGGTCGTCTGGAAGTTCAGCTTCGCGCTCACCATCGGCGTCTTGTGGATGGCGTTTTCCATCGTGGCGGCGCAGGACTGGATCCGCGATCTGGCGCAAGTCATCGGCACGGTACCGGCCCATCTGACGGTGTATGGCATTGCCATCATTCCCGGCTTTATGAATGCGTTTCTGGTGTCCAGCTTGTTGCTGGACCGTCGTCCGGCCGTGCGCCATGCGACCGGACCCCTGCCCGGCATCTCCATCCTGGTGGCAGCCTACAACGAGGGCAGCAACATTGCCACCACCATCGAGAGCATTGCCAAACAGAGCTACCCCGGTCCTCTGCAAGTCATTGTGATCAACGATGGCTCGACCGATGACACGGGTGAGCAACTCGCGATGCTGGACTACCCCTGGCTGGAGGTGCTCAATCTGCCTCACAACGCGGGCAAGGCGCATGCGCTCAACATGGGGCTGGCCCATGCCAAATGGGGGCTGACGATCACAGTCGATGGCGACTCGTATCTCTATCACGACGCCTTGAGCAATCTGGTGCGCCGCTACTTGAGCGATCCGCCCAACACGCGCGCCGTGGCGGGTGAGGTGCTGGTGCGCAACTCGCGCAAGAACCTGGTCACCGAAGTGCAGGAGTGGGACTACTTCCATGGCATCGCCGCCGTCAAGCGCTTGCAAAGCCTGTATCAGGGCACGCTGGTGGCGCAGGGCGCCTTCTCGGTGTACGACACGGCGTTGCTGCGCGAGTTGGGCGGCTGGCCCGCCTCCGTGGGCGAAGACATCGTGCTGACCTGGAACATTCTGGCGCGCGGCTACCGTGTGGGCTATGCCGAGAACGCGTGCCTGTTCACCAACGCCCCGGACACCTGGCGCCAGTTCATTCGCCAGCGTCAGCGTTGGTCGCGTGGGCTGGTCGAGGCATTCAAAGCCGATTGGCGCCTGCTGTTTCGGCCCCGCATGACCACGCTGTTCATCTGGTGGAACCTGATGTTCCCGTACATGGATCTGGTGTACACCCTGGCTTTCATTCCGGGCATCGTGCTGGCACTCTTTGGGGTCTACTGGATCGTGGGCCCGATGACCTTGCTGGTGTTGCCGCTGGGTATGTTGATCAACTATGTGATGTACAGCGTACAGAGCAAAATGTTTGAAACCCAACATCTGACGGTGCGCCGAAACATCGTGGGCTTCATGTTCTACGCCTTGTTCTACAACGTGGTGCTGCAACCCGCTTGCGTGATCGGCTATCTGCAGGAGCTGTTGAGTCGTCAAAAGAGATGGGGAACCAAATGAGAGCGATGCTCCTGGGGGCCGTCCTGGCCACCGCCGGGGTCGGTGCGTGCGCGCAAGCCGTGTCCGTTTCTGCGCAGGCCAGTCATGATTCGGATTCGTTCAACGAACAAAAGCTGACCCTGGGCTATCGCGGGTCGATGGGGTGGGGGCTGACCGCAGGCACGTTGCGCTACACGGCACCCGGCTGGTCCGAAAACGGCACCACGCTGGCCGCCACCTACAAGCAAGCCGATGCCTCGCGCCAGATGGACGCCAGTGTGGGCGTGGCGCGTATCGCGCAGCATGACCATGCGGTCGGCACATTCAACTACATGCGCGCCTGGACGGATTCGACCTCTGCGGGTGTCAGTGCCGAGCGGGATTTCATCAACTCACAGCGAGGCATCGAGGCGGGTCTGGCCTACAACACGGTGGTGGGTGTGATCGACCATGCGTTCACGGACCGCTTCAATGTCGGGGTGGCGGGGGGCTGGTCCTTCTTTCCGCATGACAACCGTCGTCCGCTCTTGCGCACGCGGTGGAATTACCTGGTCGATGATCAGGTGGGTTTGAACGCCTATCTGAAGACCCGCAGCTACCGCAACACCCGTCCGGGCCAGGTCGAGTACTTCTCGCCCGGCCACTTGAACGAAGCGTCGCTGGGGCTGTCTGTGCGGTTTGCCGTGGGCAGTCTCTTGAACTTCAATGCCAGTGTGGATGGCGGCCAGCAGCGCATCGACGACGACACGCATGGAGTCTGGAGCCTGGCATTCGGTCTGGCCTCGCGGCGCGGCAGTGCCATCGACTGGATGGTCGGTGTCGAAGCCACCAACGCTGCTTCGCTCTTCACGGTGCGCCAGGACGCCTACCGCTATACCAGTGCCGTCGCCCGAATCAGCATTCCGCTATGATGGTCTGACGCCTGCATCGACACGCGCTGCCTGGACCGCAAGGTCGAGGCGCCTGTGGCGGGCACCCGCGAGAGACCATCATGACGCGCAAGCAGATCCACCGATTTCTGGCCGCATGCGTCTGTGTCATGGCCGGCGCCATGCCGGCTCATGCGCAGCCGCCCTCTAACGCACCGTTCTACCTGGAAGCGGCCGATTGCACCGCAGCGCTCAAGGCGCGGGTGGTCGAGCGTCAGGCGCAGCCCCGATCGCCCGCGCGCGACAAGGCCATTCTGAGCGACACCGAGCTGGGTTTTGCCTTCATCGGCGTGGCCTACAAGAAAGGCCTGCGCAACCCCGAGGCCGATCAGATGCTGCAGGCCGCCGAGCAGCGCTGGCGCACGCTGAGCAAGGCTGACAAACTCAGCCGGCAGGCTGGTTGCACCACGCGGGGCCAGCAGCTCATGCGCGATGTGTCGTCCGTGGAGCGGTTCGTGATCCGCAACCGGGCCAAGGCCCGAGTGGAAAAGCTGCTCGAAAAAGAGGCGAAGTGAACTGAGCCTTACATGGTCTCGGCAAACAGCTCGCGGCCAATCAGCATGCGTCGAATCTCGCTGGTGCCAGCGCCGATTTCATACAGCTTGGCATCGCGCCACAGGCGGCCCAACGGGTAGTCGTTGATGTAGCCGTTGCCGCCAAAGATCTGAATGCCTTCGCCCGCCATCCAGGTGGCTTTCTCGGCCGCCATCAGGATCAACGAGGCGCAGTCCTTTCGAATGTGGCGGGCATGCTGGTTGCCCAATGCATCCAGGTTCTTGGCCACCGTGTAGGCGTACGCGCGCACGGCCTGCTGCATGGTGTACATGTCGGCCACCTTGCCTTGAATCAGTTGGAACTCGCCAATGGCTTGCCCAAACTGACTGCGGTCATGGATGTAGGGGATGACGTTGTCCATCACCGCTTGCATGATGCCCAAGGGGCCGCCAGACAGGATCGCCCGTTCGTAGTCCAGGCCGCTCATCAACACCTTGGCGCCGTTGCCCACGCCGCCCAAGATGTTTTCTTCGGGCACTTCGCAGTCTTCAAAGAACAGCGGGTAGGTGTTCGATCCGCGCATGCCGAGCTTGTCCAGATGTTGGCCCTTGCTGAAGCCCTTCATGCCTTTTTCGATCAGGAAGGCGGTCATGCCGCGCGCGCCTGCTTCCAGGTCGGTTTTGGCGTAGACGACCAGGGTGTCGGCGTCGCCGCCATTGGTGATCCACATCTTGCTGCCGTTGAGCACATAGCGGTCACCCCTCTTGTCGGCGCGCAGCTTCATGCTGACCACGTCTGAGCCGGCATTGGGCTCGCTCATGGCCAGGGCACCGATGTGCTCACCGCTGATCAACTTGGGCAGGTACTTTTTCTTTTGGGCTTCGGTGCCGTTGCGATGGATCTGGTTGACGCACAGATTGGAGTGCGCGCCGTAGCTCAAGCCGACAGATGCGCTGCCGCGGCTGATTTCTTCCATGGCCACCATGTGGGCCACGTAGCCCATGTTGGTGCCGCCGTACTCTTCAGACACGGTCAGACCGTGCACGCCCAGGTCGCCCAGCTTCTTCCACATGTCAGCGGGGAAGAGGTTGTCGCGGTCGATGTCAGCGGCGCGAGGGGCCAGTTCTTTGGCCACAAAGTGGCGCACCGCTTCGCGCAGGGCCTCGACATCGTCGCCAAGTTGGTGGTTCAGACCGGGCAGGTTGATCATGGTGTGTCTCCTCGAAATCTGTGAATGGGGATGAGGTTTCTTGTGGAATTCAACGGGCTATCAATGGGTCATCAACGGGCACGTTTGGCCAGAACCGCATTGGCCACCCGCGAGGCCGGCTTGCGTCCCAGCACTTGCGAGATGAAGGCGCCGGCGTCTATCAGCTTGTCCAGGTCGATGCCGGTCTGGATGCCCAAGCCATGCAGCAGATAGACCACGTCTTCGGTCGCCACATTGCCGGTGGCACCCTTCGCATAGGGGCAACCGCCCAGGCCCGCCACGCTGGTGTCGAATGTGTGGATGCCCAATTCCAGGCAGGCGTAGATGTTGGTCAAGGCCTGGCCATAGGTGTCGTGAAAGTGGCCGCTCAACTCGGCCAGGGGCAGAAGCTTCATCACGCCTTCCATGACCTGTCTGACCTTGCCGGCGGTGCCCACGCCGATGGTGTCCGCGATACCGATGTGGTCGGTGCCGATGTCGAGCAGTTGGCGGACGACGTCGTTGACAGTGGCGGGGCTGACTTCGCCCTCATAAGGGCAGCCCAGCGCGCATGACACAGCCGCACGTACTTTGATGCCATGGGCGTGTGCTGCATCCACCACCGGGCGGAAGCGTTCGATGGACTCGGCAATGGAGCAGTTGATGTTGCGCTGGCTGAACGCTTCGCTGGCGGCGGCAAAGATCACCACCTCGTCCGCCTGGGATGCCAGGGCGCCTTCAAAGCCTCTCATATTGGGCGTCAGCACCGAGTAGCGCACGCCGGCTTGCCGCTCGATGGCGGCCATCACGGCGCTGTTGTCGCCCATTTGCGGCACCCACTTGGGGCTGACATAGCTGGTGGCTTCGATCTCGCGCAGGCCGGCAGCCTGCAGGCGGTGGATCAGTTCGACCTTATGCTCGGTGGCAATGGGTGTGGCTTCGTTTTGCAGACCGTCACGCGGGCCCACATCGACGAGCTTGACTTGGGTGGGCATCATGCCGGGGCTCCTTGTGCTTCGATGCGCAGCAGTTCTGCCCCTTCGGGCACCTGGTCACCCACGGCACACAGCAATTCGGTAACCACGCCGTCCGTGGGTGCGGTCAGCGTGTGCTCCATTTTCATCGCTTCGGTCACCGCCACGGCCTGGCCTTGCTGGACGGTCTGACCCGCTTGAACCAACAGCGCCACAACCCGACCGGGCATCATCGCGGTGAGCTTGCCGCCACTTTTTTCTTCACCGGCGTGAGCCAGTGGGTCGATCAAACGCGCCTGGACTTGTCCTTGTGAGCAGAAGACATGGAACTGCTCGCCGTCACGGTAGACCGACACCGTCTGACGATGTTCGCCCAACGTGATGTCAAATCGATCGGCACTCAGCGGGACGATGCGCAGAGCGTCGACCGATGCGGGGGCGCCCGTGCCTGTTGTGATCTCGTACAGGCCGGGTTGACTGTAGTTCAGCGTTGCGCGGGTCCGGGTGCCTTCGATGTCGACTTGAAGATGGCGCCGCGCGGTGCCGTGCATGCGCCAGCCGTCGTTGCGGGACCAGACGTCCCGTCCTGGCGACGATGCGGTGGCGGCACATGCCGTCTCGTCGGC
This sequence comes from Acidobacteriota bacterium, assembly GCA_050259275.1. GTDB lineage: Bacteria > Pseudomonadota > Gammaproteobacteria > Burkholderiales > Burkholderiaceae_C > Aquabacterium. Next base: position 191,959 of record JBLNAI010000001.1, read on the forward strand.
CATCTGCCTGGCCATGATGGCCGCGATGGTCCATGAGGCTGACAGGCCGCCTGGGGCAAACAACACCTCGCGTTCACGTTCGATGAGGGCGGTGTCCAGATCAGCTTGGGCAAATGAAGGGCTGGTGACAAGGCGGCGCAGGAAGGCCACGTTGTTGTGCAAGCCCGTGATGTGCATCTCGCTCAGGGCCGCATCCAGTTGCGCCAAAGCCTGTTCGCGGTTGTGTCCCCACACGATCAGCTTGGCGATCATGGAGTCATAGTAGGGCGTGATCTCATCGCCTTCCCGTACGCCGCTGTCCACACGCACGGGGGCGACCTGGAAGGGCTGGCAAGCCGGCGTGCGGTACACATTCATCTTGCCTGTGGCGGGCAAGAACTGGTTGTGCGGGCTCTCGGCGCAGATACGGGCCTCGATGGCATGGCCACGCAGTCGCAGTTCGGATTGCTGCTTGGGCAAGGGCTCGCCTGCGGCCACACGCAATTGCCATTCGACCAGGTCCAGGCCGGTGATGGCTTCGGTCACGGGGTGTTCCACCTGCAGGCGGGTGTTCATCTCCATGAAGTAGAAATGTTTGACCCCCATGCCCCCCGAGGGGGAGCCGACCCCTTGGGGCGGCCCGGCGGGGTCGGGCCCATCTTGTTCAACAATGAATTCCACGGTGCCGGCGCCCACATAGCCGACGCTCCGTGCTGCGGCAATGGCGGCTGCGCCCATCTCGGCACGGCGTGCTTCGGTCATGCCCGGGGCAGGGGCTTCTTCCAACACCTTTTGGTGGCGACGTTGCACCGAGCAATCGCGCTCGAACAGGTACACGTAGTTGCCATGCGTGTCACCAAAGACCTGGATTTCGATGTGGCGAGGCCGGGTCACATAGCGCTCGACCAGCACGTGATCGTCGCTGAAGCTGGCGAGGGCTTCGCGTTTGCACGACGCGAGGGCTGCTTCAAATTCGTCACTGCTTTGTACGGCCCGCATGCCCTTGCCGCCACCACCCGCACTGGCTTTGATCAGCACGGGGTAGCCAATGCGATCGGCTTGTTCTTTCAAGAAGGCTGGGTCCTGGTTGTCGCCGTGGTAGCCGGGTACCAGGGGCACCTGGGCTTTTTCCATCAGCGTCTTGGCGGCGGACTTGCTGCCCATGGCGGCAATGGCGAAGGCGGGTGGGCCAATGAAGGCGATACCGGCATCGGCACAAGCTTGGGCGAAGGTTTCGTTTTCGCTCAAGAAGCCGTAGCCCGGGTGGACGGCTTGGGCGCCACTGGCCACAGCGGCGGCCAAGATGCGGTCGGCCTGCAGGTAGCTGTCGCGCGGGGCAGGGCCACCGATGTGGATGGCTTCGTCACAGGCTTGCACATGGGCGGCATGGGCGTCGGCATCCGAGTACACGGCCACGGTGCGGATGCCCATGCGGCGGGCGGTGGCGGCCACTCGGCAGGCTATCTCACCTCGATTTGCGATCAGGATCTTGCTGAACATGGCGGCTTTCAATTGGCGGTGTCCGCCAGCCAGGGCGGGGTCGATTTGTTCAAGAAGGCTTGCAGGCCGGCGCGGCCTTCATCGCTGGCCCGGATGTCGGCAATGTGGCGGGCGGTGCGGTCGCGCAGTTCAGGTGTGACGGGCTGCTGGGCCACGTAGCCGATCAGGTCCTTGCTGGCGCGCACGGCGGCAGGGCCGTTGGACTGGATGGCCTTGACCAGTGCGTCGACCGTGTCATCCAACTGGTCGGCCGGCACGGCTTCGTGGATCAGGCCGACGTCTTGGGCCTTGGCCGCGCCAAAGCGCTCGGCGGTGACAAAGTAGCGGCGCGCCGCTCGTTCGCCCATGGCGCGGATCACATAGGGACTGATGGTGGCAGGGATCAAGCCCAGCTTGACTTCAGACAAGCTGAAGTGGGCCGTGTCCACCGCCACAGCGATGTCGCAAGCTGCGACCAGGCCGACACCGCCGCCATAGCAGTCACCCTGCACACGGGCGATGACCGGCACCGGGCAGTTGGCGATGGCCCACAACATGTTGGCCAAGCCGCTGGCATCAGCGTGGTTCTCGGCCCATGAATAATCGGCCATGGCGCGCATCCAGTTCAGATCGCCGCCTGCGCTGAAGGCTTTGCCATGGGCACCCAACACGATCACGCGGATATCGGGGTCACTTCCCATGGCTTGGAAGGCTTCGGTGATCTCGCGGATGGTGGCATCGTTGAAGGCGTTGCGCAGATCGGGGCGGTTCAGCAAGATGTGGCCAATGGCCCCATGTTGACCGCCTTGCTTGCGAATGTCCAAAGTGTTCATCGCGGCAACCTCACATGCGGAACACACCAAAACGTGTGTCGGGGATGGGGGCATTCAAGCTGGCGCTCAAGCCCAATGCCAGCACGCGGCGCGTGTCAGCCGGGCGGATCACACCGTCATCCCACAAGCGCGCACTCGCGTAATAGGGATGGCCCTGTGCTTCGTATTGATCGCGGATGGGCGCTTTGAAGGCTTCTTCTTCAGCCGCGCTCCACTGGCCGCCTTTGCTTTCGATGCCGTCTCGCTTGACGGTGGCCAGCACGCTTGCGGCCTGCTCGCCGCCCATGACGCTGATACGGGCGTTGGGCCACATCCACAACATGCGGGGATTGAAGGCGCGGCCACACATGCCGTAATTACCGGCGCCAAACGAGCCACCAATCACCACGGTGAACTTGGGCACCTGGGCGCAGGACACGGCTGTCACCATCTTGGCGCCCGCACGGGCAATGCCTTCGTTTTCGTACTTGCGGCCGACCATGAAGCCGGTGATGTTCTGCAAGAAGACCAAGGGAATCTTGCGCTGGCAACACAGCTCGATGAAGTGCGCGCCCTTGTTGGCGCTTTCTGAGAACAAGATGCCGTTGTTGGCCACGATGCCCACGGGCATGCCTTCGATGTGCGCAAAGCCGCTCACCAAGGTGCTGCCGTAACGGGCTTTGAACTCGTCAAACTCAGAGTCGTCCACGATGCGGGCGATCACCTCGCGCACGTCAAAAGGCTTGCGCGTGTCGGTCGGGATGATGCCGTTTAGCTCTGACGCTGCAAAACGTGGCGCACGCGGCTCGATCATCTGGACCGGGGCCTCCTTGCGCCAGTTCAGTTGGGCCACGCATCGACGAGCCAAGGCCAGCGCATGGGTGTCGTCATTGGCCAGATGGTCTGCGACGCCGGACAAGCGGGTGTGCACGTCGCCACCGCCCAGGTCTTCTGTCGTGACCACTTCACCGGTGGCGGCTTTAACCAGCGGGGGCCCACCCAAGAAGATGGTGCCCTGGTTCTTGACGATGATGGTTTCGTCACTCATGGCGGGCACATAGGCGCCGCCCGCGGTACACGAGCCCATGACCACGGCGATCTGGGGAATGCCCATGGCGCTCATATTGGCCTGGTTGTAGAAGATGCGGCCAAAGTGATCCCGGTCCGGGAAGACCTCGTCCTGGTTGGGCAGGTTTGCGCCACCGGAGTCCACCAGGTAGATGCAAGGCAGGCGGTTTTGCATCGCGATCTCTTGCGCACGCAGGTGCTTCTTGACGGTCAGCGGATAGTAGGTGCCACCTTTGACGGTGGCGTCGTTGCACACGATCATGCATTCGACGCCGGATACCCGACCAATGCCTGCGATCACGCCCGCACACGGTGCCGCGTTGTCATACAGGTTCAGGGCAGCCAGGGGGCCGACCTCCAGAAATGGCGAGCCGGGGTCGAGCAGCAACTCCACGCGGTCACGGGGGAGCAGCTTGCCGCGCGCCAGGTGTTTGGCACGCGGGCCTTCGCCACCGCCCAGAGCGATGACAGCCAGCTTGGCGTCCAGGTCTTGCACCAGCGCCAGCATGGCCTGTTCACTGGCCTTGAAGGCTTCGCTGCGCGGGTTGATGTGGGTGTCGATAACCGGCATGGCAATCAGTCGGGTCAAGAGGAATGAGAGGGGGCAGCCTGCTGCGCTTGCTGCAAGGCCTGCCGCACTTCGTCGCGGAAGCGGGTCAGGGCTTCGAGCGAGGCATTGGGGGGCGTGATGGCGCTCCAGATCAGCGCCGTCAATTGCGCGGCCGTCTGGTCAATCGAAGGGCGCTTCTGGTCGGTGATCGAGTCCCACAACACGTGCTCCATCGATCCATAAATCAGGTCGCGAACCAGGCGCAGCGGCATGTCCTGACGTATTTCGCCGTCTTCCCGTGCTTGGGCCAGGCAGTCCATCAGGGGGGCGATGTAGCGGCGCTTGCATTCGGTGATGACATCAGCCAGATCGGGGCCGGTGGCGCGGCCTTCGCCTAGCACCAAAGCGCACATGCCTGAGCCATCGGCCAGCAGGGTGATCAGGTGGTGGCGGATGACGAAGCTGATCTTGGCGTGGACACCTTGCAGGTGTGGCATTTCACGTTCAAGTTCGGTGCTGATTTCGTCGTACCAGTCCTTGATGACCTGGATGCACAGTTCACGTTTGCCGGCAAAGTAAGTGAACACGGTGGCTTCAGACACCCCGGCGCGCTCGGCAATGAGCGCCGTGGTGGCCTGCTGGTAGCCCTGTTCAGAAAAGACCTCGCGAGCGGCACGAAGCAGCTCGGTGATGCGAAGTTGAGACTTGGCACGCCGGGGCGCAACCCGTTGCAAGGCGGACATGATCGAGATAATTGAGTGTTGCTCAATTATTTATGAAAACGTCCCCAATTGCATAGGTGCAAATCAGGTGTTTTTATAAAAAACCTGAGTGTTGCTCAAAAATTAGAGGCTCCGCGAAATCAGCTCCTTCATGATCTCGTTGGTTCCGCCGTAGATCTTTTGCACCCGCGCATCGGTGTACATCTTGCAGATGGCGTACTCGTTCATGTAACCGTATCCGCCATGCAGTTGCAGGCATTCGTCGATCACGCTGCATTGTTTTTCGGTCGTCCACCACTTGGCCATCGACACCGTCACAGCATCCAACTCGTCTTTCAGGAACAGCTCAATGCAGTGGTCGATGAAGACGCGGCCCAGGCGGGCTTCCGTCAGTGATTCGGCCAGTTTGAAGCGGGTGTTTTGAAACTCCAGGATCGATTTGCCAAACGCCTTGCGGTCTTTGACGTATTCGGTCGTCAAGGACACCGCGCGCTCAATGTTGGCGACCGCAGCCAGCGACAGCACCAGGCGTTCAAAGGGCAGCTGCTGCATCAGTTGATAAAAGCCCTGACCTTCGGCGCCGCTTTCACCCCCCAGCAAATTGCCCACCGGCACACGCACATCGTCAAAGAACAGCTCGGATGTGTCCTGGCCCTTCTGGCCCATCTTGTCCAGCACTCGCCCGCGGCGGAAGCCCGGCAGATCCCGCGTGTCCACGACGACCAGCGAGATGCCTTTGGCGCCCAAGCTGGGATCGGTCTTGACCACCACCACAATCAGGTCCGCCATGGCCCCATTGCTGATGAAGGTCTTCGCACCATTGATCACGTAGTGATCGCCTTCGCGGATGGCTTTGGCTTTGATGTTTTGCAGATCTGATCCGGTGCCGGGTTCGGTCATGGCGATGGCGCCAATCAACTCGCCCGAGGCCAGGCCCGGCAACCATTTCTGCTTTTGCGCTTCGCTGCCATAACCGAGGATGTAGTGCGCGCAGATCTCGTGCACATGCTTGCCAAAGCTGGGCACACCGGCGTAAACAAACTCTTCGAACACCACAGCCTCGGTGCGAAAGTCTGCACCTTGGCCGCCATATTGTTCAGGCACGCTGTTGCACAACAGGCCCATCTCGCCAGCCGCCAGCCAGGCTTCCCGGTCTACATGCTGCTGTTTGCACCACTTCTCTTCTTGCGGCGCGAACTCGGTCGTCAGGAATTTGCGTACGGCGTCGCGCAGGCTTTCCAGTTCAGGGGTCATCCAGTTGGATTGGCTTCTCATCATGGTATGTCTCCTCGGCTCCTGGGTGTCATGCGGGCCGAATGTGGTTTGAAATCGATGTGTCTATCGGGTCAGGGGTTCAGATCAGCTCGATGGACATGGCCGTGGCCTCGCCGCCGCCAATGCACAAACTGGCCACGCCGCGTTTGCCGCCGCGTCGCTTCAGGGCATGGATCAAGGTGACCAGAATGCGCGCACCGGTCGCGCCGATGGGGTGGCCCAGCGCGCAGGCCCCGCCGTTGATGTTGACTTGGTCGTGGGGCAGATTCAGTGCCCGCATGGCCAACATCGTGACCATGGCAAAGGCTTCGTTGATCTCGAACAGATCGACGTCCGCCCGAGTCCAGCCGGACCGGGTCAGGACCGATTCAATGGCCCGGATGGGTGCCGAGGGGAAGCGGCCCGGTGTGGATGCGTGCGTGCTGTGCGCGACAATGCGGGCGAGAGGCCGATGGCCGGCTTGCGCCGCCACGCTGGCGCGGGTCAGGACCAACGCGGCCGCCCCGTCCGAAATGGACGCCGAACTGGCCGCCGTGATGGTGCCTTCTTGCCCCTTGCCGCCAAATGCGGGCTTGAGCTTGGGAATCTTTTCGGGCTGACACTGGCCCGGCGTTTCATCCATGTCGACGGCGGTGGCCTGGCCCTTGATCGTCACCTCCACCGGTGTGATCTCCGAGGCAAAGGCCCCGCTGTCCACCGCAGCCTGCGCACGACGCACCGATTCCAGTGCATAGGCCTCTTGCTCGGCCCGCGTCAAGCCCACCTCTTGCGCCATGAGTTCGGCGTAATGGCCCATCAACTCGCCACCATAGGCGTCCTGCAGGCCATCCAGGAACATGTGGTCCAAGGTGCGACCGTGGCCCAGGCGCTGGCCTTTGCGCTCGGCGGGCAGCAGGTAGGGGGCGTTGCTCATGGACTCCATCCCGCCGGCCACCAGAAAGCGGGCGGACTCCGCCTTGAGCAGGTCATGCGCCAGCATCACGGTCTTCATGCCCGACCCACACATCTTGGTGAGCGTGGTCGCGCCGACTGACTCCGGCAGGCCCGCGCCCAAGGCAGCCTGGCGAGCGGGGGCTTGACCCAGGCCGGCCATCAGGCAGCAGCCCATGTAGACCTCGTCGATCTGGTCAGCGGGCACGCCACTGTCGGCCACGGCAGCGCGAATCGCCGCAGCACCCAGTCCGGGTGAGGTCAAGCTGGAAAGCGCACCCTGGAACCCGCCAATCGGCGTGCGCCGGGCCGCCAGGATGACGATGGGATCGGAATGGAGGGCGGATGACATGGCGGGTCTCCTTACTTGGCGGCCATGCGCAATGAACCGTCGATGCGGATCACTTCGCCATTGAGGTATTCGTTCTCGACGATGCTTCGCACCAGGGCTGCATATTCGGCCGGTTTGCCCAGCCGGGACGGGTGGGGCACGGTGGCCGCCAACGAGGCTTGCACCTCTTGCGGCAGCCCCATCAGCATCGGCGTTTCAAAGATGCCCGGTGCAATCGTCATGACGCGAACCTGCTCGCGAGCCAGGTCCCGTGCGGCGGGCAAGGTCATCGCCACCACGCCCCCTTTGGATGCGGCGTAGGCGGCTTGTCCCATCTGGCCATCAAATGCCGCAACTGACGCGGTGTTGATGATCACCCCCTTCGAGGCCCCTTCTTCGGCCGCGCCCGAGGCCACAAAGGCGGGCACCGCCAGACGCATCATGTTGAAGGTGCCGATCAAGTTGACGGTGATCGTGCGGGTAAAGGACTCCAAGGATGCGGGGCCATTCTTGGTGAGGATTTTCTCGGCCGAGGCGATGCCCGCGGCATTCACCAGCACGTCCAGCCGGCCAAAACGCACCATGGCCGTCTGCACGGCGGCTTGCCCGCTGGCTTCGCTGCTCACGTCGGTCCGGACATGCACCCAACGTCCCTCCCAACCGGGTTGCGCCCAGCCCTGGCGTGGCTCGCTCAAATCGGCGAGCACCACGCGGGCGCCCGCCTCCAGCGCCATCTGGGCCGTCGCGGCTCCCAGCCCTGACGCGCCGCCTGTGATCAGCCAAACGCGGTTTGCGATGTTCATGTCTGTGTCCTGTCGATCGATCTGGCCAACGCGGCCCGTCCCGCCAGTCTAGAAAGGCACCACATCGGGTGCGATGCTCATTTCCGTCAACTTGACTGATCTGATTCGCCATGCGCGTGCGCAAGGCAGAATCCCAGATCCATGAAAGTCGAACGCGGCACCATTTCCATCCACTTTGTGCAGAACGCGCTGCGTTGCGTGCAGCAGCGGCGCATGGACGTCGAGGGCTTTCTGCAGCGGGCCGGCATCCCGGTCCACCACCTGCAAGAGCCGCTGGCGCGGGTGTCTCCGGATCAATTCGGGGCCCTGTGGCTGGACATTGCGCGCCGGTTGGACGACGAGTTTTTCGGGCTGGACTCGCATCCCATGCGGCCCGGCAGTTACGCCTTGATGTGCCACAGTGCGTTGGGCAGCGAGAACCTCGCCCATGCGCTCAAGCGCATCCTCCACTTCCTGGGGGTGGTGCTCGACGACCTGCGCGGCGAACTGGTGGTGCAGGACGGCCAAGCCCATATTCGTGTCGAGGCGCGCCGGTTGTCCAAGCCGGTGTTTGCCTACGCCACCTACCTCATGATGGTGTTCAGTCTGTCGTGCTGGCTGGTGGGGCGGCGCATTCCGGTCCATTCGGCTGCCTTTGCCGGCGCGGCGCAAGACCTGGTGGGGCCCGGCGGCACGGACTACGCGAGGGAGTATCGGGTGCTGTTTTGCGAGGAGCTGGCGTTTGACCAGCCCTGTACGGTATTGAGCTTTCCGGCCGCCTACCTGAAGCTGCCCGTGGTGCAGGACAGCGAGACGGTCAAACAGTTTTTTCAGGAAATGCCGGCGAAGTTGCTGGTCAAGTATCGCAACCCCAAAAGCTGGGCCGCGCGCGTGCGCCGCCATTTGCGCAACACGCCGCCGGCAGACTGGCCGGACGCCGAACAGATCTGCGTGAGCCTGAATGTGTCTGAAGCGACGCTGCGGCGCCGGCTCAAGGAAGAGGGACACACCTACCAGACGCTCAAGGATGACGTGCGTCGCGATCTGGCCATCGCCGCTTTGCAAGATGGCCGGCGCAGCCTGGCAGACGTGGCGGCCGACCTGGGATTCGCAGAGCCCAGCGCCTTCTACCGGGCGTTCAAGAAGTGGACCGGCGGGCGACCGTCCGACTATCGGGCCTGAGCCTGCCGGGGCGCTTGATGCGGCGATTTGTTGCTTCTGCGCGACAAAAAGCTGGGCAAATGCCCCTCGTCAGGGCGGATTGCCTCCCCCAATTGCTCGATTTGGGGGCAACCCGCACCAGAATGGGCCCCCAGGGTTTGCCCGTAAAGGGCTCACACCTCACTCATTCATCTAGGAGAAATGCATGTTTGCAAAGAAGTCTCTGGCCGCTGCGGCCCTGCTGGCTGCCGTCGGCGCTCACGCTCAATCCACCGTGACCGTTTACGGTAACGTCGAAGCCGCTTTCGGTGCTTTCGAAGACGACTACACACACCGCGTTAACAAGGTCGAATCCAACGTCCTGACCGGTTCGTTCCTGGGCTTCAAGGGTCAGGAAGACCTGGGTGGCGGCCTGAAGGCCTTCTTCAAGCTGGAAAGCACCATCGGTGTGGACACCGGTGCTGTGGCTGGCAACTTCTGGGGCCGCACCAGCGAAATCGGTCTGACCAACGCCTACGGCACCCTGACCGCCGGTAACTCGCTGTCGTTGTCGGCCCTGGCTAACCAAGCTCAGAGCCCCTTCAGCATCTTCGGTCGCCTGAACGGTCTGCAAAACGTGGCTGCCGACACCGGCTTCGGCGCTGTGCAAGCCAACACCCTGACCCTGTCGTCGGCCAACTACTCCGGCTTCTCGGCTGCTGCTCAATACGGCGCTTCCGAAGTGCACGGCGCTGACAGCAAGTACGCTGCTGCCCTGAACTATGCCGTGGGCCCTGTGGCTGCTGGCTTCACCTACACCAACGACGACAACGCCGATCGCACCCTGTGGCAATTGGGCGGCAGCTACGACTTCGGTTCGTTCAAGGCATTTGCCCAGATCGGCCAAGTCGAAGTGACCGGTCCTAACGACACCGACTACTTCCAACTGGGCGTGTCGGCTCCCGTGACCGCCGCTGGCACCGTGCTGGCTTCGTGGACCCACGCCAAGACCGACAACGACGGCAAGGCTGACCAACTGTCGGTGGCCTATGACCACGCTCTGAGCAAGCGCACCGGCGTGTTCGGCGGCGTGATGTACGAACAGTTCAAGCCTGAGTCTGGCGACAGCCACTCCGGTCTGAGCCTGGCTGTGGGCTTGCACCACGCTTTCTGATCCAGCTTGTTCCTGAGGGCTGCGCGCCCTCGGGGCTGCTGAATGGGCCTGTCGGCATGTTCCGGCAGGCCTTTTTTGTTTCGGTGCCACAATCGCGGCCGTGCCTTCTGTTTCCGCTCTCTCCATCCTGCAAGACGTCTTTGGCTACGGAGCCTTCCGTGGACACCAGCAGGCCATCGTGGACCATGTCATCGATGGGGGAGACGCCCTGGTCCTGATGCCCACGGGCGGCGGCAAAAGCCTGTGCTACCAGATCCCCGCGATTGCGCGTCACCGGGCCGGGCGGGGCGTCACCGTGGTGGTCTCTCCGCTGATTGCGCTGATGCATGATCAGGTGGGCGCCTTGGAAGAGGTCGGCATCCACGCGGCTTACCTCAACAGTTCGCTGTCCAGCGACGAGGCCCAGCAAGTTGAGCGCGACATGATGTCGGGCAAGCTCGTGCTGCTGTACGCCGCGCCCGAGCGGATCACCCATCCTCGCTTTCAGGCGCAATTAGCCAGTCTGCACGAACGTGGACTGCTGAGCCTGTTTGCCATCGACGAAGCCCATTGCGTCAGCCAGTGGGGCCATGATTTCCGCGAGGAATACCTGCAGCTGAACATGCTGCATGAGCGGTTTCCCACCGTGCCGCGCCTGGCCTTGACCGCCACGGCGGACGACCACACCCGCGCCGACATGATCGAGCGGCTGAATCTGCAGGACGCACGGGTCTTCATCAGCAGTTTCGATCGCCCCAACATTCGCTACACGCTTGTCGAAAAAGACAATCCGCGTGCGCAATTGATGCGCTTCATCCGAGATGAGCATGATGGCGATGCCGGCATCGTTTATTGCCAGAGCCGAAAGAAGGTCGAAGACACAGCCGCCTGGCTGGAGGAGCAGGGCATCTCGGCGCTGCCCTATCACGCGGGCCTGGACCCGTCCGTGCGTCAGCGGCATCAGGATCGATTCCTGCGTGAAGAGGGGCTGGTCATGGTGGCCACCATTGCCTTTGGCATGGGCATTGACAAGCCGGATGTGCGATTCGTGGCGCATCTGGACTTGCCCAAGAACATCGAAAGCTATTACCAGGAGACCGGTCGTGCCGGACGCGATGGCGGCGAGGCGGATGCCTGGCTGGCCTATGGCCTGGCGGACGTGGTCAACCAGCGGCGCATGATCGACGAAAGCCCGGCCGCCGATGAATTCAAGCGTGTCCAACGGGGCAAGCTCGACGCTCTGCTGGCCTTGGCCGAAGCCTGTGATTGCCGCCGCGTGCGATTGCTGGCCTATTTTGGCGAAACCAGCGAGCCGTGTGGCAACTGTGACAACTGCCTGAACCCGCCCGCCACCTGGGACGGCACCGAGGCCGCACGCAAGATGCTCAGTTGCATCTATCGCTTCTGGCAGCACGGGCAGCAGCGCTTCGGGGCGGGGCACCTCATCGATGTGTTGAGGGGCAAGCAAACTGACAAAGTGCAGCAATACGGCCATCAGGCCTTGTCGACCTTCGGTGTGGGGCAGGAGTTGTCGGAGAACCAGTGGCGCGCCGTGCTGCGGCAACTGGTCGCGCTGGGTTATGTGGTGGCCGAAGGTGAGTTCAACACACTGAGCCTCACAGACGCGGCCCGCGCGGTGCTCAAGGGAGAGGTGAGGCTTACCTTGCGCGAAGCACCGGACGCGGTCAAGCGCCCCCGACCGGGTCGCACCGGTGCCAAAGGCGTGCCAACCGATCTGGACCCCCTGGCCCATGCCCGCTTCGTGTCACTCAAGACTTGGCGCGCCGAGGTGGCTCGCGAGCACAACTTGCCAGCCTATGTGGTTTTTCATGATGCCACGCTGGCCGACATGGCCCGCATTGGCCCTCAGACATTGGCTGAACTGGGCACCATCAGCGGCGTCGGCGCGAAGAAACTGCAGGCCTACGGCGCCCAAATCCTGAGCGTCCTGGGTCAGTGAACGCAGGATTGCGCACCAGCGCGGTGCAATCTAGGTATTTGCCCTGGCAATTAAATTCGAAACCGCTGTGGGCCTTGAAGCGCTGCTTTTGTCCGAAAACATGAGAGTTGGTGTCGTTTTGTCTCCCGCCGACAACGAAAGCCCGGCAATATCGGGCTTAAAACCTGGCCCCAATTTTGCTTACAAGGGTTCCCGTGGACTTTCCGTCTCACAATGGAATCGTGGAAGACGTCAATTTTTGTGCGTCCCCCGTTATTCGAATTCCGTTCACTTATTGCTAGGAGAACTCGATGTTTGCAAAGAAGAACCTGGTGGCGGCTGCTGCCCTGTTGGCGATGGCTGGCGCAGCGCAGGCTGATGTGAAGCTGTACGGCTCGCTCGACGCCGGTTTCGGTACGGTGGAAAACGCGCACGCCAAGAATGCGTCAACCCGTACCACGCAGGTGACCAGCGGGTCGATGATGACCAGCTTCATTGGCTTTGCGGGCTCAGAAGACCTGGGCAACGGCCTGAAGGCGGAATTCGCACTGGAATCGTTCCTTGCCAATGACACGGGCGCCAATGTGCCCAACCTGGCCAACGGTTTCTGGAGCCGTGCTTCCAACGTCGCACTGAGCGGCAATTTCGGTAAGGTCTCGCTGGGTCAAACCGACAACCCACTGTTCACCTCGGGCTACACCTACAACCCGTTCGGCAGTTCGATGACGTTTTCGCCCACCATGCGTCACTTCTACAGCACTGATTACGCTGCGCTTGGATTTGACACCGGCTGGGTGAACTCCATCACCTACGAAAGCCCGATCGTGCAAGGCTTCAGCGGCGTTCTGCAGTTCGCGCCCAAGGAGTCGACTGCCGCAGGCATGAACAACAGCTATGCCGCCGCAGTCAGCTACAACAATGGCCCCATCAGCGCGACCCTGAACTACGAAAAGGGCGGCCGCTCGACGGCGGTCGGTTCGGTCACGGCTTATCGCGCCGACCAGAAGGTGTGGGACCTGGGTGCCAGCTTTGACTTTGGCGCAGCCAAGGCCTTTGCTCAATACACCACCGTGAAGACCTCGAGCTACTACAATGCGACAGGCCCTGCCGTGGTGACTGACACCAACGGTGCGAAAGCCACCATTTACCAAGTGGGCGTTTCAGTGCCGGTGACCGACAAGGCCAGCGTGTTGGCTTCTTACGGTGCAGCCAAGTTCAAGGATAACGTCACCGCTGCACAGACTGACCGCGTGTTCTCGCTGGGTGTGGACTACTTCCTGTCCAAGCGCACCGATGTGTACGCTGCTTTCGCCAACAACACCGCGACCGATCTCGCTTCCGGCCAGACCGCTCTGCTGGGTATCAAGCACGCTTTCTGACCGGCGACCTCGAGTCGTTCAAAAACAAAGCGCCCCTCGGGGCGCTTTTTTCATGGCCAGTCGCGTGTCACTGACGTTCAAACAAGAACACTGCCGAGCTGGCCATCAAATTGGGCCAGCGGCGTACCGTACGGTTCCCGCGTAAGCCGAACGAATCGGTGATCTGCAGGCCGTTCTTACGCGCCAGTACCTCGAAATCCTTGAACGTGGCCACCCGGATATTGGGCGTGTCGTACCACTGATAGGGCAGCGTCTTGGTCACCGGCATGTGGCCGCGCAACACCGCCAGACGGTGCGGCCAATGGGCGAAATTGGGAAAGCTCACGACACCCGTGCGTCCCACGCGGGCAGTCTCGCGCAGCATGGCTTCGGTATTGCGCAAATGCTGCAGGGTGTCCAGTTGCAGCACCACGTCGAAGCTGTTGTCTTCGAACAGGCTCAGGCCTTCTTCCAGGTTGCGCTGGATGACATTGACACCCCGGCGGGCGCATTCGAGAACCTTGGCATCGTCCAGTTCGATGCCATACCCGGTGCACTGACGATGGTCGCGCAAATGGGCCAGCAGGGCGCCATTGCCGCAGCCCAGGTCCAGGACGCGAGAGCCAGGCGGCACCATCTGGGCGACCACCTCGTGCAGGTGTCGATCACTCATGGCTCAGCTCCTGATGGATGCGTTCGAAATAGGCGCGAACCACGTTGTGATAGCGGGCGTCGTCCAGCAAGAAGGCATCGTGGCCATGGGGGGCGTCGATCTCGGCGTAGCTCACATCGTGTCGGTTGTCGACCAGCGCCTTGACAATCTCACGCGAGCGGTTGGGCGAGAAGCGCCAGTCGGTGGTGAAGCTGATGACCAGAAACTTGGCCAGCGCTTTGGCCATGGCCGCAGACAGCTTGCCGCCGTGGGCGCGAGCCGGATCAAAGTAGTCCAGCGCGCGCGTGATCAGCAGATAGGTGTTGGCGTCGAAGTAGTCGCTGAATTTGTCGCCCTGATAGCGCAGGTAGCTTTCGACCTGGAACTCGATGTCCTGGGTGCTGTAGCGAGGTTCCTGACCCGGTTCGCGGCCGACCATCTCCCGCCCGAACTTCTCTTCCATCACGTCGTCGGACAGATAGGTGATGTGCCCGATCATGCGTGCCACGCGCAGGCCGCGGCGGGGTACCACACCATGTTCGTAGAAATGACCATGGTGAAAGTCGGGATCGGTGATGATGGCGCGACGGGCGACCTCGTTGAAGGCGATGTTCTGCGCCGACAGATTGGGGGCAGTGGCCACGGCCACGCAATGGCCGACGCGCTCGGGATACTGCAGCGTCCAGCTCAGGGCCTGCATGCCGCCCAGGCTGCCGCCGAGCACGGCGGCCAGTTTGTCGATCCCCAGTCGATCGAGCACCCGGGCCTGGGCATGGACCCAGTCTTCCACGGTCACCACCGGAAAGTCCGCGCCATACAGCTTGCCCGTGTCCGGGTTGGTGTGCATGGGGCCCGTCGAGCCAAAACACGACCCCGGGTTGTTGATGCCGACGACGAAGAACTTGTCGGTATCCAGCGGTTTGCCGGGCCCGATCATGTTGTCCCACCAGCCTTCGCTTTTGGGGCGGGGTTGGCCGTTCTCGTCGGCATGCAGGCCGGCAACGTGGTGCGAGGCGTTCAGCGCGTGGCACACCAGCACCGCGTTGCTGCGGTCGGCGTTCAGGCGCCCGTAGGTTTCGTAGACGAGTGTGTAGTCGCGCAACACCGCGCCGCTTTGCAGCGACAGGGGGGTGCCGAAATGCATGGATGCAGGAGTGACGACTCCGAGGGATGACATGACGCTACAAATTAGAAAACAACAAAAAACCGGCCGCGCATGGAAGCAGGGGCCGGTGAGCAGCGCCCTCTTTAGCGGTATTTTTTAAAGCGCCCGCAAGTCGGACAAATCGGCGCTGTCTGGCGAGTGTAGCGCCAAACCGGGGTGCGCGGACGCCCGCGCGCATGCCTCTGCTCGATCAGACGGTTGAATGGGCCTTTCATGATGTGAATGAAACCGGACAATCGCCGTAGCATCGAAGGGAGACTGTAAGGAGGGCGACATGCCTCGGTGGTTGGTTTGGCTCAACGAATACGTGCCCATTCGGTACGCCGCGTGGTTCTTCGCAGCGGTGGGTTTGTTGGCGGCCGGCGTGCACGCCTGGGTGACCGATAGCGAATGGTGGCTGGTCGCCGTGCTGGTGACGCTGGTGGTGATGGGCTTCAGCGACGTGTCCCAGTCGTCCCGCGCTGTCCTGCGCAACTATCCCGTGATCGGGCATTTGCGCTATCTGCTCGAATTCATCCGGCCGGAGTTGCGGCAGTACTTCATTGAAAGCGATGGCGAGGCGGCCCCCTTTTCGCGCCAGCAGCGCTCGCTGGTCTACCAGCGCGCCAAGGGTGAGCCCGACAAGCGGCCGTTCGGCACCCAAAAGGATGTCAATGCCACCGGGTACGAATGGATCAGCCATTCCTTGCTGCCGACACACATCCCATCGCAGGATTTCCGGATCGTCATCGGCGCGGACGGCTCGTCTTGCTCGCAGCCCTACAGCGCCAGCATATTCAACGTGTCCGCGATGAGCTTTGGTGCCCTCAGCGCCAATGCGATCCTGGCGCTCAATGGTGGCGCCAAAAAGGGCGGCTTCGCACACGACACGGGCGAGGGTTCGATCAGCCGCTATCACCGCCTGCCCGGTGGCGACCTGATCTGGGAAATCGGCTCAGGTTACTTTGGCTGTCGGGATGAGAACGGCTTGTTCGATGCCACCCAGTTCGAGGCCAGTGCCCGCGATCCGCAGGTCAAGATGATCGAGTTGAAGCTCAGTCAGGGCGCCAAGCCGGGCCATGGCGGCGTGCTGCCTGGCCCGAAGGTGACGCCGGAGATCGCCGAGGCGCGAGGGGTGCGGGTGGGGCAGGATTGCATCTCGCCGGCCAGCCACAGTGCGTTCTCTACCCCCATCGAGATGATGATGTTCATCGAGCGGCTGCGGCGCCTATCGGGTGGCAAGCCGGTCGGTTTCAAGTTCTGCATGGGACACGTCTGGGAATGGTTCGCCATGGTGAAGGCCATGCGCGAAACCGGCATCTGGCCAGACTTCATCGTGATCGATGGTGCCGAGGGTGGTACCGGGGCCGCTCCCCTGGAGTTCACCGACCATGTCGGCGCGCCTTTGCAGGAAGGCTTGCTGATGGTTCACAACACGCTGGTCGGGCTCAACGAGCGCCATCGCGTCAAGCTCGGTTGTGCCGGCAAGGTGATCAGCGCCTTTGACATTGCGCGGATGATGGCCTTGGGCGCGGACTGGTGCAACTCGGGCCGAGGCTTCATGTTTGCCTTGGGATGCATTCAGGCGCAGACTTGCCACACCGGACATTGCCCCACCGGCGTGACCACCCAGGACCCGGCTCGCATGCGGGCGCTGGTGGTGCCCGACAAGTCCGAACGGGTCTATCGCTACCACCACAACACGATGTTTGCGCTCAAGGAGCTGGTGCAGGCCGCCGGCCTGACTCATCCCAACCAGATCACGGCCGACCACATTTTGCGGCGGGTATCCGGGTTTGAGACGCGACGCTTGTCCAATCTGTTGAACTACGCCAAGCCAGGCGAGCTGTTGCTGGCCGAGAAGGGCGAGGGCCCCTGGCTGCAGACGGCTTTCGAGCACTACTGGCTCAAGGCCCGGGCGGACTCGTTCACCTTGTAAAGCGGGCGGCCGCCCCGCTGATCAGGCCTGGGGCGGCGCGGTGTCGATGAAGCTGGCGCGCTGCGACAGCTTTTCAAACAGCTTGCCCAGATTGGGGTAGTCCTGCCGCCAATCGATCTGCGGGAAGCGGAAGTCCAGGTAACCCAGGGCGCAGCCCACGGCGATGTCCGCCAGGCTGTGGTGGTTGCCGGTGCACCAGGGGCGGTCACCCAGGCCCTGACTCATGGCTTTGAGGCTGGCTGCCACTTTCTGCAACTGGCGGTCGATCCAGGCGGTCGATCGCTGGGCCTCGGTGCGACCCGGCCAGGTCTGCTCCATGCGAGCCAGCACAGCAGCGTCGAGCAGGCCGTCGGCGAGTGCTTCCCAGGTCCGCACTTCGACACGTTCACGGCCGCTCAAGGGGATCAGCTTGCCCACGGGCGAGAGGGTGTCGACATACTCGACGATCACGCGCGAGTCAAAAATCGCCTCGCCGCCTTCCATCACCAGACATGGCACCTTACCCAGCGGGTTGGATTCCATGATTTGGGTGTCAGCGGCCCAAACGTCCTCCACTTCGAACTTGTAGTCCAGTTTTTTCTCGGCCAGCACCACACGCACTTTGCGCACGAAGGGGCTGGTCAGTGATCCTATGAGTTTCATTCTTGGTCACGATGCGTGTTTGGCAATGATTCTAGCGGCCGAGGGCGTGGTGTCAAAAGTGTGGGCGTTTTCCCGTAACGCGATCCATCAACAGGGGGTTGTCGACATGGCTAAACGCGGGTAGGGCGGTTACAGTCCGGGTCACATGAACCCTTCAGCTGTCCGTTCATCTGCGCGCGCGTTTCGGTTGGTCGACCTGGACTCTGTCCGAGGCGGGCCGCCGGCTGCCGCCATGGCGGACGAGGGGCCGGCTCCGACCGTGGAGGGCTTGCGCCTGGCGCCGCTGCGCTGGCCCGACCCGATCGGCTCGGGGCCGGCGGTGATTCAGCCCGCCGCCGAGCCACCTCAGCCGGTTGTGGAAGTGCGCGTGAAAGTTCATGCGCCCTTGCCACGCCTACCCCATGGGCAGGTGACGACCTTGCCTGTGACGTTCTCAGGTCTGCCCCTTGAATACGCCCGTTTGTGGCTGCGCCATGTGGTGTTGACGCTGTTGACCCTTGGCTTGTATGCGCCTTGGGCGCGCGTCCAGTCGCAGCGCTATTTTTTGCGGCGCACCCAATTGGCCGGGGAATGCCTGGACTATCACGCCAGCCCCATGGGCCTGCTGCCACGTTATGGTCTGACCTGGGGGCTGCTTGCCGGGGTGGTCGGGGCGTGGTCCGGATCGCGGCTGGCCGGCATGTTGGCCCTGTCGCTGGCCTTGGCGGTGCTCCCCTTGCTGGTCTATATGAACCTGACCCACCGGGTCGCCCACATGAGCTGGGCCGGGCGGCGGTTGCGGTTTGACGGACGCTGCCAGGGCGTCTACCAGACCTTGTGGGCGCCTTTGGCCAGTGCGTGCGTGGTGGCCTGGCTGCTGATGGCGGCCCTGGCGTGGAACCGACCGGGGGGCTGGTTTGCCTGGGGCCTGGTGGCGGCGCTGTGGGGCCTGGCCATGCCGACATTTGTCTGGGTCTACTTTCAGTATCGGCAGCACCATCTGGTGCTGGGCCCCATTCGCTTGCTCTGGAAGGCCCGGCGGATGGCCGTGGCCATGCTGTTCTTCAAAACCCTGGCCTGGCTGGCCACGGTGGTCATGATGGTCGCGGGTTTGAGCGCGCTGGTTCTCGCGGGGGTGCTCACCGTTCGCGGCAAAGTCAGCACGCTGGTGTTGGTGTCCGGGCTGGGGCTGTTGGGTTTGCTGGTGCTGTCGGCGGTGGTGCCGTATGCGCAGGCTCGGCTGCAGAATCTGGTCTGGAGCAAAACGGGCAACCGCTATCTGCGCTTTCGCAGCCGGCTGTCTGTCAAGCGTTATGTGGCCTTGCAATTGCGCAGCACCGTGCTGCTGACCCTGACCCTGGGGCTGTACTGGCCCTGGGCCGTGGTGGCCGCGCGGCGCATGCGCACCGAAGCCCTGGTCGTGTGGGCGCGGGTCGAAACTGACGTCCTGAAAGCCAATTGGGCCCCCCGCAAACGCGCGCGACGAACTAAAATGGCGGGTTAGTCCCAAGATCGGGGTCCGCAAGCCCCTTGCACGCCATGTCCTTGTCCGCTCTCACCGCTTTGTCGCCGCTCGACGGCCGTTACGCCGCCAAGGTGGCCGCTCTGCGTCCCTTGCTGTCTGAATTTGGGCTGATGCACCGCCGCGTGCAGGTCGAAATCGAGTGGTTCATCGCCCTGTCGGACGCCGGTCTGCCAGAGTTCGCCTCTCTGTCTGAAGCCACGCGTGGCTATCTGCGGGGTCTGGTGGCCCGTTTTTCAGAGGCCGACGCCCAAGCCATCAAGGACATCGAAAAGACCACCAACCACGATGTGAAAGCCGTGGAGTACTGGATCAAGTCCAAGTTTGCCGGCCACACCGATCTGGAGAAGGCCGGTGAGTTCGTGCACTTCGCTTGCACCTCTGAAGACATCAACAACACCAGCCACGGCCTGATGCTCAAGGCCGCGCGCCAAGAGGTTCTGCTGCCGGCGGTCGATGGCCTCATCGCCACCATGACGACGCTGGCGCAATCGCTGGCCGAGATCCCGATGCTGAGCCGCACGCACGGCCAGACCGCCAGCCCCACCACCGTGGGCAAGGAAGTGGCCAACGTGGTGGCCCGTTTGAAGAACGCCCGTGCACGCATCGCCGATGTCAAACTGCTGGCTAAGATGAACGGCGCCGTGGGTAACTACAACGCGCACCTGTCGGCCTACCCCGACAAGGACTGGGAAGCCTTCAGCCAGTCGGTGATCGAGAACCAATTGGGCTTGACCTTCAACCCCTACACCATCCAGATCGAACCCCATGACTACATGGCCGAGCTGTTTGATGCCGTTACCCGCACCAACACGATCCTGATCGACTGGTCGCGCGACGTGTGGGGCTACATCAGCCTGGGTTTCTTCAAGCAGAAGACCAAGGCCGGCGAGATCGGTTCCTCGACCATGCCGCACAAGGTCAACCCCATCGACTTCGAGAACGCCGAAGGCAACCTGGGTCTGGCCAACGCCATGCTGACCCACCTCAGCCAGAAGCTGCCCATCAGCCGCTGGCAGCGCGACCTGACCGACTCGACCGTGCTGCGCAACATGGGTGTGGCCATCGGTTACGCCATCCTGGCTTATGACAGCCTGGCCCGCGGTTTGGGCAAGCTGGAGGTCAACCCCCAGAACCTGGCGGACGACCTGGACAACGCCTGGGAAGTGCTGGCCGAGCCCATCCAGACCGTGATGCGTCGCTACGCCTTGCCCAACCCATACGAGCGCCTCAAAGAGCTGACACGCGGCAAGGCCATCACCCGCGAGTCCATTCAAGCCTTCATTCAGACCCTGGAGCTGCCCGAGTCCGAGAAGGCCCGCCTGCTGGCCATGACGCCGGGCAATTACATTGGCAAGGCCGTGGAGTTAGCCAAGCGGATCTGATGCAATCGGGGACAATGTCGGCTTGTCATCACTTTCCCGACGGTTGTCCCCATGAGCTTTGTCGACCTCTTGCGCCATGCCCAGCAGCAAAACGATTCCCTGTTGTGCGTGGGGCTGGATCCTGAGCCCACCCGGTTCCCTGGGGCGTGGAAGGGGCAGAGCGACCGCATCTACGACTTCTGCGCTGCCATCGTCGACGCCACCAAGGATCTGGTGTGTGCGTTCAAGCCGCAGATCGCCTACTTTGCGGCCCACCGCGCCGAAGATCAGCTCGAACGCCTGATGGCGCACATGCGACGGGTGGCCCCCCAGGTGCCGGTCATTCTGGACTCCAAGCGGGGCGACATCGGCAGCACAGCCGAGCAATATGCGCGCGAAGCGTTCGAGCGTTATCAGGCCGACGCGGTGACCTTGTCGCCCTTCATGGGCTTTGACACCCTCGAGCCCTTTCTGCGTTACCCTGGCAAAGGCGTGATCGTGCTGTGCCGTACATCCAACCCAGGCGGCTCGGACTTGCAGAATCTGCGGCTGGCCGATATCGAGGGCCAACCCCGGGTCTACGAACACATTGCCTCGCAAGCGCAGGGTCCATGGAACACCAATGGTCAGATGGGCCTGGTGGTGGGCGCCACCTTCCCGCAAGAGATTGCCCGGGTGCGTGAACTCGCGCCCACGCTGCCGCTGTTGATTCCCGGCGTCGGTGCCCAAGGCGGGGACGCCGATGCCACGGTGAAGGCCGGCCTGCGGGTCGATGCACAAGGCACCATCACGGGCACCGTCGTGGTCAACAGTTCGCGCGCCGTGCTGTACGCCAGCAGTGGCGACGATTTCGCCAGCGCGGCCCGCCAGGTCGCGCTCGACACCCGTCAAACCCTCAACGCAGCGCGTCGCTGAACCATCATGCAATTGGTGTCCTACGAGGTCGAAGGCTGCCACGAGATCGGTGTACTGCTGGTCGACCAGATCGTCTCTCTGAGCCTGGCGCAGGCGCAGTCGGCCGTGCTGCCTGAAGAGCCGATGTCGGCCCACCAGCCCATGATCGATCTGATCCGGCATTGGTCAGTCAATCGCGAATGGGTGGAATCGGTCGCTGCCCAACGGGAACCTGATTGGCGTCTGGATGAGGTGCGCTTGCAGGCGCCGGTGCCGCGTCCTGGCAAAGTGCTGGCCATCGGCCTGAACTATCTGGAGCATGTGCAAGAGCAGATCGTGGGCGAGTCGCGCACCGTGCCCGAACACCAGATCTGGTTCACCAAACTGGGCAATGCCATCAACGGGCCGTATGACCCGATCCTGCTGCCCACCGTGTCGCAGATGACCGATTACGAAGGCGAGATGGTCGCCATCATCGGGCAGCGCTGCAAGCACGTGCCGCGCGACCATGCGCACGAGGTCGTGTTCGGCTATGCCGTGGGCAATGACGTGTCGGTGCGTGATTGGCAAAAGCGCACCTCGCAATGGACCTTGGGCAAATCATTTGACACGCATGCGCCGTTTGGACCCTGTCTCACGACCGCAGACGAAGTGGGTGACCCACACGCGTTGAACCTGCGCTGCTGGGTCAACGGCGAGCTGCGTCAGAGCAGCAACACGCGCCTGATGATGCACAACGTGTGGGACCAGATCGCCCTGATCAGCCAGGCCATGACGCTGGAGCCTGGGGACGTGATTTTCACAGGCACTTGCAGCGGCGTCGGCGCGGCATTCAACCCGCCACGGTTCCTGCGCGATGGCGATGTGGTGCGTGTCGAGATCGACAAACTGGGGCACATCGAAGCCCGCTGCCAGCAGGAAGCCGCGACGAGCTGGGGCTAGGCGCAAACCCTGATCTCGACGTATCATGGCCGGTTGCCTTGACCCGTCCCGTGCCGCCGATGTCCCGTCCTGCTCTCTTCGAATTTCAGCGCAATATCCAGATCCGTGGCGCGCGTACCCACAATCTGAAAAACATCGATCTGGACCTGCCTCGGCATGAACTGGTGGTCATCACCGGGCTGTCTGGTTCAGGCAAATCGAGCCTCGCTTTCGACACCCTGTATGCCGAGGGCCAGCGCCGCTACGTCGAGAGCCTGAGCGCCTATGCGCGCCAGTTCCTGCAGTTGATGGACAAGCCCGACGTCGACGTGATCGAGGGCCTGTCACCGGCCATCAGCATCGAGCAGAAGGCGACCAGCCACAACCCCCGATCCACCGTGGGCACGGTGACCGAGATCCACGACTACCTGCGTTTGCTGTACGCGCGAGCAGGCACCCCGTTTTGTCCGGAGCACCATCAACCCCTGCAGGCACAAAGCGTCAGCCAGATGGTGGACGCCGTGTTGGCGCTGCCCGAAGACACCAAGCTCATGATCGTGGCCCCTGTGATTCGTGGCCGCAAGGGCGAGCACGCCGAGCTGTTTGCCGAGATGCAGGCCAAGGGCTACGTGCGCTTTCGAATCGATGGCAAGGTGACCGAAGTCGCCGACCTTCAGCCCCTGGTCAAGAACGAGAAGCATGACGTCGATGTGGTCGTCGACCGGGTGAAGGTGCGAGCCGACATGGGGCAGCGTCTGGCAGAAAGCTTTGAAGCGGCTTTGCGGCTGGCAGAAGGCCGCGCGATCGCGTTCGAAATGGACACCGACAAGGAGCATCTGTTTTCCGCCAAGTTCGCCTGTCCGGTTTGCAACTATTCGCTGGCCGAACTCGAGCCGCGTTTGTTCTCGTTCAACTCGCCGGTCGGGGCCTGTCCCACCTGCGACGGCCTGGGGCATGTGATCGCATTTGATCCCTTGCGCGTGGTCGCCTTTCCAAGCCTGAGTTTGGCCAGCGGCGCCGTCAAGGGCTGGGATCGGCGCAATCCCTATACCTACTCGATGATCGAGTGCCTGGGCAAGCACTATGGCGTCGACATGGAGCAGCCTTTTGAAGCGTTGCCTGAGTCGGTTCAACGGGTGGTGCTGTATGGGTCCGGAGCCGAAGAGATCGAATTCACTTACGAGGCGGAAGGGCCCAACGGCAAGAAGCGCAAGGTCAAGCGTGAGCACCCGTTCGAGGGCATCATCCACAACTTCGAGCGCCGCTTCAAAGAGACCGACTCCGCCGCCGTGCGGGAAGAGCTGGGGCGCTATCAGCAGCCCAAGGCGTGTCCCGACTGCCATGGCACCCGCCTGCGCAGCGAGGCGCGGCATGTCAAATTGCTGGATGCCCAGTCGGGCGACACCAAGGCTATCTACGAGATCGGGCACGCCACGTTGGCTGAGGCTCACCGCTATTTCGAAGGCCTTCAACTGCAAGGTGCCAAGGCCGAGATCGCCAACAAGGTGGTCACGGAGATCCGTTCGCGCCTGCGCTTCCTCAACGACGTGGGCCTGAACTACCTGAGTCTGGATCGCAGTGCCGACACCTTGTCCGGCGGCGAGGCGCAGCGCATCCGGCTGGCCAGCCAGATCGGCTCGGGCCTGACCGGCGTGATGTATGTGCTGGACGAGCCCTCTATCGGCCTGCACCAGCGTGACAACGATCGCCTGATCGGGACCCTCAAACATCTGCGCGACCTGGGCAACAGCGTGATCGTGGTCGAGCATGACGAGGACATGATCCGCGCGGCTGACCATGTGGTCGACATGGGGCCGGGGGCAGGCGTGCATGGTGGGCGCGTGCTGGCGCAAGGGACGCCCGAAGCCGTTGAAGCCCATCCCGACAGCATCACCGGCCGCTACCTGGCGGGCGCATTGCGCATCGAGGTGCCAGCCACGCGGCATCCCTTCACCGACGAGACGCCGCGCCTGCGCGTGCTCAACGCACGGGGCCATAACCTCAAGGGTGTGACGGCTGAAATCCCGGTTGGGTTGCTGACCTGTGTGACAGGCGTATCAGGGTCAGGCAAGAGCACGCTGGTCAATGACACTTTGTACGCGGCCGTGGCCAAGAAGCTCTACCAAAGCCACACCGAACCCGAGCCGCACGACGAGATCGAAGGCCTGGAGCTGTTCGACAAGGTCATCAACGTGGACCAGTCTCCGATTGGCCGCACGCCGCGCAGCAATCCCGCTACCTACACCGGCCTGTTCACCCCGATCCGCGAGTTGTTTGCCGACGTGCCCACGGCGCGTGAGCGGGGCTATGGCGCCGGGCGGTTTTCATTCAACGTAGCAGGCGGGCGTTGCGAGGCCTGCCAGGGCGATGGCGTGTTGAAGGTGGAGATGCACTTTCTGCCCGACGTGTACGTGCCTTGCGACGTCTGCCATGGCAAGCGCTACAACCGCGAAACGCTCGACGTGCTTTACAAGGGCAAGAACATCCACGAGGTGCTGGACCTGACGGTCGAAGACGCCTTGCACTTTTTCAGTGCGGTGCCTTCGATCGCGCGCAAATTGCAGACCTTGATGCACGTGGGCCTGGGGTACATCCGCCTGGGCCAAAGCGCGACCACCTTGTCGGGCGGCGAGGCGCAACGCGTCAAGCTGGCGCTGGAGTTGTCCAAGCGGGACACGGGCCGCACCTTGTACATCCTGGACGAGCCCACCACAGGGCTGCACTTCCATGACATCGCCTTGTTGCTCAAGGTCTTGCATCAATTGCGTGATGCGGGCAACACCATCGTCATCATCGAGCACAACCTCGATGTCATCAAGACGGCCGACTGGTTGATCGACATGGGGCCTGAAGGCGGATCGGGCGGGGGCACGCTGCTCAAGGCTGGCACACCCGAAGAGCTGGCCGCGCACGAGGCCAGCTTCACGGGCCGCTACCTCAAGCCCTTGCTACAAACGCGCATCACGTCATGAAGCCCAGGTCGTAAGACGAGCTGTTGAACTGAGACAAATTGGGCAGGATGGAGAGCAGGTCAGACTGCGACACCCCCATCCAGCGGCCCAGCGTGTACGCATATTGATCAACAGACGTGGTGGGCAGCATCACCCCATTGGTCAGCTGATCCTGGCTGGCAAAGTTGCCACTGCTGTCAGCCGTGCTGTATTGCGGAAAGACGCCGTACACATCGTTGCCGCGCACTGCGCCGCCCATGATGAAGTGGTGGCCGCCCCAGCCATGGTCCGTGCCATCGCCGTTGTTGGTGAACGAGCGACCAAAGTCGGATGCCGTGAACGTGGTCACCTGAGACCGCATGTCGCCGCCCGGCATGTTGCCCAATACATTGTCGAAATAGGCCAGTGCGTGGTTGAGTTGAGCCAGCCGGTCGCCATGGGACTGATTTTGCGTGTCATGCGTGTCAAAGCCACTCAGGCTCACCATGAACAGCTGCCGCTTGATGCCCAGACCACCGGATCGGTTGGCCTCCATCAGGCGCGCGACCATTTGCAGCTGGATGGCCAGCGTGTTGGCGCCCTGGGTTCCACTCGATGGCCAGGTGACCTGTACGTTCGGCTCCGCATAGACATTGGTGACCCCGGGCGTGCCCCAGGGCGGGGCGCCCACCACTGGCATCTTTTCGATCAGCAAGCCGCTGGCATCCAGTGCCCGTCGAACAAAGCGCTGGTGGTCTTTGACATACAGATTGGGCGATGAACTGCTGCCCATGATGTTGCCCATCGCGGTCATCAACCGTGCATTGCCATAGACCTTGCCATTGTTGCCCAGCCCCGCAACGGAGCTGGTGCTGGTCTGGTACTGCAGCACCGATTGTCCCGTCAGCCACACCGATGTGGCGGTGGGTGTCATGCAGGTGAAGGAACGCCGGATCAGATCGGCTTGTGCGGCGTTGTTGCTGCTGTTGGCTGACATGAGCAGGTCGCCCATTCGGCCGCCCCAGCCGGCGCTGGCGCCCTCTGGGTAGAACGACTGCCAGGTTGACTGCTGGTCATTGTGCGAGAACAGCTTGGCCGGCTTGCGAAACAGCGGGTTGGCATAGTCTGCCTTGGTGGTCGGTTGCGTCAGCGGCCCCACATTGGCCAGCACCGCGACGCGGCCCGCTTGATGCAGGCCGCGCACCTGGGACAAAGCCGGGTGCAGGGCAAACTGCCGGCCCGCATTGCCGGGGCGGCTGGAGTGGTTGATGGGCAAGACCCCGCCAAATCGCGCTGGCGAGCCGCCCGCTGCGGTGTTGTCGACCGCCGTGCCCGGCGCAAGCAAGGCAATCGAGGTGCTGGTGTCCGAGGCGTTGCGTGAGGCCGGATTGCGGTGGTTCACATAGTGCGTCCACGAGTCGGCGTCCGTCGCCAACACGGTGTTGTAGGCATCGTTGCCACCCAGCAGGAAGATGCAGACCAGCGCCTTGTAGTCGCTGGTGCCCGAGGACTGCGCGGCGGCCTCGTTCATGGCCATCAGGCTCAAACCCAAAGGGCCCGCAGCGCCCCAGGCGGACAAGGCGGCGGCCTGTTGCAAGAACGCACGACGACTGGCTTGACTCATGAAAGCCTCACTGCTGAACGATGAAAGAAGGCGAAACGGCCAGCAGCAGGATCGCGGCCTGCGCGCGCTTGCGGCGGTCTGCGGCGGTGGCCGCGGGCATGGCCGACAGAGCCGCCACGGCCTCGGTCGTGACCTCTTCCGGCGCGGTTGAACCCAGCAGGCGGCGCGCCACGGAGTCAACCAGGGATGCCGGATCGTCCGCCAGTGCCGAGAATGCACTCAGGTCGAACCTCAAGTCATACAGGCGTGTGTTGGCATTCCACTTGCCCCAGCCATCATTGAGGATCCCGGCCACAAAGTTGGCATAGCCGAGGACGGTGGTCTCCGTGGTGATCTGCATCTCCGGGGCCACCAGGCCCCGCGCGCCCAGCTCGGTTTGAGGCGGCTTGTAGCCCGGTCGGAAGAAGTTGAACACCGAAGGCGATCGCATGGGTGTCTGTCCCAATGCGGTGCCTGGGTTGTCGGTGTCCGAGATGGGGTAGTACGCCACGGACCCGGCCGAGGCCTTGCTCGAATAGGTGTCCGATGCGTGCGGAAGGGCGCGCAGCAGGTGCGTGACGCGCAGCACCGGCTCCCGCAGCTTGCCTGCGGTGTCGCTCGTATCGTGGTGGCGAGCTTCCTGATGCATCAGGATGGCGGGGATCACCTGCCTCAGATCGCCGCCCGTGGAGGTGAAGACCTGCGCCACATCCTGCACATAGCTCGGGCTGGGGTTGCTGGTGACCAGGCGTTGAATCAATTGCCGACTGATGAACGGGGCGGTGTTGGGGTGGTTCGCCAGCCGATCCAGGGCCGCCTTCAGGCTGGCCGATGGGTTGGCCGTGGCTTGGGCCTCGACGGTCACGCCGAGAAACTGCTTGGCACTGGTGGAGTGCTCTTGCGCATAGCCGGTCATCGCGCTCACCTCCTGCCCGGCCGTCCGGCATTCACTGGTCCGCCAGAAGCACTTCCACCAGACCAGGGCCAACTGGGCCGTGGGCCAATTCCAGCTGAAGCCCGTGAACACTTTGGCCAAGCCTTTGACGTCGTTGGCGTTGTACGTTTCGATGGGCTGGCCGTTGTTCAGCTTGAGGCTCCCATCGGCATTGAGTTCATACAGGCCGATCGAGAACAGCTGCATCACTTCGCGCGCAAAGTTCTCATCCGGAACACGGCCCGAGGTGGGGTCCTCTTTGCGATTGGTCTTGTGCGACAGGTAGATGCCCATCGCTGGATGCATGGCCACATCCTCGAGCAATTGACGGTAGGTGGCTGAGCTGTCCCGCGCCAGCATGTCCATGTAACTGGCCACCATGCGGCCTTCGCCACCGAGGTCACTGGTCGTCGAGACCACAAAGATCTCTGACAGGGCAAAGGCCACGCGTTGGCGCAATTGCGCGTTGTCTCGGATCGCGTGGGTCCACCAGCTATAGGTGACGTCTGAGCTGTCGGGTTTGGGCGCGGCCCGGTCAGCGGCACTGGCTTCCACAACCTGCAGATGCGTAGGCTGATTGCTGACCACGCTGAACTGATCTTCGATCCACTTCTCATAGCCCACCGCTTGCAACTGGGCGATGGCATCGGGTGTCGGGCCAAAACTGGCCTGCTCCAGAAACCGCACGGCGTCGGCCTCAGATATCGGTTTTTTTTCGTCTGCGCCCCCGCATGCGGCCAGCGCACAGACGAGGGCCGTGGTGGTCAATACGGGTATGAAAGAGCGGTGAAGAGCGCACTGCATGGCAAGCCTCAGCCAAAAAAAATTGGCCCGAGAATGCCATGCGTGCCTGCACAGGTGTGCAGCAATCGGGCCTCATTTGTAAGCAGTCGCAACGTTGTTGCGAACTGCCTCCATTTAATGGGCTTTACTCACACGTTAGGGGCTAAAGCACGTTCAGCTTCGCTCAGGGAATGCCCGGTGCGCAGCGCCCAGTCTTCCACTTGGTCGTGCGCGATCTTGCCCACATTGAAGTACATCGCCTCGGGGTGAGCCATGTAGAAACCGCTCACGCTGGCGGCCGGCATCATCGCCATGCTTTCGGTCAGATGCATGTGGATCTCGTGGGCGTCCAGCACATCGAACATGGCCCGCTTGACCGAGTGGTCAGGGCAGGCCGGATAACCGGGTGCCGGACGGATGCCGCGGTACTGCTCCTTGATCAGCTCCGGTCCACTGAGCTGTTCGGTCGGCGCGTAGGCCCAGAACTCCTTGCGCACGCGTTCATGCATGCGCTCGGCAAAGGCTTCTGCCAGACGATCGGCCAGCGACTTGAGCATGATGGCCGAGTAGTCGTCCTCATGGCCCAGGAACTCGGCCTCTTTCTTTTCGATGTTCAGGCCGGCGGTCACCGCGAACAGGCCGATGTAATCGGGCTTGGCTTCGCGCGGCGCGATGAAGTCGGCCAGCGAGCGATTGGGGCGCTTGACGCCGTCGACCACCGGGCGCTCGGTCTGCATGCGCAGGGGGTCCCAGGTCATCAGGACATCGGTGCGTGCTTCATCGCGGTAGATCTCGATGGTGTCGTCTTGTACCGTGTTGGCCGGGTACAAGGCAATCACGCCATTGGCCGTCAGCCAGCGGCCATCGACGATCTTCTTGAGCATGGCTTGGGCGTCGGCGTAGACCTTCTTGGCTTCCGCACCCACCACCGCATCGTCCAGGATGGCGGGGAAGGGGCCGGCCAGGTCCCATGTCTGGAAGAACGGGCCCCAATCGATGTAGTTGACCAGCTCACCCAGATCGTAGTTCTTGAAGACGCGACGCCCCAGGAACTTGGGCACTTCCGGTGTGTAGGTGGCGAAGTCGGCCTGGTGTTTGTTGGCGCGCGCTTCGGCCAGCGTCACCATGGGTGTGGCCTTCTTGTTGGCATGCTGCGTGCGCACGCGTTCGTAGTCGGCATTCAGCTCCGCGATGTAGGCCTGCTGGCGCTCGGCGCTCAACAGCTCGGAACACACGCCCACGGCGCGCGAGGCATCGGGCACGTAGACCACCGGACCGCTGTAGTGCGGGGCGATCTTCACGGCCGTGTGCACGCGCGAACAGGTGGCGCCGCCAATCAGCAACGGAATCTTGCGTGAGCGGAAGTATTCATCGCGCTCCATTTCCGCGGCGACGTATTGCATCTCTTCCAGGCTGGGGGTGATCAGGCCCGACAGGCCCACGATGTCGGCGCCCACTTCCTTGGCCTTGTCCAGGATGTCCTTGCACGGGACCATCACACCCATGTTGACCACTTCGAAGTTGTTGCATTGCAAGACCACCGTCACGATGTTCTTGCCGATGTCATGCACGTCGCCCTTGACCGTGGCGATCACGATCTTGCCCTTGGCCTTGACGTCGCCGCCCGCCAGTTCCAACTGCCGCTTTTCTTCTTCGATGTAGGGCACCAGATGGGCCACCGCCTGCTTCATCACGCGGGCGCTCTTGACCACCTGCGGCAGGAACATCTTGCCGGCGCCAAACAGGTCTCCCACGGTGTTCATGCCGGCCATCAGCGGGCCTTCGATCACATGCAGAGGGCGGCCGCCGCCCGCTTTGATCTTTTGATAGCACTCTTCGGTGTCGACCGTGATGAAGTCGGTGATGCCATGGACAAGCGCATGGCTGAGGCGGTCTTCCACGGCGGCCGGGTGCTCGGCCGTGCCGCGCCAGGCCAGCTTGGCCGAATCATCTTTGGCCGCGCCTTTGACCTGCTCGGCAATGGCCAGCAAACGCTCGGTGGGCGTCAGGGTGGTGTCTTCGCCGTCTTTGAACACCGGCTGGCGGTTGAGCACGATGTCTTCCACCAGTTCACGCAAATGGCTGTCCAGGTCGTCGTACACGCCGACCATGCCGGCGTTGACGATGCCCATGTCCATGCCGGCTTGAATGGCGTGGTACAGGAACACGGTGTGGATGGCTTCGCGAACGGGCTCGTTGCCGCGGAAGCTGAAGGACACATTCGAGACGCCGCCCGAGACCTTGGCGCCTGGCAGGTTCTGCTTGATCCAGCGCGTGGCGTTGATGAAGTCCACCGCATAGTTGTCATGCTCTTCGATACCGGTCGCAATCGCAAAGATGTTCGGGTCGAAGACGATGTCCTCGGGCGCAAACCCCACCTGGTCCACCAGGATGCGGTAGGCGCGTTCGCAGATCTCGATCTTGCGCGCATACGTGTCCGCCTGACCTTGTTCATCAAAGGCCATGACCACGGCCGCGGCCCCATAGCGCTTGACCAGTTTGGCTTGCAGCTTGAAGTTGTCGACGCCTTCTTTCAACGAGATCGAATTGACGATGCCCTTGCCCTGAATGCACTTGAGGCCCGCTTCGATCACGTCCCATTTGGACGAATCGATCATGATGGGCACGCGGGCAATTTCGGGCTCGCCAGCGATCAGGTTCAGAAAGCGCACCATGGCAGCCTTGCTGTCCAACATGGCCTCGTCCATGTTGATGTCGATGACCTGGGCACCGTTTTCGACCTGCTGGCGCGCGACGGACAGGGCGTCTTCGAAGCGGCCCTCCAGAATCATCCGCGCGAAGGCTTTGGAGCCGGTCACGTTGGTGCGCTCGCCCACGTTCACGAACAAGGAGCCCTGGCCAATGTGCACGGGCTCCAGGCCAGACAGGCGCATGGGGGGCACGGAAGCGGTAGAGGGCTGGGCGGTGTCGCCAGACTGTGCGGCGAAGGAGGGGCGGGCAGACTCGGTCATAGCCCGCCATTTTACGAGGCGCACGGCCTTCGGCGGGCGCCGCGCCAAAAGGAAAGGGCCCGGTGCTTGTGACACCGTGCCCCGAGGCGCTGTCGGCGTGATCCGGTCAGATCACGTGCAGCGATGCCTTAAATCGTCCTTGCTTAGGCTTTGAGCATGGAATACAACTCGTCCTTGAGCGAAACGCGTTGCAATTTCTTTTGTTCAAGTTCCGCCGACGAGCCATGCTCGACGCCGTTTTCGAGTCTCACAATCGCCTTGTCGACCTCTTCGTAGTCACGCTCGAGCTTCGCAAAGTGCGCGTTGCTTGTCTTGAGGGTGTGGATCTTGTCCTTGAGTTCAGGGAAATCTTTGACCAGCGGGTGATGATCTTGAACCATGTGTGTCCTCTTCCTTGTTGACCAGATACTTCAATCTCTGGACTTCATGGTGCGACTGAATCGCTCGATTGACTTTGAGACACGTCAAGCATCCCACTTCCATCCCACCTGAGGGCGATGTGGGTTTTTTTGCAAAAGTACTGTACAGGCATCCAGTCTTTGCCATAATGGCGACCAATTCATCAGTCGTCGCACCGGAGTCATCGCATGGAAGCCACCGCCAAGTCCGCCCTCAGCACCGAAAAAGCCAAAGCCCTGCAGGCCGCGCTGGCCCAGATCGAAAAGCAGTTCGGCAAGGGCTCGATCATGCGACTGGGCGAGGGTGAGGTCATTGAAGACATTCAGGTCGTCTCCACGGGCTCCCTGGGTCTGGACATCGCCCTGGGCGTCGGCGGTTTGCCTCGCGGTCGCGTGGTCGAGATCTACGGCCCCGAATCCTCCGGCAAGACCACCTTGACCCTGCAAGTCGTCGCCGAGATGCAAAAGCAAGGCGGCGTCTGCGCCTTCATCGACGCCGAGCACGCGCTCGACATTCAATATGCCCAGAAGCTGGGCGTCAATTTGCAGGACCTGCTGATTTCGCAACCCGATACCGGCGAGCAAGCTCTCGAGATCGTCGACGCCCTGGTGCGCTCTGGCTCGGTCGACCTGATCGTGGTGGACTCGGTCGCCGCTCTGACCCCCAAAGCCGAACTGGAAGGCGAAATGGGCGATGCCTTGCCCGGCCTGCAAGCGCGCTTGATGAGCCAGGCCTTGCGCAAGCTCACCGGCACCATCAAGAAGACCAATTGCATGGTGGTCTTCATCAACCAGATCCGCATGAAGATCGGTGTGATGTTCGGCTCGCCTGAAACGACGACTGGCGGCAACGCCTTGAAGTTCTACGCCTCG
Source organism: Acidobacteriota bacterium (assembly GCA_050259275.1). Taxonomy (GTDB): domain Bacteria; phylum Pseudomonadota; class Gammaproteobacteria; order Burkholderiales; family Burkholderiaceae_C; genus Aquabacterium. The sequence goes on from JBLNAI010000001.1 coordinate 225,027, forward strand.
GTGCGTCTGGACATCCGCCGCATTGGCTCCATCAAGAAGGGCGACGACATCATCGGTAACGAAACCAAGGTCAAGGTCGTCAAAAACAAGGTCTCACCTCCCTTCAAAACGGCTGAGTTCGACATCCTCTACGGCGAAGGCATCTCCCGCGAGGGCGAAATCATCGACCTGGGCGTCACCGCCAAGGTGGTCGACAAGTCGGGTGCCTGGTACGCCTACAACGGTGAAAAAATCGGCCAGGGCAAGGACAACGCCCGCGAATTCCTGCGCGAGAACCCCGATCTGGCGCATGAAATCGAAAACAAGATCCGCGATTCGCTGGGCATCGCCCTGTTGCCCGCGGCCGCTGACAAGGCCGAATAAGCCAGTCGCTTTGATCTGATGCGAGTATGCGCACGGCCACACTGTCTCTCAAAGGCCGGGCGCTGAAGTACCTGGCGGCGCGCGAGCATTCGCGCGCTGAACTGACTCGCAAATTGGCACCCCACGCCGAGTCGTCGGAAGAGGTTCAGCGCGTTCTCGATGAACTGGAAGCCCGCGGCTTTCTGTCGGCCGAGCGGTTTGCCGAATCGATGGTGCACCGCAAAGCTGCGCGCTATGGCGCCGCCCGCCTCAAAGCCGAATTGGCCCAGCATCAACTGCCCGACGACATCACCCGCCAAGCCGTGCAGGCTTTGCGCGAGAGTGAGTTGCCGCGCGCCCAGGCGCTGTGGGCCAAGCGGTTCGGTACGGTGGCCACCGATCCGTCCGAGTTGGCCAAACAAATGCGATTTCTGGCCGCAAGAGGCTTTTCCGGGGAGGTCATCCGCAAGGTCGTCAAAGGCGGCGAGCACGACGACTGACGCGTCATCCCAACGGCAATTTCCCGAATTCGCCGTGAAATGCTGATCACGGTCAGACGCATGTGGGAATTACTACTGTAGCCGGGGAGTCGCGGTGCTATGCTGATTGCTGCACTGCATCCAAGTCAACCTTGTGCCGTGCGCTCGTCGTGATCCGATCGGTTGCGACGGGTCCTGTCATGTTCGACAAGAACGCAAATCTGACTGCGAGAGCCCGATGAAGATTCATGAATACCAAGGCAAAGAGATCCTGAGCCGATTTGGCGTGCCGGTCCCAAGAGGTATCCCGGCGTTTTCCGTGGACGAGGCCGTTGCCGCCGCACAAAAGCTGGGTGGCCCGGTGTGGGTGGTCAAGGCGCAGATCCATGCAGGCGGCCGCGGCAAAGGCGGCGGCGTGAAGGTGGCCAAGTCACTGGATGATGTCAAGCGTCTGGCGGGCGAAATTCTGGGCATGCAGCTCAAGACCCATCAGACCGGCCCGGAAGGCCAGAAGGTCCGCCGCCTCTATATTGAAGACGGCGCCGACATTCAAAAGGAATACTACGTCTCGGTCGTGACCGATCGGGCCACGCAGAAAGTCGCCTTCATCGCATCGAGCGAAGGCGGCATGGACATTGAAGAAGTCGCCCACAGCAGCCCCGAGAAGATCATCACCGTCTTCATCGACCCGCTGAAAGGCCTCACCGACGAGCAAGCCAAGCAGATCGCCGATGGCATCGGCATGCCCGCCGGCTCGACCGCCCAGGCGGTCGACATCTTCAAGAAGCTCTACACCTGCTACATGGAGACCGACGCGTCTCTGGTGGAAATCAACCCGCTGAACCGCGACGGCAAGGGCAACGTGATCGCCCTGGACGCCAAGTTCAACTTCGACGCCAACGCACTGTTCCGCCACCCCGAGATCGTGGCCCTGCGCGACCTGGACGAAGAAGACCCCGCCGAAATCGAAGCCTCGAAGTTCGACCTGGCCTACATCCAGCTCGACGGCAACATCGGCTGCCTGGTCAACGGCGCCGGCCTGGCCATGGCCACCATGGACACCATCAAGCTGTTCGGTGGCGAACCCGCCAACTTCCTGGACGTGGGCGGCGGCGCCACGGCTGAGAAGGTCACCGAAGCCTTCAAGATCATGCTCAAGAGCCCCAAGGTCAAGGGCATCCTGGTCAACATCTTCGGCGGCATCATGAAGTGCGACACGATTGCAGACGGCGTGATCACCGCCTGCAAGGTCGTGAACCTGAATGTGCCCCTGGTGGTGCGCATGAAGGGCACGAACGAAGACCTGGGCAAGAAGATGCTGGCGGACTCCGGTCTGCCCATCATCAGTGTGGACACGATGGCCGAAGCGGCCACCAAAATCGTTGCTGCCGTCAAGTAATTGCCTAGGAATCGAGAACCATCATGAGCATCCTGATCAACAAGGACACCAAGGTCATTACCCAAGGCATCACGGGCAAGACCGGTCAGTTCCACACCCTCGGCTGCCAGGCTTACGCCAACGGCAAGAACGCCTTCGTGGCGGGCGTGAACCCCAAGAAGGCGGGCGAGAAGTTTTCCGACATCCCCATCTTCGCCTCCGTCAAGGACGCGGCCAAGGAAACCGGCGCCACCGTGTCGGTGATCTACGTGCCGCCTGCTGGCGCCGCTGACGCCATCTGGGAAGCCGTCGAGGCTGACCTGGATCTGGTCATTGCCATCACCGAAGGCATCCCCGTGCGCGACATGCTGATGGTGCGCAACAAGATGAAGGCCAAGGAAGCGGCCGGCGGCAAGAAAACCCTGCTGCTGGGCCCCAACTGCCCTGGCTTGATCACGCCCGAAGAAATCAAGATCGGCATCATGCCCGGCCACATCCACCGCAAGGGCCGCATCGGCGTCGTGTCCCGCTCGGGCACGCTGACGTACGAAGCCGTGGCGCAGCTGACCGAGCTCGGCCTGGGCCAGTCCAGCGCCGTGGGCATTGGGGGCGACCCCATCAACGGCCTCAAGCACATCGACGTGATGCGCGCCTTCAACGACGACCCCGATACCGATGCCGTCATCATGATCGGCGAGATCGGCGGCCCCGATGAAGCCGAAGCGGCTCAATGGTGCAAGGCCAACATGAAGAAGCCCATTGTCGGCTTCATCGCCGGTGTCACCGCCCCTCCGGGCAAGCGCATGGGTCACGCCGGCGCGCTGATCAGCGGCGGTGCCGACACGGCCGACGCCAAGCTGGCCATCATGGAAGAGTGTGGCTTCACGGTCACGCGCAATCCATCTGAGATGGGCAAGCTGCTGAAGGCGCTGCTGTAAACCCTGTCGAGGTCTCGACTCAATCAATCAGCCCCTACACTGAGGGGCTGATTTCGTTTGAGAACCATGGAAGCACTATTGACGCCCGAATTCTGGCTTGCCGTTGGCCAGATCGTGATGATCGACATCCTGCTGGGGGGCGACAACGCCGTTGTCATCGCCCTGGCTTGCCGCAACTTGCCGCCTGATCTGCGCAAGAAGGGCATCATTTGGGGTACTTTGGGCGCGATTGCGCTGCGCGTGGTGCTGATCTTCTTCGCCATGGCATTGCTCAAGCTGCCTTATCTCAAACTGGTAGGAGCGGTGCTCCTGCTGTGGATTGGCGTGAAGCTGCTGGCGCCCGACGACGATGAGCATGGCGATTTGCGAGCCAGCGACAAACTGCTGGGTGCCATCAAGACCATCATCGTGGCCGACTTTGTCATGAGCGTGGACAACGTCATCGGCATCGCCGGCGCCGCGCAAGGTGCGGGTCATGAGGGCCACCAGATGCCGCTGGTCATCTTCGGCTTGCTGGTCAGCATTCCCATCATCGTGTGGGGCAGCACGATGGTCCTCAAACTCATGGACCGGTTCCCCATCATCATCACAGCAGGCGGCATGTTGCTCGGCTGGATCGCGGGTACGTTGGCCATCAGTGATCCCGCCGTGCAAGCTTACGCGCCCGACACCGGCTTCAATCACTACGCTGCAGCCATCGGCGGCGCCCTGTTGGTGTTGACGCTGGGCAGTTTGCTGGCCAAGCGCCGGTCGCGAGACCAGGAGGAGTGACCGTGGCCGACCTCCCGCCCATTGTCTGGTTCGGTCTCCTGGTGCTGGTGGGGTTGGGGTGGTGGCTGGTCCGACGCGCCAGACAGCGCGAAGCCGATCCTGCGGCGGAGCGTGCCCGTCCGACGCTGCCATCGCGGCCGGCTCCTGCCCCGGCAAATGATGCTGCGCCTTATGTCGACGCGCCCCAAAACAACCCGCAGCGGTCGGGGCAGCTCGCCTCCACCTTGCCTCTGCAATTGCAAGATGTGAAGGCCGCTGAGTCCGCCGGGGCCGACCGGGCCGGTCTCGAGCGTATTCACCGCGCGCTCAATGCCGACCAGGATGAGCTGGACCGCACCTGGGCCACGCTCAAGCACCTGGTGCCAGCCCCCGGGCAACAGCGCATGGCGCTGCAAACCATGGATCGCCTGGCCAAGGACTTCGAAGCCATTGGGCGCTTCGATGCCGCGCGTGATGTCTACGAGCACATGGCTGACCTCGATCCAGCGTGGCCGGACGTGAAAGTCAAGCTCAGTTATGTTCGTGAGCAGGCCCTTGCCGCGGCAACGCTGACCCGCCCCGTGCCCACGCCAGGCCCAGCGTCAGGCGTGCTGGGGCTGCAGAAGATCGGCCGTTACCCTCTGCGCGGCGAGATCGGCCGGGGTGCCATGGGTGCGGTCTACCTGGCGCACGACCCGGAAACCGGTGCCAAGGTGGCTTTGAAAACCATGGCGCTGAGCCAGGAATTCGAAGGGGATGGCCTGGCCGATGCGCGGGCCCGGTTTCAGCGTGAAGCAGAAATGGCCGGGCGCCTCGTGCACCCCGATATCGTGCATATCCTGGATTCGGGTGAGGACAAAGGTTTAGCCTATATCGCCATGGAATATGTCGATGGCACCGACATGGGTTTTTTCACCCGCCCGGGGCATTTATTGCCGGTTCGGCAGTTGTTGTCGATCATTGCTCGAGTTGCCGAGGCGCTGGCCTATGCCCACACGCAAGGCGTCACGCACCGCGACGTCAAACCCGCCAACATCATGGTTGACTTGGAAAAAGGAGTCGTGAAGGTGATGGATTTTGGGGTTGCCCGGGTGGCCGACGCCGCCCGTACCCGGACGGGAGTGGTCCTGGGTACGCCTACCTACATGTCGCCTGAGCAACTGTCGGGCCAGCCGGTCGATGGACGCAGTGACATCTACTCCTTGGGGGTGACGCTGTTCCAGTTGCTCACTGGCCAACTGCCATACCAACATACCTCCATGGCCACGCTCATGCGCGCCATTTCCAAGGATACGCCGCCCCCCGTGTCGTCAATCAGGCCTGAATTACCGCCGGCTTTGGACGATATCGTGGGGTTGGCGCTGCAAAAACACCCAAACACGCGGTATTCGACCGGACACCAGATGGCAGAAGATTTGCGCTCTATTTGATCGAATAGGTCTCACTTAGACAAAATATGCTGTTGCAGCGCACAAATGCTGTCGACAACCCCGAGTATTCCAACCCAAAAACACAGCGACAATTCGGTATGGAATTTGAGTTTTTCAGCCAGACAGACACCGGCCGCGTGCGATCGAACAATGAAGATTCGATCGCCGTGGACGAGTCTTGCTCCGTTGCGGTGCTGGCCGATGGCATGGGTGGCTACAACGCGGGCGAGGTGGCCAGTGGCATGGCCTGCGACTTCATCAAGGCAGAGCTGGGCCGCTGGTTGTTCGAGGCCGCTCAGAACGCCAGCGACAACGATGTCAAACGCGCCATGGACATTTGTGTCGACAACGCCAATCGCGCCATTTTCAATGCCGCCAATTCCAATCCCACTTTTTCAGGCATGGGCACCACGTTGGTGCTGGCGGTGTTTCGTTCCGGCCGCTTGTTGATGGGGCACATTGGTGACTCTAGAGGCTACCGCTTTCGCGATGGCCAACTGCAGCAAATCACCAAAGACCATTCGTTACTGCAGGAACAGATTGATGCTGGCATTCTGACGCCAGAACAAGCCGCCTATTCTGCGAACAAAAATCTGGTCACCCGCGCCTTAGGCGTGGAGGACATGGTTTTGCTGGAGACGCACATTCACGACATCCAGTCCGGCGACATCTATCTGATGTGCTCCGACGGTCTGTCAGACATGCTGCGTGATCCGCAAATTGCTGCGGTCATGTCCGCCCACACATCCCTGGCGGAGATGGGTGCGGCACTGATTGCCGCCGCATGCGATGCAGGTGGTCGAGATAATATTGCCGTGATTCTGGTTCGGGCTCAGGGTGTGGCGCAGCCACCGGCTCGGTCATGGTGGCCGTTTAAACGTTAAGTCATTACCCGAGAGGTTTTTTCATGGGAAAGTTGGTCGTCTCACTTGACGGGGTTGTGATCAAAGAAGTCCAGGTTTCGAAGGACAAGACCACCCTCGGACGCCGCCCGTACAACGACATCGTCATCGATAACCTGGCGGTGAGTGGTGAGCACGCCGTTTTGCAGTTGGTCGGATCCGATCTGTTCATCGAGGATCTGAACAGCACCAATGGCACGTACATCAACGGCAAGGCGGTCAAAAAGCAGCTGCTCAACCACAACGACACGGTTGAGATCGGCAAGTACAAGATCAAATTCCTGGCCGACGATGGCAATGATTATGAAAAGACCATGATCATGCGGCCGGGCAGCATGCAGTCGTCGCCTCTCATGGGCAACCACCATTCCGGTGTCGCGACGGCGGGCCCCAGCACCTCACCCGGTGTTCTGTCCGGACACACCGCGCCCACCTTCGGCAACACCCTCACAGGTGGCTTGGCAAGCGGATTTGGTGGCCTGGCGCCGCAGCAACCCGCATCGATCAAGGTGCTCAATGGTGCGGCTGCAGGGCGTGAAGTGGCGCTGACCAAGGTGGTGACCACCGTGGGTAAGCCGGGCGTGCAAGTGGCATCCATCACCAAGCGCCCGGGCGGATATGTGTTTGCCCACGTGGAAGGTGGTGCGCGCCCGACAGTCAACGGTGCCGCTGTGGGCAATGAGCCCGTTCATCTCAAGTCGGGTGACGTCATCGAACTGGCTGGCACGCAGATGCAATTTGTTCAAGGCTGATTGTTCAGCCGTACACCGGGCGCAACATGATTCGAGTCCTTGGTTGTTCGGGCTCCATCGCGGCCCGGTGTCACACCACTTCCTTCTTGCTCGATGACGACGTCCTCATCGATGCAGGCAGCGGTGTCGGTGAGTTGCGCTTGGACGAACTGGCCCGCATCGATCACATCCTGCTCAGCCACAGTCACCTCGACCACATTCTGAGCATTCCCTTGATGGCCGACAGCGTCATCCGCTTGCGCCAAGGGCCGGGCGGGCTGACTGATTTGCGGCCTATCCATGTTCACGCCCTGTCTGAAACGCTGGATGCCTTGCGCCAGCACGTGTTCAACGGCGTGATCTGGCCTGACTTCACCCGCCTGCCCAGTGCGGCTCATCCCATCATCCAGTTCCACGAGATCCAGGTGGGTCAACAATTGACCTTCCCCGCTCGCGGCGGCGCCCCGGATCGCCTGATCCGGGTCCTGCCGGCGGCGCACACGGTGCCTGCCGTGGGCTACGCCGTGGACACAGCGCAAGGGTGGTGGGTGTTCACCGGAGATACCGGGCCCAATCCCGCCTTGTGGCAAGCCCTGCACGGTCAGCGCATCGCCCAGCTGGTCATCGAGACGGCTTTTGGTAACGATGAAGCGCATTTGGCGCATATCAGCGGGCATCTCTCACCGCAGAGCCTGGCTCAGGAGCTGGCTCAACTGCACGGCGAAGTCAGCGTCTACATCACGCATCCCAAGCCTGGTGAGGTGCCCGCTGTGTTGTCCCAAATCCGCGTGCTCGACAGCCGCCACCGAATTGAGCCCCTGCGTGAAGGGCAGCGGTTTCATTCGCCGGTGGAAGCGTGAACGCTGATGCCGAGTGACGGGTTTTGTCACCCGGCCGGCGACTGACAAAAAATGTCAGTTCAATTTGAAAGATCCGAAACCGAGGTGACCAATATGGGCCGTGAACACCGGAATGACGGCAAAAAATCACGGTTTTTCAAGCCTTGAAACCTGGCACGGCATCTGCCTAATAGAACTTGCGGCCCGGGAAACTTGGCCAACCCGAGACAAGTTCATTGACCATGGGCCTAGGCCCTCAAAGGAGCTCAATATGAAGCGCGTTCAACAAGGTTTCACCCTGATCGAACTGATGATCGTCGTGGCGATTATTGGTATTTTGGCTGCTGTGGCGTTGCCTGCTTATCAAGATTACACCAAGCGTGCCAAGGCCTCGGAAATTGTGCTTGCCGCTAGCGGCATGCGCACTTGCGTGACCGAAATTGTCCAATCAAGCGGCGCTTCTGCACTGGATACTTGTGCTGCTTCGTTCACCTCTACCAAGTACACCTCGTCAGTGACCGTGAACGCTACTTCTGGTGTCGTCACGGCCACCGGCACTGTGGATGGCGATGCAGTGACTGTGCTGCTGACGCCCACGATCAGCGGGAATACGCTCTCGGCTTGGAAGTGTACCGGTACGCCAACCAAGCTGATGCCTGGCTCCTGCCGTTGATTGCAATCTGTTTATGATCTGATGTTGAGCAAGCGGCCTCCGTGCCGCTTGTTGCATTTGAGGGCATCATGGAACTGACTATTCTCATGCCATGTCTCAATGAAGAGCGCACGCTTGCGACCTGTATCCAAAAAGCGCAGGCCTTCATTCGACGCACTGGGATCGAGGCGGAAGTCGTTGTCAGCGATAACGGCTCATCCGATGCTTCCTGCCAGATCGCAGAGCGCAATGGTGCGCGAGTTGTTCATGTGCCGCAACGCGGTTACGGTGCGGCTCTGCTGGCTGGTATCCGTGAAGCACGCGGCCGGCTGATCATCATGGGCGACGGGGACGATAGCTACGATTTCTCTCGCTTAGACGATTTCGTGGCGCAGTTGCGCGGTGGGGCTCAGCTCGTGATGGGAAACCGCTTTCGAGGCGGTATCGCGCCGGGTGCCATGCCTCCTTTGCATCGATATCTTGGCAACCCGGTCCTGAGTGCGCTGGGCCGGGTATTCTTTGGAACGCCTATTGGCGACTTCCATTGCGGCCTGCGCGGGTTCTCTCGGCAAGCTATCCTGCAGTTGGGCTTAACCAGCCCAGGCATGGAATTCGCCACGGAGATGGTCGCCAAAGCTGCGTGCGCCGGTTTGGTGATCTCCGAGGTGCCCACGACGCTGCGGCCTGATGGCCGCGACCGCCCACCCCATCTCCGGACATGGCGAGATGGTTGGCGTCATCTGCTCTTCATGCTGCTTTTTTCGCCGCGTTGGCTTTTTTTGCTGCCAGGGCTGTTCCTGCTTGGAACGGGCCTGGTCGCATCGATGCTGCTCAGCGCGGGACCTGTGAAAGTCGGTCCCATGGGTTTCGACGTTCACTCATTGTTGTATGCCAGCGGCGCGATCATCATCGGCCTATTGATGGTGCAGTTTGCCTTGCTGACGAAATGGATCGGCGTCACGGCAGGCGTGGTGCCTACTGAAAAGTGGCTTCAAAAGCTGCAAGGGGTGGTTCGCATCGAGTGGGGACTGATTTTGGGTTTGATGCTGTTCGTCGTTGGTGTGGTCTGGTCTGCTCAGTTGGCGGGTGGTTGGTCTGGCGCTGGCTTTACTGAACTCAATCCGCAGCAAAAGATGCGTGAGGTCATCCCGGCGGTGACCTTGATGATCGTCGGCATGCAGATTTGTGCCAGCACGTTCCTGGCTGCCGCGCTGCATTTGACTTGGAAAACCTTCAGGGCCCGATGAACCATATTCCGAGCGCGGTGCGGCACAAGCTTGAATTGTCGCTCGTCTTCTTGCTGAGCTGTCTTTTGTTCGTATCGCTGCCAATGCAGCGGGGCGGCATCGGCTTGAGTTGGGATACGCTTAATCATCACGTCTACTTAGGATGGGTGGCTAACAGCGCCCGTTTCGACAAAGATTATTTCGCGGCTGCTTCCCAGTCCTATCAGTTCCCCTATTTGTACTGGCCGATCTACATGATGGCCAAGTGGCGCTTCGCGGGATGGCAGGCGGGGATGGTGTGGGCCTCACTTCACGCCTTGATCTCCATTCCCTTGTGGTCGATCTGCCGCTCGTTGATTCAAGAATCCACTTGGCGGGCTACTTTGTTCCGGGTCTCGGGCGTGCTACTTGGGCTGAGCAGCATCTTGATTATCCGGGCTCCTGAGACGACTGCCAACGACGGTCTAGCAGCCTTGCCCTACCTGTGCGCGCTTGCCGTTGCCGCCAATGGCATCCCGATGGGCATCGGGGTGGCGCCGGATGTCTGGCGCCGTGCGGTGATGGTGGGGTTGCTGGGTGGTGTCTCGGTCGCATTGAAGTTGAGCAACGGCCCCCTTGTGCCCCTGCTGCCCCTGCTGTGCGCCGCTTTTCTGCCGGGCTGGGCGTCTAGACTGGCCTTGATAGTCGTATGCGGAATGGCCATTGTGGTGGGATTCTGGCTGGTCTACGGATGGTGGGGCTGGCAGCTTTGGCAGCAGTTCGGCAATCCCGTTTTTCCGTTTGCCGATGGTCTGTTTGAGCCTTTGCGGCAGATGTTCTGGCATTCACCGGAGGTGGTGCGATGATCCGGTTCGCGCCAGATAGTCTGCTTGAAGGTTTGCTCCGGCCCATAGTGATGGCCCTGCCGCAGCCCTGGGTCTATTCCGAGCTCACGGCGCCTGACTTTCGCTATGTCTTCCTGATCGGGATGTTGCTGTTTTGGTTCATTGCAGGCTTCTTGCTCAAACGGCAGTGGTCTGCGAACCCTCGGCATGGGGTGCTATCGGGGGTGTGTCTGCTGGCTTTTGTGCCCTGGCTGTTGACCGGTGGCAATGGACGCTACTTCATTGCATATTTGGCGTTGGTCGGGCCGCTGTGTGTCGCGCTGGCCTACGCCAGTTCGGCCTCCCGCAACATGAAGGTGGCGCTGGTGGCTTTCTTCTTGCTGATGCAAGGGCATGCCATTCTGACCAATTCGCCGTGGAATCCGTTTGAGACCTTCGAATGGGGGCGGTGGACTTCCAGGGACTATTTCCATCTGGATGTTGCGCCGGTTAGCAAGGATGAAGGCGTGACTTATGTCTCCTTGGCCAATCAGACCAACTCGCTGATCATCCCGCTGTTTCCTGAAAGCTCGCGCTGGATCAACCTGACATCGTTCCAAGGGCGCAATTTCCTTAAGAACGACGACCGTGTGGTGGCTCAGGCCCGCAGTAAGCTCGCGAGCACTTCGCCCTTGAGGCTGGTCGTGCAGGCGCAACCCCGGATGGCACGCCCGGAAGATGGCCTTCCCGACGACCAGGCGCGTCGGTTGCTGGATCGCTATGTCGATCCCTTCGGCCTGCGATTACAGCCAGGCATGCCATGCTTATTACTCAGGTCCAGTTCACTCGCGGCGACCCTTCCTATTCTGGCGTCCGACGCGCCCGCGCAAATCAGTCGTCTGCGGCAACATGCTGGGTTCTGGGTGTGCCCCATGACCTACGTGGGGCGGAGTGAATTGGTGGAGGCCAAAAGGCCCTGGATGAATCGCGGTGAGCGGTCGATCTCGGCGGTCGAGAGGGCTTGCCCAAGGCTGTTCCCACCGGGGCAGGTATCATTTAATCAGTTGTCCTATGGCATCGAGCGTATTTACACGGAGAGTGATGCCACGCTGGTTTACGTTGCTGACGAAGACGCTGTCTATGTCAGTTTCTTCCGAGCTCTCAATCCCCAGAGGATTGGCTCGGGAGAGGAACTGCGCAAGGCAAGTTTTCAGGTGAAGTGCGATCAGTTTGTGAGCCGGGAGGGCCTGCCTTGGCTGAGGAACATCTAGTAAGGCCAACCTTTTCGATTGTCATTCCTTCCTACAATGATGGCGACTTGGCCTTGACTGCGGTCGCTTCATGCCTGGCGCAGGAAGGGCAGCCCCATATTGAAGTGATCGTGGTGGACGACGGCTCGACCAACGGCTCAATGCGCCGGGTGGCCGAGCGGTTCGGCGAACATCCTTGCGTCAGAGTTGTCCGCAAGGAGAATGGGGGGCTGGCGAGTGCCCGCAATTTCGGGTTGGAACGGTGCCACGGGGACTGGATCATCTTTCTCGATGCGGATGACTTGCTGGAGCCTTTGTACTTGCAGTCAGTGCTTGATGTCCTGTCCAATGTTGCGGATGGGAGGACCCCTGACGTGGTCCTGACCCCTTTTCGCTACTTTGCGCAAGAGGTCCCTATGTCCTGGCGCCGCCGCTTGTTCGCCCGCCTGTTCCATGTGCCCCGTTTCGGCTGGAATGGAAGCCGCAATCGGTTATGGATTCGCGTTGGAAACTGTTTTCCGGTGAGTTCATGCGTTATTTCACGAGCTTGCTGTATGCGTGTCGGCGGCTTCGATCGAGCGCTCAAGGCTCATGAAGATTGGGATTATTGGATCCGCGTAATGGACAGTGGCGCAACGGTCGCGCATGTGCCCGCAGGGCATACTGCTTGTGCGACGCGTATCCGAATCCGCGACGGGATGAGCGCCGATGCAAGCCTGATGCGCGAGACGCAGCGGATGGTGCGCGACAGACATTGTGCGGGCTGGCCATATGCTTTGCTGCGCTTTGCACCGGCCCGAGGGTGTGCTCTAGCCCTGCGGACGCTCGCCGGGTTGGCGCAGGGCATCATGCTGGGCCATTGGTCCAACCTCACGGGTGGCTCGGATCTGATCACCTCCGAGCCGACGCGGGCGCAGGCGAGGCGCTGAGGCGATGCGGCATTCACCTTTTTTGCGGTTGACGCAATGGGTGGGCGCTTCTGCGTACCGCGTCGACCTGCTGGCCAACTATCTATGGGCCTTCGTTGCGGGCATGCTAGGTCTGTTTCTGATGCCGGTGTACGCCCGTCTGCTGGGCTTCGATCAATGGGGCGGCGTGGCTCTGGGTGTGCTGATCCAGAGCATCCTAGCGGTCCTGGATGCCGGTCTGTCTCAGACCATGCCTCGTGATATCGCCGCCGCCAGGCAGGGACAAGATCGTCCTGGCTATGCGGCCTACCTTGCGGCATACGTTTGCCTGGCGGGCTTGGCGATAGTGATCGGAGTGCTCGTCATGCCATTGTTGTCGCGTGGCTGGGTGTCAGACCTGTCTTTGCGCAAGATGTCGGGAGACATCGTTGTTCTGGCCGCTTCGCAGTTCGCTGTTCAGATGTGCAATGCGGCCAACATGGGTTATTGGAGTGGCAGGCAGCAGCAGGCGCTGGCAGTCAGGCGATCACTGGTTTTTACGGCGCTCAAGCATGCGCTGGCGCTGTCGGTGGTGCTCTGGGTCGACGCCTCCGCGCAAAGCTATTTCCTTGCCATGCTGGCGGTGTCTGTGGTGGAGTTGATCCTCAATGCACGCGTCGTCTACCGCTCAGAGTCGCAACCGATGCGACTGACGTCGGCTGGCGTACTTGCTGTCTTCCAGAGTAGTCGCGGCGTAACCTTCGGGGTGTTGCTGGGCATGGGCGTGACGCAGCTGGACCGTCTTTATTTCTCGCGCGACTTCAGCGCAGCCCAGTTCGGGGTGTACACCATGATTCTGTCGTTGGGGTTGGCCTTCATGCAGCTGCAGTACCCGCTCATGCAAGCGAACATGCCACGCGTGGTCTCGGACACCGATTTGCGTCTGCCTGGAAGGATGCTGCGGCATGTCTTGATTGTGTGCGGTATACCCAGTGTCGTGGCGCTGGTCTCGGCCGACTGGTTGATTGGCATGTGGCTAGGGGCCGATGCCGTTCCAGCCTACGCCGTGCCAATGTTTCGTATGCTCGTGGTCGCATGCCTGATCAACGCCATCTACCATGTTTACTATCAGTACATGGTCGCCAGTAACGCGGCTCTCTGGCTCAGCTTCATCAATGGTGTTTCCTTCTGTTTTGCCTGCATCTTGTTGGCTGCGTTAGGTGACAAGGGCGGCATGATGGGCGGAGTGGTTTGGATGGCTGTCAGTAGCGTGCAGCTGCTGGTGGGATGGCAGTGGTTTCAGAGTTTCAGGCGCAGGCAAGGGAGATCGGCATGAGTCGTCTGGCCGACAAACTGTCCAAGCTGGCATTGGCTTCGGCCCGGATTGCCGGTCTGTTGTGGCGTCTGCCCTGGCAGTTCATGGCGCTGAAGCGTCGGGCGGCCGGCCGCTTTCTCATCTCCGTGCGCAACTTAAGACCTCAGATCTTCGATGCGGTGATCCAGACTCCGTTTGATCGGCACTACGTCTATCACGCAGGGTGGGCCTGTCATGTGCTGGCGGAGGCCGGTCCTGTTGCACGGCACGTCGACATCTCCAGCTCTCTTTACTTCGTCGCCTGCGCATCGGCCATCGTGCCCATCGAGTTCCTGGACTACCGGCCCCCTGATCTGGTGATGGACGGAGTGGCGACGCGGTCCGCCGATCTGATGCGACTGGATATGCCGGATGGCAGCCTTATGTCCGTATCCTGTATGCATGTGCTGGAGCATATCGGGCTGGGACGTTATGGCGATCCCTTTGATCCGGATGGGGACCTGAAGGCAGTGGAGGAACTCAAGCGGGTGGTCTCACCAGGAGGCCGCCTGCTGCTGGTCGTGCCACTGGCCGCTGTGGCAAGGATCGACTTCAATGCCCACCGCGTCTATGAGTATGGGCAGGTTTTGTCCATGCTAGGCGGCTTTGAACTGGTGGAGTTCGCGCTGATCCCGGACAACGGCGCGACGGGCGGCCTCATCCGTCATGCAGATGTGGCTTTGCTGGCGGGCCAATACTATGCATGCGGCTGTTTCCACTTCAAGAAGGCGGCAGCATGATTGTGATGAAAATGCAAGGGGGGCTGGGCAACCAGTTTTTTCAGTACGCTGCAGGGCGTGCTTTGTCGGCGCGACTAGGGTGCCGGCTTCTGCTGGATATCTCATGGTACCGTGATCTCCCGAAGGGAGCGACGCCGCGGGCCTGGGAGCTTGGGCGTTATCCTATCCAGGCTGACTATCTCGATCCCATGGATAGCCGCTCGCCATGGTTTTGGTCCATGGAGCGCATCGGATGTGTGGTGAAGGCCGACGCAGGCTGGCGATGGGCACGTAGCTTTCGAGAGAGGGGTATCGATCATGATCCACGCGTGCATCGCCTTGGCCGGTGGCGTTCGCTTGAGGGGTATTGGCAGAGCCCCATGTACTTCGACACAGTGGGCCAGGCGCTCAGGCGTGAACTCCAGCCGATCGATGTGATGGGAGAAGAAGACGCGAAGGTGGCAAGCAGAATCATGGCGGACCGTCACCGGGCAGTCGCAGTACATGTGAGGCGGGGCGACTACCTCCTCGGGGTGCACGCCGAGCACCATGGCTTGTGCGGCATGGACTACTACCGACGGGCATTCGAATGCATTCGTGAACACATCGCTGATCCACTGTTCTTCGTCTTTTCGGATGATCCTCAGTGGGTTGCATCGCAGAGGGATCTGTTTGGCGATGCTGTCTTGGTTACCCACAATGGCGCCGATGCCGCTTTCCAGGATCTGCGGCTGATGTCCTTATGCCGGGGCCATGTGATTGCCAATAGCAGCTTCAGTTGGTGGGGGGCATGGTTAACTGACAGCCCAAATGCAAAGGTCGTCGCGCCGGCTCGCTGGCTTGCAAACGGCGCTGCGACGCCGACGTTGACGCCACCTGAATGGGTGCGGCTATGAACTTGGATGAACCTGTCGTCAGCGTACTGATGCCAGTCCGCGATGGCGAAAGATACATCGATGCTTCCATTCGATCCATCTTGGCGCAGAGTTTCCGGCAATGGGAGTTGATCGTCGTGGACGATGGGTCCATCGATGCAACGCCCAGTCTATTGGTCAAATGGGCTCAGAAGGATTCACGCATCCGAGTCATCACGCAACCCGCCATGGGTTTGGTTGCAGCGTCCAATCAGGCCGTCGCGGCAGCGCGCGGCAGATATCTGGCCAGGCTGGATTCGGACGATCTTGCCCACCCCTCGCGACTGGCTTGGCAGGTGGCGTGCATGGAGCGGCGCCCCCAACTTGTGGCGATGGGATCGGCGATCAGCCTTTTTGGTGAGCGCACGGGGCTGCTGTTCACCCCAATGACCAATTGGGGGTGCCGCGGTCGGCTGCTCTTCGAGAACTGTTTTGCGCATTCGACCACCATGATCCGACGCTCGATGGTCGCCCACCTGGGGCCGCTTTACGAGCCACATACGGAGTTTGCCGAAGACCTGGCACTGTGGATGCGTTTGGCACCATTAGGGCATTTTGCGAATCTGCCGTTTCCCTTGGTGAAGTACCGGGTGCATCCTCATCAGACGAGTAGGGAAAAGGCGGCGATCTTGCGGAGAAAGCATGCGATTTATGCGATCACGCAGTGGGCCTCGTTTGGTGTGCATGTGTCGGCAGACGACTTTCTGCGATTCAGATGGCCAGACTTCGGCGAAGATCGAGGGGCCGATGTCGCGCGGCATTCGGCGCGTGTCGCATGGGCTTTGCGTCCACTCTGGGTAACGAGGTTTGCGCCGCAGACTCTGTTCTGGACGACGCAGATCCTCCTGCGCAATCTGATCAAGCTCATCCTCCCGCCAGCACGGCGTTTTCTTTAAAGGATCGCCATCATGCGTTGCGTGGTGCTTATGTCTACCTATAACGGGGAGGCCTTCGTCGTTGAGCAATTGAGGTCAATCCTCCTGCAATTGCCGTCTACGGGACGCGTTCTTGTTCGAGACGATGGCTCATCGGATAGAACCGTGCAAGTCATTGAGGACATCGGCGATGCCCGGATCGCATTAACAAGGGGATCGAACATCGGCTTCGCTCGGAGCTTTTTCGAGTTAATGCGATGTGCGCCTTCGGATGCGGATATGTACATGTTGGCAGACCAGGACGATGTGTGGTTGCCGGGTAAAATTGATCGGGCGTGGCAGGCGGTGTCCCGAGCCGATGGCCGGCCCCTGCTGTACTGCACTGCCACGAAGGTCGTGGACGAGCGTCTGAGACCCCTGGGAATTTCGTCGGTATTGCCTGCCCAGATTACTTTTATCAACGCCCTCACGGAAAACATGGTGACGGGGTGCACCGTCGCGATGAACCGGCCCCTGCTGGTGATGGCCGACCCTAAAGAAGTGATCGACCAGATCGTTTTCCATGACTGGTGGCTGTTCGTTGTCGGGGTGGCATTCGGGGTCGTGCGCTATGACCCTGTGCCGACCATTCTCTATCGGCAGCATGCATCCAATCACATCGGACGAGGGGTGGGGATCGGGAAGTATTTCAAGATGATGAAGTATCTGGTCAAGCGCAATTGGCTTGGCGCGTTGGCCAGGCAGGTCGGCGCGATACGGCGGCGGTACATCGCCGAACTGGATTCGTCGCAGCTTGCTGTGCTGAACAAGATCGAAGATCCGACAAGGGGACTGAGGAGATGGCCTATGCTGCTGTCTCCGACGCCGCATCGGGCCAGTTGGTTGAGTGAAATGCTGTTCCGCGCCTTGCTTTTGACAGACTGGCGCTCGGCAGACAATTGAAGCTTGCCTTCATATGTAACAGTAGATCCAGAGAGGTTGGTTAAAATTGCATTTTTCGAGCCAACCCACTTTATCCATGTCCACCACCAAGAACATCACCGCCATGGCTAACGCCATCCGCGCGCTTGCTATGGATGCCGTCCAGCAAGCCAACTCCGGTCATCCAGGTGCCCCCATGGGCATGGCCGACATGGCAGTGGCCTTGTGGGGTCGCCATCTGCGCCACCATCCTGCGCAGCCTCAGTGGGCAGACCGGGACCGCTTCGTGTTGTCCAACGGCCATGCCTCGATGTTGATCTATGCCTTGCTGCATTTGTCGGGCTACGAGTTGTCGGTCGACGATCTCAAACAATTCCGCAAGCTGCACAGCAAGACCCCTGGCCACCCAGAAGTTGGCATCACCCCGGGGGTCGAAACGACCACGGGCCCGCTGGGTCAGGGCATCACCAACGCAGTGGGCATGGCACTGGCTGAGAAACTGTTGGCCGCTGAGTTCAACCGCGACGGCCACGCCATCGTCAACCACTACACCTACGCTTTCCTGGGTGACGGTTGCCTGATGGAAGGCATCAGCCACGAAGCCGCCGCTTTGGCTGGCGCCTGGAAGCTGAACAAGCTGATCGCCCTGTACGACGACAACGGCATTTCCATCGATGGTCAGGTTGCGCCTTGGTTCATTGATGACACCCCCAAGCGCTTCGAAGCCTACGGCTGGAACGTGATCGACATGATCGACGGCCACGATGTGGACGACGTGGACGGCGCCATTGCCAAGGCCAAGTTGAGCACCGACAAGCCCACGCTGATCGTCTGCAAGACCAGCATTGGCAAGGGCTCGCCCAACCGCGCCAATACCGCCAAGGCCCACGGCGAGCCGCTGGGTGGCGACGAAATTAAGTTGACGCGCGAAGCCATTGGCTGGTCGCACGATCCTTTCGTGATCCCTGAAGAGGTCTATGCCGATTGGGACGCGAAGGCCGAAGGCGAGCAACTGGTGGCTGATTGGAACCAGCGTTTCGCTGCTTACCAAAAGGCTTTCCCTGAGCTGGCTGCCGAGTTCACCCGCCGCATGGCTGGCGACTTGCCTGCCAACTTTGCTGAAGTGTGCGTGCAAGCCGTGGCCGCTGCGCACGACAAGGCCGAGACCGTGGCCAGCCGCAAGGCCAGCCAGATCGCTTTGGAGTTCTTCACTGCAGCCTTGCCTGAAATGCTGGGTGGCTCCGCTGACTTGACTGGCTCGAACCTGACCAACACCAAGAGCACACCTGCGCTGCGCTTTGGTGACGAAGGCCAAGTGGTTTTGTCCGAAGGCAAGCCTGGCCGCCACATCAACTACGGTGTGCGCGAGTTCGGTATGGCCGCCATCATGAACGGCGTGGCCCTGCACGGTGGTTACATCCCCTACGCCGGCACCTTCCTGACCTTTTCTGACTACAGCCGCAACGCCATTCGCATGGCTGCACTGATGAAGCAACGTGTGATCCATGTGTTCACTCACGACTCCATCGGTCTGGGCGAAGACGGCCCCACCCACCAGTCGATCGAGCATGCAGCCAGCCTGCGCTTGATCCCGGGCCTGGATGTCTGGCGTCCTGCTGACACCACCGAAACCGCAGTGGCCTGGTCCATGGCGCTGGCCAACAAGAATCGCCCCTCGGCGCTGCTGTTGTCGCGTCAGAACCTGCCTTACGCCCCCAAGCAAGATGCGGATGTCATCACGCAAGGTGGCTATGTTTTGGCTGAACCCTCAGAGGTGGGGTTGAAGAAAAAGGCCGTTGCCGTGATCATCGCGACCGGTTCCGAAGTCCAGCTGGCGCTGCATGCCCAGGCTGAACTGGCCAAGGCCGGTGTGCCGGTGCGCGTGGTGTCCATGCCATCGACCAACGTGTTCGACCGTCAGCCGCTGGACTACAAGAAGAGTGTGTTGCCGGTGGGTGTGCCCCGCATTGCGGTGGAAGCCGGCGTCACGGACTTCTGGTGGAAGTATGGCGTCGCGGCCGTGGTGGGCATCGACACCTACGGCGAATCGGCTCCGGCTGGCGACCTGTTCAAGCACTTCGGTTTCACCACGCAGAACGTGGTCGACACCGTGAAGGTGGCTCTGGGTCTGGCCAAGCGTCGCTGATCGCCGCTGACGCCTGGCATTGAATTTGTGTTCACGTTGTTTCTTGTCTCACTGAGGATCTCGTCATGACCATCAAGGTTGGTATCAACGGCTTTGGCCGCATCGGTCGCATGGTGTTCCGCGCTGCTGTGCAAAACTTCGCCAACGACATCGAAATCGTCGGCATCAACGATCTGCTGGAGCCCGACTACCTGGCTTACATGCTGAAGTACGACAGCGTGCATGGCCGCTTCAAGGGTGACGTGGCTGTGGACGGCAACACCCTGGTTGTCAACGGCAAGAAGATCCGCCTGACCGCCGTGAAGAACCCCGCTGAACTGAAGTGGGACGAAGTCGGTGCTGACGTCGTGATCGAGTCGACCGGCCTGTTCCTGACCAAGGAAACCGCTGAAGCTCACATCAAGGCTGGCGCCAAGAAGGTGATCATGTCGGCTCCTTCCAAGGATGATACCCCCATGTTCGTCTACGGTGTGAACCACACCACCTACGCGGGTCAAGCCATCATCTCCAACGCTTCGTGCACCACCAACTGCTTGGCCCCTGTGGCCAAGGTGCTGAACGACACCTTTGGCATCAAGCGTGGCCTGATGACCACCGTGCACGCTGCCACCGCCACTCAGAAGACCGTGGACGGTCCTTCGAACAAGGACTGGCGCGGCGGCCGTGGCATTCTGGAAAACATCATTCCTTCCAGCACTGGCGCTGCCAAGGCCGTGGGCGTGGTGATTCCTGAGCTGAACAAGAAGCTGACCGGCATGTCGTTCCGCGTGCCCACCTCCGACGTGTCGGTGGTGGACCTGACCGTGGAGCTGAACAAGGAAGCTTCTTACGAAGACATCTGCAATGCCATGAAGGCCGCCTCGCAAGGCGCCATGAAGGGCGTGCTGGGTTACACCGAAGACAAGGTCGTGGCCACCGACTTCCGCGGTGAGCCTTGCACCTCCGTGTTCGATGCCGAAGCCGGTATCGCGCTGGACAAGACCTTCGTCAAGGTCGTGGCCTGGTACGACAACGAGTGGGGTTACTCCAACAAGTGCCTCGAGATGGCACGCGTCATCGCCAAGTAAAAACGCCAAGTAAGCCCGTTTTATCGGACTTTCTGAAGAGCCCCTCCGGGGGCTTTTTTGTTTTGCGTTAAGAATATGAGATGGGTCGGAAGTTTTGGTTTTGTTTTGCCATCTGTTTGATGTTGTTGGGGCACTTGGCATTCGATGCCAATCGCCTGTACCAGCAATCGCTGTCGCACAAGACAGAGTCCTACAACCTGGTTGACCAGCGCCGCACGGAGCGCGTTGTGCTGGTGGTGCTTGACTCGTGGGCATTGCGTGTTTTGCACGATCCGCAGTTGATGCCTCGGCTGCGCGCGCGCATCGGGGACGGCGCATCGGGGGTCCTGTGGGCGCCGCGGCAGACCGGCACCATGCAAGGCATTCTGACCCTGAGCACCGGCGTGCCGGTCAGCGGGCTGGGCGCCATCGGTCTGGTGTCATCGTCCGCCTACAAGGGCTGGACCATTTTTGACGACGTGGTAGCGCGCGGCGAGCGGGTCTCCTTCCACGGCGGGCCGGCCTGGGTTTCTCTGTACGGCAACCGGGGGACCGGCAACTTCCGTGAAACCGGGCATGGCCCGCAGTTTCGTGAAGAAGACATGGAGGGCGTGGCCCACGCCCGTGCGGCCTTGCTGTCGAAGCAGCCGCCCACCCTGAGCGTGGTGCACATCACCGAAACCGATGTGGCGGCCCATCTGTATGGCACCGAGCGGCCCGAGTATGCCGAAGTGATTCGCCATTGGGACAGCGCGCTGGATGGCTTCTTGCGCGATGTTCTTCGGCCCGGCACCACGGTGATCCTGACCTCCGACCATGGCAATGACCTGCGCGGTGGACACGGCGGCAGCGACCCGATCTATCGGCAAGTGCCGGTGCTGATGTGGGGCAAGGGCATTGTCAAAGGTGCGCGCTTCGAGATGAATGCCGCAGACATGCCGGCGACCATCGCGGCCCTGCTGGACCTCAATGCGCCCAAGGACGCGGTGGCCCTGCCTGCGGTCGATGCCATCGACATGCCCAAGGTCGAGCGCGGGCGCACCTTGTTGACGGCCTACTTCCACAGCCTGTTGCAAAAGCCCAGTCTGAGGGACCGGCCGGAGTTGTTTGCGCAAGCCGCCACACCCTTTCCGAACCGGTTTGACGACCCCAGCTTTCAGTGGGTGTCTGCCACCGAGGCTGACCAGATCGTCCCTAAATTGCGTGAGACCTTCTCGGACATCGAACCCGATGCAGGGCCCACGCGCGCAACCTATGTGACTGACTGGGTGTTCGTGGTGGCGACCTTTGCCACCGCCGGCCTGATTGGGCTGGTGGCCTGGCCGGGGCGGCTGCAATCGGCCTGGCGATCCGGTCGCATGTATGGCGCCTGGTTGTTGGCCTTGCTCGTCGTCGAGACCTTGTTTGGCTTGCGGGTCGCGTTTGCGGCTGAGATCAAGCTGGCGGTCAAGAGCCGCAGTCCTGCGCTGTGGATGGGATTGGCCGTGGCGGCGGTGCTCTGCGCGACCGCGGCCGCCTGGATCTGGCGCCATCGCCACAAAGTCGCCAACTATTGGCATGAGCATCAGGTCTTGTTCGTCATCCTGATGTACCTGCTGACCACGGTGCTGTACCCGGTCAACATGGTCGGACTCATGGGCTGTGTGCTGATGGTGGTGTGGGTCTGGGATGCGGGCTGGCGATCCACTTCACGTTGGGTGGGCTGGCTGGGCAGCATGGCCTACTTCTCTCTGGGCACGATGTTGTGGACGCATCTGGGCGAGAACGTGGCCATGCGCTACTACATCGGCTTGCCGGTGGCCGGTGTGACCGTGTGGGCCTTGTACGCGGCCGAGCGGCGCCAGCCTGGGCGGGCCGACGCCGGTCAGCGCGGGTGGCTGTTGTCCGGCATCGCGGTCGCCCTGGTGTTGTTCCCGTTCTCGGCCTTGAACCTCAACGCTGTGCCGGATCTCGGGTTGAAGCTGCTTGCCACCGGTGTGATGCTGTGCCTGATCGGGTTCACGCGCCGTGCCCGCGCGCTCACACCCTGGGTCTGGATGGCCGCCGTGCCGACACTCGCTTTCTGGTGGGGGCCGCAGTGGCATGGCTGGGCTTTGTATGGGATGCTGGCCAGCGGGGCAGCCGTGGCCGTGGGCCTTCACGTCATCAGCCGCCATTCGCCGCGCGCCTATCCGACCCTGGCCATCGCCTTGACTTGCCTGTTGTTGACCTTGAGCACACCTGCCCATGCCGTCTCGGTCATGGCGATGGCCTGGATCTCCATGGTGTTCTTCTCGTGGCGGCCGGTCGAGTTTCAGCGACGGGCGGGCCTGGCTTTGGCGGCGGTCATGCTGGTGGCCATCCGTTATGCCTTGTTCGAGTTGTACGGTGGGGCCGACTCCCCTGTGCAGGTGTATTTGCTCAAGCACCTGGACCTGGCTGCAGCGTATCTGGGCGACGCCTCACGCTCGATCGGCGGCGCGGTGCTGATGGTGCTGCTCAAGTCGTGGCTGGCTGCGCTCGTGGTGATCGCCGCCCCGCTGGTTTTTGGCGTCTGGCGCAAGCAGATGGACAGCCTGATGGCGCTGGTGGCCATGTTCCTGCTGGTACAGATCGGACAGGCCTCCGTCCGGGCGGCCTTGGCGGTGGACGATCTGTCTCACCAATATGACTACGCCGAGTTCTCGATGCTCATTCACACTGGTGTCCTGGTGCTGGGCATGATGGCCTACTGGGCCGTGCGTCCATTTGTCGCAGGACGATCGGACTCGAAACAGTTGGTGTCATCGCCCCTTCAGCCGCAATAGGCCACACGCTTGCCTCGATAATGCGCGGCTCGAAGCGTGCTTTTTCGCACGCGGTGCTGAACAAGTTTATGAGTCCAGGGATCATGCGTACGAAATGGCTGCCATCTTCTCTCCGGTGGGCGGGCGCCTGGGTTGCCGGTTTGCTGTGCGCGGTGTCGGCGCATGCGCTGGAACCCGCGTACGCCAGCGGGGTGATCGTCAAGCTCAAGGACAAAGGGCCCGTTGCGGCGGCCAGCATGGCGCGGCCTTCCAGCCTGTCCTTCGAATCGTCGACGCGCGCGCATACGCGGCTGATCGGCGCGGCCCTGCGTCAGCACCTGCCTTATCTGGCGCATCGCCAAACGGCCTTTGCCGCCCACGTCTTGAATGCGGGCCACCCCATCCCCTTGGCGCAGGCGCAGGCCGAGGCCGAGCGCTTGCGGCGCGATCCCGAGGTGGAATGGGCCATCCCCAATGCCATTGAAAAGCCGGCCAGTGTGGTGGCCGGTTCCGACCCCAGCTTTGGCCTGCAGACCTGGCTGCAACCGCGTGAGCCGGGCCGGTGGGGTGTCGCGGGCTTTCCTGCCGCATGGCGACTGCTGGAAAACCAGGCGCTGTCTCCGGTGGTCGTGGCGGTGCTGGATTCAGGCGTGTTGCCGCACCCCGACCTGGCCGGACGCTTCTGGCCCGGCTATGACTTTGTCTCGGCCGTCGAATACAGCCGTGATGGCAATGGTTGGGACAGCGATGCCAGTGATCCGGGGACCTGGCTGACCCAGACAGAAAAAGACAGCAGTTCCCTCTATGACGGCTGCACCGTTCGCCACAGCGACTGGCACGGTCTGGCGGTGGCCGGCATGCTGGCGGCCAATACCGACAACAACCGCGACGGCGGGGGCATCCTGGCGCCGTTGACGGGGCCCGTGGTGCTGCCGGTGCGTGTGGCGGGCACCTGTGGGGCCGAGGTCAGCGACATTGTGGAGGGCATGTTGTGGGCGGCGGGCATCGCCTTTCAAGGCTCGCCGGCACCCAACCCGCATCCCGCTCGCATCATCAATTTGAGCTTCGGTGGCGATGGTTCTTGCGACGACACTGGCGCCCACGACACCGCCTGGCTGTATCGCCAGACCTTGGCCAACTTGAAGTCGCACGGGGTGCTGGTGGTGGCGTCGGCCGGCAACGGCGATGCCTATGTGGGCAAGGCGCAACCCACACGCCCCGCGAGCTGTCCGGGTGTGCTGGCGGTCACTGCGCTCAACGAGCAAGGTTTCAAGGCCAGCTATGCCAATTTGATCGACTCAGCCCATTACACCGGGCTAGCTGTAGCGGGCGGCGACCTGGATGATCACGCCATCGTGACGACCAGCAATGCGGGCACGGAGGGCCCCTCCGTCAATTACACAATGCCCGGCATGATGGGCACCAGCTTTGCTGCACCCACGGTCGCTGGGGTGGCGGCCTTGATGCTGGCGGTCGACCCGCATCTGTCTGTGGATGAGCTGGTCGTGGGGCTGACCAGCACCGCTTTGCCCCATTTGAGCCGCACCGATGGCGCCTCGTTGTCGATGCGTGATCTGCCGACCTGTGCAGCAGGCGCGTCGATGGCGCAGTGCTATTGCAATGCGTCAACGTGTGGCAGCGGTCGGTTGGATGCGGCCGGCGCGCTCAACTTTGCCATGGCGCAACTCAGTGCCCATCCCGATGGCACGGTGGCTTCATGGAATGGTCCCGCTCCGTCCACCAGCAGTGGAGGAGGGGGTGGGGGCGCCATGGACCCATCCAGCCTGGCCGTGCTGGCCATGCTGATGTGGATGACGTTCATTGGGGGCGGCAGGCGGTAAAAGCCTTGCCGGCCGGCAATTTGATGCCGCCCAAGGTCACCTGAATCTTCGTGGTGGCCCGCGGTACCCGGATGACTTGAAGCTCCATGGGTGGGCGGGCGGCCACGACCCGAGCGGTACGGACACCGCGGGTGCGCCACGAATCGAGCGCAGCCACCGCTTCATCCTGGCGGTTGAACCGGCCCAAGGACAAGCCGTGGGCCAGGGCGGGCGGGCTCTGAATCTCTTCGATGTTGACATTGCGCATGCGTTTGAGCTCGGTGAGCTTGCGGGCAAACATGTCTGCG
The DNA here is from genome assembly GCA_050259275.1 of Acidobacteriota bacterium. GTDB lineage: Bacteria > Pseudomonadota > Gammaproteobacteria > Burkholderiales > Burkholderiaceae_C > Aquabacterium. The sequence continues at coordinate 250,502 of JBLNAI010000001.1, forward strand.
TCCGGGTAAGGGCCCATGTACACCAGCCATTCGCCTGGGAAGGCCACGGTGTCGCTGGTCCAGGCACCCGAGGGCAGCTGGGCTGCGCGCACCGCTTCGCTGGCTTGTGCGCCCTCGGCAGAATCGAACGGCCCCGCCTCCAGGCACACTGTCGGTTCATTGGCGTTGCTGGTGCTGGTGGGTGCGGTGGCCACCGTGGGGACGCTGGCGCCGCTGGCCACCAGAATCAGCTTGTCGGGGTGGACTTGCTGAGCCAGGCGTTGGGGTTCGTGTTGCGCATCGGGTTGCACGCCCGTCAGGCTGGTGAGCCAGCCATGGGTCCAGGCATAGAAGGCTGCATTGACCAGCAGCAAAACGAGCACCAGGGAGCGCAGCATGAGGGTGGTGGAAGGTTAAGGGTTTTGCAGGCGGACGCTGACGTCGCCTGTGGTCCAGGTTTGGGTCTGGCCGTCAGTATGCACGACCAGCGCACCGTGGTCGTTGACGCCCTGCGCTTGTCCGCTCTGATTGGGCGATTGGGCGCTCAAGTCGGCCGCGCCGGGGCGGCTCCACAGGTCGACATGCTGGCCGAACAGGGCATCGCGGGCGCGGTAGGCGGCCACCAAAGGCGCAAACCCCGTCTGCTCGAACCGCAGGACGGCCCGGATCAGATCCGGGGCGATCCATGACCAGACCTGCCCCGGAGTCAGAGGGGCGGCCGTGGCAGGCCAGTGTTCATGCAGACTGGCCGAGCGCGCTTGCTGCCCGGCAGGGCGCACATTCACGCCGACGCCGATGACGACCCAGCGCTGATCGGCAGGCAAGCCGGGCGCGTGGGTGGCTTCAATCAGAATGCCCCCCAGCTTGCGCTGGTGCCACCACAGGTCATTGGGCCACTTCAGCAGCGTGGGCGGGGTCGGGTAGTCCAGTTGGGCGAAAGCGGCGTCGATCGCGGTGGCCAGCGCCAGGCCCACGGCCAGCGACAGGGCGCTGCCGCCTCCGGGGATGCGTTCCAGGCGCAAGGGCAAGCCCAGCGAGAAGGTGAGGCTGTCTCCGGGCTGAGCGTCCCACTGACGCCCCTGGCGGCCTCGGCCGGCGGTCTGCCTTACGGCGGTCAGCAGGGTGGGGGTGGTCAGGCCCTGACGGGCTTGCTGCATCAGGGCCGTGTTGGTGGAGTCGACGGTGGGCAGCACATCGACGCTCAAGCCAGGGCAGAGCGCAACGCTGTTTTGCCAGATCACCTCTGCGGCGGTGTTCAGGTCCGCCAGCGCTGCCGATGCGGTGAGGGCGGGCGAAGCGCGCGTCATGGTGCTCAGCGGCGGCCGCGTTTGGCCGCCAGCATGGTGCCGCGGCAGTTTTCGGCGCCGCACCAGCAGGCGTATTCTTTCTTGAGCTTGGCTGTCAGGCGGGCATCGATGACCAGGCCGTAGTCGAAGAACAACTCTTCACCGGGGTGGATGTCGCGCACCGCTTTGAGAAAGACCCGGTTGCCATCCTGCTCGGCTTCGAGGTTGGGATTGCAGGAATGGTTGATCCATTTGGCCGAGTTGCCCTGGTACTTGCCGTCGATGACGTGACCGTCGTCCAGATGGAAGTAGAAGGTGTGGTTGGGCTGATCGGGATCGTGAGGATGACGGTCCAGCGCTTCTTCCCAGGTGATGATTTCGCCCTTGTATTCAATGACCGTGTCGCCAGCGGGGATCTCCTGAATGGCGTACACACCCTTGCCATGGATGCCCGATTGGCGTACTTGAATACGACGACCGGACGCAGAAGTGGAAGAGGGAGCTTGCGTCATCGACAACTTTATGTACATTGAATTGAGTGGGCGCGCGCGTGTGTGCGTGTGCGCATGCGTACGTGTGCGCGCGAGGCCCGATTCTAGTCAACAAAATTACAGAACCCATGAGCAAAGCCCTGGTCATCGCTGAGAAGCCCTCTGTGGCGCAAGACATCGTGCGGGCCTTGACGCCAGTAGATGGCAAGTTCGAGAAACACGACGACTACTTTGAGAGCGAGCACTATGTGGTCAGCTCGGCTGTCGGTCACCTGGTCGAAATCAAGGCGCCGGATGAATTCGACGTCAAGCGCGGCAAATGGAGTTTCGCCAACCTGCCGGTGATCCCGCCGCACTTCGACCTCAACCCCATCGACAAGAGCAAGGGCCGCCTCAATGCCCTGGTCAAGCTGATCAAGCGCAAAGATGTCGACACCCTCATCAACGCATGTGACGCGGGGCGCGAAGGTGAGCTGATCTTCCGCTTGATCGTGCAGTACGCGCAGGACAGCACCGCCACCACCAAGGCCAAGGGCCTGGGCAAGGGCGTGCAGCGCCTGTGGATGCAGAGCATGACCCCGCAGGCCATCCGCGACGGCTTTGACAAGCTGCGCACGGACGAGCAGATGCAACCCCTGGCTAATGCGGCCCGTTGCCGCTCCGAGGCCGACTGGCTGGTGGGCATCAATGGCACGCGCGCCATGACGGCTTTCAACTCGCGCGATGGCGGCTTCTTCCTGACCACCGTGGGCCGGGTGCAAACACCCACGCTGTCCATCGTGGTGGAGCGCGAAGAGAAGATCCGCAAGCACGTCTACCGCGACTATTGGGAGATCCGCGCCAGCTTTGGGGCTGCCCAGGGCGCGTACGAAGGCAAGTGGTTCAACCCCAACTGGAAGAAGAACGAACAGGACCCCGAGGCCAAGGCCGACCGGATCTGGTCTGAAGCCGACGCCAAGGCCATTGCGCAGGCGGTGGATGGCCAGACCGGCACCGTCACGGAAGAAGCCAAGCCCAGCAACCAGTCCAGCCCCTTGCTGTACGACCTGACTACGCTGCAGCGCGAGGCCAACTCGCGCTTTGGCTTCAGCGCCAAGACCACGCTGGGCCTGGCGCAGGCCCTGTATGAAAAGCACAAGGTGCTGACCTATCCGCGTACCGATTCGCGCGCACTGCCTGAAGACTATGTGGGCGTGGTCAAGCAGACCATGGAGATGATCGCCAGCGAGGACATGCCCGGGCCTTTGCGTGAGTTGGCCCAACATGCTGGCAAGGCCTTGAAAGAAGGCTACGTCAAGCCCAATAAGCGCGTGTTTGACAACAGCAAGATCTCGGATCACTTTGCCATCATCCCGACGCTGCAGGCGCCCAAGAGCTTGTCTGACATCGAAGCCAAGCTCTATGACATGGTGGTCAAGCGCTTCCTGGCGGTGTTCTTTCCGCCTGCCGAGTTCATGGTCACCACCCGTGTCACCAAGGTGGCGGCGGCCGGGCAGGCGCATCACTTCCAGACCAACGGCAAGGTGCTGGTCAAGCCCGGTTGGCTGGCCGTGTATGGCAAGGAAGCGCAGGACGAAGACGCCACGCTGGTGGCGGTGCAACCCAATGAATCCGTCAGCACGGATGACGTGGCGGTGAACGGACTCAAGACCAAGCCGCCAGCACGGTATTCGGAAGCGACGCTGCTCAGCGCGATGGAAGGCGCGGGCAAGCTGATCGACGACGAAGAATTGAAGGCGGCGATGACCGAGAAGGGCCTGGGCACACCAGCCACCCGTGCAGCCATCATCGAAGGCCTGATCACCGAGAAGTACATCCTGCGGGAAGGGCGCGAGCTGATCCCCACGGCCAAGGCCTTCCAGCTGATGACGCTGCTGCGGGGGCTGGGCGTGGAAGACCTCACCAAGCCCGAGCTGACTGGCAACTGGGAATACAAGCTGGCCGAGATGGAAAAGGGCCGCCTGAGCCGCGAGGCCTTCATGGACGAGATCGCGGCCATGACCCAGCGTGTGGTGCAAAAGGCCAAGGAATACGACCGCGACACCATCCCGGGTGACTACGCCACGTTGCGCACCCCGTGCCCCAATTGCGGTGGCGTGGTCAAAGAAAACTACCGTCGCTTCACCTGCACGGGCAAACAAGGCAGTGGGGATGAAGCGGCCGGTTGTGGCTTCAGCATGACCAAGATCCCGGCGGGCCGCAGCTTCGAGTTGCCCGAAGTGGAGCAATTGCTGCGCGAACACAAGATCGGGCCCATGGACGGCTTCCGCTCGAAAGCGGGCTGGCCTTTCACGGCCGAACTGAAATTGGTGCGCGACGAGGAATTGAACAACTGGAAGATGGAGTTCGACTTCGGCGAGGATGCCAAGAAGGACGACGAGGCCGGCGAGGCGGTCGACTTCAGTGGCCAGGCCAGCCTGGGGACCTGTCCCAAGTGCAAAGGCCACGTCTACGAGCATGGCGCCAACTACGTCTGCGAAAACGCCGTCGGGCCGGCCACCTGCGACTTCAAGAGCGGCAAGATCATCCTGCAGCAACCGGTGGCACCGGAGCAAATGACCAAGCTGTTGGAAACCGGCAAGACCGACCTGCTGGAGAACTTCGTATCCAACAAGACGCGCCGCAAGTTCAAGGCGTTCTTGAGTTGGGATGCCAAGGCGGGCAAGGTGGGCTTCGAGTTTGAGCCGCGCGCGCCGCGGGCTGCGAAGACCGCCAGCAAGACCGCAGCCAAGAAAACCGTGAAAAAAGTGGCCTGACCCACCCCCTTGTGCACAGGTGATGCGTCGGAAAGGCGCATCACCGCAGGCACAAACCTAGGGTTTACGCTAAAGTCCGCGCCTTCAACAAATCGGCGTGGAGTGAACCTTGTTTTTTGCAGTACGGAATCTGATCGCGGGTGCGGTGGGGGCCTTGTCGGCCACGGTGGCCTTGGCAGGGGCGGTGCAGATCAGTGGCACGGGGGCGACCTTTCCGGCTCGCGTCTACGAGCGCTGGACGCAGAACTTCACCCAGCAGAACCAGTCGGTTCAGGTCAATTACACGCCAACCGGTTCGGGCGAGGGCATCAAGCAGGCCGGCGCACGCACCGTTCAGTTTGGGGGCACCGACACGCCCCTGAGCAGCCAGGCGCTGACCGACAAAGGCCTGGTGCAGATTCCGATGCTGGTGGGCGGGCTGGTGCCCGTGGTCAACCTGCCCAACGTGAGCGCCAACAAGCTGGTGCTGACCGGCGAAGTGCTGGCCGACATCATGCTGGGCCGCATCACCTATTGGGACCATGACCGCATTGGCGACCTCAACCCGGGCGTGAACTTGCCGCACAAGGCCATCGTGCGCGTCGTGCGTGAGGATGCGTCGGGAACCTCGGAAGCGCTGGCGCGCTACCTCGCCACGTCGTCGGCCGCCTTCCAAGGCGCCGTGGCCGTCAGCCAGAAGCCCGTCTGGCCTGGCAAGGTGGTGCAGGCCAAAGGCATGGAAGGGCTGGCCCGTGAGCTGAAGACCACGGTGGGTGCCATCTCGTATCTTTCCTATGACCGGGTGGTGCGCGACCAGTTGATCAGCGTCCGCCTGCGCAACCCCGTGGGCCGGGATGTGGCGGCGTCAGAAGATGGTTTTCGCGAAGCGATCCTGGGCTCGAATGTGTACCTGCAAGGGGACGATACCGCCAGCTTGCTCAACGTGAACCGCAAGGATGCCTGGCCGTTGACCATGACCAGCTACGTGCTGCTGGATGCCAAGCCCAAGGACAAGGCGGTGTCCAACTGGACGGCGCACTATGTGTACTGGTGCTTCATGCACGGCGATGAGTTGACCCGCGGGACCGGCTTTGCGCCCCTGCCCGCCAAGGTCCAGGCCAAGCTGGTGGCCCGGCTGCTGCAGATCCACGGCCCTGATGGGGATGTGCCCAAGTTCATCCAGCCCTGAAGCGCAGGGCGAGTGGGTGTATGGTTATGCCCACCAAAACCTGGGAGCGCTGTCATGGTCTGGATCCGCACGAGTCGCAGTGTTCTTCATCCCGACAGCGGGATGGTTCATCCCCATGCCAGCGAGATCACGCCGCAAGCGGTTTACGAGTCGCGGCGCCAGTGGCTGAAGGAAGCGGGCCTGGGCTCGGCGGGGCTGGTCGGCCTGAGCGCATCGAGCGGCGCATGGGCCCAGGCGGCGGCTGTGCCGCCTGTGGCGCGACCGGGTAAATTGGCCGCATTGGCCAGCACCCGCAGCACGGTGCCTGGCGCCGTGACGGCGGACAAGGTCACCCCTTATGAGGATGTGACCACCTACAACAACTTCTACGAGTTCGGCACCGACAAGGACCAGCCGTCTCAACGGGCGCATTCTCTCAAACCTCGCCCCTGGACCGTGATGGTGGACGGCGAGGTGGGCAAGCCCCAGCGCTTGGATCTGGATGCGCTGATGAAGATGGGCGCGATGGAGGAGCGCATCTACCGCCTGCGTTGTGTCGAGGGTTGGTCGATGGTGATCCCGTGGGTGGGCTTTTCGCTGTCGACCCTGCTCAAGAAAGTCGAGCCCAACAGCCGTGCCAAATTTGTCGAATTCACGACGCTGGCCGACCCGCAGCAGATGCCCGGCGTGCGTGGACGGGTGCTCGACTGGCCCTATGTGGAAGGCCTGCGCATCGACGAGGCCATGCACCCCTTGACGCTGATGGCTTTCGGCCTGTATGGCGAGGTTTTGCCCAATCAGAACGGGGCGCCGGTGCGCGTGGTGGTGCCGTGGAAGTACGGTTTCAAGAGCGCCAAGTCGATTGTCCGGATCCGCCTGGTCGAGCAGCAACCGCTGTCGTCGTGGACCAAAGCCAATGCGCGCGAATATGGGTTCTACTCGAATGTGAACCCGACGGTGGACCACCCGCGCTGGAGCCAGGCCACCGAGCGGCGTCTGGGCGAAGGCGGCTTGTTCACGCCGCGCAAAGCCACCTTGATGTTCAATGGCTATGAGGCTCAGGTGGGGTCTCTGTATGCGGGCATGGATTTGAAGAAGTATTACTGATGCAATTGTCGCGAGTGAATCAATGGCTGCTCAAACCTTGGGTCAAGCCTGTGTTGTGGTGTGTGTGTACCTTGCCCATGGTGGCCTTGTTTGTGGCGGCATCGGCCGGCAAGCTCGGGGCCAATCCCGCTGAAAAACTCATCCGCGAAACCGGCGAGTGGACTTTGCGTTGGCTGTTGGTGACTCTGGCGATCTCGCCCTTGCGCGAGATCGCGTCTCTGCCAGCGCTGGTGCGCTATCGGCGCACCTTCGGGGTCACAACCTTTGTCTATGCGACCTTGCACTTTCTGGCTTACGCATGGCTAGACAAGGGCTGGGTGCTGCAGGACATCGTCAAGGACGTCTACAAGCGCAACTTCATCCTGGTGGGCGTGACGGCGCTGATCCTGATGACGCCGCTGGCGCTGACCTCGTTCAATGCAGCGATTCGCGCCATCGGTGGCAAGAACTGGCAACGTCTGCACAAGCTGGTGTATGCCATCGCCATGCTGGGGCTGCTGCACTTTTACTGGAAGAAGGCGGCCAAGAACGACACGGGTGAGGTCATGGTGTATGCCGTGATCCTGGCCTGTTTGCTGGGCTGGCGCGTGATGCGTCGTGGGGGCTTCAAAGCCTTGTGGCAGGTTCGCTGACCGTTTTTTGCCTGGCTTGCCATGATCGATCTGTTGCTGTTGTTCGTGCCCTTTTTTGCCCTGGTCCTGATGGGTTGGAGCGCGGCCCGATGGGGGCTGTTGCCACTGGATGGCATCGGCGCCATGAACACCTTTGTCTTGTTCTTTGGCCTGCCGGCCATGGTGTTTCGGCTCAGCGCCAGCGGCGCCTTGCAGCAGCCGGGCTTGTTGAGCCTGCTGCTGGCTTATGGTCTGGCTGGCGCGCTGATCGGCGTGCTGGCATTGGTGTGGTCGGTCTCTGCTGGCCTGTCGCGTCGCGATGGCGGGCTGGTGGCCCTGGTCACGGCGTTTCCGAACACCGGCTTTCTGGGCTTGCCCTTGTTGACCAGCTTGTTGGGACCCAAGGCAGCGGGCCCCGTGGCGGCCACCCTGGTCATCGACGTGCTGATTTTGAGTTCCCTGTGCCTGGCTTGGGCCCACTCACGACCCGAACACGGCGCGCACGACAGTGCCTGGCAGGCGGGGGCCGCTTCGTTGAAGGGCGCGTTGCGCAACCCTTTGCTGTGGTCGATGGCAGCGGGCCTCCTGGCCTCGCTGGCCGGGCTGCGCCTGCCCCATGCCGTCGACGAGACGCTGCGCTTGCTCAGCTTGTCCGCGTCGCCGGCTGCGCTGTTCACGCTGGGGGCCATCCTGGCGCGGGCCCAGATGATCGCGACGCCGCATGGCCATCTGCCCTCCGCCCGCCTGGCCGGCTGGACGGTGCTGAAGCTGGGCGCGCACCCCGCCGGGGTCTGGCTGTTTGCGCAGGGCTTGTCCGTCGCCGGCGTGGTGGTGCCTACCGAAGGCCTGGTCACCCTGATGCTCGCGGCCGCTTTGCCCAGCGCCAGCAATGTCTCCATGCTGGCCGAGCGCGAAGGGGCCAACACGGCGCTGGTGGCCCGCATCATCTTGTGGACGACAGGGGCCGCCTTGCTGACCTTGAGCGCCTGGGCCCACGGGCTGGGCTTGCGATAGCCAGGCCGCTGCTGAATCGAATCAGCTGATCGTCACCCCCACCACATCCTTGACCACCGTGGCCGTGGTGGTGCGTGCGATCACCGAGGTGCTGGGGGCCTGGTTGCCCACCAGGCGGTTGACCTGCTTGAATTGGCAGCTGAGCTGACCTGGGGTCAGGGTGACCACGGCAAAGCCTTGCGCATCGGTTCGGGCGTACTTCAGCCAGGGGTTCGAATTCAGACCTGACAACTGCTGCGCCAGGCCCAGCAGGTTCGTGTGGAAGGCGGGGTTGGCTTTCAGGCCGATCAGCATCTGCTCGGTCAAGGCGTCCAGCTGGGCTTCGGGGGCACCGGCCTGTGCCAGGGCACCGCGCACTTGCACGCGAGCCTGGTCGGCCAGCAAGTCCAGCGTCGGTGCGGCCTGCCCCATGGTGTAGTCCAGCAGGTTGAAGGTGATGTTCAAGGTGCCCAGGGCTGTGCCAGTGGGCAGGCTGATGGGGTAGTACACCAGCGTGGCCAAATCGGCAGACAGGCTGCCCACGGCATCGCGCAAATACGAGAAGAACGAGTCCGAGCTCATGCCGGCTGTGACCAGATCGACCATGGTCGGTGTGCCGCCGCCAGTCGCGTCGAAGTCGTCGTTCACCGTGCCGGCGAAGAAGGAATGGATGTCGCCCGTCAGGGCCACCACGTTCTGGATGTTGTGGCTGCGCAGGTGCTGCATCAAGGCCTTGCGTTCGCCGTTGTAGCCATCCCATTGATCGGCATTGAGCAGGAACTTGGCGAAGTAGGGGGCCAATGCCGCCTGCTTGCCGGATGCGATCACAAAGGGCGAGTTCTGCTTGTTGGCCTGCACATCGGGCTTGATGTAGCCAAAGGCCAGGGTCTGGGCGGCGCCCGTCACCTGAGCGGTCATGCCACCGGCAGCAGCGGCTTTGGCGGCGTTGTAGCACGCCACCGCGATGCCAGCTTGTGCGGGAGCCAGGCCTGCCCCCACGGCTCCAGCCAGTGGGTCAGCCGACAGGGCATCGGCCGTGGCGATGGCCATGCCTGCGGCGCCCGCTGTGCCGGGGTCAGCGCCCGCCGTGACGGCCGCCACGATGGCAGCGGCCACGGGCACATTGCCGCCTGTCGCCGAGGCCGCGGTGTTGCCGATCTGCGTGGCCAGCGGGCTGATCGCATTGAGGGCCAGCAAGGTGGCGATGGCGTCGGTGCCGCTCAGGCCCATGCGCAGCAGCGACACTTCGTTGCCCCACAGCTTCCAGGTGGCAGTGGCGTTGCGCAGGGTGTCTTGCCACCAGGCGCGTTGCGTGTTGCCCAGCATCGAGACCAGACCGAGGTCGCCGCCCGCTGCCGCCACCTTGGCCGCTTCGACGCTGGCCAGCGTGGCTGCCGGCACCATGTAGCGCGAGCCAATGCTGCCCAGGGCCTGGCCCGTTGCCGGGTTGGGCGCCGCTTCGGGGATCAGGTGGTCGGCGCGGTACAGGCGCTCGTCCGTCATCACCAGATGAGCCAGTTTGCCGAACTGGAAGTCCCGGTAGATCTGGATGCCGTTGATGTCGCTGGCCTTCTCGTCGTAACGGATGTCGGCGGGCATGAACTCGTACCAGGCCTGATTGGCGTGCAGGCGCCGCGCCTTCTGGTGGGTGTTGTCGCCCACGACCCCGTTGAAGGTGCCGTTGTCGTAGGTCTCGGCGTCCTGCCAGCAGTCGTCTGAGAATTCATGGTCGTCCCAGATGGCGATCATGGCAAAGCGCTCATGCACCGCCTGCAGGCGCGAGTCGGTGCGGTATTGCTTGTACAGGTAACGGTAGTCGTTCAGGCTGGTGGCGTACTTCGCGCCCGAGGTGCCGTTCTTGTACGCCCCATCGGGCAGGCTCAAGGGTGTGTGACGGCTTTCGACCCGACCGGTCTGGAAGGCCTCGCCCACCGTCTCGTAGATGTAGTCACCCAGATGGATGAAGAAGTCGAGGTCGTCGGCCTGCGCCAGTTCGCTGTAACCGGCCCAGTGGTTGATGCTCCAGTCCTGGCAAGAGATGAAGGCGAACTTCAACTGGCTGACGTCGGCTTGTTGGGCCGGCGCAGTCTTGAACCGACCGACATGGGAGCGCACGCTGCCGGCGACGAACTGGTAGTAGTAGGTCTTGCCCGGCTCCAGGCCCGTGACCTTGTGACGGGCTGTGCCGTCGAAATCGGCATAGGCCGGTACGGGCAGCTCGGCCACCTTGCGCCCGCGCAGAGGACTGTTGCCACCCAGCAAAGCGGCGTTGTCGCCGGACGAGCTGATCACCAGGCCCACGGTGACGTCGCTGCCTGCCGGCACGGTTTCCACATCGTTCAGTTCGGAATGGACCACCCGGGTCCACAGCACGATGCCGTCCGGGCGCGGGTCGGCCGAGGCGATGGACTGCGGGAACTTCCAGTTCTTGCCCGTCGCCAACGGAGGCAGATCCACCACGCAACCCGACAGGGTGGTGGTCAGGCCGGAGGCCAGAGCGGTGGTGGTGAAGAGGCTACCGTACTTGAGAAACTGGCGACGATCCATGGCTGACTGCTCCCGAAAGTGTCTCCGCACCATTGCGGTTATTTGTAACATTTTGAAGTTCGTTTGTGACTCTTTCTTGACTTGACGCGTCAATGCGAAAGAAAGCCAGCAGGGGCATTCCCGAGGCTCTCAAGTTTCAGCGAAGTCAGTCGATATCGACCCGGACAAAGCACGCCAATTTGCGGATGCACAGGAGTTTGCACAGTGGCAGATGAGCACCAAGTTTCGCTGGATGGGAGTGATGTGACGCAGACCCAGGCGGGCGAAACGCGGCTGCTCGCGCAGGGCCTGGCGATCCTGCTGGCCGGGATGCAACTGGCATGTCTGGGTCTGTTCTCGGTGATGGGACCCGCGCCGCTGGTATGGGTCAACGGGGCGGCGGTGCTGGTGTGCGTGGTCGCCTGGCTGCTCTCCGGCCGGGGGCACCTGGCGCTGGGCTGGGGCCTTCTGGTGCTCACCATGGTGACGCAGGCCGAGGTGTCGCTGGTGGCCTTGGGCTGGGCCAGTGGCTTTCAATACTTTGTGTTGCTGGGGGTGCCCATGCTGGTGGGTGGACCGATCCGTGCGCTGTGGCTCAAATCGGGTCTTGCCTTGGCCGTGATGGCCAGCTATGTGGCGCTGGACATGGGGCTGCGCCAGCGGGCCGGGGCGGCCATGACCGACGGCGGGCTGGATGACGCGCTGTACTACTTCAATGTGACCATGGCGCTGCTCATCCTGATGATGCTGGCGGGGTTCGTCGCCCAGCAGTTGTGGGCCGCGCGCGGGGCGGCGTTGCGGGCGGCGCAGACCGATGCGCTCACGCAGGTGCGCAACCGCCTGGCCTTCTGGGAGGTGGCCGCTCGTGAGAATGCCAAGGCCAAGCATGGCCCGGTCAAGCTCAGTGTGGTGCTGTGCAACATCGACCACCTTCAGGTGGTGAACGACACGCACGGGCAGCAAGCGGGGGATGCCGTGCTGCGGGCCGTGGGCGGCGTGATGGTCAAGGGCGTGCGAGACGCCGACACCATGCTGCGCTGGACCGGCGACGAGTTTCTGGCGATCTTGCCCGGGACCGACGAGGCCGGGGCCGAAGTGGTGGCCGAGCGCCTGCGACGCGGCGTCGAAGCGCTGGCCGTGTCGACCGGACGGCAAACCCTGACGGTGGGCATGACCGTGGGGGTGGCCACCCTGTTGCCAGGGGACCGCCTGGAAGACGCCATTGCGCGCGCCACAGCCGCCGTGACCGAAGGCAAGCAGGCCGGACGCCGGTGTGTCATCTACGCCTACAGTCCTCGGCCGGTCGAGGCCTGAGCGCCCCCTTCAGCGCTTCAGCAGATGCGCCAATGCCACGCCGGTGTGGGTGCCCTTGGTCACCACCTGCTCGGGCGGGCCTTCGGCCACGACCTGACCGCCGCCGGCGCCTCCTTCGGGCCCCATGTCGATGACCCAGTCGGCTTCGGCGATCACATCCAGATCGTGTTCGATCACCACCACGCTGTGACCGCCTCCGACCAGGCGATGCAGCACCTTGATCAGCCGGGCGACGTCGGCCAGATGCAGGCCCACGGTGGGCTCATCCAGCACGTACAAGGTATGCGGCGCCTTCTGGCCTCGGCGGGTGATGTCGTCACGCACCTTGCTCAGCTCGGTCACCAGCTTGATGCGCTGGGCTTCGCCCCCCGACAAGGTCGGTGAGGGCTGGCCCAAGGTCAGGTAACCCAGGCCGACGTCCTGCAAGAGCTTGAGGGGGTGCGCGATGTTGGGCATGGACGCGAAGAACTCGACAGCCTCGTCCACTTCCATCTTCAGCACATCGCCAATGGATTTGCCTCGCCACGTGGCGGCCAGTGTTTCGGGATTGAAGCGCAGGCCATTGCAGGCATCGCAATGCACCTTCACGTCAGGCAGGAAAGCCATCTCGATGGTGCGTATGCCTTGCCCTTCACAGGTCGGGCAGCGGCCCTCGCCGGTGTTGAAGCTGAAGCGGCCGGCCGCCCAGCCGCGCGCGCGCGCTTCGAGTGTGTCGGCAAACAGCTTGCGAATGGTGTCCCAAAAGCCGATGTAGGTGGCCGGGCAGGACCGGGGTGTCTTGCCGATGGGGGTCTGGTCCACTTCCAGCACCCGGTCGATCGCCCCCCAGCCTTCCAGCCCCGTGCAGCCCAGCCATTGCGGGGCAACCTTGGCGCGGTCCTTCGGCGCAATGCTGACCGCTGCTTGCACATTGGCCAGCAGCACATCGCGCGCGAGGGTGGACTTGCCCGAGCCGCTGACCCCGGTGACGGCGACCAGCCGTTTCAGGGGCACCTTCACGGTCACGTTCTGCAGGTTATGCAGGCGGGCGCCACGCAAGGTCAGCTGTTCAACGTCTGCGGTGATCTCGCGCCGTTCGCCCAGCGGGTGGACCATGGGTTCACGCAGGCACCGGCCGGTGACCGAATCAGGCGAGTCCATGATGTCCTGCACCGATCCCTGGGCGACCACGGTGCCGCCACGCTGGCCGGCACCGGGGCCGATGTCGATGACGTGTTCGGCGCGACGGATGGTGTCTTCATCATGCTCCACGACGACCAGGGTGTTGCCTTCCTGGCCCAGCGTGTGCAGGGCATCGAGCAGCAGCTGGTTGTCACGCGGGTGCAGGCCGATGGTGGGCTCGTCCAGCACGTAGCAAACGCCTTGCAGGTTGGAGCCCAACTGGGCCGCCAGACGAATGCGTTGTGCTTCGCCGCCCGACAATGTGGGCGCGGCGCGGTCCAGGCTGAGGTAGCCGAGGCCGACCTGTTCCATGAAGTTCAGGCGGCCCTTGATCTCGGTGACGATGTCGCGGGCGATGGTGGCCTCGCGGCCATCCAGCTTGAGCTGTTCGGCCCAACGCTTCGCATCCTTGACCGCCAGGGCCGACAACTGCGCGATCGACTGACCCCGACCCGGGCCTTCGCCGCCCAACTGCACAGCCAGCGCCACCGGGTTGAGGCGCGCGCCGTGGCAGGTGCCACAGGCATCGTCCGCCACGTCTTCCACATCGGGCTCGGCAAAGGTCTGTTCGCGGCCTGACTTGTCATCGGGGTCAGAGTCGTCCAGTACCTTGCGTTGTTCGCGAGTCAGCGCCAGCCCGGTGCCCACGCAGTCGGGGCACCAGCCATGCTTGCTGTTGTAGGAGAACAGACGCGGGTCCAGCTCCGGGTAGCTCGTGCCGCAGGCCGGGCAGGCCCGCTCGGTCGAGAACACCTTGACGCGGCCCATGTGCAGGGTTGACAGCCCCTTCTCCAGAGCCTCGGCCAGCTTGTCCAGTGGCGATAACAGGTGGACCACACCTTTGCCGTATTCCAGCGCCTGGGCCAGCAGCTCGCGCAGCCGGGCTTCGTTCTCGGGTGTCACCAGCACATCGCCGACCGGCAATTCGATGGTGTGCTCGCGGTAGCGGTCGATCTTGGGCCCTTTGGCCGTGCCCCAACCGGCCGACGGAATGAATTCGCCGTCTACCCGCAGATAGGCAAAGCCTTTGCTGGACGCCCATTTGGCCAGCTCGGTGTAGATGCCTTTGCGGTTGACGACCAGGGGTGCCAACAGCCCGATGTGCTGCCCGCGGTACTCGCGTACCCATTGGGCGGCGATGGCCTCGGGCGTTTGGGGCAGCACCGGCAAGGGCTGGCCCTGATCGTCCACACAATGGGTGCAATGCTGCACGCCCAGCTTGACGTACAGCAGGCGCAGAAAGTGGTGCACCTCGGTGGTGGTGCCCACGGTGCTCTTGCGCCCGCCGCGCGACAGGCGCTGCTCGATCGCCACGGTGGGCGGGATGCCGTACACGGCGTCGACCTCGGGGCGGCCGGCCGGCTGCACCAGGCTGCGCGCATAAGCGTTGAGCGATTCCAGATAGCGACGTTGGCCTTCGTTGAACAGGATGTCAAAGGCCAGGGTGGACTTGCCCGAGCCGGACACGCCGGTGATCACGTTGAACTTGCCGCGCGGGATGTTCACGCTCATGCCCTTGAGGTTGTTCTCGTGGGCGTTGACGACTTCGATGGCGCTGTGGCCGGGGGCCTTGGCGGCCAGCTCACGGCGCTTGTCGCGACGGGCCTTGATCAGCGCTTGCAGGGAGGCGCCTTCCTCGATGCTGGCATCCGGGCCCATGTGAGGCGCCAGCGCCGCGTCGTCGACTTGCACCTGGTAGGTGGCCGCGCGTTCGGCGGCCTGCAGCACCGGCACTTCCAGCCCCAGCGCATGCTCGTATTCGCGCAAGGCAATGGCCGTGTGGCTGTTGCCCAGGCGCAGTTGCTCGGGCGGGCCGTAGGCCACCAGGGTGCCACCCGCGTCGCCGCCTTCGGGGCCCAGTTCGATCAACCAGTCGCAGGCCCGGATCACGTCCAGGTTGTGCTCGATCAGGATGATGGAGTTGCCCGCGTCCAGCAACTTGCCGAAGGCCCGCATCAGCTTGGCGATGTCGTCAAAGTGCAGGCCCGTGGTGGGCTCGTCGAACATGAACAGCGTGCCTTTGCGGGCGACGCGCTGGCCCGTTTTGCTGCTTTGATGTGCCGCTTCGACCAGATGGCCCGCCAGCTTCAAACGCTGGGCTTCGCCGCCCGACAAGGTGGGCACCGGTTGGCCCAGCTTGACGTAGTCCAGGCCCACATCGGCCAGGGGTTGCAGGGCGCGCACCACGTCGACATCCTGCTGGAACAGGCGCACCGCTTCGGCCACGGTCAGCTCCAACACATCCGAGATGCTGAGTTTGCGGCTGCCGCGTTCAATCGTCACCTCACGCACCTCGGCGCGAAAGCGCGTGCCATCGCAATCGGGGCAACGCAGGTAGACGTCGCTCAGGAACTGCATCTCGACGTGCTCAAAGCCCGAGCCGCCGCAAGTGGGGCAGCGGCCGGTGCCCGCATTGAAACTGAAGGTGCCGGCCGTGTACTTGCGCTCACGCGCCAAGGGCGTCACTGCAAACAGGGTGCGCACGGCATCAAAGGCGCCGACATAGCTGGCCGGATTGGATCTGGCCGTCTTGCCGATGGGCGACTGATCGACAAAGTTGACGCCCGACAGCCAGTCGGCGCCCAGCAGGTCATCGTGCTCGCCGGGGCTCTCGGTGGCTTGGCCAAAATGGCGCAGCAGGGCCGGGTGCAGGATGTCCTGGATCAAGGTGGACTTGCCCGAGCCGCTGACTCCGGTCACGCCGACCAGACGCTGCAGCGGGAACGCGATGTCCAGATTTTGCAAGTTGTGTTGACGCGCGCCTTGCAGGATCAGCTTGGGGGTATTGTCTTGCACCGGGCGGCGCAGACCCAGGCCGATGGTGCGGCGCGCACCCAGGTAGGCGCCGGTCAAGGTCTCGGCATGCTTGAGGTCTTCGGGCGTGCCATCAAACACGATGCGGCCGCCTTGGTGGCCCGGGCCGGGGCCCAGGTCGATGATGCGGTCGGCGGCCAGCATCACGGCCGGGTCGTGTTCGACCACCACCAGGGTGTTGCCCGCATCGACCAGGCGTTGCATGGCCACGTTGATGCGGTCCATGTCGCGCGGGTGCAGGCCGATGCTGGGCTCGTCCAGCACAAACAGGGTGTTGACCAGCGACGTGCCCAGGGCTGTGGTCAGGTTGATGCGTTGCACCTCGCCGCCCGACAGGGTGCGGCTTTGGCGGTCCAGCGTGAGGTAGCCCAGGCCGACATCGACCAGGTATTTCAGGCGGGTGCGGATCTCGTCCAGCAACAGGGCCAGGGCCTCGTCGTGTCCCCGGCTGGGCAGAGTGACGAAGCTGAAGAAGCGCTGCATGTCCTTGATGGGCATGAGCATGATGTCGTGCAGATTCAGCCCCGGCAGGGCTTCCAGCTGCGTGCGACTCAAGCCCGCACCCACAGGCTTGAAGCGCTTGGCTGGTGGCAGGGCGGCATCCGCATCGGCCTGGCTGCCCAGGCGCCACAACAGGCTTTCAAGCTGCAGGCGGGCACCCTCACACGTCGGGCAAGGTGTGTAGCTGCGGTATTTGGACAGCAGCACCCGGATGTGCATCTTGTAGGCCTTGCTCTCCAGGTATTCGAAGAAGCGCTTGAGGCCATACCACTGCACCGTCCAGCTGCCTCGCCAGGCCGGGTCGCCGTCGATCACCCATTGCTTGTGCTCGGGGCTCAGTTGCGACCAGGCGGTGTCACGCGGCACCCCGGCATCGCCCGCGTATTTGATGAGGTCGTTCTGGCAATCGGCCCAGGCGGGCGTCTGCAAGGGCTTGACGGCGCCCCCGCGCAGCGTCTTCTTGCCATCGGGGATGACCAGGCCCCAGTCCACACCAATGACGCGGCCAAAGCCTCGGCAGGTGGGGCAGGCGCCGGCGGCCGAGTTGAACGAGAACATGCCCGGTGTGGGCGTGCTGTAGCGGCGGTGGCTGTCGGGGCAGTGCAGCCCGCTGGAAAAGCGCCACAACTCGGGTTCGGTCGCATCCCCTTCTGGCAAGACATACACCGTGATGTGGCCGCTGCCGCGTTTGAAGGCCACTTCCAGCGCTTCCATCACACGGGGGCGGTCCAGATCCGCACCCGTCGGGTCGGCCCCCATGCGAAAGCGGTCGGCGACCACGTCCAGCACCAGGCGCTCGTCCGAGGCCAGCGCCGCATCGGCTGCGTCCTTGTTCTTCTTGCCGGCGGCTTTGCTGGCCTTTTTGGCAGCAGGCTTCTTCTTGGTCGCCTGGGCGTCGGCTTCGATCGAGGCTGCGGTCTGGTTGGCCGTCAGAGCGGCCGAAGGCAGCAAGCTGGCCTTGACCACGCGCTGCGCCTGGATGCGCGAAAAACCGCTGGCCGACAGCCACTCTTCCATCTGCTCGGATGTGGTATTGGCGGGCAGTTCCGCACCGAAGGTGATGACGACGCGGCGCCCACCGGGCGTGCTGGCGCAACGGCGCAGCAATTCGTCGAACACCGACTGCGGCGTGTCTTCCCGAACCAGTTGACCGGTGTCCTCGTCATACAACTGGGCTGCCCGCGCAAACAGCAACTTGAGGTGATCGTTCAACTCCGTCATCGTGCCCACGGTCGAGCGCGAGGTGCGCACCGGGTTGCTCTGGTCAATGGCAATGGCGGGGGGGACACCTTCCACGCGATCGACGGCCGGGCGATCCATCCGGTCCAGAAACTGTCGCGCATAGGCGCTGAAAGTCTCGACATAGCGGCGCTGGCCTTCGGCATACAGGGTGTCGAACACCAGAGAGGACTTGCCCGAGCCACTGGGGCCGGTCACGACGGTCAACTCACCGGTCTGGATGTCGAGGTCCAGGTTCTTGAGGTTGTGCTGGCGGGCACCGCGAATGCGGATCACGGACATGGATCACCTTGTGTCGAGAGCCTGCCCCAGGAGGATGCCCGGGGCGGAGGCGCAAACATTCTAGAGGCGGAACTGCCCGTGAAAAACGGCCGTCTTGCGATTGACCAGCGCCCACCCACGCAGGGACAATTTCAATTGGGCACATTCCCAACAGGGTTGTTGCCGGACCATGCCATTTCTGGGGGCGACCATCTCCGATCTCATCCTCGTCAAACAGCGGATCACGCGTTGGCTGCTGGGGCCGGACCCCAAGCAGCAACGCTATGTGCTGCGGACCTTGCTGGCCATCTTCGGCTATCTGGTGGGCGCCATCATCGTCGAGACGGCCCTGATCAATGGGCTGGCCGAACGCAGCCGCGTCTGGATCTACGACGCGGTCGCCATCACCGGCAGTGCGGTCTTCTATGGCATCGTGCGCAGCGGCTGGGCGCGGCACCGCCCCGACCCGGCACTGACGATCTGGCAAATGGTGTTTGCCTCCAGCTTCGCGACCCTGGCGTATGTGCTCTTCGACGAGATCCGGGGCGCCTTGATCGCCATCCAGTTGGCCGTGGTGGTGTTTGGCACGTTCAATCTGCGGCAACGCGCTTTGTGGGGCTTCGCGGCCTACGTCATCTTATCCATGGGCGGCGCCATGTGCTTGATGAGCCATTGGATGCCCGATCGCTTCACCCACGCGGCGGAGTGGGTGCACTTCATGGTGCTCGTGATGCTGCAACCCAGCGTGGTGGTGCTGGGCAGCCAGTTCGGCGCCATGCAAAGCCAGTTGAAGAAGCAGCGGCGCGATCTGGAAGCCGCGGTCGAGCGGATCCAGGACCTGGCCAGCCGCGATGTGCTGACAGGCCTGTACAACCGCCGCCATGCGCTGGAGCTGCTCGACCACCTCATCAAGGCGCAGGCCCGGTCAGACCGACCTTGCGCCCTGGTCCTGGTCGACCTCGATCACTTCAAGGAGATCAACGATCGGTACGGCCACGGCGTCGGCGACGAGGCCTTGAAGGCATTCGCATCGCAGGCACAGGAAGTGCTGCGTGGCTCGGAGCTGATCGCCCGCTGGGGCGGCGAAGAGTTTCTGCTGGTGTTGCATGACACGCCGCCCGACGGCGCCCGGGTGGCGCTGGGCCGCTTGCGCGCGGTCCTGCAGAGCCAGGCCGTGTCGGCCGACCAGTCGGGGCTGCGAGTGGCGTTCTCATCGGGCATCACCGGCCTGCGTGCCACCGAGACGGCTGCGCAAACCATTCAACGCGCGGACCAGGCGCTTTACCAGGCGAAGGCCCGCGGGCGGGGTCGGGATGTGGTCTTTGTCGAAAACATGTCAACATGAGCGATCTGTCATCGAACACGTTATCGCGCCATGTTATTCAAACGCATCTTTCTTCCTTTGGTGATCGTGGTGGCCCTGATTGCCGGGTATTTCGCATTGGCCCTGCGCTGGAGCTACTCCTCCGGTGAGCGCGCCGGCTGGGTGCAAAAACTCTCGCACAAAGGCTGGCTGTGCAAGACCTGGGAGGGCGAACAGGCCCTGGTCTCCCAGCCCGGTGCGGCCGCCGAGAAATTCCTCTTCACCGTGCATGACGATGCGGTCGCCGACGACATCAACCGCCTCATGGGCAAACGCGTGGCGCTGCATTACGAAGAGAAGGTCGGGCTGCCCACCAGTTGCTTTGGTGACACGCGCTACTTCGTGACCAAGGTGACCGCCGTGGACGACATCACCTTGACCCCCGGCGTCGTGGTGCACAGCACACCGGCATCCCCACCTTCTGTTCCGTCTGGCGCCTCGGCGCCCTGAAAGGGACGCCGGTGAACTCCGGACCGACCCCGGGCGCACAGCCTGCTCCTCTCCATCCGCAGGAGTCGTTGCGGATCAAGGCCTTGCATGAGTTGTTGGTCCTGGACACCCTGCCCGAGCCGATGTTCGACGACATCGCGATGCTCGCTTCGCAGATCTGCGACACCCCCATTGCGCTGATCTCGCTGATCGACAGCGAGCGCCAGTGGTTCAAGGCCAAAGTGGGGCTGGACGCACTCGAAACGCCTCGCGAGATGGCTTTCTGTGCCCATGCGATCCTCGCGCCCGACCAGGTTCTGGTGGTCGACAATGCGCTCGAAGACGCGCGCTTTGCCAGCAACCCGCTGGTCACTGACGACCCTCACATCCGGTTTTATGCGGGTGCCCCCATCGTCTCGGACGACGGCATGCCGCTGGGTACCGTCTGCGCCATTGGGCGTGAACCCAAGCACCTCAGCCCCGCGCAGGCGCGGGCTCTGCAGGCGCTCTCGCGTCAGGTGTCCCGCATGCTGACGTTTCGCCGCGCATCGCTGTCGCGCATCGAGGCGGTCGAGCAGGCTTTGTCCGATCGTGACGAGGAGGCGCAACGTCTGATGTCCTTTGCCGCGATGGATCTGGATATCAAGTCGTTTGTGGACCGCCACTATGTGGTCCGGGCAGTCAATGGCGCCTATCTGCGCTGCTGGGGCCGCGATGTGGCCGATGTCGTCGGCAAGCCGGTGGCAGCGGTGCGGGGCGCCGCGGCGTTTGCCAACCCGTTCAAGTCCCTGATCGACCGCGCGCTGCAGGGCGAGCCCTGCGGTTTTGAAGGCGCCATCCTCTACCCGGCCAAAGGCTTGCGCCGCATGCAGGTGACCGTCGCGCCGGCCCGCTCGCCGGATGGCGATGTGGTCGGCGCGGTGATCGACGAGCGGGACATTCAGGACCTGGCCGATGCGGCCCAGAAGCTGCGCGACACCATCGCCGCACTCGAAAAAAAGACCCTGTCGCAACAGAAGATGATCTACTTGCTCTCGCATGATTTGCGTGAGCCGGTCAGCACCATCGTGCAGGGCGCCGCGGCCCTTGAAAGCCGACTGGCCGCGGGGCCGGATGCCGAGTTGCACAGCCTGGCGGCCACCGTGCGAGGCGGTGGCACGCGGCTCAAGGTGCTGCTTGATGACCTGCTCAACTATGTCCGCCTGGACCAGCACACGGTGCACTGGGAGCCGGTGGACCTCACCGTCGTGACCACCGAGGTGCTGCAGGACCTGGGCGATGCCTTGCGGCGCTCAGCCGCCGTGGTGACCCATCAGGGGCTGCCCACGGTGCAGGGCGATCCCCATCTGATCCGGATCGTGATCCGCAACCTCGTGTCCAACGCGATCGGGTTTGTCGAGCCGGGGGTGGTGCCCACGGTGCACCTGTCAGCCCAGACCTTGGGCCATGGGGTGCGACTGACGGTGCAAGACAACGGCGTGGGCATTCCGGTGGCCCATCAGGCGCAGTTGTTCGAGCTGTTCAAGCGGTGGAGCGGCCGGTCGCCCGACGAGCACGCCGGCATGGGTCTGGCCATTTGCCGGCGCATCGCAGAAATGCATGGCGGCACGATGGGCGTGGAGTCCGAGCCCGGCCGCGGCAGCCGCTTCTGGCTGGACCTGCCCACCCGCACCCGCCAGCCTTAGCGCACCAGCAAAACTGGCAGCTTGCTGCGTGCCAGAACCTGGGTTGTCACCGAACCGGTGATGAGGTTCATGAGGTTGCTGTGCCCGTGCGAGCCCATCATGATCAGGTCATGCTTGCCCTTGTCGGCCACCTTAGCGATCACTTCAGGGGCGTGGCCCACCTTGCTGACAAAGTTGGTGGCCAGGTCGTGCTTGGCGGTGAACTTGCGAATGGGCTTGAAGATCTCTTCCGCGGTGTCCTCGTAGTAGGACTTGAGCTGATCGACCGGAAACATCGACGCGGCATGAGGCGGGATCGGCGGCACGACCGTCAACACCGTGAACTCATGCGGTGTCGTCAGCCACTCTTCGTGCGTGGCCAGCCAGGCCAGCATGCGCTTGGTGAAAGGGCTGCCGTCAACGGCGAGCAGGATTTTCATGAGGGGACTCCTTCAGTTCAGATCAAGATGCATCGCAAGCCATCATAGTGCTCGGCTTCGTGTTTGTAGCCATGCCCACGTGCGTTGCTGACCACATGGGTCTGCCCTTCTGCATGGGTCACGATGTAGTCATGGCGGCAATGCAGATGGCCGTGGATCCAGCAGGCCACGCCCGGCATCAGGTCGTCGTCGGCGTTGCAGAAGCTGGCGGTGCCCGGCTGCTTGCCGTAGCGCGGATCGGCGCTGCGCACACTGGGGCCGTAATGGGTGATGACGACGGTGGTGTCCCAGCGCGGCGCCTCTTCCGCCTCGCCATGGGGTGACTGACGCAAGGTGTCAGCCAGCCAGTCGCGGCAGGCCAGTGCCTCTTCGCGCACGGCATCGGGATCGAACACCTGGCCGTTGCGCGTCGACCGCATCACCTTGACGTAATAGGTCGCAGCGCGCATGGACTTGGCGCGTTGGGCTGGGCCAAACAGGTCGAAGTCAGACCAGCGTGTCGTGCCCAGGAAGCGAATGCGACGGCCATCTGGCGCCGTCGTGATCCAGGTTTCCTTCTCCAGCAGGCGGATGCCCAGTTGGTCGCAGCGTTCACGCAGGCCCGCCAAGGCCTCGTCGATGTCGCGTCGGTCGAACTCATGGTTGCCGGCCACAAACAGCACCGGCACCGGCCAGTTGGCAAAGAGGCTCAGACTGGCCCAGGTGGTGTCGATGTCGCCTGCCAGCACCAAAAGATCCGCCCCAGGGGCGGCCTGGGGCGTGAAGTCCTCGGTCTCGAGGTGCAGGTCAGACAGGAGCTGAAGCTTCAAACCGCAACAGTCAGTTCGCGCCGTGACATTGCTTGTATTTGCGGCCGCTGCCGCAGGGGCAGGGGTCATTGCGGCCCACCTTGGGTTGGTCGCGCACCACGGTCTCGACCTTGTGGCGTTCGGCCACGCCGATCTCGGCCAGGTCCACCACGTCAAAGACCAGTTGCTCGATGCCTTCATCCAGGTTGCGCAAGGGGTGTTCCTGGTCCAGCGCCTTGGTCATTTCCTGCTGGGTTTCGTCCTGCTCAGGCAGGTGGCGCCAGATCGAATCGAGCAGGTCAGGCACGCCGGGCAGACCGGCTTCCTCGAGCTGCGGGAAGTTGGCCAGGGCCCATTCAAAACCTGCAGCCCAGTAGCCCAGCCCTTCGAGGGCGGCCTTGCCTTCGGCAGGCTTGCCATCTTCTTCTTCGATCATCGGGATGATCGGGTCGAACCAGCCGTTTTCCAGGATGCCGCGAAGGATCTCGTCCTTGCGGCGCTCGATCAGGCCGATCAGCTTGTCGTGTTGTTCTTCCGTCCAGCCGGGGATGCCGGGCTCGGGCATGCCTTCGGTGCCAAAGATGGGCGGCAGGTACTGCTCCGGGGTGAGCATCACGGGCTGCACCAGCACCCCAGCGAGGTAGCCGTCCAGGATCACGGCATCAACGGTCTCAAAGGGCTCCGGCACGGCGCCCAGAAGCATGTCGATGTCGTTGATGTCGGCGTCAGTGAGCGGAGCAGGGGTTTTCATCGTGGGACGGGGAACGTATCAAAGTCCCCATTGTGCCGGAGTCCGCCCCGCCGTCAACAGTGAGCCGCGCTGACTGCCTCTCGCAGTTGTATGAGCGCATTGGGGTCTTCCAGGGTGGTCAGGTCGCCGGCGTCGCGGCCTTCGCAAATGGCCTGCACCACGCGCCGCAGCAGCTTGCCCGAGCGGGTCTTGGGCAAGGCGCTCACGAACAGCACGCGTGCGGGGCGCGCCACCGCTCCCAGTTGCTGATCGACGGTCCGCATGATCTCGGCTTCCACCCGCTGGCGCTCGTCCTCGTTGTGCAGCACCTGCGCGTTGTTGGGCACCACGAAGGCCTTGGCGACCTGGCCCTTGAGGTTGTCGGCCACGCCCACCACGGCCACTTCGGTCACGGTGGGATGACGGCTGATGGCCTCTTCGATCTCGCGGGTGCCCAGCCGGTGTCCGGCCACGTTGATGACATCGTCGGTGCGGCCCAGGATGAAGTAGTAGCCGTCTTCGTCGCGAATGGCCCAATCGAAGGTGTTGTAGATCAGGCGGCTGCCAAACGTCTTCCAATAGGTGTTGATGAAGCGTTGGTCATCGCCCCACACCGTCTGCATGCACCCGGGCGGCAGCGGCCCTTCCAGGGTCAGCACACCCTTTTCGTTGGGCGCGGTCAACTCTTCGCCGGTCTGCTCGCTCAGCAGCTTGACGTCGTAGCCGGGCATGGGGATGCCGGGCGATCCGAGTTTGGCAGGCAAGTCGGCCTGGATGCCGTGCGGCAGGCTCAGAATGGGCCAGCCGGTTTCGGTCTGCCAGTAGTTGTCGACGATCGGTTTGCCAATGGCCTCGCCGATCCACTGTGCAGTCGGCTCGTCCAGGGGCTCGCCGGCCAGAAACAGCTGCTTGAGGCTGGACAGATCATGCCGCTTGAGGCAGTTCGGGTCCTGTTTCTTGAGCACGCGGATCGCCGTGGGTGCCGAGAACATCACGCTGACCTTGTAGCGCTCGACCAGCGACCACCAGATGGCGGGATCCGGCCGGATCGGCAGACCCTCGTAGATGATCGTGCTCATGCCGGCCAGCAAGGGGCCGTAGACGATGTAGCTGTGGCCCACGACCCAGCCAATGTCGCTGGCGGTGAAGAAGGTCTCGCCCGACCTGCCCTGGTAGATATGTTCCATCGACGCCGCCAGCGCGACGGCATAACCTCCCGTGTCCCGCTGCACGCCTTTGGGTTTCCCCGTCGTGCCGCTGGTGTACAGGATGTAGCTGGGGTGTGTGGACTCCACCCATTCACAAGGCACCATGGCGTCCATATGTAGCTTGCGGGCCAGGGCGTAGTCCACATCTCGGGGGGTGGTCATCTCGGCAGGCGCCAGCCCGCGATTGACCAGCACCACATGCGATACCTTGTGCGTGGAGAGCTTGAGCGCTTCGTCCAGCAAAGGCTTGTAGGGGATGACCTTGCCACCCCGTGATCCCGCATCGGCGGTGACGATCACGGTGGGGCAGGCGTCGTCAATGCGGCTGGCCAGCGCCTGAGAGGCAAAGCCGCCGAAGACGACGCAGTGGATGGCCCCGATCCGCACCGTCGCCAGCATGGCGATCAAGGCCTGCGGGATCATGGGCATGTAGATGAGCACGCGGTCGCCCTTGCAGACCCCCATGCTTTGCAGCACCGCGGCCATGCGCTGCACCTCGACGTGCAACTGGCCAAAGCTCAGCACCTGTTCCTGACCGGTTTCGGTCGACACATGGATCAGTGCGGGCTGATCAGGGCGAGCCGGCACATGGCGGTCGACCGCGTTGTGACACAGATTGGTCTCGCCCCCGACGAACCACTTGGCCATCGGGGGCTGGCTGTAGTCGCACACCTGGTCAAAGGTGCGGTGCCAGTCAATGCGCGGGGCCTGGTCGCGCCAAAAGGCATCACGGTCGACGACAGAGCGCCGATAAACTGCGGCGTAATCCATGGTGCGGGGTCTCCTCCAGCGCTGGTCTTGGCCAAGCGTCTGATGCGGTGTTTGTTGCCATACTAGGGACGTCAAACACCCCGCATGTAGGGGGGTAACCCCATGTTTACAGGTCAGATAAGGCTGACGGGGCGCCTTCGTTCAGATGAAGACCGCGGCGCGGCGCAGCACGAACAAACCGACCACGCACAGGCCCAGAACGACCGCCCATTTCAGGATCTGCATGGCGCGCTGGCGCCAGATCGGCTCACCACTGAGCGTGAACATGCCCATCGACAGCACGAACCCCAGACCCAGCACCATCACCAGCAAGCGAACCACGGCCATGCGTCGGCGCCTTACCAGGCCGGAGCCAGTTCGCTCAGGCCTTTGGGGGCCTTGGCTTCGTCCGCAAAGGTGACGATCTCGTAGGCGTCAGGCTGCTCCAGCAGCACGCGCAGCAGCTTGTTGTTGAGTGCGTGGCCTGACTTGTAGGCGCTGTAGGCCGCCAGCAGTGGGTGGCCCACCACGTACAGGTCGCCAATGGCATCCAGAATCTTGTGTTTGACGAATTCGTCGTCGTAGCGCAGGCCGTCGCTGTTGAGCACGCGGTAGTCGTCCACCACGATGGCGTTGTCCATGCTGCCGCCCAGGCCCAGGCCGCGCGAACGCATCATCTCCACATCCTTGGTGAAGCCGAAGGTGCGGGCACGGGCGATGTCGCGCTTGTACTGGCCGCTGGCGAAGTCGAATTCCACGCGCTGGCCGGTCTGGTCGACGGCAGGGTGGTCGAAATCGATCTCGAAAGACAGCTTGTAGCCGTGATGAGGGTCCAGGCGCGCCCACTTCAGGTTGCGACCTTCGCCTTCGCGGATTTCAACCGGCTTGAGGATGCGGATGAAGCGCTTGGGCGCCTTTTGCAGCTCGATGCCGGCGCTTTGCAGCAAGTAGACAAACGCGGCCGACGAGCCATCCAGGATGGGCACTTCTTCGGCGGTGATGTCGATGTAGAGGTTGTCCAGCCCCAGGCCAGAGCAGGCCGACATCAAGTGCTCGATGGTGTTGACCTTGGGCGCCCCAGGGTCGCCGCCGGGCGAAATGGTGGTGGCCATGCGGCAGTCGCAAACGGCTTGGGGGTTGACGGGAATGTCAACGGGCTCAGCCAAGTCCACCCGGCGAAACACGATGCCGGTGTCCACAGGGGCCGGGCGCAGTGTCAATTCGACGCGCTGGCCGCTGTGCAGGCCCACGCCCACGGCGCGGGTCAGGGATTTGAGGGTGCGTTGTTGCAGCATGACCGTGATTATCGCGGCAGTGCAGCATTTGCGCTGTTGGAAACAAAAAAGCCCGCGATAGCGGGCTTCTATGGGGGCTCGGGTGCTTATCCGCGACGACGGCGCATGACGGCGCCTGCTGCAGCCATACCGGCCAGGGCCATCCAGGCCGTGTCTGCCTCAGGCACAGCGGCGGGCGCGGGGATCACATCCAACGTCGAAATCCGAACGTTGCTATGGAAGGTGGTCAGCATGTCGCTGTCGGACGTATTGGTAAAGGAGATCGAGCGAGCCATGGGCGATCCGCCAAAGCCTGATCCCGACGCCGCTGTGCCGGCAAAGTCCTGGTTGAAGGAATAGGTCTGGACCACGTCTCCCAATGTGAACGTGCCATATGCCGCAAACGTGCCCGAGCTCAAGCCAAAATTGCTGCCCGCCAAGCTAATGCTCCAAGAAACGGTACCTGTCGAGTGGGCGCTCAGTAAGAGTTGCAGAGTGATGTCTTGCTCGGCTTGAGCAAAACCACCTTTTTCTTGGGTGCTCACGATCAAGTGACCAGGCGTTGCTACTTGAGCAAGCGCCCCGTTGGCGGACGTGACCGGCTCGCCTATGAACCCCTTCTCTGTCAAGGTCTGGACGGCACCCCACTCAGCGGTGCCGCTAGCGGTCCAACCAATTTGGTCTTGAACCGTATCAGTGTGGTGACCGCCCGCCTCTACCGGAAAGAAGGCGCCACTCCCTGAGTAGCTGAGGCGTGAAGCATCCCAGGTCAACAAGGAAGTAGCTTGCGCAGAAATGGCCGAGGCAACGAGCGCCAAACCAATGGCGGCGAATTTGAACTTCATACTGCTCCCTGATGCGGTGTGTCCGCAGTGTTGGTAAACGCAATCCGTCATTGGATCGCAATTCTGGGGCAGCAAGTGCCTCGCTGATACCCTGTCGCCCCCCTTGGTTGCGGGGCTGGTGAGGGCATCACAAGGTGTGAGTGCGGTCTCCGTCCGAAAACCCCATGGCGTCGAACCATTCACCTTTGACAAATCCGATCACCTTGAACAACTCGCCCATCTCGTGTTCGGTGATCAGCATCTGCACGGCCGCACGAGTCTTGAAGTCTTCTGCTGTGGGCTTTTCAATGGGGCGCGACATCGATTCCAGCAAGCCGCAATTGGTCAGGAAGCGGCCCTGGCTGGTGTAGCCCAGCACTTCCCAGCCGGCTTCTTGGCCGGCCAGTGCCACGCCCGTGAAGTTCACGTGGGCGGTGATGTCTTTTTCGCCCACAGCAGACAGCGGATCGGGATCGCTCTGATGCCCTTGATGGCACATCAAGGTGCCGCCACGGCGTTGGGGCAGGTAGAACTCGCTCTCCGGGAAGCCGTAGTCCATGAAGAACGCGGCCCCTTTGCCCATGCGCTGCGCCAGCGTGGTCACGAAAGCGTGGGCCGGGTCATGGGTTTCGACCACGGTGCCGGGCGCGTAGTGGTGGTCGGCCGTTTGGCTGGGCGGTCGAAGGCCAGCCGAGGTCGCCCGATCCGCCCACATGAACACCGGGTGCTCGGCGGTGCTGCTGGGGTTCAGGCTCACGCCGCGCTCTTCCCAGGTGTGGCCGGTCCAGGTCAGCAGTTTGACGGGCATCGCGTCCAGCACTTCGTTGCCCACCACCACGCCGTCGAACTGCTCGGGCAGGCTGTCTGCCCACACCACTTTGTGCGCCAGTTCCGGTTGGTGCTTGATGATGCGCTGGTGCTGCCGATCGCGCAGGGTGCCCGACAGGTCGACGATGGTGTAGCGCTTGATGCGGTCACCCAGTACGCTGATCAGCTGTTCTGCCAGGGCCCCTGAGCCGGCGCCAAATTCCCAGATCTCGTCAGTGCCGGTGGCGTCCAGTGCCTGGCCCACTTGCTTGGCCAGCGTTTCGCCAAACAGGGGAGTCAATTCGGGCGCGGTGACAAAGTCACTGCCATCCTGTGGTGTTCGGCCCAGCACGCGTTTGCCGCCGCTGTAATAGCCCAAGCCAGGGGTGTAGAGCGCCAGCTCCATGAACCGGTCAAACGGAATCCAGCCCTCATGCAGACGGATCTCGTCCGCAATCATCCGAGCCAGTGGGTGGTCGGGCAGGGGGGCGGACACTACACTGTGGTCCGCGTAATGGGGTGTACGGGGGGCGCTCATGTCCCCGATTGTAGGAACCATGACAGACACCATAGCCAATCAATTTTCAAGCCACCACTCGATGGGCGTCGCGCTCGTGACCGGCGCGGCCCGGCGCCTGGGGCGCAGTGTGGCCTTGCATCTGGCGCAAAGCGGGTGGGATGTGGTGGTGCATTGCCGCCATTCGGTGGATGCCGCCCAGGCGACCGCCGCCGATGTACAGGCCATGGGCCGGCGGGCCGTGGTGCTGCAGGCCGATTTGTCCGACGAAGCGGCCGCGCGGGCCCTGGTGCCGCAAGCTGTCGCGGCTCTGGGCGCCCTGCATGCCGTGGTCAACAGTGCCTCGACCTTCGAGTACGACAGCGCCGCGTCCTTCAGCTACGAGCAGCTGGACAAGCACATGCGGGCCAACACCGCGCCCGCCGTGATCCTGGCCCAGGCTTTGGCCGAGCACGTTCAGGCACGCACCGATGCGGGTGAAGCAGACGCCGGGGGCGCCGTGGTGAACCTGCTCGACCAGAAGCTGTGGAACCCCAATCCGGACTTCTTCAGCTACACGCTGTCCAAAGCGGCTCTGGAGGCGGCCAACACCTTGCTGGCACTGAGCCTCGCGCCCCGCGTGCGCGTCGTGGGCGTGGCGCCCGGCCTGACCTTGACCAGCGACTGGTTGCAGGGCGAGAAATTCGAGCAACTGCATCGGCAGTCGCCCTTGGGCCGGTCTTCCACGCCGGAAGATGTGGCCGCCACCGTGGCCTTCGCGCTGGCCAATCGGTCCATCACCGGCACCACCTTGCTGGTGGATGGCGGCCAGCACCTGCAGCGGTTTGACCGCGATTTTTCAATGATGTGAGCGCAACGGAGTCCGTTCCAATGTCCCTGACCAAAGGCAACCAAACCCTGAACCTGACCGGCCTGCGCTTCGACGCCAATCTGGGCGTGCTCGATCATGAAAAAGTCGCGCCGCAACCCATCATGGTCGATGCCGAACTGAACATGGGTAGCCAGCCCCTGCTGCCGCATGACGACGAGATCATGAACGTGCTCGACTACCGTCGGGTTCGCGCCATCATCATCGAAGAGTGCACCGCGGTGCATGTCAACCTGCTCGAAACCTTGATCGGCAAACTGTGCAACCGCCTGCTGGGTTTGCCCGGCGTGCTGGGCGTGCGGGTCAAGATTGCGAAGCTTGAGATTTTTGATGACTGCGAAGTCGCGATCCGCATGGAAACAGGCCAGTGGTGATGCATGTCGCAAAGGCTGATCGCCCACCTGGACATGGATGCGTTCTACGCCTCTGTGGAACTGCTGCGCTACCCGCAGTTGCGCGGCCAGCCCGTGGTGATCGGTGGTCGGCGCGACCACAGCCCGCAGCAGTTACCTGACGGCAGTTGGCATTACGCCCGCCTGCGTGATTACGTGGGCCGGGGCGTGATCACCACTTCCACCTACGAGGCACGCGCGTTGGGCGTGCATTCGGCCATGGGCATGATGAAGGCCGCCGCCCTGGCACCCGACGCGGTCTTGCTGCCCGTCGACTTCGACGCGTATCGCCACTATTCGCGGCTGTTCAAGGCCGCGGTGCTGCAGATCGCCCCCGTGATGGAAGACCGGGGCATCGACGAAATCTATCTGGACCTGACCGATGTGCCCGGCGCCCAAGACCGCACCGAGGTCGACCCCTTGGCTGGCATCCGACACGTGGCGCAAACGATCAAAGACGCGGTGTTCGCCGCCACGGGCCTGACCTGTTCGATCGGCGTCACGCCCAACAAGCTGCTGGCCAAGCTGTGCTCCGATCTGGACAAGCCCAATGGCCTGACCCTGCTGATGCCCGAGGACATTCCCACCCGCATCTGGCCTTTGCCCGTCAAGCGCATCAACGGCATCGGGCCCAAGGCCACGCAACGTCTGCAAGAGTTGGGCATTCAGACGATCGGCGAGTTGGCGCAGGCCGAGCCAGCCTGGTTGATCGACCACTTTGGCAGCAACTACGGCCAGTGGCTGCACGAGGCTGCCCATGGCCATGATGATCGCCCCGTGGTGACCTACCGCGAAGCCAAATCCATGAGCCGCGAGACCACCTTCGAGCGCGATTTGCATCCCAAGCAAGACCGCGAACGACTGGGCCAGGTCTTCACCAAGCTCTGTGAGCAGGTCGCGGCCGATCTGGTGCGCAAGGGCTACGTGGGGCGCACCGTGGGCATCAAGTTGCGTGACGATGCCTTCAAAACGGTCACGCGCAGCATCACCTTGCCCGAGCCCACCCGCGATGCTGCCACCATCCGCCACTGGGCCGGCCAGTGCCTCAAAACGGTGCCGTTGGACCGCCGATTGCGTCTGCTGGGCGTCAAGGTCGAAAGCCTGCAAAAAGGCGAGGGCGGCGACACCAATCGTGCAAAAGAGCCGCAAACGCTACCCTTGTTTGATGGGGTTTGACGGCCGGCGCGGTCAATTCACCGTCATTTCGGCTGTGTTTGCTGCCCATTTCTCGGCAGATCGGCGAAAATCCGGCCCTATGAATGACGCCGTCCCCACCCAATTCCTGACCCCTTCCAGCGATTCTCGCGAAGCCGCCAACGACGCCGCGCAGAAGAAGGCCGCCGCCAAGCACGCTTTCGAGATGAACAAGCTCAGCAAGCGTCTGCACCGCCAGGTGGGCGAGGCGATCACCGACTACAACATGATCGAAGACGGCGACAAGGTCATGGTCTGCATGTCAGGTGGCAAAGACAGCTACGGCATGCTCGACATCCTGATGAACCTGCAAAAGCGGGCGCCCATCCGGTTCGAGATCGTGGCCGTCAATCTGGACCAGAAGCAGCCCGGCTTTCCCGAGCACGTGTTGCCCGAGTACCTCACCAAAGTGGGCGTGCCTTTCCGCATTGAAGAGCAGGACACCTACAGCGTGGTCAAGAAGGTCATCCCTGAAGGCAAGACCACCTGCAGCCTGTGTTCGCGGCTGCGTCGCGGCATCTTGTACCGGGTGGCCAACGAGCTGGGCGCGACCAAGATCGCGCTGGGTCACCACCGCGATGACATCTTGCAGACCCTGTTCATGAACATGTTCTTCGGCTCCACGCTCAAGGGCATGCCGCCCAAGCTGGTGACCGACAACGGCGAACACGTGGTCATTCGCCCCATGGCCTATTGCCGCGAACAGGACCTGGCCGCTTACGCTGAGCATCGCGCCTTCCCCATCATCCCTTGCAATCTGTGTGGCAGCCAGGAAGGCTTGCAACGCCAGCAAATGCGCGAGATGATCAATGAATGGGACCGCAAGTACCCTGGGCGTGTCGACAACATGTTCACGGCGCTGTCCAACATCATTCCCTCGCACCTGATGGACCGCAAGTTCTACCCGTTCGAGACGATCAAGGCGACCGGCAAGCCCATGGTCGGCGGCGACATCGCCTTTGACGAAGACGACGGCTGCGCCACGCCCACCGAGGGCTTGCCCGCCGAAGTGGCCGTGCCGCTGTCGGTCATCAGCATCCGCAAGGCCGAATAAGGCCGGCCTCAACCGCGCCCCGGCCACGCAACCAAGGACCACGCCATGACCAGACTGTGCAAGACACTGACCTGTCTGGTGGTCATCCTGGCCGCCGGCGGTTGTGCCCAGGTGCCATCGGTGACCAGCCAGGTCTCCAGCTACACCTCGTGGCCGCAAGGGCGCAAACCGGGGCATTACGCATTCGAGCGTCTGCCCTCTCAACAAAGTCAGCCGGCTTTGCAAGACAAGCTGGAAGCGGCCGCGCAACCCGCTCTGGCCGCTGCCGGCTTTGAATGGGTGGCCGACGCCGACAAGGCAGACGTGACCGTCCAGGTCGGCGCGCAAAATCAGATCGACGCTCGTCGCCGGTCTTATGACCCCTTCTGGGGTCCCTGGGGCCCGGCGTGGGGAGGCTGGTGGGGCGGCGGCCGAGGCGGCATCTCGATGAGCATGTCGATGGAGCCGGCCTATGTGCAGATGCAGGTAGATGTGCTGATTCGAGACAAGCGCAGCAACCAGGTCCTGTACGAAACCCATGCCCGCCACGATCGCATGGGTGCCGTCGATGAAAAGGTGTACCCCTACCTTTTTGAAGCCGCTCTCAAAGACTTTCCGCAACCTGCGGTCAGCCCTCGCACAGTGACTGTCACGGTTCCCCCGGACAATCGCTGATCCCTTCTCCAACAGGTATTTCATGTCGCTTTCCATCGTCATCATGGCCGCGGGCAAAGGCACCCGCATGAAGTCTGCGCGTCCCAAAGTCCTGCACAAACTGGCGGGACAGCCCATGCTGGCGCATGTGATCGGCACCACGGCTACGCTGGCCGCACAGCAGCAGGTTGTCATCACCGGACATGGCGCCGACATGGTCGAGCAGGCCATGCGCCAGACCTTTGCGCAAGCTCCCTTGACCTTCGTGCGTCAAGAGCCCCAACTGGGTACCGGCCATGCCGTGCAGCAGGCTGTGCCGGTTTTGCCGGACGATGGCATCACCTTGATCCTCAATGGCGACACCCCCCTGATCGAGGCCAGCACCGCTCAGGCCCTGGTCGACGCCTGCGCGGGCCACCAACTGGCCTTGCTGACCATCCATTTGCAAGACCCCACCGGCTACGGCCGCATCGTGCGCGATGACAGTGGCTTGAAAGTGTTGGGCATCGTCGAACACAAGGACGCCTCGGCCGAGCAGCGTGCGATCGACGAGGTTTACACCGGCATGATGGCCGCCCCCACGGCCCAGCTCAAGAAGTGGCTGAGCCGCCTGAACAACGACAACGCCCAGGGCGAGTACTACCTGACCGACGTGGTGGCCATGGCCCAAGCCGATGGCGTGCAGGTCGTGGCCGCTCAGCCGCGTGACGAAGTGGAAGTGTTGGGCGTGAACAGCCCCGCACAACTGGCCGATCTGGAACGTCGTCATCAGCTGGCCCAAGCCACGCGCCTGATGGAGGCGGGTGTGCGCCTGGCCGACCCGGCGCGCTTTGACCTGCGGGGCCAATTGCAGTGCGGTCAGGACGTTGACATCGATGTCAATTGCGTCTTCGAAGGCACGGTTCAATTGGGTAACAACGTGCAGATTGGCGCCAACTGCGTCATTCGCAACGCCGTAATTGGGAATGGCGCCGTCATCCATCCCTTTACCCACATCGATGGCGACACCCAGGGTGCCACCGTGGGCGAGGGCTCGCTGATCGGTCCCTTTGCCCGCCTGCGCCCCGGGGCCCAACTCGGCCCTGAGGTGCACATTGGCAACTTTGTCGAAGTCAAGAACAGCACCCTGGCCAAGGGCGCCAAGGCCAACCACCTGGCGTATCTGGGCGACGCCACCGTGGGCGAACGCGTGAACTATGGCGCAGGCAGCATCACCGCGAACTACGACGGTGCCAACAAACACCGCACTGTGATCGGCAACGACGTGCACGTGGGCTCGAACTGTGTTTTGATTGCCCCTGTCAGCCTGGGTGACGGCGCCACCATTGGCGGCGGCAGCACCATCAGCAAGGATGCCCCGGCTGGCCAGTTGACCGTGGCCCGCGCCAAGCAGATGTCGCTGGCGGGATGGCAGCGGCCCCAGAAGAACAAGGGTTGAAAGGGCAAAGGCGGCATGAGTCATTACGCACGGCTGAAGGTCACGCAGGATGCGCCTGTCGAGGTCATTCGCGCGGCCTATCGCGTGCTGGCCGCCAAGTACCACCCTGACCGGCAGGCGGTGACCGAGGCCGCCAGTGCCAGCAGCCATGACGATGCCAATGCCGAAATGGCCGCGCTCAACACCGCCTATCAGGTGCTGATCAATCCGCAGACGCGCCGCGACTACGACGCCTTGCTCGACGAGCGCAAAGCCCTGCGCAAGTCCAAGGCCGCCACGCGGGCCGCGGCCCACGAAGCCGCTGCGGCAGAGGCTGTGATGAACACGCGGGTCGACATGGAGTGGCTGCCGCCCAAAAGCGCGGACGACCACAAGCGCTTTCGCCGCAGCCGGCGCCTGCTGTTCATGGGCGGATCGCTAACCGGGGTTCTGGCCTTTGGGTTGGCCATCGGGGTCTGGCAGCTCATCGTGCAAAGCCAGATGGAGCAAGCCTTGTCAGACCAATACGCGGCGCGCCCCACAGCATCCGTGCCACCCGAGCCCGCGGTGATGCCGGCTTTGCTGAAGATGGTCCCCTCTGAGGCGCCACCTGCACGGCCTGCACCCGAAGTTGCCTCGGCGGCGCCAGCCGCATCGCGCAATCTGCCCTCGGTGACGGATCTGTCCAAACTGTCCAACGAAGAATTGGCCCAACTGCTGCCGGTTCTGAGCGGGGGCTCCTTGGCGCGCCATCGCCGTGAGCGGCACCCACTCGACGGCCAGCCCCTGAACCTACGGCAGGACGGTCAACTCATCGAAATCTTGCCCTGAAGGATGGCCTTCAAACGTGGCTGGGCAGCGGAACCGTCGGTTGAAACTTGGCCCGCTTGACCGCAAAAAAGGCCCGCACATTGCGCACCCGCGAATCGTCGGTAAACAGCCGCTTGGCCAGCTCTTGATACGCCGGCATGTCGGGCACCTGCACCACCACAATGAAGTCCGGCCCGGGCGACACCCGCCACACCTGCTGCACGGCAGCATCCTGCACCGCTTTGGCCTCGAAGGCGTCGAGCGCCTCTTGCGTCTGCACATCCAGACTGATTTCAACCAGCGCCGACAGGCCCCAGCCCAGCGCGTCGGCCAGTCGTTGCGGAGACAGGATGGCGACTTGCCGCTCGATGAAGCCCTCGTCCCTCAGCCGCTTGACGCGACGGTGGCAAGTGGCGGCTGACAGGTGGGCGGCGTCGGCCAAAGCCTGATTGGACACGCTGGCGTCTTGCTGAAGCAGATTCAACAAACGCAGGTCA
Source organism: Acidobacteriota bacterium (assembly GCA_050259275.1). GTDB lineage: Bacteria > Pseudomonadota > Gammaproteobacteria > Burkholderiales > Burkholderiaceae_C > Aquabacterium. The sequence goes on from JBLNAI010000001.1 coordinate 286,347, forward strand.
ACGGCATCCAGTTGAGGGGGATGTGGGTTCAGCATGGAAGATTATTTCATTTTATTTTCGTTGGTGAATAAATGAGTCGTTGAATTTTCACGAATGGCGCATTTTTTCAAAAAAATGCACAAATAGAAAGAACATTTCTTAACGGTCTGGATAGGATCCCAACTCTGTTGCGGTGGTTGTTGCCGCATCCAGCTTAGGGAGTGTTGATTCATGTGTGGCATCGTCGGCGCCGTTGGTTCGCGCAACATCGTTCCGGTCTTGGTGGAGGGCCTCAAGCGCCTCGAATACCGTGGTTATGACTCTTGCGGCATCGCCGTGCTGCAAGACAACCAGTTGCGCCGCACCCGCAGCACCCAGCGCGTGGCCGAATTGGCCTCACACGCCGAGCACGACGGGGTCAACAGCACCTTGGGCATTGCCCATACCCGGTGGGCCACCCACGGTGCGCCGGCTGTGCACAACGCGCACCCTCACTTCTCACACGGCCCCGGCGCCGATGCGGCCACCACCAAGCCGGGTCGCATCGCCCTGGTTCACAACGGCATCATTGAGAACCACGAAGAACTGCGCCGCGAGTTGCAAGCCAAGGGCTATGTGTTCTTGAGCCAGACCGACACCGAGGTCATTGCCCACCTGATCGATCACCTGTACGACGGCGACCTTTACACCGCTGTCAAGGCGGCCACCTTGCGCCTGACGGGTGCCTACGCCATTGCTGTGTTCTGCCGGGATGAGCCTCAACGTGTGGTGGGCGCCCGCCAAGGCTCGCCGCTCATCATGGGCGTCGGCGGTGTGGATGCCAACGAGCGATTTCTGGCGTCCGACGCCATGGCCCTGGCCGGCGTAACCGATCAGATCGTGTACTTGGAAGAGGGCGACGTGGTCGACCTGCAACCCGGTCGTCACTGGATCGAGCACATCGCCCCGGGCGGTACTAGCCACACCCGTGTCGACTTGGCCGAGCGCCCGGTGCGTACGGTGACGGCCCACAGCGGTGCGGTCGAGTTGGGCCCTTATCGACACTACATGCAAAAGGAAATCTTTGAGCAGCCCCGCGCCATCGCGGACACGCTCGAAGGCGTCCACGCCATCACCCCCAGCCTGTTTGGTGAACAAGCCGAGGCTGTGTTTGGCCAGATCGACCGCGTGCTGATCCTGGCGTGTGGCACCAGCTACTACTCCGGCTCTGCCGCCAAGTACTGGTTGGAATCGATCGCCAAGATCCCCACTCAGATTGAGGTGGCGAGCGAATACCGCTACCGCGACAGCGTGCCCGAGCCCAGCACCTTGGTGGTCACCATCAGCCAGTCTGGCGAAACGGCCGACACCATTGCGGCGCTCAAGCACGCCCGCTCATTGGGCATGGAACACACGCTGACCATCTGCAACGTCTCTACCAGTGCCATGGTGCGCGAATGCAAGCTGGCGTATGTGACCCGTGCGGGCGTGGAGATTGGCGTGGCATCGACCAAGGCCTTCACCACCCAGTTGGCTGGCCTGTTCTTGCTGACATTGACGCTGGCCAAGCTGCGCGGCCATCTGAGCCCAGAGCAAGAGAATGATCACCTGAACGCCATGCGCCACCTGCCCGCGGCCTTGCAATCGGTGCTGGCGCTGGAGCCCCAAGTCATGGCATGGGCTGACTCGTTTGCCCGCAAGGACAACGCCTTGTTCCTGGGCCGTGGCCTGCACTACCCCATCGCGCTGGAAGGCGCGTTGAAGCTGAAAGAAATCAGCTACATCCATGCAGAGGCCTACCCCGCAGGTGAGTTGAAGCATGGCCCCTTGGCCTTGGTGACGTCGGAGATGCCCGTGGTGGTGGTGGCGCCCCATGATGCCTTGCTGGAAAAACTCAAGAGCAACATGCAAGAGGTGAAGGCGCGCGGCGGTGAGCTGTATGTCTGCGCCGATGCGGACACGCATATTCAAGCCGAGCCCGGTATCCATGTGATTCGGCTGCCTGAGCACTATGGTGCACTGTCACCCATCTTGCATGTGGTGCCGTTGCAGTTGCTGGCGTATCACACGGCCTGCGCAAAGGGGACGGATGTCGATAAGCCGCGTAACCTTGCTAAGAGTGTTACGGTTGAATAATCAAAAGAAGGCCCGATCGGGCCTTTTTTCATTGACGGTTCAGGCAGCAGGACGTCCGCGCTCTGCCGACCATTTGCCTCATTGCATAACCTGAACGAGGGCGCAACGATCCAAGCCAACTTTGGGAGTCAATTTTCGCCGAGCAGCGCGCCAATTGTCCAGCATCAATAAAGCATTGAGTGGCACAGCACCCATACAGAAGACCAAGCAAATGGGAAAGTGAAAACTTTAGGATTGCCGATCTCTTTTGGCGGCCATCCTCCCATGAAAACGCACCATCCGATTCAATTTTTTCCCAAGAGCCCTATGGGCTTGGAACCCACTTCCGACCTTGATCCGATTGTGGGCGGGCGCGTCGAACTGCAACTGCTGACAACTTTGAAATGCAATTTGCAATGCAGCTATTGTTCTCTCGGCGTGGGTGACGTACTGGGTTCACAGGCGCACGTTGAATATGACATCGAGCAGCTCGCTGCATTTGTCGATCAGCATCTTAGCCACAAGGAGGTGTATGTGACGTTCTACGGTGGCGAGCCCACCTTGAACAAGTCCTTGATGCTGGAAGTGATGCAGCGCTTCCCTCGATTCCGCTTCCAATTGCAGACCAACGCCACCTTGCTGGACAAGATCCCCGAATGGGCTTTGGGTCGATTGTCCAACGTGCTCGCATCCATTGATGGCGGCGAAGGCACAACCGATGGCTACCGTGGCAGAGGCATCTACAAGCAAGTCATCAAGAAGCTGTCAGCATCCCGACATCACATCGGCGGCAGCGTAACCGCACGGGTGACATGGGGCAATCCAGACACTTGCTTTGAAGAACTGGACCAACTGGTTTCCGATGACAGTGTTTTCGACTACCTTTATTGGCAATTCGTGGCAGATGAAATGTATTTCGGTGATTCGATCGAGAAACGCAAGGCCGTGCTTGTCCAATTGATCGAAAAGTTCTTCTCCAGCACCGACAAGCTGTATCCGCTGATCCCTTTGATGGGCATCGTCCGCAACAAGGTTTTCCCCACGCGCGCGCAAGAGTTGTACGCAGGCAGAACGCAATGTCGCGTGTCCACTCACTTGCTCAATGTGATGCCCAATGGAGAAATTTACCCCTGCCCCGACATGATGTACGCGCCCGAAATGAAAATGGGCGACGTGAAGACCAATTGGCTCAAGAAGAGCCCCCTACAACCTTCACCAGCCATGCCTTGTGAAAGCTGTGAAGCCTATTCATGGTGTCGCGGCAACTGCATGAAGAACATGTACCTGGGATATGTGAAATGTGACGACCGCTATCGCGCAAATGTCGTGGAGCCGATTTGCGACCTGCTCAGGTTCATGGGGCGAGAAATTGACAAGTACGACCCAGTCGGCTGGTTCGAGCGGGCATCGCTGGCCGTGCGCAAACAGATCACAGACTGTGAAGTCTACGAATACGTGGAGATCATGCCCTGATACGGATTGGCCAACATGGCTGGCGTCATAGAAGGCCAGGATCACACGCGTTTGATCCTCGATAGTCACTGAGCAGTCGAGGGTCTTTCATCGAATTCTTCGTATGGGTTCGGATGGCTTGCATAATAGATGCATAACAAATGCACCTTATAACCAAAGCGACACAACGCCATGCCTAACTCTACCTCCACCCCAAAAATAGACGTTCGCGAGATCCTGCCGCGTGAGCGCCATCCACTCATCTTTGAGACCTTCCGCGGTCTGGCTCCGGCTCAGGCCATGGAAATCGTCAACGACCACGATCCCAAGCCCCTCTACTACCAGATGCAGGCCGAACAGCCGGATCAGTTCTCCTGGGACTATCTGGCGAGCGGACCCGAGGTTTGGCAGGTGCGCATCACCAAGCGATCGAGTGATCACGGTGGTGATCAATGCTGCGGCGCCTGTGGCGGCAACTGATTCTTTGACGCAAGCTCTTTCCTTCAAATAGGAGTCACCATGAAAAGCAGCAGCAGGCTGTGGCAATGGCTCGGTCTTATCTTTGTTTTGTCGTTCGGGGCGCTTGGCTACCTGGGGTGGGAGATCTATCTCTCTGCGCCGCCGATCCCGAAGCAAGTCATCACCACCGATGGTGATGTTCTGTACACACGCGAGCAAATTCAGCTTGGCCAGCAGGCTTGGCTGTCCGCGGGCGGTCAGCAACTGGGCACGGTCTGGGGACACGGTGCTTACGTTGCCCCTGACTGGTCGGCAGACTGGTTGCACCGCGAGGCGTCCACGCTGAAAGCGATCCTCACGAGTGAGAAGCAGGCCGCAGAGAAAACATCAGAGGGTGTGGCGCTCAGCGAAACCGATCAAGCCTCGGTCAGTGCACGAGTGCGTGCTGAGATGCGCCGCAACACTTACGATGACATCAACGGCACGGTCACGGTGTCCAAAGAGCGAGCGAAGGCTATGGCTCAGGTTGCTTCCCATTACGAGGGGCTTTTCGGCATCGACCCTTCGCTGGACAAGCTGCGTGACCAATATGCCATGACAGAAGACGTGCTACCGGACGCAGAGAGCCGCCGGGCATTGGCCGCGTTCTTCTTCTGGTCGGCCTGGGCAGCTGCGACGGACCGTCCGGGTGAGCGCGATCTGTCCTACACCAGCAATTGGCCTCATGAGCCGCTGGTGGGCAATACGATGAGCGCTTCAGCAGCGATCTGGTCGATGGTCAGCATCATCTTGTTGCTGGCGGGCATTGCCGCCATGTTGTGGCTGCATAAGGGCGACGCAGAGGAAGGAGACGCGGTTGTGCCGCAGACCGATCCTTTGCGAGGTGCCAAGCCTACGCCGTCTATGAAGGCCACACGGAAATACTTCTTCGTGGTCATTGGCCTGATGCTGTTGCAAATCGGCATGGGCGCCATCACCGCGCACTATGCGGTCGAGGGCCAGTCGTTCTTCGGCATTCCGCTGGCTCAGGTTTTGCCATACACCATCAGCCGCACCATTCACACGCAGATCGGCATATTCTGGATTGCGACGGCTTGGCTGGCCACCGGGCTCTATGTGGCCCCCCTGTTGTCAGGGCGTGAACCCAAGCTGCAAAAGCTGGGGGTGGACGTTCTGTTCTGGGCGCTCATCGTCGTTGTGCTCGGTTCGACGATCACCGGATGGCTGGGCACGCTGCAACATCGCGGCGTAGACTTCAGTTTCTGGTTCGGCAATCAAGGCCTCGAGTTCACCAGCATGGGCCGCTTCTGGCAATGGCTGCTCTTCGTTGGTTTGCTGTTCTGGGTCTTCTTGCTGGGTCGCGCGCTGTGGCCTGCGTTGAGGACACCGTCAGAGACGCGAGGCCTCATTGCGATGGTCTTCCTATCAGCCACTTGCATTGGCGGCTTTTACGCCACGTCATTGACCTGGGATCAACACACCCACTATTCGATGATCGAATACTGGAGGTGGTGGCTGGTGCATCTGTGGGTTGAGGGCTTCTTTGAAGTGTTCGCCACGGCTGTGGTGGCCCTGATCTTCACCAACCTGGGCTTGGTTCGGGCTGAGTCAGCCAATCGGGCGATCGTCGCCGAAACCATCGTCTTCCTCTTCGGGGGCATCTTGGGGACGCTGCACCACCTGTACTGGACGGGCACACCGACTTCGGTCATCGCAGTGGGCGCCGTGTTCTCCGCGCTTGAGGTCGTGCCATTGACATTGATTGGCCTGGAAGCACTGCAAACCTACCGACGCTCAAAGAACATCGCCTGGCTGAATGCATATAAGTGGGTCATCTTGTCGTTCGTTGCCGTAGGCTTTTGGAACACAGTGGGTGCAGGCCTGCTGGGCTTTGCTATCAATCCGCCGGCATCGCTCTACTATGTACAGGGCCTCAATATGACGGCTGCCCATGGTCACGCAGCATTGTTCGGTGTGTATGGCATGCTGGGCATCGGCTTGATGTTGTTCTGCCTGCGCGGCCTGTTCGATCGTGCTTTGCACGCAGACCAGCTGCTCAAGCCGGCCTTTTGGAGCCTGAACATCGGCCTTGCCATGATGGTTTTCCTGTCGCTCTTGCCGGCGGGCGTCTATCAAGCCTATGAGAGCGTCACTCAGGGTCTTTGGTATGCCCGCTCGCCTGAAGTCATCCACTCCAAACTGATGGAGGGATTGGTTTGGCTTCGGGTGCCAGGTGATATCGTGTTCGCGGCGGGTAGTCTGTTCCTTGGAATCTATGCGATGGCCTTGTTGCGGCGCTCGTCAGGGGAGCGAGTACCCATTGGCGCCGGTCCGGCTGTGACGGAGCGTTAACACCATTGGAGAGGCTTCGGCCTCTTCATCTTTGCTGGTCAACCCATGAAACTCACCGCATTTACCGACTACAGCCTGCGCGTGCTCATGTATCTGGCTGCAGAGCCGAATCGCCGCGCGACCATTGCCGAGATCTGTACCGCTTTCGACATCAAGGAAAACCACTTGACGAAGGTGGTTCACCAGCTGGCCAAGGGGGGGTGGATCGAAACCGTGCGCGGCAAGGGAGGCGGCCTCATATTGGCCCGATCAGCTGATGCAATATCGATTGGTGAGGTGGTCAGGCAGACCGAAGGGGATGCGATCCCCGCTGAATGCTTTTCCTCGGGCGAGAGCAACTGTGCCCTTGTGCGGCACTGTGGTCTTAAAGGGGTCCTGGCCGAAGCCGCCGATGCATTTCAAGCGGTCCTGGATCGTTACACGCTGGCCGACATCACGCAGAATCAGAAAGTGCGTGCGAGCATTTTGCGTCTGTATCGCCCCCCTGTTGCCAGAAGCGCTGAACCATGACTTCTCCAGCAGGACGGCTCCAAGTCGAAGAACCTCCTCGGGATTCATGCTCTTTGGGCAGGCGTTCTCAGCTCATTCGCTGATCACGGAGAACACCGCATCGTCGTTGGCGTGGTCCAGCAAAATCCGCTGCACCCGTTGTTGCCACAGTTGGCCGAACTCCGTTCGTTCAGCCTCGCTGGCCTCGCCGCTCAGGCACCGGGCCAACAGAGGCATGGTCCGAGGATCTGCCGGCACGCTTTGCGGCCGCGCCTGGGCACGAACGCTTGCGCCGGTGTCTGTGCGGGTGAATTGCAAGTCCGTGTCGATCGGGGTAGAGAATGCCAACAGATCACGGCGAACAAATCGCCCGCCGATTCCTTTGAACCCGCCGCTTGATGCGGCACCCGTCAAGAGACCGACAACGCTGGCCACAACCCCAGTCGTGCCGACATCCATCGGATCGCGCACGCTGACCTTGATGTTGCCGCGCACCGGCAGTGACTGCGGATACAACTCACGCAGAGCTCGCACGCACATCCAATATGCGCTGGCCACTGTAGGACATGAATGTCCGGCCAGGCGCACTGCGTCAGCGTAGCCGTATTCAAGCACTCCGCCCTGAGCCGAGCCCAGCAACTCAGCTAGGGGATCGTACAGATGGATGCGTGGAACAAGGTCAAAGAACGCCGGAAAGGCGGGGTGGGGATACGGTGCGGTACTCATGGTACGCCTTAAGGTGCATTTACTATGCACCTTATATTATCGGAAACTGATTCGAGCAGCAACAGCTATTGCCGCGAGCAAGGGATTCAAGGCCCCAACCACTCACAGCGCCCGTCTTGCCAGCATGCCGCGTATCTGGCCGATCGCCTGCGCGGGGTTCAGCCCCTTCGGGCAGACATCTGTGCAGTTCAGGATCGTGCGGCAGCGGAACAGGCGATACGGATCCTCAAGGTCGTCGAGTCGCGCGCCAGTTGCCTGATCGCGACTGTCGACGAGGAAGCGGTAGGCCTGCAGCAGGCCCGCCGGTCCCACGTACTTGTCGGGGTTCCACCAGAAGCTCGGGCAGGCCGAAGAACAACAGGCGCACAGGATGCATTCGTACAGGCCGTTGAGTTCGTCTCGCTCGATAGGAGTCTGCAACCGTTCCCGCTCGGGCGGTGGGTCGGCGTTGACCAGCCAGGGCTTGATCGAGTGGTATTGCTTGAAGAATCCGCTCATGTCGACGAACAGGTCGCGCACCACAGGCAAGCCGGGTAGGGGTTTGAGCACGACGGTCTGAGGCAGGCTGCGCATGTTGGTCAGGCAGGCCAGCCCGTTCTTGCCGTTGATGTTCATCGCGTCTGATCCGCAGACGCCCTCGCGGCAGGAACGGCGAAAACTCAAGCTCGGGTCGAGTGCTTTGAGCCTGATCAGGACGTCGAGCAGCATGCGGTCGTCGGCATCCACTTCGAGTTGGACCGTTTGCATGCGCGGCCGCGAGTCTTGGTCCGGATCGAAGCGGTAGATGTGAAACGTGTGCACAGGCTACTCCCTCACAAGTCAAGAAGGTCTGCCGAAACACAGCCTCCGCTCACTTTGAGCCAAAGGTTGCGCCCGCGACTGATTGTATGAGCACGGTCTATAAGCGTATCCCTGGCACAAACAAGGTAATGAGTGGATAGAGGGCTGTTGCATGGCATGGTTACTGACGCAACGCCAACAACGGACCTTGCCATGGACATCGCCACCGTCAAACGTACCGCTTTTGCTATGCCGCTGACCAGCCCTGCCTTTCCGGTGGGGCCTTACCGCTTCGTCAAAAGAGAGTATTTCGTCATCACCTATCGCACGGACCCAGCGAAGTTGCGCGCTCTGGTGCCCGAGCCCCTGGCACTCGATTTGACCAAGCCGCTGGTGAACTATGAGTTCATTCGCATGCCCGATTCAACGGGCTTTGGCGACTACACGGAGAGCGGTCAGGTCATTCCCGTCACCTTCAACGGCGAAGCGGGTGGCTACACCTTGGCCATGTATCTGGATGATCACCCTCCCATCGCGGGCGGTCGCGAGCTTTGGGGCTTTCCGAAGAAGCTGGCCTACCCGAAGTTGGACGTGCATCTCGACACCCTGGTCGGCACGCTTGACTATGGTCCCGTCCGCATTGCCGAGGGCACCATGGGCTACAAGCACATCACCTTGGACGCGGTAGCAGAAGCCAAGAAGTTGGAGGCCACGCCGGGCTTCTTGCTGAAGATCATTCCGCATGTGGATGGCACGCCTCGCATTTGTGAGTTGGTGCGGTATGGCCTGAAGGACATTTCAATGCACGGAGCCTGGTCTGGCCCATCGAGCTTGCAGCTCTACCCGCATGCATTGGCCCCGGTGGCAGATCTACCCGTGCTGGAGATCATTGGCGCCAAGCACTTCATCGCTGATCTGACACTGGGCCTCGGAGAGGTGGTGTTTGATTATCTTGGCGCTCGATAGTCGCCCACCCATCACAGGAGCGAAGACATGGCATACATCGATGGTTTCGTGATTGCGGTTCCCACCGCCAACAAGCAGCAGTTCATCGACCACGCGCGCCATTTCGATGCGATGTTCATCGAGCTGGGTGCGATCCGGGTCATCGAAAGTTGGGGTGACGATGTCCCCGATGGCAAGGTCACCGACTTCCGCCGCGCAGTTCAGGCCACGGCCGACGAGACCGTGGTCTTTTCGTGGGTCGAATGGCCGGACAAGGCCACGCGTGATGCCGCCATGAAGAAAATGATGGAAGACCCGCGGATGGATCCGTCCACGCCCGGCAACCCGCCTATGCCTTTTGACGGTAAACGCATGATCTTCGGCGGCTTTGAGCCGGTGGTCGAGGTGAACCCCGCAAAGCAGTAACTCATTGGCTGGCAGCCTGAACGCGAGTCACATCAGCTTTGGGTGGGTTGCCGAACAAGCGCCGGTATTCGCGGCTGAATTGCGAGGGGCTTTCATAGCCGACCTGAAGGGCCGCACACGCGGCATCGAGGCCTTCTGCCAGCATCAGGCGTCGCGCCTGGTGCAGCCGCAGCTGCTTTTGATACTGCAGGGGCGACATGGCCGTGATCTGCTTGAAATGCAGATGCAGCGTCGAAGGGCTCATGTGTGCCACGGCCGCGAGCTCATCCACGCGCAGTGGCTCGTCATAACGCTGGCGCAGCAACTCAATGGCACGGGCGATGCGGCGCGTCTGGCTGTCGGCCTGCGCCAGGGCGCGCAGGCGTGGCCCCAAAGGGCCGGTCAGCACGCGGTAAAACACTTCACGCTGCAAGAGTGGCGCCAGCACGGGCACGTCCTGCGGCGCGTCCAGCAGTCGCAGCAGGCGCACGGCGGCATCCAGCAGGTCCACGCTCACCGGGGCCAGGTTCAGCGCGCGGGCCGGCCCCTCATGAACTTGGGCATGGGCCTGGGGCGGTGCGGCAGATGGCCCGGCCTCCAGCATCAGCGCCGCCAGATCGGTCGGGCTGCTGTGCAGGCGCAGGCACAGATAGGGCTGATCAGCGCTGGCGTGCGTGATCTGGCCGACCGGCAGCAGCGTCATGGACACCACCAGGCAGTGCAGCGGGTCGTAGTGCAGCACCTCGGTGCCGAGGGTGGCTTGCTTGCGGCCTTGCAGCACCAGCACCAGGCCGGGCTCGTACACCGCCGGCAAGGGCTGGGCCGGCGCGCTGGCGCGGATGAGTTGCAAGCCGGGCACGCGGCCATCATGCAGGCCATCGCCGATGGCGTGGCGCAGGGCGATGGCCAGGGCGTCCTGGCGCAAGGCTTCCAAGCGGGAGGCGGATTCGAGCATGGGCCCGATTGTGCAATCCCGAAGGTCCATATGGGCAAGCAGGGGCGCCAAACCGCAGGATCAGGCAAGCATGGCGGAGCAAGGGCCATGGCGCATCGCCCGCCGGGGGCGCAGACTGGCTGGCAGCCGACGGGGCATGTTGCCCTGACGCCCGACCCACCCACAGGAGCCCTGTCATGACTCGAACCGATATCACCTTCCCGCAACGCACCCTCGGCCGCAACGGCCCGCAAGTCTCGGCCCTGGGCCTGGGCTGCATGGGCATGTCCGATTTTTATGGCGCGGCCGACGACGCCCGCTCGCTGGCGGTGCTGAACCACGCGCTGGACGTGGGCATCTCGCTGCTCGATACGGCCGACATGTACGGCATGGGTGCCAACGAACGCCTGCTGGCGCCCGTATTGAGCGCGCGCCGCAGCGAAGTCGTGCTGGCCACCAAGTTCGGCAATGTGCGCACACCTGACGGCAAGATTCTGCGCATTGACGGCAGCCCGGCCTATGTCCGCCAGGCCTGCGAGGCGAGCCTGCAGCGCCTGGGCGTGGACCACATCGATCTGTACTACCAACACCGGGTTGACAAGACCGTGCCCATCGAGGACACGGTGGGCGCCATGGCCGATCTGGTGCGCCAGGGCAAGGTGCGCCATCTGGGTCTATCAGAAGCTTCGGCCGCCACGTTGCGCCGGGCTGCGGCGGTGCACCCGATTGCGGCCCTGCAAACCGAGTACTCGCTGTGGACCCGCGATGTGGAGGCCGAGATCCTGCCCACTTGCCGCGAGCTGGGCATTGCGCTGGTACCTTACAGCCCGCTGGGACGCGGCTTCCTCACCGGCACCATCCGCAGCGCCGACAGCCTAGAGGGCAGCGACTGGCGCCGCGCCAACCCGCGTTTTCAGGGCGACAACCTGTCGGCCAATCTGGCGCTGGCCGATGCCTTGCGCGAGCTCGCCACAGCCTGGGGCCACACGCCGGCTCAAGTGGCGCTGGCCTGGTTGCTGGATCGGGGTAAGGACATCGTCCCCATCCCCGGTACCCGCCGCATTGAACGGCTGGATGAGAATGCGGCCGCCGCTCAGATCGCGTTCAGTGATGCGCAGCGCGCGCAGTTAGCCGAGCTGTTGGCTGCCCACCCAGTGGCCGGCACGCGCTACCCTGAGGCTGCGATGGCCTCGCTCAACGCCTGAGCGCCAGAGGTGGGGCGATTTGCCGGCGTGCAAATGATGCGAGTCGACCGAAAGGATGTGGCATGCTGGAGTACCCCTGAGCCCGTCAAGGATGGGGCGCTTCAGGAGTCGCGGGATAAGCAGTGCACGCGTATCCTGGGTCTTTTGATTCAAAGGACCCAAAATGGCACTGGCAAAGAAGAAGCGCGTCGGCAAGAGAACCATACCGGCTAACCAAGTCCGCAAGACTGCCAGCGGCAGGAAACGCCGCAAGTCCGACGGCACCCAGCCCCCGCAGACTGGGGCGCCAACCTCCGCGACGACGTCGGCCGGTGCATAGACCCATCTGTACCAAACGCCCGGGGCTCTTATATAATCGGTACGGGCTCACCGGGCGCCCGTCTCGCGAAAGTATTGGCACCGTTCATACGCAAGCCTCGCGCTTGCATACCCCTCCACAGGCCCACAGCGAGCAGGGCACGCTTCAGGAGCTGGTATGCAACCACACCCTTCCATTCAGCCTTTACGGCCCCAAGCCACAGACGTTGTTCGTGCTTTGGCCAAACAACTTCACCGTGCAGCGACCTCGGATTCATTGAGGGCATCGCTGCCTGTGCTGCGGCGCATCTTGGCCACTCAAACGCTGCGTGACCTTTCGCTGCCTCAGTTGTACAAGCAACGCGACAGGGTCCAGCGCAAACATCTTTTGCGCACCTTGGCCATTGAGGCCGGTTATGCGAGCTGGGAGCACTACAGCCAGGCTTTGCCGGGCATCGCAATCGATCAGTTGCCCCACCTTGATTTGTTGCATGCCGCAGCGGGGTATCCCAACCTGTGGTTCTCAACCCGAGCACAGGCACAGACCTACGCCATCGCGCACGGTGGAACGGTATGGTCTGTAGGGGCGCAAGCCGTGGTGTTGACTCATCAGAGTTGATTGACGTCGGGGGCACAAAAAAAGCCACGCCGCTGTGCTTTCTTGTACCATCTCGCCCATGCATCACATTTTCCTCAGCATCGCCGCAGCAGCAGCCCGAGCCGCACGAGCCCGTCGCTCGTTGCCGTGGCCTGCGCGCGAGGTTGAGATGGTGAAGACGTAAACAGATCACCCGATTCCTCCCCCGAAGGCCACGGCTCACCCCCGTGGCCTTTTTCTTTGTCCCGTCCTATGAAAGGCCTTTGACCATGACCACCGTCCAGATCCCATACCCATCCCCATACCAGCATCTGATGCCCGTGACGGCACGCCCCGCCGACGTATTCGTGCGTGGCGAGGGTGCCTGGCTGTGGGACCAGGCGGGGCGGCGTTATTTGGACTGGTTGCAAGGCTGGGCGGTCAATGCGCTGGGGCATTGCCCGGCCGTCATCACCGAGGCGCTGCAAGCGCAATCCACTCAACTGCTCACGCCCAGCCCAGCGCTGTACAACCTGCCGTCATTGGAGCTGGCTCAGCGTTTGTGCGCGCTCAGCGGGTTTGATCAGGTCTTCTTTGGCAGCACGGGGGCAGAGGCCAATGAAGGGGCGATCAAACTGGCGCGCAAGTGGGGACGGGCGGCCGGGGGAAGGGCACGAGCGGGGGCGTTTGAAATCATCACCTTTGACAACGCGTTTCATGGGCGCAACCTGGCCACGATGGCGGCCAGCGGCAAAGCAGGCTGGGATGCTTTGTTTCCGCCCAACATGCCGGGCTTTGCCAAGGCCACGCTGAATGACCTTGACTCGGTGCACCGGGCGCTGAGCGAGCGCACCGTGGCCATCATGCTGGAGCCCGTGCAGGGCGAAGCGGGCGTGCGGCCGGCCACCCGTGCCTTCATGCAAGCCTTGCGTCAGTTGTGCGACGAGCGGGGTCTGTTGTTGATCTTTGACGAGGTGCAGACCGGCTGCGGGCGCCTGGGTGAACTGTTTGGCTTTCAGCACTATGGCGTCAAGCCCGACATCCTGACGCTGGGTAAGGGACTGGGCGGTGGCGTGCCCATTTCTGCGGTGCTGGCGCAGAAGCACTGCAGCGTGTTCGAGCATGGTGACCAAGGCGGAACCTATGCCGGCAACCCCTTGATGTGCGCGGTGAGCCTGGCAGTGTTGAACGTGTTGAGTCAACCCGATTTTCTGGCCCACGTCCGGGCCATGGGACAACTGCTTCGTGACGGACTTGAAGCGCTGGCCGCACGTGAGGGGCTGGGTGAAGTACGCGGCGATGGGCTGCTGTTCGCTCTGGAGTTGGGGGCCGACACGGCGCCGACCATTGTTCAGGCGTGCCGCGCTCAAGGGCTGTTGGTGAACGGCGCACGGCCGCATTGCCTGCGGTTCATGCCTCGCCTCAACAGCACGGCCGCCGAGATTGAACAAGGGCTGGCGATCCTGGGCACGGTCCTGCGGCAAACCCAGACTCGGATGGCGTCTGCCGCTGCGGCTATTTGACGAAGGGATCGGGGCCTTCTTGCCGTTGCTCGGCCTCGATCTCTTTGCTGAGGAAGAAGTTCAGGGCGGTCCGGATGACGGCAATCGCAGCGAGCTTGCCGATCCGGTCCCATGTGGGCGCGATGGATGTCGACAAGATGTCCGCAGCCAGCTGAAGCTCCAGGGCCAGCGTCAGGTACCGCGCAAAGGCCAGGCGAATCGGCGTGAAGCCTTGCTCGGCCTTGCCGCTCAAATAGTGCCGCGCCAACCCCAAGATGGCGACCAGCACCCCGGCTGCGATGATGAATGCGCCCAGACTTTCCACGAAGAGACGCAGCCATTCGACGGCAGATTGCACAGTCGTTTCAACGGTCTCGAACATGGTCACCTTGGCACAAGAGTGGACAAGCAGGCGGGGCATCGCGCTGCTTGCCACGGTGCGGGGCAAGTGCCATTCCTGATGGGTTTGGCGGGCCTAGACGGTTGCCGCATCCGCCATGCGGCGCTCATATTCATCCCGAAGGCGCAGCCACCCGCTCCAGAATGAAGCCGGCTTCGATCCTGACAACCGGTCGGTCAGGATGTCGCAGTGCATGTGCCAGCCGGCGCCGACCATCACGCGCATACGCCGGTCGGTCAGATCACGATGCGTCACCGTGAACAGGACCTCGTCACCGACCGGATCGAGTGTGAAGGTCACAACGCCGGCGCCGGGCCATTCGAAGGTGAGTCGGCGCAGGGGCTCGACTTCCGTGACGGTGCAAGTGGCGCGAGATTCTTCAGGAAAGTCGGCAGGCCGCTCGTCGGCCGAGGCGGACAAGGTGTCGTTGCGCCATACCAGTTCGAACGATGCGCCGGCCTGGGGGCGCAGGGCGCCGGCAGCCAGCCACTGGCTGCGCAGGTCGCTGTCCATGATGTAGGACCAGACCCGCTCGATGGGGCCAGGCAATCGGCGCTGCAAGGTCAAGGTGGTCGGCTCGCTCAGCGTGCCGAAATCGACAGGGGAGGTGTGAAGGGCAGACATCATCGTTTTCCTTTGTGGTCAGGGTGATGGGATGGGGGCGGGTCCGCCCGTAACAGGCTTTCCAGCTTGTCCAAACGGCCGGTCCAGAAGCGCTCATAGAACTGCAGCCAGGCCTGGGCTTCAGACAAAGGCGCGGCTTCAATGCTGCACATGTGGACGCGACCGCGAACCTCTCGACGTATCAGCCCCGCCCCTTCGAGTACCTTGACGTGCTTGGAAGCAGCGGCAAGGGACATGTCGTAGGGCTCGGCCAATTGCGTCACCGTGCGCTCGCCGGCGCTCAGTTCGCGAAGCATGCGGCGTCGCGTCGCGTCGCTCAGCGCGTGGAACACCGCATCCAGTCGTGTATTTTGTAATTCAACCATGTGGTTGAATGTATGGGGCACTGCTGCATTTGTCAACCATTTGGTTGAATATTTCTGCGGCGCCAGGCGTCGTTCGTCGGGCACACTATGTCTGGCGGGTCGCCGTGAGGATGCGACTGGCTCAAGAAGACCAGAGATGAGGGAAGTGGGATGTCGTATGAACTGATTTGGGAACCCCGAGGGGTCATCAAGCGCTACTTTGGCGTGTTGACCAGCAGGGATCTGATCGAGCCGGTCGAACGCACGGAGTCCGATCCGCGCTTTGACAACCTGCGCTATGTGATCAATGATTTCGTGGCGGTGGATGGACTCGATCTGGGGCCTTTTGATGTCGACCATGTCGCAGCGGTGGACCACGCGGCGGCCAAGACCAACGACAACATCTGGATTGCGGTGGTGACCACGTCCAGCGACGTCATCGCCTTGGTCGAGCGGTACGCCGAATTGAGCAGAAACGCCTTCCCGACCCGCATCTTTGACACCATGACGCAAGCGCGATCCTGGCTTGCAGACCGCTAGGGAGGGTCGATGTACCGCGGTGAACGGCTCAATGCCTCCAGCCATTTGCTGGGTCTGGCATTGGCGCTATTGGGGGCGCCAGCCTTGATTGCACGCGCCAGTGCCGGTGACGATTGGCGCACGCTCATTGGCGCCAGTGTGTTCGGCGCGACGATGGTGGCCTTGTATGCGGCTTCGTCGCTTTACCACTGCGCGCGCGGGCAAAGCAAAGAATTCTGGGCCAAGGCCGACCATTGCGCCATCTATTTGCTCATTGCCGGAACCTACACGCCCATTACCCTGGTGACCCTGCACGGTCCCTTGGGCTACGGCCTGCTGTTCATGGAATGGGCGCTCGCGCTGGTCGGCATTGTCAAAGAGCTGGGATGGGGCCGCGCGACCGTTCCCTCCGTGCCGCTTTACGTGGTGATGGGCTGGGCCGGCGTCGCTGCCGGTTCAACGCTGATGACCAGCTTGCCGGCGCCAGGCTGGATCGTGTTGCTGGCAGGTGGCCTGCTCTACACGGTCGGCATCACCTTCTATGTGCTGGACCACCGGCTGAAACACGCGCATGGCATCTGGCACTTCTTTGTGCTGGGCGGCACGGCCTGCCACTTCTACGTGGTGTGGCGCTTCGTGGTCTGAGACATCACAGACCGGTAAACCTTGCCGCACAAGTGACGCGCAACCACCCCCGCCCATTGCGCCCGCCTCTATTGCGCCTGAACCGCGCCTGACTGCGCTCGACCCGCGCTCAAAATGACGTTCAGGCAGCGGGTGTGATGGGTATGGTGGGCAGGGATTTGCGCGCCAGGGGCTCGATCGCGGGCCCCTCCAGCACGCGCCCGTCGGGCGCAAAGCGGCTGCCGTGACAAGGGCAATCCCAGCTGGTTTCCAGAGGGTTCCAGTGCACCTGGCATTTCAGGTGGGTGCACACGGGCGAGACCAGGTGCAATTGGCCCTGCGGGTCGCGGTATGCGGCCACGCGCTCGCCTTGCCAATCCACGATGGCCGCGTCTCCTGCGCGCAGGCTTTGCAGGTTTTCATGCTGAGGGTGCGCCAGGTAGTCTTGTACGACCAGCTTGATCACGGCGGCGGTTTCTTCGCCGAAGCCCCGCGCAGATTTGATGGGCGTGAACCGGGTCGCCTTGTACAAATCGGCCCATGGGTTGCTTCGCCCCAGAATCGCATCACTGATGATCTGCCCGGCCAGGGTGCCGTACACCAGGCCGTCGGTGCCAAAGCCGGTGGCGATGTAGCAGCCGGACGGGTCCTGCCCGATGTAGGGCAGCAGGTCGGGCGACTGAAAGTTCTGTGCCGACCAGTTGAATGCGCATTCGAAGGCGTCGGACAAAGCCAGACGCCGGCGGGCTGCGTCCAGCAGTGAATGGGACGCAGCCACCGCGTCATGCTGGCCGGTCTTGTAATCCTGGCCCACACACACCAGCAGGGGGCCTTGGGGTGTCTCGGCGCTGCGCACCGACAAGCGTTCGTGTCCGAGGGCCCAGAAGATGCCGGCAGGGAAGGCGGGCACCGGTCCTGCGACACCGTACTCACGATGAGGCACCATGCCAGCCTGCACAACATGGAAGCCACTGGGCGAGTGCGTGGCCAGCACGATGTAGCGCGCCCGCACGGTGCCTGAATCGGTGCGCACGATATGGGCGGCGGCATCGACTTCGAGCGCCGCGGTGTGTTCAAAGATGTGACCGCCTGCCGCGCTCACTTGCGTGGCCAGCGCCTGCACATACGCGCAGGGATGGAACTGCGCCTGAGACTCGATCAACAGCACCTGTCCGGTCGCGACGGGCGGCCCCGGCGGCAAGGCACCCAGCCAGCGAGCCGGCAGACCTGCCTGGGTGACGGCCGCAAATTCCTGGTGCACCTGCTGCTCTGCCTCTGGCGAGCCCGCATAGATGTGCATGCCGCAGCGCCGAAACCCCGATCCGCCGGTCATGTGGCCCGCCCATTGCTCGATGCGGTCCACCGTTTCGGCACGGGACGCAGCAACCTGCCGCGCCACATCGGCACCCCACTTCTCACGCACGGCGTGCAGGCCGCCGCTCACCGTCGCGTACAAGTTGCCGGTGGACCGGCCGGTGTCCCCACCTCCCAATCGATGGGCCTCCAGAACCACCACCTTGCGGCCTTCGCGTGCCAGCAGCAAAGCGGTGCTCAGGCCGGTGATGCCGCCCCCGATCACGGCGACATCCGCCTCCATGTTTTCAACCAGTTTGGGCCGAGGTGTGACGGTGGCGGTGCCTTCCCAAGCAGAAACGGTGGCCATGGTGCAGTCCCTTCATGAGTTGTGCCTGTTCAGCAACCAGGGTGCCCAAGGCCGGTGAACCATTGACCCAATGGGGTCTATCCGTCAGCCCGGATACCGGCCTGTAGACTGAATCGAAGCCGGTAACGGACAGGTCTCAATCCATGGAAGGAGCGACAAAATGAACGATGAACCACATTGGATAGCAGGGTTTTTCGATGATCTGACGCGGGCCCGTGCCACCGAGCAAACGCTTCTGGCGCAGGGCGTGTCGGCTGATCAGATTCAGCTCTTTACCGGGGACTCGGCCAGCGTGCTGCCCGACAAGCGTGCGAGCAGCGATGCCACGCTCAAGGATGTTCTGGTCGACGGCGCCATCGGGGGCGTGGTGGGCGCGGGGGTCGGCGCGCTGGCGCAAGTCGCCATCGTGGCCGCCAATGTCAGCCTTTTCGTCGCCAGCCCTTTGCTTGCGCCTTTGGCGATGCTGGGCTGGGGCGCCACCCTGGGCGGCACCGTCGGCGCGATGATGGGCGCAGAAAAGAAGGCGGCGCCTTTGTCGGCCCTGGTCGAAGACGCCACGGCCAATGGTCAGCTGGTGCTGGTGGTGAAGACCCAGACCAACCTGCAATCCGAGTCCGTCAAGCGGACCATGCATGCCGCAGTCAGCGAGGTGCAGGACATCGTGGCCACAGGCACATGAAAGGCCGCCTCAGTCCCCGCTTCATGTGCTTTCTGACGGCCGGGACAAAGGCATCAGCACATCGGCATACCAGGCGCAATTGAGGCCCAGGGCGTCGTCTTGATCCGGGTCGCGGTTGCCCATGTCCATGCGGGCGGAGTGCACCCCCAGCAGCTTCCAGGGCAGCCCGCTGCTCTGGGCCGTGGCGGTTCGCATCACGACGGGCGCGCCACTGCTGCCCCGGTGCGTGCGAGCGTCGGTCAGGAAGAGCCCCTGGCCCTGAAAGCGCACACCAAAGGCCGAGGCAACGGACGCCAGGCGGGCCACAGGCAGGTGGTGCAGCGTGTCGTGAAAGCCCAATGGGAAGCCGACGATCAGCAAGGACGTGCCCACTTCGATTTCATTCAAACAGTCCTGCAAGTGGGCCGGCGTGAAGCTGCGCAGCAAGACGGTCGACGGCAAGGTGGTGCGGTCGATCTTCAAGACCGCGACGTCGATGTCCCCGAATTGATCCTTCGCCGCGCGCCAGGTGCCGACGCCGTCGCGGTACAGCGGCAGGGACATGGATGCCACGCGGGTCAGGTCCACCGCATCCGTGTGGACTTCGAATTCGAGTCGGTCCGGCAGATGCCCGGACCGGTCATCGTGGACCACGTGCTGGCTGGTGACCAGGTAGAGCTCCTCGTCACGCCGAAAGAAGAAGCCCGTGGCGCCCGTCAGCAGCGTGGCGCCCAGGTAGGTGGTGACACGGGTGGTGGTGAGCAGCAAGGGGTCGGTCATGATTCATTAGAACACCGCCAGCCAGCCCCTACAATTTCCCGTTGTCCAGACCCTCAACAGGAGTCACCATGACTGCTCCAAGCTATGACCTCGTCGTATTCGGTGCCACCAGCTTTGTCGGTCAGATCCTGACGCAATACCTGGCCAGCTACCTGTCTGCTCAGAAAGAGCCCCTGCGCTGGGCCATCGCTGGCCGTTCTGAATCGAAGCTCAACGAGGTCAAGCGCGGGCTGGGTGTCGCTGGCGAAGGGCTGCCCATCCTGGTTGCCAACGCCAGCGACGAAGCGCAGTTGCGCGCCCTGTGTGCGCAGACGCGTGTGGTGGTGTCCACCGTCGGGCCCTACGCGCTGTATGGCGAGACGCTGGTCAAGGTCTGTGCCGAAAGCGGCACCGACTACTGCGATCTGACCGGCGAGACCCAATGGATCAAGCAGATGATCGATCGGTACGAGGCCACGGCCCGGCAATCGGGCGCGCGCATCGTGCACTGCTGTGGTTTCGACTCGGTGCCATCCGACATGGGCGTGTTCTTCTTGCAGCAGCAAGCGCGTCAGCAGTTTGGCGCGCCGGCGACGCATGTGAAGATGCGCGTCAAGACGCTCAAGGGCGGCGCCTCGGGTGGCACCGTGGCCAGCATGATCAATGTGGTCCGTGAAGCCGCGTCCGACCCGGTCTTGCGCAAAGAGTTGCGCAATCCTTATTCCTTGTGTCCCCCGGGACATGGTTTCACGGCCCGCCAGCACGCCGTCATGGGTGCCGAGTGGGATGCCGACTTCGACGCCTGGGTGGCGCCCTTCGTCATGGCGGCAGTCAACGAGCGCGTGGTGCACCGCTCCAATGCCTTGTCGGGCAAGGCCTATGGTGGCCAGTTCACCTATGACGAAGGGCTGCTGACCGGCTCGGGCCTCAAAGGCCGCATGGCCGCGTTGACGATGGTGGCCGGTCTGGCCGCCTTCATGGCCGGCGTGGTGATCTCGCCCGCGCGCAGCCTGATGGAGCGCTTCTTGTTGCCCAAGCCCGGCGAGGGGCCCAGTCCCGAGGCGCAGTTGGCAGGTCGCTACGACCTGCGCTTCTTGGGCCGAACCGACCAGGGCCAGAGCCTGCGGGTTCGCGTCACGGGGGACCGCGACCCGGGCTACGGCTCGACGGGCAAGATGCTGGGACAGGCCGCCCTGAGCCTGGCGCTGGACCATGCCAGGACGGGTCCGACGGTACAAGCGGGAGGCTTCTGGACGCCCGCTACCCTGTTTGACGACCGCTTCATCGACAGGCTGGTTCGCCACGCGGGCCTGCGCTTTGAACGGCTGTGATTTAAGATCGGCTGCACATGACCGACCACTACGCCGCCCTCGGGCTCGGCAGCGCTGCCACGCTGGCCGACATCAAGAAAGCCTTCCGTCAGAAGGCCTCTCTGTACCACCCGGACCGCAACACGTCGCCGGACGCCCCCGCACGCTTTCGGGCGGTGCAAGAAGCCTACGATGTGCTGTCCGACCCCGACAAACGCCTGGCCTATGACGACAACCGTCGCCGCAATCTGCTCGACAGCCCCATCGATACGGCAAGAGACATCTGGCTGAACTATTTCAGTGCACTGCTCTGACCGGCTGCGCCTGCCCCCGCTCCCTCTGAACCGTGGCCCCTCTACAAACCATGAACCTGTCCCCTGCCTTTCACGATTTGCGCGCTTCTTATCAGGCGGAAATGGATGACCTGACTTCTGACACCGAAGGCCGCGATGTATTGCGCCAGCGACTGGCGGACAAGCGCAAATCGCTCGATTTCATGCTGCAAATGACGCAGGCGGCGCCCGAGATGGTGGCCGTGCTGTTTCACCAAGGCTTCCGATTCATCGAGCCCGCCGTGATGGAGCAGGTGGTCAGCCTCGAAATCGACGACGTGCCGGACTGGGACGACTTGCGCGGCGCCGTGCAACTCATGCCGGCGGTGCAATCCCTGGCCGAGACGTTTTTGCAGCAAGCCGATGGCCAGCGATTCATGACGCTGGCCGCGGCCCTGGCCTATCTGTACGAAAAACCCGATGGCCGGCAGCCCGCCGCATCGGATGAGGACGACGACGCCGACCACGACGAAGACCGCGAGGACCATGACGATGAAGCACGCGAGTACGTCGAGAGCGACGACGCGGCTGATGCCCGCGCGCGCGACGAAGCCGGTGCAGACTGGCTGGCCGAACAAGGCTTTGACCGCAAAGACTGAGCGAGCACCCACACCATGAACGAGATCGCACTCATTCAACAGACCCAGAGCCTGATCGCCGCCGGTGACATCGTCGGGGCCGAGGCCATTCTGGTCGACCTGGCCGACAAAGAAGGGGACCGCGCCCTGATGGTCGTGCTGGAACAATTGCCGCCCAAGGACATCCTGGCGGTGATTCGCGAATACGACCCGTCCAAGGATTCGGTGATCAACATGTTGATCTCACCCGAGCAGTTCGCGCGCGCGGTCGTCATCGAAAAGCGCTACAAGGATCTGCGCCATACCCACTTGCGGGGCATGATCAATTCGATCATCTTTCGCGAAGACGCAGACCCGGTCGAATTCCTCGAGGCGCTGGGCGACCTGGAAGGCGGCAGCGAAGCCCTGGCCAATTACTTTGCCGACAAATGGAGCCGCGTCGAGAGCTTTGCGCGCACCGGCAGTTTCGATGCAGTCGAAGACGACGGGCAGATGCTGTCTGAAGAAGCGTTGCTTAACTCGGCCCACGTGCGCCCGGTGCTGCAGCACGACGAAGTGTCCGACCATGACTGGATGGAACTCGCGTGGCTGCTGCGCTACCAGTGTCCCGACCTGTTCTGCGAAATGCTGCTGGTCTTGCGCGCCAAAGCACTGCGAGGCGAAGACGCGTCGGGCGACGACGAGGAGGAAGCCGAAGAGAGCGACGGCAAGGTCGAGACCGGTGACACCGACCGCGGCCGCGTCACCCAGGCTGCCATTGATCCGGACGAAGAGTCTGCGATCTGACCCGAACAGGAAGTGCCATGAAAGAGCCCACGCCGCCATCTGCAGCCGACTTACCAGAGACCGCGCCCGCGGCTGTCTCGCTTTACGACGCGCGGCCCTTTTTTGAAAAGGCCTTGCAGTACGGGGTGGCCAGTGGGCTGATTAACCAGGCCAAGCTGGACGCCATGTGCGTTGAGGCCCCCAAGGGGATGGTGCAGATCGCCGGCTACTTTGGCAGCGAGTTCTTGCGCCCGGAACTGGAGAAGGCGCGGCTGCGCATGGTCAACCTGATCAGCCTCTATCTGGAAGAGTCCTGTCAGGGCGATCTGCATCGTGCTGCTGAGTCGCTGCGCGATCACACGCTCCTGTCGCGGTCCAAGGGCGGGTCTGACATGCTCAAGCGCCTGATCGCCATGCCCCAAAGCACCCACTTTGGCATGAGCGAGCGCAAGGGCTTCAACGACGAGTTGATCCCGCATCTGGCCAAATGGACGCTGCGCAGCCTGGCCGACTACCGCGCCGAACTGGCGACGCGCCGGCACGCTGCCGATCTGATCGAAGCGGCCACCTGGATGGCGGCACAGCTCGATGTCGGTGACGATGAACTGGAAGAATTTGGCGCGGAGGCCGAAGCCGTGATCCGCACCGCGCTGTTGATCGAGGCCGTGGGACGCGATACCTTGCCGGACTGGATCGGGTTCGAGAAGACCATTGGCGTGTTGCGCCGCCAGCCCATGCTGGCCAGCGAAGAGGGCATTGTCGTCCCCCCCGAATTGCCCGCGCATCTGCAGGGTGCCGTCGAGACCGTGCGCGGCTCGGTGCTGGCCGACATGCCGCGCATCCTGGATGCCAGCTTGTCCCCACGCAAGCTGTTCACGCAAACCGCGGCCTTCATGGGTCGCTATTTCTGGATCGAAGATGCGCTGGCCGAGATCGATCACCATGAGCGCAGCGCCTCCAACGAATGGCGCAAGGCCACGCTGGGCCAGACGGATGAAGACGCCCTGCTGACCGCGTTCCTGCACATCGCCGCGGGCAGTGCGCCCAAGGTGAGCCTGACCGAGTCCGGTGCCGCCACCTTGATCCGCAAGATCCGTAAATCCGGTTTGCACCCCGAGCGCGCGCAGGCCTTCATCGAAACGCATGCCCCCGCCGCCCTGCGTCAGGGCTATGTGGAGCTGTGGCGCTTGTTCCTGCAAGAAGCGCAGCCCTTGCTGCTCAGTGATGCCGTGACCTCGCACAACGACGCCATGGCCTTGCTCAGGCGCGAATGCGTGGTGATGGCCAAGGCATCGAGCTGAGCGGGATCACTGCCTGCAGTCGGAAACTGGATTCGGCGGTGGTGTAATCAGGGGCGTCGCCGTTAAAAAAGGGTTCCTGTCGTGCCTTCCATTTTTGACCAGCATCTGCCTCGTCGCGACGCCAACTTCGCGGCGCTTTCCCCCTTGACTTTCATCCAGCGCACGGCGCAGGTCTACCCCGACCGTCTGGCCATCGTTCATGGCCCTCTGCGGCAGACATGGGGGCAGACCTATCGCCGCTGCGTGCAACTGGCCAGTGCCTTGCAAAGCCACGGCATCGGCAAGAACGACACCGTGGCCGTGCTGCTGCCCAATACGCCGCCCATGGTCGAAGCGCATTTCGGGGTGCCCATGGCCGGCGCGGTGCTCAACGCTTTGAACACCCGGCTCGACCCCGAGGCCATCGCCTTCATGCTCGACCATGGCGAGGCCAAGGCGGTGATCGTCGACCCTGAATTGGCCGGCACGATGGGCAAAGCGCTGGCGCTGCGCACCTCGACCACGCCGCTGCTGGTGATTGAAGTGCAGGATGCGCTGTATGGCCCCGCGACCCGATCGCTGGGCGGCCTGGACTATGACGCCTTGGTGGCCAGCGGTGACCCAGCCTTCGCCTGGCAGCCCCCAGCGGATGAATGGGACGCCATTGCACTCAACTACACCAGCGGGACCACCGGCAATCCCAAAGGGGTGGTCTACCACCACCGGGGCGCGGCCATCAATGCCATCAGCAACGTGCTGGAGTGGGACATGCCCAAGCACGCGGTCTATCTGTGGACGCTGCCGATGTTCCACTGCAATGGCTGGTGCTTCCCATGGACCGTGGCCATGCGTGCGGGCGTCAACGTCTGTTTGCGCCGCGTCGACGCCCAGGCGATTCTGGACGCGATGCGCGAGCACGGCGTGACCCATTACTGCGGTGCGCCGATCGTGCACGCGATGCTGGTCAATGCGCCCGACGCCATGAAGCAGGGCCTGCCGCCAGGCGTCAAGGCGATGGTGGCCGGTGCTGCGCCGCCTGCCTCGATGATCGAAGGCATGGAAAAGCTGGGCTTTGATCTGACCCATGTCTACGGGCTGACCGAGGTGTACGGCCCCGCCACCGTGTGCGCCAAGCAGGACGCCTGGGACGGCATGGACATCGGCGAGCGGGCCCGCCTGAACGCGCGTCAGGGCGTGCGCTATCACCTGCAGCAGGAGGTGTGCGTGATGGACCCGGACACGATGCAGCCCGTGCCGCACGATGGCCAGACCATGGGCGAGATCATGTTCAAGGGCAACATTGCCATGAAGGGCTACCTCAAGAACCCCCGGGCCACAGAGGACGCCTTTGCCGGTGGCTGGTTCCACAGTGGCGACCTCGCGGTGCAGGACCCGGACGGCTACATCAAGATCAAGGACCGCAGCAAGGACATCATCATCTCGGGCGGCGAGAACATCTCGTCGATCGAAGTGGAAGACGTGCTCTATCGCCATCCGGATGTCGTGACCGCTGCGGTGGTGGCCAAGCCCGACCCCAAGTGGGGCGAGACACCGTGTGCCTTCGTGGAACTCAAGCTGGGATCACGCGCCACGCCTGAAGACATCGTGGCGCATTGCAAGCAGCATCTGGCTGGCTTCAAGGTGCCGCGCACCGTGATCTTCTGCGAGGTGCCCAAGACCAGCACGGGCAAGATCCAGAAGTTCGAGCTGCGCAAGAAGGCGGGCTCCACCTCGGCCATTGACGTCTGATTCAGCCATGAGGGGGGCGGTGCCCCTTCAATGCGACTGGGTCAGTGCGGCTCGGTCAGGCGCTTGACCATGGCCTGGATCGCCTTCATCTGCACGCCGTCCCGGGTGGCATAGTTGCTGCCCGTGTAGCCCCACCAGTCCCAGCATCCCGATGGGTTGTAGGGCGACTCCGACTTGTTGACCTGGGGATACAGAACCAGCATCTGATTGGTGTCCGCCCACTCGTTGTAGCCGGTCTGGGTGACGAACTTGTCTCCCACCGACTGGGCCGATTGACCGCAGCCGTGCATGGCCACATGCACTTTGCAGTGCGAGTTGGCTTGAGTGCATGCCGGGGGCACATAGACAAAACCGGTTTCGGCCAGCGAGCTGGAGGCCGACGAGGTGAACGGGCGCTGGTCAAAGGCCAGCACCTGACCACCGGCCTTGTCGGCACGGGGACGGAGGGGGCGCGGGCTGTAGATGTGTTGCAGCAAGTCGCCGGCCTGGTCGTAGCCCTGGTTATCGACACTGCAATGACTGATGTACGGCGCGGCATTGGCGGCGCACTCATTGCCTGAGCCCACGGTGATCATGGCATGGCCGGCGGGCAGCGTGTTCACATACTTCAGACTGGACTGCGGCATGCCGAGGTCCTTGAAGAATTGCACCGTGGCATCGACCGCTTGCTGGCGCACGATGGTGTCGTCCGTCCCGCTGAAGACGTAGACCTTGCGACGGGCCAGGTTGCTCAGGCCGTCGATGGTGCGTGCTTTGGCAAACCGCTTGGCCGCGGACGCCATCAGGGCCGCGTTGGGTGGCATGAAAGGCACCTGACCCATGCAGATGGAGGTGTACAGCATGTTGTCTGCGGCGCAGTAATAAGGGCCTCCGGCGATGACGCCGGCCCCCACGATGGAGCGCGAATATGCGACCTGCAGTTGCACCGCCATGAACGCGCCCGACGACAGCCCTGACACGGAGTTCTGCGTGGCGTCGGCGCCGAAGGCCGGCAGCGCCGCGGGCAGATCAGCCGCCCAGGCGGCCCCCCACAGCGAAGCGACAAGAAGGCAGGTGCGAGTGACGTGCCGGATGCCAGTGAAACCACACACCAGCCTGTTCCTGAAGAAGGAGGCAGACATCGTTGAGTCCAGGGTTGGAATGCTGGCGATGATGCCAGTTTTCCACCTGATGGGAAGGGGGCAGGCCGCTGCGAATTAGGGGGGCATCAGACGTCGCTGCGCGGCCCGATGATCGGATACCGCCAGGCCTGCCCCGACATGGCTTTGGCCAGGCCCAACATGCCAAACAGGACCAGGGCGCCATGGATGCAGACGAAGTAGGTGATCACCACCACCCAGGTCCAAGGCTTGTTGAACCCGCCCAGCGCGATGAGCGCGGTGGACAGGCAGACGATCAGCACCCCGCCGACCACGCTGACATACGTGGCCTGCTTGAGATGCTGGCGGGCCAGCGGCGAGCTGCTGTCCTTGTGCTTGAACCACAGCCACACCAAGGCGGCAAAGGCCAAGCCGGGCAAGACCAGCAAGTTGATGAGGTAAAGCGACTCGGCCATCACGGCCAAGGATTGGCCGGGGTCCGGTTGCGAGTCAGCGGTGGTTTCGCCTAAGTTGCCTGAGTTCATGATCACTCCCTGAGCGATTGTAGGGAGCGATGGATGCGCTTGTCAGGTGTGGCAAACCAGTTGTCGGCCCCATGTGTGCGAGTTGGACACTTCCATGCCGGCCATGTCCTCGCTCCAGTCCCCGCTCTGCACCCGGTGCCAGTCGCGACCCAGGCGGACCGGGCCTTGGCTGTCCATCAGAATCACCATCGAGCCTTCGATCAGCGGCGCCGTGAGGGCCCGAAAGCCTTGCGAGCGGATCAGAGCCGAGGCCTGCGCATCGCTCAGGCCGCTCAGCATGTCGTGCAGCAGCCGGGCCAGCTCGGATGTGTCGCTGCGGGCCGGATCAGGCGGGGCCAGGTGGGCGATGCTGCCGTTGTGCATCAGCAGCAAGCCGGGTCGAACGACATAGGGGTGAGCCATGTCATGATTGACCTCGCCATAGGTGGCGCGTCGCAAATGGACATACACCTCGGCGTTCAAGGGCAGGCGGGCATTGTGGTCGATCAGCCCCTGCAGGCACAGGCCGCGTGTCCAGATCACCTCGCCCTGCTGGGTGTGAAAGCAGCCCCAACCATGGGAGTTACGCTGCCAGGCGTTCTCCAGGAAGTCGGGTGCGATCCGGCGTCCGAGGGGTTTTTTGATGATCAGACACATGCCCTTTATTTTTGGGGACATTGGCCGGCGCCGATAGGGGCATCAGTTGGTGGAATGCGGGGTAATTCACGATTTCACACAGGACCAGCAAGGTTCGCGTATCTCTGATAAGTTCGCGGCTCCATCTGAGTTGAGGAGAGTGCGTTTGACCCGCCTGAATGAACGCCTGAGTCGCCTGACGCCGGAGTGCCTGCAAGGCATGCGCCGCGGCATTGAAAAGGAGAGCTTGCGCATTGGCGCCTCGGGTCAACTGGCGCTCACCCCGCATCCGCGCGCGCTCGGCTCAGCCCTGACCAACCCCCATATCACGACGGATTTCAGCGAGTCGCAGGTCGAGCTGGTCACGGGCGCCCATGCCAGCGTGGAGGATTGCCTTCAAGAGCTGACCGAAATCCACCAGTTCGTCTACCGTGCCATTGGCGACGAGCAGCTCTGGGTCAGCAGCATGCCGTGCGATCTGCCGGCGGATGAGACCATCCCGATCGGGCAGTACGGCTCTTCCAATGTGGGGCGCGCCAAGACGGTCTACCGCATGGGGCTGGGGCATCGCTATGGACGCCGGATGCAGACCATCTCGGGCATTCACTACAACTGGTCGATGCCGGGCCTGAGCAACGACGATTACTTCGGGCTGATTCGCAATTTCCGTCGCCAGTCGTTCTTGTTGCTGGTGCTGTTTGGCGCGTCACCGGCGGTGACGGAGGACTTTGTCAAAGACCTGCCGCATGGCTTGCAGACACTGGGCGAGGGCACCTTGTACCTGCCGCATGCCACGTCGCTGCGCATGGGGCGGCTGGGCTACCAGAGCGACGCACAGAGCACCCTGGCCGTGAGCTACAACGGCCTCAAGGGCTATGCCGCCTCGCTGCACGAGGCCTTGACCCACGCGTATCCGCGCTATGAGGCCATCGGGGTGCGCGACGGGCAGGGCGGCTACAAGCAGTTGTCGACCTCGCTGCTGCAGATCGAAAACGAGTTCTACAGCAGCATCCGCCCCAAGCGCGTGATCTTCTCGGGCGAGCGGCCGCTGCATGCCCTGCGTGAGCGGGGGGTCGAATATGTCGAAGTCCGCTGCATGGACCTGAACCCGTTTCTGCCGGTCGGCATTGACGAAGACACGGCGCGCTTTCTCGATGTCTTCCTGCTGCACTGTCTGTTGTCGGACAGCCCGCTGGATACCCCCCAGGAGATTGCGGCACTGGCACGCAACCAGCAGACCGTGGCGGCCCGGGGACGCGAACCCGGCCTGCACCTGGAGCGCCAAGGCGAGCAGGTCCCGCTCACCGCTTGGGCTGACGACATCCTGACCGAGTGTCTGCCCATTGCGCAGCGCCTGGATGCCCATTGGGGAGGCGACCGCTTCCAGCGGGCCTGCCAGATTGCGCTTGCCGGCTTGCGGGACATGACCTTGTTGCCCTCGGCCCGCGTGGTGGCGGCTTTGGAGCAGGCGCCCCATGACGCCCATGTGCGCTTTGGCCTGGCCCAGTCGAGCCAGAGCCGCGCCGCAGTGATGGCTCGGCCCTGGCCCGCGCAGGTGCAGGCTCGCTTCGAACACGAAGCGCAAGCCTCTTTGCTGGAGCGGGCCCAGATCGAAGCGGCCGACACCCTGCCTTTCGAAGCCTTCCGCCAGGACTACATGTCGGCGCACCACCTCGTGGTGTGATCCGCGAGCAGGGCTGCAGGGTGGGCACATCGCTTGCTGATGAAGGGCCCAGCCATCAAGGAGAAAGCCATGGTCCAGGAAACGAAGGCCGCCGAAGATTCCCAGTCGCAGGCCGATGTGGACATCAGCAGCGAGCCTGCTTTGCGGCGTTGGTCTGAAGCGCTGGGCGTCACCACCGAGGCGCTGGAAAGCGCGGTCAAGGCGGTCGGCACCCGGGTCGACAAGATCAAGCAGTATCTGACCACTGGGCTGGCGGGGCGCCAATCCGACGGCTGAGAGGCGTCGCCGCCCCACACCCCTCTGTCGGCTCTCAAGCCGGTCTCTGGAACGAGGCGCGGGCGGTCTCGACACGCGGCCGCAGGGCGCAGTCCACCGCGTGGTCATTGATCAAGCCCATGGCCTGCATGAAGGCATAGACCGTGGTCGGGCCGACGAATTTCCAGCCGCGGCGCTTGAGCTCCTTGGACAGCGTGATGGAAGCGGCCGAGGTGGACGCCGATTGAGGCACCGACTGGGCATCAGGCTGCGGCTCGTGTCCCCAGAAAAAGGCCGCCAACGAGCCGGCCTCTTGCACCAGCTCCTGAGCCCGGGCGGCGTTGTGGATCACCGCTTCGATCTTGCCCCGGTGCCGCACGATGCCTTCGTCCTGCAGCAGGCGGTCGACGTCGGCTGGGCCGAAGCGAGCGACCTGCTTGAAATCGAACCCCTTGAAGGCGCGGCGGAAGTTCTCGCGTTTGGCCAGAATGGTTCGCCAGCTCAGGCCCGACTGAAATCCCTCCAGGCAGATTTTTTCGAACAACCGGACGTCATCCGCCACGGGGAAGCCCCATTCCTGGTCGTGGTAACTCAGAAACTCCGGTGCCGAGCCGCACCATCGGCAGCGTGCCAGGCCATCCGGCCCGATGAAGGGGTCACTCATGCGTGTCTTCTTTCTGGTCCTGTTGAAGCTGGCGCAGCAGCTCGGGGGTGGGGTAGCCATCGGCGGCCAGTCCCTGGCTGCGTTGGTATTGTCGCAGTGCCTGGCGCGTGGCCGGGCCCATCTGGCCGTCAGGCGCGCCGCAGTCGAAACCGCGTCGGTTCAAGGCTGTTTGCAGGGCTTTCATCTCGCCGGTCGTCAGCGCGCGGACATCGCGCGGCCAGGGGGCTTGCACGCCCGGGCCGCCCGCAATGCGCTGCGCCAGCAGGCTCACGGTCAGCGCGTAACTCACCGAGTTGTTGTAGCGAAGCAAGGTGCGGAAGTTGCGGCCCACCACAAAGGCCGGGCCCCGGGCACCCGCGGGCAACAGAATGGACGCCTCGGCCATCGCAGGCAGGGGAGAGCCATCCGGTGTGCGAACGCCCTCTTGCGACCACTGTGCGGTGCTTTGACGGACTCCGGAGTCGGCGCGCGCCGGGTCAAAGTCGTCGGGAAGCTGAACCTCCGTGCACCAGGCCTCCTGGCTCTGCCAGCCGGACCGGGCCAGGAAGTGCGCGGTGGACGCCAGCACGTCGGCCATGCTGCCCCAGATGTCCCGCCGCCCGTCACCATCGGCATCCACGGCGTAGGCCAGGTACGACGAGGGCATGAACTGGGTCTGCCCCATCGCACCTGCCCATGACCCCACCATGCGGCCGGGATCGATGTCTCCGCGCTGCACGATCTTGAGAGCGGCCATCAATTCGGAGCGCGCCCAGCTCTCTCGGCGTCCCTCGAAGCCCAGGGTCGCCAAGGCATCGAATACCGAGACATCGCCGTAGTTCTTGCCGTAGTTGCTTTCGATGCCCCACACCGCCGCCAAAATGGCATCAGGCACGCCATAGCGCGCGCTCGCCGCGTCTGCCTGGGCCCGAAACTCCGCCAGTTTTTGCTGCCCCATGGCCACACGCTGGGGCGAAATGACCGCGTCCAGATAGTCCCACAGGGTGCGGGTGAATTCGGGCTGGCTGCGGTCCTGTTCGATGGCCCGGGGACGCAGCCGCACGCCGTCCAGTGCGGCACGCAGCGTGGCCTCGTCGATGCCGGCTGCCAAAGCCGACGCGCGGAAACCCGCGATCCATTGCGCGAACCGTTGGTCGGCCTCTGAGGCGGCTCCCAACGGCGCGGCAGCGGCCAAAGGCTGTGCCGCCGGCGTTTGCACCGGGGTGGACGGGCCTGAGGCACAGCCGGACAGCACCGCCAACATCAGCACGGTGGAGCGGAGACGGACAGCCTGGGCAAGCGGGGAGAGCAATGGCATGGAAAGAGTCGGAAGTCGTGCGACACCCTCTGTTTTAACCCCAAAGTGCGCAGCCGATACACTGGACTTTTCATGACACCTCTTGCCATGCAAGCTTTGCTCGACGCCATCGCCGGGATGACCCTCTCTGCCGACGCCCATCGTGTCTTCCATGGCCGCGGCGGCCTGTATCCCGGATGTGAGCAATGGACGCTCGACTGCTACCCGCCAGTCTGGCTGCTGACCAGTTTTTTACCTGCGACAGACGATCAGTTGGCGACCATCGGCGCGGCCTTGGCTGCCCGGTGGCAGCAACTGACCCCCGATCAGCCGGTCAACTGGGTCTATCAGTATCGGAGCGAGGCGCAGGCCGAGACCCGATTGATGGCGGGCGCCATCCCCGAGCCCCATGTGGTCAGCGAGCAGGGCGCGCGCTTTCGGGTCCACCTCCTCAAGGGGCAGAACCATGGCTTCTTTCTGGACATGGCCCAAGGACGGCGCTGGGTGCGCGCGCACCTTGCCGCCCACCCCGACCTGAAAGTGTTGAACCTGTTTGCCTATACCTGCGCGTTTTCGGTGGTGGCCCTGCAAGCTGGCGCCCGGCAGGTGCTCAACATGGACATGAGCGGCGGGGCGCTGTCCATCGGCAAGCACAACCACGCCCTCAATGGGCTGACCGCCGGGGCGAGTTTCATGCCACATGACATCTTCAGTTCATGGGGCAAGATCAACCGCGGCGCGCCTTATGACCTGATCATCGTCGATCCGCCCACTTACCAGAAGGGCAGCTTCGTGGCCGAGAAGGACTACGCCCGCGTCATGCGGCGCCTGCCCGACCTGCTCGCGCCCGGTGGGCACGCCCTGCTGTGCCTGAACTCGCCCAAACTGGGTGTGGGCTTTCTGACAGAGCAGATGCAGGCGCAGGCGCCCCAGCTCACCTTCGTCGAACGGGTCGCCAATCCGCCGGTGTATGCAGACGTGTCGGATGAGCGCTCCCTCAAGGTGCTGGTCTACCGGGCTCCCGACCTGATTCATCCGGCCGACCCGGAACGGCCCTGAAAAAATATTTTCAAAAACTTGTCAGGAATCGCGGGTGTCACGCGACTGAGTCCATGTGCACGCTTTTGTGCACGTCCACTCACAGGAACACCCCATGAACTTGAAGTCCATCGCCACCCTGGCTGCCGCCCTCGTCGCCACCTCCGCCTGGGCCGCCGCCCCTGCCGACAAGAAATGCGGAGCCGGTTCGTGCAGCAAAAAGGCCGCTGCGGCGAAGGCGCAGGCGGCTTCTGAGACCGCACCGGCCGCTTCTGAAGCCGCTTGCAGCAAGAAGGAAGCGAGCTGCGCCAAAAAAGAGGCGTCTTGCTCCAAGAAAGAAGCTTCCTGCAGCAAGAAATAATCAGGAGCGGTCATGGCAGGTCTCGGCTATCGACGCGACATGGCGGACTGGGACCTGTCCGCCCTGCACGCAGATTTCTTCGAAGTGGTCGCGGAAAACTGGGTTCACCGAGACCGCAGCCCGCTGCACCGGCTGATCGAATCAGGGCGACCCGTGCAGTTGCATGGGGTGTCGCTCAATCTGGGCGGCACGTCCCCGATTCGGCCTGACTTTCTGCGTGAGCTGCGCGATCTGATCGACGACCTGGGGGCGACGCACTACTCGGATCACCTGGCCGCCAGCGGGGATGCCCATCAGTTGCATGACCTGTTCCCCATCCCCTTCACGGTGGCCGAGGTGGCGCGCGTCAGCGATCGCATCCGGCAGGTGCAAGACACCCTGGGGCGGCGCATCGCCGTCGAGAACAGCACCTGGTACACCAACATCGGCGACATGCCCGAGGCCGACTTTCTGGCTGCCGTAGCTGAGCGGGCGGACTGCCAGATCCTGCTGGACATCAACAACATCGCCGTCAATCACAAGAACCATGGCGTCAGCCAGGGCGCCTTGGGCATCGAAGCTTTCATCGCCCGTCTGGACCTGGGGCGTGTGTCCTACCTGCATGTGGCGGGGCATGAATATGACGAACGCTTCGGCCTGTACATCGACACCCACAGCGAGCCGGTTGAATCCCAGACCGTTGAGGCGGCGAGGCGGCTGCACCGCCAGCACGGCCTCCCCATCTTGCTGGAATGGGACAACGACCTTCCTGACTTGCACACCCTCAACCGGGAGTTGTCATGTCTGACTTCTATGACTACGTGAGAGGGCGCACGGATGACGTGCCTGCCGGCTACACCGAGGCCGGCATGCGGGTCTATCGCCACCTGGTCTACCTGGGCGCCAGCCAGATGGTGCAGGCGCATTTTCCGCAAGTCCCTACCGAGCTCGGAGAGGACGCCTGGCGCACGCTCATCGAAGCCTTCGTGCGGCAGTCCCACTGGTCGTCTCACTACTATGGAGATCTGAAAGATGAATTCCTTGCTTTTGTGGCGCGAGAAAGCGCTTGAAATCATCCGCGATCTGGGCCTGCTGGCATTGCGCCTGTGGGCCGGTCAGGAGTTCGTGCTGGCCGGGTACACCAAGCTCGCAGGCGGTTTGCACGCCCCGGACTGGTTTGCGTCGCTGCACTTCCCGCTGGTCGTTCGATGGCTTGCTATCGATGTCAACTGGGTGGTGGCGGGTGTGGCTGAGGTCGTCTTCGGAGTGGCTTTGCTCATCGGCCTGCTCAGCCGCCTGGCGGCACTGGGCCTCATGTTCATCACCTATGTGGCCGTGTATACGGTGCATTTCGACCTGGGTTGGGCCGGCTGGGACCAGATCGACACCGAAGCGGGTCAAGGGTTCAAGGTGCCTTTGATGCTGGCGGTCATGTTGGTGGCCATCCTCACCCAGGGCGGGGGACAATATGCGCTGGACGCCTGGCTGTGCCGGGTCAAACGCATCCCCACCCGCTTGATGACCACATGATCCCGGCTTTGGATTTTGCCCTGTGGGCCCGCGAATGGCGAGGGCCGATGATGCGATTTGCCCAATTGCATTTGCAGCCCCGCGAAGACGCCGAGGACGCGGTGCAGGACGCCTTGACGGCCGCCTTGTCCATCGACCCGGCCACCCTGGCCCAGGCCGATCCCAAGCGCTATCTGTTCGGGATCCTCAAGCACAAGGTCACCGACCGGCTGCGTCAGAAGTATCGGCCCGAGGTCGGGTACAGCGACGCATTTGAAGATGACCTGGACAACGTGCTGTTCAACGAACGCGGCCATTGGGTCGAAGGCGTGGCGCCCCAGACCTGGCGCACGCCCGATGAGCAATTGCAAAGCGATCAATTCTTTCTGGTCGTTGACATCTGTGTCAACAAGCTGCCCGGCAAGCCAGCCCGGGTGTTCAGCATGAAAGAGTTTCTGGAGTGCGAGCCGGCCGAGATCTGCTCGACCTTGGGCTTGACCCAATCGGATTACTGGCAGTGTCTGAGTCGGGCGCGCAAGCAGATTCAGTTGTGTCTGAACCAGAGCTGGTTCGAAGGAGGCGCGCGATGATGAAGTGCAAGGACTATGTCTTTCGGCTGACGTCGGGGCAGCTGCAGAGCGCCCCGGCCGATGAGCGCATCGAGGCGCGCCTTCACTGGATGGTGTGCAGGCATTGCCGCGCCTTCACGCGCAACGACGCCAGGCTGGATGCCATCCTGACTGACTACAAGGGCCGTCTGCAATCGCCGCAAGACGCCGACGGGGGCTGACGCACCCCCGCCGGTGGCGCTCATTGGGCTGGGCGCCCGGGTCCTTGTGTGCCGTCCGAACGGGCGGACAGGTAGGCATACAGATCGGCAATGTGGGCGTTGACACGGGGCTCGCCTTCCCAGGCTTGCATGGTCAGGGCCCCTTCCTTGCGCTGCACGATCGCGTCGACCAGGGTGTCCATCGTGGCGGTGTCGCCATTCACGCGCGCGGTGGGCAGCCCCCAGTCGTAGCGTTTGAGGACCACGCTCACGAACTGGTGCGAGCCCATGTCATGCACACGCTGCAAGAGATTGGGCGCCTTGTCGGTGCCCAGGCCCGCGGCACCGTGGCAGCTGGCGCATTTCTCTTGAAACACGCGCCAGCCGGTGTACACGGAGCCGGGCGGTTTGGCCAGTTCGGCCATCTCTTGCGAGGCCTGACGGTTCTGCCATTCGACCGCACACCCCGTCAGGGCCAGAACGGCCCCGATCAAGCAGAGCTTTCTCATGGTGATCCCGATCACGCTTGATCGCTGCCCAGATCCGGCCCGGTGGCGTGGCGCCGCGGGTCGTGCTTCTCGATGGCGGTCGCGACGGCGCGCTTGAGCTTGTCCACGGCACCTGAAATGGCCTGGTGGGGATTGGCGGCATGGTCCTTGACCACCACCGGGGGCAGGCCAGCCAGACGGGCTTCCAAAGAGCAATGGATGTCGTCGGGACTGGATTTCGCGTGGCTCACTGCGTCGGTCAGGTGGGCTTCCACCCGGGTCACGTGATCGCCGAAGCGATGCAGGGCCTCCTTCACAACGGTGTCGAGATGTTCGGCCAGCCCTTGGCGGCGTTCCACATGGTTGTCGGTATTCAGCAAGACTTGCATGGATGACTTCCTATGTTGTTGTGAGGTCGAGACCAGTCTAGCGCCGTTTTGATTCGGCGTTGATGCGGCCTCGACACACCCCCATAGGATGCTGAGGCAAATCAAGGAAAGGCCGGGACGGTGGGCTCGTGGCCTGCAAAGTGGGCAGTGGGATGGCTGGCCTGCAGCAAGGCTTCGATTTCTGCGACCCGCCGATGCGGCACGTCCGCCATCAGCAGGATCTGGCCGCTGTCGACGGCGGGCCGAAACCGCGCGAGTCGTCGACTGGGCACCGAGGCACCGATCAGACTGGCAGACCAGGCCCCAAAGAAGGCCCCGGCTGCGGCGAGCGCACCCACCACCGCGGGCTTGGCCGCGTCGTCCAGCATGGCATAGACCGCCAGCATGGCGCCGGCACCGGCACCCAGTGCCGCGCCGATGAACAGACCCCTTTGGGCCGCACTGATCAGGTCGGACGACTGCAAGGCGGTGGCCTCGTTCAAGCCACTCAGATCGGTCCCATCCCGGGCGAGAAAGTGCAGGTGTCGGTGTTCGATGCGCGCCAGCAGCAAGGCGTTCATGACCTGACGGGCGCGCGCGATGTCAGGTAACAGCCAGTAGATCCGGTGGCGCATGGAGTTCCCCAATCCGCGCCGACGAGCAGGCGCGTGGGACCCGTTCTACACGCCTGGCAGCCCCCTCGCAAGGAAACTCCCTGTCGCCGTCACGGCCTCAGCCGGCCAGACCGGCGAACACGTTCTGGACGTCTTCGTTGGCATCGAGTGCCGCCAGAAAGACTTCCACCTCTTCGAGGTCGGCCGCGCTCAGGCTGGCGGGGTCGATGGGGTTCTTGGGCTTGTAGCCCAGCTTGGCGGACAGCACCGTGAAACCCTGGGCTGGCAGCGCGCGGCTCACCAGGTCCAGATCCGTGGGGTCGGTCAGAAACAGGGTGCTGCCTTCTTCGTGACCGGGCTCCAGGTCCTGTGCGCCGGCTTCGATGGCGGCCATTTCGGCATCGGCGCTGGCCGTTGCGGGTTCGGCCTCGATCATGCCGACGTGGTCAAAGTCCCAGGCGACGGACCCGGAGCTGCCCAGTTGGCCCTTGCGAAACAGCACGCGCATTTCAGAGGCGGTGCGGTTCACGTTGTCGGTCAGGCATTCCACCATCACGGGCACGCGGTGGGGCGCAAACCCTTCGTAGACCACATGGTCGAAGTGAACCGCTTCGCCCGTCAGGCCCGCGCCTTTCTTGATGGCGCGGTCCAGGGTGTCCTTGGGCATGGAAGCCTTGCGGGCCTGCTCGACAGCCAGGCGCAGGCGGGAATTGGCAGCGGGGTCGGCACCGTTGCGGGCGGCGATCATGATTTCCTTGCACAACTTGCCAAAGAGTCGGCCCTTGGCATTGGCTGCCAGATCTTTGTGTTTTGCTTTCCACTGCGCGCCCATGGGTCTGTTCCTTGTGTGTGGCTGATGCGAGACCGAGAGATTACTCCAGTCGCTCGGGCGCACGAAGGATCAGGCAGGAGGGCGGTCAGACGGGCAGGGTGTAGACCTTGGCAGTGGCCCGCTCGAGGGCACTGTGCGCCTGAAGCGCTTCGTCCCATTCGGACGAGCCGGCGGTGTGCGCCGGGTAGAGTCCCTGGACCATCTGCGTGACCTCGGGGGCGCCGGCGTCCAGCTCACCCACCTGCTGGCGGGTGTCGAGCAGCAGCCGGGCCACCGGGGAGTCGCCCGATTCGATGACCACCACATAGCGCACCGGCTGGCGCAGGCTCTGCGCCGTGTGGCTGCCGTGAGATTCCATGCCGTAGGTTTGACTCATGGACGGCATGGTGCCATGCCGCGATGCGAAGCGACAGCATGTCCCTGTTGGTAACGCCGGATGCCGACCCTGCTTGCAACACGCCCTCATTGAGACGATGATGCAGAAGTTGGCATGGATCTCGCGGGAGCGTTCTGGTGACCACAGCATCCGACATTCTGAAGTCCAAGGCGGCGCAAGGCGTGTTTGCCATCGCACCGACGGCCTCTGTCTACGTCGCCCTCGAATTGATGGCGGAAAAGAAAGTCGGTGCCCTGCTCGTGATGGAAGGGACCGAGGTGGTGGGCATCGTCACCGAACGGGACTACGCGCGCAAGATCGCCCTGATGTCGCGCAGCTCGAAAGACACACAGGTCAAGGACATCATGACCGCCGAGGTGATGTACGTCCGCCCCGACCAACGCAGCGACGAATGCATGGCCATCATGACGGAAAACCGCTTGCGTCACCTGCCCGTCATGGCCGATGGCGAGCTGCTCGGGCTCATTTCGATCGGCGATCTGGTCAAGGACATCATCTCCGAGCAGCAGTTCATCATCGAGCAGCTTGAGCACTACATCACTGGCGTGCGGGCCTGAAACGCGCAGCGCGGCACGGCAGACGGGTAAAATCCCCTATTACCCCCAGTTGATGTCATTTTCATGACGTGAGAAGAATTCATGATCTTCGGTAAGCTGCTGCCCCGTGAGGGCAATTTTTTTGAGCTGTTCAACCAGCATGCCAATCACATCGTTGCGGCCTCGCATGCTTTTGCGGAGCTGGTCAAGAACTACAACGATCCCTCTCTGCGTGACAAGTACAACCAGCAGGTGGACAGCGCAGAAGGCGCCGCCGATACCATCACGCGTGAAGTCAACCGCCTGCTGCACAAGACCTTCATCACGCCGATCGACCGCGAGCAGATCCACTCGCTTATCAACACCATGGACGACGTGGCCGACCTGCTGCAGGACGCCGCCGAAACCATGGCGCTGTACGACGTGCGCCGCATGACCGACGAAATTGTTCGTTTGACTGATTTGTGCGTGAAAAGCTGCGAGCGGCTCAGGTCGGCCGTGGCGCTGTTGCATGACATCGGCAATGCCAAGACCGCCGAAGCGGCGCTCAAGACGTGCGAAGAGATCGACCAGCTTGAAACCGATGCCGACCGCGTGATGCGTGCCGCCATGAGCAAGCTGTTTCGCGAAGAGCCCGATGTGCGCGAGGTGATCAAGCTCAAGGCCATCTACGAGTTGCTCGAAACCGTCACCGACAAGTGCGAAGACGTCGCCAAGCTCATCGAGGGCGTGATCCTCGAAAATTCCTGATCCGGAAGGTCTGATCATGGCAACCATGCAGGTGGCCCTGTGGGTCATCGTCTTTCTGGTGGTGCTGGCGCTGCTGTTCGACTTCATGAACGGCTTTCACGATGCGGCCAACTCCATCGCCACGGTGGTGTCGACGGGGGTGCTGCGGCCCACGCAGGCCGTGGTGTTCGCGGCGTTCTTCAATTTCGTCGCGATCTTCATCTTTCACCTCAGCGTGGCGGCGACCGTCGGCAAGGGCATCGCTGACAAGGGGGTGGTGGACGTCTATGTGGTGTTTGGCGCCTTGAGTGGTGCCATTACCTGGAACGTGATCACCTGGCTGTACGGCATCCCCAGCAGTTCGTCCCACGCGCTGATCGGCGGGATCGTCGGGGCGGTCCTGGCCAAGGCCGGGGCGGGGGCGCTGATCGGGGCCGGCATCATGCGCACGGTCACCTTCATCTTCGTGTCACCCCTGCTGGGTTACCTCTTCGGGTCGATGATGATGGTGTTGGTGGCCTGGTTGTGCCGCCGGGTGGCGCCGTCGCGCATCGACCGCTGGTTCCGTCGCCTGCAACTGGTGTCGGCCGGGGCTTACAGCCTCGGGCACGGTGGCAATGACGCGCAAAAGACCATCGGCATCATCTGGATGCTGTTGATCTCGACCGGCTACGCCTCTGCCGCAGACACGGCGCCGCCTACCTGGACGATCGTGCTGTGCTACATGGCCATCGGGGCTGGCACGATGTTTGGCGGCTGGCGCATCGTCAAGACGATGGGGCAGAAGATCACCAAGCTCAAGCCGGTGGGCGGCTTCTGTGCCGAAACCGGCGGCGCCCTGACGCTGTTCATCGCGACGGCACTGGGCGTGCCCGTGTCGACCACGCACACCATCACTGGGGCCATCGTGGGCGTGGGCTCGGTTCAACGCGCCAGCGCGGTG
Organism: Acidobacteriota bacterium; assembly: GCA_050259275.1. Taxonomy (GTDB): domain Bacteria; phylum Pseudomonadota; class Gammaproteobacteria; order Burkholderiales; family Burkholderiaceae_C; genus Aquabacterium. Next base: position 326,829 of record JBLNAI010000001.1, read on the forward strand.
CGGTGGGGCGTGGCCGGCAACATCGTCTGGGCCTGGATCCTGACCATCCCCGCTTCGGCATTTGTCGCCGCCGTGGCGTACTGGCTCGCGCTGAAGCTGTTCTGATCGCGTCCGGCTCCCCGCTATAGTTCTGCAAACGAACAAGATGCGGGGAGTTGAGATGAGCCGTTCCTGGAAACAATCCGGACGCATGTCATGGGGGGCAGGCCTGGCCTTGTCCCTGGTGGGAGCCGCCTGGCTGACCCACGCTTTGGCGGTCAATGTGCAGACCTTGTCGCCGCAAGGCGAGGTGGCCAAGGTGCGGCAGGCCCGGGTCACGTTTTCGGACTCGATGGTCAACTTTGGCGACCCGCGTCTGCCGGCGCCTTTTGATGTTTCATGCAAGGGCGACAAGCCCACCACCGGCACCAGCCGCTGGGTCGACGACAAGACCTGGGTCTACGATTTCACCCAGGACGTCCCGGCTGGTACGCGCTGCGGCATCACGCTCAAAGCGGGCGTGAAGTCGCTGGCCGGCGAGGCCGTGACGGGTAACAAGAGCTTTGCGTTCAGCACGGGCGGCCCCGCAGTGGTGCGCGCCTATCCCTCGCCTGGCGACTACAGCCAGATCGAAGAAGAGCAGATCTTCGCCTTGCTGCTCAATGGCGCGGCCACCCCCGCTGCGATTGAAAAGCACGCCTATTGCCAAGTCAGTGGCGTAGCCGAGCGCATCCCGGTGGCCGTGGTGGGCGGCAAGGTCCGCACCGACATCCTCAAGGCGGTGGACCTGGTGGCGCAGCAAGAGCGCGCGGTCACCGTGCGATGTGCACGGCCCTTGCCTCCGGACGCCAAGGTCTCGTTGATCTGGGCGCGCGGCATTGCCACGCCCTCGGGCGTGCCCAATTCGGCCGACCGGGCGCTGGATTACAAGGTGCGTCCGGCTTTCACGGCCAGCTTCACTTGTGAGCGGTCCAATGCGCGGGCCAACTGCCTGCCCATTCGGCCCATGCGCATCGAGTTCTCCTCGCCGGTGCCGCGCAAGTTGGCCGAACGCATCGTGCTCAAAGCGCCTGATGGTGACCATGCGCCCAAGGTCGAGCAGAACCGAGGCGATGTGAACGAGCGCCTGGTCGAGGTGGAAAGCGGCGGCCTGCGCAAGTGGTTCTACTTCTTCACGCGCAACAAGGGCGAGGTCAAGATCGACCCGTCCGAGAGTGCCGTCAGCGCGGTCGAGTTCAGCGGGCCGTTCCCCGACAGCGCTGACATCCGCATCGAGCTGCCCAAAGACCTCAAGGATGACTCGGGACGCAGCCTGAGCAATGCCAGTGCCTTTCCCATCCAGACGCGCACCAGCGAAGCGCCGCCTTTGGCGAAGTTTCCGCGCGCCACCTTCGGCATCCTGGAGTTGAATGCGGACCCGACCTTGCCGGTGACGGTGCGCCATGTGGAGGGCGATCTGGCCATCCAGGCTTTGAATCCCAATGGGTCGCCGAATGGATCGGCCAATGGCATGGCAAAGGGTGTGGCAAAGGGCAAGCCGCACAGTGCCGTGCGCGACCTGAAGCTGAGTGACGATGCGGCCATCATCGAATGGCTGGCACGGGTCAAACGGTATGACGAGTCGCGCCTGCCACGTGACGAGGTCGAGTCCGAGTTGCACATCAAACTGCCCAAGCCGCCGACCCAGGCCGCCCTGCGTGGCAAACGTCAAGCCAAGCGTTACGGCGAAGATGAAGTCGAGCCGGAATCGGGCTATGACCCCGACCGTGCAAATCTGGTGCAAACACGCACGGTGAGCCTGCTCAACCGGGAGAAGGGCGCCAGCAAGGTGGCGCTGCCCAGTTCGGCCAAGACCGAACCCCATCCCTTTGAGGTGATCGGCATCCCGATGCCGCAGCCGGGCTTTCATGTGGTCGAGATCGAATCGCCCCGCTTGGGCCAGGCGCTGCTGGACCGCGATGCCCCCATGTATGTGCGCACCAGCGTGTTGGTGACCAATCTGGGCGTGCACTTCAAATGGGGCGCGGTCAATTCAGGCGTGTGGGTGACCACGCTGGACAAGGCCAAGCCCGTTGGCAGCGCCCAGGTTCAGGTGTCGGACTGCCGCGGCAAGTTGGTCTGGAAGGGCCAGACTGACAAAGCCGGCTTTGCCATGATCAACGAAGAGTTGCCGCAATTGGGTTGGAGCTACTGCTCTGGCGAAGGCAATTCAGGCCGGGAAGAGGGCTACTTCGTCAGCGCTCGCAAGACCGATGAACAAGGTCGCGCAGACATGGCCTTTGTGTGGTCCAACTGGAACGAGGGCATCGAGTCCTGGCGCTTCCATGTCAACACGGCCGGCCGTGAGACCGACAAAGCCTTGTTCCACTCGGTGCTGGATCGCACCTTGCTGCGGGCGGGGCAGACCGTGTCCATGCAACACCATGCGCGGGCCGAACAGCTCAAGGGCTTGCGCCTGATGGGGGACGATGAGTTGCCCATCGAGGCGCGCATCGTGCATGAGGGGTCGGGGCAAGAGTTCAAGTTCCCGTTGGCCTGGCGCGGCCACCGGCATGCCGAAACGGGTTTCAAGATCCCCGAAGATGCCAAGCTGGGCGTCTACAACGTGAGCTTGCGCAATGGCTATCGCACCTATCAGACGGGCTCCTTCCGCGTGGAAGAGTTCCGCCTGCCGGTGATGACCGGCCGCATCATGGGCCCGAAGGCCGCCTTGGTGCAACCCAAAGACGTGCCACTGGGCCTGCAGATCAACTATGGCAATGGCGGTGGTGCGGCGGACTTGCCCGTGCGGGTGTCGGCCCAGTTGGGCGATGCCGATGTGACCAGTGCTTTGCGCACGGAGCGCTATCCCGGCTTCCGGTTTGCGCCACCGCGCGAGCCGACCGACCCCAATGCGCGTGGCTATTTCTCTGAAGATTATGTGGACGAGGACGACGGTGAAACGTCCGTTCATGTGCGCGATGGCAGCGCCAAGCTGGTCGCCGACAAGCTGGCCGTCAAGCTGGACAGCAAGGGCGCGGGATCGGTCACGCTCGCCAAGCTGCCCGAAGTCAAAACGCCCAAGCAGTTGTTGGTGCAAGCCACTTATGCCGACCCCAATGGCGAGGTGCAAACCTTGAGTCAGACCTTGCCGGTTTGGCCTTCGGGCATCGTGTTGGGGGTGCGCACAGATTCGTGGGTGTCGGTCAAACAAAAGGTGGCCACCCAGATGGTGGCCTTGGATACCAATGGCAAGCCGCAAGCTGGCGTGAGCGTGAAGCTGCGGGCGGTGGCGCATCGCACCAGCTCCACCCGCAAGCGCTTGGTCGGGGGCTTTTATGCCTACGACAACCAGAACGCCGATCAAGACCTGGGCGAGGTGTGCAGCGGCACCAGCGATGCGCGCGGCCTGGTCTTGTGCGAAGCCGAGATGAACAGCGTGGGCGAGGTTGAGCTGATCGCCGAAGCGAAAGACAGCAATGGCAATCGCAGCCAGTCTGCCGCCACGGTGTGGGTGACTCGGCAAGGCGAGGTCTGGTTTGGCGGTGACAACCAGGACCGCATGGACGTGATCCCCGAGCAGCGCAATTACGAGCCCGGCCAGGTGGCCAAGTTCCAGGTGCGCAGCCCGTTCCGCCATGGCACGGCCTGGGTCGCGGTGGAGCGCAACGGCATCCTGGAGACCTTCACGGTCGAACTCAACGGCAAGGATCCGACCATCGAGGTGCCGGTCAAAGCCGAATGGGCGCCCAATGTGTTCGTGTCCGTGCTGGAGGTGCGGGGCCGCATCCGCGAGGTGCCTTGGTATTCCTTCTTCACCTGGGGTTGGCGCTCGCCCTCCGAATGGTGGAAGGCCTATCGAGACGAAGGCCAGCAGTACCAAGAGCCCACGGCCATGGTCGACCTGTCCAAACCCGCCTTCAAGTACGGCATTGCCGAGATCGAGGTGGGCATCAAGGGCCATACCTTGAAGGTGGAGGTGACCCCGGACAAGACCAGCTACCCGATCCGTGCCAACAGTCAGGTCAAAGTCAAGGTGAGCCTGCCCGATGGCTCGCCTGCACCGGCTGGCACCGAGGTGGCTCTGGCTGCCGTGGACGAGGCCCTGTTGGAGCTCCAACCCAATGACAGCTGGGACTTGCTGGGCGCGATGATCAAGCAGCGCGGCTACGCCGTTGAAACGGCCACGGCGCAGATGCAGATCATCGGCAAACGCCACTACGGCAAGAAGGCCGCGCCACCCGGAGGGGGCGGTGGGCAGTTCCCCACCCGCGAGTTGTTTGACACCTTGCTGTTGTGGAACCCGCGTGTGGTGCTCGACGCCAAGGGCGAGGCTGTGGTGAACGTGCCGCTGAATGACTCGTTGACGAGCTTTCGCATCGTGGCCATTGCCGATGTGGTCAAGGGTGAGAACGCCGCGCTGTTTGGCATGGGGCGCGCCAGCATCCGGGCCACCCAGGACTTGCAGATTTTGTCGGGTGTGCCGCCCCTGGTGCGCGAGGGCGACCAATACCGCGCCATGTTCACGCTGCGCAATACCACCGCCCAGCCCATGGACGTGGTGGTCAACGGCCAGGCCGGCAGCAACCTGCCTGAGCAAAAGGTTCACATCGACGCCAATGCTGCGGCCGAGGCGGGCTGGGATGTGGCCGTGCCCTACAACGTCAAGCAGCTCGATTGGCAGGTCAGTGCCAAATCCAGCGGGGCGCAAGACCGCATGAAGTTCGTGCAAAAAGTGGCCGAAGCCGTGCCCGTGACGGTGCAGCAGGCCACCCTGATGCAGCTGGACAAGGCGATCAGCCTGCCCATTGCCCCACCGCAAAAGGCACTGCCAGATGCCAACGGCGCTTTGCGAGGCGGCATCGAAGTGGCGTTCAAGCCCAAACTGGCCGATGGGCTGCCGGGTGTGCGCCAATTCTTTGAGCGCTATCCCTGGACCTGTCTGGAGCAAAAGGCCTCGATTGCCATTGGCTTGCGCGACACCGCGTATTGGCAAAGCATTGCCAGCCAGATCCCCTTGTATCTGGACGAAGACGGCCTGGCCAACTACTTCCCGCCCAGCGCCGGGTGGCACAACACGGGCAGCGATTCACTCACGGCCTATCTGTTGTCCATTTCTGAGGAAGCCAGCAAGCTGGGCTATGACTTCCACATTCAGCCTGACACGCGGGACAAGATGGAGCGCGGTCTGATCGCCTTTGTGGAAGGCCGCATCAAGCGCGAGTTCTGGATGCCGGCTTTCTTGAAGAACGGCGATCTGGATGTGCGCAAGCTGGCGGCCCTGGAAGCCCTGAGCCGCAACGGCCATGTGCAGGCGCGCATGTTGGGCTCGATCCAGATCTTGCCCAACCAATGGCCCACGGGAGCCGTGATCGACTGGTTGATGGTGCTGGATCGCGTCAAGGACATTCCCGATCGCGACAAACGCATCAATGAAGCCGAGCAGATCTTGCGGGCCCGCCTGAATGTTCAAGGCACGCGCCTGGGCTTTTCGACCGAACGCGACGACAGCTGGTGGTGGCTGATGGCCAATGGCGATGTCAACAGCGTGCGCATGATCCTGGGTGTGCTGGACAAGTCGGCCTGGAAGGATGATTTGCCGCGCCTGGTGACCGGCACCTTGCAACGCCACCAATTGGGCCGCTGGTCCACCACGGTGGCCAATGCGTGGGGCACGGTGGCCATTGAGGCCTTCTCTAAACGCTTTGAGCGTGACCCCGTGGCGGGCAGCTCTCGCGTGGCCTTTGAGCCCGGTGACAAGGCTCAGGCCTTGGATTGGGGTAAGCAGCCATCGGGTGGTTTGCTCGCCCTGGGCTGGCCACAAGGCTTTGCCGTGGGGGGCAACAAGGCATCTACCGCCGTCAAGATCAACCACGAAGGCACGGGCAAGCCTTGGGTGACCTTCACCAGCAAGGCGGCCGTGCCGGTGGTGACGCCGTTCAGCTCGGGCTACCGCATCACCAAAACCGTGACACCGGTGGAGCAAAAGGTCAAAGGCCAATACAGCCGCGGTGATGTGCTGCGCGTGCACCTGGATGTGGACGTGCAGGCCGATGCCACCTGGGTGGTGCTCAATGACCCGGTGCCCGGTGGCGCCAGCATCTTGGGCACCGGCTTGGGCCGAGACAGCCAGATGGACACGAACAGCGAAAAGGAAGACGACCGCGGTTGGCTGGCCTATCAAGAGCGCAGCTTTGAGGCCTTCCGCGCCTACTACCGCTATCTGCCCAAGGGCAACTTCAGCGTGGAGTACACCGTGCGCCTGAACAACCCGGGCACCTTCAACATGCCGCAAACGCGCATGGAAGCGATGTATGCGCCTGAGATGTTTGGCGAGTCGCCCAACGCGGCAGTGGTGGTGCGGCCGTGATCCGGCGATGAACAGGTGGTCAAGGGGCAAGCGGCTGGTGCGCCTGGGCGCACTGGCTTGGGCCGCGTCCAGTGGTGTCGCCCATGCCTTGCCCAGCTTCGAGCAGGTCCGCTCCGCCTATCGCTCGTCAGACACCATCTTGTTGGATCGCCATGGCGCGCCCGTACAAGCCATGCGCACCGACACCTCGGCCTTGCGCGGCGAGTGGGTGCCCTTAGCTCAAATCTCGCCCGCCTTGCGCCACGCGCTGCTCTTGTCTGAAGACAAACGGTTTTATCAGCACGCGGGCGTGGACTGGCAAGCCATCTCGGCGGCCGCCTGGTCCAATCTGTGGAACACCCGCACGCGCGGGGCCTCGACCGTGACCATGCAATTGGCTGGGCTGCTCGATGCGCAGTGGGCGGGGCCCAAAGATGGGCAAGGCGGGCGGTCCTGGGTGACCAAGATCGGGCAGGCCTCCACGGCCTGGCGCCTGGAGCACAGCTGGCGCAAAGATCAGATCCTGGAGGCCTATCTGAACCTGGTGGGGTTTCGGGGTGAGGTCGTGGGTATCTCGGCCTTGTCCGCGCGCTTGTTTCACAAATACCCCAGCGGCTTGAACGCAGAAGAGGGCGCCATTGCCGCTGCGCTGGTGCGGGCGCCCAATGCCTCGGCCGACCGGGTGGCCGCCCGTGCCTGCACAGTGTTGACCGAACAGCGACTGGCCAGCTCTTGCCCCACGCTCAAGACCTACACCGCGCAGTTGCTCAGCAGCAAGCACGCGGAGCGGCTCGATGCCGATGCGCAGCTCGCACCGCATTTGGCTCAGCAGGTGTTGAAGCAATGGGGCAAGAAGGCGCCGATGCCACCCACGCTCGCCACGACCGTGGATGCGGGCCTGCAGCGCTTTGCCCGCGACAGCTTGCGTCAGCATCTGACCGAACTGCGCGAGCGGCATGTGCAGGATGGGGCGGTGATCGCGGTCGACAATGCCACCGGCGACGTGCTGGCCTGGGTCGGCTCCAGCGGGGCCTTGTCTCAAGCGGCTGATGTGGATGGCGTGATGGCCTTGCGGCAAGCGGGCTCCACCCTCAAGCCCTTTTTGTATGAGATCGCGATTGAACAGCGCTGGCTGACGGCTGCGTCCTTGTTGGACGATTCACCGGTGGGCTTGAACACCGGGGCGGGTCTCTACATTCCGCAGAACTACGATCATCGCTACAAGGGGCATGTGTCCTTGCGCACGGCCTTGGGGTCTTCGCTCAACATCCCGGCTGTGCGCACCGTCGTCATGGTCACCCCCGCGCGCTTCGGGCAGCGTTTGAAAGACTTGGGCCTGCCGCTCAAACACCCTGGCGATTACTATGGCTACAGCCTGGCTTTGGGCTCCGCAGAGGTCACGCTGGCCTCTTTGGCCAATGCGTACCGTTCCCTGGCCAACGCCGGTCGGCTGACGCCTTTGCGCCTGCTGTCCACCGACCCGGTCGTTGCCGCGCCGCCCGAGCCCGTCATGCGCCCTGACGCCGCCTTCATCGTGACCGATGTGTTGGCCGACCGCGAAGCGCGGGTGCCGACCTTCGGTCTGGACAATGCGCTGGCCACACGCTATTGGTCCGCCGTGAAAACCGGCACCAGCAAAGACATGCGCGACAACTGGTGTGTGGGCTTCTCTAAGCGCTTCACGGTGGCGGTATGGGTGGGCAATGCCAATGGCGACCCGATGTGGGATGTCTCCGGCGTGAGCGGGGCTGCGCCGGTGTGGCGCTCGGTGCTGGACGAATTGCACCGGCGCCACCCTGATCGGCAGGCCGGGCTGGCGCCCTCGGCGCCGACGGGTGTGGTGGTCCAGCCGGTCACCTTCGAGCGGGCGATCGAAGCCCCGCGCCGTGAGTGGTTCATCGCGGGCACCGAGCAGACAGAGGTGCGGCTGGCCAGCGAGAAGGGCTCGGCCCGAAGTTGGATACAGGCGCCGGCAGACCGTACGGTGGTTGCGCTGGACCCCGATATCCCGCCTCAGGCGCAAAAGCTGGTCTTCAAGGCGGTCAAGGGTGTGTCGCGCCAATGGTCCTGGCGACTGGACGGTAAGCGGCTGGGGCCCGCTGGGGACACCCCATGGGCGATGTGGCCGGGTCCGCATCGGCTGGATTTGCTGGATCAGGCGGGCCAGGTGCGCGAGTCCATCGGGTTTGAAGTGCGCGGGGCCCATGCCAAACCGGACGCGCGCCGCCGATAATCCGGCGCATGACTTCATCAAGCCAGACCAACAACCCCCTCCACGGCATCACATTGGCCCGCATGGTCGAAGACCTGGCGGATTACTATGGCTGGGAAGAGTTGGGGCAGCGCATTCCCATTCGTTGCTTCACGCACGACCCGAGCGTGGCGTCGAGCTTGAAATTTCTGCGCAAGACGCCGTGGGCCCGCGAGAAGGTCGAAGGGCTGTACCTGTACACCTTGAAGCGTTCGCAACGAGACACCGGAGCATGAGGCGCAGCGCATGACCCACCGAAAGAGCCGGCTCATCGGCCACATCCAGGCGCGCCCGCGCTTGTTCATCGCTGGTGCGCTGGGCCTGGCGGTGTCCTGGCTCTTGCCGCACGTCTGGGCGTCGCGCGAGGTCACCCGCCTGATCATCGGGTGGAACACCGGTGCCTGGCTGTATCTGGGCCTGACCGGCTGGATGATGGTCCGCTCCGATCAGTCCCAGATCGCCCGGCGCAGCCGCGTACAGGACGACGGCGCCATGGCCATCCTGATCCTGGTCGTGCTGTCGTCTCTGGCCAGTCTGGGCGCGATCGTCGCGGAGTTGTCGGTGGCACGGGGGCTGGTGGGCATAGACCGGCTCATGCACATTGCGCTGGCCGTGGTCACGATCCTGGCGTCTTGGGCCTTCACACAGGTGATGTTTGCCATGCACTATGCCCACGACTATTACGCCTCGCGGGCGCGGGGGCAGTCCGGCGGGCTGATCTTTCCGGAGACCGACGGCCCCGACTACCTGGACTTTCTGTACTTTGCGGCCGTGATCGGCACCTCCGCACAGACGGCCGATGTGTCGATCAGCAGCCGGGCCATGCGCCGGGTGGCCTTGCTGCATTGCGTGCAGGCGTTCGTGTTCAACACCAGTTTGATCGCCCTGCTGATCAACGTGGCTTCCAGTCTGCTGTAACGGGGGCGGGCCGGGTCTGTCCCTGTGCCTCGCCTTCGCGTGCCAGCAGCGCGCGTTTGCGCTCGATCCCCCATCGGTATCCCGACAGGTCGCCATCGAGCCTGACCACGCGGTGGCAGGGAATCGCCACCGCCAGCGGATTGGCCGCGCAGGCTTGTGCCACGGCCCGCACGGCCCGGGGTTGACCAATGCGTTGCGCAATCTCGCTGTAGCTGGCGGTGCAGCCCTCGGGGATCTCGCGCAGCGCCTGCCACACCCGCTCCTGAAAGGCGGTGCCTTGAATGTCAAGCGGCAGCGCCAGTCCCAGCCGGGGCGCCTCGATCCAGCCCACCACTTCGGCCACCCGTTTTTCAAATTGGGCATCGCCACCGATCAGCTCAGCGCGGCTGAACTGCCGTTGCAGGTCCTGCACCAGCAATTGAGGATCGTCGCCCAGCAAAATGGCGCAGACGCCGCGCTCGCTCTGGGCCACCAGGATCGACCCCAGTGAGCATTGGCCGACCGCAAAGTGAATCACCGCACGGGCGCCGCCAGCGCGATAGTCCTTGGGACGCATGCCCAGCATGCGCTCGCTGGCCTCGTAGAAGCGGCTGTTGGTCTGAAAGCCCGCGTCGTAGATCACCTCGGTGATGGGGGTCTGCCGGGTGGCCAGGCGCTGGCGCACCCGTTGGGCGCGATACGCCGATGCGTAGGCCTTGGGTGTCAGACCCGTGATCGCCTTGAAGACCCGGTGAAAGTGGTGAGGACTCAGGTTGGCGCGCTGTGCCAGGTCCTGCAAGGTCGGCGGGGCCTCGCTCGATTCGATGTGGCGGCAGGCCTGGGCCACCAGATCGGCATGCGGCGGGGCGGACAGGTTGGGCAGGGCGCTGGGTGACGAGGCCCGTGCGGGGCGCTTGGCAGTCATGGTGGCGGCGGCGAAGTGTGGTGGACGATCCCACTATAGAGAGAGGCGGGTCGTCAAACACCCCGTTCCTTGCGATCTGCCGGCAAGGGGCCAGCCTGACGGAAGGTGAAGTTGATGCGTTGGCGTCCCAGCAAGGGGTGGGTGGCGTCCTTGAGGGGCGTGATGCCGTGATAGCGCATGCGGTCCACCCCGCCCCAGACGACCACGTCGCCATGCAGCAGCGGCACCCGCTCTGCCGGGTCCTTGCGGCGCAAGCCGCCAAAAAGGAAGGTGGCCGCAATGCCCAGCGAGACCGAGACGATGGGCTGGCTCAGATCGCGCTCGTTCTTGTCCTGATGCAGGCTCATGCGCGAACGCGGCACGTATCGATTGAGCAGGCAGGCATCAGGTTCGAAGTGAGCAAATCCTGCGGCTTCGGCGGCTTCGCGAGCCAGCTTCAGAAACACGTCCGGCATGGGCGGCCAGGGCTGCCCCGTCAAGGGGTCGAGGCGGGTGTAGCGGTAACCGGTGGCATCGGTGGTCCAGCCCAGTTCGCCGCAATTGGTCAGTGCCACCGACATGGTGAAGCCCCCCGGGGTGACCATGTGGCGAAATGGTGCCGCCCGTTCAACGCGTTCGACTGCCGCGAGCAGATCGGCCTCGAGCGGCAAGGCCCAGCCCCGCAAGACGCACGCTTGGGGCCCGAGGGCCTGTCGCTGGCCCACAAGAGGATGGCTGCCCAGCGGGTCGCCAAACAGGTCCAGGGTCATGATGGTGGAAAGCGGCGTGGACGCAACGCAAAGTCATCCGAATAGCAGGGATTCTGCGCCAGTTGAACCAATCGGGTCGCTACCATGCGAGTGTCCGAGTTTTTCCCCCGTATGGGGTCCGCGCCATGACCGAGTCTGCTCCCTTCGATTACATCGGTGACGAGAGCTTGCGTGAGCCCATCACGCGGGCCTTGCAAAAGGTGGTGGATCCCGAGGTGGCCTTGTCCATCGTGGATGTGGGTCTGATCTACACGGTGACGGTCACGGCCGACAAGGTCCACGTGCTGATGACGATGACCTCGGCGGCTTGCCCGGTGACGGATGTGATCATCGACGATGTGCAGGCCGAGCTGGATCCGGTCGTGCCACCGCAGATGAAGATCGTGGTGGAGCTGTGCTGGAATCCGCCATGGACACCTGAACGAATGAGTGGACGGGCGCAGCGGACCATGCAATGGTGAGTCGCACCATGTGGGTGACCCGGCCTGTGATGATGGGCCTGGTGCTGATCAGTCTGGTCAGTGGGGTGTTGGGGGGACTGCTGCGTGCCGGTGTGCCCATGCCGGCCGTCAGCCAACTGGCTTGGGCCTCGCAAGCCTCGGGGCTGCATTCGGCCTTGATGATCTGCGGCTTTCTGGGTACGGTCATCGGCATCGAGCGGGCCGTGGCCCTGCGATCACCCTGGGCCTTTGTGGCGCCTGTGGCCTCGGCGTTGGGGGCCGCCTGTCTGCTGCAAAGGCAGTACACCTGGGGGGCGTACCTGTTCGAGCTGGCGGGCGCGGCCTTTGTGCTGGTCAACATCGTCATCGTCAAACGGCAGTCGGCCCCGCACACCTGGATGCTGTTGCTGTCGGCGCTGGTCTGGTTGGCCGGGAACACCCGCTTCATGTTCATGGGCCTGGGCGATGGCGTGCTGGCCGCCTGGTTTGGCTTCCTGGTGTTGACCATCGCTGCCGAGCGCCTGGAGATGTCGCGCCTGACGCGTGGGCATCGCACGGCCCAGCGCTGGCTGGTGGCTGTGGTGGCCGTGCTGCTCGCTGGCGCCTGGTGGTCGGCTCGGGACCATGCGGTCGGGGGCGTCGTTTATGGCCTGGGCCTGGTCTTGCTGGCCCTGTGGCTGGGCCTGTTCGACATCGCGCGGCACACCGTGCGAACCCATGGGCTGAGTCAATACATGGCGGTGTGTCTGCTCAGTGGCTATGTCTGGCTGGCTGTGGCGGGGGTGTGCTGGGCCGCCAACGCCTGGGGCGGCGGCTACCGCGATGCGTCCTTGCACGCCTTGGGCCTGGGCTTCGTCATCAGCATGGTGATGGGGCATGCGCCCGTGATTCTGCCGGCGGTGGCCCGCGTGAAGCTGTACTTCGATCGCCGCTTCTATGTGCCTTTGCTGATGCTGCATGGCTCCTTGTTGTGGCGACTGGTGGCCGGGCATGCCGATGCCGATGGACGCGCATGGGGCAGTGCGCTCAATGCGGTCACCCTGCTGGTGTTCATGGCCACCGTGGTCAGTGCAGCCGCGTCCTGGCAGCGGCATCATCCGCCCACGCGCCGAAGGCCCCGGTAAGGGGCGGGGGCCCGCTCGATCAGTTCAACGCGGGCCGGACATACCGCAGCAGCCGCCCTTTGTAGGCTGGCTCGTCGCCCAGTGCCAGGGTGCTCAGATCGATCTCTTCGAGCGTGAAGCCGTCATGGGCCATGCGCCGGCTGAATGCGGCGCGGTTGCCCCGGTTGGGATCGACGATGAGCACCTCGACCTGTTGCTCGGCATGCCGACCGATGAAATCAGGCAGATGGCCGGGGTCATCGCGCTCGTACAGCACATCGCTGCCCATGATCACGTCAAACCGGCCCTTGACCGTGGGGTGCTGATCGTGCACCGGTTCATGGGGATCGGCGGCCCAGTTGCCATGCCGGTAGGGCACCGGGCTCATGTCGTTGAGGCTGGTGTTGGCAATCAGAAAACTGGATGCCAAGGGGTGGCAGTCGGATGCGGTGACGTCGGCGCCGCGGCGATGACAGACCAGGCTGGCCAGTGCCAGACCGCAGCCCACCTCCAGGATCCGCTCGTCAGCCTGAACGGGCCGGGTGGCCATGTAGGCAGCCAGTCTGCGTGACGAGGGCCACAAGAGGCCAAAGAGCGGCCAGGTTGCGCTCGATATACCGAGGGCCTGTGCTTCGCCATGGGGATCGGCAAATTGCTGGCGATCCAGCAAAGACCGGATCCACAGTTTGTCGACACCATCGACCGAGATGTGTTCTTGTTTGGTTTGATAACCTGGCATGAGCGCCCGCGTGAGGGGGCCGCCCCAGGGCGGGGCAGCGGTATGAATCGGCGCAGTGCGGCGAGATCGTGATCAGATCGGTGGGGCCGAAAGCGCAGTCACACGGGGCAAAACGAAGGGTTTGAAGGTCAGTGTAGCCCAAGCGAGGAGGGCTGTGGGGTCATTCGTAGGCGGCCAGTCGCAACTGCTCTTGAGGCGTGAACAAGGTGCCCCTGAGTTGCTGTGCCTGGCTGGGATCGGCCGCCAGCGCGGCCTTGTATTGCTGAATGCGCGCCTTCCAGGCGGCTTCTTCCTGGTCCAGTGCGGCCAGTCGCTTGGCCGCATCGGCGCCGACCAGATTGGTGCGGATCTGCTGGATCGCTTCGGGCGTGGCGCCTTCGCGGCGGGCTTGTTCTTCACGAGCCGCGAGTGTCAGATGGATGACGGGTTGCTCGATGTTGGCGCGGTTTTCCGGGCTCAAGGTGTCTTTGAGTCGCGTCAGCTGGGCTTCGCGCTCGGTGGCGCTGAGGCCCTTGTTCTGAACGATGGCCAGCTTGCGGGCCGTGTAGTCGTCGTACTCGTCGGTGTTGCCGAACAGGGCCTGGATCTCGCTGGGCTGGAAGTACAGCGCGCGCAGATCACGAATTGATTTGAAATGCTGTGCCAGCGCCGTGCCGTTGATTTCGGTCATGCGGGGCTGGGCGACGGAGCCCAGCGCGGTCTTGAACTTCAGGTAGGCGTCGAGGATGCGCTGCGCTTCCTTCTGACCCTTGTCGTTGAGTTCGGCTGCGATGTCGGCCAGGATGGCCGCCCGGATCTGGGCCTGGGTTTTTTCGCCCACGGCCGTCAGGTGGTACTCGAAGCGGCGGATCAGATCCGGGCTGAGCACCAGATCGCGGCCGGTGCTGCTGCTGAGCTGCCCGTCGGGCGTGGTGCCCTGAAAGCTGCGGGTCCATTCATGGCCACCGATGGCCGCTTGAGTCGATTCGGAGGGGGCAGCGCGCGGGGCGTCGTGCGAATGCTCGCGGTACTGGGTCAGCAGCAGGGCCAATGTGGCGCCTACACAGGCGGCCACCGCCCAAGCAGCCTTTGTCTTCCGATGAGAGCTTTGCAGCAAGATCTTGTTTGTCATGGGCGGGTCCCAAAAAAGACCGCCGAGGCGGTCTTTTTACAGGCTGAACAGGTGATCACAGGCCGGCGGTTTTCAGGCGGTTGGCGTGTTGACGGAACAGTTCGACCGGGTTGGTTTCCCAGATGCTGACCAGACCCACGGTCTGGTTCACCTCGTCGAGGTGGTTCATGATGTAGTCGGTGCGGATGACCTGACCCAGGTTCATCGAGCAGGCGGACACCAGCCCGTCGTTGGCTTTGCCGCTGAAGAAGGCACTGGTCAACAGCAGGGGGCCGTCGATCGGGTCGAAGACGTTGGTGTAAGGCGTCGAGCCGCCCCAGGAGTAATAGCGCACCCCGTTGACCACCGTGGCACCGTTGCCGCAGCCGCTGGTGGGCACACCGGCGGGGAACTTGGCGTTGTAGGCCAGCGAGCCCGCGGTGCTCAGCGAGGTCAGGGCCGCGTTGGCATCCTTGGGCAAGGTCGATTGACCCGACAGACCTTGGATCAGCGCGGTCAGCGTGGCGTCCACTGTGGAGGCCACGATGCTGGTCAGGGGCGAGCCGTCAGGCAGCACACCGCGCACGGCATCCGCGAAATCCGAACCCCGGTTCACACCCCCGACGCTGGTCACCGAGGCGACCAGTTGCGGCGCCACACCCGAGATGTAGCGAGCGGTCGGGCCGCCATGGCTGTGGCCGATCAGGTTGACCTTGCTGGCGCCGGTGATCGCCAGAATCTGTTTGACCTGCGTGAGCAACTGCTCGCCTCGCACCTCGGTGGAGTTGGCGGCGGACACCTGGGTCACAAACACCTGGGCGCCATCGGCACGCAGGTTTTCGGGGATCCGGTACCAGTAGTCGATGCCCAGGATGCTGTCAAAGCCGAACAGGCCGTGCACCAGCACGATGGGGTACTTGGTCTGCGTGTAGCCGGCAGCCATCGCGGGCTGGACACCTGCCAGCGCGCCCAGGATCGCAAAGGCGGCGGTGATCAAGGTCTTTTTCATGGGCTTGTCCTTGTCTCAGAATGTTTTTTGTTGAACGCCCCTCATCCGGGGGGTGCTCACATGGTCGCTTCAAAGCGACCCCTCAGACAAGGGATGAAAACCCGGAAAACGTGCGTCAAGGCGGTGGCGCGATTCAGGGTTTGCGGCAGCTACCGGCAGCGGGAGATGCGGGTTTTTGCTCGGCGTGCCGTTTGCGCCCGCCGTTAAGACCGTTTTAAGGTGCGGGCGGAACAATGGGTACCCATAGGAGGTGCTCATGCGCTCAAGAATGTCGATCTCGTTGTGGCTGGCTTGCTGTCTGGCCGCATCCGGTGGCGCGCAGGCCGCGACGCCGTCCGAGCTTTTGTCTGGCTATGCCGCGCAGTCGGGGGCCGCTCCGTCTGCGGCTCGAGGCCAGCAGTTTTTCACCACGCGCCACGGCGGCGAGTGGACCTGCGCGTCTTGCCATGGCACCACGGCCACGCAGGACGGCAAACACGCCTCCACCGGCAAGCTCATCCGGCCACTGGCGCCGGCTTTCAATCCCCAGCGGTTCACGGACGAGAGCAAGGTCGAGAAGTGGTTCAAGCGCAACTGCAAGGACGTGCTGTCACGCGAATGCTCGGCCGCTGAAAAAGCCGATGTCCTGGCCTGGTTGACCACCCTCAAACCCTGAATGTGAGCCCCTCATGCGCAAACGTATGCCTTTTCTGATCGTGTTGCTGAGCGTGCTGACGCTGGTGGGCGGGCGTCTGGCCTGGGCCGATGACGACGATGAACACGAGTCGGGTCGCCCGCGGGTCAACCTGCGCGTGCCCCTCTTGCCGGCCTATCAACAAGAATGCGCCGCCTGCCACATGGCCTACCCGCCGGGGATGCTGCCGGCCGCCTCCTGGCAATCGATCATGAGCGGTCTGCCCAAACACTACGGCAGCGATGCCTCGCTGGATGCCGCGTCGGTCAAGAAGCTCACGGCCTGGCTCACGGCCAACGCGGCAGCGAGCCCACGCATGAGCGCGCGGCCTCCGCAAGACCGCATCACACAGGCAGCCTGGTTCGTGCGGAAGCACGACGAGATTTCAGCTTCTGTCTGGAAGCGTCCATCGATCAAGAGTGCCGCCAACTGCATGGCTTGCCATGCCGGGGCCGAACAAGGAGATTTCAATGAACACCGCGTCCGCATTCCCCGCTGACTCTCCGTCAGCTTCACCCTCGCGTCGCCTGGTGGACGCGCCCACCCGGGTCTTTCACTGGCTGCTTGCCCTGTGCTTTGTGGGGGCCTACGCAACAGCAGAAGGCGAGCGCTGGCGCCTGGTCCACATGACCCTGGGCTACACCATGATCGGGCTGGTCGGCTTTCGTGCTGTCTGGCTGCTGGTCGGGCCCCGGCCTTCACGCTGGACAGCCTGGGGCGCCCGCTTCCGAGCGCTGCGCAACGCGGTGCAGGCCATGAAGTCGGGTCAGTTCAAATGGCCGGCGCTGCAAACGGGCTTCAACACCTTGGCCATCGTCAGCTTGTTGGCAGTGGTCGTGGCCACCACGGCATCCGGCTATGTGCTGGACCAGGAATGGTTGGGCGACTGGTTCGAAGAGGTGCACGAATTTGCGGGCAACGCCCTGTTGGGGCTGGTGTTGGCTCACATCGGCCTGGTCATGGCGGGTTTGCTGCTCAAGTCCAGCAACCCTTTGCGCCTGATGCTCACCGGCCGCGCGCCGGGCCGAGGCCCTGATCTGGTCGAGCGCAACCGCCTCTGGCTGGGCGCGCTGCTGATGGCAGCCGTCCTGGGCTTCTGGTGGACCCAGTGGCAAAGCGCGCCTGCGCCAACTGGTGGGGGCGAGCAGGTCACGCAAGGCGCGGCACGGCCGGACGGTGTGGGTGCCGGCGCGGGCCGCCATCGCCGCCATCACGATGATCGGGACGACGACTGATCGATCACATCTGGCCAGTGCACCCGAACCTGGAGGCCGCCCAGCTCCGCCGAGTTGGCAACCTGCACCTCGGCTTGATGGGCGGCGGCAATGCGCTGCACGATCGACCAGCCCAGGCCGCTGCCGCTTTGCCCGGTGCCCATCACGCGGAAAAACCGCTCTCCGATGCGCGCCCTGTCCGATGCCTTCATCCCCGGGCCACTGTCTTCGACCAGCAGATCCAGCGCCGGGCCCTGGGGCACCAGCCGCACCCGGATCTGTGCGCCTTCAGGGCTGTACCGAATCGCGTTGTCAACCAGGTTGCGAATCAGCACGGACAACAAGGTGGGATCGCCGGGTACGGTGCAAGGGGCGTCGGCTTCCAGTTCGACGACTTGCTGCTTGTGGATGGCCGCAGGCGCCAGGTCGGCCACGACGCGTTTGACCAGCGCAGGCAAATCCAGCTGGGCCAGAACCGGCGGCGTGCCCGTTTCGAGTCGGGACAAGGTCAGCAGCTGTTCGACCAGGCGGGTGGCGCGGTCGCAGCCTTCCAAAGTGGCTTGCAGCGCGTGCCGGCGCAAGGCGTCGTCGGTTTCGGCCATGGCCACTTGGGCCTGGGTGCGGATCGCAGCAATCGGGGTGCGCAACTCATGGGCCGCATCTGCGGTGAAACGGCGCTCGGATTCCATCAGCTCGGCGATGCGGGTCAGCAGCCCGTTGAGGGCGTCCAGCATGGGCGACATCTCGGGCGGCACCCGCTCCAGCACCACCGGGTGCAAGGCCTTGGGCTGGCGCTCGCTCAAGGCGCGCCCGAGATCGTGCAGCGGCGCGACGCCCTCGCGGACGGCCCACCACGCCGCCAGGGCCAACACGGGCAAGGCCAGCAGCAAGGGCCACAGCGTGCTGCGCAAGATCGCCCACAGGATGGAAGCACGCGAGCTCATCTGCTCGCCCACATACACCCGGATGTCCCGATCGTGCCCGTAGGCGGCGAACACCCGCCATGTGGTCCCACCAATGCGCACGGTCTTGAATCCCGACTGAAACGCGCGGTCGCCCATGGGCGTGGTCGGCGCGTTGGCTGAATGGGCAACCTGGCGCTCCTGGTTGAACACCTGGAACGCCACGCTCGGCGCGTAGCGGTGAAGAGAGGGCGCGTCGACATGCGCCTCTTCCTCGTCGAACTCGTGGGCCTGTTGTGCCACCAGCAAGGCGGCGGCTTGGGCCAGATGGCCATCGAGCAATTCATCGAGCTCGTGGCGTGCGTCCAACCAGGTCGCGGCTGCTGTGGCCAGCCACACGCCGACCACCAGGCTCAGAACCAGAACCAGCAAGCGGCCTTGCAGTGAACGGGGGAGCCTCATCGCGCCTGGACCAGGTAGCCCACGCCCCGGACCGTCTGGATCAGGGCCGGGCCCAGCTTCTTGCGCAGATGGTGGATGTGCACCTCCACCGCGTTGCTGTCGACTTCCTGTCCCCAGCTGTAGAGATGCTGCTCCAGCTGCTCGCGCGACATCACGCGGCCGGCATTGAGCATCAGTGCATGCAGCAGGTCGAATTCGCGGGTGGACAAGGACACCGGTACCCCGGCCTGGGTGACCGAGCGGGCGGCGGCGTCCACCACCACATCGAGCACTTCCAGGCGCTCCTGCGGTTGTCCGTGCGCTCGCCGGACAAGGGCACGCAGCCGCGCGGCCAGCTCATGCAGGTCGACCGGTTTGATCACGTAATCGTCCGCACCCAGATCGAGGCCGCGTACACGGTCCGGCACCGCGTCGCGCGCGGTGAGGATCAAGACCGGCAGGGTCAGGCCATGCGATCGCGCCTTGGCCAGCACATCCAGGCCATCCATCAAAGGCAGACCCAGATCGAGCACGGCGGCCGCATAGGGTTGGGCCCGCAGTTCACGCTCGGCCGCGTCGCCATCGCGCACCCAGTCGACTTGAAAGCCCAACTGGCGCAAGCCGGCGCGCAGGCCATCGCCCAGCAAGGGATCGTCTTCGGCAAGCAGGATGCGCATGATCAGGTGTTGGAGCAGCGCATGCAGTTTAGCGCGCCCGACCTGCGTCTGTTCGCAGGGTCAGGGTTTCAATCCAGACTAAAACCTAGGGTTGTCACCCTCCTGCCGGGGATTGCCGGTATGCTGCCAGCACACTGTTGTTTCGCGGGGTCAGCATGGGCCAGCTGGATATGTCTCCCACAATGCAATCGGTCTTTCAGCGCACGGGCCTGGGGCAGATCGAGGTTCTGGCCCGGCGGATTCCCTTGTCACCCCTGGAGCGCCGCTTGCTCCAGATGGTCACCGGTCACACCCGGCTGGCTGATCTGCTGAGGCTGCTGGGCGAGACGCAGGTCCCTCACCAGGCGCTCACCGGCTTGCTGGATGCCGGCTTGATCCGCGCGGTGGTCCATCGTGAGAGCGACGCAGTGGAGGCTGCCCTGGCCCCCGACTGGGTCATGCTTTTTGGATCCGCAGGCCCAGGCCCATGCGGGGCTGCGGGGCCGGACGTGCACTAGACGGAGCGGGCACATGCGCTGCCGACCGGATCTTGAAGAAGGTCATGGCGTGCTGCAGTTGCTGCGCCTGACTGCTCAGCTCTTCTGCGGTGGCCGCCAGCTCTTCTGAACTGGACGCGTTTTGCTGCGTGGCCTGGCTCAGGCTGCCGATCGCGGCATTGATTTGACCGACGCCGGTCGATTGCTCCAGCGAGGCTGCTGCGATCTCCTGGACCAGGTTCGAGGTCTTCTGGATGTTGGGCACCATCTGCCCCAGCAACTTGCCGGCCTGATCGGCCTGCTCCACGCTGCGGTCGGCCACTTCGCCGATTTCCTGAGCGGCTTCCTGGCTGCGTTCGGCCAGTTTGCGAACCTCTTCGGCCACCACTGCGAAGCCCTTGCCATGCTCGCCGGCCCGTGCAGCTTCAATGGCCGCATTGAGCGCCAGCAGATTGGTCTGGTAGGCGATGTCGTCGATGATCCCGATTTTTTCGGCGATCTGCTTCATCGCTTCGACCGTGGCCTTCACCGCTTCGCCGCCGTTGATCGAATCGCTGGCCGACTGGGTCGCCATGCCATCCGTGATCTTGGCGTTGTGCGAGTTTTGCTCGATGGATGCGGCCATCTGCTCGATCGAAGCACTGCATTCTTCGACGCCCGCCGCCTGCTCACTGGCAGCCTGGGACAAGGACTGCGCTGTGGCGCTGACTTCTTCTGACGCGCTGGACAGCGACTCTGCGTTGCTGTTGACCTCTTCCACCACCGAGGAGAGCTTGTTGACCATGTCGCGCATCGACTGCAGCAATTGCCCGGTTTCATCCTTCGATCGCACGACTACGTCCATCGTCAGGTCACCCTCGGCCAGGCGGTTGGCCACATTGACGGCATTGCTCAAGGGCATGGTGATGCTGCGGGTGATCCAGATCGCCACGGCCACAGCCAAGACGATGGCCGTCGCTGCAAGCATCTGCATGGTGCTGCGCGCCTCGATGTATTGCTGGCTGGCTTCCAGGCTGCTTTGCTCCATCAACTCGCCTTGGAAGTCGACGAGGCTCTGTACATTGCTGGTGTAAGCCTGCAGAACGGGTTGCAATTCACCCAGCAGGTAGCGACCGGCTTCAGCGCGCTTGCCTTCATTGACCAGTTGCAGCACCCTGTCTTGCCCTCCGATGAACTGGGTGCGGGTGTCCTTTATGCTTTTGAGCATCGCCACACCCTTGGGCAGGGTGATCAGTTTTTCGATGGCAGCGACCCGCTCACCGATCTTCTTGCGAGAGGCGTAGACCTTTTCTTCTTCTTCCTTGGCCCGTGCCAGATCTTCTGCGACGATGGCATTGCGCATGTACAGGGCGATGTTGGTGACTTCGTCGTTGATCTGATTGGCAATCACCACCTTCGCATAGCGGTCCTTGACCAGCAGTTCCATGCCCGCGTTCAAGTTGGCCATTCGGCTGATGCCGATGTAGGCCACTCCGATCAGAAGCAAGGTGACAAGACCGAAACCCAACCCCAAGCGCAACGCGATCCGCATGTCTCTGAACATGGCTGCTCCCAATAAAAACGTTGACGAACGTCCATTTATCGTCCCGGCGGCCTGCGACTGTGTTGGTAAGAATGTGAAAAAAGCACCAAGCGCGTGCATTTCGCGCCCATTTGCGGTGCGTCAACTTAATTCCTGAATTGGGCGGTGAGTGTTATCTGACATGAATCTCATCCTTGCGCGTCAGGCTGCTCCGAGAACCCGGGTGGCGACCTGGGTGTACAACGCGATGCCCACCAGGATGTTGAACGGAAAGGTCAGGCCCAGCGACAGGCTGAAGTACAGACTGGGGTTCGCTTCGGGGATGGCGTGCCGCACCACAGCCGGCACGGCAATGTAGGACGCACTGGCCGCCAGCACCATCAGCAGGGCCGCGTTGCCGGCGGAGATGCCGCAAGCCCAGGCCAGACCCAGCGCCAGGCTGGCGTGGGCCAGGGGCGCCAGCAGCGCATAGGCCGGCAACCAGATGGGTTGACCTCGCAGGCCGCCCACATTGCGCGCCGCCTGCAAGCCCATGTCCAGCAGGAAGAAGGCCAACATGCCTTTGAACAGATCGCCCGCAAA
Source organism: Acidobacteriota bacterium (assembly GCA_050259275.1). Lineage (GTDB taxonomy): Bacteria > Pseudomonadota > Gammaproteobacteria > Burkholderiales > Burkholderiaceae_C > Aquabacterium. Next base: position 348,826 of record JBLNAI010000001.1, read on the forward strand.
GGGCTGCATGGCCTTTTGCCCGTTGGCCCCGCTGACGATGCCGATGACCATGGCGCCCAGCAGCAACAGTTGTGCACCATCCGTCAGAGACTCACGCAGCACGTGACGCAAGCGATGTGAAGACGCAGCAGCGGCGTGGCCTGACGACGCGCTTTGCTGGCGGCGGATGAGATTGGCCAGCAACACGGCAATCAGGATGGACGGCGATTCCATCAGGGCCATCGCCGCCGCCATGTGCCCGCCGAAGGCCAGGCCCTGGTTGTCCAGATACTGCGTGGCCGTGATGAAGGTCACGGCGCTCACCGAGCCGTAGGTGGCGGCGATCGCCGCGGCATCAAAGCGGTTCACCCTGCGCTTGAGCAGCAGGTAGGCGAGGGAGGGCACCACGAAGGCCAGCAACACCGCTGCACCCAAGGTCGAACTGACCTCGGCTGTGAGCCCTGACTTGGCGAGGGCGAAGCCGCCTTTGAGGCCCAGGGCCATGAGCAGGTACAGCGACAGGAAGCGCGAGATCGGCGCGGGGATATCGAGGTTGGATTTCAGCAGGCCGGCGGCCATGCCAAAGACAAAGAACAAGATGGCGGGATCGAGGAAAGTTTGAAACATGTCGGCCCATGGATACTGCAATGGACGCCACTGTGTCGTCTGATCGGTCATGCTGTAAAGTGATATGTTCTGATGTCATTCATCAAGAAAGACGATGGAACAGTTTCCTGCCACCCCGCCTGGCCTGGACCGGGCCCCTCGCGCCACCCTGGTTCAACTGCGCAGCTTCGAGGCGGTGGCCCGCCTGGGCGGCGTCGGCCGCGCGGCCAAAGCGCTGCACCTGGCGCAACCCACCGTGTCCATGCAACTCAAGGAGCTGAGCGCGGCCGTGGGCGTGCCGCTGTTTGAACCGCTTGGGCGAGGCGTCAGCCTGACCCAGCATGGCGAGTTGTTGCTGCAGACCGTGCGTGATCTGTTTGGCGCCTGGCAGCGCTTTGAAGACCAGTCCGCCGAGCTGCAAGGGCTCAAACGCGGCCGCCTGCGCATTGCGGCGGTGACCACGACGGAGTACTTCCTGCCTGATTTGCTCGGCCCCTTCGCACGTGCCCATCCGGGTATCGACATCGAATTGACGGTGCAGAACCGTGATGCCGTCGTCGCCCGCCTGGAGCGTGGCGAGGACGAGTTGGCGGCGATGATGTTGCCCCCGCAGCACCTACCGCTCCATCGGTGGCCGTTTCTTGAAAATCCCCTGGTCGTCATCGCACCGGCTGCTCACCCCCTGGCGCAAAAAAAGCGGCTGAAGCTGGCGCAGCTGGTCGACCAGCCGCTGCTGGTTCGAGAGGCCGGGTCGGGCACGCGTCTGGCGAGCGAGCAGTTCATGGCCGACCAAGGTGTGCAATGGACGCCTCGCATGGCGCTGGGCAGCAACGAGGCCATCAAACATGCGGTCAAGGCCGGGTTGGGGCTGGCGGTGCTGTCTCGCCATACCCTGGCCCAGGATCTGGACCGCACCGGCGTGGCGGTGTTGCCCGTCGCCGGGTTTCCCATCAAGCGCATGTGGCACCTGGTGTGGCGCAAGGACCGCCCCTTATCCTTGGCGGCCCGGACTTTGTTGCAGGACCTCCGGCGCAACCTGGGCGTGCGGGCCCAACCGACTTAGAAAGAGAGACAACCATGTCCTTGTCATCCACGGCGGTGCAGCAGGCCGCTGTTGAACTGGCCGCGCGCCGCCGCGCTGGGCGCACGGGGCCTGCGCTGGCACCCGCTTGCCGGCCCACGGACCTCCGCGATGCCTTGGCCATTCAGCGCGAAGTCAGCGCCCACATGGCCGACCCCATCGGGGGCTGGAAGTGCGGCACCCCGGCGAGCGAGCGCATCGTGGTCGCGCCCCTCTACCGCGGCACCGTCTCATCCGACGCTGACGCGCCTGTGTGGTCCAGCCAGGGCCAGGTCCGGGTCGAGCCCGAACTGGCTTTTGTGTTGGGGCGCGATCTGCCCGCACGGGCTCAGCCCTTTGCCGCGGAAGAGGTCGAATCTGCCATCGCGCGCGTCCACCTGGCGCTGGAGTTGATTGGCAGCCGCTATGACGATCAAGCCGAGTTGACGTTTGCCGATCGTCTGGCCGATGGGCTGGTCAACCAGGGTTTGTGGCTGGGGCCGACTGTCCCATGGACACAGGCCAGGCAGGCCCGGCGCTTCGCCATTCAATGGTCGGCGGGGCAGGGCGCGCCCACCTTGCTGCAGGGACAGCACCCCGATGACGATCCACTGGCGCCCCTGCATTGGCTGGTCGAGCACCTGCGCCAGACCGGCCAAGGGATGCAAGCTGGCCAAGTGGTGATCACCGGCTCGTATGCCGGCAGCTTCCCGGTCCCTCTGGATCAAGCGATTCAGTTCCATTACGGTGATCTGGGGCGGTTCACCGTGCGTTTTCACGCCCGAAAGGCTGTGCAGCCGGGTTAAAATCCCGGTCGTCATTGGGGAGTAGCCGCCCTGTTCGCACAGGGGCTCGCGTCAACATACTTGGTCCGCAGACCATGGCGCCAGCAGCTCCAGCCTGGCAAGACCTTTGACCACATCGCCTCCGCTAAGGGCTGGGGGTGCGGTGTGGTCATGGTGTTTTTGCAGCCCTGGAGTTCGTTGTGGAATCTTTTCTGATCTCGACCGGCGTGGTCGCCCTGGGTGAAATGGGTGACAAGACTCAGCTGCTCGCCTTGTTGCTGGCAACCAAGTTCAAGCGCCCCGTCCCCATCATTCTGGGCATCTTTGCGGCCACACTGGCCAACCACGCGTTTGCCGGTGCAGTCGGCACGTGGGTGGCCACGGCCATCGGCCCGCAATGGCTGCGCTGGATTGTCGGTGTCTCGTTTCTGGCCATGGCCGTGTGGACTTTGATCCCCGACGAAATCGAAGACGAATTGGCCACCGGCAAGCATGTGCTGGGCATCTTTGGTACCACGGCCATCGCCTTTTTCCTGGCCGAGATGGGGGACAAGACGCAGTTGGTGACCGTGGCCCTGGCCGCGCGCTATCAAGACCTGTGGCATGTGGTGGCGGGCACCACGTTGGGGATGATGCTGGCAGACGTGCCGGCGGTGTTCGTCGGCGACTGGCTGGTCAAGAAGGTGTCTTTGAAGCTGGTGCACACGGTGGCGGCCATCATCTTCGCCATCATGGGTGTCCTGGCCTTGTTGAACGTGGGACACGCGTTTGGCTGATCACCCCACTGCCGTCAGTCTGGCCTGATGCGGCAAAATGGCCTCCTACTTCAGGAGGCCTTTTTTGATCTCAGCAGACGCGTTCGATGGTGACCCCCACGAAGAATTGGGGGTTGAGGTCGATGCCAGCCTGCCTGACATCAAACGGGCCTACCGCCGGCTGGCTGCCAAATGGCATCCGGATCGCAACACCGATCCTCAGGCGGTCCGGCGCATGCAGCGCATCAACCAGGCCTACCAGCGCCTGTGCGAATGGTTGGAGTCCGAAGACCCTCCTGATCCGGACGCCCCTGAACCGCCACCTGAACCGCCCCCCGAGCCTGCCACAGCGACCGCCACCGAGCCCCCGCCGCGCGCCAAGCGAGCCTGGTGGGAGCGCAACTGGGGCTTTGCCAGATGGGAGCCCGACGGCCAGGTGGCACCGCAGCCCATTCAAGTCCAGGCCCAGATCGATCTCGAGTCGGCTGCGTTTGGCTGCGTTCATCACCTCAAAGGCTTCATCACCGACCTCTGCGCGGACTGTGCCGGAGTGGGGCGGTGGATCGCGCCACGTTCGAGTTGCAGCGTGTGTGCCGGCGAAGGCCGCGTGCCGGGGCCCCGATCGGGCCAGTGGACGCGTTGCCAATACTGCCACGGCGATGGGGTGGACCGCAAACCTTGCGAACAATGTCAGGGTTCGGGGCGGATGGCATCGCCCCGCGAGTATCACTTTGAAGTGAGGATTCCGCCGGGCTTGCCTGATGGGCAGATGATCCTGCTCAGGGGGCAGGGCCAGCGCTGCGGCGAGGAGGTGAGCGACATCGAATTGACCGTGCGCATTCGGCCGCATCCTCTCTTCAGATGGAATGATGCAGGCGAGTTGTGCTGCGACGTCCCGGTTGACCTGTTCACCGTGCTGGGCGAAGGCACGGTCGAGGTGCCCACGCTGGATGGGCACCTGGCCAAAGTTTCGATGGCCGATGGACCCGATCAGGTGCTGCCCTCAATGGGCTTCCCGCGGCGCGACGGGACGCCGGGGCCCTTGCATGTCAGCATTCGCACCCTGACCCCCGGTCGCGTGAATGCCGCGCAGAAGGCGCTGCTCAAACAATTGGCCGAAGCTGTGCAGGCCGACGAAGCCAGCTGCCCCGAGCTGGCCGACTGGCAACGTCAGCTCAAGGCGCGGGCGTCGGTGCGCTCGCGTTGAAGGCGCCGCTCAGCAGCTCGCCCAGCCGCTCGACCCCCATGCGGAAGCCGCAGGCCTGAGGGTGACCGCCGCCATCCATCGACTCTGCCAGCGGAATGGCATTGAAGGTCTTCACCGCACGCAGGCTGACCTTGACGATGTTCTCTTTGGACACCGTCCACAGCAGGGCAAAGCTGCCGCACTGTTCGGCCAGGATGTTGCCCACCTCGCTGGTGAAGGCGCCAGGGCAGTTGACCATCAAGCCCGCTTGTCCGTTGAACACCACGGGCGCCGCACTGCCCGCGATGTCCTGGCACAGCGAGAGAAACTTCTCGTTCATGGCCTGGCCGCGTTCGCTGAATTCGGCCACCTGCGCCTCGTTGAAGTCGGCAATCGCTGACCAGCGCGCAAAGTCGTTGGGCTCCATGTCCAGCGCCGCCAGGAAGGCGGCACTTTCCGGGTAGGCCCAGGTCCACAGGTCTCGATCCTGCACATAGCGCACCAGCGCGGGCGCGGCCTGCTGGGGGAAGAAGAACTTCCAGGCCAACATGGCCCCCGACTGGCTCATGTCGAAATGCACCGCACCGCAGCGACACTGAAACCCGTTGAGCTTGTCGGCTGCACTCTGGTGATGATCGAGCATCACCAATTGGCGGGCCTGCTCGTCGATGGCCGACATCAATGCCGCATCAAACGAAAAGTCCAAGATGTAGACCGAGCGGCCGCTCAACGGCGGCAGGTCGGCCAGCGCCGTGCCTTTGCTGTGACTGAGGCCGAGGTATTCGCCTCGGCCCCCAAAAAAACGCCATGCGGCCATCGCCGCCGCAAAGCCGTCCGGGCATTTGCCGTGATACAGCACCAGGGGGTTGGGGTCGGTGGGGTCTGGTTCAATGGCCAGGCCGGGCAGGCTGGTGAAAAGTCCGTTTGCCATGGTGTTCGCTCGTCCAAAGGTCAGCAGTGTAGGGCGATTGGCGGTGAGCCGTCCTGTGAGGACACGACGGTATACGGTTGTCTCGCATGCACTTTCAGTCCAGGGTCGGGAAAATCACCGGGTGAAACCTGACTGTGCGCCTAGGCATCCGCTTATGATTTGCTGATGCATCGCTCGCTGTTCTTCATGGGTCGTTCGGTGTTTGCTATCTGGACCTGTCTGTGGCTGGGCGTGCTGGCATGGGCGGGCCCTGCGGCGGCGTTCACGGTGCCAGCACAGGTGCCGGTACGGGTCACCGCCGGGCCGGTCAGCATCGGGCTGGATCGCCATGCCCAGGTGCTGGAGGACCCCACGGGGCGGATGAGCCTGCGCGAGGTCCAGGCGACTTCACAGCCGTGGGTCGATTTCCACGGCGATGCCTTCAACCCCGGCTTTTCGCGCTCCGTCTGGTGGGCTCGAGTGCGGTTGCAACATGCGGGCCTCCAGCCGGCGCGGCGCATCATCGAGGTCGGCACGCCCTTGCAGGACCGGCTGGACTTCTATGTGGTCGATGCCCAGGGCGCGCAGATTGAACACGTGGCCACGGGCGACCGGCTCGCGTTTGCCACCCGGCCGATTCTGACGCGTGTGCCGGCCCTGCTGATCCAGTTGCCACCGGGGCAGCCGGTGGATGTCTATGTGCGCATGGCCAGCCACGATGGCCTGCAGGAGGCAGTGGCCTTGCGGATGTGGCAACCCGTGGCTTACGCCGAGGCCTTGCAGACCGAGACGATGGCCTTTGGGCTGTACTACGGTGGCCTGGTCACCGTGCTGCTCTACAACCTGTTCCTGTTCCTGTCGACGCGGCAGCGCTCGTTCGGGATCTACACGGCTTATGTTTCGGCCTTTTTGCTGTGGAGTTTCACCTTCCGAGGCTACGCGTTTCAATACCTGTGGCCCGATCAGCCGCTGCTGAACAACCAGTTGCTGCCCATTGCGGCGGCGTCCTGTTACGTCACCTTCGGGTTGTTCGTGATGGATTACCTGGAAACCCGTCGCAACGTGCCTCTGTGGGTGCACCGTACCCTGCAGGTTGCCACGTTTGGCAATGCCCTGTGTGTCACCCCCGCGCTGTTCGGGCACTATGCCTTGCCTTTTGCGCTGAGCATCCCCTTTGGGGTGACCGAGATCATCACGGCCCTGTCACTGGGTATCTGGCTGTGCATCAAGGGCAACCGCCCGGCGCGGTATTTCATCATCGCGTTCACCTTGCTGGCGGTGGGCGTGGTCCTGTATTACCTGCGGGTATTAGGGGCGGTGCCCTCCAATGTGGTGACCGAGAACTTCCTGCAAATCGGGTCGGCGCTGGAACTCCTGCTGCTGGCTTTCGGTCTGGCTGATCAAATGAACACCCTGCGCGCTGACAAATTGGTGGCCGAGCGCCAGGCGCTGGCTGCCCAGACGGTGCTCAATACCGAACTCGAAAGCCTGGTCAAACGGCGCACGCGCGCCCTGGAGTCGGCCAACGAGCGCCTGGCTGCCATGGCCATCACCGATGACCTGACGGGCGCCTACAACCGCCGTCATTTCAATTCGGTGTTCCATGCCGAGGTGGCGCGCCACCTGCGCAATCACTCGCCACTGGCCTTTTGCATGCTGGACATCGATCAGTTCAAGCTCTACAACGACCGCTATGGCCACCTTGCGGGTGACAGCGTGCTGCAGCGCGTTGCCAGCGCGATCAATGAGCAATTGCAGCGAGCCGGGGACCAGTTCTTCCGCCTGGGGGGCGAGGAATTCGGCATCTTGCTGAACGTCGACGAACCGCCAGAGAAGACGCTGCCTTTCATTGAAAAAATCCGTGAGGCGATCGAGGCGCTGGCCATCCCCCATGAAATGGCCAGCCATCAGGTGGTCACGGCCAGCTTTGGACTGGTCTGGCTGTCAGGCACTTCGTCCGGGGTGCGCGCCGAAGAGGTCTACGCGGCCGCAGACCAGCTTCTCTATCAGGCCAAGGCGCAGGGGCGCAACTGCGTGGTGTCGCGCGCGATGTAGCGCGAGTCGGTCGCCGGTGGCCTCAGCGGCCCTGTGCGTTTTGCAACTCGCGCTGCGATTGCAGCATCCCGTAGGGGGGCACCACCTCGCCGTGGCGATCGGTGACCTGATCAAATTGTGCGGCCAGCGCTTCGGCCGCATCGGGCCGCCCGCCCAGGTAGACGCCCTCGGTCAAGGTGACATGGGCCGCCGCAAAGGTGCCGGCGCCCGCGCAGACAATGGCGCGCGTCGGGGCGGCTTCGCTGGCCAGGACCAGCAGGGCCGGTGTCACCCGTTCGGGCTGGAACTGCGCCAGCACCTCGGGCGTGAGGATGCCCTCGGTCATCTGCGTGGCTGCGGTCGGGGCCAGACAGTTGACTCGCACATTGGCCTTCTCGCCTTCCAGCGACAAGGTTTGCATCAGCCCCACCAGGGCCATCTTGGCCGCGCCGTAATTGGCCTGGCCGAAGTTGCCAAACAAGCCTGACGACGAGGTGGTGAAGATGATGCGGCCGTATTGCTGCGCGCGCATGATGTCCCAAACCGCCTTGGTGCAGTGGACGGCACCCATCAGGTGGACGTCCACCACCAGGCGAAAGTCGTCCAGGCTCATCTTGGCAAAACTCTTGTCGCGCAGGATGCCGGCGTTGTTCACCAGGATGTCGATGCGCCCCCATTCGGCCAGGGTCTGCTCGGCCATGCGGGCCATGGCATCGGCATCGGTGACCGAGCCGCTGAAGCCGATCGCCTGCCCGCCTGCCGCCCGGATTTCGTCGACCACCGCCTGCGGGTCACCGAGGTCATTGACGACCACTTTGGCACCGCGTTGCGCCAGCTGCAGCGCGTGGCTGCGGCCCAGCCCAGCGCCAGCGCCGGTGACGATGGCCACACGGTCATCAAAGCGAAGGGAGGAGGGGGCTGCCGTGTTGCTCATGGGATACCTGCTTCAGTGGAGTGGGCAAAGTGTGGAGCTTATCCGACGACGATAGACTTGAATCGCGAGCCCGAAGAGGCCGCATCCAACAAGCAGGGAAGCTCATATGAATGGCATCAAAAGGGCCCGGTCAGGGGCTTGGGTGCTGGCGTGCGTGCTCACGCTCAGCGCATGTGGGGGCGGCGGTGGCTCGTCGCCAGCGGACGCTGGCGTGTCGGGCCAGCCGGGAGACGGAAATGGAAACGGCAACGGGGCATTCAACCCCGGCCTGACGGGTCGCATCTACTACGACAGCGCCTACGGTGCGGTGATCATGGACCTCGCATCAGGACGCGGCATCTTGTACTCTGACCTCAGCGGACTGAGGCCGTCGGCCGATGGCTCTGAAATGCTCGAGACGAGTCGCAAGAAGGATCATGACAACGTCGATCAATTGCGCATTCGCGATGAAGAGGGCCGCACGCGGTCTCTCTTTGAAGTGAGCGTGAACCTGTATGGCCCCCGCTTCTCGCCGGACCGACAGACCATTGCCGCATGGTGGAGCAACAAGGCTGAGACGGGCTCTTATGTCATTGGCGTGCTGACCCTGTTCAGTCGGGCCGGCGATGTGCTGGCGCAGGTGCCGGGCGCGACAAGCTTCGCCTGGATGCCCGATGGCCATCTGCTCTACACGGCCGGCACGGCGCTGTATCGCGTCGACCACCTGGGCGGCCAACGCACCCGTGTCGCGACCGTGCCCGAGTCGGTCCAAGGTTTGTCGGTCAGCCCAGACGGACGCCACCTGGCCATGGAGGTGCCCGGGCCGGACACCGCTGTCCAGGAGGCTCACATCTGGTTCATGAACATGGACGGCAGCGGCCTGCGTCAAATGACGGTGTCATCCATCAACGAGACCGATCCCGTCTGGATCGGCGACGGCAGCTGGCTGATCGCCCGGCAAGGGGTGTTGCCGCATCTGGAGGGCTACTCAGGCTGCCCGGCTTTGTATGCCATTCCAGCCGATGCCGACAAGGTGGAGTTGACCGAGGCCCATGCGACGCGCGCCATTGAGATCAAGACCAGGCCGTTTGACACGACCACCCCGACGTCCATTTGCCCCTTCTCGACCGTCGAGTGGGCGCCCCCGTCCCGCATCATGCCGGCGGCCGGTCACCTGCCTGCCAGCAATGGCTTGATCAATCGAGGGCTGACGGGGGTGATGGCCTTTCAAACGGGCTACCGATCCCTGAATCAGGCCCACAACTGGCTGCTGGATGTGACCACCGGCGCGCCGACCGAGATCAGCAACGCCATCGACGGCTTCGATGCCTCGCGGGATGGCATGTGGCTGGCTTCCACATCGTTGCTCGAGACAGACAGCCACAGCTACACCTCTGAACTGGCCATACGGGACCTGCAAGGCAAGCTGGTGCAACGCTTTGAAAAGCCCGGGATGCTGTCGGGTCCGGTTCGCTTCTCGCCGGACGGCAAGCGGCTGCTGTTTGTGTGGTCCACCCGCCAACCCGACGGCTATGTCTGGACTGACCACATCGTCGTGGCCAATCTGGCGGGCGACGTGACCTTGTCGGTCACCGGTTACGACGCGGCGGACTGGCTGCCCGACGGTGGACTGGTGGTGTCAGACGCACAAGGGCTGCATCGGGTCGATCCCCAATTCAAGACCGCGACGCCCCTCTTGTCGGCCCTCGACCCCATTGGCCAGATTCGCGTCAGCCCGGATGGCCAGTCGATGGCGTTCGCCATGATCAATCGCATCTGGACGGTGCAACTCGATGGCTCGGGCCTGCGTCAATTGACCCAGTCCGATGGCGGCGAGTTCTGGCCCGAGTGGTCACCCGACGGCCGCTATGTGGCCGTGGCGTATCGCCGCGATCCCAGTTCATCAGCCTATTGGGCCTACCCGTGGGTGGTGGCCGCCGACGCGCGCCATGCCACAGTGGGGCTGGACGAGTCGGAGCAGCAGGCGTTTGCCATTCGCCAGCTTGCGGACGGCGCGTCGGCCCAGCCGCCGATGACGACGCGCTTCAGTTGGCGCTAGTTGGGGTCGACCCAGCACAGCGGGATCAGCCAAACAGACGACCCCGTTAAGGGGGAGTCGCTGTCATCAAAACCTGACACGGAAACCCCTAGCATCGCCCTCCTATAAATTCATTACAGGAGGATCTCATGATCGCTATTCGTACCGTGGCCCTGCCATTGGCCGCCTTGGCTTGCGCTGCTTTGACGGCTTGTGGTGGCGGCGGTGGCAACGGCAGCCCCCCGGGTGGCGGTGGCAACAGCGGCCCCGCCTCGGTCGGCCCGCTGGCCCTCGGCGGCGACAACTACGACCGCGTCATCAGCAATGCCGCTGCCGCCACGGCGCAGGCCGGTAGTTCAGGCCAGTCTGCCAATCAGGTGCTGGTCGGTGCAGACAGCCGCGCGCTTCAATGGGGGCGCCTCGCCCAAGCGGCGGCCCGTCTGGCCCTGGTCCAGCCGACAGAGCCGGCTTTGCTGCTGGGTGCGGCAACCAGCCGAGCCTGTGAAGGCTCAGGCACCGTGGACGTCGTCAAGGAAGGGGCTGGCGCCAATGGCGGCCTGGCCGTCGACGAAGTCGTCACCGCGCATTTCACAGCCTGTGTCGACGGCTTCGGTAACCGGTTTGATGGTGATCTCAAAATCAAGTTGACGCAGTTGAACACCCAGGGTGGTGTGGAAGGCATGGCACTCAAGTTTGAGGGGTTCAAAGCCGTGGTCGATGATGTCTCCGAGACTCTGGATGGCACGATGGCGATCCAGACCCTGACCGACCTGTATATGTTGAGCGCGCCTGCCTTGCGCATCGTGACGGCATCCGGCGGTGTGACGCAAACGGAGTCGTGGAGCGAATTCCTTTTCACCGTGGCGACGTCTACTGAGGGCAAGCAACTGTCTTTTGGCGGTCAATTGACCAGCAGCCAGCTGGATAATCACTCGGTGGAAGTGTCGACGCCCGAGGCCTTGACCTTTGTTGGCGAAGCGCCGAGCCCCAATTCGGGCAAGGTGGTGATCAAGGGTGCCAACCATTCGGTGGCGACACTGACTGTGCATTCCGAAGTGACCGCGGTCACCATCTCGGTGGATGCCAATGGCGATGGCACGCCCGAAACATCCAAGGATGTGTTGTGGCAGGACATCATCGGCACCGATTTACATTGATGTCAGGGTTGGCCCTGCTGCGTGCGTCGGGGCTCTGTGTCGCGGTCTGCGCCCTGATGGGGCCGGCCGAGGCTCAAGTCCGATCGCCGGCCTTTGCTTTGACTCTCTCGCCGGTCGCGCAGTCGAGTGGCTGGGATGAGCGCGACCAGAAAGGGCGGGTGCTCCTTCATGAGAACGGGCGCTTGGTCGGTTGGCGGCTCAGTGGCTTGTCTGGCTGGCGCAACTGGCAGCTTGGCCTGGCGACTCAATCGCTGTCGGGCCGGCGTCTGTACGACGGGCAAACCAATGGCGGCTTGCCTGTTCAAACGCATGTGAATGTCGATTTGAACGAGGCCCAGTTGACGGCGCACTATCTCAGTGAGTCGGGCTGGCTGCTGGGCCTGGAGCGAGGGCGGCGCCATCAACGCCGCCAATTGCTTTCTGTGCCGTCAGTGGCCAAGGGCTACACCGAGCGATGGACCAGTGAGGAGTGGCGCTGGCGCGCAGGTGTGCGCTGGCAGGGCAGTGGCCAATGGCAAGCCAGTGTGGCGGTGACCCCTTGGGCGCGAACCCGCATGGAGCTGGACTCGCCAGCGGCCGATCTCACGCTTCTGTATCCCCAAAAACAGAAAGCGGCGCAGTTGGCGCTGGCATGGCGGTCGCCTGCCGACGGCGGATGGATCTGGGGATGGCACAGCCAATTGGACTGGCGCCGGTCCGCGCGCAGCGATTCGGTGGCCTGGATGCGCGCGGGCGCGCTGTGGGGCGCGCTCGCCCAGCCCGAAACGCGTGAAGTGCTCTACGGCGTGGGGATGGAAATCGGTCGGGTCTGGTGACAACGCGGGGCGTGTTTCGACCGCTTCAGACGGGTCGCTTGCATTTTAAGACGACTGGTCATATTATTGACCCATGGCCCGCACCGCAGACAAAACCGACATCCCCAATCGCCTCGCCGAGGCGGGGTATGCACTGTTCACCCTCCATGGCTACAACGCCACGGGCATCCAGCAGATCACGGATCAGGCGGGCGTCCCCAAGGGCTCGTTCTACAACCACTTCGACAGCAAAGAAGCCTTTGCCGTGGTCATCATTCGCAACTATGCGGATTGGGTGGGGCGCGCCTGGGATGGCTGTCTGGACGATGCGCCGGCCAGACCGGAAGACGACCCGGTCGCCGTGATGCGCCACATCTTTGCCCGCTTCATTCGCCACCATGAACAGGCCACCTGCCCGGGCTGCCTGGTGGGTAATTTCGCCGCAGAGGTCGCCGAGTCCAGCCCCGTGTGTCGTGCCGTGCTGAGCAGCGCCATGACCGAATGGCGCGGTCGGCTGGCGGCCTTGATCGAATTGGCACAGGCCAAAGGCCAGATTCGCACAGACCGCGACGCTGTGCAGTTGTCGGCCTTCTTCTGGGATGCGTGGGAAGGGGCCTTGCTGCGCATGAAGGTCGAACACCACTCCCAACCCCTCAAAGACACGGTCGAGCTGATGCTGGACCATTTTTTCCGACCCTGAACTGGAGCGATTCCATGGCAAACACCGAGACTGCAAACCTCTTTCAACCCCTGAAGCTGGGCCGCATCGAGCTGGCCAACCGCATGGTGATGGCGCCCCTGACCCGCAACCGCGCCAGCGAGGGCAACGTCCCCGGCGAGATGACGGTCGAGTACTACGCGCAACGTGCCAGCGTCGGCCTGATCATTGCCGAGGCGACGCAGGTGTCGGCGCAGGCGCAGGGCTACATCGCAACGCCCGGTGTCCACACGCCGGAGCAGATCGCCGGCTGGCGCAAAGTCACCGATGCCGTGCACCAGCGCGGTGGCCGCATCTTTGTGCAACTGTGGCACACGGGTCGCATGTCCCATACCGCCTTCCAGCCCAATGAGCAGGCGCCCGTCGCCCCCTCGGCCATCGCGGCCAAGGCCAAGACCTACATCCCGGGCGTCGGCTACACCGATACCTCCGTGCCCCGGGCACTGGAGACTGCTGAAATCGCTGGCATCGTCAACGACTTCCGGGTCGCCGCACGCAATGCCATCGAAGCGGGCTTCGACGGGGTCGAGATCCATGGCGCCCATGGCTACTTGCTTGACGCCTTCCTGCGCGATGGCTCCAACAAGCGCACCGACGCCTACGGGGGCAGCATTGAGAACCGCGCGCGCTTCCTGCTGGAAGTGATGGCCGCGGTCACGCAGGAGATCGGTGCCGACCGCGTCGGCATCCGCATCTCGCCCGTGTCGCCCGTGAATGACTCCAGCGAGAGCCAGCCTCAGCCGCTGTTCGAATACGTGGTGCGCGAGCTCGACAAGCTGCACCCCGTCTACATCCACATCGTGGAAGGTGCGACCGGCGGGCCGCGTGACAACGCGCCGTTCGACTACGACGCCTTGCGCAAGCTGTACAGCGGGGTCTGGATGCTCAACAACGGCTACACGCAGGAGATGGCCGAGGCCGCCCTGGCAGAAGGCCGCGGCCAACTGGTGTCCTTTGGTCGCCTGATGATCAGCAACCCCGACTTGCCTCGCCGCTTCAAGGAAAAGGCGCCGCTCAATGAGCTGTTTGCCGACGCGCCTTTGTACGGTGGCATCGGCCCGCACGGCTACATCGACTACCCCGCTTTGCCAGCCTGATCACGGTTGAGAGCCATCTGAAGGGCCCGTCCGAGCAAATTGGCTTGGGCGGGCCCTTTGTCGCTGGTATGGTTGTGCCTGTGATCAACACCTGATGATCAGGGCGGTGTCCGATATGGCAGTGACATGGACTAAAGGGCGCGTGGCCGTTGCGGCGGTCGTCGTGGGGTTGGCCTCGCTGATTGGCGCGTCGTACGCCTGGGGACCCGAGTGGATCAGGCAGAAGGCGGTCGAGCAACTGAGCCAGACCCTGGGACGCCGCGTCACCCTGGACGCGGTGGAGTTCAAACTCCTGCAATTGCAACTGGGCCTGCGCGGACTGACCATCTACGAAGCCGACGGGCAGCACCCGTTCATGCAGGTGGGCCAGGCCCACTCGCAGCTGTCCTGGGCCAGTGTCCGACACCTGGCGCCGGTCGTCGACTCTCTGCAGATCATCGGGCCACAGGTGCACCTGGCGCGCCTGGACAGTCAACGCTGGAACTACAGCGACATCATGGCGCGCCTGGCCGCGCAACCCGCCCCGCCCCCTACCGGTGAGCCGCAGCGGTTCTCGATCAACAACATCGCCCTGAGCCAAGGCGTCCTGACCTGGGACGATCGCGTCAGCGGCACGCGCCATGAGATCCGGGATCTGGCCCTGGCCGTGCCCTTCATCTCGAACCTGCCTTACGTGGCCGAGCAATTCATCACGCCGCAGTTGAGCGCGAAGGTCGACGGCTCACCCTTCAAACTGACGGGCAAGACCCGACCCTTTGCCAAGAGCCGCGATGCGCTGCTGAACATCGAGCTCACCGGTCTGCCTCTGGCGTCGTACATGGCGCTGTCTCCTTTGCAGATCGGCGCGAAGCTGGAGCAGGCTCGGCTGGACACCCGACTGGTCTTGAATTTCCGTCAGGACGGCAAAGGCTCCAGCCTGCATCTGCAAGGGCAGGCAGCGCTGAAGGATGTCTCGGTGGTGGACGCGCAAGGCGATGCCTTGTTGCGGTGGTCGGCTTTGAGTGTCCAGCTCAAGGACAGCGAGCCCTTGCTCAATCGCTGGACGGTTGACGCAGTACGCTGGGATCAGCCGACCGTGTGGCTGGAGCGCGAACGCGACGGCCAGCTTGCGCTGGTCGAGGCCTTCCAGCCCAAAATGCCGCCCCGCCCGGTGGCCGCCGTGCCGGCGTCGAGCCCCGCCTCTCAAGCCGCCGCAGCAAGCAGCCCGGCGGGCGGCGGCGTGCAGTTCAACATCGCGCAAATCGATGTGCATGAGGGACGGGTGCATTGGCTGGACGGCGCAGTGCCTGCCCGCGAAGCGCCGCGCGCGCAGGATCTGACGGACATCGAGTTGAGCGTGTCGGGCCTGGGGATGGCGAAGGGGCAGTTCATCGACCAGCCTCTGCCCGTCAAACTGGCGGCACGCCACAACGAACACGGTCAATTGCTGCTGGATGGCCGACTGACTTTGCCTCAAGCCAAGCAGGCTTTGTCGGCGCAACTGCAAGTAGGCTTGCACGGCGTCGAGCTGACAGCGGCGCAGCCGTATGTGGCCGACCAACTGAATGTCGCCTTGACACGGGGCGAGCTGTTTTGCGATGGCAAGCTGGACCTGACGCTGCCACCGGGGCAGGCCCCCGTCGTTCGCTTCAATGGCGATGCAGCCGTGCGAGGCCTTCGCAGCGTGGACAAAGCCGGCGGCGACGACTTTCTGCGGTGGAAGAACCTGGCTTTCAAGAGCCTGCAGGTGGTGTACCAGAGCAAGCCCAAGGCGCATCCCCTGGACCTGGGCGTCGGTGAGATCGCACTCGATGACTTCTTTGCCCGTGTCATTGTCAAACCCACGGGCCGTCTGAATCTGCAGGACATCGTCAAGACCGCCGGCGGCGCCCAAACCGATGTCCCTCCAGATGGGGCACCCGGCAAAGGCACAGCCCCCGCGACGGGACCATCGCCACGCATCGCCATCGGCCGCATCGTGATGAAGGGCGGGCGCATGGACTTCTCTGACAACTTCATCAAGCCCAACTACGCGGCCAATCTCACCGATCTGGACGGCTCGGTGTCGGCCCTGGCTTCGGACCGCAGCCAGCCGGCTGACCTGAATCTGAAAGGCCGCATCGACCACGACAGCCCGCTGTCGATCAGTGGCAAGGTCAACCCCCTGGCACCCAAGCTCTACCTGCAACTGGCCGCGCGCGCGACCGATATCGAGTTGACCCGGCTGACACCCTATGCGGCCAAATACGCGGGCTACCCGATCACCAAGGGCAAGTTGTCGGTGGACCTGAAGTACCTGATCGACAACGGCAAGCTGGACGCGCAAAACCAGGTCTATGTGAACCAGCTGACCTTCGGTAACCGTGTCGACAGCCCGGACGCCATCAAGCTGCCGGTGCTCTTTGCCATCAGCCTGCTGACCAACAGCCGGGGTGAGATGGATGTCAACCTGCCCATTTCGGGCACCTTGTCTGATCCGGATTTCAGTGTGGGTGGGCTGGTCTGGCGGGTGGTGCTCAATCTGCTGGAGAAGGCCGTGACCGCGCCCTTCTCGCTGCTGGCCTCGGCGTTTGGCAGCGACCCTGACGAGTTGGGTTACGTGACCTTCGAGCCTGGCTCGACCGAATTGTCAGCGCAGGCCAAGACCAAGCTGGACGCCTTGACGAAGGCGCTGCTCGATCGGCCGGCCCTGAAGCTGGAGATGTCGGGCCGGGTCGACCCGGCGACGGAGCAGGAGGGCGCCAAGCGCGCCTATGTGGCCAGCCGCGTGAAGGCGCAGAAGGTGGCGGATCTGGTCAAGCAAGGCCAGGCAGCCAATTCGGAGCAGGTGGTGGTGAGTGACAAGGAATACCCCAAGTATCTGGAGCGGGCTTACTTGTCTGAGCCCTTCGACAAACCCACCAATGCCCTGGGCATCACCAAGTCACTGCCCGTGGCCGAGATGGAGAAGCTGATGCTGCAGCACGCGCTGGTCGACGAGATGTGGTTCAAGTCGATCGCCGATGCACGTGCGCTGGCCGTCAAGAAGTATCTGGATGAACAGGGGCATGTGCCGGTGGACCGCTTGTTCCTGGTCGCCTCGAAGCTGACGGTCGATGGCATCCATGACAAGGGCGCCCCGCAGCGCGTCGATTTCTCGTTGGCCCATTGAGCCCGGTCAAAGCAGCTGCAGGTCTGCCGGCGTGTCGATGTCAACCAGCACGCCCGGATGGGCCACATCCAGTTGAATGGCCTGTGCCCAGTTGAGCACGGCCTTGGCGCCTTCGTCGCCTGACAGGGCGAGCAACCCAGGCCACAAATGAGCAGGGATGCCGCGCGGATGGCCGAGGCGCCCTTGGTGAAGGGGCACAACGGGCCGGCCGGGTGCCTCTTCATGAACGCTTTGCAACAGCCGACTCGCCACTTGGTGGATGACCACGGGCGGAACCGCCGGCATGTCAGCCAGGCCGACGACGACCCCGTGCAGGTCACCGGCATCGGGCCAGGACTGAATGTGGGCCAGCCCGACCGCCAGCGACCGGCCCATGCCATGTCGCGCATCCGGGTTGACGACTGGATGGGCGCCGCGTTGCAGGCACAACTCGTAAGCGAAGAGGTTGTCGGGTGGGATGACGACGACCAGCCGTTCCAGCACGGTGCGATAGCGGGTCACGACCGCGTCCAGCATGCTCTGGCCGGTCGGCAGCAGAGCCTGGCGCTTGTCGCTGCCAAAGCGGGTGGACTGCCCTGCGGCGAGGATCAATCCAGCAAGCATGGTGTGGCGGGAGCCCAGTCGGGGCGCTGGGTGCGCCAGTTGGGCGAGCCGATCAGGCTGCGCACCTGAATCAGTTCGGCGGCAATGGACACGGCGATTTCCGCCGGTGTGCGTGAGCCAATGGGTAAGCCTACCGGCCCTTTGAGGCGGGCCACTTGATCGGCCGTCACATCAAATTGCTGTAGCCGTGCTTTGCGTTTGCTGGTGGTCATGGATGAACCCAAGGCACCGACGTAGAACGCGGGTGACTTGAGCGCTTCCATCAAGGCCAGGTCGTCCAGCTTGGGGTCGTGCGTGACGGTGATGACCGCCGTGCGCCCATCACAGCCAAAGGCCAGCACAGCATCGTCGGGCATGGCGTGAATCAGCGGCGCCGAGGCATCGGACCAGGCGCCGGTGTATTCGGTGCGCGGGTCGCAGAGGGTGACCGCATAGCCCAATGACTGCGCAAGCGGCACAAGATAGCGGCTGACCTCGGTGGCACCGATTAGAAGCAGGCGGTGACGCGGCCCCAGCAAAACCGTGAAGCCAGCGTCATCATCTGCAAAGTCGATCAGTTGCGGTGCGGATGCCGGCAGATCCTGAGCCTGCAAGGACACCGCACCCGTCGCATAGGACAAGTGTTTGCGAACCGACCGTCCCGAGGCGATGGTGTCCAGCGCACGCTGCACATCGGCGGGCTGCCAGGCACCTTCAATGGCCAGACGCAGGGCGTTGCCACAGGGCAGCCGATAGCGCTCGCGCTCGGCGGCATCGCGCCCATAAGTCCGCCGCATCACGTTCGGTGCGCCTGGGCTGGACTGGCCACGCCAGAAGGCGCCCTGCGTCACCTCGTGAACCAGATCGTCTTCCACGCAGCCGCCCGACACCGAGCCCACGATCAGGCCGTGTTCGCTGATGGCCGCCATCGCACCGGGCGGACGCGGGCTGGCGCCATAGGTGCTCAACACGGTGACCAGAACGCTGCGCACGCCGGCCTGATGCCAGCGCAGCGCGTGTTCGAGGACTTCCTGCTCGTTGCTACGCATGATCGAGTCGGATGGGCAGCGCGCGAATGCGCTTATGGGTCAGGGCGTACAGTGCATTGGCAACGGCCGGTGCAATCGGCGGGGTGCCTGGCTCGCCCACGCCACCGGGTGCATGCGTGTTGCGCACGATGTGGGTCTCGATGTGGGGCATGTGTGACATGTGGACCACGTCGTAGCTGGGAAAGCTGCTTTGCTCGACGCGGCCGCCCGCCAAGGTGATTTCCCCAAACAGCGCCGCGCTCAGGCCAAACACGATGGCGCTTTGCATCTGCGCCTCGACCGTGTCGGGGTTGACCACGACGCCGCAGTCGATGGCGCAGACCACGCGGTGGACCTTGATCGCACCCCCGACGATGGACACCTCGGCCACCTGGGCGCAGATGGAGCCAAAGGATTCATGCAGGGCGATGCCGCGCGCCATGCCCGCCGGCAGCGGCTGGCCCCAGCCGGCCTTCTCGGCCGCCGTGTCCAGCGCCATGCGGTGCCGCGGGTGCTTGTCGAGCAGGCTGCGGCGGTATTGGTAAGGGTCTTGCCCCACGGCATAGGCCAGCTCGTCGATGAAGCTCTCGGTGAAGAAAGCGTTGTACGAGTGCCCCACGCTGCGCCACGAGCCCACCGGCACCGGCGTTTGAGGCCGCACCTGGCGCACCGAGATGTGGTCGAAGTGATAGGGGATGTCGAAGGCCCCTTCGATCTGGTTCTTGTCTGGTGTGTCCGCGGCTGCCCAGGGCAACAGGCGCTTGACCGTGTCATAGCCGACAGACTGGGCCACCAGCTTGTTGGACCAGGCCGTGACACGACCATCCTTGCCCACAGCTGCCCGAAAGCGTGACAGGGCTGCAGGGCGGTACATGTCATGTTGCGTGTCTTCTTCGCGCGTCCACACGAGCTTGACCGGCTTGCCGCCCAGCTCTTTGGCAATGGCCACGGCTTGTTCGACCATGTCCGTTTCCAGGCGGCGGCCAAAGCCTCCGCCAAGCAAGGGCACATGCAGGGTGACCTTGTCCATGTCTACATCGGCCACCTGCGAGGCCTTCCACTTGGCCAGAGACGGCACCTGGGTGGAACACCACACCTCGACCTGGCCGTTTTGCACCTGCGCCACGCAGTTGATCGGCTCCATCGCGGCGTGGGCCAGGTAAGGCGCCCAATACGTGGACTCCAGCACCTGGTGTGCGTCCTTCAGGGCCGCTTCGGCGTCCCCCTGGTTGACGAAGCCAAAGCCCGAGCGCTCCTGCATCTCGGTCTCGAACTGCTTGCGGATGTCGGCCGAGTTCAGCTTGTCATGCGGCGTGGCTTGGTAGGTGATCTTGACTTCTGCCAAAGCCTGCTTGGCACGCCACCAGCTGTTGGCCACCACGACCACGCCATCGCGGATCTGCAAGACCTTGATGACGCCACGCATCTTGCTGGCAGCTGCCCCGTCGAACGACTGCACGCTGGCGCCGAACACCGGGGGCTGTGCAATGGCGGCATACACCATGCCATTGACACGCGTGTCAATGCCGAACTGAGCCGAGCCATTGGTCTTGGCTGGGATGTCCACCCGCTTGACCGGCTTGCCAATCAGTTTGTATTTGGCCGGGTCTTTGAAGGGTACGTTTTGCGGCACAGGCAGGGCGGCGGCGTCCTTGGCCAATTCGGCAAAGCTCAGCTTGCGGCCGGTGGCGGGGTGGGTGACCACGCCGCTTTCAGCCACGCAGTCATCGGCGCGAACCTTCCAATTCTGTGCAGCGGCCTGGATCAACATGGCGCGTGCGGTGGCGCCTGCCAGCCGCAAGGGCTCCCACGCATCGCGGATGCTGCTGGAGCCGCCTGTCACTTGCAGCGACAAGGCATAGCCCATGCGCTGCACGGTGGAGCGCGCGACGCGGGCCATCCAGCTGTCGTCGTCCACCCCAAAGGGGATCACGTTGATCAGCAAGGCGGTGTTGGCGTAGATCTTGGCGACGGGCGCTTGCTCGACGGCGACGTCTTCCCAGCGCGCGTCCAGCTCTTCGACCAGCAGCATGGGCAAGGATGTCAACACCCCTTGGCCCATCTCGGAGCGCGGCACCGCCACGGTCACTTTGCCGTCTGGCGAAATCTTGACCCAACCATTGAGGGCGACCTCGCCGTTGGCTTCAGGGAAGTCGGCTTTGGAGCCCAGGCGGTTTTCTGCCGACGGTGAAGCACAGCCGACCAGCAAACCACCACCCACAGCGGTGCCGGCGATCAGGAACTGGCGACGCGAGATGCCACCGGTGGGGAGGGCGCGGCTCATGCCTGGTCTCCCTTGGTTCCTGGGTTTCCTTGGGGCTGGCCTGCGGCGGTATGGATGGCCGCACGCACGCGCTGGTAGGTGCCGCAGCGGCAGATGTTGGTCATCGCCGCGTCAATGTCGGCATCGGTGGGGTGGGGGTTGTGACGCAGCAGCGAAGTGGCCGCCATCAGCATGCCGGACTGGCAGTAGCCACACTGGGGCACCTGATGCGCGACCCAGGCTGCCTGCAGTTGGCTCAGGATCGGGTCGCCCTGGACCTCGATGGTTTGCACGGCCTTGCCGGCGACCGCCGCGACCGGCATCACGCACGAACGTGTGGCCACGCCATCGATGTGCACGGTGCAGGCGCCGCAGGCCGCGATGCCGCAGCCGAACTTGGTGCCGGTCATGCCGAGCTCATCACGAAGCGCCCACAGCAGGGGCATGTCGTCTTCGACGTCAAGGTTGACGGGCTTGCCGTTCACGGTAAAGGTGTGCATGGTGTACAGCGTACATCTTTTGCGCGATCGGCGTCAAGCGGGTTACATTACGACGATGTCCTACCCCAAGAAGATCAGCCGCGAGACGATTCTGGAAAGCGCCGTCGCCTTGACCGAGGCCAGTGGACTGGACCAACTGTCCATGCGGACCTTGGCGACGGAATTGGGTGTGACCCCGAATGCGCTCTACCGATACTTTTCCAGTCGTGAAGATCTGGAAGTGGCCATGGCCGACGAGGCCGGGCGTGTGCTGATGGTCGCCATGCAAAAGGCCGTGGGGCAGAAGGTGGGCGTGGACGCCATCCGCGCGGTGGCCAAGACCTACCTGAAATTCGCGCGACAAAGGCCGGCCTTGTATGAGCTCAAGATGCGCTATTGCAAGGACGAGTCAAAAGAGCCCGAAAGCCATCAGCAGCTGTGGGACGCCATGCTGGCGTTGGTCGACGGCCTGCAAGGCCCCTGGGCCGCAGAGGACCTGGCCATGACGCTGTGGGCCTATCTGCACGGCCTGGTCGAGCTGGACCGAGCCGACATGCTCGATGGCCGCAAGCCCGAGGTGGCGGTGGAGGTCGGCCTGGATGTGTTCCTGGCCGGGCTGATGGCGCAACTGAACAGGTAGGGCGCCTCGAACCGGCCCTACTGCCAGCCAAAGCGGCGCGTGTAAAAGCGCTTCATCAGCTGGGTCAGGGTGACGTACCCCGTCAGGATCAGCAACAGATACGGAAAGTACGCCGCCGGCAGCGCCTGCAGTTTGAAAGAGGCCGCCCAGGGGCCCATGGGCAAGGCGATCCCCACCAGCATGATGCACACGGTCATCACGATCAAAGGCGTCGAGGCGTGGCTTTGCACAAAGGGGATGTACTGGGTGCGCACCATGTGCACCACCAAGGTCTGTGTCAGCAAGCCGACCACGAACCAGCCGGACTGAAACAGCGTTTGCTTCTCGGGCACATTGGCGCCGAACACCCACCACATCAGCGCAAACGTGGTCAGGTCAAAGACGGAGCTGATGGGACCGAAGAACAGCATGAAGCGCCCGAGGTCCTGCGGGTTCCACTTCTGCGGCGTGGCGATCTGGTGGGCGTCCACATTGTCGAAGGGGATGCCGATTTGCGAGATGTCGTAGAGCAGGTTCTGCACCAGCAGATGCATGGGCAGCATGGGTAGGAAGGGCAGCACCGCGCTGGCCACCAGCACCGACAGCACATTGCCGAAGTTGGAGCTGGCCGTCATCTTGATGTACTTGAGCATGTTGGCGAAGGTGCGCCGACCTTGCTTGACGCCCAGGCTCAACACCATCAGGCTCTTTTCGAGCAGGATGATGTCGGCGGCTTCTTTGGCAATGTCCACGGCGGTGTCCACCGAGATGCCGATGTCGGCGGCACGCAAGGCTGGCGCATCGTTGATGCCGTCGCCCATGAAGCCCACCACATGGCCGCTGGCACGCAACTGGCGCACCACGCGCTCTTTGTGATCGGGCGTCAATTTGGCAAACACATTGTGCCCAGGCAAGGCCGCCGACAGTTCGGCATCGCTCATGTCCTGGATGTCCGATCCATTGAGCAGCCCCACGATGGGCAGGCCCACGTCATGGCACACCTTGCGGGTCACCCATTCGTTGTCGCCCGTCAGCACCATCACGCTCACCCCTTGCCGATGCAGCGAATGCAGCGCCGCGGCGGTGGTGTCTTTGGGCGGGTCCAAAAAGGCCACGTAACCCACCAGAATCAGGTCGCTCTCATCGGCCACGCTGTACCGGGTCTGGCTGGTGTCGGTCTGTTTGACGGCCACGGCCACCACACGCAGGCCGTCTTCGTTGAGGCCATGCGTGATGTGCTGGATGTCGGCCAGCATCTCAGCGGTGAGCGGCAGGTCCTGTCCCTCGCGTCGTACGCGGGTGCACACCTTCATCACCTCTTCCAGCGCACCTTTGCAGATCAGCAAGTGGCGCCGGTCGTGTTCGATCACCACGACCGACATGCGCCGGCGCTGGAAGTCGAATGGCACCTCGTCGACCTTGGCATAGGCGGTGGCCACCTCCAGATCGTGGTGCAATTGGACTTGCTCCAGCACCGCCACATCCAGCATGTTCTTCAGGCCGGTCTGGTAGTAGCTGTTGAGGTAGGCGTACCCCAGCACATCGCGTGAGGACTGGCCCCACACATCGGTGTGACGGGCCAGCACGATCTTGTCCTGGGTCAGCGTGCCGGTCTTGTCGGTACACAGCACATCCATGGCGCCGAAGTTCTGGATGGCGTCCAGGCGCTTGACCACCACCTTCTGCTGCGACAGTTTGACCGCGCCTTTGGCCAGCGTCGAGGTCACGATCATGGGCAGCATCTCGGGAGTCAGGCCCACCGCAATGGACAAGGCAAACAGGGCCGCCTCGATCCAGTCGCCCTTGGTCAGGCCGTTGATGAGCAAGACCAGGGGCACCATCACCAGCATGAACCGGATCAGCAGCCAGGCCACTTTGTTGATGCCGGCTTGAAATTGCGTGGGGGCTCGCTCGTTCTGGGTCAAGCGGCGGGCGAGGTCCCCGAAGTAGCTGCGCTGTCCCGTGGCGACCACCACCACCTGTGCCGAGCCTGACACCACATTGGTGCCCATGAAGACGAGGTTGTCCAGGTCCATCGGGTTGTGTGATGGCGCCTGTGCCAGGTGGTCGAACTTTTCAACCGGCAAGGACTCGCCCGTCATGGCGGCCTGCGCGACGAAGAGATCCTTGGCCTGCAGGACCCGACAGTCCGCTGGGATCATGTCGCCCGCTGACAGCGAGATGACATCGCCCGCAACCAGATCGCGCACCGGGATGTCACTGGGTGGGCATCCCGGGCGCAGCACCGTCGCCTTGTTGCTGACCAAGGCCTTGAGCTGGTCAGCGGCGCGGTGGGACTTCAACTCCTGCACAAAGCGCAGGGACACCGACAGGCACACCATGGCCCCGATCACCAAGGTGGCGCGCAGGTCGCCGGTGAGAAAGGAGATGCCGGCCAGCAGGCTCAACAGCAGGTCGAAAGGGGTGCGATAGCAGTGCCACAGCAGCAGCCATCCCGGCAGGGGCCTTTCTTGCTCGATGTCGTTGCTGCCCGTCTGGCCTCGAATCTGTGCCGCTTGCTGCGCGCTCAGCCCCTGCTCACTGGTGTGCAGACTGGCCAACAAGGCCTGCGCGGACGACAAGGCGGCTTGTCGCAAAGCCTGCGCCTGGTCGGGCGGAATCTGGCGCTCATGCTGGGTCCCGCCCAGGGTCTCCAGCATCGAGCGGCGCTGGTAGTGCCGATGGATGGCCCGGCTGCGGATGAAGCGGGCAAAGAAAAACTGAAGCGGGTGGTGCGTCGGCTTGAGCATGGGCTGATCTTAGACCGGTCGCATGAGAGTCTGGCAAAGCCTGACGGGCACCTCCCTGTAACCTTTCTGGGACTCGACTGTATAAGTCTGCAATCAATACGGAAACAGGCGAGTGGACATCAACATCATCCTCAGGCGAATCGATCGTGGCGATCGATCGGCGTTTGCCGATTTGGTCGACTGCTTTCAGCGCCCCCTGTTTGGCTACCTCGGGCGAATGGGTTTGCACCAGGGACAGGCGGAAGAGGTGGCGCAGGAGACTTTTTTGCGTGCCTGGCAGCGCATGGGTGACTACGACCCGCGTCGAGCCGAGTTTTCGACCTGGCTGTTCACCATCGCGCGCCATCTGGCCATCAATGAATTGACACGGCCCTCATCCAAGCACGAACAGGCGTGGAGCGAGCATGAGCCTGAGGCGGTCTGTGAGCAGAGCCAACCCTCTCACGAAGCGATGGCGAAGCAGCAGCGGCAGCAGGTTCAACACGCCTTGCGCCAGCTACCCCATGACGACCGGAGTGCCCTGGCCCTGGCCTATTACGAAGAACTGGATATGGCGTCGATTGCCCGGATTGAAGGGTGCACCGTGGGCGCCATCAAGGTCCGTTTACACCGAGCGAAGCAGCGGCTTCGCCAATTGTTGGAGAACACATGATGCAAGTCGACATCGACGACCTGTTGTCGGGCGATCTGCTGTCCGTGCCCGACGACTTCTCGAACAGGGTGATGCGTGAAGTCTATGCGCAGCCTTTGCCGATTTTGGAGTCGAAGCGGAGCAAGCAGTTGCAATGGCTGGCACTGGTTGCCGCCGCGGGGGTGGGGCTTTCGCAAGTCCTGGCCTTCATTTTTGGCATGTGGGCCGCTTCATCGGCCTTGTGATGATTTGATAGGAGAACTGCGATGCAGCCAATTCAACGACGCAAGCCTGCTGTGGCGCTTGCCATGTCTTTTGTCTTGCCGGGATTCGGTCAGTTGTACAACGGCGAACCCAACAAAGCCATCTGGCTGTTCTTGAGCTTCGCACTGTTGAGCATTCCCGGCGTCGCGGTGATCGGGCTTTACCTGCCAGCGGCCTGCATGATCCCGGCTTTGATTTTCGGATTGGTCTTGGCCTTGGGGATCTGGATATTCGGCATGGTGGACGCTTGGCGAGTGGCCTCTCGTTTGCCGGACTATGTTCCAGCGGCGTGGCAAATCAGCGGCGTGTATGTCTTGCTCTTTTTGCTGTGCAATGTGTTGGCGATGCCCTTGCTCATCAACTATGTTCGTGAACACCAAGTCGCCTCTTATCGCATTCCATCCAAAAGCATGGAGCCCAGTGTGCTGCAGGGCGACATTCTTTTTGCAGACAAACGCTACAACCGGCCCGAGGCCAGCACGGCGGTACACCGTGGCGACATCGCCATCTTTGTCTACCCTAACAACCGCACCATGAGTTACATCAAGCGTGTGATTGCGCTGCCGGGTGACCGTGTGCGGATGGCGGGACGTTCGATCTGGATCAATGACAAGCCGTTGACACAGACGGAGCGAGTCACGTCAGATGCCATCGAAGTCACCGAGTCTGTCGATGGCCGCCAGTGGCATGTCCAATGGGCTCCCAGTGACAAACCGCTGCCAGACATGAGTTTGACGGTGCCAGCCGGTCAAGCCTTTGTCTTGGGCGATAACCGAAGTACGAGTACCGATACACGCCACTTCGGGCCGGTGCCGCTTCATGACATTGTGGGTAAAGCCCGGCAGATCTGGTATTCGGCGGACGCACACGGTGGCATTCGCTGGTCGCGCTTTGGCCTGGTGCTGGATTGACACGGCGTGTTGCATGGTAATGAGAGCGGGCCTGGGTAAGGCCCGCGGCGGATCGGATACATTGATTGCCCGGGCGCGTTCACCCGAGATTGGGGCGCCTTAACGAGCGAGGGCATCATGCGTTTGAAGCGGGCTTACCGGGCAGCGTTGTTTGCAGCGTGTTTGCTTGGCGTCCAGTCGTCATGGGCCGCCCAAGTGGTGGATGTGTGGACTTTTTATCCGGCACCCCCTTTTCGGACAGATGTGGACAAGGGGACGGGACTGATTGCCGATCTGGTGTCTTATCTGAACCAGGCGCTGGCGGGGCAATATGAATTGCGGCTGACGTTTCTGCCACGCGCCCGCTTGAACATGATGCTGAAGGGCGGGGCCCGCGCGGTGGTGCTGTTTGTCCCGTCGTTCATCTTCGGTGGCGTGGATGGGGGCGACTATCTGTGGTCGGTGCCGCTGTTCGCCGACCACCAGGAACTGGTCTCTCGCCGCAACAAGCCCTTCGAGTTCACAGGCCCGCAGTCGCTGGTTGGTGTTCGTTTCGGGGCGACACTGGGCCATGTCTACCCGCTGATCGAAAAGGAAATGGCGTCGGGTCTGATCCGGGCCGATCAGGTCACCGGCGAGGAATCGCTGGTCAACATGCTGATGGCCAATCATGTGGATGTCATCACGATCGCCAACTCGACGGTGCGCTATTGCAGACAGATCAATCCGGCCTTTCGCGACGCGGCGGTGCTGTCCCGGCACAATCTCGGCGACTTCACCCGGCATCTGATGTTTCAGCGCGGGATGGCGAGAACGCGTGACGATTTCGATCGCGTCTTGCGACAAATGAGCACCGATCCCGTCTGGATCGCGACCCTGGCCAAATATGGGCTGGTCCCGATCAAGACTTCGCGTACCGGGCCAGCGCAGCCGGCGCCCAAGCGAATGCGCCCTTGAGGCTTGCTGGGTCTCGCGCGGACTCAGTCCCGCTTGGGGTAGCCGGTGATCGACTGGATCTCGCTGTACAGCGGTGCCAGGCGCTCGTACATGTGTTTGTAGACGCGGTTGTAGAGCTGGTCGTACAGATCGGCGTGCGCCTTGATCGGCTCAAAGACCCGCTCGACCCGAGTCATGGACCGGACGGCTGATTCGAAGTCGCCATACAGGCCCAGTCCGACCGCCGTGTCGATGGCGGCACCCAAGCCGGATGTCTCGTAGGTGTGGGGGCGGCTGGCCGGCAGGTTGAAGATGTCGGCCGTCAATTGCATGGCCGCATCCGACTGCGAGCCGCCGCCAGAGACGCGCAACTCGGTCATCGGGGTGCGGGTTTTCTTCTCGAGCTTTTCGCGGCCATCGCGCAGCGCGTAGGCCAGGCCTTCCAGAATGGCGCGATACAGATGGGCGCGCGTGTGGATGTCGCCAAAGCCCACGATCGCGCCTTTGGCGTCAGGCCCCGGGTGGCGGATGCCGGGCGACCAATAGGGTTGCAGCATCAGGCCCATGGAGCCGGGCGGCACGGTGGCGACCATCTCGTCGAATAGCGCTTCGGGCAGGATGCCGGTCTGCTCGGCGGCCAGCATTTCGTTGTGGCCGAACTGCTCCTTGAACCAGCGCACCATCCAATAGCCGCGGAAGATCTGCACTTCGCAGCTGTAGTGGTCGGGCAGGGCGGCCGGGTAGGGCGGGACCAGAGGCAGGGCTTCGAGGTATGTCTCGGAGTTGATGTTGATCGTGGCCGTGGTGCCATACGACAGGCCGCCGACATGAGGGCCCAGGCAGCCGGCGCCCAAGACCTCGCAGGCCTTGTCGGCCGCAGCAGCGACCACGGGCAAGCCGACGGGGATGCCGGTGGCTTCAGCGGCTTGGGGGGTGATTTGACCCAGCAAGCTGCCCACGGGGTACAGCTCGGGCAATTGATCGGGCCGCATGGCCAGGG
This sequence comes from Acidobacteriota bacterium, assembly GCA_050259275.1. Classification (GTDB taxonomy): domain Bacteria; phylum Pseudomonadota; class Gammaproteobacteria; order Burkholderiales; family Burkholderiaceae_C; genus Aquabacterium. The sequence goes on from JBLNAI010000001.1 coordinate 377,430, forward strand.
CTTGCCACTTCCAGTCCCAGCTCTTGGCCCATTGATGGCGCTTGTAGTCGAAGGGGATGTAGCCCACTTGCGAGCCAATCGAATCCACAAAGCGACCGGTCAGGCGATGGTTCAACAGCCCTGACAGCAACAGATACTTGTGGGTTTGGGCGTAGACGTCGGGACGGTATTCCGCCAGCCAGTTGGCATCGGCCTCGCGCTGAAAGTACTGGATGGTGTCACGCACGCCGATGGCCCGGAACGCGACCCGCCAAGGCGCGCTGATCTTGGGCAGCCGGGTGGCATTGCGCTGGTCCAGCCAGATGATCGCGGGGTAGAGGGCTTGACCTTGCTGGTCGACCGGCATGATGGTGCCGCGCTGCGTGGTCACCGAGACGCCGCGCACCGCGGGCTTGAGCGCGGCGTGGTCCGCCCACAACCCTTGGCAGGCTTGCGCGGTGGCTCGCCAAAAGCCCTCCACATCGTGTTCCAGCCAGCCCGGTTGGGGCACGACATAGTCATCAAACTTGACTTGCGATTTGCCCACCACATGGCCAGCCGTGTCAAACAGGATGGCACGAACGCTTTGGGTGCCGCAGTCGATCGACAGCAACAGATCGTCGGGGCGGCGGCTCATGGGGTGGGGTCTTTCAAGGTAGCGGGCACGCTGTAGCAGCGTGCGATCAGGTCCTGGTAACGGGCACACTCTGCGTCCCAGCGTGCATCGTCCCAAGCCAGTTCAGACTGGATCAAGCGCTGGATGCGTGGCAGCAGGTCTTGTGCGCCACGCGGCAACACCAGCCCCAAGCGGGTGCGGCGCAAGAGCAGGTCATCCAGGTGATGAACGCATTCATGCTGCGCGATCCAGCGCAGCTCGGCCCACCAAATGCGGGTGCCGGGAATGGGCGTGCATTCATGGGCCTGCGCTTGCGAGATGAAGGCTTGTGCCTGTGCACCATAACGCCCGATCAGGCGGGTCTGCTCGGTCGCGTCCAGGTGCTTCAAGCCGGGTCCAACGCTTTGCGGGGCCAGGATGGCGCAGGCATCCCAACGCATCTGCAGGCTCGGGTGCGCTTGGACCGCATGCTTGAGCGTGTCCAGAGCAATGGCGCGGAAGGTGGTCAGCTTGCCGCCCGTGACCGTGATCAAGCCCTGCTCATTGAGCACGATGTGATCGCGCGTTTCTTTGGACGGGTCCGCCGCGCCGCTGGACACCACAGGACGCACGCCCGCATAAGTGGACACGATGTCCTTCACACCCAGGTCCAGGTGGGGGAAGGTATGGCGCAATGCTTCGAGCAGATATTGAACCTCGGCCTCGGTGATGCCGGGCTCTTGATTCAAATCGTGAGGGTGGTCGATGTCGGTCGTACCGACTAGGGCCATGCCTTCCCATGGATAGGCAAACACCGGGCGACCATCGCGTGGATGGAACAGGCTGACCGATTGCGCCACCGGCAAACGCCATAAAGGCAGCAAGAGATGGCTGCCGCGCAAGGGCCGCAGCTTGGGCGCCTGCCCGAGTCCTTGCCGCAGGCCATCGGCCCACGCACCGGTGGCGCTGATCACGCACGTCGCGCGCACGTCGCTAAGCTGGCCGTCTTCGGTGCGCAAGCGCGCGCCTTGCACACGTCCGTCCTGCACCAGCAGGCTGTCCACGGCGGTGTAGTTCTGCACGCGTGCACCATGGCTTTGCGCCTCTTGCAGCACACGCCACACGAGCCGTGCGTCATCGGTCTTGGCATCCAGATACCCGGATCCGCCTCGCAGGCCGACCGGGTTGGTGTGCGGGGCCAGTTCGGCATAGCCGGCTGCATCGACGGCATGGCGATGGCGTTCGCCACCCAAGAGGTCATACAGAGCCAGACCCAGGCGCATCATGCCCTTGCCGGGCGAGCGACCTTCGTAGTGCCCGATCAAGAAGCGCTGTGGCTCGACCAGGCCCGGTGCATCGCGCAGCAGTTGGCGCCGCTCGAGCACCGACTCGCGTGTCAGGCCGATGGCGCCTTCACGCAGATAGCGCAGGCCGCCATGCACCAGCTTGGACGAACGCGATGAGGTGCCCCAGGCGAAGTCGCGTTGCTCCACCAATTGCACCGATGCGCCACGGCGTGCGGCTTCCAGCGCGATGCCCGCGCCGGTGATGCCGCCCCCGATGACCAGGATGTCGACCGCCGGTTTCATCAGGCATCGCCCAGCAGGTTGCCGGGGGCCATGACGCCGCTCGGGTCCCATTCACGGATCACGGCCTGGATCGCGGCCAGGTTGGCCGGGCCCTTCTCTTGTCTGAACCAGGGTGCATGGTCCTTGCCCACACCGTGTTGATGGGTGATGGTGCCGCCATTGGCGGCAATGGCGTCACCCACCGCTTGCTTGAGCGATTGCCAGCGAGCCAGGGCGCTGTCGTAGTCCTTGCCAATGCGATAGACAAACGTGGAGTAGACGCTGGAGCCCTGCGGATACACGTGCGACAGGTGGGTGTAGCAGTGGGTCTTCTCGCCATGTTGGGCCATGGCCTGGCGGCCGGCTTCTTCCATCGCGTTCATCATGTGGGTGACGCGAGGCCAGTCGCAGGCGGTCTCCATGGTGTCGACGGCATAACCGGCTTCCCACAGGCTGTTGCGCAGGTAGACGTTCTGATAACGCTTGGCCGCCCACTTCTTGCCCAGCAGGGTGCCGGTGGACACGCCGCCATGCGATCCGATGATGTCAAAGGCCAGACGGCGCATGGCTTTCACTTGGGCGCGGCTACCGGTCAGACCAATCATCATCAGGCATTTGCCTTCGCCCACACCGCGCAGCGACAGATAGCGCTCCAGCCACGCGATGGCTTGCGGGTGGCCAGCCATCCGCAAGGTCGTGAAGGTCTCCACCGGGTTGGACAAGCGCACCATCGACAAGCCCAGTTTGGCCTGTGCCAACTCGCGCACCGCGGTCTGCGCTGCGTCCCACGAGGGGAAGAACACGCCCACAAAATCTTCTTGCTCAGGCAAGCGGGTCACACGCACTTTGGCTTCGGTCAGCACGCCCATGCGGCCTTCGGATCCCATGATCCATTCGCGCATGTCCGGGCCGGCAGCCGAGGCGGGGAAGGTGGGCAAGACCACCGTGGTGTCCGGCGTGACCAGGGTGCCGCCCGCAAACATGGCCTCAATGCGACCATAGCGGGCCGACTGCTGGCCCGATGAGCGGGTCACGATCCAGCCGCCCAGGGTCGACAACTCAAAGCTCTGCGGGAAGTGGCCGAGCGTGAAGCCCTGCGCGCGCAGTTGTGCTTCCAGATCCGGGCCTGCAACGCCGGCTTCAAAGGTGGCCAGTTGTGAGACGGGGTCCAGCGCCAGCAGCCGCATCATGCGAGTGAGGTTCAGCGTCAGAACCGGCTTGTCGCCCACCGGGGTGAGGTGGCCGACCACGCTGGTGGCCCCTCCACAGGGCAGCACATGCACCCCATGGCGCTTGGCCCAGGCCAGCAGCGTCTGCACTTGCTCCGTGTTCGAGGGGTGGGCTACGCCATCGGTGACCCGGCCGATCTGGCCAAAGCGGGTGCGGATCCAGTCCCAGGCCGATTGACCAAAGCTGGCGCGCAATCGTGCTTCAGGGCTGGTGTCGATCAGGGGGTGGGCGGGCAGACGCGAGGGCTGCTGGGCGACCTGGGCCAGAGCCTGATCCCAGCTGGCGTCGCTGGGCGGGTCGGCCCGGCCCATGGCTTCTTGCAAAAAGGCCAGGGCTTCCGGCTTGAGGGCTTCGGTGTTGTGGGTGTCACCCCAACCATTCCAGCGTCGCATGATGGCAATACTCACGATCCGTTCGTCAAGGCTTGCATCTTGCCGATTTCGGTCGGCCGATGATTGACAAATGACGACAGGGTTCGTGAGCCTGCCGGGCGGCGGTCAAATGCCGATCTTGCCCAGACCGTCCATCAAGTCACGCAGGGTCGATGCCAGATAGGGATGCTCGACGGCAAACCGGGCGGACACTTCGCGGGCGCGGTCTTCGAGGCTGTCGCCCTCGCTGGGCGTGGCGGTGTCGGGCGTCTGGTCGAGGGTGCGGTGAATGTCCTGAGCCAGGGTCTGCAAGATCGAGCGCAGTTCGGGATCGGGCCGACCGCCGGCTTCCAGATCGGCATGCAGTTGTTGAAGGGTCTGTTTGATTTGTTGGGTGTCCATGAAAGGCCTCCTGTTCGAAGAAATTGTAGGTCGGGGGCTGCCTTTGCGCTGTGGTTCTTGCGCCAGTTGTGCAGGAGTGCTGATTTGGCGCAGTCTTGTGGGCGCAAAGGGCCTTGCTGCGCTTCAAGGTCCAGATGCACGGCCGATAACCGGATTGGAGGTGATCCACCATGCAGCCAGTTTCAGCCATCGCCTTATCGGGTATCAACGCGGCGTCCATGCGCATGGGTGTCGCAGCTCACAACATCGCCAACAGCGAGACGCCACAGTTTCGACGCCAGCAGGTCGCTCAGGCGGCCGAGGCCGCGTTGGGCGGCGTCACCACCACGCTGAGTTTTTCGAAGGCCGAAGGCGACGCCCTGGCCAATGATCTGGTTCAGCACAAGGCCGCCAGTTACCAGTACATCGCCAACTTGCGGGTCATTCGCACACAGGACCGCATGATGGGCTCCCTGCTGGACATGCAGGCTTGATGTTCAGCAGAGCGGGGGGCGTCTACACTGCCGCACTTTCGGTCTGGCAGGAGTGATTGTGTTGACGCGCTTTTTCAAACCCGCTGCGCCCTGGCTGGCCGCCTTCGCCTGGATCGTGGCCGGGGCGCTCCTGGCTGCGCCAGCCCATGCGGGCGGCAAGGCGGCCGCCACCGTTCAGCTTGAAGAGATGACTTCGCCGGAACTGCGTGACCGCATTGCGGCCGGCGCCACGATCGCGCTCATTCCGATTGGGGGCACCGAGCAAAATGGTCCCCACATGGTGCTGGGCAAGCACAACGTGCGGGCCAGGCAACTGTCGGCTCAGATCGCGCGCCAATTGGGCAACGCGGTGGTGGCTCCGGTGATCAGCTACGTGCCGGAAGGGTCGATCCGCCCGCCCGCTGCGCACATGCGTTTTGCCGGCACGCTGTCCATTGCGGATGCCGCCTTTGACGCGATGCTCGAAGGTGCGGTGCGCAGTCTGGCGCAGCATGGTTTTCGCACCATCGTGCTGCTGGGCGACCATGGCGGCTATCAAAAGAATCTGGAACGTGTGGCCGCCCGCCTCAACCGCGAGAGCGCGTCCATGGGCGGAGCGCAGGTGCTGGCGCTGCACGCGTATTACGAAGTCACCCAGACCGCCTTTGTGGCTGATCTGAAATCCCGCGGTTTCAGTGAGGCCGAAATCGGCACCCACGCCGGACTGGGCGACACGGCCTTGACGCTGGCGGTCGACCCCGCACTGGTCCGACCGGATGTGTTGTCGGCGAGCCGCAAGTGGACCCCGGCAGACGGGGTGCATGGCGACCCGCATCGGGCGACCGCTGAGCTGGGACAACTGGGCGTCCAGCGAATTGTCGAAATATCTGTGCAAGCCATTCGCGCATTTGCGAAAATTCACCCATGAACATGACTCTTTCTGCACGCCTGACTTGGATGGGCGCCAGCGTGGCGGCAGCGGCACTGGCGGTTCCGTACATGCTTTCTCATGCGGCCACGCCGTCGACCGCGTCCCCCGCCTCTTCGAGCGGCACGGCATCAGCGGTCGCGACGGTGGCGGGCATGCCGCCCGTGCTCGACGGGCACAACCTCTACAGCGAAACGGCGCCTGGCAAAGTCGCAGCCGCACTCAAGGGCGACCTGGTCCGGGTGTACGTGCCCAATTTGCGCTCGGACGACGTCAGCGTGATCGACCCCGAAACCATGAAGGTCGTCGACCGCTTCAAGGTGGGCGATGCGCCCCAGCACATCGTGCCCTCGTGGGATTTGCGCACGCTGTGGGTGGCCAACAATGCCGAGCGTTCCAGCGCGGGCAGCCTCACACCCATCGATCCGCGCACGGGCAAGCCCGGCCCGGCCGTCAAGGTTGACGACCCCTACAACTTGTACTTCACGCCCGATGGCAAATCGGCCATCGTCGTGGCCGAGGCCCGCCACCGTCTGGATTTTCGCGATCCCAAGACCATGGCGATGCAGTACTCGATTGAGGTGCCCCAGTGCGGCGGCATCAATCATGCCGACTTCTCGATCGATGGCCGTTACGCCATCTTCACCTGCGAGTTCCAGGGTAGTCTGGCCAAGGTGGACCTGGTCAACCGCTCGGTGCTGGGCTACCTGGTCTTGCAGATGCCCAAGACCCGCTTCAAGGATGTCCCCTTGATCGGCGGCCCGGTGGCCAGCGAGATCTGCTCGTCCAAGAAGGGCATGCCGCAAGACATCCGTGTTTCGCCCAACGGCAAGCGCTTTTATGTGGCTGACATGGAAGCCGATGGGGTGCACGTCGTCGACGCCGAGACCTTCACCGAAGTGGGCTTCATCGCCACCGGCGTGGCGGCGCACGGCTTGTATCCCAGCCGCGACGGTAAGAGCCTGTATGTCGCCAATCGCGGCTCGCACAAGATCCATGGCCCCAAGAAGGGCAAGGGCAGCGTGACGGTGATCGACTTTGCCTCCGAAAAGATCTCGGCACAGTGGCCCATCCCAGGCGGCGGCAGCCCCGACATGGGCAACATCACGGCCGATGGCAAGTGGTTGTGGCTGGCGGGCCGGTTTGACGATGTGGTCTACCGCATCGATACCAGCAGCGGCGAGGTGCGCGAGGTCAAGGTCGGCATGGAGCCGCACGGCCTGGTGGTGTGGCCGCTGCCCGGTCGCTACTCGCTGGGCCATACCGGCAACCTGCGCTGACGGCGTCGCCCGTTCACAGCCGAAAGCGCCCGGGCGGATGCCATGGCGCTTTTTTTCATGGCTGCCCGGTCAGGTAGCGCAACACCACGGTGCTGATTTCCTGCTCGACCTGTGCGGCTGGGACGCCCATCGGGTCCTCGATCAGGGGCAGGTGTACCAGGGCGTCGACCATGCGCACCAGTACCAGGCTGGCCAGAGTCAGATCGGGCACGATCACCTGATCGCGATGGCGTTGCAGCAGGCTCTGCAGCAGGGTGCGCAACTCGATCTCGTCCTCGGTGACATCCCAACTTTGAAACTGACGGGGTACTTCTTTCTCCAGCACCTGATGCAGACGCGGGTCGATGCGATGAGCCGCCATCACCGCGTCGATCAGGCGAGGCACGGCCTGCCGCAGCGGCAGATCGGCCGCCGTCAGCGCGAGTGCGATCAATTGCTGGCGCGTCTGGTCGGCATGGCGTTGCCGCACGGCAGCGATCAAAGCCGCTTTGTTGGGAAAGTACTGGTACAGCGAGCCGATGCTCACGCCGGCTCGCTCGGCCACCCGGTTGGTGTTGAGTGCCGCGTAGCCGTCGCTCACCAGAATGTGAGCCGTAGCGTCCAGAATCGCTTGCACCGTCACCATCGACCGCCCTTGGCGGGGCTGTTTACGGGGTGGTGGCGGGTGGCGAGCCGTCATGTTCAAACGCGAGTTGATGAAAGTGAGCTTTTGCTCACAATATAGCCTCATCAGCAAGAGGAGCACGCATGGCACATTCGGGCCCGGTGGCAACCGATCAACGCAAGGGCGTCTGGCAGCCTTTTGACGAGACGACACGGCCGCGCCGGGTGTGGGCCATGGGCTTGACCTTTGCCGACCATGTGCGCGAGACCGGTGAACGGGCCGGGTCGCCGGTGGTGTTCGCCAAACCTTGTGAACCCAGCGTGAACCCGCCCACCTTGCCCTGGCCTCGCGCCGCTGCACTGGCCGAGCTGCTGAATGAGCTGGATCCGGCTTTGTGTCAACGCCTGGGGCCGCGTGTCGCCCGGATGCCGGTCTTGCTGGATTACGAGGTCGAAGTGGGGCTGTGCTTGCTGGAGGACTGGCCGGCTGGCGCGCAGCACCGCATGCCTCGGGTCGGCTTCTTTGTGGCCAATGACGCGACCGCCCGCAGCCTGCAGATGGCCGGGATGGGTGCGCCGGCGCCGCTGCCATTCTGGTCCGCGGCCAAGGGGCTGGCTGGCTTCCTGCCGGTGACGCCAGCCACGTGGTGCCCCGATGCGCCCAGCGCCGATGAATGGCCTGATGTGACCTTGCGCACCTGGGTCAATGGCCAATTGCGCCAGCAGGCGCCCCTGCGCGCCTTGCTGTATTCGCCCTTGCACTTGCTGCAGTGTGCCGCCGCGCAGGCCCCCGACCGGGCGCTGCATCGCGATGACCTGGTGCTGACAGGCACGCCTGCCGGCATCGCCTTGCAGGTGCCAGGATGGAAACGCAGGGTGGCCGCTTGTCTGCCTCGTCCGGTGGCCGTTGCGGCGGCATGGCGTTCACAAGAGGCCTCATCCCGGTTTCTTCAAGCCGGCGATGTCGTCGCGCAGGGCGCTGACTGGCTGGGGCAATTGCAATTCACCGTCGAGGCCGCTGCATGAACATCCTGATGCCTTTGCCCAGCCACGACTTTGATCCCACGGAAGTCTGTGTAACCTGGGCGATCCTCAGCCAGGCCGGCCACACCGTGCGCTTCGCCACCCCCGACGGTCTGCGCGCGCACGCCGACCCCTTGATGATCTCGGGCCAAGGGCTCGACCCCTGGGGCTGGATACCTGGCTTGCGGGCCATTCGCTTGATCGGCTTGATGCTGCGCGCTCAGAAACCCGCCCGGCAAGCCTATGAAGCGCTGGAGCTCGATGCGCATTTCCGGCATCCGATGAGCTACGTCCAAGCCGAGCAAGCCGAAGCGGCAGGCGCATGGGATGCGCTGGTGCTACCAGGAGGCCATGCCAAGGGCATGCGGGTGTACCTGGAAAGCGCGGTGCTGCAGGATCTGGTCGCCCGGTTCTTCGATCAGCGCGATGCGCAGGGACGCCACCGGCCCGTGGCGGCGGTGTGCCATGGGGTGTTGCTGGCCGCACGATCGCGGTCCAGCAACGGCCGGTCGGTGTTGTGGGGACGCAAGACCACCGCTTTGACCTGGTCCCTGGAGCGGTCGGCCTGGAACCTCACGCGTTGGTGGGCGCGATTCTGGGATCCGCTGTACTACCGCACCTATGCCGAATCCAGCGGCGAGCCAGCCGGATACTGGAGTGTCGAGGCCGAAGTCAAGCGCGCCCTGGCCAGCGATGCCGACTTTGTGGATGTGCCGCCGAACGAGCCTCACCACTGGCGCAAATGCAGCGGGCTGGTGCGCGACACGCCGGCGGACGACCGGGCCGCGTGGATCGTGCAGGATGGGGCTTACCTGTCGGCGCGATGGCCTGGGGACGTGCACACCTTCGCGCGCGCATTCGCCGAGCTGCTGGCACACTTCAACGCAGGCGCACTCGGAAGCCAACACGCACCTTGACAGGAAGGACAGACATGGGTTCATGCGATCGTTGCCACAACATCGAGGCCTTGCGCATCCAGGCCGCGCGCTATCTGCCACGCCTGGTGATGGACTACATCGAGGGCGGTGTGGATGACGAGCGCTGCCTGGCCCGCAATCGCTCGGCGTGGGATGACATCCCCCTGGTGCCCCGCTACATGGTGGACGTGTCCACACTGAGCCTGAGTCGGTCGCTGTGGGGACAGACCTACGCCATGCCACTGGGCATCGCGCCCACTGGCCTGGCCGGCTTTGCCAGGCATGGGGCAGACCTGATGTTGGCCCGCGCTGCCGTGAAGGCCGACGTGCCTTTTGTGCTGTCCGGTGCGGGCACTGCGTCCATCGAACAGGTCGCTCAGGTGGCCCCTCGGCATGCGTGGTACCAGCTGTATGTCTCACGCGAGCAGCGCGTGACCGAAGACATCGTGCGCCGGGCCCGTGACGCCGGCATCCAGCACCTGGTGGTCACCGTGGACGTGCCGGTGCACAGCAATCGAGAACGCGATGTGCGCAATGGCTTTGTGCCCCCGGTGAAGCCCACGCCATCGGCCATCCTCGATGCCTTGTGCCATCCCCTGTGGTTCGCCCGGTTTGTCACACAGGGTCTGCCACGGTTCGAGAACTGGGCGCCCTACGCCCCGCCCGGCGCATCGGCCAAACAGATCGCCGACCTGTTTTCGTCGCAGATTCCGTTCACACAGACTTGGCGCGATCTGGCTCGGTTAAGACAGATCTGGCCGGGGCATTTGATTGTCAAAGGCATCTTGCACGAGGCCGATGCGCGGCAAGCGGTCGAAGCGGGCGCCGATGGCCTGATTGTCTCCAACCACGGCGGGCGTGTGCTCGACGGGGCCCCGTCGCCCTTGACCGTGCTGCCTTTGATTCGGCAAGCGGTGGGGCCCGATACCGTGGTGATGATGGACAGCGGCGTGCGGCGCGGCGCCGATGTGGTCAAGGCCCTGACGTTGGGGGCCGACTTTGTGTTTGCCGGCCGGCCCTTCCTGTATGGCGTGGCCGCAGGCGGGCAGGCGGGCGCGGAACGTGCGCTGGCGATCTTGCGGCGAGAGCTCAGTCTGACGGTGTCGCAACTGGGCGGCTGGGGAACAGCAACGCCACCAGAAAGAAGCCAACCATCACGTTGATCAGACGGGCCAGGTGCAGGATCGGAGTCCATGTCGGATCTTGCACGGTCAGCGTCAGGGCGCCCACAGGCAGCTGCACAAAGATCAGAGCCAGCTGAAACAAGCGCAGCCAGATGGTGTGCGTGGGCAGGCACCAGCCCACCAGAAAGAAGGCGGTGTGGCCCAGCAGCCATTTCAAGGTGCTGAGGTTCTCGCGCAAGATCAACTCATGCACATCGGGCACGCCACCAAACTGAGCCTGGTGCAGCATGGCCAGAATGTGATGGTTCTCGACAAAGTCCAGGACGCCAGCGGCCACACCCATGCCCACGATCCAGGGACGCAAAGCAGACGCATTCGGGCCGGTCAGTCGAGAGGCAAATAAGAGGCTCACCGTGATGTAGCAGGCGATGAAGACGTCATCGAGCGCGATGATGCGCTTGAGTCCATCTGCCTGGGCCAGCAGATCGTGAGCGTAAACCTGTGGCGCCAGCACCATTTCGAAATGCTGCTGATTGGCGCCGCTGGTCAGCGACATGACCGTCAAGGCGAACAGACACAGTCCGGACGCCAGGGCGGCCAGGCGCAGCGGATGCCAGATCGGGTTCGCCATCAACGCGGCCCCTTTGTTCACAGCTTGCTGTAGGGGTCATCCAGGCCACCGGCCAGGAAGGACAGGTAAGGGCGCACCCATTCGCCGATGAGGGCGATCAGGTCTGTCTTGCCGCGCCGGTAGTCACCTTGCGTGTCATGCTCGAAGGCCTTGATGGGGGCGTGGCTGCGGTCCAGCGTGTTGTCGATGAAGGACTTCACCGATGACAGCCCGGCCTCTTCGATGCCGGTATTGTCGAACGCCATCACGGTCATCGTGTGGGCCGCGGCCAGGCCGCGCCAGTAGGCCACGTAGTAGCCCACATTGGGCAGATCGCTCATGTTGGCCACCCACTGGTTGACGTCCTTCATCCACATGTTGTTGACGACGTCGAACCGGGTCTTGTTGTCGGGTGCGTTTTTGATGCTGTCGTAGAAGTAGGCGTACGAGAACATCGAGTACACGCCATCGCGCTGGAAGGTGGTGTAGCCAAAGCGATCGCCGGGGTATTGCTGGGCCAGGGCCCGGGTGAAGGTGCCGTAGTTGTCCAGATCCAGGCCGCCACTGACCAATTGCGACTTGATGCGCGGCATGATGCCGTTGGAGGCCTCGAGGCCCCAGGCATCGCGGATCTTGTCATGCAGGGGGGCCGATGGATACTGGGCGGGGTCGCCGTGGCGCGGTGCGTTGAAGAAGGGGCCGCTGTCGTTGAGCAGCGAGGACTTCTTCGGGTTCATCGCGTTGCGCACGGTGGCGTATTGGGCGGTCGAGCCCGTGCCGCCCGCCGAGAAGCCGGTCACCAGCAGTTCGTCGGGGCGGTACATATTGGCGGCCAACCAGTTCGATGCCGCGACGATGTTGCGGTCACCCCGGTGGTATTCGGTGCGCGGATGGGCGGGGTCCTTGTCGGCATAGACCGCGATCTTGTTGCCCACATGGACATCGCCCGTGCAGTAGGGCACATAGACGATGTTCCACGACTGGGTCTGCACGCTCGCCAGCGGGTTCAGCCGCGAGGTGAAGGGCGTGACGTAGCCCAGGAAGGCGCGCGTCAAGCCGGTCAGGTAGTTGGTCGGTACGCCATCCGGGTTGGACGCCCCCAGGATGCCGCCGTCGCCCTGGCACACGCCCTGGCTCCAGCACGCGCCGCCGCCTTCGAACATGACCACGGTCTTCTTGGTGAACAGGGCGCGGTTGACAAAGATGCGGTAGGGCGAGCCGTCACCGCAGGCGGCGCCGCTGGAGGCGGGCAGCGTCACGGTTTCCCAGGTGTAGTAACCCGCTTGCGCAGAGGCGGCGGTCAGCAAGGTGGCGGCGAGCAAGAACGATCTCATGTCTTCTCCAGAAAATCCAGGCGCCGATCCGTCTATCGCGAAGCCCTGATCGATGCGCATGCCATGAGTGTCGGCTTGCGTGATGTTCGTATCACTGCGGGTTTTTTCGTGTGTCCGCACGAATGAGGGGCGGGAAAACACCCAATGGCATCAGCGGGTATTCTTCGGGCATGAATGCTTTGTCCCGGTCTTTTGAGTTGCGCATCGAGCCGCATGGCTGGGTCTGCGAGGTGCCACCGGGCGTGTCCTTGTGGCGCGCCGCGCGGCGGGCGGGCATTCGTTTGCCCAGCAGCTGCCTCAACGGGACCTGTCGCACCTGCCTGTGTCGCCTGCGCAGTGGCGCCGTGGACTATGCCGTAGCCTGGCCAGGCGTCAGCGTGGACGAGCGGGCGGAGGGCTGGGTGCTGCCGTGTGTGGCGCATGCCCGATCCGACGTGGTGCTGGAGGTGCCCGGCGCATGCCGCGTGGAGGACACGCCATGACCGGCAGCGAGCCAGTGGCCGCTTTGTCGATCCAGCATCTGCGCTTTCGCTGGCCCGGAGCCTCGGATGACACCCTGGCCATCGAGGCCTTCGATGTGGCGCCGGGTGAGTCGGTGTTTCTGCACGGGCCCAGTGGCAGTGGCAAGAGCACCTTGTTGTCGTTGATGGCGGGCGTTCTGCTGCCCACTCAAGGACGCGTCTGTGTGGCAGGGCAAGACTGGCGTGCACTGCGTGCGTCCCGCCGCGATGCCTGGCGGGCCGACCACGTGGGCTATGTCTTTCAGCAATTCAATCTGTTGCCCTACCTGTCGGTGCTCGACAACGTGACCTTGCCGTGTCGCCTGTCGAGCGTGCGGCGTCTTCGTGCCGAACAGGCTGGCGGCGTGCGCCAGGTCGCGCAGAACTGGCTGAGCCAGTTCGGGTTGAACGAGTCGATGTGGCGCCAGCCGGTGACGGACTTGTCAGTGGGGCAGCAGCAGCGCGTGGCCGCGGCGCGCGCGCTGATGGGCTCGCCCCAGTTGATCATTGCCGATGAACCCACCTCTGCATTGGACGCACGCTGGCGTGACGAGTTTTTGACCCAGACCCTGCAGGCGTGTCGGCGGGCCGGCAGTGCCCTGGTGCTGGTCAGTCACGATCATGAGATGTCGGTGGCCTTTGACCGAAGCCACGATTTCAGCGAGCTCAATGCCGTGCCTGATGCGATGGAGGACCGGGCATGAGGGCCTTGTTCACCCTGGCCTGGCACAGCGCCTGGAACCGGCGCGCCGTGTTGGGCTTGACGCTGGCCTCCATCGCGCTGGCCACCTTCATGCTCCTGACCATCGAGCGGGTGCGCATCGATGTCCGTGCCAGCTTTTCGCAGTCCGTCTCGGGCACCGACTTGATCGTCGGTCCGCGTACCGGGGCGGTGCAACTGCTGCTGTACTCGGTGTTCCGCATCGGGCAGGCGGGCAACAACATCAGCATGGCCAGCGTCGAGGCCCTGGCGCGCCATCCTGCCGTTGCGTGGGTGGTGCCCCTGTCGATTGGCGACACCCATCATGGCTTTCCGGTGGTGGCCACGGTGCCGGACTATTTCACCCGCTTTCACTACGGCGACCAGCAAGCCTTGCGCCTGCAGGCGGGCCAGCCCATGCAAGCGCTGTTTGACACGGTGGTGGGCGCAGAGGTGGCCGAGCGGCTGCACTACACCATCGGATCGCCTGTGGTGTTGGCTCACGGCGAGGGCGACATCGAAGGGCACGACCACGGAGACCACCCCTTCCGGGTGGCCGGCATCCTGGCGCGCACGGGTACGCCGGTCGATCGATCGGTGCACATCAGCCTGCAAGCGATGGAGGCGCTGCATCTGGACTGGATGGGCGGCATGCGGATCCCCGGGATGCAGGGCGAGGCTGTTGCGCTGACGCCGGAACATCTGCGTCCCCGCCAGGTCTCCGCCGTGCTGGTGGGCTTGAAAAATCGCGCCGCGGTATTTGCCGTGCAGCGTTGGGTGGCCGCGCAACGCAGCGAGCCGTTGATGGCGGTGATGCCTGCGGTCACACTCGATGAACTGTGGTCGGTCGTCGGGGTGGGCGAGCAGGTGTTGCTGGCGGTGACGGCGCTGGTGTCCGTGGTCAGTTTGATGGGCCTGGTGGCCGTGATTCTGGCCGGTCTGCAGGCCCGTCGGCGCGAGTTGGCGATCTTGCGCGCGCTGGGCGCCGGGCCCTGGCATGTGCTGGGCTTGCTGGCTCTGGAAGGCGCGATGCTGACGGTCCTGGGGGTGGCCTGTGGTTGGCTGCTGCATGCGCTGCTGCTGTGGGCGGCGCAAGACTGGGTTCAGGCTCGGCTTGGCTTGAGCCTGACTTTTCAGGGCACGCAAGTGTCTCAGTGGCAATGGACCGGCGCGGTGCTGGCCGCCGGCTGGGTGGCCAGCTTGTTGCCCGCCTGGCGGGCCTACCAACTGTCTTTGCAAGACGGTCTGACGCCCCGCCTGTGAGCGCGGGGCATAGAGGAATCAGTGAGGATGAAGGCGATGACACCCAAGGATCGACCCACCAGGTCACATTGCACGACACTGGCGCTCTCGGTGCTGATCGCGGGGGCCAGTGGCGCCACGGCCAGCTTGTGCCTAGCGGGGTCGGTGTGGGCCGCCGGGCCGGCCAGCGCCGCTGCGCGCCACATTCAGTGGGCGGAGCTGGTGCCCAAGGGCTGGGACCCCTACAAGGACGCCCGCATGAAGTTCAAAGACCTGAACCTGAGCATGTTGCAAGACAGCGACCCCAAGGTGATGGAGATGATGACCCAGATGCGTGAGGTGTGGGATACGGCGCCGGTCAACGACAACATGCAAGGCGTGGTGGGGCGCTTGCCGGGCTACATCGTGCCGCTGGAAGAGTCGGCCAAAGGCCTCAAGGAATTTTTGCTGGTACCTTACTACGGAGCCTGCATTCACTCGCCACCGCCCCCTGCCAATCAGATCGTGCATGTGCTGTTGAAGCAGCCTATCAAGGGCTACAAGTCGATGGACACGGTGTGGGTGCATGGCGCCATCGAGGTCAGGCGTGACACCAGCTACATGGGCAACAGCGGCTATCGCATCCAGGCCACGGCAGTGGAGCGCTACACCGCGCCTGCGCCTCAGGTCGCCCCCGGCAACGGCAAGCCCTGAGGCATCTGCCGCGCCACCAAGGCGAGGCACGCGGGCCCCTTAAGCGGATGGCGTGCTGGGGGATGACGCCGCCCGGCTGGCTGCCTCGGCATCCAGGTCGAGCAGCTTTTCTTCGATGAAATCCTTCTCGATCAGCGTGCGCTGCATCATCTCTTTCAGGCGATCCATCTGAGATTGCAGCGTGTCACGCTCGCGGGTGACTTCATCCAACTGGCGCTTCAATGCCTGGGTCGACGCACCGTCCCGGTTGGGTTCGGCCCGACTGGCTTCGGCCTGCATCAGCTCGATCTCGCGACTGAGCGTGGCAGCCCGCGACTCTGCGACCTGCGCACGCTCCTTGGCCCGGGCCAGCAACTGCTGCTGTTGGTCCAGGTTGGCCCGCAAGGCTTCGGCAGATTGGCTGGCTGCTTCAGCCAGCCGCACCGATCGGCGCAATTCCTGGATGATCTTGTTGGCCTCGTCCAGCCGCACTTTGAGCGCTTCCATTTCGGTCGCCATGCGGTTGCGTTGCGCCTGGGCCGTCTCCAGCTTGTTCTGGTTGGCATCGCGCCATTGGGCAAACGTGTCGGTGTTCAAGCCCGTCAGCGAGTCCAGCACGTTCTTGATGTCTTCCAGAAAGGTGCCCTGGTCCTGCAATTTGCGGCCCGACAAGTCCTGCAGCATGGATTCGATCTTCTTGAGCTTCTCTTCCGCATCACTGCTTGCGCCAGGGGACACCCGATCGGTGCCGGCATTGATGTCCGAGAGTCGCTCCATCAATCGGTCGGTGGACTTCATGGCCTCGCGCAGCCGTTTGCCCGCATCCAGCAGATCGTGGGTGCCGCCGGACAGCAGCACATGCGTGGCTTCGGTCTGCTTCATGATCCGATGCAACATGAACGCCAGCAGCACGATCGAAGCCGCGTTGCCAATGAAGACAAACAGGACGGCAATTTGTTCCAGTTGCATCGTGGCTCCTCAGACAGCCAGGAACGAGAAGCGGCCATCTCCGTAGCCGGGGACCGACACGCGGAAGTCGGCACGGCCCGAGTTCTTCAGCAGCACCTCTTCGAGCTTCTTGAAGTTCTGCGGGACCAGACTGGTTCGCGACAGGGGGATGGCACCGGGCTCGGAGGCGATGTGCAGCAAGGCCCCGGCGTTCTGCATGAAGCGCGTGGCGTTCTGCACCATCGCCTCGGTGGGCGCACCGGCGGCCATGGCCGCCCGCACGATATGGGGGGGCAACTTGGCCGCGCCCCCGCCCAGAATGCAGATGGACAAGGTGTCCAGCACGCACAGCGCGGCCAGTGGTTTGGTGCTGCCCGCATACAGGCCGATCAGGTTCTTGGCCGTCAACTCCTTGGGCTGCAGATCCTCGTGGCGAATCAGGCGGAATGGGATCTCATTGAGCATGGACTGGATCAGTTTCTGGCAGTCCTCGGTCACCATCAAGGAGGTGGGCAGCAGAGGGGGCGCAACTGGTGGCGCAGCCGCTTCAGGACGGGGCTGCACCGGCTCGGGTGCCGCGGCGGGAGCGGGCACCGGTTGCGGAAACTCGACCGGCGCGTCCACGGCCGGCGGCGCGGGTGGGGCAGATGTCGGGGCCGCGGCCACGGTGAGGTCGTGCAGGGGAACGGCGTCCTTGACGTTCTGGATCAGCAGATCGTCCTTGAACGGCTTGTTGATCACGAACGCCGCTCCATTGGTGCGGGCCTGATCCAGCAAGGCCGGTGACGATTCCGTGGTGATGAAGCCCACCTTGATGTTCATCATGCCCGACTGGCGCATGGACTGAAGCAGCTCCAGCCCGGACACCTTGGGCATGTGCCAGTCGGTGATCACCAACTGGGGGGTGAAGGTCTGGAGGATCTGCAGGGCTTCTTCGCCATTGGATGCCACGCGGATGTCGGCATCGGGATACCGACAGGACTCCACCACGCGGCGCACGATGGCCTGGATGGCGCGGCTGTCGTCGACGATCAAGAAGCGGTATGCATCCTGCCGGATTTCGGGGGTTGCATTCATATCTCAGGACTCCAAAACACTTTGATCATTGACATCGAACACAGTGACAACGATGCGGTGTTCGAAGTCAATCTCGCTCATCAGGGTCACCCGGACATTGGCATGGGTCTGCAAGTGGGCGTATTGCTGCGCCGACACCTCATGCGGCAAGCCAATGTCGATGACAATGGGGTTCTCGCAGCCCTGGATCACGCTGCTGGCCAGCACATTGCACGCTTCCAGGCAGGCGTCTTGCACATCGGCCTCACTGACCGGGCCTTCGGCTTGGCCGAACATGAAGCGGGCCACCGCTTCGGCCTGGTCCTGATCGATCATCACACCCACGGCCACCAGGCGCGTGCCATTGCGCAGTTTGACCGGCAGCACCACGCGGTGCTCGGTTTCGCCGGGCCGGGGCAGGATCTGCAGCGTCGTGGGCTCGAAGCGGCGCTGGGTGCCACTCAGAAAGGCCCATGCCGGCTCCAGCTGGCTGGCCAGGTTTTCGGTTGGAATCAGGGACATGCTGCCTGTCAGGTTTGACTTACATAGGATCAGACCAAAAACCGACCCTCATTTGTCCATTTATCCCTGATTCATGTGGGCACTATCTCCCGAAAACCGCAGATTTATCTCGCCATTTAAGCGGCCCCTCGCCTTGGCGACCCCACGTCATCCCTCAAAGGGCAGGGGCGCGGGTTGAAACCGCGGCACCGGCCGGCCCCCCACATCGACCGGTTCGATGAACATCTCGTAGGGGCGAACCCACAGCGTGGCGTCCGCTTGCAGCGGGCGATACAGAACCAGCGCCTCCAGCGTTTCGCTGTGGCGGACCACGCCGAGCACCTCGTAGAAGGCGCCTTTGTGGTGTTGCCAGCGTCCGGTGGGCAGCGTGGGCAAAGGGGGGAGGGGGTGAGCAGAAGGCATGTGCGGAGGATAATCGGCCCGCCTCACCCTCGCTTGCCTTGATCCATGCCAGCATCCACACCGTACTTCGCCGTTGTGCCTCGCACCGAGCTGCCCACACTCAGCTGCGTGATCCCTTGCTACAACGAAGCGGCCAATCTGCGCCTGCTTCTGCCCCTGCTGGCCGAGCAGCTGGCGCAGTGCTCGCGGCAATGGGAAGTCATCCTGGTCAACGATGGCAGCCGCGACGACACCTCTGAAGTGCTGGCGCAGTGGGCGGGGCGGCCGGGGTTTCGGGCGATCGAGTTCTCGCGCAATTTCGGCAAGGAGGCCGCGTTGACGGCCGGCCTCGACGCATCGGTGGGCGAGGTGGTGGTCCTGATGGATGCCGACATGCAGCACCCGCCCAGACTGGTCGCCGAGATGGTTCAGCACTGGCAAGGCGGCGCCGACGTGGTCTACGCCTTGCGGGCCAATCGCGACGACGAGTCCCTGTTCAAGCAATGGGGCACGCGCGCCTTCTACCGTCTGATCAATGCCAAGTCGCGGTTTCGGGTGCCGCCCGACGCGGGCGACTTCCGCCTGATGGATCGCTCGGTGGTCAATGCCCTGCAAGCCTTGCCCGAGCGCAATCGCTTCATGAAGGGCCTGTATGCCTGGGTGGGTTTCAAGTCCATGGCCATCCCGTATGAGCCGGCGGAGCGCGCCAGCGGGGTGACTAACTACAGCGCCTTGCGCTTGCTGGCCTTTTCGATCGACGGGCTCACGGCCTTCACGACCTGGCCCTTGCGCTTTGCCAGCATCGTGGGCCTGGTCCTGGCGGTCATCGCCTTCGGATACGGCGCCTTTGTGATCGAGGATTACCTGTTGCATGGCAATGAGGTGTCCGGCTGGACGACGATCATCGTGTGTCTGTTGTTCTTTGTGGGCATCCAGCTGATCTCGCTCGGCATCCTGGGCGAATACGTGGCCCGCATTTTTGAAGAGGTCAAGAACCGACCTGTCTACGTGGTGCGGCGCGCCCTGGGGCAGGGCCTGCCCAGCGACACGCCCCCTCGGCCGGATCAGGGCTCCGGGACCGGCGCATGGTGAGAGCGATGCGTCGGCAAGTGGTGGTCTGCGTCGACGATTTCGGCCTGCACGAAGGGGTCAATCAGGCGGTGCTGGACTTGCTGCGTCTGCAGCGCATCTCGGCCGTCAGTTGTCTGGTGGATGGTGCCAGCTGGGCGACGGACGCCGCGGCTTTGAAAAACGGCGCGCATCGGCCGGGAGCCCGTCAGGCGGACGTGGGTCTGCATCTGAACCTGACCGAATGCCTGGACCCCATCGCCCAGGCCGACTGGCCCAGCCGGCCCTTGTCGGGGCTGATCGCGGCTGCGTATCTGCGCCGGCTCGATCCACAGGCCTTGCAGACCGAAGTGGCGCGACAGTGGGACCGCTTCGTGGCCGTGTGGGGCGCCCCGCCTGATTTTGTCGATGGGCATCAGCATGTGCATCAGCTGCCGCAGGTGCGCGACGCGTTGATGGCGGTGCTCGACCGGCGCTTGAGTCACCAGGCCCCGCGGCCCTGGCTGCGCTGCTGTCGCTCACCGGGCTGGCGGGCCTGGGGGCCAGGCGTCAGCTGGGCCGATGCCTTCAAGGCGCAGGTCATCGGCGCCCTGGGCGCGACCGAACTGGCGCGTCTGGCTCAGGCCCGGGGCCTGCGCACGTCGGCGCATCTCTTGGGCGTCTATCCCTTCGATGCCGACGAGCCGGCCTATCTGAAGCGCTGGCAGGGTTGGCTGCATGCGGCCCAGTCGCAGGGTGACCTGATCATGTGCCATCCCGCCAAGCCGGGGCAGGCGCTTACGGCCGCCCAGGACGGGATTGCCGCTTCGCGCGCGATGGAATACCGGGTGCTGACCGGCGCGCCCTGGGCTGAGCTGCTGGCGCAGTCCTGCACTTCGGTGGCGACAGCGGCCTGAGCGCCCTTCGTTACACTGTGCCCTTTGTTGCTTTGTGATGTGGTTGACGTGTCTGTGACTCGCTCTCGTTCGACTTGGCTGTGGCCACTGCTGATGCTGGTCTGGTTGCTCGGCACCGCCGGATGGCGTCCCCTGGCCGTGCCGGACGAAGGACGCTATGCCGGCGTCGCCTGGGAGATGATCCGGTCGGGCGACTGGCTCACGCCCACGCTCAACGGCCTGCCTTTCTTTCACAAGCCGCCGCTGTTCTACTGGCTCACGGCCTCGTCCTTGTCGGCGTTCGGACTGAATCTGATCGCCGCGCGCATGGCCTCGGTGCTCGGTGCCTGGCTGGGCGCATGGGCCTTGTACCTGTTTGCGCAGCGTTGGGCGGGCGAGGCCCGTGCCCGCTGGGCCACGGTGGCGCTGTTGACGCAGCCCTTCTACTTCGGCGGCGCGCAATATGCCAACCTTGACATGCTTGTCGCGGGTTGCATCACGGCCACCGTGGTACTGGCCGCGCACGCCGTCTTGTCGGCTGAGCAAGGGCTGCCGCACCGTGCCAGCTTGTGGGGAGCGTATGCGCTGGCGGGTCTGGGCTTGCTGGCCAAGGGACTGATCGGTCTGGTGCTGCCGGGCGCCGTGCTGGTGTTGTGGCTGCTGGCGTCCGGGCGTTGGCGCCGCGTGGTCTGGCTCATTTCCGTGCCTGGGCTGCTGCTGTTTGCCGCGGTGGCCGCGCCGTGGTTCGTGCTCATGCAGCGCCTGTATCCCGACTTCTTTCACTACTTCTTCGTCTACCAGCACTTTCAGCGCTTCACGCAGACCGGGTTCAACAACGCCCATCCCATCTGGTTCTATGTGCCCTTGATCGTGGCCCTCACGCTGCCCTGGTGGCCGGTCTGGATCTGGTCCGGATTGGGTCAACGTGCGGCTTCGCCATCCCTTTCTGCGTCAGACACCCAAGCCCGGCCGGCGGGGTTCAATCTGCTCATGTGGGTGTGGCTGGCGGTGATCGTGGGTTTCTTCTCTCTGCCGGCCTCCAAGCTGCCGGGCTACGTGCTGCCCGCTTTGCCACCCCTGGCCTTCCTGATGGCTGACGGGGCCTTGCGCCGATCCGCCGGTCGCTGGTCGCAAGGGGGGCGCGCTTTGCTGGCCACAGCAGTGGTGGCTGCCATGGTGTGTGTGGCCTTGATCGGACTGGCGGTGCGCTATGACAAGCAGTCCACCCGGCCGATGGTTCCCGTGGTGCAGCCTCTGTTGCAGCAGGGTGTGCCATTGTTGTATGTGGACGAGTTCGCCTACGACCTGCCGTTCTATCTGGGGCTGCGCGAGCCGGTGCCGATGGTGGCCGACTGGCAAAGCCCGGAGCTGGCCTTGCACGACAACGACCAGAAGGAGTTGTTCGATGCGGGCGAGTTCAATCAAGCTCGCGCCGCTCGACTGCTGGTGCGCCCTGACCAATGGCACGCCTGGCTGTGCCGGGGCCCCCGCTTGATGGTGGTGGGCTCGGACGATGCGGCGCGCAACTTCCCCGAACTGGCGTGGCAGGCGCCACAAGTCGTGGTCAAGCGCAAGCGCCTGTGGGTGCTGGATCGCGCCACCCTCGTGGCCCACGGCCTCGTCTGTCCCTGATCGCATGCTGAGTCGCCCATGATGTGGACCGCTTTCAATCGTTACCTGGATGCCTTGCGGCCCCAGCGCCAATGGGTGGTCCTGTTGGCCGACGCCGTTCTGATTGCACTGGCCTGGCACGCCACCTATCTGTTTCGCATGGGGGTCGAGCGCTGGCTGCATGAGCGCCCCAGTTACGACACTGCCGTGCTGGCCGGCGTGATTGCCGTCTACAGCGCGGTGTCATGGGCGCTGGGCGTGCCGCGGGCCAGCTGGCGCTACGCCAGCTTCACGGAAATCGTGCGACTGGGCTGGGTCTGCCTGGGCGCGGGTCTGGCCAGCGCCGTGGTCGTGCTCATGGCGCAGCTGGTTGAAATTCCGCGGGCGGTCCTGGCTTTGCACCCGGTGTTCAGCCTGATCACGCTGGCCTTGGCGCGCATGTCCATCCGACTGCTCAATGACCACGCCCGCCAGCGCCGAGGTGGCGGCGATGTGACCGGGCAGCGCGCCCTGGTGTTGGGTGCCGGGGCCGCGGCCAAGCTCCTGATTGCCGGCATCCAGCATCGGGGCTGGTCGGTGCTGGGCCTGCTGGACGACGACGTGAACAAGCATGGCGCCCGGATCTCGGGCGTCACCGTCTGGGGTGGGCTCGACAAACTGAGCGAGCCGGATCTGCTCGATGATGTGACCCATCTGGTGCTGGCCATGCCCTCTGCGACAGGTGCCCAGCGCAAGCGTGCCCTGGATCTGGCGGCCGCCACGGGCTTGCCGGTTCTGACGGTGCCGACGTCGGACGAATTGCGCGATGGGCGCTCTCGCGTGGACCGTGTGCGCGACATCGAAGCCGAAGACGTCCTGGGCCGCGAGCCCGTCAAGCTCGACGAGAGCGCTGTCTCGACCCTGATCAGCGGCCAGACCGTGATGTTGACCGGTGCCGGCGGGTCGATCGGCTCGGAGCTGTGCCGTCAAATCGCTCGCTTCGGCCCCAGTCGCCTCGTGCTGTTCGAGCTCAGCGAGTTTGCGCTCTACCAGGTCGAGCAGGATCTCAGTGAGCGCTTTCCGCATGTGCCCCTGGTTCGACTGGTGGGCGATGTCAAAGACCTCGACGCTTTGCGCCGCGTGATGGCGCAATACCAGCCCGATCTGGTCTTCCATGCGGCGGCCTACAAGCATGTCCCCTTGATGGAAGACGAGAATGCCTGGATCGCCCTGCGCAACAACACCTTGGGGACCTATCGGGTGGCGCAAGCCGCAGCCGAGCAAGGCGTCAAGCGCTTCGTGCTCATTTCCACCGACAAGGCTGTGAACCCCACCAACGTGATGGGCGCAACCAAGCGCGCAGCCGAGATGGTGGTCTCGCATTGGGCCGCCACCGCACCTGGGACGCGTTTCATGGCGGTTCGCTTTGGCAACGTCCTGGGCTCCAGTGGCAGTGTGATTCCCAAGTTCAAGGAACAGATCGCCAAGGGCGGGCCGGTCACGGTCACGCACCCTGACATCACCCGCTACTTCATGACCATCCCCGAAGCGGCTCAACTGGTCTTGCAAGCCGCCGCGCTGGCGGAGACCGGCCAGGTGTTTGTCATGGACATGGGGCAGGCGGTTCGCATCGCCGA
Organism: Acidobacteriota bacterium; assembly: GCA_050259275.1. GTDB lineage: Bacteria > Pseudomonadota > Gammaproteobacteria > Burkholderiales > Burkholderiaceae_C > Aquabacterium. The sequence continues at coordinate 401,037 of JBLNAI010000001.1, forward strand.
TCTGGCGCGTGAGCTGATCCGCCTGACCGGGCACACCGAGGCCGATATTCCCATCGTGTTCAGCGGCCTGCGTCCAGGTGAAAAGCTCTATGAAGAGCTGCTCGCCGATGCGGACACGACGCTGCCCACGCCCCATCCCCGCCTGCGGCTCGCTCAGCTTCGCGGCGAGTTGCCATCGGACTGGATCGCGCGCCTGATGGCGCTGGCCGCAGACGAGAGCGCCGCCTCACCAGCGGTCTTGCGGGCTCGCCTGCACGAACTCGTCCCCGAGTACGCGCCGCGCTGAATCAGGTCACCGGCTGGTTCAGCAGTTCGTCGACCTGCGTCAGCAAGGCGGGCAACTGAACCGGCTTGGTGAGATAGCAGGCCGCGCCGGCTGCCAGGGCCGCTTCGATCTGCTCGGGCATCGCGTCTGCCGAAATCATCACCACGGCAATGTCGCTGGTGTCGGGGTTGGCCTTGACCAGCCGCAAGAACTCCAGGCCCGACGCATCGGGCAAATGCACATCCAGCAGGATCAGATCCGGGCGGGGGCCTTGCAAGCGGTTGTGCAACACGCTCAAGCCCTGCTCGATGGTGGGCGCCACGGACAGATGGATCCAGGGGCGGTCCTCCAACGCGGCGCGCACCACCTCGCTGTTGGCCAGGTTGTCCTCGACATACAGCACATGGCGAGGCGATTCGGGCGGGACGGATTGGGGGCCGGGGTCCTGGGTCGCCTGTGAGGCCTTGGGGATCACCGCCGCGGGCAACGTCAGGGTGAAGGTGGCGCCCAGTCCTTCGCGGCTGTCGGCTTCGAGTTCTCCGCCCATCAGGGTGGCCAGGTGCCGGCCAATGGCCAGGCCCACACCGGCCCCATCGGGGATCTGCTTTTCGCGCCCCAGCCGGTTGAAGGGCTGGAACAGTTGCGACACCTGATCGGCCGACATGCCCATGCCGGTGTCCTTGACCGTGATCACCATGCGGGCCGAATCGTCTGCCGCTTGCTGACGCGACACGCTGACCGAGACAGAACCTTGACGCTGGTTGTAGGTGACGCCGTTGTCCACCAGCGTATGCAGGATCTGACGCAGACGCCCGGGGTCCGCTTCCACGCCCCAGTCCGGCGGCACATCGTGGGGCCAGATCAAGGCGATGCCCACATTGGCGGCCTGATCCTTGACTTGCTGGCACACCTGATCGATGGCGGCCCCAATGGCCACCGGTTCGGTGCTCAGACGCAGGCTGCCGGTTTCGATGCGCGAGATGTCCAGCACGTCATCGATCATGTCCAGCAAGTGCCAGCCCGCTTGCTGAATCTGCCGCAGACGTTGGTGCTGCGCCGGTGGCAGGGGCGTGTGGCTGTCCAGTTCCATCACCTGGGCGAACCCCAGCACGGCGTTGAGCGGGGTGCGCAATTCATGGCTCATGCGAGACAGGAATTCGCTTTTGGCCCGGTTGGCCGCTTCGGCGGCGAGGCGCTGGGCCAACGCTTCCTGCGCGGCGGCTTCGGCCTTGCGCGCGTGTCCCGAGATGACCAGCAGCATGGTCCCCAACGCGGCGGCCAAAGTCACACCTCCGGCAGTCAGGATCCAGGTGCCCGTTCCCAGTCCCACGATGGGTACGGGCTTGGCAGCCCAGACCACCAGACTCCATTGGTTGCCTGCAAAGGACAACGGGATGACGCGCCGATGCCGGGCCTGCGCCCCTGGGGCCACTGTGCGGCAAGCCGGTCCGCCGCCCAGGGTCACCGGGTGGTCAGGGGCCCCTTCTTGCAGGCAGGCATTCAAATAGCCAGGCATGTTCTGCAGCATCGCACCCAACGTGTCATCCATGCGCAAGGTGGCAAAGAGGGTGCCGGCGGCGCCCTTGGGACCAAGCGAAACCGGGCGATACACCACCACCCCCTGTTGCTGGCCTACCTCTTGGGTCAGCCGGAACCCACGGGTGGCCGTCGCCTGGTCGGAAGCCAGGGCTTGTTCATAGGCACGCCGTGCCACATCCATCGACAGGATGTTGAGTCCGATCGCTCGCTCATTGATGGCCCGCGGCTCAACAAACCGCAAGGCGACGACTTCGCGCCCGGTGGCGGGGCGACGCGCATCCGTCTCTCCTACACGATCAAAAACCCGGTATTGCGGCACTCCGTCGGCGCGCTGGCGAGCCTCGAAGGCCGGCAAGTCGGCCTTGGATACGCGCTCTTCCCAGCCCAGGGCCTGAAGTCCTTGCAAACTGGTCAGCCAGTAGTGCGAGGCCTTTTCAAACTCCTGACGGGTCACATCGTCCGAGGCCAGATAGACCCCATGCAGCGCTTCCAGCGCATTCAGATAGCCATTGAGTTTGAGCTCGACCTCTTTGGTGGTGCTGGCGACATCGCGGTCGAACAACGAGGCCTCGCGCTCGGCATCCCATTTCTGAAGGTACTGGATGAGCAAGGCCAACAAAATCGTGACGATGGCCAGCGGCACCCCCACCACACGGCGCCGCGCCCGCCAAAGGGCTTCAGGACGCGCCACCAGCGTCAGCACAATGGGCGCCCCAATGATCACGCCCAGCGCATCGCCGGCCCACCAATTGATCGCCGACTGCACCAGCGCGCCACGTGGCAAGATGCCCAGCGCCACCATGGTGGGAACCGAAATCAGCGCATTGGTCGCACTGGCGATCAGCCCCGCGCGCAGAAAGAAACAACCGATCTGCCAAGGCCGATCCAGCTCCAGATCGCGTGGCCAATCCCGACCTTGTGTCAGCCGGCAGGCCAGCCAGACCTGCAACGAGGCGCCGATCCCGCACACCAGCGCCTGGATGGTGATGGTGCCAACTCCGAACCCGCTGTGGGTGAAGGCGTGGCTCAGCACGATCACCGACGCCGCCCCCAGGCCCACCGCCGGCAGGATCGCGGGTCCCCAACCCAGCGCCAGACCTAGGCCCACGCCCGCGGCAAGATACAGTTGCGAGACATGCGAGCCCGGTGATGCCAGTGTCAAGGCCAGCAGGCCGGACACAGTGTAGGCAAGCCATGTGATCAGCCCTTGGCGCAATGGGGCGGAGGTCACGGAAAAAGAACGCATTGACGAGGGACTTTCTGGGCAGTCTGACCATGGAGATCCTCACACCTTAGCATCTCGCCTGAGGGCATGGTGCTCGGAGTCACCCGTGACCAATGTGAGACATTTTTCGCGCCCGAATTGGCTTTTCGAGCGGCCATCGCGGTGATTTGAACAACAGAGACCCGACTGCTGTGTTATTCCCCTGATCGGGGGACGCAGCCCGCCTATACTGGCAAAGGTTATCCTGATAGGGCACATGAACGCCATGACTTCCAAATTGAAGATTGCAGGCTGGGTCTCGCTCGGCGCGTTGGCCGGTGGCCTGACCACCATGCAATTCCAGGCAACGGCACGCAACGCCGTCGCGCCCTTGCCCCTGGAAGAGATGCAGCAACTCGCTGCGGCGTTCGGGATGATCAAGACCGATTACGTCGAACCGGTTGACGAGAAGAAGCTCATCAGCGACGCCATCGGCGGCATGGTCTCCGGCCTGGATCCCCATTCGATTTATTTCGACAAGACCGCGTTCAAGGAATTCCGTGAGGGCACCACTGGCAAGTTTGTCGGTGTGGGCATCGAAATCGGGATGGAAGACGGGCTGGTCAAGGTGATTTCTCCGATCGAGGGCTCGCCCGCATTCCGTGCCGGCCTCAAGAGTGGCGACCTGATCACCAAGATCGACGAAACCTTCGTCAAGGGTCTGACGATGGATCAGGCCGTCAAGCGCATGCGCGGCGAGCCCAGCACCAAGGTGGTCCTGACCATCTTCCGCAAGTCCGAAAGCCGCAGTTTCCCGGTGACCATCACCCGTGAAGAAATCCACGTCCAGAGCGTGCGCGGCAAGATCGTGGAACCCGGCTATGGCTGGATCCGCATCACCCAGTTCCAGGACCGTACGGTCGAAGACTTCGCGGCCAAGGTCGACAAGCTCTTCAAGGAAGACCCCAAGCTCAAGGGTCTGGTGCTGGACCTGCGCAACGATCCGGGTGGCCTGCTGGAAGGCGCCATCGGCATCTCTGCGGCCTTCCTGCCCAAGGATGCGGTGGTGGTGTCGACCAATGGTCAGCTGCCTGAGTCCAAGGCCGTGTTCAAGGCCCGCACCGAAGACTACTCGCGCCGTTTCGGCTCCGACCCCCTGGCTCGCCTGCCCGCCGCTTTGAAGACCATTCCCTTGGTGGTGCTCGTCAACGAAGGCTCGGCCTCCGCCAGCGAGATCGTGTCCGGGGCCTTGCAGGATCACAAGCGCGCCGTCATTTTGGGCGGTCAGACCTTCGGCAAGGGCTCGGTCCAGACCGTGCGCCAGCTGACGGCAGACACCGGTCTGAAGATCACCACGGCCCGGTACTACACCCCCAGCGGTCGCTCGATCCAGGCCAAGGGCATCGTGCCCGATGTGATGGTGGACGAAAGCGCAGATGGCAACCTGTACTCGGCGCTGCGTGTGCGCGAAGCCGATCTGGACAAGCACATCACCAGCGGCCAGGGCGCCGAGGTGAAGGACGAGGCCCGTGAAAAGGCCCGCGAAGAAGCCATCAAGAAGCTGGAAGATGCGAAGAAGGCCGACACGCCCAAGCCGCTGCCCGAATTCGGCAGCGCCGAAGACTTCCCGCTGCAACAAGCACTGAACCAGCTCAAGGGCAAGCCCGTCGTGGTCTCCAAGACCATGACGGAGCGCAAGCCTGAAGACAGCAAGTCTCAGTAAAGCGAGCAGGGCGCTGAACCGCGGAGACCGCATTCGTGGATGACGATCAGCGCCTGCGCTACAGCCGGCATCTGTTGCTGGACGAGTGGTCCGAAGAAGCGCAAGACCGCTTGCTGCAGTCGCACGCCCTGGTGATCGGTGCCGGAGGCCTGGGCGCCCCCGCTTTGATGTATCTGGCCAGCGCGGGCGTCGGGCGGATCACGGTGGTTGACCCCGACGTGGTCGATGTCACTAACCTGCAGCGCCAGATCATCCACACCACGCCCCGTATCGGTCACAGCAAGGTCGAGTCGGCGGCGCAGGCCCTGGCTCAACTCAATCCGGGCGTGCAGGTTCAACCCCTTGCACAGGCGGCGGACGAAGCGCTGCTCGACACCTGGGTGCCGCAAGCCGATGTGGTGCTGGACTGCACCGACCGCTTTGCGATTCGGCAGTTGATCAACCGGGTCGCTCATCGCCATGGCGTGCCCCTGGTGTCCGCCTCGGCGGTGCGTTTGGATGGCCAGATCAGCGTCTTCGATCCGCGTTTGCCGCAGGCACCCTGCTACGCCTGTCTGTTTCCGCCCGACCAGCCGCCTGAAGAGACCCGTTGCGCCATGCTCGGTGTCTTTGCACCCGTGGTGGGCATGATGGGCGTCATGCAGGCCGGCGAGGCGATCAAGCTCTTGGCTGGCTTGGAGGCCCAAGCCGCCCATCCCTCCCTGGCGGGGCGCCTGCTGCTGCTGGACGGGCGCTCATGGCAGTGGACGGAGCTGCGCGCCAAGCGCGATCCCGCCTGCTCGGTCTGCGGTGAAAACACAACTCCGCCGGCTTGACCGTTCAATTCGCACGCTGACTTGAGCGGGGCGGGTTGCATACTGATTGCCAGCGCGCACACGGTGCGCAGACTTGAACGGTTGTCAGCATGAACAATCCCAAAGAGTTGCTCGAACGCAATTTCCCCACTGCGGTACAAGACGCCCGCAATGCCTCCAAGCCCTCGCTGTATGCGGGACCCGACAGCAGCTACGACCTGGCCTTCGCCGATCCGGAGTTCTTGCTCCATCCCGAATTGCGTTCGGTGCGGATGCAGCTGGAGCTGCTCAAGCCCGAACTGATCCAGCGCGAAGAGCAAATCGAGTCCACCATCGTCATGTTCGGCAGCGCCCGCATCCTGCCGGCCGACGAGGCGCAAGCCCAATTGCAGGAAGCGCTGTCGCTGCCCGACGGTGCGGCTCGCGACCACGCTTTGCGCCTGGCCCAGCGGGGCGTTGACATGGCTCGCTACTACGAAGAGGCGCGCGCCTTCGCCAGCCTGGTTACCAACCACTCGGCGAAGTTGCAGACGCCCATCTACGTGGTCACCGGCGGCGGCCCCGGCATCATGGAGGCCGGCAACCGCGGTGCATTCGAGGTGGGGGGCAAGAGTTTGGGGCTCAACATCGTGTTGCCGCACGAACAAGAGCCCAACCCCTACATCACGCCCAAGCTGTGCTTTCAGTTCCATTACTTCGCGCTGCGCAAGATGCACTTCTTGATGCGATCGGTCGCGCTGGTGTGCTTCCCCGGTGGATTTGGTACCTTGGACGAGCTGTTCGAGGCTTTGACCCTGATGCAAACAGGCAAATGCCGCCGCCGTCCGGTGCTGTTGTTTGGCAAGGAGTTCTGGACCAAGCTGATCAACTTCGAGCACCTGGCTGACACTGGGATGATCAGTCCCGACGACGTGAATCTTTTCCGCTTTGTCGAAACGGCTGACGAGGCCTGGGCCACCCTGCAACAGGTCTACGGTCTGGGGCAACCTGAACCGGACAGTGCTTGCGGTTGGTAATTGTTGGATGATGGCAGCATGAGCCCTCACGCCTCGCCCTCATCCCCGCACAAGACTGTCCGATTGATTGGCGCGCCCACCGACGTGGGGGCCAGCATGCGCGGTGCCTCATTGGGGCCCGAAGCGCTGCGAGTGGCGGGTTTGCCTGAGGCGCTGGTGCATCTGGGCGTGCAAGTCGACGACGCCGCCAACCTGTCCGGCCCTGCCAACCCCTGGCTGCCGCCCGTACAGGGCTATCGCCATTTGCAGGAATGCGTGGACTGGACGGGCGCGGTGCACCAGGCGGTGGCCGCCGCATTGAATGACGGTGTCCTGCCCGTGATGTTGGGGGGCGATCACTGCCTGGCGGCGGGCTCGATCAGTGCTGTGGCGCGCCACTGTGCCAATCAGGGGCGCCGTCTGCGGGTGTTGTGGCTCGATGCCCATGCCGACTTCAACACCAGTGCCATCACCCCCAGCGGCAACCTGCATGGCATGCCCGTGGCGGTGTTGTGCGGCCACGGCCCCGAGCCGCTGCTGCAAGTCACCCAGGATGGCAGCGCCACACTCTCACCGGCCGATTTTCGACTGATTGGTGTGCGCAGCGTGGATCCCCACGAACGCGCCTTCGTCCATGCCCAGGGGCTCGAGGTGTTCGACATGCGTCATCTGGACGAACACGGCATGCGCGCGACGATGCAACAGGCGCTCTTAGGTCTGGATGACGACACCCATTTGCACGTCAGCTTCGATGTGGATTTTCTCGACCCGGACATCGCCCCCGGCGTCGGAACACCCGTCCGGGGCGGCCCTAGCTACCGCGAAGCACAGCTGTGCATGGAGATGATCGCCGACACCGGCCGCCTGGGCTCGCTGGACATCGTCGAGTTGAATCCGGCGCGCGATGTGCAGAACCGAACCGCGGAACTCGTGGTCGATCTGGTGGAGAGCCTGTTCGGCAAATCCACCTTGATGCGCTTGCGGCCCTGATTCAGGCCTAAACCGCACGGTGTGATTGGTCGATAACTTGCCATGAACGCACCTGGAAAAACTGCCCTCGTCCTCACTGGTGGCGGCGCGCGCGCGGCCTACCAGGTCGGCGTGCTGCAAGCTTTGATGACCATCCGCCAGGAATGCAACCAGCCGCGCCGCGTCAATCCCTTTCAGATCATCTGCGGGACCTCGGCTGGCGCCATCAACGGGCTGTCGCTGGCCTGCCGCAGTGATCACATCGAAACGGCCGTGCGCGCCATGGTCGAAGTCTGGCGCGACTTCCGCTGCGAACAGGTCTATGAGGCCGACTCGCTGGGGGTGATTCGCAGCGGTGCCAAATGGCTGACGCTGTTCTCTCTGGGGTGGGCGGTGGCGCGCTGGCGCAAGGCCCGACCTCGCTCGCTGCTCAACAACGACCCCTTGCGCGAATTGCTGCCCGGGCTGTTTCGACTGGACCGGCTGCCCCGACTCATGAAAGAAGGGCATCTGGACGCGGTCGCGGTATCCGCCTCCAGCTACACCTCGGGTGAGCACGTCACGTTCTACGACAGCGCCCGCGATATCGCGCCCTGGTCGCGCTCACAGCGCATCAGCGTGCGCGATCAACTCACCATTGACCACCTCATGGCCTCGTCGGCCATCCCGTTTGTTTTCCCGGCGGTGCAGTTGTCCGTGGACGGGCGGGCACAGTATTTTGGCGATGGCGCCATGCGCCAGGCGGCGCCCATTTCGCCAGCCATCCACCTGGGTGCGGATCGCATCCTGGTGGTCGGGGCCGGGCGCCTGCAAGAACCGCAGACGCCCCGCCAGGCTTCGGCCGAATACCCTTCGCTGGCGCAAATTGCCGGCCACGCCATGTCCAGCATCTTCCTCGATGCCCTGGCGGTGGACATCGAGCGCATGCAGCGGGTCAACAAGACGCTGGCGCTGCTGTCGCCCGAATTGCGCGCGCAGTCGTCGCTGCGGCCGGTGGACGTGCTGGTGATCGCACCCAGTCAGCGCATTGACGACATCGCCTCCCGCCACTTGTGGGCTCTGCCCCCCGCGGTGCGCACCATGCTGGGCGCGCTGGGTGTGCATGGCCGAGGCAAGAAAGCCAGCGGTACCGCGCTGGCCAGTTACCTGCTGTTTGAGTCGTCTTTCACCCGCGAGCTGATTCATCTGGGCTTTGCCGACGCCCTGGCCAAACGTGAAGAAGTGATTCGCTTCTTTGGCTGGGCCCCGGTCTCGCCGCAGCCCGGTCAGGACTTTACAGAATCAGCCACCCATGCTACAGTGGAGAGCTTAGCCATTTAATTGGCTAAAGTTTTGCTGCCTGCCACAGGGGCGGGTAGCAGATTCTTGAAAGGTCTCAACATGTACGCGGTCATAAAAACCGGCGGCAAACAATACAAAGTTGCTGCTGGCGAAAAAATTAAAGTAGAACAGATTGCTGCGGACGTTGGCCAAGAGATCGTGATCGACCAAGTTCTGGCAGTCGGCTCCGGCGCAGAATTGAAGGTTGGCACGCCTTTGGTGGCTGGCGCAACTGTCAAAGCAACTGTCCTGTCGCAAGGTCGTCACGACAAGGTTCGCATCTTCAAGATGCGTCGTCGTAAGCACTATCAAAAGCGCCAAGGTCACCGTCAGAACTACACCGAGCTGCAAATCAGCTCCGTGAACGTCTGATTCGTCGAATCGTCTAACCTAGTCCCAAAGGAGCAGATCCATGGCACAGAAAAAAGGCGGCGGTTCCACGCGGAACGGCCGTGACTCTCAACCCAAGATGCTCGGTGTGAAGGCTTTCGGCGGCCAAGTGGTCCCCGCTGGCTCGATCATCGTTCGCCAACGCGGCACCCGTTTCCACGCTGGCGCCAACGTGGGCACCGGCCGCGATCACACTTTGTTCGCGCTGGTCGACGGCACCATTTCGTTCACGGTCAAGGGTTCGCAAAACCGCAAGACTGTGATCGTGACTCCCGTCTAATCAGGCGCTTGTCACAAGCTAAGCCCCGGTTCGCCGGGGCTTTTGCATTTATGCTTTTGCCTCTGGCAGGCACTCTCTTTTTCGGTCCCGCGACGGACGACACAAGGACAACAGCCCCATGAAATTTGTCGATGAAGCCACCATTGACGTGGCCGCTGGCAATGGCGGTAGCGGTTGCATCAGCTTCCGTCGCGAGAAATTCATCCCCTTCGGCGGCCCCAATGGCGGCGACGGCGGACGAGGCGGTCACGTCTATGTCGAGGCAGACCGCAACATCAACACCCTGATCGACTATCGCTATGCGCGGCGCCACGAGGCTCGCAACGGTGAACAGGGCCGTGGCTCCGATCAGTTCGGCGCAGCCGGTCCTGACATCACCCTGCGCATGCCGGTGGGCACCATCATTCGCAATGCGGAGACGGGCGAAGTGATGATGGAGCTGCTCGAGCATGGCGAAAAGCGCCTGCTGGCCAAGGGGGGCGACGGCGGCTTTGGCAACCTGCACTACAAGACGGCGACCAACCGCGCACCCCGCAAGAAGACGCCCGGCTGGCCGGGCGAGCTGTTCAAGCTCAAGCTCGAGCTGCGCGTGCTGGCTGATGTCGGCCTGCTGGGCATGCCCAATGCGGGCAAGTCCACCCTGATCACGGCCATCTCCAACGCCCGTCCCAAGATCGCGGACTACCCTTTCACCACCTTGCATCCCAATCTGGGCGTGGTGCGTGTGGGGCCAGAGAAGAGCTTCGTCGTTGCCGACATCCCCGGTCTGATCGAAGGCGCCTCCGAAGGCGCCGGGCTGGGCCATTTGTTCCTGCGCCACCTGCAACGCACCCGCGTGCTGCTGCACGTGGTTGATCTGGCGCCGTTTGACGAAGGTGTCGACCCTGTGGCCCAGGCCAAGGCGATCGTCAACGAGCTCAAGATCTACGACCAGGCCCTGTATGAAAAGCCTCGCTGGCTGGTGCTCAACAAGCTGGACATGATCCCCGCTGAAGAGCGCGTGGCCAAAGTCGTCAACTTCGTCAAACGCTATGGCTGGAAGGGCCCTGTCTACCAGATCTCGGCCCTGACTCGTGAGGGCTGTGAGCATCTGGTGCAAGCCATCTATCAACACGTCGCGTCGATGCAAGAGCATCACGAAGAAGTCGACATCCGTTTCGATGCCGAGGGCGAACTGGTCGAAACCGTCGCTGCACCGCGGGTGGACCTGTCAGACGAGGTCGCCGTGGCGCCGGTGAAGAAGCCTGCGGCCAAGAAAGCCTCAGCTAAGAAAGCCGCAACCAAGAAGGTCGCAGCGAAGGTGTCGGAAGCAGAGACGGCGACTGACAAGGCCCCGGCTGACAAGGCACCGGCCAAGAAAGCGGCTGCCAAGAAAGTCGCTGCTAAGAAGGTCGCTGCTAAGAAAGCGCCTGCAGCCAAGCGCACGAAGGATGAGCCCTTTGTGCCCGACGCCGACGATCCGCGCTTTCGCTGAAGTCTGACTGGTTTCGCCAACGTTCCAACCCGAACCCCCTGCAACCGATGGCTGTCCTGCCCATGAACGATGTGTTGAAGAACGCCCGCCGCATTGTGGTCAAGGTGGGATCCAGCTTGGTCACCAACGAAGGCAAAGGCGTCGACGCGGAAGCGATCAGCAACTGGTGTCGCCAGATGGCGGCGCTGGCGCAGGACGGTCGCGAAGTCATCATGGTGTCCAGTGGCGCGATTGCCGAAGGCATGAAGCGGCTGGGCTGGCATGCGCGCCCCAAAGAGTTGCACGAGCTGCAGGCCGCTGCGGCCGTCGGGCAGATGGGACTGGCGCAGATGTACGAATCCAAGCTGCGCGAGCATGGCATGGGCAGCGCTCAGGTGCTGCTCACGCACGGCGATCTGGCTGACCGGGAGCGTTACCTCAACGCCCGCTCGACCTTGTTGACCCTGCTGTCGCACAAGGTGGTGCCGGTCATCAACGAGAACGACACCGTGGTCACCGACGAGATCAAGTTCGGTGACAACGACACTTTGGGCGCCCTGGTCGCCAATCTGGTCGAGGCCGACGCGCTGGTCATCCTGACGGACCAGAAAGGCCTGTACAGCGCGGACCCCCGCAAGGACCCGAACGCCCGGTTCATCGACGTGGCCACCGCAGGGGACCCGGCGTTGGAGCAGATGGCCGGCGGCGCGGGCTCCCGGGTGGGCACGGGCGGCATGATTACCAAGGTCTTGGCGGCCCGGCGCGCGGCCGGCAGCGGTGCCAGCACCGTGATCGCCTGGGGACGCGAGCCCGACGTTCTGGTGCGCCTGACCCGAGGCGAAGCCATTGGCTCGCTGTTTGTCGCGGCCACCGCCAAATTGACTGCGCGCAAGCAGTGGATGGCGGACCATTTGCAGCTCAGAGGCGCCGTCGTGGTCGACGAAGGTGCCGTGACCAAGCTGCGGGAAGAGGGCAAGAGCCTGCTGCCCATCGGCATGACCGAGGTGCTGGGCGAGTTCCACCGCGGTGACGTGATCGCCGTGCGCAACATGCAAGGTCAGGACATTGCGCGCGGGCTGGCCAACTACGCCAGCAGCGAGGCCCGCCTGATCATGCGCAAACCGTCGGCTGACATCGAGCAGGCGCTGGGCTTCACCAACGAGCCCGAGATGATTCACCGCGATAACCTCGTCCTGACCTGAGGGCTTTCCCTGTCGGGAAAACGACGCAAATGGTTACAGGTGTCGGCCCTTCTTGAAATATGCTGCCTCGGCGCTGATCGAGCGGATCGGCGCACTTTTTGGTTCGCACTTCAAGGAGGCCGCATGGCTATCGCAAAACAGTCCCTCACGAAGGGGACACAACACCTGATTCAGGCCATGGCCATCTTGGGCGCGCTCAGTGCGCCAGTGTGGAGCCACGCCAAGTCGGTCATCTGTGTGTGGGACGTTGTGGGCAAGACCGGCGACGTGTACGCCGCCTCGACCGATTACGCGCTGGCCATGCAAAAGCAGGGCGTGGACTTCGACATCAAGACCTACGTCGATGAGCGTGTGGCCGTCGAAGATTTCCGCGCCGGCCAGTGTGACGGCGTGGTGGCCACGGCCTTCCGCACCCGCCAGTTCAACGGCGTCGCTGGGGCCATCGACAGCATCGGCTCGACGACCATCGTCAAGAACGGCCGGATCGACATCGATGCCAGCTACGACGTGGTGCGCAAGGTCATTCAGATCTTTGCCACGCCCCAGGCCGGCAAGTTGATGGTCGAAGGCAACTACGAAGTCGGCGGCATCTTCCCTTTGGGCGCGGCCTACCCCATCGTGCGCGACCGCAAGATCAATTCGGTCGAAGGTCTGTCAGGCAAGAAGATCGCCGCCTTCGACTATGACAAGGCGCAAGGCGTGATGATTCAGCGCATCGGTGCGCAGCCCGTGTCGGTGGACGTGACCAACATCGGCCCGAAGTTCAACAACGGCTTCGTCGACATGGTGACCTTGCCGGCCGTGGCCTACAAGCCGTTCGAGCTGTACAAGGGCATCGGCACCGCTGGCGCCATTGGCCGCTTCCCCATCATGATCCCCACGGTTCAGGTGATCCTCAATCGCGCCAAGTTCCCCGAAGGCACGGGCGAGAAGTCGCGCCAGTACTGGCTGAGCCAGTTTGACCGCGCCATGCGCATCATCCAGCTGGCTGAAAAAGGCATTCCCGCTTCGGTGTGGGATGACCTGCCTGCCGACAGCATCCCCAAGTACGTGCTGATGCTGCGCGAAGCACGCACGGACATCGCCAAGCAAGGTCTGTACAACAAGACCGGCCTGAACATCATCAAGAAGGCCCGCTGCAGCATCAATCCATCGGATGCCGAGTGCGCCAGCAAAACCGAGATCGAATGAGGGCGGCCTAAGCCATCGCATGAAAAATGGAGCCGCAGGGCTCCATTTTTTTAAATGCTCAAAAGCCTTCTTCGCTGGCCGTTTCCGGGCGGTGCGCCTCGGGCGGGGCCTCTTCCTCGCGCCGGGGGCCACGCATGTTGCCCCGCAAGAAGCGGTTGGCCTGCCCCTGCGGCTTGGGCAAAAAGCGAGACAGCTCGGTCAAGGCCATCTGGTAGACCTCGCGCTTGAACTCGATCACGCTGTCCAGCGGGACCCAGTATTCATGCCAGCGCCAGGCATCGAACTCCGGATGGGTGCTGGCCCGCAGGTTCATGTCGCAGTCTCGACCCATGAGCTGTAACAGAAACCAGATCTGCTTCTGACCCCGATAGTGGCCCCGTGCATCCTTGCGGATGAAGTGCTGTGGCACCTCATAGCGCAGCCAATCTCGGGTTCGAGCCACGATACGGACGTGATCCGGTAACAAGCCCACTTCTTCGTGAAGCTCGCGAAACATCGCCTGCTCGGGCGACTCTCCGTATTTGATGCCGCCTTGCGGAAACTGCCAGGAATGGGTGCGGATGCGCTTGCCCCAAAATACCTGGTTCCTCGGATTGAGCAGGATGATGCCGACGTTGGGCCGAAAGCCTTCCCGGTCGAGCATAATCAACTCCAAATTTTCAACTGATTTCATTATTGCATCGCCAGGGGCGCCCGCCTAGTGCGTTTGGATCGGGCCCAACCCTAGCGATGCATTTTTCACATCCATGAAAGCATCCCAGTTCTTCATCTCCACCCTCAAAGAAGCGCCTGCCGACGCCGAAATCGTCAGCCACAAGCTGATGACGCGTGCCGGCCTGATCAAGAAACTGGGTGCAGGCCTGTACAACTACATGCCCATGGGCCTGCGCACGATCCGCAAGGTGGAGGGCATCATTCGCGACGAATTGAACAAGGCCGGCGCCGTCGAGCTGATCATGCCCGTGGTGCAACCGGCCGAGCTGTGGCAGGAAACGGGCCGCTTCGACAAGATGGGCGACGAACTGCTGCGCTTCAAGGACCGCCACCAGCGCGACTTCGTGATCCAGCCGACCGCCGAAGAGGTGATCACCGACATCGCCCGGCAGGAGCTGCGCAGCTACCGCCAGCTGCCCAAGAACTTCTACCAGATCCAGACCAAGTTCCGCGACGAGCGCCGCCCCCGCTTCGGCATCATGCGCGGCCGCGAGTTCACCATGAAGGACGCCTACTCCTTCGACCGTGACGTGGAAGGCGCCGGCAAGACCTACGACGCGATGTTCACGGCCTACACCCGCATCTTCGAACGCCTGGGCCTGCAATTCCGTGCCGTGGCCGCGGACACGGGTGCCATCGGCGGCGACCGTTCGCACGAATTTCAGGTGATCGCCGACACGGGTGAAGACGCCATCGTCTACTGCCCCACGAGCGACTACGCCGCCAACATCGAGCTGGCCGAAGCCGTGGCGCTGATCGCCCAGCGCGGTGCAGCGACGGCGGCCTGCGAGAAGGTGGCCACGCCCGGCAAGAGCACCTGCCCCGAGGTGGCCGAGCTGTTGGGCCTGCCGCTGTCACAAACCGTGAAGTCGCTGGTGCTGGCCACGGACGAGCTCAACGAGCACGGGGAGATCGCCAAGTCCACCGTCTGGCTGCTGCTGGTTCGCGGCGACCACGACCTCAACGAAGTCAAGGCAGGCAAGATTGCGCTGCCTGATGGCTCTGGTTTGAAGGCCGGCTTCCGTTTCGCCACCGAGAAGGAAATCGTCGAGCACTTCGGTTGCAAGCCCGGCTACCTGGGCCCCATTGGTTTGCAGCAACCCGTCAAGGTCATCGCCGACCGCACCGTGGCCAACATGGCCGATTTCGTGTGCGGCGCCAATGAAGAAGGTTTCCACATCCGTGGCGTGAACTGGGGCCGTGACCTGCCCGAGCCCGATCTGGTGGCCGACATCCGCAACGTGGTCGAAGGCGACCCTTCGCCGGACGGCAAGGGCGTGCTGGCCATCCAGCGCGGCATCGAAGTGGGCCATGTGTTCTACCTGGGCACCAAGTACTCCAAGGCCATGAACGCGACCTTCCTGGACGTGGACGGCAAGCCCAAGCATTTCGAGATGGGCTGCTACGGCATCGGCGTGACGCGCATTCTGGGCGCCGCCATCGAGCAAAAGCACGACGATCGCGGCATCATCTGGCCCGACGCGATCGCGCCGTTCACGGTCGTGATCTGCCCGGTGGGCTACGACCGCTCGGAAGCCGTCAAGGCGGCGGCCGACCAGTTGCATGCCGATTTGTTGGCCAAGGGTGTCGACGTGATCCTCGACGACCGTGGCGAGCGCCCCGGTGCCATGTTCGCTGACTGGGAGCTGATTGGCGTGCCGCATCGCGTGGTGCTGGGTGACAAGGGCCTGAAAGAGGGGTTGGCCGAGTACCAGGCCCGCACCGACGCTGAAGCCACCAAGCTGCCTGTGGCAGAAGTCATGAATCACCTGGCAAAGGCCCTGCAACTCGCTTGACCGGATTTTTTGCCATCAGTTAAGGTGCCGTTCATGTTTGCCCGTTGTGTGCCTGTCTTTGCTGTTTGCCGTGTGATGTTGCCTGCCCTCCTGGTCTGGATGGGTCTGACGATCGCTTCGACGGCAGCCTGGGCGGGGGGGCAGAAGGAAGAAGCGCTGGCCGATGCGGTCCGCACGGCCTTGTCGGCTGCGGTAGGCCGCTCGGCGCCGCCCGCGCCCGTGTTTGCCGACCAGACTCAGCAGCAGCAGTTCGACCGATGGGTTCAAACCGCTGAAACGCGCTTGTTCAAGAAAAAGCCTGACGAACTGGTTCGGCGGGAATTCCTGCAGACCGTCTGGTACGAGGCCAAGCGCGCGGGGCTCGACCCCGGCATGGTCATGGGCCTGATCGAGGTCGAAAGCGGCTTTCGCAAGTACGCCATCTCGTCAGTCGGGGCGCGCGGTTACATGCAGGTGATGCCATTCTGGACCCGCCAGATCGGCGATGGCGATGCCAGTGCCTTGTTTCACATGCAGACGAATCTGCGTTTTGGCTGCGTGATCCTGCGCCACTACCTGGACCTGGAAAAGGGCAATCTTTTCATGGCGCTGGGGCGCTACAACGGCAGCCGTGGGCGGGCCGAGTATCCCAATATGGTGACCGCGGCGTGGCGGCGCTGGAAGATGCCGGACTCGTCCGGACCGACCCAGGTCGTGGCCCAGGCTCAGCCAGGCATCGCCTGGAGCCGCTGAATCAGGCGGCGGGCGACGACCTGCCGCTCAAAGCCCCGCCCAACTCTGCGGCTGGGCTTTTTCCACACCCAACAGGTTGAGCACCCGCTCGACGGTGTCGTCCACCAGTTCGTTGATGCTTTGCGGCCGGTGATAGAACGCCGGCAAGGGCGGAAACACCACGCCGCCCATCTCGGTGACGGCAACCATGTTGCGCAGGTGCGCAAGGTTGAAGGGGGTTTCTCGGACCATCAGAATCAGGCGACGCCGCTCCTTGAGGGTCACATCGGCGGCGCGGGTCAGGAGGTTGTCGCCCATGCCATGCGCCACAGAGGCCAAGGTCTTCATGGAGCAAGGCGCGATGACCATCGCATCGGTCTGAAAGCTGCCGCTGGCGATGCAGGCGCCCACGTCCGCAGGGGAGTGGGCCTGATCCGCCAGCGCTTCAAGCTGGGAGCGGTCCCAGCCCAGTTCGTGGTGAACATTGAGGACCCCGGCCGGGGTGACCACCAGATGCGTCTGGACACCCAGGTCGCGGGCGCGCTGCAGCAGGCGCACGCCATAAATGGCGCCGCTCGCTCCGGTCAGGCCGACAATGAGCCGGCGTGGGCGCTCACTCATGAGACGGCGCAGCGGCGAAGAGGATCAGGCCGACAGGGCGGTTTGCAACTCGCCGGACTGGTACATCTCCATCATGATGTCGGAGCCGCCGACGAATTCGCCCTTGACGTACAACTGCGGAATGGTCGGCCAGTTCGCGTAGTCCTTGATGCCTTGACGAATGGCTTCGTTTTCCAGCACGTTGACGGTCACCAGATCGGTCACGCCACAAGTCTTGAGAATCTGGATGGCACGGCCGGAGAAGCCGCATTGGGGGAATTGCGCGGTGCCCTTCATGAACAACACCACACGGTTGCCCTTGACCAGGTCATCGATCTGTTTTTGAACGTCGCTCATAGCTCTCTAACTATCAAAGAAATCAATAGCCCGTTTATAGCAGGGTCGGGCTGACCTGACCTTGCTTGTGGCTAATGTTGCGTGATCAGAACGAGTAGCCGACCGAGAATTTGATCAGGGGGCGGAAGCGAAGGTCGCGAATCAGCGAGTCGACGCTCTGGTCGCCTGACAGCGCGCGAGAAATCCGCCCGAAGTTGTTGTTGTTGATGGAAATCAGGCCCAGATCTGCATTGAAGCGCCAGGCGCTGGGGATGGCCGAGGTGTTGATGCGGGTCGTGTAGCCGGCGCCAATGTAGGGAACCGAGTTGCTGCCCAGGCTGGAAAGGCCGATGCCAGGTGCCGTGCCCGGGATGTTGATGCTGTCCAGGCGCTGCAGGCTGATGTTGAGTCCGCCGCCGCCGCCATCCCACCAGGATTGAACGGCGTCACCGCGCACCATGCCGGCGGTGGCCCGAAAGCCACCGTCGATGTAGTAATCGGACAGGACATGCACGCCGCGGATGTTCAGGCCATTGGAGACGGGCTGGAACAAGACATACGTGTCCTTGAGCGGATTGGTGGGCCGATCCATCATCACGCCGACGCGGCCTTCCCAGTGCGGCCAAAGACCTTGTCCACCGAGGCTCAGGCCCAGGCCGCTGTTGCGGAAGCTGACCCGGGTGAAGCTGTATTCGCTGCCGCCCACACTGCGCAGCACATGGCTGGGGTGGGGCATGATCTGAGCCTGAGAGGGGCCGGCCAGCAGGCACAGCAGCACGCCCGACGCCACTGCACACAGTGAGCCGAAGTGGGGATGGCGCTGATTTTGCCGGTTGGGACACATGACGAACTCCTCAAGGAACGACTTCATGCTACGCCGGGCCGACCGCTTTGTGCAGCGGACTTGTGAGCACTCGTGACCGATCTGCCCAGCCGGGAGCCACCGACTTTAGGGGGGCAAGGGGTGTCGGGCTACAGGGTTTGCCCGCCCGTGCAGCGGTTTTGGCCGCCGAGGTCCCGGCGCGTCTGGATGGCCCCGTAGCCAGCTTGCTGCAACAGTTGCGTGACCGCCACGGCTTGGTCATAACCATGTTCGAGAAGCAGCCATCCACCCGGGCGGAGGTGCTCGCGCGCGCCGTCGATGATCTGGCGGATGTCGTCCAGACCATCGGGGCCAGCGGTCAGGGCGGTGATCGGTTCATGGGTGAGGGCGACCAGATGAGGGTCCCCTTCGGCGATGTAGGGCGGGTTGCTGACAATCAGGTCGAAGCGGTCCCCCTGCACGGGCTGCAGCCAGCTACCCCGACGGAACTGCACCGGCAGCCCCAGGCGCTCGGCGTTGCTTTGGGCGGTGCGCAAGGCGCCTTCGCTGGCGTCCACGGCCACCACCCGCGCTTGCGGCCGGTGTTGCTGGATGGCCAGCGCGATGGCGCCGCTGCCGGTGCCCAGATCAAGCACGTCAAACGGGTGATCCGTCGGGATGCGGTCCAGCGCCCACTCCACCAGGATTTCGGTGTCGGGCCGGGGGATCAGCACGTCGGGGTTGACCGCCAGGGGCAGGCCGAAGAATTCCTTGTCGCCCACCAGATAGGCCAGGGGTTCGCCTTGAGCGCGGCGCGTCAGCCAGGTCTCAAAGGTGGCGGCCGCATGGGGCGGCAGGGCGTCCTGGTCGTGCGCGAGCAGCCAGGCGCGGCTCTGGCCCAGCGCCGTGCCCAACAGGATCTGGGCGTCCAGCCGGTCGATGCCGGCGTGTCGGGCGGCCAGCAGGGCTTGCGCGACGGTCAAAGGCGCGTCAGACACCGGTGGCCGCCTCCAGCTCGGCCAATTGCTCTGCGGCCTGGGCGGTCAGCAGGGCGCGGACCACGTCGCTGAGGTCACCTTCCATGATCGCCGTCAGCTTGTAGAGCGTGAGGTTGATGCGGTGGTCGGTCAGCCGGCCCTGGGGGAAGTTGTAGGTGCGGATGCGGTCGGAGCGGTCGCCGCTGCCCACCAGGCTCTTGCGGTGGGCGGCTTCTTTGGCCTGGCGCTCCAGCCGGTCCTTGTCGCGAATGCGCGCGGCCAGCACAGCCAGCGCCTTGGCTTTGTTGCGGTGCTGGCTGCGGTCGTCCTGGCATTCGGCCACGATTCCGGTGGGGATGTGGGTGATGCGCACGGCCGAGTCCGTCTTGTTGATGTGCTGCCCCCCGGCGCCACTGGCGCGGTAGGTGTCGATGCGCAGGTCGGCGGGATTGATCTGGACTTCTTCCGCCTCGTCAGGCTCGGGCAGCACGGCCACGGTGCAGGCGCTGGTGTGGATGCGGCCCTGGGTTTCGGTCACCGGCACGCGTTGCACCCGATGGCCGCCCGATTCGAACTTCAGCTGGCCGTAGACCCCTTCGCCTTCAAAGCGCAGGACCACTTCCTTGTAGCCGCCCAAATCGGATTCGCTGGCGGACATGACCTCGCTGCGCCAGCCTTGTTGCTCGGCGTAGCGGGTGTACATGCGGGCCAGATCGGCGGCGAACAGAGCGGACTCGTCCCCCCCCGTGCCGGCGCGGATTTCGACAAAGGCGTTGCGCGCGTCGTCGGGGTCCTTGGGCAGCAGGGCGGTTTGCAGTTGCGCTTCCAGCTCGATCAGGTCGGCCTCGGCCTGGACGACTTCTTCATCGGCCATGGCTTTCAAATCGGCATCGTCGCCAGCGTCCAGGGCCATCTCGCGGGCACTGTCCAGGTCGGCTTGACGCTGGGTGTGGCGCTTGGCCAGATCGCACACGCCGGTGATCTCGGCGTGTTCGCGCGACAGGTCGCGATAACGGCGATTGTCTGCCGCGACGGCCGGATCAGCCAAGGCCGCATCCAGCTCTTGCAGGCGATGGGCCAGACGTTCGAGCGAGGAGGCGAGGGAGGGTGCCAGGCCGCGGCTCACGCGGCGTCTCCGTCGGCTTCTTCGGCGTTGCGCGAGCGAGGCGCGGAGGGCACGGGGTTCAAGGCGGTCAGGTCGCCCCGCAGAAACAGCCGCGCCAACGAGGCCGCCACTTGCGGGCGGTGATGGGTGTCGGCACTGTGCAGCTCGGCCATGGCGCCGTGCAGCATCTTCTGGGTAAGGCCCTTGGAGAGGACTTCCAGCACGGCTTCGATGTCTTCGCCTTTGGCGATGAGTTTGCGTGCGCGGGCCAGCTCAGCGGCGCGCCAGGCATCGGCCTG
The DNA here is from genome assembly GCA_050259275.1 of Acidobacteriota bacterium. Lineage (GTDB taxonomy): Bacteria > Pseudomonadota > Gammaproteobacteria > Burkholderiales > Burkholderiaceae_C > Aquabacterium. Next base: position 421,702 of record JBLNAI010000001.1, read on the forward strand.
GGTATGCAAGGCCTGAATCAGCGGGACGGTGGTGCGCTGGTCGAGCCAGTGCACAAAGCCTTGCACGCCGGTCTCGATGATGGCCTCCGCCTGTGCCACTGCGGCCTGGCGTTTCTCGCCGGCGGTTTGCACCAGGGCAGACAGGTCGTCCACGGTGTAGAGGTAGACGTCGTCCAGCGAGGCCACTTCTTGCTCGATGTCGCGTGGCACAGCCAGGTCCACCATGAACATGGGCCGACGTTTGCGGGCCTTGAGCGCCCGCTCGACCGCGCCCAGCCCGATGATGGGCAAGGTGCTCGCCGTGCAGGACACAACGATGTCGAATTCGTGCAGACGCTGGGGCAGATCTGCCAGGCGGATGGCTTCGGCGCCCAGGTGGGTGGCCAGCTTTTCGCCGCGCTCCAGGGTGCGGTTGGCCACCGCCATGGCACGCGGGGTGCGCGCGGCAAAGTGGGTGGCCGTCAGTTCGATCATCTCGCCGGCGCCCACAAACAGCACGCGGGTCTTGCTCAGGTCTTCAAAGAGCTGGCCTGCCAGGCGGACGGCGGCGGCGGCCATGCTGATCGAGTGGGCGCCGATTTCGGTGGACGTGCGCACCTCTTTGGCCACGGCAAATGAGCGCTGGAACAACTGGTGCAGGGTGGTGCCCAGGGTGCCGGCCGTGTCGGCTTCGCGCACGGCCTGCTTCATCTGGCCCAGGATCTGGGGCTCGCCCAGCACCATCGAATCCAGCCCGCTGGCCACTCGGAAGGCGTGCCGGGCAGCGGCGCCGCCTTCCAGCACATAGGTGTGGCGCATCAGTTCATCGGCAGACACGCCGCCCACACCTGATAACCAATCCACAGCAGAGTGCTTCAAGGCTTGCGGACTGCCCCCCAAACCGGCCGCCGCACAGTACAGTTCAGTGCGGTTGCAGGTGGACAGCAGGGCGACCTCGGAGTGCGCCGGTGTCGACAGCTGACCGTGCAAGGTCTTGAGTGCGGGGACCAGTTGTTCGACCGCGAAGGCGAATCTGCCGCGCAGGTCAACAGCGGCGGTTTGGTGGTTCAAGCCCAGGGTCAGGACGGTCATAGGTCGCGATTATAAAATCTCGGGTTTTCTCGCGTGGGTTTGCTTGCGCAATCACCGTTGATTTGGGCAGATATCGGCCGGGTCAGCGTGGTTTTCTTGATGTGTCTCAATCTGGGTCGTGTGGCCTGAGCGACGTTCTAAAGGCTTCAGATGGATGTTTGGGGTGGCCTGATCCACATTGTGAATTTTTTTGCGCCGGCCTTGGGGTTGGCGCTGATCGTCCCCAGCTTGTCACGGCTGGTGTGGTGGCGGGCATTGAAATCCGTGACCTGGTCTGGGCAAGTCAAGCGTGCGGCAATGATCAATGCCGCTGTGTTGGTCATGGGCCTGCTGGTGTTCGGGCGCGACGGGGCCATGTGGACCTACATCATGGTGGTGTTGGCGTCGGCGGGCACCGTCTGGTGGACGGGGTTGAGGTGAGATGACTTACAGCGTCAAGGAAATGTTCTACACCCTGCAAGGCGAGGGAACCCATGCCGGGCGCCCGGCGGTGTTCTGCCGCTTTGCAGGCTGCAATCTGTGGACGGGCCGGGAGGCCGATCGTGCGCAGGCGGTTTGCCGCTTCTGCGACACCGACTTTGTGGGCACCGACGGACTGGGAGGCGGCAAGTTCGCCACGGCCGCCGATCTGGCCGCCGCGGTGGCCGGTTTCTGGCCCGGCCAGGCCGGCAAGCCCTTTGTGGTGCTGACCGGCGGCGAGCCCTTGCTGCAAGTCGATGCCGCTTTGATCGATGCCTTGCACGCCAAGGGCTTTGAGATCGCGGTCGAGACCAATGGCACCATCGCCGCGCCGGCTGGGCTCGACTGGGTGTGTGTCAGCCCCAAAGCCGGCTCGACCCTGGTGCAGACCTCCGGTCATGAACTCAAGGTGGTCATGCCCCAGGCGGGCTTTGATGAGGCCACGCTCTTGTCGTTTGAGGCGATGAATTTTGAGCAGATGCGGGTACAGCCGCTCGACAGTGCCTCACAGCCCGCACGCACGCAGGCCGCCCAGTGGGCCGTGCAATGGTGTCTGGACCACCCGCGCTGGATGCTCAGCGTGCAGACCCACAAGACATTGGGTATCCGTTGAGCTGTGAGTTGAAAGAACGATCCGATGTTTGAACTGAGCCAGACCTTTGCCTTCGATGCGGCCCATACGCTCAAACGCTTTGTGTCGCCTGAAGAGGCCGCCAGCAGCCGCCGCATTCACGGCCACACCTATACCGCGGAAGTGATGGTGCGCGGCGAGCGGCAAGCCGACACGGGCATGGTGGTCGATCTGGCCATCTTGCGTGAAGCCATTGCGGGGGTGCGCTCCCAACTGGATCACCACTTTCTTGACGAAGTGGCCGGGCTGGGTGCGCCCACGCTGGAAAACCTCTGCGTTTTCATTCACAGTCAGATCAGTCGGACCATTCCCCAGGTGTCCGGCGTGGCCGTGTCGCGCGCCGCGGGTGATCGCTGCCTGTACCGACCTTGATTCGCCGCCTTCGGGATGGCCTGACCCAATCAGTCTGGATGCAATATGAGTCTGTCTGAACGCAGCCGCCAGGCGGTCTGGCACCCTTGCACCCAGATGAAGGTGCATGAGACCTTTCCGCCGCGGGCCATCGTCGCGGCGCAAGGCCCGTGGTTGATCGATCCTCGGGGGGATCGCATTCTGGACGCCGTCAGCTCCTGGTGGGTCAATCTGTTCGGACACAACTTCCCGCCGATCGTGGCCGCGATCACCGACCAGTTGAACAAGCTGGACCACATCATGCTGGCCGGCCTGACGCATCCGCCCGTGGTAGAGCTGTCCGAGCGACTGGGCCAGTTGACCGGCTTGGGCCACGCTTTTTATGGCAGCGACGGCGCCAGCGCGACCGAGATTGCCTTGAAGATGAGCGCCCACAGCTGGCGCAACCGCGGCCAGCCGCACAAGAACCAGTTCATCGGTCTGCAGGGCGGCTATCACGGCGAGACCGTGGGGGCGCTGTCGGTCACCGACATCCCGCTGTTTCGCGAGGCGTATGCGCCCTTGTTGCGCCTGAGCGCGACCTTGCCCTCGCCGGCCATGAACCCCCTGCAAGACAGCATCGATGCCCTGGCGCAATACCTGGCCCAGCATCATGAGCAGACGGCGGCTTTGATCCTCGAGCCTTTGGTGCAGGGTGCGGCCGGCATGGCGATGTATGCGCCTGAGTATCTGCTGGCGGTGCGCCGCTTGTGCGATCAGTACCAGGTCCACTGGATCGCCGACGAGATCGCGGTGGGCTTTGGCCGCACCGGCTCGATGTTTGCGCATCAACACGATGCCGCACAAGGTCAAGCCGTGCGACCGGATTTCATCTGCCTGAGCAAAGGGCTCACGGGCGGGGTGTTGCCCTTGTCGGTGGTGCTGAGCACCGACGCGGTCTACGACGCCTTCTGGGATGACCGCACCTCGCATGGCTTTCTGCACTCCCATTCCTACACGGGCAATGCCCTCGCTTGCCGCGCCGCTTTGGCGGTGCTCGACACCTTTGCCGAGCGGGATGTGCTGGCTGAGAACCGCATCGCCGCGCATCGTCTGAGCGAGCTGGCGGCCCCTTTGACCCAGCATCCGCGCGTCATGGCGCACCGTCAGATGGGCATGATCTGGGCCTGGGACATTGACACGCCCGACCCCGGGTTTGCCGCTCGCTTTCATCTGGCGGCGCTGGAAGAAGGGGTGCTGTTGCGCCCCATCGGGCGCACGCTGTATTTCATGCCGCCCTATGTCCTGACCGAGTCTGACCAGGCCCATCTGGTTCAGGCCAGCATCAAGGCGCTGGACCGCGCTTTGGCGCAGGGGCATGCGGATGGCGGCGCAGCCTGGGTGGCCATGGCATGACGGCCGTCTTCGTCACCGGAACCGATACCGGCGTGGGCAAGACCCGCGTCAGCACGGCTTTGCTGTCGGCGTATGGGCAACGCCACCCGCGCTGCGTGGGGATGAAACCCGTGGCGGCGGGTTGCGACTGGATCGACGGGCAGTGGCTCAATGAAGACGTGGTGGCCTTGCGTGCCGCGTCCAGCCTGAAGGTGCCGCCCGCCTTTGATAACCCTTACGCCTTGCCTGCGCCCGTGTCCCCGCACATCGCCGCGAAATTGGCCGGTGAACAGATCGACTTGTCACACATCGAGGCCAGCTTTCATGCCCTGCAGCAGCACGCCGATGTGGTCGTGGTGGAAGGGGCAGGGGGCTTCATCGTGCCTTTGCATGAAGGGCCTGGCGAGTGGGTGACCAGTGCCGATCTGGCTTGCCGTTTGAAGATCCCGGTGGTGCTCGTGGTGGGCATGCGTCTGGGCTGTCTGAACCATGCCCTGCTGACGCAAGAAGCCATCGTGTCACGCGGCCTGACGCTGGCCGGCTGGGTGGCCAATGTGGTGGACCCGCACATGGCCGAACTCGACGCCAACCTTGCGACGCTGCAACGCCGCGTGCAAGCGCCCCTGTTGGCGCACTGGCCCTGGCAGCCCGACGCGCAAGCGGCTGACTTGGCTGCGCGTCTGACCTTGCCCGTCTGACCGAATCGGGCATGGATCACCGTTTGGCGCTGTTGACCAGCAACTCGTCAAACGCGTATTGCAAGATGGCTTTGGAGCGCTTTTGCGAGCGCTCGGAACTGGCAGCATAGTCGGTGTGCAAGGTGCCGACCAGGCAGGTCAAGAACATCTCGAGCGCCCGCTGCGACGGTTTCAGACCGATGCCGGCCAGCGCCTTTTTGAAGCGCAGCACGCCATTCATCTGGAACTTGTCCAACCAGGGCTTGAGCGAGGGCTCTTCGTCACTGGCTACGTACACGGCCACCATCATGCGAGGCAGACCCCGTTGACCGGGTAGCGCCGAGAGCGCAGCGCGCAATTGGGCCGGCGAACTGACGCGCAGATGCTCAGGCCCGTCGAGCAAAGACAGAACCGACTCGGTCCCCCGCATCACCACTTCTTTGAGCAGCTTGACACGCGTGGGGAAGTAGTAGGTCAAATGGCTGTGCCGGACCCCGGCGATCTCGCACACCCTGGCCTGTGTCATGGCGTGTACGCCTTGATCCTGAATCAGTTGCAGGGCGGCATGCAAGATGCGCTCTCGCACCGGCACAACGGGGTCGTCCATGTCTTGGGGGTCCATTTGGGCAAGTTACCAAAAACGGGGCCGCCCTTCAATCGATTCCAGATGACAGCCCCCCGGACCGGTGGTGCTCATTCGTCAGAGCCTCCGAAGCCAAACAAGGTCAACAAGCTGGTGAACAGGTTGTAGATGCTGGTGTACAGGCTGACGGTGGCCAGGATGTAGTTGGTTTCGCCGCCATGCACGATGCGGCTGGTTTCAAACAGCAGCATGCCGCACATCAGCAGGACCACCATTGCCGACACGGCAAGGGACAAGACGGGAATCTGTAACCACATGGCGCCCAGCCCCAGTACGACGGCCACCAGCATGCCCATCAGCAAGTAGCTGCCCATGAAGCTGAAGTCTCGCTTGCTGGTCCATGCAATGGCCGACATCCCTAAAAACGCAGCGGCGGTCGCAGCCAGCGCGTTGGTCACAATGGCCGCACCTGCTGGCAGCGCCATCACCTGGTTGAGCACGGGCCCCAAGGCGTAGCCCATGAAGCCCGTCAGCCCAAAGGTGGACACCAAGCCCCAGCCACTGTTGGCCAGTTTGTGAGTCAAAAAAAACAGCCCCAGCATGCCCAACAGTGACACCAGCATGCCAGGCGCGGGCCAGCCCATCGCCATCGACGTGGCGGCGACGGCCGCACTGAACGCAATGGTCAAGCCCAACAGCCCATAGGTGTTGCGCAGCACTTTCTGCGTCGAGGCCCATCGCGCCTCTGAGGGTAGGGCGACAGCAGCGTGGGCACCTTGAGCCGGCTGCCACGAGCTTGGTTGAGAGAGTCGATCGGACATGGTGTGTTCCTTTTGTGTATGACGGTTGATCAGGCGTCGCCCGGCTCCATGGCGCCGAAGCCCCGCCTTTGACGACGACTCATGGACGGGGTGCTGGGGGCATGACGCAAGCTCACGGCTTGGCGGGTGCGCAACTGCTGGTGTTGCAACTGGCGACGCAGGGTCTGCACGGCGCGATGCAGCGCCCGATTGACCACCGATCTGAGATCCGATCCCCGGTCAGTGATCACCGCAGTTGTGTCCTCCAGCTCGACGACCAGGTGGCAGTTCTTGTCGAGCCCCCCACGCGGCCCATTGATATCCTGGAGATGCAGGCTCGCCCCCACGGTCTTGTGCCCAAAGCGGGCAAATGCCTGATGGATACGGATGCGAATGGCATCGCGGTCTTCACGAGAGAGCAGAAGACCTTGTGTCTGGATCAGCAAGCGCATGATTTTCCTTTCGAAGAATCGGTGGGACGACCACGCCAATTTAGGCGCTTGAACAGTTCGCGTAAATCAGATTTAATTTGCCGAAAGATTCGTTAAATTCGAAATGAACTACAAGCACTTGCTCTATTTCTGGGCCGTTGCCAAGCACGGTGGCGTGGTCAAGGCTGCACAATTTCTGCACGTCACGCCGCAAACCATCAGTGGACAGATCCAATTGCTGGAAGACCACTTTGGACGGGACCTCTTCAACAAGAATGGCCGGGGTCTGGAGCTGACCGATGCGGGTCAATTGGCCTTCAGTTACGCCGAGGACATCTTCAACCTGGGGGCCGAACTGGATCAGGTCGTGCGCCAGCCCCGTGGCGCGAGCCGGCCTTTGGAGTTGCGGGTCGGTATTGCCGATGCCGTCCCCAAGATGGTGGCTTGCCACTTGTTGGAGCCGGCTTTGCAAGGCGATCAGGCGTTCAAGGTGGTGTGCCGAGAGTGGAAGCTGGACAGCTTGCTGGCGGAGTTGGCCGTGCATCGCCTGGACCTGGTCTTGTCAGACACGCCCTTGCCGACGGGCTTGAGCGTGAACGCATTCAGTCATCGCCTGGGTGGTTCTGCGGTGGCGTTCTATGCCGTGCCGGCCTTGGCCCGATCGCTTGAGGGGAACTTTCCATCCAATTTGAATGGCGCACCGATGCTGGTGCCCGGTGCCGATTCGGCCATGGGGGCGCGGCTGACGCAATGGCTGTCCAAGCACAAGCTCCGGCCCAGGGTGGTGGGCGAATTTGACGATGGCGCTCTGCTCAAAGCCTTGGGGCATCAGGGCCACGGCATCTTCATGGCGCCCATGGTGCTGCATGACGAAGTCTGTCGGCAATACCAGGCTGAACGCATCGGCGAGGCGTCCGATCTGATCGAGGAGTTCTACGTGATCAGTGTGGAGCGTCGCATCACGCACCCCGGTGTGGCCGCGATCACCCAAGCCGCGCGCGAAGGGCTGTTCGCGGCGTGGCGCCAGTGAGGGTCCGCTTTCAGCCGGACTGGTAGCCGAACAGGCGCTTGCGATCCAGGTGCAGCATCACATTGCTGCGCGGCACCGTGGAGACGACCTTGAAATCAGGCTTGGCCGTGTTGCGAAACAGCGGGTCGGGGAACACCCAGCCGTCCGCCGATATGAGGCTTTGCACTTGCGGTGCATTGGCCGATTCACCCCGGCGCAACACGATGGCCGTGTCCCCATTGGCCAGTTTGACAAACGAGCCAGGCGGGAAGATGCCCATCTCTTTGATGATGGCCGCGGTGTAAGGGTTGTTGGCGCCGCCGGCGGACAGATACAACTCGCGTGCCGCGGTATTGGACGCCAGCGCGGGGCGCGAGGCCCGAGGGCTGAGCTTAGCCAGATACACGTCGGTGTAGTGGATCATGCACGCCAGTTGGCCGACGGACGAATTGTCTGCGGGCAGGGCTTTGCCGTCGGGCGTGACATGGTGATCGGCCACGGTGTTGAGCCAGTCGGGGTCGGTCACGCCCGAATGTTCCAGGATGTCGCGACCGCGTTGCGGGTGCGAGGCAATGTCGGCCTTTTGTTGGGGCGTCAGCGGCGTGGTCTGCTGGGACAGCAGGTTCTGCAAGTCCAGCATGGCGATGTTCATGGTGAGCGCGGCGCGCACGAGGGTGGCGCGTTCACTCTCGCTCCAGCCGAAGCGTTCGGCCACCAGGCTGGCCACGAAGGCCGTTTGCAGCGAATGGGCGACGGCGTAGCTGGTGTGATCCGAGTAGATCATCTCGAAGGTGCCGGCCTCCACGTCGTGCTTCATGGCGCCGTGGATGTGCCCGGACATCCTGGCGATGTCTTCGACAAACTGAGGATTGTTGTCGTGGTTGCGAAGCAGGGTGCCGACTTGCTTGAGGATGGCCGCCCAGATGGTGAACGGATCGGCTTTGGGCCGAGCGGCAGACGTTCTGAGTGACTTCTGGTGCGCTTCAAACTCTTCTTGATCGACGTACATCCCTCGGTCCAGCAGGGTGTCGATCTGGTGCTGCTCTTTGATCAGGAAGCCTTTGCTCAGCAGCAAAGCACCCGGCTCGTTGCGCACATTCCAGGGCAACGGTTCGTTCAGCCGGATCTGATTGGCGCACAGGCGCAATAGCTTCATGGACTTTACCCACGCTTGACATTAGGAATGTCGGCCATTTGTTCATCCGGTAAATGCACAAAATGCAAACCGTTAAGGCCTTGCGTGGATTACGTCACATAAAAAATCAGTCAGATCGGCTGAAAAGCAGTATCAAGCCACCACTACTTCTGCCCGCAGGGAATGCGGGTAGGCCTGCGTGACGGTCACGTCCACGAGTTGACCGATCAAACGGCCCGGGTTGGGACCCGCAGCAAAGTTGACGATGCGGTTGCATTCTGTGCGACCCATCAGTTCGTTGGGGTCCTTGCGGCTGGGGCCCTCTACCAGGATGCGCTGTGTCGTGCCCACCATGGCCTGGCCGAAGCGCAGCACATTGGCGTCCAGCACGGCCTGCAGCTGGCGCAGGCGCGCCACTTTGACCTCGTGGGGCGTGGTGTCCTCGAGCGACGCGGCCGGGGTGCCGGGGCGAGCGCTGAAGATGAAGCTGAACGAGGCGTCGAAGTCCAGGTCCTGCACCAGCTTCATCAGTTTGTCGAAGTCTTCGTCCGTCTCACCGGGGAAGCCGACGATGAAGTCCGACGACAGGCTGATGGTGGGCCGTACCGCGCGCAGCTTGCGGATCGTGCTCTTGAATTCCAAAGCCGTGTAGCCCCGCTTCATGGCCATCAGGATGCGGTCGGAGCCGTGCTGCACGGGCAGGTGCACATGGTTGACCAGCTTGTGGGTCTTGCCGTAGACGTCGATCAGGCGTTGGCTGAACTCGTTGGGGTGGCTGGTGGTGAAGCGGATGCGCTCGATGCCAGGCATCTCGGCCACGTATTCGAGCAGCAGGGCAAAGTCGGCGATCTCGGTGGTGTCGCCCATCTTGCCGCGATAGCCATTCACGTTCTGGCCCAGCAGGTTGATCTCTTTGACGCCCTGATCGGCCAGGTCGGCCACTTCGGTCAGCACGTCGTCAAAGGGGCGCGAGACCTCTTCGCCGCGGGTGTAGGGCACCACGCAGTAGCTGCAGTATTTGGAGCAGCCTTCCATGATCGACACGAAAGCCGAGGCGCCTTCCTTGCGCGGTGGCGGCAGGTGGTCGAACTTCTCGATCTCCGGGAAGCTGATGTCCACCTGGGGGCGGCGCTGGCTGACGCGCTTTTCCAGCATCGCGGGCAGGCGGTGCAGAGTCTGCGGGCCGAAGACCACGTCCACATAGGGCGCTCGCTCGATGATCGCGGCGCCTTCCTGGCTGGCCACGCAACCGCCGACGCCGATCATCACGCCCTTTTCCTTGAGGTGCTTGACGCGGCCCAGGTCGGAGAACACCTTCTCTTGCGCCTTTTCTCGGATGGAGCAGGTGTTGAACAGGATCAGATCGGCTTGTTCGGGGTCGTTGGTGGGCTCGTAGCCCTTGGCAGCGTTCATGACGTCGGACATCTTGTCCGAGTCATATTCATTCATCTGGCAGCCATAGGTCTTGATGTAGACCTTCTTTGCGGTGGAACTCATGTCAAATGCTTCTTCAGGGCTTGGTCCAGGTCTGGGCGACGGGGTCGAATGACCATTGCGCGGCTTCTTCGCGCGTCTTGGGCCACAGCTTGGCGGCTTCGTCGTCGCGCAACAGCCAGACGTCGATCAGCAGGCCGTAGGTGTCGATGGTGTAGAGCACCGGGCTCTTCTTGCCGGCGATGGCCCCGGACATGACCAGCAGGTTGTCGCCGCCTCGAATGCGCGAGCCTGGCGCCAGACGGACCACTTGGCTGTTGAGGATCGCTTCGGGGGGCTGGGTGATCTGCAGCTCGCCGCGCAGGGCGTTTGCCGGGAACTGGCGTTGGAATTGCGCTTGTGCCAGCACGGGCACGGCCAAGGCCAGAGCGGCCAGGACCTTGAGACAGCGGGACATGGTTTAAATCCAGGGGCTGTGGAAGGAAGGCGCGATTTTACCCTTCAAGCCGGTTGCCGGGGGCGTGATCTGGATCAGGGCTGATTCAACTCGGCCAGCCGCTGCGGCGTGCCCACGTCCACCCACGGGCCGGTGTAGAGCAGACCGGCCAGCTTGCCGGCGTCGATGGCGCGCTCCAGGCAGGGCCGCAGGGCGGCCTTTTCGCCAACCCTGATCAGGCTGACCATCTCGGGGCGGTAGAGTCCGATCGTGGAATAGGTGAAAGCGGGGGTGCCGGCGGGCGCGCTGTCCTTGCGCAGCACCCGACCCTGCGGCGACAAGCCGAAGTCTCCTTGCGGCACGTGGGGTGGGTTGGGCACCAGCCACATCTGCCCCCAGTCTTCGCTCTCAGCGAAGGCCCGAGCGGCTTGCGGGTCAAACCGAAAGTCCGGCACAAAGACGTCGCCCGCCAGAACCCAGAATATCTCGCCCAGCAGCGGCAGCGCTTTGGCCATGCCGCCGGCGGTTTCGAGTGCGCCGCCGTGGTCACGCCCTTCCATCGAGTAATGGATGCGCAGGCCCCATCGGGATCCGTCGCCCAGCAGGGCCGGGAACTGATCTTCCAGGTGAGCGGTGTTGATGACCACGTCACGCACGCCATCGCGGGCCAGCGCCTCCAGATGCCAGACGATCAAAGGCTTGCCGCGCACGGTCAGCAGCGGCTTGGGGGTGTGATCCGTGAGGGGGCGCATGCGCTCGCCCCGGCCAGCGGCCAGGATCAGGGCGGAAACGGGAAGCATGTCGGTTGAAGGGCAAGCCAAGGTGCTTGCCATTGTCACGCATGGTATCGATGTCCGGTTTTCCGTTCCTATTTGGGCGATCGACGCGGCCCGGCTGCACTATCGTGCCCGCTGCTATTGCGAACTGAACATGAGGGTGATCTCGATGAACCACTTAACTGTGCGCGCCAAGCTGTCATTGGCATTTGGCGGTCTGGCCTTGATCGTGCTGGCGGTGGCCAGCCTGGCGGTCGGGATGCTGGCGAAGTCTGACGCCGGGTTCGAGCATTTCGTCAAGGGCATCAACGCCCGGGCCAGCATGGCCGCCCGTGTGAGAGCCGCCATCGACCTGCGCGCCATCGCCGCCCGTAACCTGGTGCTGCTCACTGACCCAGCCGACCGGGCCGCAGAAAAGCAGCTGGTGCTGAAGGCGCATGACGATGCCACCACCAGCCTGACGGCCCTCAAGAAGCTGGCCGAGGGAGCGGACGTCCCCGCTGACGTTCGTCAAATGATCGGCGAGATCGATCGGGTCGAGCGTACCTATGCCCCCATCGCCCTGCACATAGTCGATCTGGCTGTGAACGGCCACCGCGATACGGCCATCGAAGAGATGAACAACCACTGCCGGCCCCAGCTGATGGCTTTGATCAAGGCGACCGACGACTATGCAAGCCTGACGGCTGCGCGGGCGAGCCAGCAGATCATGCAAGCCCAGGACCAGTACATGCGCGAGCGCAACCTGCTCATCGGTGTGTCGTCGTTGGCCCTGCTGCTGGCGGCCGCTGCCGGTGTGTTGATCGCGCGCAGTGTCATCCGTGATCTGGGTGCGGAGCCTGCGCAATTGCGCCACATCGTGAACCTGGTGGCTGATGGCGACCTCAGCAAGCAGGTTGCCGTGCTGCCCGGTGACGAGGGCAGTGTCCTGGCCGCGGTTCGCCGCATGCAGGCCTCATTGACACGCATCGTGTCCACCGTTCGCCAAAGCGCAGACGATGTCTCGAACGCGTCCGAAGTGATCTCGACCGGCAATCGTGAGCTGTCCTCACGCACCGAAGGGCAAGCCAGCTCGCTGGAGCAAACGGCTGCTTCGATGGAAGAGTTCAGCTCCACCGTCAAGCAAAACGCCGACAACGCCCGCCAGGCCGACCAGTTGGCGCAAAGCGCCAGCGCGGTGGCCGAGCAGGGCGGCGAAGTGGTGGGCAAGGTGGTCGACACCATGCGCGGCATCAACGACAGCTCTCGCAAGATCGCCGACATCATCGGGGTGATCGATGGCATCGCGTTCCAGACCAACATCCTGGCGCTCAATGCCGCCGTCGAGGCAGCCCGCGCAGGCGAGCAAGGCCGTGGATTCGCGGTGGTCGCCAGTGAAGTGCGCAGCCTCGCGGGGCGCAGCGCCGAAGCCGCTCGTGAGATCAAGACCCTGATCTCCGACAGCGTGGAGCGTGTCGAGCAAGGTGCGGCCCTGGTCGACGATGCGGGCCATGCCATGGCCGACATCGTGGCCAGCATCCGCCGCGTGGCCGACATCATTGGCGAGATCACCGTGGCCAGCCAGGAGCAAAGCCAGGGCGTCGCGCAGGTGGGCGAAGCCATCACTCACATGGACCGGGCCACCCAACAGAATGCGGCCATGGTTCAGGATATGGCCACCTCGGCGGCTGGGCTCTATGACAAAGCCCATCAGCTGGTTCAAGCCATGGAAGTGTTCAAACTCTCCAGGACTTGAGGCGGCCAGCGCGCGCCTTTGCGGCAAACAAAAAAGCCACCCAATGGGTGGCTTTTTTGTTTAAGACTTTGGTGGCGCTTCACGGACTCGAACCGCGGACCTGTGGATTATGATTCCATCGCTCTAACCAACTGAGCTAAAGCGCCAACGAGACCAATATTCTATGACATTTTTTTGAGGCTTTGCAAGCACCTCGCTGCAAATTTTTTGCAGCATGGCGGCCTCTTGAAAAACCCGGCAATGGCTCCACCTGTCTGGCGCAAACGTTCCCGCAACTTTTTTCGCTTGCATCAGAACAGCCATGACAAAGCAAACCCATTCCTTCCAGGCCGAGGTCAAGCAACTGCTGCACCTGGTCACGCACTCGCTCTACTCGAACAAAGAAATCTTCCTGCGCGAGCTGATCTCCAACGCCTCCGACGCTTGTGACAAGCTTCGCTTCGAAGCCTTGGACAACAGCGCCCTCTACGAAGACGCGCCCGATCTGGCTGTACGCATCCTGGTCGACAAGGCCAACAAGACGCTGACCATCCGCGACAACGGCATCGGCATGAGCGCTCAAGAGGCGATCGACCACCTGGGCACCATCGCCAAGAGCGGCACCAAGGAGTTCATGGGACGCCTCTCAGGTGATCAGCAAAAGGACGCGCAACTGATCGGCCAGTTCGGCGTGGGCTTTTACAGCGGCTACATCGTCGCCGACCGCATCACCGTCGAGACCCGCCGGGCCGGCGCGCCCGCCAGCGAAGGCGTGCGCTGGGTCAGCGAGGGCACCGGCGACTTCGAGGTCGAAGCCATCGACAAGCCGACCCGGGGCACGGACATCATCCTGCACCTGCGCGACGGCGAAGAAGAGTTCCTCTCCAACTGGAAGCTGCGCAGCATCATCGGCAAATATTCAGACCACATCTCGCTGCCCATCCTGATGCAGAAGGAAGAGTGGGACGCCGAAAAGAGCGAGCAAGTGGTCAAGGACGAGTGGGAAACCGTCAACAAGGCGGCGGCCCTGTGGACCCGTTCCAAGAGCGACATCACGCCCGAGCAATACAACGAGTTCTACAAGCAGATCAGCCACGACAGCGAAGACCCGCTGGCCTATACCCACAACCGCGTCGAAGGCCGCAGCGAGTACACGCAACTGCTGTATGTGCCCGCCAAGGCGCCCTACGACCTGTGGAACCGCGACAAGCGCGGCGGCCTCAAGCTCTACGTCAAGCGCGTCTTCATCATGGACGATGCCGAGGCCCTGCTGCCCAGCTACCTGCGCTTCGTCAAGGGCGTGGTCGACAGTGCTGACCTGCCTTTGAACGTGTCCCGCGAAATCCTGCAAGAAAGCCGCGACGTCAAAGCCATCCGCGAGGGTTGCACCAAGCGCGTGCTGTCCATGCTGGAGGACCTGGCCAACAACGAGGACCAGGCCAAGCGCGATCAATACGCCGCCTTCTGGGACGAGTTTGGCTCGGTGCTGAAAGAAGGCATTGGCGAGGACTTTGCCAACCGCGAGCGTCTGGCCAAGCTGTTCCGCTTCGCCTCCACCCATGCGGACAAGGGCGTCTCGCTGGCCGATTACGTCAGCCGCATGAAAGAAGGGCAGGACGCGATCTACGTCATCACCGCCGATTCATTGGCCGCTGCCAAGAACAGCCCGCAGCTTGAAATTTTCAAGAAGAAGGGCATCGAGGTGCTGCTGTTGATCGACCGTGTCGACGAGTGGCTGCTGTCGCACCTGTACGAATTTGAAGGTCATTCGCTGCAGAGCGTGGCCAAGGGCGCCGTGGACCTGGGCAAGCTGCAAGACGAGGCTGAAAAGAAGGAGGCCGAGCAAGCGGCAGAGTCCTTCAAGCCAGTGCTGGAGCGACTGCAATCCGTGCTGAGTGACCGCGCCAAAGAAGTCCGTGTCACCACCCGGCTGGTCGATTCGCCGGCTTGTCTGGTGATGGACGAACGCGATGTCAGCGCCCACCTGGCCCGTCTGCTCAAGCAAGCCGGTCAAGAGGCGCCCAACGCCAAGCCCATTCTCGAAGTCAACCCCAACCACCCGTTGGTCAAAAAGCTCGACACGACCGAGCGCTTTGACGACCTGGCCCACATCCTGTTCGACCAGGCTGCGCTGGCCGAAGGCGGGCAACTGGACGACCCTGCTGCCTATGTGCGACGGGTCAATTCGATCCTTGTGACCGCCTGATCTCGTTGGTTGTGCGGTTGGGCTGGGTGTCCTGGAAGTCCTCCAGGGCGCCTGGCATCGAATTGGCCGCGCCGGCGTTGTCGTAGCGGCTGTCAAAAGCAAAGAACGAATCTTGTGAAAAACCGGATTCGCTCCACCGTGCCGAGCGCTCCGCTCGACGTTGCTTGAGTTTGCTGGCCAGTTGGTGGCCGACGCTGTGCAGTTCGTCCTGGATCACGGGGGCGCGCTCGGCCGCCGGGGCGCCGGCCTGTCCCAGGGCCCATGCCGCCAGCAGGTTCGCCTGAGGCCATTGCCCCGGGAGGCAGCGGATGTACCGGATGCGGCAGGCATCGAGCACCGCTTCTTTCAGGCGCTGATTGCGCTGCGAGGTCTGGCTCTTGCCGTTGTGGTCGACATCGATCACCGACACCACCACCCCGTTGGGCGTGCAGATCGCCATCGACACATGCAAAGGGTGCAGGCGCTCGTACCAAGCTTTGGCATCAGAGTTGTCCCCTGAATGGCAAAAGCGCAGCAGGCCGATCTTGGCCAGCAGAACATGTTGGGGCAAGGCCGCCTTCAGTTCACGAAACAGGGCGCGCTCATGGACGGTGAACACCGGGCGGGCGTTCAGATTCCACTGGCGGGGCCAGGATCGCCGCTGCGACTGATCGCGCGCGCCTCGCCACAACCATCCGATGAGCCCACCGGCTGTCAGGGCCAACACCACCCAGCCCGCGGCCACAGGATCGATCGCCATTTCATCTCCTCTTGATGTGAGGAAATGTTATCGGCAATCTGCTGTCCGGCCATCCCGGATCCAGGGCGATTTGGCCGGGGAGTAACCCCAAGTCAGCCCGTTGACAGCATCATGCGCAGCCAGTCACTGACGTGCATGACGCGGTATTTCACCCGGTAGATCACCTCGGCGGCGAGCGACTGCAGCGAACTGTCGAGGTGGCTGCCGACGGTGTCGGGTGGCAACTTCAGCCAGGCCTCCGCATCCATGCCGTCGCGCTCGACGGCGGCGCCACATTTGGCCGCGATGCGCAACATCGGGGCGTTTTCAGTCAGCGCATGGATCATCAGGTGGCTGGCGCCACGGTTGCGTGCATGGGTGATGGCGTGTTGAAACAGGCGCAGCCCCATGCCCTTGCCGCGCGCCTCGGGCAGCACCGACGCCCCAAACTCCATCGCGTGTCCGCGTGCGGAATCCACGCCCGGCATGGCCGCCAGATGGGCCACGGCGACCAGATGGAGCTTGCGGTTGAAAATGCCGAAGACCTCGTCCCGCTTGAAGTCGATCGATGCGACGTATTTGCTCAGTTGTTCGGTGTGGATGTGGCTGCCAAAGCGCAGATACCGGTCATGGGCGTCCAACTGCAGCAGGTGGTCCAAAATGCGATGACGATGCCGTGCGTGCAGATCGCGAATGGGGACCCAGCCGGACGGCGTGCCGGGGCGTGGCGGCTCCGCCCCTGTGTCGGGGCTTTCTGCGGGCTGCAAACCGAACTTGTCTAGGTTCTGTGGCTCTTGAACGGTCGTCATGGAGAGGACCCCTTTCCTGGACGCGACGACTGGGAGGACGCCTCCAGTTCATCTGATATCTAGGGTTAGTACTAGTATGAGGGCAACTTCGGCAGGCCGCAAGTCAACTTGAGATTCGTCAAGGATAACTTGACCTGGATTAAGCCACTGCGTGCCACAGGTTCAACGCTTGCCATGGCGCCTCGAAATGGTATAGACTGCTCAATTCCCGTTTAGATTGCCGGGATACCTGCGCGCATCTGAGACGTTTTCAATTTGAGAAGTGTCAGGTGGGTTGACAGGGGCAAGTTGCTCGCGAGGCCACCAAGTTTGTTCAAGAAGTGGCGCCAAGACCAGCGGTCAGTCTGTTTTTAACTAGGAAATCTCATGAAGACCTTCAGCGCCAAGCCGGCCGAAGTGAAGCACGAGTGGTTTGTGATCGACGCCACCGACAAGGTGCTCGGACGAGTAGCCAGCGAAGTTGCTCTCCGTTTGCGTGGTAAGCACAAGGCCATTTACACGCCTCACGTGGACACCGGCGATTTCATCGTCATCGTCAACGCCGACAAGATCCGCGTCACTGGCACCAAGGCCAACGACAAGGTGTACTACCGTCACTCTGGCTTCCCTGGTGGCATCTACGCCACGAAGTTCAAAGACATGCAAGCCAAGCACCCTGGTCGCGCCATCGAAAAGGCCGTCAAGGGCATGCTGCCCAAGGGTCCCCTGGGCTACGCCATGATCAAGAAGCTGAAGGTTTACGCAGGTAGCGAGCACCCGCACACCGCCCAGCAACCCAAAGCTTTGGAAATCTAAGGATACGCCATGACCATTGGTAACTGGAACTACGGCACCGGCCGTCGCAAGTCGTCTGTCGCTCGCGTCTTCATCAAGAAGGGCACGGGCCAGATCCTCGTCAACGGCAAGAAGGTCGAAGAGTACTTCGGTCGTCAAACCTCGATCATGATCGTCAAGCAGCCTCTGGCACTGACCAACAATGTCGAAGCGTTCGACATCAAGGTGAACGTGCACGGCGGTGGCGAATCCGGTCAAGCCGGCGCTGTGCGCCATGGCGTGACCCGTGCACTGATCGACTTTGACGCCACGTTGAAGTCTGAACTGAGCCGCGCCGGCTTCGTGACCCGCGATGCGCGCGAAGTCGAACGTAAGAAGGTCGGTCTGCACGGCGCTCGTCGTCGTAAACAGTTCAGCAAGCGCTGATTGTTGCCGGCACTGTCTGCCCCGGCAGACGGTCAAAAACCCGCCCTGGCGCAAGCCCCGGCGGGTTTTTTCATGGTCCGATCATCGTGGGTCGGTCAGAAGGCTTGCTGGTATCGCACGCCCAGCACCCATTGCTGGGGCGCGTCACTGTCGTGGTCGGCATGCATGCGCAGCGACAGGGCGGCGCTCAAGGTGCCACCCCATTGCGGCAAGGGCAGGGCGTAGCGGGTTTCGGTCGTCCATTCCCGTGTTGTGGGGCGCAGGCGCACCACCTTGGTGTCAAACAGCGGCGCGCCGGTCTCGTCGACAGCCTTGACGACGCTGTAGGTCAGCTGGCCCGACTGGGCGCTCAAGGGGGCATGGAAGCTCACGCTCCAGCGATCGCCCTGGCGCCAGATGTCGCTGTGGGTCAGGCCCACGCCGTAGGCGCTGGCCCGGATCGCGGTGGCATCCACCAGCATGCCGGTGGCCTGCAGGGCAGAGGTCTCGGTCTGGCTCCACGAGGCGGCAAGGGCCCATTGGGGCGCCAGCAGGTATGCGCCGCTCCAAGGGCCCATTGGGGCGCCAGCAGGTATGCGCCGCTCACGGTCAGGCCTTGCGTGTGCGTGGCCTGGTTCAGGCCCATCGCGGCGTTGGAATAACCGCCCAGCACCCCTTGCTCGGCCAGGTCGCCTGTGGACACGTTGAGAGCGTGTCGCTCGCCGATGTGGGTCAACTCCATCAGGCTCACATTGCCGGATGCGGCGTTGTAGCGTTTGGACTGCAAGGTGGCCACGCGAGCCTGCCAGCCGCCGACCAGCGGCGCGCCCAAGGTGGCAAAGCGGTGCTGAGGCGCAAAGTTGCTCAGCGGGTTGTTCAGCACGCCGTCCAGGCCACCAAGGTGGCGAGCCCAGGTCGACCCCATCAGGCCCAGGCTCATGGTGGACAGGCCGCCGTCTCCCGCACTGAAGGCATAACCGGTGGCTGAGCGGTAGGCCACAAAGCTGTTGGTCGCAGCCGGGGTGTGGTTCCAGGCGTCCCCGGATTCATTGGCATTGCGCACGGCTGCCACCGACAGGGACGGGGCGGTGAGGGCATTGAGGCGCATGAGGGTGCCGCCATCCATCAGCACCTTCTCGGAGGCGTCGAGCAGGCGGTCGATGCGGCCCAGGATGGTGTCCACCGTCATCACGCTGCGTGACGACAGGGCGGCCCCCTCCTGGCTGTGGAAGTTGCGTCCGTAATCGTCAAACACTTCGGTCTGGACCTTGCCGAACGCCGAAGGCGTGGACACCGCGGGCTGGGTGCTGGTCACGCCGGCGGCGCCCAGGCTGATCCGCGTCCCTGCGCCGGTGATGGTCTTGTAGTTGTAGCTGCCCACTGGCGACATCGCGCGGTTCACGTTGAGCATGCCATGGCCATACACGGCATCGACACCGGGGGCCCCGAGATCATCTGCCGTGTTGAGCAAAATGGCGGCCACCTGATTGGCGCGCAAGTAAGGCCAGTAGCCGGTCACCAAGGCGGCTGCGCCCGCCACGGCCGGAGAGGCCATGGACGTCCCGGTCATGTAGCCCTGCCCGGTGCCGTAGGACGACAGTATGTCTACGCCCGGTGCCACGATGTACCACTGTGCAATGTCGCCTGCCCGGTTCGAGAACGAAGCGATCTTGCGGTTGAGATCCACCGCGCCCACGGAGATCAAGGTGCCGTTGGCCCAGGACTCCTTGGCGTAGCGTGACGGCCAGTTCGGACGGGCCAGGGCATTGTTGCCCGCTGCGATCACCACAACGGCGGAGTTCGCCGCCGCGACCCGCCGCAGGCCCGTGTCGCCCGTTGGGCTGTTGGCCCCCAGGCTCAGGTTGATCACGCGAGCGCTTTGGCTCATGGCGTAGTCCAAGCCGGCGGTCACGACGGAAGCGGGCGCGGTGCCCCCGCTGAACACCTTGATGGGCAACAGGGTCGCGCCCGGTGCCACGCCATACATGCCCCAGCTGTTGCCGGGTGCGCCCACGATGCCGGCGACATGGGTGCCATGCCCGTCGGTGTCGGTGATGTCGCTGCTGCCATTGGTGGCGTTGTAGCCCGTCATCACCCGGCGGTTGTTGGCAAATTCGGGGTTATTGAGGTTGAGGCCGGTGTCCAGCAACGCCACCACCACCCCCTGACCCAGGATGCCCCGGGCGTGGATGTTGCGCATGCCCAATTGGCGGACCGTGGTCGACGACAGGTACTCCCCGTAGGATGGGGCGAACAGGGTCTGTGCCGATACCGCCTGGCAGGCCGACACCACAGCGGTGAGGATGAAGATTTGGCGACAGTTCAGCATGGCCCGGCACAATGATCACAAACGTGTTTCTTTTTCGACCGATCGGGCGGGTCAGATGAATGGCGTTTCGTGAACCAGCGCACACATTTCAGGGACGTTACAAATCAGGAAAAAGTACCGAAACCCGCAATCCTTGTTTGAGATGGCCGCGGTCTTTCCTAGAATGGCGGTTTTCCCTGAGCCAGTGCATCGGGGTGCGTAGAAAGGACTTCAGATGATCAAAGTGGGCATAGTCGGTGGCACGGGCTACACCGGAGTGGAGTTGTTGCGATTGCTCGCGCAACATCCGCAGGTCAAGCTGCAGGCCATCACCTCCCGAAAGGAGTCTGGCTTGCCCGTGGCGGACATGTACCCCAGCCTGCGCGGGCACGTCGATCTGGCCTTTGTCACGCCGGACGATGCCCAGTTGTCGCAGTGCGACGTGGTCTTTTTCGCCACCCCGCACGGCGTGGCCATGGCCCAGGCGCGTGAACTGCTGCAAGCCGGCGTCAAGGTGATCGATCTGGCCGCCGACTTCCGCCTGAAAGACGTGGCCGTGTTCGAGCAGTGGTACGGCATGCCCCATAGCTGCCCTGATCTGCTCGAAGAAGCCGTCTATGGTTTGCCCGAACTCAATCGTGAGGCGATCAAGAAGGCGCGCCTCATTGGCAATCCGGGCTGCTACCCCACGTCGGTGCAGCTGGGTTATGCACCGCTGTTGCGTCACCAATTGATCGAGCCGACACACCTGATCGCCAACTGCGCTTCCGGTGTATCCGGCGCGGGCCGCAAGGCCGAAGTGCACACCTTGCTGGCCGAAGCGGCCGACAATTTCAAGGCCTACGGCGTCAAGGGACACCGTCACGGCCCTGAAATCAACCAGCAACTGCGCGCGGTGGCGGGCGATGCGTCGGTCAACTGCCTGTTCGTTCCGCATCTGCTGCCCATCATCCGCGGCATCCATTCGACCCTGTACGCGCGTCTCAATGCCCAGGGGCAGGCTGCCGACCTGCAAGCCCTGTTCGAGTCCTTCTACCAGGGCGAGCGTTTTGTCGACGTGCTGCCCGCTGGCAGTGCGCCGGAAACACGCAGCGTACGGGCCAGCAACACCGTTCGCATCGCGGTTCACAAACCCGAGCCCGACACCGTGATGGTGCTGGTGGTCGAAGACAACCTCACCAAGGGTGCCGCCGGCCAGGCGGTGCAGTGCATGAACCTGATGTGCGGTCTCGATGAGCACCTGGGCCTGACCCACGTGCCGGTGTTGCCCTGATGCGTTGGCGCCTGCTGCGTCGGCGCCTGTCGATCAGCGCGCCACGCATGGCCGTGCGCAGCCACTTGCCTTGGCCCTTGAAATGGGCCCTGGCCGCGTTGATGCTGGGGTTTTCTGCTGCCTTGGGGTTGTGGGCGTTCGAGTTCGGCCGCAGCATTGCCGGCTTGCCGCAGCTGACACGCCAGGCCAGTCAGTCCGTCGAGCAGCTCCAGGCGCAACTCAGTGACACGCGGGCGGAGCGCGACCGGGCGCAGTCGATCGCCAACACTGCCGACAGTCTCCTCAAAGCCGAGCGCGTCACCCAACAGAAGCTGGCTGAACAGGTGCGCCAACTGGAAGCGGCCAACCAGACCTTGAAGGACGACCTGGGCTTTTTCGAGCGACTGCTGCCCGCCACGGGCGAGGGCATTTCGGTCCGTGCACTGCAAATCGAGCTGACAGCAGGTGGCCAGGCTCGCTATCAACTGCTGGTGATGCAGCAAGGCGCGCGCGTTCAGCCTGAATTTCGCGGACATTTCGAGTTGACCGCCAATGGTTTGTTGGATGGCCGTCCCTGGACCGAATCGACTCCCCTGGTCAAGCAGCCGCTGCAGTTCAAGCAGTACCAGCGGGTCGACGGACGCTTGCCCGTGCCGCCCAAAGTTCAGCTCAAACAGGTATTTGTTCGCGTGATCGACGAGCGCGGCGCGTTGCGCGCCAGCCAAACCCAACGGCTTTGACCTGCCTCTTTGACATGTGCGCGTCAGGCGTGGCACAGTGGAGGCTTACTTGACCCTTTCACTAAGGATTTGTGATGTTTGGCTGGAAAAAGACCCCGCCCATTCGCACCCTGATCGGTGAAGGCACCACCATCGCGGGCGAGATTCGCTTTGCGGATGGCCTGCGCATTGACGGCGATGTCCAGGGCAACGTCCTGGCCATGGGTGACAGCCGCAGTTTGCTGGTCATCAGCGAAAAAGCCCGTGTCCACGGCAAGGTCAGGGCTGGTCATGTCATCATCAATGGAACCGTCGTCGGGCCGGTGGTGGCAGAAGATTTGTTGGAGCTTCAACCCAAGGCCCGCATTGTGGGCGACGTCAAGTACGAGGCCTTGGAGATGCATCAAGGCGCCACCATTGATGGCGAACTGCATCCCCTGAAGGCCGATGACAAGCCAGCCTTGAAACTGGCTTCGAACAACGGCTGATCGCCGCCCGTATTTCATTTTTGTTCCCGGAGTTTTCTCATGACAGTTGCTGCTCAAGCCACCCCCGAAATCACGAACGATGCGCCCCCCGCTCCGATCATCTTCACAGACAGCGCGGCTGGCAAAGTGGCTGAATTGGTGGCCGAAGAAGGCAATCCCGAACTGAAACTGCGTGTCTTCGTGCAAGGTGGCGGCTGCTCGGGTTTCCAGTACGGCTTCACCTTCGACGAAATCGCCAACGATGACGACACCCGCATGGAAAAGAACGGTGTGACATTGCTGATCGACGCCATGAGCCTGCAGTACCTGATCGGCGCCGAGATCGATTACAAGGACGATCTGGAAGGCTCGCAGTTCGTCATCCGCAATCCGAATGCGTCCACCACCTGCGGTTGCGGTTCAAGCTTTTCTGCCTGATCAAAGTCCGAGCGTCGGCCGCGCTCTGGCGCGAGCCGCGTAGCGACTTCAAGAAGCTGGGTACAGGGCGCCCAGGATACGGGGGCCGCGTGCCCCCGTTACTTCTGGGATGTTGCCTGATCGGCGGGTGACATGAGCCCAGGCCAGCCAGGCAAAGGCCGCGGCTTCCACCTGCATCACCTCCATGCCCCAGGCGTCCGAAGTGCGGACCGCCATGCCTGACAATTGCTCGCTCAGGCGTCGCATCAGATCGGCATTGAGGGCGCCGCCTCCGCAGGTGATCACATCGGTCGCTTCAGGGGCATGATCGCGGATCGCCATGGCGATGGCGCGTGCGCTCAACTCGCACAGGGTGGCCTGCACATCGCGCGCCAGCTGCGCATCGGCCTGCGGTCCATCTGTCTGCCCATGAGACGCCAGCCAGTGGCTCAGCCACTCGCGATTGAAGAGGTCGCGGCCGGTGCTTTTGGGCGGAGGCAGGCTGAAGAAGGGCTCGCTCAACGCGTCCATCAGCCAGTCTTCATGCACCTCGCCGCCCGCGCCCCATTCGCCATTGACATCGAAGGCCTGGCCGGTATGCAGCTCGCACCAGGCATCCAGCAAGGCGTTGCCCGGGCCACAATCAAAGCCAAGCGGGGCGCTTTGCGGCCGCAGGATGCTGATATTGGACATGCCCCCCACATTCACCACGACCACGGTCCGGTCGGGCCGTGCAAACAGCGAATGATGGAAGGCCGGGACCAGCGGGGCGCCTTGCCCCCCAGCGGCCACATCGCGGCTGCGAAAGTCGGCGATGACGTCAATACCGGTCAGCTCGGCCAACAAGGCGGGCTGATTGAGTTGGATGGTGTAGCCCAATTCGGGGCGGTGGCGCACCGTCTGCCCGTGGGCCCCGATGGCTGTTACTTCGGTGGGGAGCACATCGCAGGCATCGCACAACTGCTTGACCACCTGGGCATACACGACAGCCAGGGCCTGACCGGCCAAACTGGCGTGATGCAGTTCGTTGGCACCGGGGGTGTTGAGGTCGAGCAGCGCTTCACGCAGCGTTGCGGGCAGCGGGCTATGGGTGTGTCCCAGTGTCTCCCACTGATGGTCTTCAATCCGGCACAGGACCCCGTCGACGCCGTCCAGCGAGGTGCCGGACATCAGGCCGATGTACTGCGCCCCGGGCTTACTCAAAGCGTGGGCCGGACTGCGTCCCGGCGGTTTGCAACTCGCCCGCCGTATTCAACCGAGGGGTGAGGGTGCCGACCAGCTGGCGGAATTGGTTCTGCGCCAGGGGCGACAATTGCAGGCTCTCTGAAGCGCGCGCAATGATCATCGGGTCGACGTGCTGCCCGTTGACCTTGAATTCGAAGTGCAGGTGCGGGCCGGTCGCCCAACCCGTTGCGCCCACGGCCCCGATCAACTGGCCTTGCTCAACGTGCTGACCCCGGCGGACATCGATGCGGCTCAAATGCGCATAGACCGTCATCCGGTTGCCGGCATGCTGCAACTGGATCACGTTGCCGTAACCATTTTGCTGCCCGGCAAACGCGACGGTGGCGTCCCCGACGCTGCGCACCGGGGTGCCCGTCGGAGCGCCGTAGTCCACTCCCAGGTGAGCACGCCAGCTTTGCAGGATCGGGTGAAAACGCATCGCGAACCCGGAGGTCACGCGAGAGAAGGCCAGCGGTGAAGCCAGAAAGGCGCGGGTCTTGCTGCGACCATTGCTGTCGAAGTACGCGCCCTTGCGGCCTGGTTCCTGGAACCACACGGCATCGTGCGTGGTGTCCTTGTTGATGAAGCGGGCGGCGAGCACGCGGCCAGCGGAGGCACCCCAGGTGATGGGCTCGCCATCGGCCGTGTGCGCTTCGTAGATCACGCTGAAGGCATCGCCTTTGCGTAGTTCGCGCCGGAAGTCGATGTCATTGCCGAAAATCTCTGCCAGCTGATTGGTGACGCTGTCTGGCACCTTGGCATCGTCGGCAGCCTGGTAGAGCGACGACACGATGGTGCCCGAGGCCAGTTGCGGCATCACGCCCAAGGCCACTTGTTCCTGACGCGAGCGCCATGAGACCACGCCGTTGGTGACCACTCGCTCAACGGTCAAGCGGGTGAAATGGGTGTCCCACTGGTCGTTCGATGCGGCGGGGCCGCGCACCACCAGACGGTCGAGTTGGCCGTCCGTGACGGTCGCTTGCACCAGTTTGCCCGCGCGGCCCTGGAGTGCCGAGGCGGCGGCGCTGTCGCTGCGCATGAACTGGGCAGCAGAAGCATCGTCGACGCCCAGACGGCGCAGCAGGGAGTCCACCGTGTCGGCCTGACGGGTGACCTCGGTGCGGAACAGCGACAGGGAAGCCTCGTCCAGGCGCGCCAGTTGCGTAGGCAATTCGGGCAGGGGCAGAGCTTCGGTCCACTCTTTGACCTGCGGTGTGGCGGCCTCAGGCAGCGCCGTCAGTGGGGCGACACCGAATGCCGTCATGGCAGAGCCAGCCATCAACGCCAGTACCGCCGCACTCACGCGGCGGGGGTGGCGATGCGCCGCAGCCTGGAAGGTGCGGGCGCTTTGAAGGACTTTGGCCAGGGGACCTGACCGATTCGCATTGATGAACTTGTTCGAAGTCAAAACTGGAATTTCCACTGCTCAGGGGCTGTCCCCTAGAATCGGCCGGCATCCAACCAGGCTACATGGCAAATGAACTGCGCCGAGTATAGCCTCGGCCCAGCCCCTCGCCATCTCATCATTTTCACTGATCGGTCGATCATGTTGCATTCCGAAAAACCTCACCAAATCCAGCCAGACTTCCCGATCACCGATCGCGTGCGCGAAGCGTTGGCGGTCACTCAGCGTGGCTGCGAGGAACTGTTGCCCGAGGGCGAGTGGGTCAAGAAGCTGGCTCGGTCTGAAGCGACGGGTGTGCCCCTGCGCATCAAACTGGGGCTGGATCCGACCGCGCCTGACATTCACCTGGGTCACACCGTGGTGCTCAACAAGCTGCGCCAACTGCAGGACCTGGGACACAAGGTCATCTTCCTGATCGGAGACTTCACCTCGCTGATCGGTGACCCCTCCGGTCGCAATTCCACCCGTCCCCCTTTGACGGCCGAACAAATCAAGACCAATGCTGAGACCTACTATCGGCAGGCCAGCCTGGTTCTTGACCCCGACCGCACGGAAATTCGCTACAACAGCGAATGGTGTGACGCATTGGGCGCCCGGGGGATGATTCAACTGGCCTCCCGCTACACGGTTGCCCGGATGATGGAGCGCGATGATTTCACCAAGCGCTTCAAGGCGGGCACACCCATCAGCGTGCATGAGTTTTTGTATCCATTGATGCAGGGATATGACTCGGTGGCTTTGAAATCGGATCTCGAATTAGGCGGAACCGATCAGAAATTCAATTTGTTAATGGGCCGCCATCTGCAGGCTGAATATGGCGAAGAGCAGCAATGCGTCTTGACCATGCCCTTGCTGGAAGGCTTGGACGGGGTCGAGAAAATGTCCAAGTCCAAGAATAATTATATTGGCATCAGTGAGGCGGCCAATACCATGTTCGGTAAATTGATGAGCGTCAGCGACGTGTTGATGTGGAAGTATTTCACCTTGCTGAGCTTCCGGCCTCTCGACGAAATTGCAAGCCTGAAAGCCGAATGCGAAGCGGGCCGCAATCCCCGTGACGCCAAAGTGCTGCTGGCTCAAGAGATCGTGACGCGTTTCCATAGCGCCGAGGCGGCGGAGGCGGCCCTGGCGGATTTCGTGAATCGCGCCAAAGGCGGTGTGCCAGACAATATTCCCAGTGTGGAATTGAATTTACCGGATGGCGCGCCCATGGGAATTGGTGTAATTTTGAAACAAGTGAGTTTGGTTGCGTCCACAAGCGAAGCGTCCCGGCTGATCGAACAAGGCGGCGTGCGTATTAACTCTGAAACAATAAGTGACAAGGGTCTCAAATTGACGGCCGGGGAATATGTCATGCAGGTCGGAAAGCGCAAGTTCGCCAAAGTGAAGCTTTTTTGAGCAATTAGGGGTAAGCCCGCCACCGTGAATTGGGGGGTTTGAGCTCTTGATGTAGGTTTATCTCGTGCTGAGGGGTGAGAACACGAATACCCCTCGTTGTCGCCAAGGTTTGGTGCTCGCTATTCTTCAATCGTTCAGACGGAGGAGGTCTGGGTCGCGTTGAAGGAGCAGGCGGATGCCTTCTAGCGCACGACAAGGAAGTGTTCGAAAAGATCCGCAACCCCTTAGTGGAGATACACATGAAATTTGCAATCAAGAGCATCGTGGCTGCCGCGGCGTTCGTGGCCGCTGGTGTGGCCAGCGCTGCTGCTACCACCGTCAACGTGGGCGACTCGCTCAACAACCTGACCCTGGTCGGCGGTACCGGCAAGCTGTCTTTCAGCGCTGACCTGATGGGCGCACTGGACACCGGTCATGTGACCGTTGACGGCTGGGGCGTGGGCACTGCTACGGCTACCCAAGACGCGGACGGCTACTACACCGAAGTGTCGGCCACAGCTAAGATCACCAGCGCAGTAGTCGACTCGGCTACCAATCAAATCCTGTCGGTCGCAACCGCTGGTGGCGCCACTCAGACTTCCCCCGCACTGCGCAACGTGTCCACCGGTGGCACGCTGACTGTGGGCGACCTGAACGTTGACCTGATCAACAAGAAGGTCTACGCCACCATCATCGGCGGCAACGGCGTGGGCACCAAGTCGAACTTCTATCTGTGGGACATCACCAATCCGGTGGCCACTGAGTCGTTCATCGCTGGCACCAACCGCACTCTGAACACCATCTCGGGTCTGCGCATCACGACCGAAGGCTTTGACGTGTTCACCAAGTCGCTGGGCTTGCTGTCGCAAGGCGTGGGCGCGATGAAGACCATCACCGACTACGGCACCATCACCACCACGATGACCGTGACCGCCGCTGCCGTGCCTGAACCTTCGACCTACGGTCTGATGGGCGTGGGCATCGCCTGCATCGGCTTGGTGGCTCGCCGCCGCCGTCGTGCTGCCTAATCTGATTGTTGTGTGAAGGGCAGCTTGTCTTGCCCTGCCATGAAGCCGCTCCGCGTAATGGCGAGCGGCTTTTTTTCGGTCATGTGGTCCGGAGTCCATTGAATATGCTGCACAAGTTAGGTCTGGGCGTCCTTTCGGTCGGATCTGCCTATTTGTTCTGCGCTGTCACGCCCGCAGCGGCACAAGAATCCCCTTCGATGTTTGCCGGCTTGCAAACCGCTTACAAAGACCGCGTGTTCTGGCGATTGAACACGGTCTATACCAATACCAAGACCACCTCGCGCGACGCTTACGACGTCACCGGCAAGGTGGTTGAACTGGCCGGGCTGAGGTCCATGCTGAACGCGATGCCTGCCGGCAACAACAGCGGCACGGCTGACCAGCGCGTTCAATATCGCCTGAAGTTACAGTACTCTCAGGCCATCTCAGAACTGGAAGCCAGCGTTCCGCGTGACCAACCGGGCGATGCCGTGGCTGGACTGGGTACGCCGCCCGGCATCAAGGCGCGCGCGGGCAATGGCGGCACGTTGGCACTGAGTGTGGGCGTGTTTCTGGACGAGTCCAAGCACTGGGCCAGCGAAGCCCTACTGCTTGGGCT
Source organism: Acidobacteriota bacterium (assembly GCA_050259275.1). Lineage (GTDB taxonomy): Bacteria > Pseudomonadota > Gammaproteobacteria > Burkholderiales > Burkholderiaceae_C > Aquabacterium. The sequence continues at coordinate 450,290 of JBLNAI010000001.1, forward strand.
GCCTCTGAATGTGTCGGTCTACGGTGATGGGGTGACGCCCACGGGCCATCCCAATGGGCTCAACGGGCAGAAAATCATCACCACCAAATTGTTGCCGCCCACCTTATTGCTGGGGCGCTATTTTGGTGACCAGAATGCCTCGATCCGGCCTTACGCCGGGGTGGGGGCCATGTATGCCATCTTTTTTGACACCAAGGCGTCGGATGCCTTGAACGCCTACCAAGGCGGCGCCAGCTCGGGGGACACCACGGTCTCGATCAAGAATGCCTTCGGGGTCGGGCCTTTCCTGGGAGTGCAGGCCAAACTGGGCGGCGGCTGGCATGCCAGCTTCAATGTGGGGCAGGTCCGCCTGAAGACGCAGGCCACGCTGATCACGCGCAACACGACGATCACATCGCAGACAGCGGTCACGAAGGACTACGGCCCCAACATCAATGCCGCCATCGAAACCGGGAACAGCTTCGACGCCCAGACGGTGGGCGGTCAGCCCTTGTATCCCAATGGGTTCACCACGCGCCTGATGAGCGACTACGCCAACTACAAAGCCAATGGCACTGTGCCTGGCCCCGGCGTGAGCGGCACGGCGACCTTGGGCACCTTCGTGCGCAAGCAGGACACCGTCTTGGACAACACGATCATGATGTTGAGCATCGGGCGTGAGTTCTGATATGCACCCCGCACGATCTGAGAAGAGAAGCACAATGAAGAAAACCGTGGTACTGATTGGAGCGGTCCTGGCGTCATCGCTGGCCTGGGGGCAGAATTACGCCGGACTGTCCGTGGGGCGGTCCCGGGTAAGCGGCGCCTGTGAGGCGGGGGGCGAGTGCGCATCGCGGTCCACTGCCAGCAAGGTGTTTGTGGGCGGCGCTGTAGAGGGTCCCTGGCAAAACTGGGGCATGAGCGGCTACGAGTTGTCGTACATCCGATTCGGACGGGGCGTCAATCGGTATACCGCGCCTTTGCCTCAGCAGACCGCGGATGCGATCGCGGGGATTGTCCCCTTGGCTTACGGTGACTACCAGCTTCGCACCCAAAGCGCGGCCTTGACGGCTGCTGTGGTGGCACGCTATGCGCTGATGCCCAATACGTCGGTGAGCGCGAAAGCCGGCCTGGCGTATGTCACCGCGTCTTTCACCACCAACATCAACGGCCCCCGCAGCGACCAGGAGACCGCATCCCATTTCCGGCCTTATCTGGGTCTGGGTGTGGAGCAGCAGGTGATGACCGGCTTGCGCGTCACCTTGGGGGCGGACTGGACGCGCTACGCCGTGGCGGCCAGCAAGGGCTCATTGACGATGCTGGGGCTGGGTATCCAGCAAGACTTCTAAGCGGCGGGCCCGTGAAGGGTCAGATCAGCGCCATGTAGGCGGTGGAGGGGGCCCCTTTGGGCACCCCTTGCAACTGCGAGCGCAGCTGCCCCAGCCGATCTGGGGGCAATTCGGACTCGAGGATGCCCGGGTCGTCCACGTCGATGCCCAGAGCCGGATAGCGGGTCATCAGGCGGCTCAGATCGCGCTCGGTGTGCAAGCGGATCAGTTCGGAAAAGAATTCGGAAGACAAGCCGACCGGGTGGCCTCGACGTTGACGGTATTGCGGAAAGACCATGGGGTAATGGTTGACGCCATGGGCAATCAGACGCAAGGTGTCCGCTTGAACCTCGCCCATGTCGGCAGGCCACAACAACCAGCCGGGCGCATGGGGGCTGGCCAGCACGCCCGCGGCAACGGCCTTGGCCAGGGTGTCCGGGCGCGACAAAGTGCCATTGGGGGATGTCAACTCGACCACGTCGTTGCTGGGCAGCAAAGTACGGGCAAACTCAGCGGCGGCGGGCGGCGCCACCAGGACCATCGGCAGGCCGCTTTCGAGGCCTGTGCGCAAGGTGTGGCCCAACGCCGTCATGGCGCCCGTCTCCTCGGCATACTGAGGAGTGGGGTCAGCCAGAACAATGAGCGTAGGCAGCGAGTTCATTTTTTATTCCCGTCCTGATACAAAGTGTCGTGCAAATTGCTGCACTGCACCAGCGTGCGTTTACTTAAGGACATACCCGCTCAGGGTTTCGGTCGGGCCGCGACATTCCTGAATAAGGGAAAACACGTTTTGATGGGCGTCATGTGCATCGAGCCGGGATGTGACCGATACTGGTTGCATGGACAAGAAAACGCCCCACGATCTGGCGCAAATGCGCAAAAGTTACGAACGTGCTGCTTTGGACGAGTCACATGTGCTGGCCGATCCCATGGCGCAGTTCCATCATTGGTTCGACGATGCCGTCCACGCCAAAGTGGACGAGCCCAATGCGATGACGCTGTCCACCGCGTCCGCGCAAGGGCGTCCGTCCAGTCGGATCCTGCTGCTCAAGGGCACGGACGACCGAGGGCTGGTCTGGTTCACCAACTACAACAGTCGCAAGGGACAGGATCTGGCCGCAAACCCCTACGCCGCCATCCAGTTCTTCTGGCACGAGTTGGAGCGCATGGTCCGCATCGAAGGCCGAGTTGAGCGGGTGACGGCGCAAGAGTCGGACGACTATTACCGTTTGCGACCCCTGGGTTCCCGTATCGGCGCCTGGGCCTCGCCCCAAAGCCAGCCCTTGCCTTCGCGCGAGGTGCTGGAAGCCGCCTGGCACGAGCAGCAGGCCCGCCTGGGCGATGACCCGCCCCGGCCGCCCCACTGGGGGGGATACCGCTTGCTGCCCGACCATTGGGAATTCTGGCAAGGACGGCCATCCCGCCTGCACGACCGGCTGGTTTTTGACAAGCAGGATGATGGTTCCTGGCGCCTGCAGCGCCTGGCTCCCTGACGTCGGGGCGCCTGCTCAGCGTTTGAGCAGCGATGCAAAGGTGTGCTGGAACTTCGCCACCTTGGGTGCCACGACCATGGCGCAGTAGCCCTGCGCCGGGTTCTGCTCAAAATAGCGCTGGTGGTAGTCCTCTGCCGGATGGTAATTGGCCACCGGTTCGACCTCCGTCACGATGGGGCGCGGGTAGGCGCCCTGCTCGGTGAGTTCCTGGATCACCTCGCGGGCCTGGGCGGCCTGCTGGTCGTTATGGGTATAGATGCCGGATCGGTATTGCGTGCCGGTGTCGGCGCCTTGCCGGTTCAGCGTGGTCGGGTCGTGGATGCTGAAGAACACCGCCAGCAAGTCCCGGTAGCTGATCTGTGCGGGGTCGTAGCGCACGCGCACCACCTCCGTGTGACCGGTGGTGCCGGTGCAAACGGCTGCGTAGGTCGGCGCGGGGTGTTGGCCGTTGCTATAACCTGACTCCACCTGCATCACGCCGCGAATCTGGTTGAATACCGCTTCAATACACCAGAAACAGCCGGCGCCCAAAGTGGCTTCTTCCCATTGCGATGTGTTGGCGGTTGGCAGTTCCATGGCGAAGACAGAAAGTGAATGGCGAGCATGAGCAAAGCATCTTTTTCCTGGGCCGATCCTTTGCGCCTGGATGATCAACTGTCGGCAGAGGAGCGAGCCATTCGCGACGCGGCGCATGACTACTGCCAGGATAAGTTGCAGTCGCGGATTCTGACAGCCAATCGCCAAGAGCGCTTTGACCGCGAGATCATGATGGAAATGGGTGCCCTGGGTCTGCTGGGGGCCACGATCGAGGGGCATGGATGCCCGGGCCTGAGCCATGTCAGCTATGGTCTGGTGGCCCGAGAGGTCGAGCGGGTCGACTCCGGTTATCGCAGTGCGATGAGCGTTCAGAGTTCGCTGGTCATGTACCCCATCGACGCGTATGGCAGTGCGGAGCAAAAAGCGCGGTATCTGCCCAAGCTGGCCACAGGGGAATGGGTGGGCTGCTTCGGTCTGACCGAGCCCGACTTCGGGTCCGACCCTGGCAGCATGGCCACTCGCGCCTCGGTGGTCGATGGGGGCTATGTGCTGCAGGGCAGCAAGATGTGGATCACCAATTCGCCCATCGCCGATGTGATGGTGGTGTGGGCCAAGCTCGAGGGCGAGATTCGCGGCTTCATTCTCGAGCGGGGCATGCAAGGGCTGAGCACGCCCCGCATCGAAGGCAAACTGAGCCTGCGGGCTTCGGTCACAGGCGAGATCGTGATGGAGCAAGTATTTGTGCCGGCGGATCAACTGCTGCCGCATGTCCAAGGCCTCAAGGGGCCCTTTGGCTGTCTCAACAAGGCGCGCTATGGGATCGCCTGGGGGGCCATGGGGGCGGCCGAGGCGTGCTGGCATGCGGCTCGCCAATACACCTTGGACCGCCAGCAGTTCGGCCGTCCTTTGGCGCAGACGCAGCTCGTGCAGCGCAAGCTGGCCGACATGCAAACCGAGATTGCCCTGGGCCTGCAGGCCGCCTTGCGGGTGGGGCGCTTGTTGGACGAAGGGCAGGCCGCGCCTGAAATGGTCAGCCTGATCAAGCGCAACAATTGCGGCAAGGCCCTGGACATCGCGCGACAGGCGCGGGACATGCACGGTGGCAACGGCATCCATGACCAATACCATGTCATGCGCCACATGGTGAATCTGGAGACAGTCAACACCTACGAGGGCACGCACGATGTGCACGCCTTGATCCTGGGCCGGGCGCAAACCGGCTTGCAGGCCTTTTTCTGACCAAGGATGACGATGGAACTCGCTGCCTGGAAGCCCGTGCTGGCTGCCTTGATCTTGCCCCCGGTGCCCGCGCTGGTGCTGATCCTCATTGGCGCGCGCCTGATCCAGCCCAAACGGGGTTGGGGCTATTTCATTCTGTTCATCGGCGTGGTGTCGATCTGGTTCAGTGCCTGCAATGTCACGGCACTCGCTTTGCAAAACGGCGTCTTGAAGCCGCCTCCCGTGGTGGCGGGCGCCGCGATGGAGCGCCTGAAGGATCTGGGCAAGGGCAGTGGTGGCTACGGCAGCAATCGCCTTGCGGCCCGTCTGGGGATCAAGCCCGTGGCGCCCAAGACCGCGATCGTGGTTCTGGGCGGGGGGCGTGAGCCGCTGGCGCGCGAATACGGGGTCTCCGACCTGTCCGCGCATTCGTCCGAGCGCCTGCGTTATGGCATCTGGCTGAGTCGCCAGACGGGTCTGCCTCTGGCCTTCAGTGGCGGGATCGGCTGGGCCCAGCAGCAAGAGGGCGCGGGCTCGCCAGAGGCCGATGTGGCGGCCCGGGTGGCCCAGCAGCACTATGGCTGGACGCTGCGATGGACCGAGGGACACTCGTCTGACACCCGTGGCAATGCGGGGATGACCGTGGCCATGCTCGCACAAGAGGGCGTGACCGAGATCGTGCTGGTGACGGAGGCCTTCCACATGCCACGTGCGAAACGGGCATTCGAGCGGGCGGTGACCCAGGCAGTGATCGCCCATCCCGATTGGCCCACCGTGCGCATCACCCCTGCGCCTATGGGCTACTGGTATGCCGGGGAGCGCACCGTGCTCGACTGGTTGCCATCAGCCGAAGGGCTGACCAATGTGCGACTGGCGTTGCACGAAGTCTTAGGCCTGTCCCTGGGTCTGTGATTGCAACAGCACGTCGTCCGCCGACAAGACGGTTCGACTGCGTCCCTGGTTCTTGGCCTGATAGAGCGCGCGATCGGCGCGGTCCAGCACCTGGTCCATGGTCTCACCCGGATGGTAGACCGCGATGCCCGCCGAGAAGGTGGCGCGCAGGTCCGGTGCCTGGGCCGACATGGTCTGCAGCAGCAAGGAGCGGCGCAGTCTCTCCAGACCGACCTTGGCGCGCTCCGATGGGTTGGTGTCCGGCATGATCAGCAGGAATTCTTCGCCGCCCCAGCGCGCGATCACGTCGGTTTCCCGCAGGATCATGCGGGTGTGGCGCGCGAAGTTCTTCAACACCTCGTCACCCACATAAGGCCCATAGGTCTCGTTGATGAACTTGAAGTGATCGAGGTCGACCAGAGCGATGCAAAAGCGGTGGCCTGATCGATGGCAGCGGTCCATCTCCCCCTGCAGCAGGATCTGCATGTGTCGGCGGTTATAGAGCCCGGTCAAGGCGTCATGTTCGATGATGTCCTGCACGGCTTGCACGGTTTGCGTGAGCTCCTGCTTCTGAGCACGCACCCGGCCGCGCATCAGACTGTAGTGATAGGACACCCAACACAGGATGCCCATGACGAAGCCCTGCATCACCACGCGCAGCGTCTGCTCGCCCGGATTGAACGCGGGCACGCACAGGCTGGATGCGATGAAGAGCATCAGGACCAGAATCAGGATGGAGCCGGAGCCAGACAGCTTCACCTCGCGGGGACTCAGGCTGAACAGACCGAAGACCTGGATGAAGCACATCCACTGCATCAGGGCGCCGCGGGCATCAGGGGCCGTGGCGTAGGCAAAGCAGGCCAGCACCTGTGCGCCCAGCATTTGCGGCAGCACCAGCGCGGGGTCGGCCCAATGCATCGATTTGCCACTGCGCACCAGCGGGTAGCCGGCCAGCATGGCCAGCACGTTCAGGGCGACCGCCCATTGCGCGGCCCGATCCGAAATGAACAGCCCGGCCTCGATGCCGGTGGAGATCAGACAGATCCACACCAGATACAGCACCGATGCCAGCAAACACAGGCGGGTTCGACCCCGCATGCGCGGGTCGGTGCCCAAAACCCAATTCACCAGCTTGCAGCTGCGTGATGTTGGGGTCATTGACCGGCCTCCACGATGACCAGCTGCGCCTTGCCTTGCTGGTTGGCCAATCGCAGGCCGCGGTCCGCGCGTTCCAGCGCATCCTTGAGCTCGTCCTTGGCCCGCTGTTGGGTGATCCCCGCTGAGAAGCTCACCACCAGGCCGTCCTTGATTTGTGTCCAGTCATGCTGGGCGACCGCGTCACGCAGTGCTTCCAGGGTGCTCAGCCCTTCCTGGGGCGAGTGTTCTGGCATCAGCAGCAAGAACTCCTCGCCGCCCCAGCGGGCCAGCGTGTCGGCGGCACCAATGGTCTGGTTGGCCAGCTTGGCGAATTCCGTCAGCACCCGGTCACCCGCGGCATGGCCGAAACGGTCGTTGACCTGCTTGAACTGGTCGATGTCCAGAATGGCCAGGCTGAACGGGCGCCCATTGCGTTTCTGGCGTTTGATTTCGCTGTCCAGCAAGCCCAACATGTGCTGGCGGTTGTAGAGCGTGGTCAAGCTGTCGTGGATGGACAGATCCTGCAATTGCTTGAGCGTGCGTTGCAACTCGACCCGTTGATCCAGCTGGCGCTGGCGCAGATCGCGAACGTCCTTGGCAATGATGCCCAGGGCGGGCAGCAAGATGCTGGCGGCCAGCAAGTCCAGCAACTCACGTCGACCCTGAATGGTCTCGGGCGCCACCAGCCAGGTCACGCCCAACACCATGCACAGCGCCGCAGGGGTGCCCACCATGGCCGAGACCAATTGACGCATGCTCAGACGCTGCAGGTCAAAGACCAGAATCAAGGGCAGCATCTGCAGCGCCGACGCGCTGGCTGCATGGTCCAGCGCGTAGCTCAGCACGACGGCGCTGCACCCAAACAGCACCTGAGGGTAGGCGAGCGTGGGCTCATCGCGGGTCTCGTAGCGGCCCGAGCGCAGCAGCAGGAAGAACACCGTCAGGCCGAGCATGTGATAGCCGACCTGAACGCCAGCCTTCCAGGGCTCCAGATAACCCAAGCCGGCGGCCAGGCACAGGATCAGGTCGGCAAAGGCGTAGCACGGCCACGTCAACATGAGCCGCTTGGTCGCGTAACGCTGGCCTTTGGAGTCGCCAAACAGCCAGGGGCTGGGCGCGGGGGCCGGCACCTCGGTTGGGGTGGGGGTGATGTGGGGCATTCGTGCTTTTCGGCGCAAGCACGGAACGTCTTGAGGTTCGATCGGCGCAGGGTGCCCAGAAAAGAGAAACCCCCGGACAAAGCCGGGGGTTGGAGCGGCACGCGGGCCGTCCGAGGAAAGGGCAAAGAGTTGGTTTGCCACTTCCCAAGATGCAGTGACTGCATCTCAGTTTGTGCCAACTGACGGTTGGCGACTGAAGATTAATTCACTTTCTCAGATCAGGCAAGATCTTTTCTAGCAAGGCCTCCACCCTTTGCGTGACATCCGTCGGCATGGTGATGGTGCGCCCCCATTCGCGGCTGGTTTCGCCTGGCCATTTGTTGGTCGCGTCCAGTCCCATCTTGCCGCCCAGCCCGCTGATGGGCGAGGCGAAGTCCAGATAGTCGATGGGCGTGTTGTCCACCAGGGTCGTGTCTCGCACCGGGTCCATGCGCGTGGTGATGGCCCAGATCACTTCCTGCCAGTTGCGCGTGTCCACGTCCTCGTCGACGATCACGATGAACTTGGTATACATGAACTGACGCAAAAAGCTCCAGACCCCGAACATCAAGCGTTTGGCATGCCCGGCGTAGGCCTTCTTCATGCTCACGATGGCCATGCGGTAGCTGCAACCTTCGGGCGGCAGGTAGAAGTCCACGATCTCTGGAAACTGCTTTTGCAAGATCGGCACGAAGACTTCGTTGAGCGCGACCCCCAGCACAGCCGGCTCATCGGGCGGTTTGCCTGTATAGGTGGAGTGATAGATCGGATCCTTGCGGTGGGTCAGGCGTTGCACCTCGAAGACGGGGAACCAGTCCTGCTCGTTGTAGTAGCCCGTGTGGTCCCCGAAAGGGCCCTCCAGCGCGTACAGATAGCCACCGCGCTCCATCAGGGGCACGCCGTGCTCGCTCGTACCCTGGAAGCCCTTTGGCGCAGCGGGAATGTGCCCCTCCAGAACAAATTCGGCGCTCGCTGGCACTTGCAACCAATGTTCGCCCTCGGAAGTGGTCTCGCCGACGCGGGTGTTGACCACTTCGGTACGACTGCCGCGCAGCAAGCCCGCAAACTGATACTCGCCCAAAGTGTCCGGTACCGGGGTCACGGCGCCCAGAATGGTCGCAGGGTCAGCACCCAGGGCCACCGCAATGGGGAAGGGCTGTCCCGGATTGGCTTGGGCAAATTCGCGAAAGTCCAGGGCGCCGCCTCGGTGCGTCAACCACCGCATGATCAACTGACGCTTGCCGATCAACTGCTGACGGTAGATGCCCAGATTCTGACGCCGGCGGGGTGCCACGCCACCCTGCGGGCCCCGTGTGACCACCAGCCCCCAGGTAAGCAGGGGGGCGGCGTCTTCTGGCCAGCATAACTGGATGGGCAACTCGGTCAAGTCGACATCAGGCCCGTCGAGGACCACCTCCTGGCAGGCGCCGCTGCGCAGGGTGGCAGGCTTCATGTCCCACAGCGCCTTGGCCATGTGCAACAACTTGCCCGCGTCCTTGATGCCTTTGGGGGGCTCCGGCTCTTTGAGGCTGGCCAGCACGCGACCGATGTCCCGCAATTCACCGACATCCTGGGCGCCCATGCCCATGGCCACCCGTTTGGGGGTGCCAAATAAATTGGCCAGAACCGGGGTTTTGTAATGCTTTGTGTCCCCTTTTGGATGTTGAAAAAGAAGGGCCGGCCCCCCTGAACGAAGGATCCGATCGCTCAGCGCCGTCATTTCCAGGCGCACGGAGACCGGCTCCTGAATGGCAACCAGCTCCCCAGCCTTTTCCAGGCCGGCCATGAAGTCCCTCAGATCGCGGTATTTCATATCGAAAAGTAGTAAAAAACGTTGACCTTATTCTTGACTGGTTATTTGGCGGGTGCCTAGAATCCGCCCCGTCGATCCCGAAGGAACTTTATTCGGGTTTACCCTTGCGCCTCATTCGGGGCGCAACGCTGCCAGCCTTGGCACGGTCTCGCGCTTGTTCGCAAGCGTCTGACCCGAGTGGCACACCGGCCTGCACAGCCCGTGTCACCAGACCGCCAAGGCCATTATCACAGCCACGAGGGTGCGACCAATCTGGCTCCGGTCAGAGCGGTCGAACCAGGCGAGCGGTGAGGAAAGGAGAAACATGACAGCGTTTGATCGTGCATGGTCTGGCGAGTCTTCGACTGGTCCCGTTGCTGCGGCAACCGGATCGATTGGCTACTCGGTGACTGGACAAGGGGGTGCCGCAGTCGGGCGCCGCGTTCAATTGTTTTTGATGGATGTCTGGTCGGGCATGCGCCTGGTGAGCCACAACACGCTTGCCATGGTGGGGCTGCTGGCATTGGTGGCCCTCGTCTTTCTGGCAGAAAAGCCGGAGTTGCGCCTGGATCTGGAGTCGCACGCCTTGACCTGGCTGACCGAGCGGGTCAATGGTCGCCAGGTGGCGACGGTGGACGAGGCTGACAACAATACCGATGTGCTGCTGGCTCTGGCCGAGCCGGAGGCGATCACCCGTGCCACGGCAGCCGATCCGGCTGAGTTGAACCGTCAGCAGTCGCTGGTGGCTTTCTGGATCTCGCGCCGCTACAACGTCGCACCTGAGCCCATCAGCCGCCTGGTTCAGGAGGCCTGGGCCGCCGGGCAGAAGGCCAATCTCGACCCCAATCTTGTGCTGGCTGTGATGGCCGTGGAGTCGGGCTTCAACCCCTTCGCGCAAAGTCATGTCGGAGCGCAAGGCTTGATGCAGGTGATGACACGCATCCACCAGGACAAGTATCAGATCTTCGGAGGCCAGCATGCGGCGTTCGATCCGGTCACCAACTTGCGTGTGGGTGTGCAGGTCCTCAAGGATTGCATCCGCCGGGCCGGCAGCCTCGAGAGTGGCCTGAAGTTCTATGTGGGCGCCGCCAATCTTGTCGATGACGGTGGCTATGCAGCCAAGGTGATGGCCGAGACCGCGAATTTGCGTCAAGTGGCCGCAGGCCGCAAAGTGGCTGTGACGGTGCCTTTGCCACAGGCCACGCTGGTGCAGACCGCTGCGCCTGCCGCGGCGCCTGCTGCGACGGTCGACCATGCCGCGCCGGAAGCTTTGCCAAACGCACCTGCGGCCGCCGGGTCGGGCCCCGCACCCCATCGGCCTGAGCAATTGGCACTGGCGCCATAAGCGGCCCGTCCCGTACAATCGAATTTTTGCCGCGCGACTGGCGATACATGGCTGGGACCTCTTGATGGGGTTCAGAGCCTGAGGTGGTGAACCACCGGGAAGCGCGGCCAGCCCAGGGCGAGCCTCATGGCCAGCCCGGCTGTGTCAGCCGTTCGCCTGGGCAGCCCTCATGGAGCAATGGTGCTTCTGTGGGTCTTCAACCATGAAGAGGACTGCCAAGTCATGTTTGACCGTGCAACACACACCCTGGCCAATGTCGACCCCGACCTGTGGGCTGCGATTCAAGCTGAAAACCAGCGCCAGGAAGATCACATCGAGCTGATCGCATCTGAAAACTACACCTCGCCCGCCGTCATGCAGGCGCAAGGTTCGCAACTGACCAACAAGTACGCCGAAGGCTATCCCGGCAAGCGTTACTACGGCGGCTGCGAAAACGTCGACGTGGTCGAGCAATTGGCCATCGACCGTCTGAAGGCTCTGTTTGGCGCCGAGTACGCCAACGTGCAACCCAACTCGGGTTCACAAGCCAACCAGGCCGTGTTCTTCGGTCTGCTGCAGCCTGGCGACACCATCATGGGTCTGAGCCTGGCCGAAGGCGGTCACTTGACCCACGGCATGCCTCTGAACATGTCGGGCAAGTGGTTCAAGGTCGTGTCCTATGGCCTGAATGCCCAGGAAGACATCGACTACGACAAGATGGAAGCCTTGGCGCGCGAGCACAAGCCCAAGCTGATCATCGCTGGCGCGTCGGCGTTTGCCCTGCGCATCGACTTCGAGCGCTTCGCCAAGATCGCCAAAGAGATCGGCGCCTATTTCATGGTCGACATGGCGCACTACGCCGGTCTGATCGCGGCAGGCGTGTACCCCAACCCAGTGCCTCACGCTGACGTGGTCACCTCGACCACCCACAAGAGCCTGCGTGGTCCTCGCGGCGGCATCATCCTGATGCGCGGCGAAGAAATCGCCAAGAAGATCAACAGCGCCATCTTCCCCGGCATCCAGGGCGGCCCCCTGATGCACGTGATCGCAGGCAAGGCTGTGGCTTTCAAGGAAGCCGCCTCGCCTGAGTTCAAGGCTTACCAAGAGCAAGTCGTCAAGAACGCCGCCGCCTTGGCTGACACCTTGACCCAGCGTGGTCTGCGCATCGTCTCGGGCCGCACCGAAAGCCACGTCATGCTGGTGGACCTGCGTCCCAAGAACCTGACCGGCAAGGAAGCCGAAGCCATCCTGGGCAAGGCTCACATGACCTGCAACAAGAACGGCATCCCCAACGATCCGCAAAAGCCGATGATCACGTCGGGCATCCGTCTGGGCAGCCCGGCCTTCACGACCCGCGGCTTCAAGGAAGCGCAAGCCATTCAAGTGGGCAACCTGATCGCTGACGTGCTGGACAACCCCCACGACGAAGCCACCATCGCCCGCGTGCGCGAACAAGTGGCCGCGTTGACCCGTGAGTTCCCGGTCTACCGTTGATCGGCCCCCAGCAAGCAAGCCCGGCCTCGTGCCGGGTTTTTTTATAGCAGCCAGAGCAGACCTTTATGCGTTGCCCATTTTGTGGACACCACGATACCCAGGTCGTTGAAACCCGTGACTCGGATGAGGGCGGGTCGACCCGTCGACGCCGCCGCTGCCAGTCGTGCGACAAGCGCTTCACCACCTACGAGCGCGCCGAAATCGAACTGCCCGTCATTGTCAAGCGAGACGGGCGTCGGACCGATTACGACCGGGTCAAGCTCAAGGGATCCTTGTTGATCGCCTTGCGCAAACGGCCCGTGGGGGCCGAAGCCCTGGAAAGCGCCATCGAAAGCATCGAAGCCCGCCTGCGTCAATGTGGGGACAAGGAAGTCAGCTCCACCCAGCTGGGCGAGTGGGTCATGCAGGAATTGCGCAAGCTCGACAAAGTGGCCTATGTCCGCTTTGCCTCGGTCTATCGCAGCTTCGACGATGTGAGTGAATTCGTGGCTGCCATCAAAGAGACCGGCAAAAAAACGGCGAGCTAGGGTTTTGCCGGGGCGTCGCAGGGTGGGCTTGCCGACAAACGGTCAACACATGCCGACAAGCGGCAACACCCCCCTGATCGACGGTGATGCCGATTCGTCCTGATCTGGCTACATTCGGCTCCCATGACCCGGGCCGTAAATATTTCACGAATTGCAGGTTTCACCCTTGTTGAGCTGTTGGTGGCGCTGGCCATCGCGGCGATCCTGGCGACCCTAGCCAGCCCCATGCTCACCGGATTCCTGGCCCGCAGCCAGATGAACGCGGTGGCCAATGATTTGACCGGCGCGCTGCAACTGGCGCGCATGGAAGCGGTTTCGCGCAACACCTGTGTGCTGATCTGTCGCCGGGCCGTGTCCGGTGCCGCCCAATGCGAGGGCCGCGATGGTGCCTGGACCTCGGGCTGGATCGTGTACGAAAACCCCGCATGCGAGCTGTCTGTGGCGGCCACTGATCCCCCCGCCGGCACCACCTTGCGCATCCGGGAAGCGGTGCCGCCCTCCATCACGCTCAATGGCGTCGATGGCGATGCACCGTCTGTCATTGGCTTCACTCCGCGTGGCGTGACGCTGGGCAACTCCAACGGGAGAATGGCACTCAACGACGCACGGTTTGCCGATACTTCCCACACGCGCTACGTGGTGCTGGCCCGGGGAGGCCGTGTCATCACCCGTGCGCCGGGAGACGCCGATGACTGAACGCGCACGACGCCGGCAGTCCGGCGTGACCCTCATCGAGGTGCTGGTGTCGGTTCTCATTTTGGGTCTGGCGCTGATCAGCCTGGCGGGGCTGCAGTCCTACACCGTCAAGTATCAACTGGGTAGCGCCAACCGGGCCGTGCTGTCCATGCTGGTCAGCGACTATGCCGAGCGGGTGCGCGCCAATCTGGAGGGTGCCCCCAGCGGATCATCGGCCAGCGCGTCGACCTCGAAGTATCTGTATACCGCCGATTGGGCCACGCAGGCCGACGCGCCCGCGGCGTCCAGTACCGATTGTTCGACCCATGTTTGCACCGATGCCAGCACGCTGGCCGAATGGGACATGGCCATGTGGCGCCAGCGTGTGCGCGATGAGTTGCCGCGTGGTTCCGTGCGTGTGACGGGCTCGATGCACGACGGGATGACGGTGACCTTCATGTGGCAGGACAACGACTTCGGTGCCAAATCGCTGGTCTGTGCCCCAGACCAATCTCCCGTGGATGCTCGGCAATGCTGCCCGGCAGACTTGCCAACGGGCGTCCGCTGCGCGAACTTCCAGATCACACCATGAGCCTGAAGCAGTACCCGAAAGCCAGGCGTGCACCCCAGCGTGGCTTGACCTTGGTGGAATTGTTGGTCGCCGTGGCGGTCAACCTCATCGTGGTGCTGGTCGCGGCCTATCTCTACCTCAATGGGCGCAATACGCAACAGGCCGTCGAAGAACGATCGGCCTTGTTCGAGAACGGCCAGTTGGCGCTCGAACTGATCGGCAAGGAAGTCGGCAATGCCGGGTACTACCCCGCACACATGCGTGAGCCGGATGCCTCCCTGCAGGTGACGCTGGGCCGTTATGTCAATCCACAGCCCGTGGTGGCGGCCTTCAATGCGGGCGTGTTCGGATGTGCGAGCGGGCGCTTCGACGCCGGTGCCTGTGTCAACGCCGATGACACCGAATACAAAGGCGACGGCCTGGTCCTGAACTACTTCACGGATGACGCCTTGACCTTGTCCGCCGGCGCGCGGGGAGACTGCCAAGGCAACAAGGTGGACAACGACCCGATCAACGATGCAACGCGCGCAGGGTCGGCCAAAGACAATCCGAAGAAGGTGCCTGACCACCCGCTTTTCGTCTCGAACCGCTACACCTTGAAGAAGTACACCTATCGGACACCGAGCGGCAAGAAGATCCTGACCTTTGGCCTGGCTTGCCAGGGCAATGGGAGCGCGCGGCCCAGTTATCAGCCACTGGTGCCGGGCATTGAGCAGTTGCGCGTGCGCTATGGCTTGCGCGATGCGGGTGCCGCCCGTGCGACGCAATACGTGAACGCCACCGACGCCGGAGCTGCGGGGGCGGTCGTCGTCAGCGACGCGACCTTGCAAGGCTGGGAGCGCGTGGTGTCGGTGCAGGTTTGTGTGGTGGCCCGCTCGCTGTCCGAGACCCGCTTTCAAGGTGCGGGGGCCGAGAGCCGCGTCGACTGCGATGGCAACACCCTGGCCAACGATGGCGTCCAACGCCGTCGCTTCATGCAGGTGTTCGCAGTCAAGAACCGTTTGTCATGAGGGGCGTAGTAGGCATGTCGTATCCCTTGCACCCCCTTGCGCGTCGTGATCGCCGGGTTCAGCCATCGGCACAACGCGGCATCGCGCTGGTCGTCGTGCTCGTCTTCCTGCTGGCCCTGACGGCGATCAGTTTGTATGCCGCTCGCCAGGCCGTGTTTGGCGAGCGCATTGCGCGCAACGTCCTCGACTCGCAAGTGGCCCAGCAGGCAGCTGAAGCCGCTTTGCGTGACGCCCAGGCCGACCTGGCCATGCCGGATGGCGAGCGACCTTCGGGCGCCTATTGCGAACGTGCGGGCATGCGCCCCATCGCAGCGAACGTGGCCCTGCTGGTCAAACAGCAGAGTTGCCAGGCCGGTATCTGCCGCCTGACCGATGCGCAGTACGCCAGCCTCGATCTGAGTACAGCCGTTGCCGCCACGTCGGCCGCATCCGCGGCCACCGGACAGGCGTGGTGGTCCGCGGCCAAAGGCGGGCGCTGGAACAACGACTTCTCGACCAAACCCCAAGCGGTCAATGAGCATTGCTCGACCTTCACCGGTGGCGTACCGCTGGGCACCTACACGGGCGTGGCGCGCATCACCGAGGTCTCGCAGCAGCCCGAGTACCTCATCGAATACATGGGCATGCGCAACCTGCGCCCCCTGTTCCGCATCACGGCACGCGGCTTTGGTTATGACCGGGCCACGCAAGCTGTTGTTCAAGGCTACTACGTGCCGCCTGAATCGGAGTGAGTCTGACATGAATGTCTTTCAACGCTGGATCGCCCCGCTGCTGGCCCTGCTGCTGACGGCCGCGTCGGTGTGGGCGCAGACGACCCCCTACACGTCGACACCCATCCAGGCGGTGCCGCCCAATATCTCGGCCCGCGACTTCCCGGCCATGATGATGCTGACGGCATCGCGCGACCACACCCTGTTCGGTCCGATGTACACGGACTACGAGGACCTGACGGGCAGCGGTCACGTTGATCCGACCTTCCGTCCCGATTTCAGCTATTACGGCTACTTTGACCCCAGCAAGTGCTATCGGCACGATGGTGACAAGTTCGTGCCCGGAGGCTTTCGCGATGCGTCCAATGGGTGTCAGGGTGTGACCGATGCGCGCTGGAGCGGCAACTTCCTGAACTGGGCGACCATGACGCGCATCGACGTGGTGCGCAAGATGCTGTATGGCGGCTTCCGCGAGACGGACACGCCAACGTCCACCATCTTGCAACTGGCCCAGTTGGGTACCGACGCACATGCGTTTGCCAAGTACTACCGTGGCACAGACATTGGCAAGTACACGCCGTTTACAACCGACGATTTGAAGAACAAGGACGGCGCCTATGTGGGTTTGACCACCTGCGCCCTGTCCACCACGGGCGATGCCACGACCGGGGCGCCCATCCTTCGCATGGTCAAGGGCAACTATCTGCTGTGGTCCACCATGGCCAAAAAGGTGTGCCAGTGGCGCCCCTCCAAGGACACGGCCAACTCGGCCAATGCGGACTACTGGTTCGGCGCCAAGCTGGTCCAATACTTCAAGCGCGATGCGGCCGCCTCGGGGATGCCTGATCATGGCGCCATCGCCCCGTTCAACGATGCGGATGATCTGCCACCCGGAATCGGCTCGGATGGCTTGCGCATTCGCGTGCAGGCTTGCGCGAGCATTGCGCTCATGGGTCTGGAGAATTGCAAGCGCTTTGACTACCGGGACACGGATGGCGTGGTCCAGACTGCTTTGAAGCCCTCGGGCATCTTGCTGGACTATGGCTTTGCGCCGTCGGCGACCGAGTCGGCTCGGGCCGAGTTCGGTCTGGTCTCGGGCAGCTACGACAACAACCTGTCGGGTGGCGTGCTGCGCAAGAACATCGGCAACCTCAACGACGAGGTCAGGGCCGACGGAACCTTCTGCCACAAAGCGGCCACGTCGCCTTGCGCTGGCGGCATCATCAAGTCCTTCGATGCCTTTCGCCTGTACAACGCCGGGACACCGTCTTATGCGGGCGGCACGTTCAACTGGGTGATGCCCGGCTCGCTGGTCAATAAGCAGTTCCCATCATGGGGCAACCCCATTGGCGAGATGCTGATCGGGGCCCTGTCCTACTACGCCAACAAGGGCGCCGCGGCCCCCACGGCGGCACTGGATGAGGCGCTGGGTTTGCCCAAACCCTCGCGGCAAGACCCTCTGGATGACGCCGCGACCGTGTCAGGCACATCAGGGCTGACACGCGGCCAGGTGTATGGCAAGAGCATTTGTCGGCCCTTGAACATGCTGGCCATCTCCAGCAGTGCGGTCAGCTATGACCGGGACGACGTGGCTCAGTTTGGCGACCTGCCTAATCGCGGCAGTGACACGCTGGCGTCCTTCACAGACACCGTGGGTGATCGCGAAGGCATCACCGGCACCACCCGAGCTGTGGCGGACGTCTCCGGTGGCTGGGGCAAGGACTGCTCGGGCAAGGAAGTCACGCATCTGTGGCAGGTCTCGGGCATTTGCCCCGAAGCGCCTGCGACCCAGGGCAGCTACCTGTCTGCCGGCGCGGCCCTGTATGGCAACACCCGCGCCATTCGCAACACAGACGGGACCAGCAGAGACATCCCCGGCTTCGCCAGCAAACCCTTGCCCTCGGATTTGCCCGGCTATGCCCTGCGTGTCAAGACGATGGCCGCAGCCATGGGGGGCGGCGTGGCCCGCATTGAAGTGGTCGACCCGACCAGCGGCGCCAAGGTCTACATCACCCCCACCAGCTTCTGGGACTTGAAGAGCCGCATCACGGCCACGGACACCTGGATGCCTGGCGCCATGCTGACGATCAAGCTTCTGAGTTCGACCAGTGATTCGAGCGGCAAGACGACGGCCGCTTCCTATGTGGTGACCTGGAACGATGCCCAGTTCGGCGGTGACTACGACATGGACATCGTCGGCTACATCTCGTATGTCATCACCAGCAGCGGTGTCAAGGTCACCACCGACATCCTCAACGTCGACGGCGGCCTGCCGGGCTCGCATGGGTTCACCATCACGGGGGCGGTCGACGATGCTGGCACCTACATCACCCATGGCAGCCACGCGATCGCCTATGGCGACTGCAACCCCGTGACGACGACCTTGTCCAGGCAAGACTACAACCTGCGTTGCCGTTATGACGATGCCGGCATGCCCACCACCGCAGCGGGCGGCGGCTTTGACAACTGGGCCTGGCCGACTGTGTACGAAACGGCCAAGGTGGGCTTCGATGGCATCGGGACGGCATCGACCCGCACCTTTACCTTCAACGCAGGCAAGGCCGGCTCCGTCTTGAATGACCCGCTTTGGTACGCAGCCAAGTACGGCAGCTTCACCACGGGTGAGGAAAAATTCTCGGCTTCGTATGCGGGCACCTTGCCCGACGCCAGCTCGCCCGCTGAAGGCTACTTCCTGGCGCGTGATCCGGCCAAGCTGGAAGCGGGCCTGCGCAAGGCGCTGGACAAGATCCTCGCAGTCGGCAACTCGACGCCGGCCGTGTCGACCGCCCAGTTGATCAGCACCAGCCTGAAGTACGTGGCTGAGTTCGACGCCAAGGCCCACACCGGCACGGTCAAAGCCTACGCGTTCGCCGATGGGGGCTTCAAGAAGGATCCGAGCTTTGAGCTGGGCGACAAGCTCACCCAGGCCTCGCGACCGGCCGCCGCTGACACGCCTCCCACCCGACAGGTCATCACCAACGTCGGACTGATCGGGATGCCTTTGACCCGAGAAAGTTTGAGCGACGACACGTCTGCGGTCTTGGCCACGGTGCGCGCTGCGCTCAATGCCGATGCTGGCTCGGACAGCTGGAAGGACATGGTGGACTACGCACGAGGCGGTTATGCCACGGGTGACCTGCGCAAGCAGCCCACCAACGTGCTGGGGCCCATCGTCAATGCGGCACCCTGGCTGCAGCGTGGCGCCTTGCTGCGCGCCACCGATGTGGACTTGCCCTCCGGCTGGGCGTCGTATCGGGACTTTGCCATGACGCGGGTCAACGGCCGCTACCCATCTTTGCTGTGGGTCGCGTCCAACGACTCGATGCTTCACGCCTTCAACGCCACCACGGGTGAGCCCTGGATGTCTTACTTGCCCAGTCCCTTGATGGGCGGTTTGCGGGCGGCCAGCCGCGAGTCCACGCGCTCCATCACGGCGACCATGGATGGCAGTCCCTTCACCGCCGACGTGCATCTGGCGGACACCGGTGCAGGCACCTGGGCCACGTATCTGTTCAGCAGCCTGGGTCGCGGTGGCCGAGCCGTGTTCGCCCTGGACGTCACGAACACCACGGCTGCCGGCCCGCTGAAGACCGCACAGACAAATGCGGGCAGCATCTTCAAATGGATGTTCAGTGCGCAGGACGACAGCGATCTGGGCTATGTCCTCATCGACCCGGTGGTGCACCGCTCATCGGGCCAGCCCAACAACGTGGTCCGCCTGAACAATGGCCGCTTTGCATTGATGGTCCCCAACGGCTATGGCTCTGCCAATGGCCGGGGCTATTTGTTCTTCCTGGATGTGTCGGGACGGCAGGACGCCGGCACGGACGTGGGCAGCTGGGTCGGGCGCGTCATCAAGCTGCCAACCGCTGCGACGGACTCGGGCAATGGCCTGATGGGCGCGACCTGGGTCGACATCGACAACAACGGCACGGCAGACTGGGTTTACGCCACCGACCTCAAGGGCAATGTCTGGAAGTTCGACATCAGCTCCAGCAACCCGGCCGATTGGGGCTCCGCCTTCAAGTCGGGGGACACTGCTGTGCCCATGTTCCAGGCGCGGATGACGCTGCCTGACGGGACGGGCGAGCCACTGCCGATCACCACTGCACCGGTGGTCACCTATCCCGGCATGGGCGGCGTGATGGTTGGCTTTGGAACGGGCAAATCCATCGTGGCCGGGGACTTCCCCAACACCCGCTTGCCACAGCGTTTCTACACGATCTGGGACCGCGGCAATTTTGCGGTCACCTCCAGCACCGCGACCACGACCCGGTCGCTGCCCACACAGGCGAGCCTGCTGCGGCGCCAGTTGGTGCGCGACGCCACCACAGGGAACGTCACCTTGTCGACCGATACCGCCGCGACGGCGATCAACTGGACCACTCAGGATGGCTGGTATCTCGACTTCCCCGTGACACCGGGGCAAAGCTCCGGGTCGGGCGACATGGTGCTGTCGACGCCGGTGGTGCGATCGGGCGTATTGTTCTTCACCACGGTCTGGCCCAACCCGAGTACCGAGGAGCTGTGCCAGACGGCGCCGTCCGCCACCCTGTATGCCCTGAGCCCGACACAAGGGCTGGCCATCCACGGTTTGTTGCCCACCAGTGGTGCCGTGGGGTTGGCGGTGACCGATCCCAAAGTGCTGGTGGTCTCGGACCAGACGGTGAATCCTGAAACCGGCAAGGACGCCTTGCGCATTGAGGGCCGCAACTGGGAGCTGTCCGTGAAGCCGGCTTCCAGCAGCGGCCGCATCCAGTGGCGCGTGATCCCGGGCCTGAAGACCTATCAATGAGGCCCTCTATGCGTAGTCTGTCTTGGCGTTCGCGTGGCTTCACGCTGATCGAGTTGATGATCACGGTGGCCATCGTGGCGATTCTGGCTGCCGTGGCGTATCCGTCTTATACCGAGCATGTGGCCAAGGGCCGCCGGGCCGATGCCCGCGCCCGCATGATGGCCGCGCAGCAGTGGATGGAGCGTTACTACTCGGAGCGCTATCGCTACACGTCAACCGGCGAAACCACGCGCAACACCGATTTCGATGCGCAGACCTCTTTCGTGACCTCGCCGCCGGCCTCCGAAGGGGCCACCATGTACACCTTGGGCGTCACGGTAGCCGGCACGACCTACACCCTCACGGCCACCCGCCAGACCGGTAGCGCCATGGCCCACGACCCCTGCGGTGACCTGACGCTGACCCAGGACGGGACCCGCTCCGTGGTCAACTACGACACCGACCGGTACGCCACCTTGCCGGCCGCTGTGGCCGCATGCTGGCATTGACTGCATCCCGCAAGGCCTGCTGCATAAACGGCCATCGCTGACATGAGAAGACCCTCGTGGCGACTGCTGGCTGTGGTGGTGGTCGTGTTGGCCATCCACACCGGCCTGTTGGCCTGGTGGCAGCAAGCGCGGTCTGTCGCGGGGGCGGGCCACTGGCAACTGGCCGCATCCACCCCGCTCCGTCTGCGCACCACGGTGCTTCAGCCAGCCAAGCCGCGAGTCGCCGCCGACGCCTTGCCCCTTCCTCAACGACCTGCCGCCGAGGGCGCAGAGCCTGACCAGCCCGCGCTGACAGGGTCCGTGCCGATCGCGCTGCCCCCTGCCGGTGAGAACCGGCCCTGGACACCGCTGCCCTCAGATTACCTGGCGGTGGAGCAGGTGGACGCCTTTCCGCATCCGCAGGACGACTGGCAATTGGACTGGGCTCAAATCCCGAACACCTCGGTGGCTTGGCGCATCACGGTGCGCCTGTGGGTGTCCGCAGCCGGGCAGATCGATCATGTGGAGCTGCTCGACGCCGAGCCCCACGCCGACTGGATCCCGGCGTTGCTGAAGCCGCTGGCCCGTACCTCGATGGCGCCTGCTCAATTGGCGGGTCAGGCTGTGCCTGTGACCTACGTGGTTCAAATGGCGCCAGACCAGTTGCAGTGATGCGATGATCGGCACCATGGACGTTCAATTGGATACCTTCGATGTGCAGGCCATGAGCCTGGCGCTGGATTGGGGGCTGCGGGCACAACGCATCTGCCCCCCCAATCCCGCCGTGGGCTGCACCCTGTGGCGCGACGGCCAACTCATCGGCGCCGGCCACACGCAGGAAACGGGCGGGCCGCATGCCGAAGTCATGGCCCTGCGCGACGTGCAAACGCGAGGCCTGCAGGTGGCGGGTGCCACGGCTTACGTCACGCTGGAGCCCTGCTCCCATTTCGGCCGCACGCCGCCCTGTGCCGAGGCTTTGGTCCAAGCGGGGGTGGCTCGCGTGGTGGTGGCCTTGCTCGACCCCAATCCCCTGGTGGCCGGGCGGGGCGTGCAGCGCTTGCGCGATGCCGGCATCCGGGTCGATGTGTTGCCGCGTCATCACGAGTTGGCCCGCCGAGCTTGGCTCGACAACATCGGATTCTTCTCGCGCATGGTGCGGCAACGCCCTTGGGTCCGCATGAAGATGGCCGGCACCCTCGATGGGCGCACGGCCCTGGACAATGGGGACAGCCAATGGATCACCGGAGAGGCCGCCAGGCTGGATGGGCGCCAATGGCGGGCCCGTGCCGGCGCCGTTCTGACCGGGGTGGGCACCGTGCTGGATGACGACCCTCGGCTGGATGTGCGGGGCGTGGACACGCCGCGTCAGCCCCTGCGTGTGGTGCTGGACACCCATTGGCGCACGCCCCGGACCGCGCAACTGCTTCAGCCACCCGGCCAAGCCTTGATTTACCGCGCAGCCGCTGCGCCGGGCGACTTTCCGCAGACTTTGGAAGTGCAAGCGCCGACCTGCGGCGAACGGCTGGACCTGAACTGGGTGCTGGCGGATCTGGCCGGTCGCGGTGTCAACGAATTGCATGTAGAAGCAGGCGCCACACTCAACGCCGCCTTGATGCAGTTGGACCTGGTCGACGAGTTCCTGTTGTATCTTGCGCCCAAGTTCATGGGGCCCGGTCGCCCCCTGGCAGCCTTGCCTCCCTTGGCGCAGCTGTCTCAGGCCAAGACCCTTCAATACGTGGACGTCCAGCAGATCGGAGATGATCTGCGGATTCGCGCCCGAGCCCCCGGACGCGAGCTGTTCTGACCCTCACAACGATTTCAGCAAAGGCATTGTTATGTTCACCGGCATCATCACAGGCGTGGGCCAGATCGTCGACTCGCAACCCTTGGGGGCGGACCCCAGCCATGGGCGTCGCCTGACCTTGCAAACGCCCCCCGGTTACCTGGAGGGCGTCGGACTGGGCGACAGCATCGCCATCAACGGCGCCTGCATGACGGTGACCAGTTTTGACGTGGCTGCCGGCCGCTTCACCATCGACGTGTCGGCCGAGAGCCTGGCTCGCACGGTGGGCCTCAACACCCTGGGCACGGTCAACATGGAACAAGCCCTGCGCACCCACGACCGCCTGGGGGGCCATCTGGTCACCGGCCACGTCGACGGTGTGGGCGACGTGGTGGTGTTCGAGCCCGTGGGCGAGTCCTGGCTGCTGCGCATCCGGGCACCGCAAAGCCTGGCCCGTTTCCTGGCTTACAAGGGGTCCATCACGGTCAACGGCGTCAGCCTGACGGTCAACCAGGTGGAAGACGAGCAGGGCGGCACCGCGCAGTTCAGCATCAACCTGATCCCCCACACCATCGAGAACACCGCGCTGGGCACCCTCAAGGTGGGCTCCCAAGTCAATCTCGAAGTGGACCTGATCGCCCGCTATGTGGAAAGAATGATGACGGTTGAGGGCAAATTGCCCCAATAACGCCCCGCATTCTTGGTGTTTTCCCCAAAAGAGCAGGCCAGCGCGCCTACAATCTCCCGATGCCGATTTCTCCCATTCCTGAGCTGATTGCCGAGTTGGCCGCCGGTCGCATGGTCATCCTGGTGGATGAAGAAGACCGCGAAAACGAGGGCGATCTCATCGTGGCGTCTGACCACGTCACCCCTGAAGCGATCAACTTCATGGCCAAGTACGGCCGGGGCCTGATTTGCCTGACTCTGACGCGCGAGCGATGTGAGCGCCTGCAGTTGCCACCGATGGCCACGCGCAACGGCACCAAGCACGGCACCGCGTTCACGGTCTCCATCGAAGCAGTCGAAGGCGTGACGACGGGGATCTCGGCCGCCGACCGCGCCCGCACGGTGCAAGCCGCGGTGGCCCGTGATGCCAAGGCGTCGGATCTGGTGCAGCCCGGTCACATCTTTCCCTTGCAGGCGCAAGATGGTGGCGTGCTGATGCGCGCCGGACACACCGAAGCCGGCTGCGATCTGGCTGGCATGGCTGGTCTGACCCCCTCTTCGGTGATCTGCGAGATCATGAACGACGACGGCACCATGGCCCGTCTGCCTGATCTGGAAGTCTTCGCCAAAGAGCACAACCTCAAGATCGGCACCATTGCCGACCTGATCGAATACCGCAGCCGCAACGAGTCGCTGATTCAGCAACTGGGTGCGCGCACCATGGAAACGCCAGAAGGCCCGTTTGAGGCGCGTGTGTTCAAGGACCGCACGGGCGGCGTGCACCTGGCCCTCAGTCTCGGTCAATGGGCGGCCACCGACGATGTGCTGGTGCGCGTGCACGAGCCCTTGTCCGTGCTGGATTGGCTGGACGCGGGCAGCCGCTCGCATTCCTGGCCCCTGCCCAAGGCCCTGGCTGCCATCCGCGAAGCGGGGCGCGGTGTGGTGATCCTGCTCAATGCCGGCGATGAATCCGAGCGCTTGCTCGAACGCCTGCTGCCAGCCGAGCCTCAACAGGCGCCCAAGACCCCGGTTGACCTGCGCACTTACGGCGTGGGCGCTCAAATCTTGCGCACCCTCGGTGTGCAACGCATGCGTTTGCTGGGCAATCAGCAGCGTCTGCCCAGCATGGTCGGCTACGGCCTGGAAGTCACCGGCTTCCAGACGGCAGACGGCCAGGTGCTGTCGCCTTCAGCGTGACCTTGTGTCGCGTTTGTTCTTTACTTTCGAACCCACTCGCTCTTTACCTGGAATTGACTCATGCAAGGCGCTGACAAAGGACAAGCGGTTGACTTGAACGGACGTGATCTGCACGTCGGCATCGTTCAAGCCCGCTTCAATGACGCATTGACCGGCCAGATGGCCCAGGTCTGCAAGGACGAACTGATCGCCCTGGGCGTGTCGCCCAAGCACATTCGGCACGTGACCGTGCCCGGCGCCCTGGAAGTGCCCACGGCGCTGCAAGCCATGGCCGACAGCGACCGCTTCGATGCCTTGGTGGCCTTGGGTTGCATCATCCGTGGCGAGACCTATCACTTCGAGTTGGTGGCCAACGAAAGCGGCGCTGGCGTGAGCCGCGTCAGCCTGGATCACCACATTCCGATTGCCAACGCCATCCTCACGGTCGAGAACCAGGCACAGGCCGAAGCCCGTGTCGTTGAAAAGAGCCGCGATGCTGCCCGTGTGGCCGTCGAAATGGCCAATTTGCTGGATGACCTGCTGTGAGCTCGACCCCTGATTCCACCCCCAAGGCGCCTGTTGAAGGACGCCCGGCGCGCAAACCGGCTCCCGCGGGTCGCGATCGTGCCAAGTCCTCGCGTCGCCGTGCCCGTGAATTTGCGCTGCAGGGCCTGTACGAATGGCAGATCAACAAGCGTGACACGTCGGCCATTGATGCCCACATCCGTGAGCAGGAAGACTTTGCCAAGTGCGACCGCCCGCATTACGATGCCCTGCTGCATGGTTGCATCGACCAGGCGTCCAGACTGGACGCCGATCTGGTGAAGTTTCTGGACCGTCCGATTGAGGAATTGTCCCCAGTCGAGCATGCTGTGCTGTGGATTGGTGCGTACGAATTGGCACATTGTCTGGATGTGCCCTATAAAGTCGCGATCAATGAAGCCGTAGAGTTGGCTAAGAGTTTCGGCGGCACCGATGGGCACAAGTATGTCAACGGTGTGCTGGACCACCTGGCGCCGGGCCTCAGGCCCGACGAAGTCAAGGCGGCGCGTCCTGTCAAGCGGTAAGAGGACGCCCAAGAGGGGGGTTCCCGTTCCGTGTCCTTTGACCCTACACAGCCTGCAGTAACCGAGCCTCATGAAGAGGACGTGGTCGGCCGTCCCGTTGTGCCCGAGGACTCGGACACGCTGGAGCAGACGCGTCCCTTGCCGTCTGAGGCCGAGGCACCCGATAACCGCCGGGAGCGCCCCGATCTGATGCCCAGCGTCGGGCACATCGGGCGCTATGCGCTCAAGTTCGCCATTGGTGAGGGCGGCCTGGGCACGGTGTACGCGGCCCATGATCCGCTGTTGTCGCGGCTGATTGCCATCAAGACCTTGCATGTGGATCTACCCGAGCAGGATCGGCCTCAGTTCAATGCCTTGTTTCTGAACGAGGCGAAAGCGGCCGGCAGCCTCAATCACCCCAATATCGTGACCGTGTACGACGCCGGGACCAGCGCCCAGGGCACGTACATCGCCATGGAGCTGCTCAAGGGCAAGGACCTGCGGCAGCTGCTGTCCGTTGGCTGGCGGCCGACCCCGGTTCAGTCTGCGCTGATCGTGCGGCGGGTGGCCGATGCCTTGAGCTACGCCCACCACAAGGGCGTGATCCACCGGGATATCAAGCCGGCCAACATCTTCATGGTGGGCCGGGCCCAACCTCGGGTGCTGGACTTTGGCATTGCACGCATCCGGCAGGTCGAATCTTTGAGCAAGGACGACGAGCACAGTCGCTTTCAGGAGATCGTGGGCGGCTCGCCGTATTACATGGCGCCCGAGCAAGTGCGGCACGAGTCGGTCGATCGCCGGGTGGACGTCTACGCGCTGGGTGTGGTGCTGTTCGAATTGCTGACCGGCCGGCGCGCTTTCAATGGCAACAGCCTGGAAGAAATCGCCGACGCGGTGTTGAACAAGCCGGTGCCGCTGGCGCATGAGGTCAACCCGGATGCGCCCAAGGCCCTGTCAGAGATCGCGGCGCGCGCGATGGCGCGTGATTTGTCGCAGCGTACGCGATCGGCGCGGGTGCTGTCTCAAGAATTGCGGGACTGGCTGGACGAGTCCAAAGCCAGTCGACTCAGTGATGCCGCGCTGACAAGCACCAATGTGGGCGAGCCTGCCCGTCAGGCCGCGTGGCGCCAGGCCCTGCCCAAGTGGTGGCCCATGGCAGCCGGCCTGGGGGGGCTGGTGGTTGCCGGCGGCGTGTGGATGGCGTGGCGTACGCCCGCCGCTCCGGTCCCCGATGCGGCGCGAGTGGCGACATCCGCCGTGGTGCCCACGGTGGTGCCCGCCGTCGCGCCACCGCCTGTGGTGACGACCCCGGTCGTGCAAACCGCTGCGGCTGCGGCATCCGGGCCCGTGGCGGCGCTGATGCCGCCGGCCTCTTCGGCTCTGGCGCCAGAGGCCGCTGCATCTGGGGCCGCCTCGACCCCGGTGGCCGCCGCACCGGAAGCGGTGGCCAAACCCGATGTCGTGGATGGGCCGCCGGGGCGTGTCACCCTGGCCGTCAGCCCGTGGGGTGAGGTCAGCGTAGACGGCCGCGCAATGGGGGTCACACCGCCCCTGAACCATTTGAACTTGCCCCCCGGCAAGCACACGGTCACCATCAGCAACGGCGACTCGCCCGTTTTCAAGAGGGTGATCGTGATCAAATCAGGGCGAACATACGCCCTGGAACATCAATTCTGATCAACAGGTAGGTTTATGACTTTGCAACGTTCTGGAGTGCGCTTTGGCCTGTCGGCCGTGGTGATGTTGTCGGCCCTGGCCGGGTGTGCACACGGCCCACGTGCCTCGTCGGCAGACTCGGCGCCCCCGCCACCCCAAGTGGCATCTGCGCCGGCGCCCGCACCGGAGGCCGCTCCCGCCGCTGCGGTGGTCACGCCCGAGGCCCTGCTGGCCCAAGGCATCAAGGGCTATCAGGCCGCGCAGTATCAGCAGGCTGAGCTGGACTTGAAGTCGGCACTGCAGATGGGCCTGGCCAAACCGGCCGACGTGGCTGCGGCCAACAAGCATCTGGCCTTCATCTTCTGCACCAGCAAGCGCGAGGCGCAATGCCTGGCCGCCTTCAAGGCAGCGCGTGCCGCCGATCCTCAGTTTGCGCTGACCAAAGCCGAAGCAGGGCACCCGATGTGGGGCCCCGTCTACAAGCGCAGCCTGAGCAAGAAGAAGAAATAAACCGGCTCAACTGAGCAACTGGATATCGAGTCCGCTGGGCCCGTGGTTGTCCCAGCGGCGTGCCTCTTCCTGCAGCAAATGCAGGGTGCGGGGGTGCTGCTCGGCCCAACGCCTGGGCAGGCTGATGCGGTGGCGCGTGCGGCCCTTGTGGATCTGTGCGAGCTTGGCCGGCAAGTCCATCCGGGCGTGGTGCAAGATGATGGCCAGACGCAGGCACAGCACCTGAACCATCAGTCCTTTGTCGTGCATGTGTTCGGCCAGTTTGATGAGCTCGCCGCGCTGTCCCAGCACCATCGTCGCGAGACGACGCAACTGCGATTGCGAGAAGCCGGCCGCATCCACATGGCTCAGCAGATAGGATGAATGACGATGGTGATCGTGATGCGAGACCATCATGCCGATCTCGTGCAAAGAGCAGGCCCAGCCCAGTTCGCGCGCGGCTTCGCCGTCCAGCCGCTCGCTGCGTTGCATGGACGCCCACAGTTGGAGCGCACGCTCGCGCACCCGGTCCGCCTGACCCGTGTCCACCCGAAAGCGCTGCTGCAATTCCCGAACGGCAGCGTCACGAGGGTCGGGCAGGCGGCGGTTGCGAGCGGCTTCAATGCGCTCTTCCAGGTCGAAGATCACGCCTTGCCGCAGGGCACCCCGGGCCGGTCGCATGATCTCGATGTCGAACTGCATGGCCAAGGTGTACAAGATCGACAGGCCACCACCCAACACGGCTTTGCGGTCTTGCTTGAGGCCGGGCAAGGTCAGGTCTTCGGTCGATCCAGCTTGCAGGCAGCGTTCAATGCACCAGCGCAATCCGTCCGGGGTGATGCTGCCATCGGTGATGCCGCTGGCTTCCAACAGCTGTGAGACTGCGCCGACGGTGCCCGATGAGCCCAATGCCTCTTGCCATTGGGCGCGCGAGAACAAGGTCAGCGCTTCTTCCAGTTCGGCGCCCGCGGCGATCTGAGCCGAGCGGAAACCCTCGGCGGTGAAGCGGCCTTCCGGGAAGTGCCGCATCGACAGGCTGACACTGCCCACGCCAAAGGATTCGGCGCGCTGAGGCAGTCTGCCGCGACCGAGGATCATCTCGGTGGAGCGGCCACCGATATCGATCACCAGCCGGGGCACTTCGCTGGGTTGCAAGCGGGCCACACCTTGATAGATCAGGCGTGCCTCTTCGCGTCCGGCGATGACTTCGATGGGGTGCCCGAGCACGCGGTTGGCTCGGGTCAGAAAGGCATCCCGGTTGCGCGCTTCACGCAGCGTCTGGGTGGCCACCGCACGAACCTGCCACGAGGCAAAGCCCCTGAGGCGCTGTGCAAAGCGCGCCAGGCAAGCCAGACCGCGCTGGGTGGCCTCTTCCGTCAGCAGCCCGTGGGTGTCGAGCCCGGCGCCCAGGCGCACCGTTTCCTTGAGGTAGTCGATGCGCTTGTAGCGCCCCTTGCTCAGTTCGGCGATCTCCAGCCGAAAGCTGTTCGACCCCATGTCGATGGAGGCCAGCAGGTGCGGAAAGCGGCTGGCCTCCAGATGCGTGGCGTGGCTGGCAGGGGTTTTGACGGTCGGTGCTTTGTCCATGGTCTGATTGTCCTACCTGTCGATGACAGTTCAAGGCGCGAACGTGGTTGACAGCGTTGCTAAGATCACACCATGACTCTGACATACATCGTGGCCGCGACCTTTTTGGGAGGCGTGGTATCCGTGGCTTTGGCTGCGGCCTTGTCCCAGCCCTTGTTGACCCTCATTGTTCGCCATCTGGTGAGCTTGTCCACGGGCGTGTTGCTGGGCACGGCCTTGCTGCACGTGCTGCCCGAAGCGTTCGAATCCGGGCGGCCGCCTCAGGCTTTGTTCCTGACCTTGCTTTGCGGCTTGATGTTCTTTTTCTTGCTGGAAAAGGCCGAGCTGTATCGCCATGGGCATCACCATGAGCACGACCACCACCACCATCACCATGGCTTCGATGCCGAACAGGCCGGACGCGGAGGGTGGAGTGTGCTGGTGGGCGACAGCATCCACAACTTCTGTGATGGGGTGTTGATCGCGGCCGCCTTCCTGGCCGATCCGCATCTGGGTTTCGTGACGGCGGTGGCCATCATCGCGCATGAGATCCCGCAAGAGGTGGGGGACTACATCGTGTTGATCAATGCCGGCTTCACCCGCATGCGGGCCCTGGTCTACAACATGATCTCGGGCATGTCTGCGGTGGTCGGCGGGGTGCTGGGCTACTTCCTGATCGGGCCTTGGAAAGACTATCTGCCCTACATGATGGTGGTGGCGGCCAGCAGCTTCGTCTATGTGGCGGTGGCCGACCTGATTCCACAATTGCAAAAACGCTTGAGCTGGCGCGACACCTTGTTCCAACTGGTGTGGCTGGCGGTCGGGCTCATCATGATCGGCTCGATCGTGCACGGCTTGCACGACCACTGAGATCACAGGGCTCAGTCTCTGACGGCGGCGCTGGTGCGGGTGGCACCGAGCCCCGCCAACACGATCAGGGCCATGCCCAGGAGGGACAAAGGGTTGACCGGGTCGTCGAACAGCAGCACGCCCAGCACAAATGCATGGGCGATGCCCAGGTATTGCAAGCTCGCCATCACCAGCGCCTGGCCTTGCGCATAGGCGCGGGTCATGGCCAGTTGCGCAACCGTGGCAAAGCCGCCAATGCCCAGCAGCCACACCCATCCCATCGGGCTGGGGTGCACCCAGGCAGGGTGGCCGCTCAGATGAGTCAGGCCGCTGATCAGCAGGCCAGCCACGGTGCCGAACAACGAGAAGTAAAACACCACGCGGTGCTCGGGCTCACCCGCTCGACCGAGGCTGGCCACCTGCAAGTAAGCCCAGGCAGACAGCATGCCCGACAGGATGCCGATGAGGCCTTCCAGCCACTGATCGCGTTGCAGGGTCGGTCGCAGCACCAAGGCGACGCCGACAAAGCCCACCCCGACGGCGGCCAGCAAAGGCCAAGGGATGCGTTTGCTGGGTCGAGCCCGCCAACGCCGCCACAGCTGGCGCAGCACCAGGAACACCGCCATCCAGACGGACGACATGTAGTTCAGGGTCACAGCGGTCGACAAAGGCAGCTTGCCAATGGTGTAAAACCACAAGCTCAGGGCCGTCACGCCGGCCAGGCCGCGCCAGAAGTGCAGGCTCGGCACCCGGGTCTGCAGGTTCAGGCCCTGCCACCACGCCAAAGCGCCCATCATGATGGCGCCCACGAAACCCCGAAAAAAAACGACCTCGGCCGTGGTGACTTCGGCAGAGGCCTTTTTGACGCACACCCCCATGCCCGCAAACAACAAGGTGGCCAGCACCATCAGCCAGGCGGCTGACAGTTTGCTGACATGCCGACTGACTGCGTTCACGGGGCGGACTTTCAGTCCTTGAAGTCCATCGCGCGGCGATACCACTCATGGAAGTGCTGCATGCCGTCTTCCATGGGGCTTTGATAGGGGCCGACTTCGTTGTCGCCGCGATCGAACAGGGCCTTGCGACCGGCGTCCATGCGCTCACCGATTTCGTCGTCCTCGATGCAGGTTTCCATGTAGGCGGCCTGCTGGGCTTCAACGAATTCGCGCTCGAAGGCGACGATCTCTTCGGGGTAGTAGAACTCGACCACGTTGAGCGTCTTGTTCGGGCCTTGCGGGTACATGTTGGACACGACCAGCACGTGCGGATACCACTCGACCATCATCGTGGGGTAGTAGGTCAACCACACGGCGCCTTGTGTGGGGCGCTCGCCGTTGCGGTACTTGAGCACCACGTCGTGCCACTTCTTGTAGACCTCGGAGCCCGGCTTGTCGAAGGTGCGCGCCACGCCCACGGTTTGCACCGAGTACTCCTTGGCCATGTCCCAACGCAGGTCGTCACAGGTGACGAAGTTGCCCAGGCCGGGGTGGAACGGGCCGACGTGGTAGTCCTCCAGATAGACCTCGATGAAGGTCTTCCAGTTGTAGTGGCACTCGTGCAGTTCGACCTTGTCGAGCACGTAGCCGCTGAAGTCCAGATCGCCACCGGGTTTGAAGCGCGCGTCGATGCCGGCCAGGTCGGCTGCGATGTCGCGGCCATTGTCTTCAAACAGCAGGCCGTTCCAGTTCTGAATCTTGTAGTTGTTCAGATTCAGGCAGGGGTCGTGGTCGAAGTGCGGCGCGCCGATCAATTCACCCTTGTGGCTGTAAGTCCAGCGGTGCAAGGGGCAGACGATGTTGTGCCGGGCGTTGCCGCGGCCCTTGAGCATGATGGCCTGACGATGTCGGCAGACGTTGGAGATCAGCTCGACGCCATCGGGCGTGCGCACCAAAGCACGGCCTTCCCCTTCCTGGGGCAGCGCGTAATAGTCGCCTACCTCGGGCACCGCCAAAGCGTGTCCCAGGTAGCGTGGACCGGACTGGAAGATGCGCGCCAGCTCCTTCTGATAAAGCATCTCGTCGAAATAGACGGACACGGGCAGCTGCGTGCGGCTGCGCGAGAGGGCTGTGAGCGCATTACTCAGGTCAGACATGATCCCCAGGATCTCCAAAAACCAATGTCAACCCCCCACAGACCAATCTGCGGGGAAACCCACGATTGTACCCGGCGGCGCCAGATCGGGTTTGATTTGACTGAATCCACCACCCAGACCGGGGGCGGGCCAGCCCC
Organism: Acidobacteriota bacterium; assembly: GCA_050259275.1. Classification (GTDB taxonomy): domain Bacteria; phylum Pseudomonadota; class Gammaproteobacteria; order Burkholderiales; family Burkholderiaceae_C; genus Aquabacterium. The sequence goes on from JBLNAI010000001.1 coordinate 482,840, forward strand.
TGTCGGCCCGGATGTTTCTGTGTTTTGGTATCCGCGTCGAAATAGAATACCCGTTTGCCTTCGACACCCGAGCATCGGGCGACACCATGGCCAAATCGTCTGCCTCTGCTGGAAAAAACGCTGCCGAAGCCGGGTTGCCCCCCGATCTTAGCTACGAGCAAGCCCTGTCCGAACTGGAATCCCTGGTCGCCAAAATGGAGGCCGGGCAATTGCCCCTGGATCAGTTGCTGACCAGCTATCAACGGGGCGCCCAGTTGCTGCAGTTCTGCCGCGAGCGCCTCGATGCCGTGGAAGCGCAGGTGAAGCTGCTCGAATCGGGGCAGCTCAAGCCCATGGACACACCATGAGCGCTGCGTTTTCTTCCTGGTCCGCCCATGCCCTGCGTCGCGTCGAGGCCTCGCTGGATGCCTGGGTGCCCGCCGATTCGCCGGCGGGTCTGGGGCAAGCGATGCGTTATGGCGTGCTGGACGGTGGCAAGCGCCTGCGTGCGCTTCTGGTTCTGGCCGCAGCGGAGGCAGCGGGCGCCGACCGCGTGAATGGCGGAGGCGAAGCTGCCATGCGGGCCGCCTGCGCCATGGAAATGATCCATGCCTACTCGCTCGTTCACGACGACATGCCCTGCATGGACAACGATGTCCTGCGTCGGGGCAAGCCCACGGTTCACGTGCAATTCGGGCAGGCGCAAGCCTTGCTGGCAGGCGATGCCCTGCAGACGCTCGCCTTTGAAGTGTTGACCCCCGACGAGCCCGTGGACGGGCAGGGCGTGGACGGCCGTCTGCAAGCCCGCTTGTGCGGTTTGCTGGCACGGGCGGCTGGCCAGTTCGGCATGGCCGGTGGGCAGGCCATTGATCTGGCCAGTGTCGGCATGGCCCTGGACGAGGCGAGCCTGCGCGACATGCACCGGCGCAAGACGGGCGCCTTGTTGCTGGGCAGCGTGCAGATGGGCGCGGCGTGCGGCGGCCTGTCGCCCGACAGCGTGGCATGGCTGGCCCTGAGCGATTTCGGCGACGCGATCGGTCTGGCTTTCCAGATCGTCGACGATGTGCTGGACGCCACCCAGGCATCCGATAAATTGGGCAAGACGGCGGGCAAAGATGCCGACGCCAACAAACCGACTTATGTGAGCCTGTTGGGGCTGGAGCGCGCCCAGGCAGAATCAGCTCAGTTGCTGACACGTGCGCGTCAAGCCCTGGTGCGCAGCGAATTGGGCGAGAACGCCACCGCCATGCTGACCGCATTGGCGGAACGGATCGTGCACCGTGACCATTGAACAGAACAAGTCCTCCATGGATGGATCAGACATGACGTATCCCTTGTTGTCCCGGATCGAGTCGCCAGCCGACATTCGCCGCCTGTCGCGCGGGGAGTTGAAGCAGTTGGCCACCGAATTGCGTGAGTACCTGCTGCAAAGCGTCTCCCGCACGGGCGGGCACTTGTCGTCCAACCTCGGTACGGTCGAGCTGACCGTGGCCCTGCACTACGTGTTCAACACGCCAGAAGACCGTCTGGTGTGGGATGTGGGCCACCAGACCTATCCGCACAAAATCCTGACGGGGCGTCGTGATCGCATGCCCACGCTGCGCCAGTTGGGTGGCATGAGCGGCTTTCCGCGTCGTGACGAGAGCGAGTACGACACGTTTGGCACGGCGCACTCGTCCACCTCGATCTCGGCCGCTCTGGGCATGGCCATTGGCGCGCAGATACGTGGCGAGTCCCGCAAGGCCGTCGCCATCATTGGCGATGGCGCGATGACGGCCGGGATGGCTTTCGAGGCCCTGAACAACGCCGGGGTGCCACATCATGGCCGTATGGCCGATGTGCTGGTGGTGCTCAACGACAACGACATGTCGATCTCGCCTCCCGTGGGCGCCTTGAACCGTTACCTGGCACGTCTGATGTCGGGCCGGTTCTATGCAGCTGCGCGCGAGAGCGCCAAGCAGGTCTTGCGCAATGCGCCGCCGCTGTTCGAATTGGCCAAGAAGCTGGAAGAACATGCCAAGGGCATGGTGGTGCCTGCCACCATCTTTGAAGAGTTCGGCTTCAACTATGTCGGCCCCATTGATGGGCATGATCTGGACTCGCTCATTCCCACGCTGGAGAACCTGCGCGACCGCCATGGCCCGCAGTTCCTGCACGTGGTGACCAAGAAGGGCTATGGCTACAAGCTGGCCGAGGCCGACCCGATCGCCTATCACGGGCCGGGCAAGTTCGACCCTGCTGTGGGTCTCAAGAAGGTGCCGGCTACCGAGCCGGTCAAGCCCACCTTCACGCAGGTGTTCGGCCAGTGGCTGTGCGACATGGCTGCGCACGATTCGCGTCTGGTTGGCATCACGCCGGCCATGCGCGAGGGCTCCGGCATGGTCGAGTTCGAGCAGCGCTTCCCGGGCCGTTACTTCGACGTGGGCATCGCCGAGCAGCACGCTGTCACTTTTGCGGCCGGTCTGGCTTGCGAAGGGCTCAAGCCGGTCGTGGCGATCTATTCGACCTTCTTGCAGCGTGGCTATGACCAGTTGATCCATGACGTCGCCTTGCAGAATCTGCCCATGGTCTTTGCCCTGGACCGGGCCGGCATCGTCGGAGCCGACGGCGCCACGCACATGGGTGCCTTCGACATCGCGTTTGTGCGCTGCGTGCCCAATATGAGCATGCTGACGCCGTCGGACGAGAATGAATTGCGCCAGGCCCTGACGGCGGCGCACCACCAGAATCATCCCGTCGCGGTGCGCTATCCGCGCGGCACAGGCGCCGGTGTGCCGGTACAGCCCGAGTTGACCCCGATGCCTTGGGGGCAGGGCGAGATCCGCCGTCACAGCCAGCAGGCGCAAGGCCCCAAGGTGGCCATCCTGGCGTTTGGCACGATGCTGTATCCGGCATTGGCTGCGGGTGATCAGCTGGATGCCACCGTGGCGAATATGCGCTTTGTCAAACCGCTGGACACCGCGCTGGTGCTCGAGCTGGCGCGCACCCACGATCTGCTGGTGACGGTGGAAGAGGGTTGCATTCCCGGTGGTGCGGGTGCCGCTGTGGCCGAGGCCTTGTCGGCAGCAGGCGTCAGCCATCCTCTGGTGATGCTGGGCTTGCCCGATGAGTTCGTCGAGCATGGCGACCCCGCCAAGCTGCTGTCGATGTGCGGCCTGGATGCCGCCGGGATCGAGCGCTCGGTTCGCGAGCGCCTGGCTCAACTCAAGTGAGCTCTTCGTCCTCGCAGGGCTCCGACCGGCAACTGGTCAGGGCCGTGGTGGGCAGAGCTTCAGGGTGGGCCAGCTCGCCGGTTTCCGGGTCGTAGCCCAGGCTCTTGAGGTGCAGCGCCAGGCCGGAGTCCATGGCAGCGACGTGATGGGGCAGCCACACGGTCAACTCATAAGCCATCTGGCGCACGATGGCCAAATCGCCCTTGGCACATTTCTCGGCGCCCTCGCGCATGATCTTGAGCACGATGGCATGCTGTGAGCTGTGGCAGTTGTCCGGCGCAAAGCCGGTGGCCACCATCCATTTGTCTTCCTGGCCGAAGTGATCGGCGGTGTGGTCGATCAGGGCGTTCCAGGCATCCAGCAGGTTCTCGTCCGAGGCGTTTTCAACCAGGGTCAGTTGATCAATGATGTCTTCATGGGGGCGATCCATGGCAGGCATGGCCAGGGACATCTCTTCGGACCAGACTAGGGGCATGGCAGACCTCAAAACGGCAAAGACGGGCCCGGAACGGGCAGACACAACAAGCGCCTAGGAGGCTAAACGTTGAGGGGCTCGTCGGGCTTGAGGTGGCTCAAGGATCGGCCTGGGTAAAGGGGTAAAGGGGTCAAGGGAAGCAAGGCAGGGGATGGCTAAAATCAGCCCTTTGTTGACAAGGTTGGGACCGCCATGGCGTCGACGTTTCGGTCGCTGGCACTGTTTTGTGTTTCCGGCGGCCTGGCTTTGCTGGTCGACATCGGTGTTCTGTATGCGCTCAAGGGCGCCTTGGGCCATTACGGCGCTCGGGCGGTGTCGTTCTGGTGTGCGGCTACCTTCACCTGGTGGTTCAACCGCACCTTCACCTTCCAGGGTGCCAGGCCGGCCAGCATCTGGGCCGAATATCTGGCTTACCTGTCGTCGATGGCGGTGGGGGGCGCTTTGAACTACGGCGCCTATGTTGTGAGCTTGCAGGCCTTGGAGGGAGTGCGAGCCCATCCTGAATTGGGCGTGGCCATTGGCAGTCTGGCAGGCCTGGGATTCAATTTCCTGTCGGCGCGCCGGATTCTGCGCAAGCGGGCTTGAGCAAAAAAAGGGCCGCTGCGCGAGGCAAGCGGCCCGATTCAAGCTGCCTTGAAAAAAGGCGATCCGATGGCTGTCGATCAAGCCAGTCGGGCGCGGTGGCGAGCGACTTGGGCGCGCACCTGCGCCGGAGCCGTGCCACCCAAGGTATTGCGGGCATTGAGTGAGCCACGCAGGCTCAACACGTCAAACACATCGTCGGCAATGGTCGCGTTGTAGGTCTGCAGGGTGCTCAGGGGCAGCTCGGACAGGTCCACGCCTTGGGCGATGGCGTCCTTCACGGCATGGGCAACCACTTCGTGCGCATCGCGGAAGGGCAGGCCCTTCTTGACCAGGTAGTCGGCCAGGTCGGTGGCGGTGGCATAGCCCTTCTTGGCGGCGCGTTCCATCGCTTCAGGCTTGACGGTGATGCCGGCGGCCATCTCGGCGAAGATGCGCAGGGTGTCCTTGAGCGTGTCGACGGTGTCGAACAAGGGTTCCTTGTCTTCCTGGTTGTCCTTGTTGTAGGCCAGGGGCTGACCCTTCATCAAGGTGATCAGGCCCATCAGGTGACCGACCACGCGGCCGGTCTTGCCACGTGCCAGCTCGGGCACGTCGGGGTTCTTCTTCTGCGGCATGATCGACGAGCCGGTGCAGAAACGATCGGCCAGGTCGATGAAGCCAAACGATTGGCTCATCCACAGGATCAGCTCTTCTGACAGGCGCGAGACGTGCACCATCAGCAAGGATGCGGCGGCACTGAATTCGATGGCGAAGTCGCGGTCGCTCACGCCGTCCAGGCTGTTCTGGCAGACGGCTTCGAAGCCGAGGGTCTTGGCGACGCGCTCACGGTCCAGCGGGTAGCTGGTGCCCGCCAAAGCCGCCGAGCCCAGGGGCAGGCGGTTGACGCGCTTGCGCAGGTCGAGCATGCGTTCGGCATCGCGGGCGAACATCTCGACATAAGCCAGCAGATGGTGACCAAACGCCACGGGCTGGGCCACTTGCAGGTGGGTGAAGCCGGGCAGGATGGTCTCGGCGTTCTGCTCGGCCACGTCGACCAGGGCCTTTTGCAGCGCGATCAGCAACAGGCCGATTTCGTCGATTTCGCCGCGCAGCCACAGGCGCACATCGGTGGCGACCTGGTCGTTGCGTGAGCGGCCGGTGTGCAGGCGCTTGCCGGCGTCGCCGACCAACTGGGTCAGACGGGCTTCGATGTTCAGGTGCACGTCTTCGAGGTCGAGCTTCCACTCGAAGGCGCCGGATTCGATCTCGGCGGTGATTTGCGCCATGCCTTTTTGAATGGCGGCCCAGTCATCGGCACTCAGTAAACCCTGGGCATGTAGCATCTCGGCATGCGCCAATGAGCCCTCGATGTCAGCCTTCCACAGGCGTTTGTCAAAGAACACGCTGGCGGTGTAGCGCTTGACCAGCTCGCTCATCGGCTCGGAAAACAGGGCCGACCAGGCCTGGGACTTCTTGTCGAGTTGGTTGGTGCTCATGGGGGTGTGTCCGGCTGGGCGCGATGACACCACATGGACATCGCGCAAAATGTGCAAACCATGGATTTTAATGAGAGTGGGCCCTCTGTGGCGATGCAGCAAGATCGACAGGGCAATCCTTTTGCGGTTTGCCGCATGGGCATCCTCTGGCGTGTCATCGTCGGCGTGCAGTTGCCCATGGCACTGGGAGCCTTGTTTGGCAGCACCTCGCTGAGCATGGCGCTGATGCGCTGGGCACAGGCGTCGGTGGTGTCCCTGCCAGCCACCCTGCTGTGGCTGTTGCTCGTTTGCCTGGGCGCCGGGCGTCTGGGGCGCTGGCCCGCCTGGGTGCAGATCACCGTGGCGAGCGGCCTGGGCGGCGTCACCACCGCGCTGGCTTGGCTCCCCTCGTGGGCGATTCAATGGGCGCTGGGCGAGGCTTCCCGCTCGTGGTGGACCTGGATGCCCTCAGTGCTGATCGGCATCGCCCTGGCGTCCGCCGTCACCCTGTGGCTGCAATCGCGTGCCAGCGAAGTGATGCCCACCGATGCGCAGGCCCGGCTGGCGGAGCTGCAGGCGCGCATTCGGCCCCACTTCCTGTTCAACACGCTGAACACCGCCATTGCGCTTGTCCAGGTCGACCCGCCTCGCGCGGAGTCGGTGCTGGAGGATCTGGCCGAGCTGTTTCGTGAAGCGCTGGCGTCGCCCCAGGCTCAGTCCACCTTGGGGCAGGAGATCGCCCTGGCCCAGCGTTATCTGGCGATCGAATCCCTGCGCTTTGGCGAGCGATTGCGGGTGACCTGGCAGATCGATGAAGGGCTGGCCGCGACGCCCTTGCCCGCGCTGGTCTTGCAGCCCCTGGTTGAAAACGCCGTGCGCCATGGCGTCGAGCCTTGCCCGCAAGGCGGCTGGGTGCACATCGATGTGCAACAACAGGCCGGTCAGGCGGTGGTCACCGTGCGCAACGCCATGGCGGAGCCCGACACGGCTCGCGAGCCCACGGCGGGGCAGGGCATGGCCTTGCAGAACGTGCGCCAGCGTTTGCACTTGATGTACGACCTGGAGGCCGACTTCATGGCAGCACCTCAGATGCAGGGCGCGGAACATGTTTTCATGGCGCGCATCGCGGTGCCCGCCGTGCGTGGGGAGTGGACATGACGCGAGCCTTGCGCGCCGTTCTGGTCGACGATGAACCCCTGGCGCGGTTGCGCATGCGCACGCTGCTGTCACAGGCGAGCCCCCCGGTCGAGGTGATGGGGGAGTTTGGTGAGGCACTGTCCGCATACCAGGCGCTTCAGGCATGGGATCAGCAGGGCAGTGGGCCCGATGTGGTGTTTCTGGACATCGCGATGCCGGGTCCCTCGGGCTTGCAAATGGCCCGGCAGCTCGGGGCGCTGACGCATCGTCCGCAGTTGGTATTCGTGACCGCGCATCCCGAACACGCAGTGATGGCGTTCGAAGTCGAGGCGCTGGACTATCTGACCAAGCCCATCCGTTTGGAGCGACTGCAGGCGAGCCTGACGCGCCTGGCGCAGCGATTGGCCGCGCGTTCGCAGCAGGCGTCATCCGCAGAGGCGTTGGTGGTGCATGACCGGGGTGTGCTCGTGCGCGTGCCCCTTCGTGAGGTGCTCTACTTCAAGGCCGAGCAGAAGTACGTGACCTTGCGAACGGCCGAGCAAGCCTGGCTGATGGACGAGTCCCTGTCCGAGCTGTCGCAAAGGCTGGGGGCGGGTTTCATCCGGGTCCATCGCAATGCTTTGGTCGCCCGCGAGGCGATGTGCAAGCTGGAGCGCCGGGAGGATCCGCAGACGGGGCAGGAGACCTGGGCCCTGCAGGTCCGGCCCACGCAAGAGTGGCTGGCCGTCTCGCGCCGACAAGTGGCCCTCGTCAAAGAAACAATGGCCAGTCGCGCGTAGCAACTGGCCATCTATTGGGCAGAGCGAAGGGGAATCAGAACCCGAGGCTGGCGAGCAGATCGTCGACTTCGCCTTGGTTGCTCACGACGTCGGTG
>JBLNAI010000002.1:0-127209 GCA_050259275.1 Acidobacteriota bacterium
AGCGCCATGCGCATCAACGTGGAAACGCTCAAGGGCGAAGTCCAACTGGCCGGCTTTGCAGCCAGCGAGAAGGAAAAGGCCCGTGCTGCTGAACTGGCGCTGGGCGTGCCCGACGTCAAGAGCGTTCGCAACAACATCGTTGTGCGTTCGGGCTCGAACTAAGTTCGACGCCGAAGACTTCAATTGTCTGAAGTCTGAACGCGGGGGGGCGTGACGCCATCCAAGGCGGCGGCCACCGCCCCCCCGAACAAGAGGATCTGGGCCGAGTAGTAGGCCCACAGCATCACCACCACGAACGAGCCGGCGGCCCCATAGCTGGAAGCCACGCTGGCATGGGTCAGGTACACCCCGATGAGGTACTTGCCCACCGTGAACAGCACGGCACAGCTGATCCCACCCCAGATCGCCGAGCGCCACTTCGGTGGCCGGTCCGGCAGCCAACGCAACAACGCCGAGAAGGCCACGGTCAGCACCGCCACCGAGATCACCAGGTCCAGGCTTTCAAACACATAGGACCAGGGCCCTCTGCCTGCCAGCAAGTCATTGAAGGCTTGCAGCCCCGCGCTGACGATCAGCGAGGCTATCGACAGAAAGCCCATCCCCAGCACCAAGGCCAGGCCCGTCAGCCGGGCTCGCACCAGCGCGCCCAATGCCGACTCATGGGGCTGCACCTGCCCGATCATGTTGAGCGCCCGCCGCAGTTCGGTGAACACGCCGGTGGCGCCGATCAACAGGGTGACGGTGCCGATGATGGTGGCTTGCAGCGTGTCGGGGTGGTGCCAGGCAGAGACCAGCAAGGCCTCCACGCCTTGAGCGGCTGTCTCGCCGATCAAGCCTCGTATCTGGCCGACCACGCGGCCCTGCGCCGCCTCCAGGCCGAACACCGCTCCGGCCACGGCAATGGCGATGATCAGCAAAGGAGCCAGCGCAAACATTGTGTAGAAGGCGATCGATGCGCCCAGTTGCACGCCGCCCTCGTCGATCCACCGGGACAAGGCCCGGATGAAGACCCGCACCGGGACCCGCATGGAGCGGGGCAAAAGCCGGATCAGCTTGGGGGGCACCGTGATGCTGGGTTGCGTGTTCATGGGGTTCATTTCGCGATCGCAGAGGTCTTTTTCATGAGCAGGCACCATGCCCGGGAAGCGGCATGAAAGCTGCTTGTGTCCGGCATGGAAACGCATCGCTTCACCGTTCGCGCGATCTCGTCGAGCGTGGCTTCAGAGCCAGGCGTTGTCACACCCGAACGCAAGCGCGGCTTGCCTCTGTCGTGGATCCGCTCGGTGCGTGGCCTGCTCATCCTGGCCACCTTCCTGTTTCTGAGAGAGGCCGCGGCCATTCTGGTGCCCGTCACCATCGCGGTGGCCTTGATGTTCGTGCTGACGGGGCCGGTTCAGTATCTGCGCCGCAAAGGCATCCCCGAGGCCTGGGGATCGGGCATCGTGGTCGGCGTGCTGCTGACCGTGCTGATTTTGCTGGGCACCTCGCTGGCCAGTCCGGCTGCCGACTGGGTGGAGCGTGCGCCCACCACGGTCAAGCAAATGTTGGACACCATTGACAAGGTCCGCGCCACGATCACGCCCCCCACCACCCACCGCGCCCGTGTGGTGCCCGCCAACGAGCCCGATCCCATCAAGGACAAGCTGGCCAGCGAAGGGGTCATCCTCACACGGGTCATCGTCGGTCACTTCTTCAGCTTCACCCTGTCGGCGGCCGCCACGATCATCCTGCTGTACTTTCTGCTCGCGTCCCAGCCCTGGCTGCTGTCGCGCACGGTCGAGGTCGCGCGCAAACCCCGGCAACGGGCCTTGCTGCTCTCCGGCATCCGTCAGGCCCAGCGTGACATCGGGCGCTTCCTGGGCACCATGGCGCTCATCAATGTGGCGGTCGGCATTTGCACCGGCATCGCACTGAAGTTCGTCGGGTTGCCCAATCCGGTTCTGTGGGCCACGGTGATCGCGGTGCTCAATTTCATCCCCTATCTGGGGCCGGCCCTGGTCACCGGCATGCTGCTGCTGGCCGGCAGCATGACCTTCGGGGCCAGCACCGCCATGCTGGCGCCCCCCGCCGCCTTCCTGATCTGCCATGGCATTGAAGCCAACCTCGTGTCGCCCTGGGTGCTGGGGCGGCGGCTGGGCTTGAGTCCGCTGGCGGTGTTCCTGTCGGTGATGCTGTGGGGATGGGTGTGGGGCTTTGCGGGCACCTTGGTGGCCGTGCCCATCTTGCTGGGATTTCGCGCGCTGTGCCAGCGGCGCCGCTCGCTCAAATCCATCTGTTTTTACCTGGAGGGGGGGCACACGCAAGCCCCCACGCTGGCGGCACTGCTCAAGCCACGCGACAGACCGCGGCCCCGCCCCCGGATCAACAAGGTGCGCTGAGCCAAGGCATGGGCACGCTGTATGCCTTGACAGCTGTGATGCCAAGTAAAGGAGTGGCCATGTCGCAAGACGCAACCCTCAAGACGCTCCACGAACTGATCGAAGCATGCAAGGACTGCGAGTACGCATTCAACCTGTACGCTCAGCACACCACCACCGACAGCCTGCGTGAGCATTACCTTGCCCGCGCGGGACGTTGCCGGCGCATCGCCCAAGAGCTGCGCATTCATTTGATCGGTCTGGGTGACCGGGCCGATCTGCATGGCAGCACCTGGGGCTTCATGTCGCGCTTGAAGCTGCGCGCCAAAGCGGCCCTCGCCAGCACCGGTCATCCGCAGACCTGGTTGCTCGAATGCAGCCGCACCGAGCTGACCTTGCTGACCAAATTGCGCCAGGCCATGAAGACCGGCGTCCTGCCCGAGCCGGTGATGAGCGCCCTGCAGCGCCACTTCCATGCGTGGCAGCACATTCACGGCCAGATGCGCTTCCTGCGGGGGCTGGGCAAGGCCGCCTGATGCGCCGCCGCCATTTCTAAAGGATGAGCCATGAACCGCCTCTCTCTCGCCTCTTCATCACGGGTTCGCGCAGGCGCCGTCTGGGTGGCATTCGCGATGACCGCCCTGACCCTGTCAGGCTGTGAACGCCATCACCCGCCGGCCCCGTCGCCGGTGGCTGCCGTCGACGCCGGCCCGTCGCCCGTCATCCAGTCCGGCGTGGAAGTTCCCCGCCCCGCCACCGTCGCGGCCACGCTGCCCTACGGGGCCTCGGCCCCCATCGCGCCCGGGTCCGATGGCGTGCCGGCCTCTGCCACGGCGGTGACCCCTCGCGTGGCGCTGGCACCGGAGCGGCAGATCGACCTCGCCCCCACAGGAGCAGGGCCCGCCGCATCGGCCGTGCCCCTGACTTCGACCGAGCTGAACTTCCTGACCCAGGCCATGGAAGCGGTGGTCTTTCACATCCGGGCCAGCCAGCTGGCGCTGGACCGCGCCAATGATTCGGCCGTCAAGTCCTACGCCGCGCTGCTGGTCGCCGACCAACCCAAAGTCAGCAGCAGTCTGCAGGCACTGGCCCGCCAGATGGGGCTGCCCTTGCCCGAGACCCTGTCCGAGCCCAAGCAGCGGGTGCTGGACAAACTGGCCCGCACCGCCCAGTCCGACTTCGACAAAGAGTACCTGGCCAGCGCGGGCATCGACGATCAGCATGAAGTGATCGCCTTGTTTGAAAAAACCTGGCGAGAGACGCGAGACCCGGGACTGCGCAGCTTCGTGATGGCCACGCTGCCGACCTTGCAGGCCCACTTGAGCGCGGCCGAGCGCCTTCCGCTGCATGGATGAGCGAGGCGCGGCCCCATGCCTGCCCGCAGTCTGGTCTACGTGGACCCCGAGGCACCCGGCATCGTCCGCCAGCGTCGTGGCAAGGGCTTCGGCTACCGCGCGCCCGATGGGCACTGGCTGAGCCCGCGCGACCCCACTGACCGCGAGCACCTGGCGCGCATCCGCTCCCTGGCGATTCCCCCGGCTTATCACCACGTGTGGATCTGCCCCCATCCCTTGGGCCATCTGCAGGCCACCGGACGGGATGCCCGGGGGCGCAAGCAGTACCGATATCACCCCGACTGGACCTTGGCGCGCGGTGCCGACAAATTCAGCCGCATGCAGGCATTTGGCGCGGCGCTGCCGGCTCTGCGACAGCACATCCAGCAGGAACTGCAGGCGCCCCCCGTGACCTCGGGACCGGGACGCGACCGCGTGCTGGCCACGCTCGTGCATTTGCTGGACACCACCCACGTGAGAGTGGGCAACGAGGTCTATGCCCGCGACAACCATTCCTACGGCCTGACCACCTTGCGCAATCAGCACGCCAAGGTCAGCGGCTCGACGGTGGCGCTGCAGTTTCGCGGCAAGAGCGGCGTCTGGCACGACATCCGCATTGACGATGCCAAGGTGGCGCGCGTGGTGCGGCGCTGCCAGCAATTACCGGGTCAGGAACTGTTTACCTACCGTGATCCCGATGGCGAGGTGCACCGCATTGGCTCGACCGAAGTCAATGACTACATCCGGGCCCTCACGCAGGGCGACTTCAGCGCCAAGGACTTTCGCACCTGGCATGCGACGGTTCATGCCTGGTCCCTGATGCAACCCGACCAGAACGAACCCACCCCCGCGCCCTGGCCCGCCAGCCGGATCAACGAAGCGATCAAATGCGTGGCCCACGCATTGGGCAACACCCCGGCGGTCTGCAAAAAGTCCTACATTCACCCGGCGGTGCTGCGCTGTGCCCAGAGCGGCCAATGGCCCTGTGGCGGAACACCGGCCGCCCCAGCCGACTTATGGCTGAGTGAGGCCGAGGCGGGGCTGCTGTGCTTTCTGGCCACGGTCGCTCAGGAAGCGCCCGTTTCGCTCAAGAAGACTTCCACACGCCGATTGCGCGCCCGGCCTTGAGCCGTGTCGTTGCTGGCAATGGGCTCATTGGAGCCACGGCCCACCGTCTCAATGCGGTTGCTGCTGATGCCCCGATCGACCAGGTAGTTGCGCACGCTCATGGCCCGTTGGGCGGACAACTGATTGTTGAGTTCGTCGCTGCCGGTCGAGTCGGCATGGCCCACGATGCGCACCCGTGTTCCGGGCTGGCCTTGCAGGCCCTGCGCGAATTGGTCCAGCACCTGACGCAACTCGGGCTTGATGTCCGCGCGACCGACGTCAAAGGAGACGTCAGCCGGGACGTTCAGCTTGATCTGGTTGTCCGAGGTGCGGGTGACCTCCATGCCGGTGCCCTGGGTGGCTTGCTCGAGCGCCCGCTTTTTCTCTTCCATCCGGTGCGACCAGACATTGCCTGCGATGGCCCCCAGTGCGCCGCCCACGATGGCGCCGGTACCAGCGTTGCCGCCCGTCTTCGATCCAATGGCCGCGCCGGCCACCGCGCCGATGCCCGCACCGGTGGCGGTGTGGCGCTGCGTGTCTGACATGTCGGCACAAGCCCCCAGGCTCGCCACCACCATCACGGTACAGAGTGTCTTGGACACATGCATGGTTATCCTCCAATCAAAAGTCAAATCGATACGCAGCCCAACGGCAAAGCCCGTGCCCGCATCGTGGATGCCAGCAGGGAACGGCGATTGCTTCCCTCCACGGCATGACGAATCGCTACCCCTTTTCTCTGATTCGATGGCTGACGACCGGCACGGCTGCCAGCCTACTCTCCATGTTGGCGCTGGCATGGCACGGGCGCCGACGACATGGCAGCAGCACCTCGCTGATCAATGCGCCCAGTCACTGGATCTTTGGTGACCGCGCCTTGCGAGCCAATGGCATCAGCTGGCGCTTCACGCTGTTGGGCAGCTTGATCCACCATGCCAGCTCGCTGTTCTGGTCGGCTTTCTATGAAGCCACCCTCAATGCGCGGCCTTCAGACACAAGCGACACCGGCCCCGATGCCGCGGCACCCAGAGAGCCCTCCACGGGAATGATCGTGCTCAACGCGGCGGCCCTGACCACGCTGGCATGGTTGGTGGACACCCGCATCGTGCCCGACCGGCTCAGCCCTGGCTTTCAACGCCGCTCGTCCAAAATGGGCATGCTGCTGATCTATGGTTCATTCGCAGCCGGCCTGATGCTGGGCGCGCGCACGCCCAAGCGAAACCACAGTCAGACGGACGCCTGACATCGATCTCCAACCTTGCGAAGAAGAACGCCATGCCGACGTCTGCCATCCCCGCCTCCGAGCACCGCATCGTCATTGTGGGAGGCGGCGCGGGCGGCCTGGAATTGGCCACCCGCCTGGGCGACAGCCTCACCGACTCGAAGATCCAGGTGGTGCTGGTCGACGCCTCGTTGACACACATCTGGAAGCCCTTGCTTCATGAAGTGGCGGCTGGCAGTCTGGACACCGGCAACAACGAGATCGACTACCTGGCGCACGCGCGCCAGCACGGCTTCCAGTTCCACCTGGGCAGCATGGAAAGCCTGGATCGGCAGCAAAAGCAGATCTGGCTCAACCCCATCGTGGATGACACCGGGCAGAGGATTGCCGAGCGGCGCGCCATCGGGTATCACACCCTGGTCATGGCCATCGGCAGCCTGGTCAACGACTTCCATACGCCGGGCGTGGCCGAGCACGCGCTGTCTCTCAACAGCGTGGACGACGCCCGCAATCTGCACAAGCATGTTCTGGCAGCCTGCCTGCGCATGAACGAAGGCGTGCCCACGCAAACCGACATCGCCATCGTGGGTGGGGGCGCCACCGGGGTGGAGCTGGCCGCCGAGCTGCACCAGACCCTTCAGGAATACGCCCGCTACACCGACGCCAAAGCCTCGGGCCAAAGCCGCATCACCCTGATCGAAGCCGGCAAGGACATCCTGGCGCACCTGCCGGATGCCCTGCGCAGCAAGGTGAAAGCCGAACTGCAAGCCAAGCCCATTCGCTTGATGACGGAGACCCAGGTCAAGGCCGTGCAGGCCGATGGCGTGCAGACGGCCAATGGCGGCTTCATCGGTGCGCAGATCGTTGTGTGGGCGGCCGGTGTGAAGGGACCGGATCTGCTGACCCGGCTGGACGGCCTGGACTGCAACAAGATCAACCAGCTGGTGGTGCGTCCCACCTTGCAGACCACCCGAGACGAACACATCTTTGCCTTGGGCGATTGCGCCGCCTTCACGCCCAAGGGCCAGGACAAGCCCATCCCCCCTCTGGCCCAAGCCGCTCATCAGCAAGCACTGTATCTGGCGCGCGTGCTGCCTTTGCACGTGCAGGGCCAGACCACCTTGCCGGAGTTTGTCTACAAGAGTCACGGCGCCCTGATCTCGCTGGGCACCGACAAGGCTGTGGGCAACGTGGTGGGCCGGCTCACCGGTCACCGCTTCGAGGTCGACGGCTGGGTGGCACGCTGGAGCTACCGGGCTTTGTACCGCGGCTATCTGGCAGGCCTGCATGGCTGGCTCAGGATGGTCCTCACCACGCTGGGAGACTGGCTGACGCAAAGTACGAAGAGCCGTGTAAAGCTTCACTGACAGCGTGCGGCATCGGCACAACAGCCCCCAGTAAGACTTACTGGTCTTTGAAATTTCTACCTGGTTTTGAGCACCAAAACCCCATTGAATCCCTGTGCTTTATAGGCCTTTCATTGCCAAGGTCTTGACGCCTTTCCAGAATGCGCTTTGCGCTGAAGGTCAGCGTTCCAATATAGAGCAGGGGCCCTCATGAACGTTATGGAAAGGCCCGTTGCGGGCTTCACCGACGAGTCTTCCGAACAACTCACCGTTCTGCTGACCGCGTTGACGGCTCTCAAACATGGCGATGCCACGGTCAGACTGCCTCTGCATTGGACAGGCATTGCCGGCAAGGTCGCCGATGTCTTCAATGAAGTGGTGGAGCAAAACGCCGGTCTGGCCCGAGAGCTGACGCGGCTTCGTCAGGTCGTGGGCAAACAGGGCCAGCTCAAGCAGCGGGTATCCTTGCCTTCATCACGCGGGTTCTGGCTGGACTCCGTGGAGTCCATCAACGCGCTGATGGACGACCTGGTCCACCCCACCAGTGAAGTGGCCCGTGTGATCGGCGCCGTGGCGCAGGGTGACCTGTCCAAGAGCATGGCACTCGAAGTCGAAGGCCGCCCCCTGGAAGGCGAATTCCTGCGCACGGCCAAGACCATCAACAAGATGGTCGAACAGCTGGCCAACTTCTCGGCCGAAGTGACACGGGTGGCCCGCGAAGTGGGCACCGAAGGCAAGCTGGGCGGGCAGGCCAAGGTCAAAGGCGTGGCCGGCACCTGGAAGGATCTGACCGACTCGGTGAACTCGATGGCCGGCAACCTGACCGACCAGGTGCGCAACATCGCCGACGTGACGACCGCGGTGGCCAAGGGCGACTTGTCCAAGAAGATTGACGTGGACGTCAAGGGTGAATTCCTGACCCTGAAGAACACCATCAACACGATGGTGGACCAGTTGCGAAGCTTCGCCTCGGAAGTGACCCGGGTGGCCCGTGAAGTGGGCACCGAAGGGAGCCTGGGTGGGCAGGCGCGTGTGGAAGGCGTGTCCGGCACCTGGAAGGACTTGACCGACTCGGTCAACTCGATGGCCGGTAACTTGACGTCCCAGGTGCGCAACATCGCCGACGTGACCAAGGCCGTGGCCGCCGGTGACTTGTCCAAGAAGATCACCGTGGACGTGAAGGGTGAAATTCTGGAGCTCAAGAACACGGTCAACACCATGGTGGACCAGCTGCGAAGCTTCGCGGCTGAAGTGACCCGCGTGGCCCGCGAAGTGGGCACCGAAGGCAAGCTGGGCGGCCAGGCCGACGTGCAGGGCGTGGCCGGCACCTGGAAGGACTTGACCGAGTCGGTGAACTTCATGGCCGGTAACTTGACCTCTCAGGTGCGCAACATCGCCGACGTGACCAAGGCCGTGGCGGCGGGGGACTTGTCCAAGAAGATCACCGTGGACGTGAAAGGCGAGATCCTGGAGCTCAAGGCCACCATCAACACCATGGTGGACCAGCTGTCATCGTTTGCCGCCGAAGTGACCCGTGTGGCCCGTGAAGTGGGTACCGAAGGCAAGCTGGGCGGCCAGGCCGACGTGCAGGGCGTGGCCGGCACCTGGAAGGACTTGACCGACTCGGTGAACTCGATGGCCGGCAACCTCACATCGCAGGTGCGCAACATCGCCGACGTGACCAAGGCCGTGGCCGCCGGTGACTTGTCCAAGAAGATCACGGTGGACGTGAAGGGCGAAATTCTGGAGCTCAAGAACACCGTCAACACCATGGTGGACCAGCTGCGAAGCTTCGCCGCAGAAGTGACCCGCGTGGCCCGTGAAGTGGGCACCGAAGGCAAGCTGGGCGGCCAGGCCGACGTGCAAGGCGTGGCCGGCACCTGGAAGGACTTGACCGAGTCCGTGAACTCGATGGCCTCGAACCTCACCGTGCAGTTGCGCGACGTGTCCAAGGTGTCGATGGCCATTGCCGGCGGCGACCTGACGCAGAAGATCACCGTGGACGTGCGCGGCGAGATCCTGCAGATCAAGG
This sequence comes from Acidobacteriota bacterium, assembly GCA_050259275.1. GTDB lineage: Bacteria > Pseudomonadota > Gammaproteobacteria > Burkholderiales > Burkholderiaceae_C > Aquabacterium. The sequence continues at coordinate 9,396 of JBLNAI010000002.1, forward strand.
ACGTGATCAACACCATGGTGGACCAGCTCTCGTCCTTCGCGGCCGAAGTGACCCGCGTGGCGCGTGAAGTGGGCACCGAAGGGCGACTGGGTGGGCAGGCGCAGGTGCAGGGCGTATCGGGCACCTGGAAGGACTTGACCGACAACGTGAACTTCATGGCCGGCAACCTGACCTCGCAGGTGCGCGGGATCGCCAAGGTGGTGACCGCGGTGGCCAACGGCGACCTCAAGCAAAAGCTGACCGTGGAAGCCAAGGGCGAAATCGCCGCCCTGGCCGAGACCATCAACTCCATGACCGACACGCTGGCGACCTTTGCCGACCAGGTGACCACGGTGGCGCGTGAGGTGGGGGTCGAGGGCAAGCTGGGCGGGCAGGCCAAGGTGCCCGGTGCGGCCGGGACCTGGAAGGCCCTGACGGAGAACGTGAACGAGCTGGCCGCGAACCTGACAACCCAGGTGCGCGCCATTGCCGAAGTGGCCACTGCGGTGACCCAGGGCGACTTGACGCGATCGATCACGGTGGAGACCCAGGGCGAAGTGGCCGCCTTGAAGGACACCATCAACGAGATGATCCGCAACCTCAAGGACACCACGCAAAAGAACACCGAGCAGGACTGGCTCAAGACCAACCTGGCCAAGTTCAGCCGCATGCTGCAGGGCCAGAAAGACCTGATGACGGTGGGCCAGTTGATCCTGTCCGAACTGGCACCCGTGGTGGGTGCGCAGCAGGCCGAGTTCTATGTGATGAACTCCGCCGAACGCGCCCGTCTGAAGCTGCTGGCCAGCTACGCGTCGGGCGGACAGCAGATGCACGGCAAGGAAGTCGAGCTGGGGCAAGGTCTGGTCGGGCAGTGCGCCATCGACAAGGAAAAGATCCTGTTGACCAATGTGCCCTCGCAGTCCTTCCGCATCGCCTCGGGCTTGAGCGAAAGCGCCGCGATGGACGTGCTGGTGCTGCCGGTCGTGTTCGAAGGACAAGTGCGGGGCGTGCTGGAGCTGGCCTCGCTGGACCGCTTCAACCCCGCTCACCAGGCCTTCCTGGACCAGTTGACCGAATCCATCGGCATCGTGATCAACACCATCGAGGCCAACACCCGAACCGAGAACCTGCTCAAACAATCCCAGTCGCTGGCTGAAGAGCTGCAAAGCCGTCAGCAAGAGTTGCAGCAGACCAACCTGGAGCTGCAAGAAAAAGCCCGCCTGCTGGCTCACCAGAACCACGAGGTCGAACGCAAGAACAGCGAAGTGGAACAGGCCCGTCAGGCCCTGGAAGAAAAGGCCGAACAGCTGGCCCTGACCTCCAAGTACAAATCGGAGTTCCTGGCCAACATGTCGCACGAGCTGCGCACGCCGCTGAACTCGCTGCTGATCCTGTCGGACCAGCTGTGCAAGAACGCCGAAGGCAACCTCACCAACAAGCAGGTCGAGTTCTCCAAGACCATCCACTCGTCGGGCAACGATCTGCTGATGCTCATCAACGACATCCTGGACTTGTCCAAGATCGAATCCGGCACGGTGCAAGTGGATGTCAGCGAAGTGCGCCTGGACGACGTCCAGCGCTCGGTCGAACGCAGCTTCCGCCACTTTGCCGAATCCAAGCGTGTGGGCTTCAGCATCCGCATCGACCCGCCCATCCCCAAGGCCATCTTCACCGATGCGAAGCGCCTGCAGCAGATCATCAAGAACCTGCTGTCCAACGCCTTCAAGTTCACCCATCGCGGCGAAGTGCGCTTCACCATTGCCACAGCGCTGTCGGGCTGGTCTGCGGACAACGAGGACCTCAACCGCGCCGGTCAGGCCATCGCCTTCTCGGTGTCGGACACCGGCATCGGCATCTCGCCCGACAAGCAACAGATCATCTTCGAAGCCTTCCAGCAAGCCGATGGCTCGACCTCGCGCAAATACGGCGGCACGGGTCTGGGGCTGGCCATCAGCCGCGAACTCTCGCGCCTGCTGGGCGGCGAAATCAAGCTGGTGAGCACCCCGGGCCAGGGCAGCATCTTCACGCTGTTCCTGCCTCAGAACCACATCCCCGCACGTCCCCCACGGGCGCGACTCGAAGCCGAGGCGCTGCGCACCTACATCGACAACGCGCCCACCTTGCGCATCGAAGCCGATGCGCCTTTGAGCGCCGAAGTACAGGGCGACCTGCAAGGTCTGTCCAACAGCGGGGTACCTGAAACAGCCGCCTTCATCAACGTGGCCGCCGATGACCGCGACGACATCGCCCCCGGCGACCCGGTGGCCCTGATCGTTGAAAACGACCTCAGCTTTGCCAAGCTCATGCTGGACTCGGCCCGCGAGCAAGGCTTCAAGGGCGTCGTCTGCACCACCGGTGCCAGTGCCCTGGCGCTGACCCGGGAAGTGTTCCCGGTGCTCATCACCCTGGACATCTTCCTGCCCGACATGCAGGGCTGGCGCATCCTGGATCGCCTCAAGGCCGACCTGGAGACCCGCCACATCCCCATCTGCGTCGTCTCCACAGAAGATGCCAAGGAACGGGCGCTGGCCTCGGGCGCGCTGGACTTCCTGTCCAAGCCCTTGCAGAGCAAGGACCAGGCCGATGCCAAATTCGCGCAGTTGCATGAGTACGTGCGGCGCGTCACCAAGCGGCTGGTCCTCTTCATGCCGCCCTCCATCCTGCGGGATGAATGCATGGCCGCGCTGCACTCCGACGTCGACCTGATCGTCGTCGAAGACGCGCAAGCGGCCCGCAACCACATGAAGGAAGGCGTGGACGGCCTGGTGGTCGATGCGGACCTCACGGACCTCACACCGCAGGACGTGCTCGACGTGATGGAGAGCAAGCACGACACCCGGCGCATGCCCGTCATCCTGGCCGATGGCCTGGAGGCGCGACGCGCACGCTGGCGCAATCAGCCCGGTCTGATTGTGCGAGAGTCGCACAACATCGAGCACCTGCTGTCCGAGATCGCCCTGACACTGCACCGCGACATGTCGGACATGAGCGAAATCGAGCAAGCCCGCGTGCTGCAGGCCCACAACGCCAGCGGCACGCTGCGCGGCAAAAAGGCCCTGATCGTCGACGATGACATCCGCAACATCTTTGCCCTGACCACCGTGCTGGACGAAGAGGGCATGCAGATCATCTCAGCCGACAACGGCCGCGATGCCATCCGGATGACACAAAAAGAGCGGGACATTGATGTCATCCTGATGGACATCATGATGCCCGAAATGGATGGACTGACGACCATGCAAGAAATCAGAAAGCTGGGACATGGGGGAGACATTCCAATGATTGCGGTCACGGCCAAGGCCATGAAGGGTGACCGGCAGAAGTGCATCGAAGCGGGCGCCTGGGATTACCTGTCCAAGCCGGTCGATCCGAAACAACTGCTCGCCGTGTTGCGAGGCTGGTTATGCAAATGAGCCCGCAGGACCCGGAAGACACCACCGCCCTCGAACCCCAGGAACGTGCCAGCATCCTGATCGTCGACGACCTGCCTGAGAAGCTGCTGGTCTTTGGCACCCTGCTGGAAGACATGGGGCAGGACCTGGTCTACGCGCGATCGGGGGCGGAGGCTTTGCGTGAAGTCCTCAAGCGCGAGTTCGCGGTGATCCTGCTGGACGTGAACATGCCCGAGATGGACGGCTTCGAGACGGCTTCGATGATTCGCAAGTACCGTCGGTCGGCCCACACCCCGATCATTTTCATCACGGCCTATGCCGACGAGATTCAGACCGCGCGGGGCTACTCGCTCGGTGCGGTGGACTACATCCTGTCGCCTGTGGTGCCTCAGATCCTGCGCACCAAGATCCAGGTCTTTGTCGATCTGTTCCTGCTGCAAAGGCGCATCAAGCGGCAAGCCGACGAGCGCATCGCGCTGGCGGCAGCCGAAGCCGCACGACGCCTGGCCGAAGAGAACACGCAGCGCTCCAACTACCTGGCGCGGGCCAGCCGCAAGCTGGGCGACTCGCTCGACGTCAACGTCGCGATCCACCGCATCCTCACGCTGGTGGTGCCCGAACTGGCCGAACTCGGCGTGGTGCTGCTCGCGGACGAGTCCTTCTCGGCCTACCAGCCCCAAGCCAAGCTGCTACAGATGGCCTGGGGCACGGACCTCAATCGCAAGCCCCTGATCACCGGCCATGCCTGCTCGGACCTGCCCGCGTCGGTGGTGGACACCTGTGTCACCGCGTTCGAGGGCCGGCACACCATCGCCTTGTCCGCACAAGACCTGACAGGCCTGAGCGCGACCGTGCAGAGGACCTGTGCCCTGTCAGAGCCGCCGCCGCTGGTACGCGGCATGATGCTGCCCATGATCGGCGGGGAGCGCACCTCGGGCATCCTCATCGTAGCCAGCCAGGTCGGCGACCGCGACTGGAGCGTGCTGCATGAACTGGCCAGCCGGGCCGCGATTGCCTTGGGCAACGCACGGCTGTACTCCAACTTGCAGGACGAGATCATCGAGCGTCGGGCGGCCGAGTTCCAGCTGCAGGCCTCCAACCAGCGCAAGGACGAGTTCCTGGCCATGCTCTCGCACGAGCTGCGCAACCCGCTGGCTCCGATCCGCAATGCGGTGGAAGTCGTGCGGCAACTGGCACCCAGCGACCCCAAGCTGCAATGGGCCAATGACGTGATGGACCGGCAAGTGCGCCACCTCACGCACCTGGTCGAGGAGCTGCTGGACGTGGCCCGCATCAGCCAGGGCAAGATCGCCTTGCAGATGGAGCCGGTCGACCTGCGCGCCATCATCGAGCACGGTGTCGAGACCGTGCGGCCCTATATCGAACACCGCCAGCACAGCCTGACCTTGACCTTGCCCGACCACCCGGTCTGGTTGCGAGGCGACTTCGCGCGGCTGTCGCAAGTGGTGGCCAACTTGCTGAACAACGCAGCCAAGTACACCGAAACCGGCGGGGCGGTGAGCCTGTCGCTGTCGGTCGAGGCCGAGCAGGCGGTGATCACCGTGAGCGACAACGGCATCGGGATCGAACCCGATCTGCTGCCCCATGTGTTCGAGCTCTTCGAACAGGGGCGCCGCAGCCTGGATCGCAGTCAGGGCGGCCTGGGTGTGGGCCTGACGCTGGTGCAGCGGCTGGTTGAGCTGCACCACGGTCGCATTCAGGCGAGCAGCAAAGGGCACGGTCAGGGTGCCACCTTTCAGGTCAAGCTGCCTTGCATGGCCTCGTCGCCGGTGGTCAGCCCGGAAGAGATGGAGCCGGTGGTGCCGATGGACACGGTGGGATGCCGCGTGCTGGTGGTCGATGACAACTGTGACGCTGCCGAATCGGTGGCCATGGTCTTGAGTCTGCATGGCCACGAGGTGATGACCGAGTCGGATGGCATGCAGGCGCTGGCCCGCGTGGAGTCGTTCCGGCCCGACGCGGTGGTGCTCGACATCGGCCTGCCCGGTATCGATGGCTACGACGTCGCCCGCCGCCTGCGCCGCACGCCGGCCACGAGTCATGCCTTGCTGATCGCCTTGACCGGCTACGGCCAGCGAGAGGACGTCGCCCGTGCGACCGAAGCGGGCTTCGACCATCACTTCGTCAAACCCGCCGATCCTCAGGCACTGGCCCATTGCATCGCGCAGGCGCGGCTCAAAGGCGCAGAACTGGTGGCCGAAGCCGACGTGTAGGCCCACGCTGACAAGCACATCAGCGCAGCCCCTCACATGTTGTTGGCCTGCGCCGATGGCGGCCGGCCTTCGCTCCTTCTACATTGGAATCAACCTCCATGAGGTGATTTCAATGACTCAACAAGGAGCGAATCATGTCTGCTAAAAACGCACAACAACAAGTCGAAACCGAAGTGGCTTCGGCCGCCCATCGGGCCATCGAAGAGGGCAAGGACCTGGCGCAGGAATTCCGCGAAAAGGTCGTGCCCCTGGTAGGCTCGGCCCGGGCTCGGGTCTCAGAACTGGGCCGTCAGATCACCACACGCGCCAAGGACAACGCCCAGGTGGTGGACCGTTATGTCCATGACAACCCCTGGTCCTTCATCGGCCTGGGCATCGTCACAGGCTTTCTGGCCAGCTGGTATCTGTCTTCGCGTCGCGACCGCTGAGCCCGTTTGATTGGATCAGGTCCCTTCTCAGGAGAACGACCATGCTTTATTACGCCGCCGTATTTTTTGTCATCGCCCTCATTGCCGCCGTTTTCGGCTTCGGTGGGATCGCGGTGGGAGCAGCCGGCATCGCCAAACTGCTCTTCTTCGTCTTCGTGATCGGATTCGTCATCTCTTTGGTGATGGGGATCCTGCAACGAAAATAGACAGGCCCGTCTGGGCATGTTGATTGCACAAAGGCCTGGTGTCACCCCACCAGGCCTTTTTCATGTCCCACACCGGTCCCCTCGACGAGCCCCTTGCATCGCGGCGATGGCCTTCGCGCATCCCGTCGGTCGTGGCAGGGGTTCTGATCGTGACCGCGCTCTTCTCGACCCTGATTTTCTCCGGCTCCGAACTGGTCTTCACCCAGACCAGCCAGTTGCAGCAACAGCAGGCGCGGCTGATGGAAGCGCGCGCCCACACGCTGCAGCTTCAGTATCTGATTCAAAGGGTGCAGGCGGCCCAGTGGGCGTATCGCGCCACGGGGCAGCCGGCCTATGTGCATGAATTGCAGCAAATGTCGCGACAGGCGCTGATGCATTACGGGCTGCTCAAAGGCAGCTTGCCGCCCTTGACCCAGTTGCATGGCCAGGTCGACTCCCTGGGCAATGCGCTGCAAAAGGACTTCGACACCATGAGTGCGACGGCCCCGCGCACCGAGGCGCCGGGCGACGACGTACAGGATCGGCTGCAGCAGGTGCAAGCGCTCGACCTCCAGCTGCAGGCGCAAGCCCAGACCGCCGCGGCAGACCTGGCCACCACCTTGCGGCGTCAGCGCGTCGGGCTGGCGGTGCTGGTGGGGCTGAATCTGCTGTTTCTGTCGGCCCTGGCGGCCAAGACCCTACGGCACTTCTACGCCCACGAAAAGCAACGCCTGTCGCTGTCGACCAAGGCGCAGGAGCTGGAAGAGGCCGTTCACCGGCGTACCAATGAACTCCATGATCTGACGACCTACCTGCAGCGGCAAAGCGAGCTGGAAAAATCACGCCTGGCGCAAGAGCTGCATGACGAGCTGGGTGCGCTGCTGACCTCGGCCAAGCTGGATCTGGCCTGGCTGCAAGGGCGCAACCCGGGGCTGGACCCCGCACGCACGGAGCGGCTCAAAAAGCTCTCGCGCGTTCTGGATCAGGCCCTGGGCATCAAGCGCAAGGTGATCGACAACCTGCGGCCGTCCCTGCTGGACCACCTGGGGCTGACGGCGGCCTTGCCGTGGTACGTCCAGGAGACCTGCGACAAGGCCGGCTTGATTCACCACGTGCGGGTGCCGCCTGAGGGCCTGCAGGTCGATACCGATGCAGCCCTGGCGCTCTATCGCATCGTGCAGGAAGCCTTGAACAACACCATCCAGCACGCGCGCGCGCATGAGGTCCATGTCGACCTCGTCGATGCGCGGCAGGATTACGTGTTGCGGATTCAGGATGACGGCGTGGGCATCCGCGATTTGCGGCCCGATCATCTGTCGCACGGGATCGCCGGCATGCGACATCGCGCCCGCGCCATTGGCGCGCAATTCACCATTCAAAGCAAACCGGGCTCGGGCACGTCGATCGAAGTCAAATTGCCCAAACCGGTCGCGCACAAGGAGGACAGCTTGGCTCCCGTGGTCGAACTGTCAAGTCAGGAGGCCCTCGGTCACAGCGTACCGAGCCAGCTCGGCGTTGCTGGATAGGCCCATTTTTTCGAGAACCCGTGAGCGATAGGTGCTCACGGTCTTGGGGCTCAGGTTCAGGGCTTCGGCGATCTGGCTGACGGGATCACCCTTGGCCAGCCGCACGAAGATCTGCAATTCGCGCTCGGACAGGCGCAGATGCAAGGGCAGGTCGGCATCGTCAATGAGGCCCGCTGCGAGGCATTCGCCCAAGGCGGGACTGATGTAGCGGCGACCGCTGGCCACCGTCCGTACGGCCTGCAGCAATTGCTCGCCGGCCATGCCCTTGCTTAAAAAACCGGCCGCACCGGCCTTGATGACATTCAGGCCATATTGCTCTTCAGAATGGGCGCTCATGATGAGCACCGCCATCTGAGGCTTGAGCGCCTTGGCCTGACGCAGAACGTCGATGCCCGACAGGCAAGGCATCGACAGGTCCAGCACACACACATCCAGGTCGTGGCAGCGAATGGCCTGCAAAGCCTGCTGGCCATCACTGCCTTCTGCCTCGATCACCAGGTCATCTTGTTCGCTGAGGATGTAGCGAAACCCGGCTCGCACGATGTCATGGTCATCGAACAGACCCAGACGGGTGAGGGTGCTCATGGTGTCCGGGGCGGCCCGGGATCAGCGCGAGGTGCCCGAAGACGTGCCCGATGGGTTCGTCTTCATGCCGTCGTTCTCGGTGCCGCTCAGGCCACCGTGCGGATCGCTCGGATCGGTGTCGCCACGACGGGTGTGGTGCTTGCTCTTGCGGTGCTTGGATGCCTTGGTGGGGCTCTTGTCAGGCGTGGTCACCGAGTTGGGAGGCGACGAGGTGCCTGCGCCGGTGGCAGGCATGCTGTCGTAGCTGCCCGAACCGGATTTGTAAGGCGTGCTGCCCGTGCTGGGCGTCGTGGAGCCGGAAGGCGTGCCCGTCATGGGCGCGGTCGAGCCGGAGCCCATGGAGCCCGTAGCGGCGCCCGTGCCCGTGGTGGTGTTGTCCTGAATGGCACCCGAAGAGGGGCCTGCGCCGTCACGTCCGGTGGCCCCGGTGCTGCCTGGGGTTGCACTGGTCTGTGCCACAACTGCAAAAGAGGCCGCCATTGCCAATGCTGCCGCCATCAGATTTCGGTACATATGAGTCATCTTCATCTTCCTTCAACAATCAAACGGTCGCACACCATGTGCGCCTCAGAGAAGTGAGGCAACTGGCGTGCCGGCGGGCGCAGAAGGCACACCGTTTGCAGGGGCGCTGTCGTCTCCTCTCACTTGATGTCGAGCATGATCAATGCCCTTCCGGTCCCCTGGCAGGTCGAGGAAGCACGATGGCTGACCGTGATCGGGTTCAGCGTGGTTCTGGCGCTGGCCGCCTGGGTCGGCTTTCGGCTGCTGGATGCTGTGCTGCGCCGGGCCATCTATCGATCGGTGCCTCTGCAAATCTTGCGGGCTTCGACTTACCGCGCGGCCAGCTTCCTGCCCCCGCTGCTGGCCATCGAAGTCGTGGTCTATGGCGCCCCCGATCAGATGACGGGCATGCTCATCACCCGTCAGATCCTGACCGTGGCGCTGGTCATCTGCATGACCTGGCTGCTGATTCAGGCCGTCCAGGCCGCCGGCGAGACGGTTGTCGCGCTGCGCCCGACCAACCATCTGGACAATCTGGCCGCGCGGCGCCTGCAGACGCAGACGCGCGTGATCACCCGGGCCGCCATTTCGGTGATCGGGCTGGTTGGCGTGGCCATGGCCCTGATGACCTTCCCCAACATCCGCCACATTGGCGCCAGCCTGCTGGCATCGGCCGGCCTGGCAGGCATCGTGGCCGGTCTGGCGGCGCGGCCCCTGCTGGGCAACCTGATCGCGGGCTTGCAGATCGGGCTGACTCAGCCCATCCGGCTGGACGATGTGGTCATCATCGAGGGGGAGTGGGGCACCATCGAAGAGATCACCGGCACCTATGTGGTGGTCAAGATCTGGGACCAGCGGCGGCTGGTGGTGCCGCTGGAATGGTGGACGCAGCACCCTTTTCAGAATTGGACCCGTCAATCGTCGGCCCTGACCGGAACGGTCTTTCTGTGGGTCGACTACCGCATGCCCCTGCAGCCCTTGCGGGATGAACTCAACCGAATCTGCCGCCACTCCCTGCTGTGGGACCGTGATGTCTGCCTGTTGCAGGTCACCGAGGCTGGCGAGCAGGCCATGCAGCTGCGCTGCCTGGTCAGCTCGGCCGACTCAAGCAAGAACTGGGACCTGCGGTGCGAAGTGCGGGAAGGCCTGCTGGCCTTTGTCCAGGCCCACTACCCGCAGTACCTGCCGCGCCTGCGGGCCGAGATTCAAGACGAGGGCCTTCAGCCCGTCTTGGCCTCCCACACCGGTTGATGCACGGGCTGACCCGCCGGCGGCCGCAGCAGCTGGGTCAACAGTTCGAGAAAGGATGTCATCTCCTGCACGCTGTGGATGCAATAGCGGGCCTGGCTGAACACGACCTCGCCCACCCGCACCGTGAGCCAGTTGTCGGGCGCGTCTTCGAAGACCAGCTCGTCGGTGAAATCGTCGCCCACAAAGATGGCCCGCTCGGCGCCGCAATCGGCCATCAGCGCCAGCAGCGCTTCGCGTTTGGTGACAGCGGGCGGGGGCAGCAGGTTGATGACATAGCAGCCCCGGATGATCCGCGGTGGCGGTGTCAACTCCGAGGCCCGCGCCAGCAGCTTGGACCGCGCCAGGGCCTGGTTCTGGCAGTGTCGATAGTGCAGCGCCAGCGACAAGCCCTTGTTCTCGATCAGCGCGCCTTGTGTGACGGACTTCAGGGACGGGTTGGAGATCAACTTGTCATACCAGTCGGCGCAGGTGATGGCCTTGTCCGCGAAATTCGGGTCGCGCTGGGGCAGGCCCTCGCAGCCATGGTTGCCGATCAGGTAGCTGACCTCGTGGGGCACCAGCCGGGACAGGTTGTCTCGCCCCCGCCCCGAGATAACCGCCACCCGCGCCACCGAGGCCAAGGCCTTGAGGGCGTTCCAGGCCGGCTCGGTCATCGAGGCTCGCGCCGGGTCGTCCACGATGGGGGCCAGCGTGCCGTCGAAGTCAAAAGCCATCAGGGTCGACGGCTTGGCCCATTGCTGGAGCAGGGCGCGGCTTTCAGGATCGAGGAGGTTCTCAATGTGCATGTTTACACCTCATGTGCGTGGCGAGATGCGTTCAAGGGCTTGGGCGGGGGGGTCCGGACGGCGGGCTTCTTGCGCCAAGGGGGTCTGAACCGGACATCGGGCACCAGATCGGACACGCGGCCAATCCGGTCCTGAACCTTGATCCGGTTGCGCTCGTCGGCGGCATCGAGCAACATGCGGCCGGCCCAGCGATAGATGTTGAAATCGGCCAGGCGGCTGCGCATCGCCCGCATGCGCTCGCGCTGCTCGGCCGGGTGCATGCTGACCGCCTTGGCCAGGGCATCGGCCGTCTCGTCGATGTGATAGGGGTTGACGATCAGCGCTTCGGTCATCTCGCCGGCCGCACCGGCAAAGCGGCTCAAGATCAGCACGCCATCCTCGGTATCGCGCGCCGCGACGAACTCCTTGGCGACCAGGTTCATGCCGTCATGCAGGCTGGTCACCAGGGCAATGTCGCAAGCGCGGTAGTGCGAACGCACCGATTCGCTGTCGTGCTGCTCGATCAGCATGATGATGGGCGGCGGACTGTGCGGGTTCAACTGCGTGAACTTGTCATTGATCCGGGCCGACTCTTCGCGCACCCGCTTGTCCAGGCGGCTGTAGGCCTCCAGGCTGGATCGGGTCGGTGCGGCGATCTGGATGAGCGAGAAGTGGCCGCGGATCTCCGGGTGTTTGTCGAGCATCCGCTCGACCGCCAGCATCCGCTCGACGATGCCCTTGGTGTAGTCCAGCCGGTCGACACCGATGGCCAGCTTGTAGTCGTCCGGCAGGCCGAATCGGTCATGAATGACCTTGCGGGCCTCCTTCTGCAGCCCCACGGGATCACTGGGCGGGGTCTCCCAGTGAATCGAGATCGGGTAGTCGCGAACCTTGGTTCGCTGGCCCTGAAAGATCACCGAGGTGTCTTCCTTGGCGATGCGGGACTCCAGGAAGCGGTCCACGGTCTCCAGGAAGTTCTGGCAGTGGTAGGGCGTGTGAAAGCCCAGGATGGTGCTGCCCAGCAGGCCTTCGAGGATCTCGCGTGCCCACGGGCAGATGCCGAAGGACTCCGGGTTGGGCCAGGGGATGTGCCAGAAGGTCAGGATGGTGGCCTTGGGCAGGCGCTCGCGCAACAGCTTGGGCAGCAGGGCAAAGTGGTAGTCCTGCACCAGGATGACGGGATTGTCGGTTCGGGCTTCGGCCACCACCGCATCGGCAAAGCGCGCATTGACGGCCTGGTATTGCTGCCAGTCCTCGGCCCGGAAGACCGGCCGGACGTGCGCGATATGGCAAAGCGGCCACAGCCCTTCATTGGCAAAGCCATAGTAGTAGCCGCGCTCTTCTTCTTCGGACAACCAGACCCGATGCAAGGTGTACGAGTCCGCGGCCGGGGGCGTGCCTTCGGGGTGCGGCGGCACCTTGACCCGCGAGCGGGCATCGACCACGTCGGCATCGGCCGAGCCACTGCCGTGGGCCACCCAGGTGCCCGAACAGGCCCGCATCACCGGCTCGACCGCCGTGACCAGCCCGCTGGCCGGTCTCTGAACGCGGATGCTTCCGTCGGGCTGGCGTTGATGGATATAGGGCTCGCGGTTGGAGACCACGATCACCTCGTCCCCAAACAGATGCTCGCGCAGCAGCAGCTTGAGGGTTTCGGGCCGCCACTCGATGGTCGTGTCGGTCAGGATGCGGCGGTCTTCGTAGACGCTCTTGAGCAGCCGCCGCAGGTCCGGCAACAGGGGCTGGATTTCAGGAGAAGCGCCGGTGATCGCGCCCATGTGCCCCCCATTGCGCAAGACATGGCGCACCCCGTTGATCCAGTGGCGCCAGCTCCAGTGCGCCACCAGCACCGTGATCATGGCCAGGATCACGCCCAGCCCGACCAGCAGCCACATCACGAAGCGCTCCGTCTGTTCACTGCGGCGCCAGGCATAGCTGGGGTTTTGCAGCACGACCAGCGTCACGTGGTCGAACGACGGCCCCTGGTCGGCAAACGCCATCTGCTCTTCTTCGGTCAGCGCCAGTTCGATGCGGTTGACATGCAGACTGCGCAGCCAGCCCGACAGAGGTTTGGACGCGCCACTGGCTGCGGTCGGAGGCAGCGAGCAGCCCAACTCGAGCGGGTAATGGGCACTGGCCGCATGCAGCACATCATGCGGCGAGCAGATGGCGAGCGCGAACAGCCGCTCGTCCTCTGTCAGATGGTCAAGCTGGGGCCCCAGATTGGCGAAGTTGCCTTCTTGCAGGGCAGAGGCAATGGGCGCACGCAGGGCTTTGGAGACGAGGCTGGCGCGTTCGTCCAGATCCCGGTCCGCCCAACTCATCACCATGGGCTTGACGAACTGGCTCATCACGAGCCCTAACAGAACCAGAACCACCACCAGCGGAGAGATGAACACAAAGCTGAGACGGAGAACACGCTGTACTGCATAGAGCTTGGCGCGAAGGGATGAGGACACGATCAAATCACACTCCAGTTTGAGTCACGCTCGGCGTCGCAGACGGCACGAGGGACCGGACACGGGCGCCGGCAAAGACGGTTCGATGCATTTGGCAAACGGCGTCGGGGACCACCTTGCGATGCTGGTAAGCCCAGGGCAGGCCGCGCAGGGTCTCCAACACAACGGGCACGAGATGACCGGCCTGGCCGGCTTCACGCAAGATGGCCAGGACCTCACGCTTCAAGTCATGGAGCGGCAGGCGCAGCGCCGCGATCCACAACCGGTTGCGGGCCAGCACCTTCTGGCGGGCACGCCGGTCACGACAGGGCGATGGGAAATGGTGGACGACCACATCGGGCGCATACACCATGTGCCACCCCTGCGCCGCCAGGTCCAGGCTCATCAGCGCCTCTTCTGCGCCCAGGAACAACTGGGGTTCGTAGCCTCCCACCGATCGGAAGGCCTGCGTTCGCATCACGACCGCGCCCGCCATGAAAGAGATCAACGCCGGCCCCGGCAGTCCGGCGCCGTCCAGCGGGCTGTCTGCCATCCGTGCGCAAGCCGGATCTTCTTTCTGTTGCACGCCCACCAGGACACGCGCATTGATCAGCCCCACCTTGGGATGCGCGTCCAGCAGATCGCAGGCATGCGGCAAGGCACCCGACTCCCACCAGGTGTCGTCGTCGCAAAAGGCCACATAAGGTGTCTCCACCAGCGCGACCCCGAGATTGCGCCCCGCCGCACCCAGATTGCGTTCGCTGCGCACCAGCGTGACTTCCGGAAACCGGGCAATGCGGCGCACCGCGGCGGCTTCGTAAGAGCCGTTGTCGACCACGATGATGCGGGGCCGCTCGGGCAGCAGGCGCAACTGGTAGACGGTGCGTTCGAGCTCGAAGATGCGGTTGTGGGTCAGCACCACAATGCTGATGCGGCTGTCGAAGTCAGATGGCATATTCGTTCTCTCCAGTCAGCGCCAGACGGGTGCCCAACTTCCAGGTCCCCGGCCGGGCGAGGTCCCACAGGCGCTCGGGGCGCACGAGGTCGGCCAGGCTCTTGGCACCCAGACCGCTCAACTGGCTGGCATAGGCCGCGACGGCGCGCGCCTTGATGGTGGGGTCCTGTGCAGACGGCAAGGACGAGGGGGTGGCCACCACACCCTGAGTGACCAGCATGTTCAGGCGTTGCTGCAGCAAGCCCTGAATGGCGCGGTAGGGCACGTCTTCATACAGATGCAGGTTGACATCGCCCACGTCCAGGCCACACAAAGCGCTCATCGCCGCGTCATGCACCACCAGGTGGTCCGAATGAAACAGACCGATGGGCAGCACCACGGACTTCACATCGATGTCCGACAGGGCATGCAACAAGGCACGGCTGACCTCTTGCGGCATCGGTGACTGGTTGTATTGACTGTCCAGAAAATCCAGCCACACAGGACGCGCGCCCAGAATGGACAAGGCGGTCCGGTCCTCTTCGCGACGGGCCATGACGGCTTCTTGCGGGCTCTGGAAGCCGCAACGTGCATCCCAGTCCGGCAACGGTGCGTCCTCAGACGGGCAACCGGCGAACACGGTGATGACCGTGCTGCCTGGATGCGCGGCCAACAAGTTGGCACAAGCGAACACCGCGTCATCCAGATGTGGGGAGACGATGACCATAGCAAAACGCCTGAAAAATTGAGGACAGGCGATCCAGAGCAATCGGCGTTCCCGCCTGGCAAAGCGGACTTGGGCATGGCAGGTGCCAAGGAAGAGGATCCATCCTTCGCCGCGGCTTCCCCATGAACTCCAATCCACGTAGCCGGGTCTTCTCCAGCCTCTGGAGTGCGGTCTGGCAATTCAGAGGGCGCACCCTGCTGGCTGTGATCTTGCTGATCGTCGCCAAGATCACGGGTGTGA
Organism: Acidobacteriota bacterium; assembly: GCA_050259275.1. Classification (GTDB taxonomy): domain Bacteria; phylum Pseudomonadota; class Gammaproteobacteria; order Burkholderiales; family Burkholderiaceae_C; genus Aquabacterium. The sequence goes on from JBLNAI010000002.1 coordinate 24,580, forward strand.
TCGTCCCCTTGGTGCTCAAAGCGATCGTCGACCAGTTCAGTCACCCCGAAGGGATGGCCTCTCCGGTGGGGCCGGCCTCGCATGCGCTCAACATGGCGCAGGCGATTGTCGTGGTTCCGGTCTTTTTGCTGCTGGGCTATGCCCTGTTGCGCTTTGCCGGCACGCTCTTTACCGAACTGCGCGACATGATCTTCTCGCGCGTGACCCAATGGGTCGTGGCGCTGTACGCCGAGCGGGCCTTCTCGCACCTGCTGCAACTCAACCCGCGCTTTCACACGCAGCGCAACACAGGCTCCCTGATTCGCGACATCGAACGCGGCACAGGCGGTGTGGGCTTCCTGCTGGGGGCAGGGCTGTTCACGGTGGTGCCGACCCTGGTCGAGTTCGCCTCGGTGATGGTGGTCATGTCGCTGGGCTACAGCTTCTGGTTCACCGGCGTGATCCTCCTGACCTTTCTGGTCTATGCCGGCTTCACCACCGCCATGACGCAAAAGCGGGAGGTCAAACAGCGCCGTGTCAACGAGGTGGACTCGACCGCGCATGGTCGCATGGTCGACGGCCTGCTCAACTACGAGGCGATCAAAACCTACGCCCGAGAAGACTACGAGCGCCAACGCTATGCATCGGTCCTCAAACAATGGGTCGAGCATGGAGTCAACAACCAACGTGCCCTGTCGACCCTGCACATCGGCCAGAGCGCCATCATCGCCACCGGTGTGGCCGTGGTGATGCTGCTCGCCGGCGAGCAGACCGTGCGGGGCCTGCTCACCGTGGGTGACCTGGTGCTGGTCAACGCCTACGTGATCCAGATCTGTCTGCCCTTGAACACACTGGGCTTCGTGTTCCGCGAGGCGCGGGATGCCCTGGTCAACACCGAGCGGCTGCTGGACCTGATGGACCAGCGCCCTGACATCGAAGACAAGCCCGGCGCCACGCCGCTGGTGGTGCGGGGCGGGCAGGTTTCCTTCGAACATGTGGACTTCTCTTACGAGGCGGGGCGGCCCATCCTGCAGGACGTCAGCTTCACCATCGGCCCGGGGCAAACCGTGGCGGTGGTGGGCGGCAGTGGTTCGGGCAAGTCCACCCTGGCACGGCTGCTGCTGCGCCTGTATGACGTGGCCGGGGGACGCATCACCATCGACGGCCAGGACGTGCGTGCCGTCAAGATGGACAGCCTGCGAGAAGCCATCGGGGTGGTGCCGCAGGACACGGCCCTGTTCAACGACACCATCGCCTACAACATCGGCTATGGGCGGACCACCGCCGGGATGCCCGACATCATCGAAGCGGCCAAGGGCGCGCAGGTGCACGAGTTCATCCTGTCGCTGCCCAAGCAATACGAGACCCCCGTGGGGGAGCGCGGCACCAAGCTGTCTGGCGGCGAGAAACAGCGGATCGCGATTGCCCGCTCGTTCCTGAAAAACCCGCCCATCATGATCTTCGACGAGGCCACCTCCGCCCTGGACACCCGGGCCGAGCGGGCCATCCAGACCGAGCTGGACCGCATCGCCCAAGGGCGTTCGACCCTGATCATCGCCCACCGGCTGTCGACCATCGTCAACGCCGATCACATCATCGTGATGGACAAGGGCCGCATTGTGGAGCGGGGCCGTCACCTGGATCTGTTGAACGCCAACGGCTTGTATGCGCAATTGTGGAACCTGCAACTGCAACAACAACAGTTCGAGCAACTGGAGCGGCGCCTGGCCCGCCAGCCGATCAATCTGGGCGTGCTGCTGGCTGGCGTGCTGGACGGACTGCGAGAGACGATCGATGCACGGGGCATCAAGCTCTATACCGAGATCGGCATCGAAGACGCCCGCATCAGCGGCGACCCCAGTACCTTGGCGCAGCTGCTGCGCGATTTGTGCACGATGGCACTGGAGTCCACGCCAGCCGGGGGCCGCATCGAATTGCGCCTGGAGCGGCATCTCGCCGATGCCCGCCTGACCGTGACGGACGGCCGACACCTGGGGGGCGAGGCCGGAGCGGCATCAGCCCGCACCGCCGAGTCAACCTTGCCGCTCGACCCGCTCACGATCCGATCGACCGTCGAGCGGCATGGGGGCGAATTCTCGATCGAGCCCCCCAGCACCACGCATGGCATGCGCTTCATTGTCGAGCTGCCCCTGCATGCCATCGCTGCCACACCGACCTCGGTGCCCGTGCTCGACGGGCCGATCGCGTCGGTGCTGCTGCCTGCGCCGGAAGGCCCCCCGCTGCAAGGCATGCGCATCATGTCCATCGACGATTTGCCGGATGCCCGCGAGGCGCTGGACATGCTGCTCACCGCCGAGGGGGCGCAGGTCACCTCGTTCTCAAGCGGTCTGGCGGCCCTGGACTGGATGGCGCAACACGCAGGTTCCGAGTGGCCCCAGGTGATCTTGTGCGACATCGCATTGGGCGAGGAAGACGGCCGCGATGTGATCCATCGGATCCGTCAGATGGAGGCCCATCGGGGTGTGCCACTGAGCCAGCGGGTTCCCGCTGTGGCATTGAGCGGCTTTGCCGGCGCCGGTCACCGCATGCAATCGATGATGGCCGGGTTCCAGGCTCACCTGGTCAAGCCGGTCGAGCCCTCGGAGCTGATTTACACCTTGATGAGGGTGGCCGGCGAGGGCTCTCCGGACCAAGCGGTAACTACTACAGCGGGGCTGTAAGTCTTGCCCGGCTGGCGCTTCCACGTGAGCGTGTGTCCCTGGGTGGGGCAATACAAGGGCAGGGGATGAGAGGCGGGCCGGCTGGGCTCATCCTCGGCGGGCAGGGGAGGGAAAGCAGGTGCGTACGAACAGCGAACCGGGGACAGGGAAGACGATGCAAACATGGGTACTCCTCAACATGGAGAGCAAACGGGGTCCTTTGACCAGCAACCCACGTGCCGCCCGGCCGCACGCCGTCCGAACTGGGCATGGCGCTTGCCGCCCCGGCAGGGTCCCTCTTGCGGGATTTCTTCTACCCACCTTTGAGGAGTCTCAAAATGGCATCGCAATTCCCGATTCTCTACTCCCCTACGCGCACGCTGCGAAGCGTGGATCCCTTTCTCGATTTGTCGCGTCAGATGAATCGGATGATGGACAACTTCTTCCCCGGGGCCAGCACCCTGATGGGCGTGGGTGCCTCGGCCCTGACCGAATCCATGCCTCGCATCGATGTGCAGGAAGACAAGCAGGAAATCTGCATCACCGCCGAGATCCCCGGCATCAACGCCGCCGATGTCGACGTGCGGGTGGACGGTGACCTGATCACCATCTGCGGCGAAAAGCGCACCCAGAACGAAACCAGTCTGGACAGCTACCGCGTGATGGAACGCAGCTATGGCAGCTTCCATCGCACCGTTCCGCTGCCTTTCACGCCGGATCCCCAACAGATCCAGGCCGAGTACAAGCAAGGCCTGCTGACCATCCATGTCCCCAAGCAAGCGCAGCTGGATGTCAGCCAGCGCATTCCGGTGCGTGACAGCTCGGAAGGTTCCCAGAACGGACAAGGTCAGTCCCTCAACGCATCGCGCCAGCAGTCGATCGAAGGGATGACGGATCAGGGCCAGAGTCAGGGTGAGGAAACCGAGGACCCTACTTATGCCGACCAGACCCATCCCACCAACACCATGAGCTCACACTGAGCCGAGGCCTGTCATGACAAAAAACGCAGAAGCGCTCCAGATGCACCGCCCTCATCGTGTCCACTCGCATGGCGAGAGTGAACTGGCCAATGCCGCTGCCGCACGCCGTGCGGTAGACATGGCCCTGTTGATGATCCGCCCACTGGTATCGGACCCGGAGATCTGCGGTGCAGGCTTCCTTCATGTGGTTGTGATGAAGCCAGGCAGCTCGCCTCAGTCGCACACTTTTGAAGAAGCCATCCTGCTGGAGCACACGCTGGGTGACCCCGCTCACTGGGATGCCGACTATGCGGGCTTTGCCAAGGCCAAGGCGCGCTTGAGCTGGGAGTCAGGCCTGGATGGCAGTGTGGTGCAGGCGCTCTATCCCCATCGGCTCAAGCGAGGCGACACCCTGCTGACCGGTGGCATCTGCCTGGACGGCATCACCGTCGGCGTGAGCGGCGCGCACCCCTGGTACGACGAAGCCTTTGGCATGGCGATCGCAGCCAATTTACGAGCCCTGTGCAAGGCCGCCCATGCGGACCTGCTGAAGGCGCAATACACCAGCGCCTGTGACCTTCAATCTACGGACGAGCAGGCTCGCTTGTGCGCCTGAACTGGCACGCGGGTTGCCCATAGAAGAAGGTCTTTGTCCTGCGGCCTTGCTCCGGCAAGGTCAGTCACCGATCTTCGAAAAGGAACCAAGATGAAAACTTCTACCCGCCTTTCCTCCCAGGTTATCGGCTTCGCAGCGCTCGCTCTGGCTTGCGCCCATGCACAGGCTTATGACGTCGGCAACAGTGGCACAACCCCCTCGACGCCCGCCGACAGCTCGACCACGATGGGAACCTCGACCACGACGCCTTCATCGAGCACCGGCACCACCAGCGGCGCCAGCACCGGTATGGGCTCCAATTCCAGCTACGGCAGCATGCAAAATCTGCCGACAGAGCCGACCGCCGCCGGCTACAGCACCACCACCAGCCGCGACTCCTGGCTGCCCTACACGACCTCGGGCTATGTCGGGCTGTCGCTGGGTAACGGCAGGCTGGACACCGCCTGTGTCGCCGGCCAGGACTGTTCGGATCCGGGCGGGGCCCTGCATGTCTACACAGGCGGCATGTTCACGCCTTATGTGGGGATGCAGTTGGGCTACTTCCGCCTGGGGGCAGCCGATCGCAATGGCGGTGAAACCAAAGTCAGCGGCGTCAACCTCGTGTTGACCGGCGTTGCGCCATTGGGATCGATGTTCAGCCTGACAGGCCGGGTAGGGGGCACCTACGGCTGGACCGACACATCGGTCGGCACCGGTGTGGTCGCGCCTTCGGGTAAGGAAAACGGCTTTGGTGCATCGTATGGTGCCGGCCTGAGCTGGGACTTCGATCGCAACTGGTCCGCCACACTGGACTGGGACCGCCACCACCTGAAGTACGCCGGTGACGAAAAGCGCAATACGGACGTGGCCACCATTGGCTTCAAGTACCGCTTCTGATCGATGAAGATCCGGCGTCTTCTGTCCTGGAGCGCTGCCTCGGCGGCATGGGTCTTCAGCGCAGCCGTGGCTGCGCCCACGACACCCGCAGCCCCCGAGGCGGCCTCTTCTGCGGCTGCGGCCGAGGCCGATGTGGATCTGGACACGGTCACCTTGATCATGCCCGTCCAGATCTCACGGCAGGCCTTGTCCTCCGGGTGCTGGATCCAGCTCTTCGATCAGGTGGGCTTCAAAGGCCGCGCCCTGACCGTTCTGGGTCCCAGCGAATTCAAGGCCCTGGCCAAAGCCATTGGCATGCAGTCCAAACAGAGCGAGCCCGACAGCGTGGTGGTGGGCCCCAAGGCCACCGTGACGCTGTACGAAGGGCAGAACTTTCAGGGCAAGTCAGGCCAGTTCCAGGCTGGCATCCGCGAGCCCGAATTGCACAAGAAACTGGGCTTTGCGGGGCGCATCGAATCCATGAAGATCGATTGCCCCAAAGCGACGCCCGACCGACCCTGAGTCCCGACTCAGGCAAAACGGGCCATGGACCCGGGAAAGCGACCGGATTCCATGCCGCCCCATTCGCGGGCTTCCACACCCAGGCGGTTGGCCACTTCAAAGACGTCTTCCAGATGGCAGGCGCAACCCAGCACCACCACGTCCCGCGGGCCGGCCTTGTGAACGGCATGGAGCAGGGCATCCCGGATGTCGAGCACATCGCTAGCCGGCGTGAAGGTGCCTGCAGACCAGGCTCCTTGCAGAAAGGCCCGCGCCATCTCGGCCGGCTCACGGTCGCGCAGGTCATCGAGCTCGTACACGATCAATTCGTCGAAGCTCTGCGCACACATGCGGGCCACATCCTTGATGTCATCGATGCGCCGATCCCCCGGCACCGACACCACGCCGATCAGGCGCTGATGCGGAAAGACTTGCCGCAAGGTCCGTGTCAAGGCCCGGTATGAGGCCACGTTGTGCGCGTAATCCACCACCACGGTGACCGATCCGAGCTGAAAGAAGTTCATCCGCAGCGGGTTCATCGACACATTGCTGTGGAACTGGCGCAGGCCCATGCCGATGGCCGCAGCCGGGCTGTCTACCGCGATCAGAGCGGCTGCGGCAGCGAGCATGTTGTCGATGTTGTGCTCGGCCATGCCCAGCATCGTGCAGGGCAGCTCGCGCGCATCGACCAGCCGCCAGGTGTGGGCGCGGGTCACCACCGTCAGCGCCTGCTGATGGTAGATCACGGCTCGCCCGCCGGCATCGATGTGCTCGCGCACCACCGGGCTGGCCAGGTCACGGCCAAAATAGATGACCTCCGGATGGTGTCGCAAGGTGGGGGCCATGGCCACGCACAAGGGGTCATCGGCATTGAGAACGACCGCACGGGACGCCGCATTGGCCACCACCCCCTTGACTTGCGCCAGGTCGTCCAGGGTCTCGATGCCATCGAGCCCCAGATGATCGGCACTGATGTTCAGCACGACGGCCACATCGCAGCGGTCAAAGGCCAGCCCTCTTTTGAGGATGCCGCCCCGTGCGGTCTCAACCACCGCGTACTCGACCGACTGGTCAGACAGAATGGCCCGCGCCGACCAGTAGCCCGAGCAGTCGCCCGACATGATCTGGCGTCCGTTGATGAACACCCCTTCGCTGGTGGACCAGCCCGTGCACAGCCCTCGGTGCGCCAGCGCATGGGCAATCGCCAGCGTGGTGGTGGTCTTGCCGTTCGTGCCGGTGACCGCAATGAGCGGGATGCGCCCATTGTGGGTCGGCTTGGTGCCGAACAGCATGTCCACAATGGCTTGCCCCGCGGGGCGAGACGGCCCCAGGGAGGGTGCTTCGTGCATGCGGATGCCCGGCGCCGCATTGACTTCGATGATGGCGCCGCCTTGCTCCTCCAGCGGCAAGCCGATGTCCTCGCACACCAGGTCGATGCCGGCAATGTCCAGGCCGATCTGACAGGCCGCCTGGATGCAGCGTGCGGCCGTGTCCGGGTGGATGAGGTCGGTCACATCTTCGGCACTGCCGCCGGTCGACAGGTTGGCGTTGCGCCGCAGCAGGACACAGCGCCCCGACGCCGGCACGGCATCCAGATCCAGGCCTTGCAAGGCGAGCACCTCCTGCAGTTCGGCGTCCAGCGGGATGCGGGTCAGGCTTCTTTCATGCCCTTCGCCACGCCGCGGGTCGGCGTTTTCGGCGTCCAGCAAGGCACGCACGCTGCGCAGGCCATCACCCAGGACCGAGGGCGGGGTGCGCCGGGCCACCGCCACCAGGCGCTGCCCCACCACCAGCGCACGATGGTCCACCCCTGCAATGGCCCGCTCGACCAGCACCTGCCGATCATGACTGGCGGCGCGTTCATAGGCCCGCTCCACTTCCTCACGGGTCGAGGGCCCCACGGTGACGCCTTTGCCCTGGTTGCCGCCCAGTGGCTTGATGGTCACGGGCCGCCCCAGCGCATCGACCGCAGCCAGTGCCTCGTCCAGCGAGCGCACCACTTCGCCCCGCGGCACGGGGATCCCGGCCGCATCGAGCAACTCCTTGGTGCGTTGTTTGTTGCCCGCGGTGGCCACCGCAATGTGGCTGGTGCCATCGGTCATCGTGGCCTGGATGCGGTGGTGTCCTCGACCCCATCCCAGTTGAAACAGGCTGGCCTGCTCGGTCAGCCGGATGACCGGGATGTCACGCCGACGCGCCGCCTCCACAATGGCCTGCGTGCTGGGTCCCAGCCCATGGCGCACGCTCAGACGACCGATCTGCTGTTGCACGGCAGCGAGGTTGAAGGTCTCGCCTTGCACCAGGGCATTCAGCAAGGCCACGGCCTGATGCAAGGCGTATTCGGCCACCGCCTCGATCTGGTAGTCGCACACGATGCGATGCGGCTGGTCAGGCCGCTGGGCCCGGATGTGCAAGCTCACCGGGCTCTCGCGCTCGCCTTGGTCTTGCAGCAAATCCACCATGGCGGGCAACAAGGACAAGGCCGACTCGCCCATCAACGGATCGGCCTCCTCGTTCAACTCCGGCCACTGCTCGCTCATCCTCGCCAGCAGGTCAGGCGTGATCATGAGGGGCGTGTCTTCGGGTGAGCCCGGATCGATGGTGGCCAGGAGGCAGGGCCGCCAGGCATACAGGTTGGGACCTCGGAGAAATCGAAACTGAATGATCTTCATGCTGCAAACTCACTGTCAATCAAGATGCGGACCATGTCGTCCAATGATTCAGGGGCCAGGCGCGGGTCGACATGGCGCAGACCGGCCGGCAAGACGTGAAGGTGAAGGTGGAGCCAGGCCGAGACCTGATCCGGTGGGGCCAGCGCCTGACTGGCCAGGGGGCGGGCATCGAGCACCGTGACGGCGCCCGAGCCGATCACTTCCAGACCCTGGCCGGGATCCAGCACCAGGGCGGTGTCCTCGTCGATGCCGATCCCCAGCAGATCCGGGTGGGCCGCGACCACCGTCAACAGGCGGCCCAGGCGACATCGCTGGGCAAAATGCTGGTCAACGACCGCATGACGGATCAGGCCCAATCCGTCACTCAGGGCCACGTTGTCGGCCTGGCAAGGTTTGTCGGGAGCGATCTCTGACAACATGCGCGCGGACATGGCCGACGCGCCGGCACTGGTCCCGCCAATGCACGCGCCCCGGTCCTCTACCGCGCGACGCAGGGCGGCGTCGACCCGGGTTCCGCCAATGAGCGAGAGCAGACGGCGCTGGTCACCCCCGGTCACGAAAATGCCATCGGCCTGGTCGATTGCTTCGGCCGCTGATGCCTGATCGGCGTCTTGACGCGAGCTCAGACTCAAGGCCTGCCGGCGCGCCACGCCCAGGTCGGCAAAGGCGCGGTCGTACAGCTGCCACATGTCTTGCTGACATTGGCTGGCGGCCGTCAGCACCACGATCTGCGGACTGGCTTGGCGGGTCAGCTCGACAAAGCGCGCCAGCACCCGCTTGTCACGGGCCCGGTCCTCGTTGCCCCCAATGAGCATCAGGCTGCCACGTGGCCCCACCCCATGCCGGGACCCGAGAGAATGACTGCGGTCCATGCCCCACCCTCAAGTCGAGACATCGACGGCCATCTCGCCGTTGCAACTGCTCGCGGCCTCCAGTTCGGTCACCCCGATCAGGCCCAGACTCACATCGGGGGGCACCAGCGCGACCGCCCGGTCGAGCGCATCTTGCAGGCGCATGCCCTCGCAGAGCCATTGGTAGACCTCACGGGCCATCATGTGGCGAATGATGTATTCGCCCACGCCGGTGACCGCAATGGCACCCATCTGCCCGACATAAAAGCCGCAGCCCACCAAGGGCGTGTCGCCTACGCGACCCATCAGAGCGGGGGCACAGCCCCCTGTGGACGTGGCGACGGCAAACCCGCCATGGCGGTCACGCACGACCACGCCCACCGTGCCGTGCCCATGTTGCTTCATCGCGGCATCCCAGGAGGTGGGGTAGTTCCACAGCCCTCGGTAGCTGGCTGCGGATTGCCGGCCGGTTGGGGGCGCATGGGTGAGTAACTCTTGCAGCACCTGGCGATGGTGCGTCTGGGCCTGCAGACGCAAGCCCTCGAACTCGGGCAGGTCCAGCACTTTGGCGAAGCGGTTGGCACCTTCACCGACCAGCATGCAATGCGGGGTGCGGCTCACGGCCGAGGCGACCAGGATGGGGTTCTTGACCCGCGATAGACAGGCGACGGCGCCCAGGGTGCCTTTGCTGTCCATCACGGCGGCGTCCATCTCGATGGTGCGTCCGTCCAGCCCATAGATGGCGCCACTGCCGGCATTGAAGCGGCCATCGTCTTCCAGACGGACCACTCCGGCGATGGCGGCCTCGATGGCGGGCTCGCCCTGGGTCAACTTGGCAATGGCCAGACGGGTCGCATCGCGACAGCCATCGCTGGCGCCCACGGAGGATGCGGCGCCACCATGCGCCACCACCGCCACACTCGATGCCAGAGTCGCCACTGCCAGGTCCTTTTTTCCGCTTTTGAGAGGTCGAACCTCGCGGCAAACGGCATTCCCGAAAGGGATCTGGTTTACATCTGAAAACGTCTACGCGGAACGCGGCTTGCCTGCCATGAAAGAGGCGCCATTGCCCGACACATCACGGAGAACACACATGACGACACAGACAATGCAAGAGACGCCCACCTTGCAAGAAATTTACGCCGCACTGGAAAAGGGGCTCGGTCATCAGTGGGTCCATGATGACAATGTGCAAGCCCTCATTCAGATGGCGGTCGAGCGCAAGAACGGGGTCATCGAGGCCACCCTGCGAGAGTGGCAAGCCCCGTGTGCGCCTTGATTGTGCGGGGCTGAGCCTGTCGGCCGGATCATGCGCGACTCATATCGAGTTCGTGCATGTGGGATGCCTTGCTCATCAGCAAGGGCTCGGCCAATGCCGAGCGTCGCATCGAAGCGTGTTCAATGCGTGCGATGGCATTGGCAATGCGATCGATTTCGCCGCTGTTCCATTCAGAGGCTGCGTAGGCCTCTTCCAGCTCTTCACACAGGCGTTCGTATTCGCTTTCCAGATCATTCAGTTGCATGACAGACTCCAATGAGCGGGACCGGTGTCCCCACACCGGTCCGACAGCAAATGGAGTGCCCGGCTGGATCAGGGAGTGAGAGACGCCGGTGCCTGTGTCACTGATCGATCCCGATTCAGGTAGTACTCGAACTGGGCCTCGTCCAGAGGCTTGACCATGTGGGCATCAAAGCCGCTGTCCAGTGCCTGCTGCACATCCTGATGCTGGCCGTAGCCGGACAGGGCCACCAGCCACCCTTCATAGCCTTGCGCGCGGGCCTGCTGGGCCACTTCATACCCTGACAGGCCTGGCAAGCCGATGTCGACCAGGGCCACGTGGGGACGAACCGCCAGGATGCGGGCCAGTCCCGCCGGACCCTCACCTTCGGTCCACACCTGATGCCCATTGAGCTCCAGCATGTCGCGCATGGTCTGTCGGCCATCCGGGTTGTCCTCGACCACCACCACATGGCGCTTGCCCCCCGCCGAGATGGCAGGCGGCGGCGCGTCAACATCGGCATGCTCGACCAAGGGCAGCTCGACCGTGAAGGTGCTGCCGGTGGGCGTGCTGTTGACGAAAATTTTGCCGTCATGCAGTTCAACGAGGGACTTGACCAGTGTCAGACCGATGCCCAGGCCGCCCTGGCGTCGGTCCAGCGTTCGCTCGCCCTGCACGAACAGGTCAAAAATACGTGGCAGCAGGTTCTCCGGGATGCCCGCCCCCCGGTCCATCACCTGCAGACGCGCGCAGCGCTCCTGATGGCTGACCACGACGCGGATCGGGTTGCTGGCCGGGCTGTACTTGGCTGCGTTGGTGACCAGGTTGGTGACGATCTGCTCCAGCCGCATGGCATCGGCCTGCACCCAGACATCGATCACATCGAGTTCGAGCGCATGGTCATGCAACTGGCCGTTGGCCTTCATCGAATTGACCAGCCGGCTCACCGTCTCACCCAGATTGAGCGGCTGACGCGACAGGCGGATCTTGCCCGCGATGACCCGCGCCACATCCAGCAGGTCGTCCATCAGGCGCGCCAGATGGCGTGTCTGCCGATTGATGATCAGCCGCGCACGAACCGCCGGCTCCTGCTGCCCCTGCACCCGATTGAGCACTTCGATGGCCGCGGTGATGGCACTGAGCGGGTTGCGCAGCTCGTGCCCCAGCATCGCCAGGAATTCGTCCTTGGCCTTGTTGGCGTTTTCGGCATCCTGGCGGGCCTTCTGCTCCTGGCTGATCAGGCGCGCGCGCTCCTGCTCGATCAGCTGTTGCGCCGTGACGTCCACCATCACGCCGATCATCCGCAAGGGTTGCCCGTCTGCCTCATACAGCAAGGCCATGCGGCTGGACAGCCAGCGCTCGGTGCCGTCTTCGGCCCGAATTCGGAATTTGAGCGACACGGTATCCAGCCCCTTGGACCAGGCCTGGTTCAAGACCGTCTGCGTCGCCGAGGCGTCTTCGGTGTGGATGCGCGCGAACCAGTCCTGCCAGGGCATCTCGGTGAAGCGAGGCGGCAGCCCCAACAGCCGCGCCAGGCCGGACGTCAGGGTGACCTGGCCGGTCGACACCACAAAGTCGAAGAACCCGACATCGCCCGCTTCTTGCGCCAACTCGACCAGATGCTGGCTGTTCTGCAGCCGCATTTGCGCCTGTTTGAGGCGGTCCTGCGCCTGAGTCCGCTCGGTGATGTCGACAAACGTCGCGATGGCGCCGCGCGTCTGGCCCTGCGCATCCAGCAGGGGCACAGCATGAGCCAGCAGGGTCAGCCGGCGCCCATCGTCGTGGATGACTTCCAGCTCCTCGCTCCAGACAGTCTCACCTCGGGCGGCGCGTTGCAACGGATGCTGAGTGAGGGACATTTCATGCCCATGCACATAGAGCTTGAACGTCGGAGTCTGCCCCGGGTCCAGGCAGAACATCCTCATCTTGGCAGGGTTGCGCAGCACCGTGCGGCATGCCGGATCCTGGGTGATCGACAGCCCGATCGGGCTGGCATTGAACAAGGTCTCGAACTCCGTGGCCTGGGCGTCGAGGTGCTCCCAGGCCTGCTCACGCTGGGTCTGGGCGCGCAGCATGGCATCACGCAATTGCGCGATCTCGCGCACGCTGATGTCGGCCCGCACCGCCATGGCCCCCCCGGTAGCCAGCGCCTTCAAGGGCTGATTGACCCGCCGCACCACCACAAACGACAAACCCACCCCGGCCAGTACCGAGAGCAACCCCGCCGCCACAGCCATGAAGATGGAGCGAAAGCTGGCCAGGTCGACCGGGCTGGCATCCATGCCGACACCCACGCCCCAGCTTGAGCTGGGCAGGCGTTGCCAGGCCTCGTAAGCCTTGCCACCTTCCAGCATCGGGAATTTATGAAAGCCCGAAAAGCCGCTGCCCATGTCCTTCTGACTGCTGGCAGGCAAGGCTTGTCCGATCCACTGCTGGGGCCGACGCGATCGCGCCACCACCCGCTCATCGCCGTCGAAGATGGTGACAAAGCCGCCCTGCGGCGGGCTGACACTTTCAAGCAGCTTTTGCCAGGCCTGCGCATCCACTTCAGCAGAAAGTACATAGCGCACCCGGTCGTCGATGAGGACGGGCACGTCAATGCGGGTCACCCAACCCCGGCCGCGGCTTCCGACGCCTTCGTACATGTTGCTCACGTGCGGCACCTTGCGGCTCATGACCTCCTGCATGTCGGCAATGACCGGTTGAGGACGCGGCTGCGGCTGCGCGGCGTAAGGCCGGTCGTTGCTCAGCACCACCTGGCCGTTGACATCCATCAGGTAGACCCGGCTCCAATAGGGTCGGATCTTGGGCAGATGCGACAACAGGCGGTGAAAGCCCTCGCGCGACTCCGCCTTCAAGGCGTCCGAATTGGCCAGGATGGTCAAGGCGTCGATGGACGACACCTGCTCGCGCTCGACCAGCAAGGCCAGAGACGCGGCCGCCCGTTGCAGGCCCATGCTCATCTGCTGGCGCGAGGCCAGGATTTCCTGAATCATCAACCAGGACGTGAGCACGCCCAGGGGCACCGTGGCCACCACGATCACGAAAATCAGGTAGGAGCGAAGGCTCGGAGCATGCCGCGCATGCCAGGCCGCCAATAGCTTGTCTTTCATGTTCATTGCTTCAAAGACCTTGTCGCCGGGTACACCGATTGCCCACGATTGTGAATCCTGAACCACTCTTTAAGGAGCGATACATGCCAATCCCTACGTCTTCCCTGCGGTACCTGGTCGTGGCCCTGTCTCTGGCTTGCGCCTCTTCGGTCCATGCTCAAACGGCAACCGGCGGAACTTCCACCACAGCGACGGCGGCCAAAGCCACTGCGCGCGACGCCGATGACTGGCAACGTCTTTACCGTGTCAGCAAGATCATGGGCACCGACGTTCGCAACCTGCAAGGCGACAAAGTGGGTGACATCAAGGATGTGGTCGTGAACCGCAATGGCACCATCACCTATGCCATCGTCTCGACGGGCGGCTTTCTGGGAATGGGCAACCGCTTGCACGCCGTCCCTTGGGAAGTGCTGCAAACCCAGCCCGGCAAGAAATACCGTGTCCTGGACATCGACAAGGACCGCCTGAAGAAGGCGCCCAGCTTCGATCCCGACAACTGGCCTAACGTGGTGGACGACACCTGGGGCACGGAAAACCGCCGCTTCTACGGCGCCTCGGTTACCAATCATTGATGTTTTAAGGTGAAAGGCCCGGCATGCCGATGCATCCCGGGCACATGAAGATCAGGCCACCCATTTCTCAATGCGTGGTCTGATCTTTTTGGTCGGCAGAAATGTCTTCCAGTGCATCCTGCGCCTGAGAGGGTTCCGACAAGGCCAGGTCCTTCAGGGCCACAATGCCGACAATCTCTTGCTGGTCATTGAGGACCGGAATGCGGCGAATCTGCACATCGCTCATTTGCTGCACGACTTCGTCGGTGGTCTGGTCTTCCATGCACCAGCGGGGGTCGGTGCTCATCACTTCGCTGACCTTGACATCACTGGGACGCAGATCGCTGGCTGCCGCCTTGACCGTGATATCCCGGTCGGTGATCATGCCCACCAGTCGGCGGTCCGAGCACACGGGCAGAGCGCCCACATCGAGCTCGCCCATCAGGCGGGCCGCGGCCTGAATGCTCTCCTGGGGTGAAATCACCTGCACATTTCTCGTCATCACATCGGTAACGCGTTGCATCACTGTTCTCCTTGCTTGCGGCGGGGGTAGATTCCTGCAGTTACTGTAATAACTGCAGGGACTGGATGCTTTTTACGCGGCTGCGCGGAACCGATCCCGCAGCATCCGCACCTGGTCGTGGTTGCGTAGCACGCCCTGGTATTGGCGCTCGATGACCGAGCGGATGGGCTCGGGCAAGACGTTGTTTTCCAGCGCCTTCTTGTAGCGCGCCTTGGCGACGTCTTCGCCGCGTTCGCACTCTTCCAGCATGGCGATGTCCGAATAGCCGGCCAGGGTGCCCTTGACGGCGACCCAGCCACGGTGCACGGCCCCGCTCACCGAACCGCCCTCGTCGGGGGTGCCCCCGCATTCGCTGACCAGAATCTGCAACTCTGAGGCGGCAGCGCGGCATTCGGCGGCGCGGGCCACGAAGGTGTCACGCAGCTCGGCTGACTTGACATGCTCGGCGCATGACTCGAAGCCATATTCGCCGTCACGACAGTTTTCGATCAGGTCATTGAGTACGTCAACGATATCGTCTTGATCCATGACTCTCTCCTTTGAAAAAAGTTTGAGGTAACCAGTGAGATGGTCTGTGATGACGTGGCAGACGGTGTGCCCGCCAGCGATTTGACACAGGCTCGGGCACGCCAATTGCCAAGGCTGCGGAGAAGTCACTTTGTATTAAGCCGACATGCCGCACCTCTTGGACGTCACGATGTTGTGGGGGCACGCCAGCGGCGGCGTGCGCCGTTACATTCAAGCCAAACAGGACTGGTTTCGCGATAGCACGTCCTGGCGCCACACGATCGTGGCCCCGGGCGCACAAGGTGAGGGCGCCTTGTCGATTGGCGGCTGTCCGATTCCGTTTTCAGGTGGCTACCGTGCCCCGCTGAATCGCCGGCGCGGCGCGCGAACCCTGGAAACCCAGCGACCCGACCTCATCGAGGCCGCTGATCCTTATCGGCTGGCCTGGTCCTCGCTCGACGCGGCGCGCCGCCTGAACATCCCGGTGGTCGGCTTTTGTCATTCCAACGTCGAGGCCATGGCACGCCGGTGGGGCGGGCCATTGGGCAGCTGGGCGGCACGCCGCTATGCCCGCCGCCTGTACAGCCAGTTCGACCTGGTGCTGGCACCCAGCCAGTCCATGTGCGCCCAGGTGGGGGATTGGGGCATCCCCCGGGTGGTCCATCAACCGCTGGGGGTGGACACGGAGTTGTTCCACCCACGGCGACGAGACAACCAATGGCGCAAGCAGTGCGGCCTGGATGCGCGTAGCCGTGTCTTGATCTATGCCGGCCGATTCGGCGCCGAAAAAAACCTGCAGGTGCTGGCCGACGCCGTACGCAAGCTGGGCCCACCTTACGTGCTCGTCGCCCTGGGAGCAGGGCCCTGCCCACCCAAAGGCGAGCAGGTGCGACTGCTGCCCTTCACGAATGACTCGCACCAACTGGCCCGCGCCCTGGCCAGCAGTGATGTGTTCATTCATGCGGGCGACCAGGAAACGTTTGGCCTGGCCGCCCTAGAGGCCATGGCCTGTGGCCGCCCCGTCATCGCGCGCCAGCGCGGCGGGCTGGGCGAATTGGTCAAGGAAGAAGTCGGCATGACGGTGGAGCAAGGAACACCGTCCGCTTTTGCCGACGCCATTGAAGTGCTGTTTTCCACCCCGCTGGCTCACCGCAGCCATGCCGCTCGAGCCTTGGCCCTCACCCATCGGTGGCCGATGGCCATGGCTCGACTGTTCGCTCAATACCAAACCTTGCTGGAGCATCCATGAGCGTCACCCCGTCCTTCAGTGTCGTGATCCACGATGTCGCGCCCGCCAACTGGTTCGCCTGCCAGCGAGTCATGCAAGCGGTGCGAGAGGTCGCCGACATCCCCATGACCTTTCTGGTCGTCCCGCGCTACCACCTGCGCCCCAGCGAGACCGGCTTCGAGCTGGTCTTGAGCAAGCTGCTGGCCAAAGGGCATGAGTTGGCCCTGCATGGCTATAGCCATCTGGATGAAGGGACCCCGTCCGGCTGGATCGACTACGCGCGCCGCCGGCTGTACACCGCGGGCGAGGGAGAGTTTGCAGCGCTGGTGCGGGAAGAAGCCGCCCACAAACTGCACACGGGGATCCGCTGGTTCCAGCATCGCCAATGGCCTTTGCATGGCTTTGTGGCGCCAGCGTGGCTGATGAGCGAGGGCAGCTGGCAGGCCATTCGGTCCTTGCCCTTTCAATACACCGCCACGCTGGGCCATGTCTATTCACTGCCGCAAGGGCAAGCCCATCGCAGCGACTGCATGGCGTTCAGCACCCGCAGCGCCTGGCGTCGCGCGCTCAGCATCCCGCGCAACGCCTGGGTGAGCGCACAGTGGTCGTCCCAACCCTTTGTGCGCCTGGAGCTGCATCCGCACGACGCTGACTTCCCGATGATCCGCCGCACCTGGATGCGCGCACTGGCCCATCTGCAGCAAACCCGTGAGGCCGTGACCTTGTTCGAAGGCGTCCAGCGCCTGACCCAGGCCCAGGCCCCCGAGGCGGCCTTCGACTTCGCGGATCAGGAGGGGCCGGCCACCATTCCGCATCTGCATCCGATGTGGAACACAACCGAGTTGACGCCCGATTGCGTCAACCTGATGCAAGGGCACAAGATATGAACACCCGTGTCGAACACGACGCCTTGGGCTCGGTGGACGTCGCGTCCGACAAGTTATGGGGCGCGCAGACCCAACGCGCCTGCACCCACTTCGACATCTCGACCGAGACGATGCCGCCCGAGCTGATCTGGGCCCTGGCGGCCGTCAAGCAGGCCTGCGCCACCGTCAACGGCGAATTGGGCGAGCTGGAGGCGTCGATGTCCCAAGCCATCGTCAACGCCGCGCAGGAAGTGCTGGATGGACAACACCTGGACCAGTTCCCCTTGCGGGTGTGGCAGTCCGGCTCGGGCACCCAGACGAACATGAACATGAACGAGGTGTTGGCCCATCGCGCCACGGCCTTGTTGCAAAGCGATGCGGACCGCCCCGTGGCGGTTCACCCCAATGACCACGTCAATCACGGCCAGTCTTCCAATGATGTGTTCCCCACCAGCATGCATGTGGCGGCCGCACTGGGGGTGACGCGCGAGCTGCTGCCGGCGATCCGGGCCCTGCAAGCCGCGATCGGCCTGAAAGCGATTGAATACAAGGACCTCATCAAGATTGGCCGAACCCATCTGCAGGACGCGGTGCCGCTGACTTTCGGTCAGGAACTGTCAGGCTATGTGGCACAACTGGACCAGGCCGCCGCCGGCATCGAACGGGCGATGGAGCCCGTCTACGAACTGGCCATTGGCGGCACCGCGGTGGGGACCGGGCTGAACACCCATCCCGAGTTCGGGCAGAGGGTGGCCCTGTGTCTGGGCCGGACGCTGAACCTGCCATTCAAAAAAGCGGCCAACGCCTTCGCCGCCATTGCCGCGCATGATGCGCTGGTCAACCTGCATGCGGCACTGAAAGTCGCCTCGGTCAGTTTGATGAAGGTCGCCAACGACCTGCGGTGGCTGGGCTCGGGCCCCCGCTGCGGCCTGGGCGAAGTCATCCTGCCGGCCAACGAGCCGGGCAGCTCGATCATGCCGGGCAAGGTCAACCCCAGCCAGTGCGAGGCCATGATGATGGTCTGCTGCCAGGTCATGGGCAATGACGTGGCGGTCGCGTTCGCGGGCGCCAGCGGCAATCTGGAGCTCAACACCTTCAAGCCGCTGATCGCGTACAACTTGCTGCAAAGCATTCGCGTCCTGAGCCAGGCCTGTCGCAGCTTCCACCAGCACTGCATCACCGGACTGAGCGCCAATGAAGCGCGCATCCGCCAAGGCGTGAACCAATCGCTCATGCTGATCACCGCCTTGACGCCCTATATCGGCTATGACCACGCCAGCCAGATCGCCCTGACGGCGCACCAGGACGGCACCACCCTGCGCGAAGCCGCCATCAAGCTGGGCCATGCCCCCGAAATCTTTGATGAATGGGTGCGCCCTGAACGCATGGTGTGAGCCCTGGCACCTGGGAACAGCGATTGCCCCCGAGCAACGTCCGATTTCCCAACCCTTTACAAACAGGAGCCCCCATGAAACCGACTTCCCGCCCTTGGCTGTTGATGCTGGTGCTGGCCCTCACCGCCGTGTTGAGCACAGGTTGCGACCGCAAAGCCGATGACCATGCGAACAGCACCGCCGGCAATTCGCCCGACATCTCGACACCCAATGGCGCCGCCAGCGGCCTGAGCCTGCCCCCGGTCTTCCCCGCTTCCGATGCGGGCCTGGGCAGCAAGGACCACGCCAGCGGCCCCTTGAACACCGAAGAGCAATCCTTTGCCAAGACGGCGGCCGAGTCGGGCCTGTATGAAGTGGCGGTGGCCAAGCTGGCGACCGAGAAAGCCCAGAATGCGGACGTCAAGGCCATGGCCAAGACCTTGGTCGATGACCACAGCAAGGCCAACGGGCAACTGACCCAGGCCATCGGCTCACGCATGACCTTGCCCACCTCGATCCCGGTCGACAAGCAAAAGACGATCGACACCTTGAACAAGCTATCGGGCGCCGACTTCGACCGCCAGTTCGTCAAGATGGTCGGCCTGCAGGACCACCAGACCGACATCAGCCTGTTCGAGGGTGCCCAGAACTTCGTGAAGGACCCGGCCTTGCGCGATTTCGTCCAGGGTAGCCTGCCGACCCTGCGCCAGCATCATTCGATGGCGCAAGGTCTGGCCAAGGCCGTGGGCGCAGACCTGTGACAGGACCCGTCAGCAACATCCTGTCACCAACCCGTTGGCGCAAGACTTGACGGAGCGCGGGGCTCCGTTACCCTTCATACTTTACGGCTGACCGACAAGAAACAGAAGGATGACATCGCAGCCAATCGGGGCCCCTCAATCATGGATCCGCTGGCCGGTTGCGTCATTGCGGTCGTACTTCCTGACGCTGATCGCGCTGGCCACCGTGCCACTGGCCCTGCTGGCCGCCTGGCTGATCAGCGAGCAGGTGCAGGCAAGTCGCGCGCATCTGGAAGCCGATCTGGCTCGCGCCGCCAGTTCGGCGGCCCTCACCGTGGAGCGCGAAATCGCGTCCTCGACCGACGCGCTCTACATCCTCTCGTTCTCTGATCCTTTGCAAAATGGCGACATCGCGGGGATCTTCTCCGCCTTGTCGGCCTTGCCCTCGCCGCGCAATACCTGGAGCAGCGTGTTCCTGCTCGACATGGATGGCAACGTGCTGTTCAACACCCGCCAGCCGGGCAGCCAACCGCTGGGACGCCTGCGAGACATGCGGACCCTTCACAAACTGCAGCAAACCCGGCAGGCCGTCGTCACCGACCTCATCACCGGCCCCGATGGGCATTACGCCACCAGCGTGCTGGTCCCCGTCGTGGTCAAAGGCAAGCTCACCTATGCCCTGGGCGCCTGGATCAAACCGGCCAGCTGGCGCCATCTGATCTCCACCAGCACCGGCACCAGCAGCACCGCCTACATCGCCATCTTCGACTCGACCTTCAAGGTGGTCGCCCGCAACCTCGGGGGCGAAGCCGTGGTCGCCAGCCCCTTGGCCGACGAGACCTTGCAGCAGGTACAGGCCCAACCGAACGGAACCGGCTCCATCAGCACCCTGGAGGGCGAGTGGGCCTACGGTGCCTGGCACGCGCTGGAAGGAGGGGGATGGGGGGTGCTCATCGCCGAGCCCGCGGTGCCGATTGACCAGGCCCACCGCGCATCGGTGGCCACGGCCATCGGCATGGGGGTGCTGTCTGTGATCGCCGGCATCATCCTGTCCATGCGGGTGGCCCGCCGGCTGACCGACCCGCTGCGTCGCCTGGCCCAGGATGGCCCCGGTCAACTGGGTGGCGAGGCCGTGCAGGTGTATGAACTGCAATTGCTCGAGCACGCGCTGACCGAGGCAGAAAAGCAGCGCGAAACCGCCCGAGAAAAGCTCCAGGCCAAAGCGACCGAGTTCGAAACCTTGTTTCGCAGCAGCGCGGTGGGGCTGGCGATCACCCAGACGCCGGATTGCACCAGCGTGCTGCGCAACCCGGCACTGGCGCGCATGCTGGGCGAACTGCCCTCCGACAGCACGGCCACCTTGATGCCCCGCTCCATCTGGCCCGAGCTGGACATCCGCCGCGGCGGGCAACGCCTGCAGCCCAGTGACCTGCCGCTGCAGACCGCCGCACGAACCGGCTTGCCCCAACGGGATGTCGACCTGGAGGTGATGCAGCCCGATGGCAGCACCAGCCTGAAGCTCATTGCCCAGGCCGTGCCCTTGTTCGACCCCTACGGCTACACGCGTGGGGCCATTGCAACCTTTACCGACATCACCGAGATCAAGCAGACAGAAACGGCCCTGATGCAAGCCGAGCGGCGTCTGAGCGAAAGCCAATACCTGATCGAGCTGGCGCAGGCCGCCGGGCATGTGGGTTTTTTCAATCATGACTTCGGCAAGGGGGACGTCACCTGGACCTCCGGCCTGTCGCGCCTGTTCGGCCTGGGCCTGTCGGACTTCGAGGGGCCATGGGAAGCCTGGCTCAAGCGTGTCCATGCCGATGACCGAGGGACGGTTTTACGCATGATTCGGCAAATTACGCAGGATCAGCAGGAGCAGGGCACCTTCGAATTCCGCACCTTGCGGGAAGACGGTCAGGAGCGCTGGCTGTCATCGCGCGTGCAGGTCACCTACAGCCCATCGGGAGAGGCGGCGCAGATGAATGGCGTGGTGGTCGACATCACGCAGCAAAAGCTCGTCGATCAGGAGCGGGCCGCGTGGGTGCAACGCGAAACCCAGGCGCGCCTGGAGGCCGAGCATGCCAACCGCGCCAAGGACGAATTCCTGGCCATGCTGGGCCACGAGTTGCGCAATCCCCTGGGGGCCATCTCGGCCGGTTGCGAGGTGCTCAACCGCTCCGAGGCCAACCCGGAAGTGGCCCAGCGCGCACGGCAGATCATCACGCGCCAGACCCGGCACCTGGGCCGGCTGATGGACGATCTGCTGGATGTGGCCCGCGTGATCTCCGGTCAGATCTACCTGGCCAAGGAACCCTTGCGGCTGGATCAACTGGTGCAACGGGTGGTCAACACCTTCGAGATCGCGGGCCACCTGCGCGCCCACGACGTGCAGACCGAGCTGGAGCCCGTGTGGGTGCATGCCGACATGACACGCATGGAGCAAGTCATCACCAACTTGCTCAACAACGCCATCAAGTACACCCCTGAACAAGGCCACATCACGCTGGGGCTGCACCCGGTGGACGAAGAGGCCGTCCTCACGGTGCGCGACACCGGCATGGGCATGACGGCCGAGCTACAGGCCAAGGCCTTTGATCTGTTCGTGCAAGGCGAGCGGTCTCTGGACCGGCGCCAGGGGGGCCTGGGCATCGGGCTGACCCTGGTCAAGCGCCTGGCCGAGCTGCATGGGGGACGGGTGTCCGTGGTCAGTGAAGGGCCCAATCTGGGCTGTGAATTCACGCTGCGGCTGCCGATGACCGAGCCCGAAAAGGCCCTGCATCTGAAGGCCTCGCGGGCACCAATGGAACATTGCAAGGTGGTGGTGGTCGAAGACAACGAGGACGCCCGAGACGCCTTGACCTCCATGCTGTCACTGGATCAGCACGTGACCCTCTCTGCCATCAATGGCCGCGAAGGCCTCGCGTTGATCGAGGCAGAGCAGCCTGACCTGGCCCTCATCGACATCGGGCTACCCGAAGTCAATGGCTATGAAGTGGCGCATCGGCTGCGCCAGAAGGGCTACCAGGGCTGGCTGATTGCCCTGTCGGGGTACGGTCAGACTGATGACATCGAACGCTCTCGTCAGGCGGGGTTTGACGATCACCTCGTCAAACCCATCAATCCTGACAAACTGCATCGCATCCTCACACAAGCGTCAAACGCGAGGACGTCCCCGGACGAGCTGGACCAAGGCCAATAGGATCACGGCGCCCAACAGCGATACCAGCAAGGACCCGAAGCTGAAGACGTTGTCGTTGATGTTGGGCACACCCAGCATCGGCGAGATCAACCAGCCGGCCAAGGTGGCACCGACCAGGCCCACCACGATGTTGAGGAAGATCCCTTGTTGTCCGTCCGTCTTCATGATCAGACTGGCCAACCAGCCAATCACCCCACCGACTACCAGCCAAACGATCAAATTGATCATGGTTTTTCCTTTGCGTGTGGATTGAACATGGAGCCGGGCCATTTCAGCGCCTTTGGCTCCCCCACACGGTCATGGGCAAGTGATATGCCAGCTCACAAAGACAGCATTTACATACACACCAGCAAAATTTACCCACGGGGATGCACGATCAACCGACTGCCCTGACGGCCTCCCCAGGATGGGCGGGCAGGCACGCCGTTTGCAAATGAGGGCAACACCAATTCACTTCACTGGCAGGAGGCTCCATGTCTGTAGGTCGCGTTAAATGGTTCAACAGTGATAAAGGCTACGGGTTCATCGAAACGGTTGAATGCACGCAAGATGTCTTCGTTCATTTTTCCGAAATCGAGATGGACGGCTACAAGAAACTCGAAGAGAACATGGTGGTTCGCTTCGAGCTGGAGAAGGGGGACAAGGGCCCCTGCGCCAAGCGCGTCAACCGCATGGACTGGATTGACGATCGCTGGAAGAACGAAGCCGATGACACTGCTGTGCCAGTCGAGGCCGAGGCATCGCTGGGCGACATGAGCCATCTGTGGCAGAGCGCGCCCGCGCCTGTCAACGTGCAGCGCGGATAACGCTCACTTCTTGCGGCGGCCCAGGCGCCTGGCATTGGCGACCGCCGCACTGTGAACCGGCTTGAGGCCCGCAGCCAGCAGGCCGGTACTCGCAGCGGGAATGCGATTCATGATCGCCATGGCTTTGGCAGGGGACCCTCCCGTGGCCATCGCCATGCCCGCATGGGTCAAGGTCTGAGCCATCTGCATCTGCATTTGCCAGGAATGGCTCCACATGGCCGCCCAGGACTGATAGAAGGCCTGCACCTTCTCTTGTCCCATGAGAACAAACTCCTTGGTATCGCGCGCACTGGGCGACAAGCCAGCGGCCGCCATTTGCGTCAGCCGGTGCGTGATCACCTGAGGGGCCGCAATGGAAAGCTCCAGTGCTTGAGCGGCGAGTCGTTCTTGCGCGTTGCGGCGACGGCGGGTCATCATGTGTTCCTTGAAGCGGGGAGGGGAGTATGGGCCCTCTCTTCGGCAAGCCATGTACCCGTCTTGCCTCCCCCTCAAACCGACAGGCGAACCGGGTCCGGCCAGTTGATCACCACACCCATGGCATCGGCCACTTCATCCAGCGTCACCTGCGCGGTCCCTGAGCGGCCCACCACCATGCCGGCGGCCACATTGGCCCAGCGCATCGCCTCGTGCAGGGTCTCGCCCATCGCCACCATGTGCGCCATCGTGGCCAGCACCGTGTCGCCCGCACCGCAGACGTCGAACACTTCGCGCGCTTGCGAGGGCTGATGAAAGATGCCGCGCGACGAGAACAGACTCATGCCGTCTTCACCCCGGGTCACCATCAGATAGTCCAGCCGGAGGCGCTCGCGCAGGGCCTGACCCTTGCGGCAAAATTGCGCCTCGTCGTCAACCTGACCGACGCAGGCCTCGAACTCCGCCAGATTGGGCTTGAGCAAGGTGGCGCCGGCATAACGTTCCAAGTCCTGGCCCTTGGGGTCGACGAACACCGGCTTGCCGGCTTCCATGGCCATGCTGATCAGATCCTGGCACTCGCGCAGCGCGCCCTTGGCGTAGTCCGACAGGACCACGAGATCGTGCTCGGGCAGCAGGTCCTCGTAGTGGCGAAGCAGGCTGCCCAGCATGGCCGCCGGCACGGGCATTTCAAAGTCCGCGCGCAAGAGCTGCTGGCCGCGGCAGACGCATCGCACCTTCTGGGTGGTGGCATAGCCCGCCTGCGCCACACGCACCAGGCTCACCCCGTGTTGCGCCAACAAGGTCTCGATGTGGGCGCCGGCCTCATCCTGTCCGACGGGTGCCAGCAAGGTCACCGGCGAGCCCAGCGTGGCCAGATTCGCCGCCACATTGGCCGCCCCTCCGGGCTCGTGACGCATGGCCGACACCGCCAGCACCGGAACCGGCGCTTCGGGCGAGATGCGATGTGCCGCCCCATTCCAATAAACATCCAGCATCACGTCCCCAACCAGCAGAACCCTCAGTGTCGAGCGACTTGCTTCCAATCGCGTTCTCCAGAAGTGGCCAAAAAATGGTGCGCCAGAACAGCAAACCATGTGCCCGTTGCGCCGCCATCACGCAGTCATCACAGGCATCCGTTTTGCCCGAATCCAGGCATCTGGGTTCCTTTGGAGAGACCATGAACCGTTCCGTGAAGAATTCAAGATGGTTGATTGCCGCCGGTGCTGTGGCAGCAATGGGCCTGAGTGCTTATGTGGTGTCACGCAAGACCGCTCGAGCCGAGGCAGACAACCCGCCGCAAGGTCGCTTCATCGAAGTCGATGGCGTGACGCTGCACTACACCGAGCACGGCAATGCGCAGGCACCGGCGCTGGTGATCCTGCATGGCATGGGCTCGATGGGGCAAGAGATGCTGCTCAGCGGCCTGATCGAGCTGGCAGAGTCCCAGTATCGGGTACTGGTCTTTGATCGCCCGGGTTACGGGCACAGTGATCGCCCCGTTGGCAACCGTTACGACCCCGAGGGGCAGGCGCAGCTGTTTCTCAAGGCGCTGGACCTGCTGGGCATCGAACGGCCCGTCGTGATGTCCCACTCGTGGGCGACCCTGATCGCCCTGTACATGGCCAAACAGGCGCCGTCCGCACTCAAGGGTCTGGTTCTGGCGGGCGGCTACTACACGCCCAGCGTCCGTCTGGATGTGCTGGGCAGCAGCGTGCCGGCCATTCCCTTGCTGGGCCCGCTGATGGCGCGCACACTCTCTCCCATCGTCAGCCGCCTGGTGTGGCCGCTTCTGTCGTGGCGCGTGTTCTCGCCGGCGCCGCGGTCCTTGCGCCGAGCCTTCACCCGCGAGTACCCCTTGTGGATGGCGCTGCGCCCCGAGGCCTTGCGCACGGCCGCACAAGAAACCGCCATGTTGCTTCCCGAGGCGATCAAACTGAGCAACGAGGATCTGAACCTCGACGTGCCCGTGGTGCTGGTGGCTGGCAAGCAGGACCGCCTGCTGATGACCAACTGGCATTCGGCCCGCTTGCATGAACGGCTGCCCAACAGCCGATTGCATGTGGTCGATCAGGCGGGCCACATGGTCCACCACGCGGCGCCCGAGATGCTGCTGCACGCCGTTCGCGAAGTGTCTTCTCTGGTCAACACCGACACCCCGGTGGACCTGGAGGCCTCGACCCGCCTGGCGCCGGAGGACGAGCCCTACCAGACTGCGGCCATCGCCGCCCGCTGAGTCAAGCGGCGCCCGCAGGCTGGCTGGGCTGGTCCTGCGGGGGGCCCGCTTCTGCAGGCCAGCTGGCCACATGCAGCGTGCGGGTGGGAAAGGCGAACCGCACGCCCATCTGCTCGAACTGACGCATCAAGGCCAGGTGAACGGCCTGTTGCTCGTCCATGAACAGGTTGTAGTCGGGATCGAGCACAAAAAAGACGGCTTCGTATTCGAGCGCATTCTGACCAAAGACGGACAGATGAGCCCGGTCAAACCGCAAGCGCTTTCGCTCGCTCACCACCTGCTTGACCACCTCGGGAATGTGCTGCGCCTGATCGGGTGTCGTCTCATAGGTGACCGCGAATTTGTAGACCACCCGGCGCTCTTGCAGGCGCTTGTAATTGCTGATGGTGCGCTTGAGCAACTCCGTGTTGGACATGACGATCTGCTCGCCGCCCAGACTGCGGATGCGGGTGCTCTTGAGGCCCACGAATTCGATGCTGCCTGCCACATCGTCGACCACGATGAAATCGCCCACCTCAAACGGCTTGTCGATGGCAATGGACAGCGAGGCAAACAGGTCCCCCAGGATGTTCTGAACGGCCAGGGCCACCGCGATGCCGCCCACTCCCAGGCTGGCCACGAAGGCCGTGATATTGACGCCGAGGTTGGACAGAATGGCAAGCACCACCACAGTCCACAAAGTGATCCGCAGCCCCCAGGACATGAGCGTGGCGGTGGCACTGGCGTGCACGGCGTTGGCCTGACCATGGCGCTGGATGTATCGGTCCAGAAAGAGGGCGATCGCCTTGCCGCCCCACAAGCCAAACTGCAAAGCCAAGGCCAGAAACCACAGCTGCTCGACCCGACGGTCCCACGGCGAGGGCAGGTCCAGCAAGCCCACGCCGATCAACAGCGACATCAGGGCCAGCAGCCCGCGATGGCTGGCCGCCAGCACCGACACCAGGTCGTCATCGACGGTGTTGACGCTGTGCCGGGTCAGTGCCCGCAAGCGCCCGACCACGACCTTCAAGACAAACCGCACCGCGATGTAGGCCAGCACGGCCACGATCAGGGCGATGCCCCATTGGTCCAGGCTGGCGCCCAGGAACGTCAGCCTTCCCAGTTCTGTCAGTTCATTCATGCGTTCATCGTGCCAAGGTGTTGAGCATGCCCAGCAGCTTGTCGACATCTGGCGGCTTGGCCATGTGTTCGTCAAATCCGGCCCGGCGGGCAGAGGCCAGGTCTTCGGGCTGGGCGTAACCACTGAGCGCCACCATGCGAGCCGATCGCCCGGCTTCGGTGGACCTCAGTGCGGCGGCCACTTCGTAGCCGCTCATATCGGGCAGGCCGACATCGCACAAGATGACATCCGGCGCACTCATTTCAACGAGTGACAGCGCAGTCTGTCCATTGAGTGCGACACGCACCTGATGGCCATGAATGGCCAGGACATCGGCGAGGGTCTGCGCCGAGTCTTCGTTGTCTTCGACGATGAGGATGTTCTTGGTATCGGGCGCCTGCGCCAGCCCCCCGGCGTCACCCGCGTCGCTCCAGGGGGCAGCCAGAGGCAGCTCCACGATGAATGTGGCGCCTTTGCCCAGGCCCGCACTCTGCGCCCGCACCGCCCCGCCGTGCATCTGAACCAGCCCCTTGACCAGCGCCAGACCCAGGCCCAGGCCACCTTTGGATCGGGCCAAGGATTGCTCTGCCTGCGTGAAAGGCTCGAACATCTGCTCGATCTGGCTGGGCTCGATGCCGGCGCCCGTATCCTGCACGACCAGGCGCGCATGGGTCCCCAGGACCTCCAGGCGCACATCGACCCGTCCGCCCGGCGGGGTGAACTTCACCGCGTTTTGCAGCAGATTGCCCAGGACCTGGGTCATGCGCGTCGCATCGACGTCGACCCAGACTGGCCCCGGCATGGGCGCCACGCGCAGCTCGACTCCGGATCGCACAAAGACTGACCGCAGATCATCGGTGGTCTTGCGCACCACCTCGCGCCAGTCCACCCGCGCGCGCTGCAGCGCAATCTTGCCGTTGGAGATGCGGGTCATGTCCAGCAGGTCGTCGACCAGCCTGGTCAGATGCTGGGTCTGACGGCGCATGATGGTGATGGCCTTGGCCTTGTCCGGCGAGCCCGGCGGCAGCCGTTCGATCAGATGCAGCGCATTGTGGATGGGTGCCAGCGGATTGCGCAGCTCATGCGACAGCATGGCCAGGAACTCGCTCTTGCGACGGTCGGACTCGCGCAGCGCCTCATCGGCCTGCTTGCGTGCGGTGATGTCGCGTGAGATGCCGAACAGCCCCACCACCTGACCGGCGGTATCGCGGTACGGGATCTTGCGGGACAGCCACACACGCACCCCGCCATCGGATGTAGGGATGGGCTCTTCCAGCTCGGCGGTCACGCCGGTCTCCATGATCCGGCGGTCGTTGTCCATGATCTGCAAGGCGGCGGCCTTGTCATCCAGAAAGTCCAGGTCCGTCTGACCGATGACCGCATCCAGCCCTTTGCCGATCAGGGCCAGGGCGGCCGGGTTGGCAAACCGCATCCGCCCGGCGCGGTCTTTGGCAAAGATCACATCCGGCGAGGTATCGCTGATCGACTGCAACATCGCTGCGTTCTGCCGCAATTGGTCATCCAGGCGCTTCTGCACCGTGACATCGCGAAAGCTGACCGCCAGCTCGCCTTGCGACGGGTAGCAATGGCAGGCCAGCCAGATGTCATGAGGCGCCGGAAAGTAGGTCTCGAATCGATAGGGCTGCCCACTCAGTCGGGCCCGTTCCAGATGGGGGCGCAGCGCCGCTTCCGCCAGGGGTGAGACTTCCCACGCCGAGCGACCCAGTAAAGCCTCGGGGCTTTGACGCATCATCCGCGCTGCCCCGGGCGTCACGAAGGTGTAACGCCAATAGGCATCCAGCACGACCAGACCATCGCTGATGTCGTCAATGGCGGTCTGCAGGGTGTGATTGATCCGACTGCACCCCTCACTGGCATCTTGTGTATTTATCACCACGCCCCTCCTCTCGGGCTGTTGGCCGCACGCTCACAGCGGCACACGCCGGTGAGGAGAAGGCCGCATTTCAGGCGTCGACCGCTGCCAACGCAGCCATCACGCGCTCCATGGGCGCCCCCTCACCGAGACGGGGCACGTTGTCAAAATCACCGCGCAGTGCCTTGAGTGCATAGCGCTCGCGTTCAATCTCTCGCATGGTTCGCACCCCCAGGCGGCGAATCACGGGAATGGGGGGACACCACCCTTGCAGGGCATGCTGGGTCAGAAAGGCAAACACCGCGGTGGGCAACAGCAGGAAGCGTCGGTTCACCGACGCCCCCAAGGCCAGGCCGACCAAGGCCAGGGTGGAGGCATTGGTCTGCAACACGCGTTCGACGTCCCATTCCTGGTCCATCTCACGCAGGCGCTGGTTCAGCTCCTCGGCACCAAGCCCTTCATGGCGAGCAATCTCGGCATTCGTGCGCGCCACGATGGCGGCGTTCACCTGCGGGTCGGTATGGCGCTCGACGCGAAGG
The DNA here is from genome assembly GCA_050259275.1 of Acidobacteriota bacterium. Classification (GTDB taxonomy): domain Bacteria; phylum Pseudomonadota; class Gammaproteobacteria; order Burkholderiales; family Burkholderiaceae_C; genus Aquabacterium. Next base: position 54,236 of record JBLNAI010000002.1, read on the forward strand.
GTGGTGGGAGGCAAATGGGCCGTGAGTTTCATGACAAGCCTCAGTGCAAACCGTGGGAAGGAACAGAGGGGGCGGACGCCGAGGGCGTCAGGCTCGAAAAGTCGCCACGCAGAGCCTTGAGGGCATAGCGCTCGCGCTGGATTTCACGCGAGGTTCGCAACCCCAGGCGGCGAAACACCGGCATCAGGGGATAGGGCCCTTTGGTTGCCTGCAACAACACGCTGGCTGCGACGGCGGCAGACAAGGCCAGAAAGCGCGGCTTGATGAAGAAGCCCAGCGCCAGGCCAATCAGGCCCAAGGTCGCGGCTTCGGTCTCCAGCACCCGGTCGATGTCCCACTCGCGGTCCAGCGCCTTCAGACGCTCGTCAATGGCCGAGGCCGATGCGGACGCGTGGTGACTCAGACTGCTCAGCGTCTCATCGTCGATGCGGCGCAGCACGTCTTTGGCGGTATGGCGGCGGATGCGATCAGATGGGGCGTCCATAGGCTGCCTCTTGAGGGGTGAAGGTCACGCCCCAAGTGCAGCAAAGGATGTACCTGCCGTGGGTCAGGTGTGGGATCGTGTGTTGGTGTCGATCCAGGCCTCAAAAGTGACCAAGTATTTCTGCAAAAATTCCCGGGTGCCATCGTTGTTCAACTGGCCCTGTTCGTCAAACAGCTTGTTGACCCCGCTGATGTAGGCCTCGGGCTGTTGCAAGATGGGGATGTCCAGAAACACCAGTGACTGTCGCAGATGGTGGTTGGCCCCAAAACCGCCGATGTTGCCAGGCGAGGAACTGATGATCGCGCCCGGTTTGCGCGACCACACGCTCTGGCCATAAGGCCGAGAGCCCACATCGATCGCGTTCTTGAGCACGGCCGGCACCGATCGGTTGTACTCGGGCGTCACGAACAAGATGGCATCGCTGCCGCGGACCTGTTCGCGGAACTGCTGCCACGAGGCCGGCGCCTGGGCTTCGATGTCCTCGTTGTAGAAGGGCATCTCGCCGATCTCGACGATCTGAAGGCTCAATGATGGCGGCGCCAGCTTGGCCATTGCCAAGGCCAGCTTTCGGCTCCAAGATTCCTTGCGAAGGCTGCCGACCAGCACGGCCACTTGACGATTCGATGCCATCTGTTTGCTCCTGATTGAAAGTCGCGGCTTGAAGATGATGCGCGCGTCAGCCGCCCTGCGCAAGCACGAACCGACAAAGGGCCTTACTGTGCAAATAGCCTTGCGACTGTGGGCGCAACATGACCGATGACATCGACAAGCCGATCCGATCCGCCGACCTGGCGTCCCTGCTGGCGCAGGTGCGCGCCTGCACGACCTGCGCCAGCGACCTGCCCGAAGGGGTCAGACCGGTGTTGCAGATGCATGCAGACGCGCGCATTCTGATTGCCTCGCAGGCCCCGGGCCGCAAAGTTCACGCCAGCGGCGTGCCCTTTAACGACGCCAGCGGGGACCGGCTGCGTGCCTGGCTGGACATGCCCCGCGAGGTCTTTTACGACCCCACGCGTGTGGCCATCTTGCCCATGGGCTTTTGCTTTCCGGGCTCGGGCCGATCGGGCGATCTGCCACCCCGCCCGGAATGTGCACCGCAGTGGCGGGCCGACCTGCTGGCCCAGCTCAAGCACCTGCGTCTGACTCTGGTCGTGGGGCAGTATGCGCAGGCCTATCACGTCGGCGGGGGCGGATCCCTGACGGAGAACGTGCGCGCCTGGCAGTCCGGCTGGCCTCATGTGGTCACGCTGCCGCACCCCAGTCCACGCAATCACCTCTGGCTCAAGCGCAACCCGTGGTTTGAAGCCGAGGTCCTGCCGGCGCTGCGCGTGCGGGTCCGGCAGTGTCTCGATGAGGACGCGGCAGACTAGCCCTCGCTCATGCCTCGGCAGGCCTGGGCGCACAGATCGCAAGCCTCGGCACAGTCCTGGCAGTGGTCCATTTCATGCTGCTCGCATTCCTGTGCGCAGGCTTCACAGACGTCGGCACACAGGGCGCAGATGGCCTCGGCGTGTTCGCTGCCACGGGCCATGGCGTCGGCCGCGACGCGGCACAGGGCGGCACAGTCCAGGTCCAGCTTGATGCACCGCGCCATCGCGCCGGGATCGTCCTCGTCCAGACAGGAGGCCGCACAGTGCAGACAGGCCAGTGCGCAAGCATCGCAAGCCTCGATGCACGAGGTGAATTCTTGAAGAGCCATGTGGGGTCCCCTTGTCCAATGGGTGGAACGTTGCAAGGCCGCGCAGGTTGCGCAGCCTTGCACAGGGGGGCAAAACCCATACCCAGGCAGCGCCCGGGCGCCGGCTTATTGGAAAGCCGACTGCAAGGCCTGCAGGCCGACCTTGGGATCCAGCAGCCCGTGATAGATGGCCGGCAGGGGCCGATCGACCTGCAGCAAGGTGTAGACCGCATGCATGGCGCCGCGCACCGAGTACTCGACCGTGAAGACCACGTCTTCAGGCAGCTCGGTGAACTGACCCAGAAACGCGAAGTTGCCCGCGCCATCGGGCACCACCTTGGGCCGATCGCCCTCGCTGCGGCAGGCGAACAAGGCCGAGGCATAGGGCATCATGACCGTGGTCACATCCGTGGTGGCCAGCACCTCGTCCAGGATGTCATCGAAGCCCAGCTGATGAATCAGCTCGGTGAGGATCTCGCGGCCCGTGGCCTCCGACATCTTCTTCTTGACATAGTCGCCGGTGTTGTCGATCTCGAAGCCGTAGCCCCACAAGGTGTAGGTGCCTGCGGGCAGATCGCGGAAGTGCGGCTGATGCGGCACCACGATCGACACATGCCATCCCGAGTCCACCCAGGTCATCAGGGCCCCGGTGCCCGGCTCGTTGCCGGTGTAGGCCGTGATGCGCTTGAGCAGAACGTCAGAATGCATGGTCAGCGTGAAGGACTCCCATTTGTGCTCATCCACATTGCCGCAAAAGGCAATCGGGTTGCCAAAGTCCGGCGCCTTGCGCGACAAGGTTTCCCACAAGAACCAGCTGCCGTCGCGGCGGTCGCGGATGAGGGCGGGCACATCGTCGTTGCCACCGTAGGTGGTGTCGGCCGTGATCGAGCCAATGGTGAAAAAGGCATGGTCCTGCGCGCCCAGCTCGATGGTCTGATCGCCCGTGGGGGTCTGCGCGTGCAGCCGCACCACACGGCGTTGGCGGGGCTCTGCGCCGGTCTCGAAATCGGCATTCACGACCTTCACCCCAAAGCGCACGTCGACGCCCTGGCCCAATAGCCAGCGCTGCAGGGGTACCACCATCGAGTCGTATTGGTTGTAGACCGTGCGGCGCACGCCGGACAAGGTGTGGATGCGACTGAACTCCTGCACGAAGCGGATGAAGTAGCGGCGCAGCTCCACCGCGGCATGCCACTTCTGGAAGGCAAAGGTCGTGCGCCACATCTGCCAGAAATGCGTCTCGAAGAAGTGCTCGCTGAACAGGTCCTGGATGCGGCGGGCACCCAGGGCCGACTCGGACAGGGCCAACAAGCGCATCAGCTCCAGGCGATCGTGTCCGTTGAAGCCATAGTGGGCGGCATCCAGAATCTGGTGGGCGGCGTCGATCAGGCGCGCCTTGGCTTCGGTGGGAACCTTGGCGTTGAAATCGATGATCTCCTGGCGCACGGTCACGGCCGGGTCGTCCAGCGAAGGGATGGAGGCAAACAGATCCCAGGTGCACTGGTAGGCCTCTTCTTCGAGCATGCGGCCACCCCGGGTGACCCAGGCATCCCGATGGGCGGGAGAGCGGGCCCCATCCAGCGAGCCGCCCTGGATGGCCAGCTGCTCCAGGATGTGGATGTTCGCGGGCGGCACGCCGGCGTCCCGGATGGCAAAGGCGGCGGTGGCCATTCCGGCGATCCCCCCGCCGACGATCCACAGATGAGTTTGGGTACGGTCTGCAGCAGTCATTTTATTAATCATACGTATGAGTTTTGACGCAGAATAAATGTCGCTCATTCGCCCTTTTTGGGCCTTGATCCCCATCAAAGCCCGCGACCTTCTGCGCGTCAGAACTGGAAGACCGTGACACCGACGCCGAGGCTGTTCTGACGGTGGTTGTAGTCCAGCAGGGTCTCGCCGTACCCTGAGAACAGTTGTACATACCACCGCAGCCCGGTGGGCTTGTCGCTGTGAACGGCATGGGTCCAGTCCAGCTGCAGCGAGCCCCGATGGGTGGATTTGAAGTTGGTTCGCCACGTCAGGATGAGGGCTTGCGGCCCGTCGATCCAGGCGCCGGTGATCTCGCCCGCGCCCAGGTAGTTGGTCAGATCGGGGTTGTCATCGCTTCCGCCTTCCTTGAAGCGGTGGTGCACGCGCAGGCTCACGGCAAAGGGGCCGTGGTCAAACGCGGCGCCCACGTAGGTGCGGTTCCAGCTGCGGGACAAGGCATTGCTTTGCCCGTTGGACTGATGCACCAGCCCCCACTGCACCATGCGCCAGCGCCACTGGGCCGGCAGGGCGGGCATGCGCTCGCTCATCGGCACCACGTAGACCATCTCGGGTTCGTAATCGGTGCTGCGAAATGGGGCCGAGTCCTTCTTGTTCCAGACCTGCCACAAGGATCGCTGCGTGTAGGCGAACCACAGGTCGGCGTTGGGCAGCAGCAGGCCCTCGTACACCTTGGTCTTGAGGGAGATCTGGAACTTGCCTTCGGTGGACACATAGTGGCCATCGACCGGGCCGGCCGGATGGGTGGGACTGGCCGGCAGGCGGTTGATCCGCGACGTGACGTGAACCGGCAGGACGAAGTTGGGCAGGTGCGTTTTGACGATGAAGGTGCCACGCTTGTCAGCTGGCGTCAGCTCCCAGGCCTTGTCCAGCCAACTCGACGCCGGCATGGTGGTGTCCTCCACCCCGACATTGGAGTCAATCACGGGCGACGGGTCGGTGCGCAAGGCATTGTCGTAACACGTCAAGCGACTTGCATCATCGGGGATCTTCGCGCATTGGTCCGGCTGGGGGGTGGCGATGGCTGCGCCACTGACCATCCAGAACACCCACGCTGTCCAACGGTACTGCCGGTTTGCGTCATGGACCATAGACGAGTGGCGCGATCACGCCAACAGCTTGTTGTTGTGGGCACATTACACCCGGGTCAGGGCGGGCTTCCGACAGTGACGCGCAAAAAACCCCGCGTTCAACGAGGTTGACGCACCACCTCGGTGCGAATCATGCACCCAAGCGCGACACCCCAGCGTGCGGCGTGGTGCATGGCCCCGCACCTGAAGGGTGACGGCAGGCGCCCTGCGCCCCTTTTGCCGACGCCTGGCCCCCGTTTGACCCACATGGCATACATATTGCGTAAACCAGCCTGTGCCCGCCGGTAACGTGGCCTGCGGTGCACACCGAGTTTCGCTGATGGCGGCGGACACCACCCATTTTGTCTGAACACCCCTGGCAAACCGGCGCGATAGCGCGCTGGTGTCATGGGTCACTGTTGCCGTCACAGGAGTGCACATGAAGATCGTCGTCGTTGGCCATGGCATGGTGGGCCACAAATTCCTCGAAAGCCTGGCAGAAGCTGGCTTGAAAGATGCCGAAGTGACCGTGCTGTGCGAAGAACCCCGCCCAGCTTACGATCGGGTTCACCTGTCTGAATACTTCTCAGGCAAGACGGCCGACGACCTGTCCCTGGTCGAGCCCGGCTTCTTCGAGCGCACCGGCTTCAAGCTGCGTCTGGCCGCCCGGGCCGTGTCCATCGAGCGCCGCACCCGCACGGTCACCACCGCCGACGGTGAAGAGCTGCCATACGACAAGCTCGTGCTGGCCACCGGCTCCGTGCCTTTCGTGCCGCCTGTGCCGGGTCGTGACCGTGCCAAGTGCTTCGTCTACCGCACCATCGAAGACCTGGACGCCATGAAAGCCGCCGGCGCCAAGTCCAAGAACGGCGTCGTGGTGGGCGGGGGCCTGCTGGGACTGGAATGCGCCAAGGCGTTGCGCGACATGGGCCTGGACACCCACGTGGTCGAGTTCGCGCCCCGCCTGATGGCCGCCCAGGTCGACGAAGGCGGGGGCCGCGTCCTGCGCAGCAAGATCGAAGCGTTGGGCCTGCATGTGCACACCAGCCGCAGCACCGTGAAGATCACCGATGGCGCCGAGCACCTGCACCGCATGGTCTTTGAAGACGGCAGCTATCTGGAGACCGACCTGATCGTCTTCTCCGCCGGCATCCGGCCCCGCGATGAACTGGCCCGTCAATGTGTGCTGGCCATCGGTCCGCGCGGCGGCGTCGTCATCGACAGCGGCTGCCGCACCAGCGATCACCACATCTACGCCATTGGCGAATGCGCATCCTGGAACGATCAGACCTTTGGTCTGGTGGCCCCTGGCTACGACATGGCCCGCGTGGCGGCCCGTCACATTGCGGGCCTGGATGACGTGGCCTTCGTGGGTGCAGACATGAGCACCAAGCTCAAGCTGATGGGGGTCGATGTGGCGAGCATCGGCGACGCACAAGGCAAGACGCCGCATGCCCGCACCTTCCATTACACCGATGAGCTACGCCAGATCTACAAGAAGATCGTCGTCAGCGAAGACGGCAAGCGTCTGCTGGGCGCCGTGCTGGTGGGCGATGCCACCGAGTACGGCACGCTGCTGCAGATGGCCCTCAACGGCCTGGCGCTGCCGGCCGATCCCGAGTTCCTGATCCTGCCTTCCAGCGATGGCAAAGCCAAGCCCGGCCTGGGCGTGGACGCCTTGCCCGAAGCCGCCCAGATCTGCTCGTGCAACAACGTCACCAAGGGGCAGCTGTGCAAGGCCGTGGGAGAAGGTGCCACCACCATCGGCGAGCTCAAGTCCTGCACCAAGGCGGGCGCCACCTGTGGCGGCTGCGTACCCATGGTCACCCAGATCATGAAGGCCGAGATGAAGAAGCAAGGTCTGGCGGTGAATAACCACGTGTGCGAGCACTTTGCCTACTCGCGCCAGGAGCTGTATCACCTGGTCCGCGTGGGCCAGATCAAGTACTTCGATGACTTGCTGGCCCGCCATGGCAAGGGCCTGGGCTGTGACATCTGCAAGCCCACGGCCGCGTCCATCTTCGCCTCGGTGTGGAACGAGTTCGTGCTGAAAAAAGAGCTGGCCAGCCTGCAAGACAGCAACGACTACTACCTGGGCAACATCCAGAAGGACGGCACCTATTCGGTGGTGCCCCGCATGCCGGCCGGCGAAGTCACGCCCGATGGCCTGATCGCCGTGGGCCAGGTCGCCAAGAAATATGGTCTGTACACCAAGATCACGGGCGGCCAGCGGGTGGACCTGTTCGGCGCGCGGGTGGAACAACTACCGGCGATCTGGGAAGAACTGATTGCCGCAGGCTTCGAGTCCGGCCACGCATATGGCAAGTCGCTGCGCACCGTCAAGAGCTGCGTGGGCTCGACCTGGTGCCGTTATGGCGTGGGCGACAGCGTGGGCCTGGCCGTTGAGCTGGAGAACCGCTACAAGGGCCTGCGCTCACCGCACAAGATCAAGTTCGGGGTCTCGGGATGCACCCGCGAATGCGCGGAAGCGCAGGGTAAGGACATCGGCGTGATCGCCACCGAAAAGGGCTGGAACCTGTACGTGTGTGGCAACGGCGGCATGAAGCCCCGCCATGCCGAGCTGTTCGCCTCGGATCTGAGCAAGGACGAGCTGATCCGCACGATCGACCGCGTGCTGATGTTCTACGTGCGCACCGCTGACCGGCTGCAACGCACCAGCACCTGGCGTGAGAACCTGGAGGGCGGCCTGGGCTACCTCCAGGACGTCATCCTCAAAGACAGCCTGGGCCTGGGCGCCGAGCTGGAAGCCCAGATGCAGCACGTGGTCGACACCTATGCCTGCGAATGGAAGGCCGCTGTCACCGACCCCGAAACCCGCAAGCGCTTCCGCTCTTTCGTCAACAGCGAGCGGGCCGACGAGCACATCATGTTTGTGGAGGAGCGCGGCCAGATCCGTCCGGCTCGCCCACAAGAGCGCGCCCTGTCAACGATGCATCCTTGAGGACACCGACATGAACACCGAAACCTTGACCTGGACCGCCGTGTGCGAGACCGACGACATCCTGCCCGACACCGGCGTGTGCGCCTGGGTCGACGGGCGCCATGTGGCGATCTTCCGCGTGGGCCGCAACCAGTTCTTCGCCATCGACAATGTCGACCCCAAGTCCGGCGCCAGCGTGATCTCGCGCGGATTGGTGGGCAACCTGGGCGAGCGCATTGTCGTGGCCTCGCCGCTGTACAAGCATCACTTTGATCTGCACAGCGGCGAATGCCTGGAGTCGCCGGAACATTCGGTGCGCAGCCACGACATCCGCGTCGAACACGGCCACGTGCTGGTGGCGCTGGCCTGAGTCGCGCCCATGCCCTTGACCGTCTCTGACTTCGTTCTGCGTGCCAAGCAATGGGAGATCGACGCCGTCCAGCATCTGGCCGGACGGGTCGAGCTGGCCGAAGGGGTAGGGCAATGGATCCATGCGCTGCAACGCGAGCGGGGCGCGACCAGCATCTTCCTGGCCTCAGGCGGACAGCGCTTTGCATCTGAACGCCAGGCGGCCATCGAGCAGGCTGACCCGATCGAAGCCAGCCTGCGCGCCTTGTTGGCCGAACAACTGGCACCCGGGCGCGGCGCCTCGGCCCACATCCTGTCACTGATGGCCTGGGCGCTGCTGGACCTGGATGCGCTGGCCGACTTGCGCCGGCAGATCGACCAGCGAACCCTGAGCGCCCACGATGCCGTGGCGGCCTTCAGCCGGGTGATCGCCACCTTGCTCGAGCTGATCTTTCATGTGGCCGATGCCGCCCAGCATCCTGACATCTCACGGCTGCTGGTGGCCTTTGTTCACCTGCTGCAAGGCAAGGAAGCGGCGGGACAAGAGCGTGCCGTGGGCGCCCATCTGTTCGCCTCGGCATGTTGCGACGAAGCCGAACAGCAGCGCATCGTCCATCTGATCGACGCGCAGGCCCGCAGCCTGACGGTGTTCGAAGAGTTTGCGCAGCCGCATCTGCGCAGCCGGTGGCAGCAACATCAACTCACGCCCCACGTGGCTCAATTGGAGCGCCTGCGCCGCATCCTGTGTGCAGCACGGCCCGGCACCGCGCTGGATGCGCCGCTGAGCGAGAGCTGGTTTGAGGTGACCAGTCAGCGGATTACCGACCTGTGGCACCTTCAGACCGAACTGGTGCAAGCACTGCGACAGGCCTGCCAGGAGCAGATCGAAGCCGCACAGCAGGACCTGCAGGACTCGGAAGGGCTGTTGCAACACCTGCGCGACAACCCGCCGCCCCACACCCATGCGGTCGACCGCTTTTTCAATGCCGCCCAACCGCCCCAGGCCGTGCCGGTCTTGCCCACCCTGGCAGACACGGCGCAGGTGTCTGCCCTGGTTGAGTTGCTTCAGACCCAGTCGCAACGGCTAGCCAGCAAGGAAGCCGAGCTGGATGCCGCGCGCCGCACCTTGCATGAGCGCAAGGTGATCGAGCGCGCCAAGGGGGCCTTGATGTCCCGGCTGGGCCTCACTGAGGAAGCGGCCTTTCGGACTTTGCAGAAGGCCTCGATGAACCACAACCGGCGGCTGCTGGATGTGGCCGAAGCCACGCTCGCCCTGCCTGACATCGCCTTTCAGGTGCCACAGAACGTGCGATAGCGAGCCGTGACGGCGGCGGGTGCCGGTTGAGCGTAGCCTGCCTGATCCGGCCCCTCGTCATAAGGCGCAGAAACGGCGGCCAGCAAACGGTGGAAGGGCTCGAGGTCGTCCTCGTCGGAGGCTGCTGTCAAGGCCGCTTCGACCTGGTGATTGCGGGGGATCACCCACGGGTTGACCTGACGCATGCGTGTCGCACGGTCCTGGGCCGCCGAGGTCGTTCCACCATCCTCACGGGCTGCGCGCTCGCGCCAGCGGCCCAGCCAGCCATCCAGCGCGGCAGGCTCTTCGAACAAGGCGCGCAAGGGGGCTGCATCCCCTCCCGCAGCCTCTGCCAGACGACGCCATGCCAAAGTGAAGTCGACCGCCTGAGCGTGCAGCAAGGTCAACCAGTCTTCGACCAGTGTCGCGTCGGCGGCGTCGTCATCGGGGGTCGTGTATTGCAGGCCCAGCTTGGCGCGTTGGCCTTGCAGCAGGGCCGCGCGATGCCAGGCCGGAAAGGCATCGATCACTTCGGTGGCCTGTTCGATGGCAAGCCCGACCGCGGATTCGCTCTCGTCTTCGGTGATCAGAGGCAGCAAGGCCTCCGCCAATCGGGCCAGATTCCAGCGCGCGATCAGCGGTTGATTGGCATAGGCATAGCGCCCGCCATGGTCGATGGAGCTGAAGACCGTTGCCGGATCGTAGGCCTCCATGAAGGCGCAAGGCCCATAGTCGATGGTCTCGCCAGACAGGGTCATGTTGTCGGTGTTCATCACCCCATGGATGAAGCCGACATTCAGCCACTGCGCAATCAGCGCAGCCTGCCTTTGCGCCACCCGGCGCAGCAAGGCAAGGTGGCGGTCGGGCGCCCCGACCAGGTCCGGATCATGCCGAGCGATGGCGTAGTCCGCCACCTGGCGCAGATGGGCCGTGTCGCCCCGGGCCGCGAAGAACTGGAAGGTCCCGACCCGCAAATGGCTGGCGGCCACCCGTGTCAGAACCGCCCCGGGCAGCGCCCGTTCCCGATAGACCGACTCGCCCGTGGCGACCACCGCCAGGGCGCGCGTGGTCGCGATGCCCAAGGCATGCATCGCCTCGCCGATGATCACCTCGCGCAACATCGGGCCCACCGCCGCCTTGCCATCGCCACCCCGCGAGAAGGGCGTGCGGCCCGAGCCTTTCAAGGCGATGTCGCGACGCCGTCCAGAGCGGTCCAGCACCTCGCCAAGCAGCAAGGCGCGGCCATCGCCCAATTGCGGCGAAAAGCCACCGAACTGGTGGCCGGCATAGGCCTGCGCCAAGGGCTCAGCCCCGTCGGGCACCACATTGCCGGCAAACAGCGCGGCGCCCTGCGGACTGTTGAGCTGCGCGCCATCGAGACCCAACTCATCAGCCAGGGGCAGGTTGACAAACAGCAGGCGCGGCGCGGGCACCGAGGTCGGCAGACAGCGGGCATAGCACCCGGGCAGGTCGCGGGCGTAGGTGTTGTCGAAGTGAAAGGTGAGGGCGGCGCTCATGGGACAGCGGTAGACAAAACCACAGTGTGACCGCAGTGCCGCGGCCTGTCCTCAAGAGGGCTTTGCCCCCGTGCACCAGCCGCTCAGGCGGGCGTCGCGCCGGCCATCGCCTCGGGGGTGCCCGAGATGCCTGCAGCCGCGTGCCGGATGGCATGCAGGGCCGCGCGCACCTTGGTCATGATCTGATCGTGCGCGTGCGAATCGCTGGCCGACAGCCGCCCGATCAGATGCGGATCGAGCTGCGCAACTTGACGGCAGTAAGCCGCCGCGGCGAGATCCTTGTGCAGGCGATGCAGGTCGACTGCCTGATGAATCGCGTTCAAAGGCGTATCGATGCCGTACTGCTGAAGCGCGTATTTGTAGAACTGAATGCCCCGCATCGTGAAGACCAGCGTCCCGTTGTCTTGCAACTGAACGAGGTGAGGCAGGATGCCGGCGGGGGCACCTTGCTGCGCGATGCAGCTGAGGTCTTCGCCGGACAAAAGATGGATTCGGGGCTGAGGCGCGGTCATCCGCCCGATTCTAGAAATTTTGGGAAACCGGACACCTTGTCCCACCTGCTTGAACGGGCCGCAATCGGGAATATGCACGCTTGCGCGCGAATTATTGGATGATGCGGCATTGCATCGCCCGGGCGAGTCCAATGACATCACCACATTCATCGACCGACGAGCCGCTGCCCGTTGCCCCTTCCTTGGCCGCGACGGTCGGCCCCTCGCACATGCCCTTGCGGCAGGCCCTGGTCGATGCGCGGGTGCTCAAGGTGTCCTTGTTTGCGGTCTTGCTGGCCTCCGTGACCGCCTTCGTGGCTCAGGGTCTGATCCTGTTGATCAGCGGGGTGACCAACCTGGCCTTTTACGGGCGAATGTCCTGGGACGCGGCATCGCCTGCCCACCACCATCTGGGATGGTGGGTGGTGGCTGTCCCCACCCTGGGCGGGGTGATCGTGGGCCTGATGGCCCGCTTTGGCTCGGTGGCGATTCGCGGCCACGGCATCCCCGAAGCCATGGAACAGATCCTGACCAATGACAGCCGTATCCCGCTGCGCGTGACTTTTCTCAAGCCTCTGTCGTCGGCCATTGCCATTGGCACCGGCGGGCCGTTCGGCGCAGAAGGCCCCATCATCGCCACCGGGGGCGCCATGGGCTCCGTGCTGGGACAGATGCTCAAGGTCACCGCCACCGAACGCAAGGCCCTGCTGGCCGCCGGCGCCGCAGCCGGCATGGCCGCGATCTTCAACGCCCCGGTGTCCTCTGTTCTGCTGGCCATCGAATTGCTGCTGTTCGAACTCAAGCCCCGTTCGCTGATTCCGGTCGCCTTGGCGGTGATGGTGTCGACCATGCTGCGGCAACTGCTCAACGGGACCTTGCCTGTCTTCACCTCCGGCCCCCTTGCCGTACCCGATCCGCTGACCTTGCCCGCCTACGCCTTGATCGGTGCCCTCGTTGGTCTGGCCAGCGTGGGCGTGACCCGCGCGGTCTATGCCGTGGAGGACGCCTTTCACCATCTCCCTGTTCACTGGATGTGGTGGCCCGCCATCGGCGGCCTGGCCGTCGGGCTCATTGGCTATGCCTACCCCGATACGCTGGGGGTGGGCTACAGCAACATCGACCACATCGTGCAAGGCCACTGGGGCTACGCCGCCCTGGCCACGCTGATGATCGCCAAATTCGGATCCTGGGTGCTGGCCCTGGGCAGCGGCACCTCAGGCGGCACCTTGGCGCCCTTGTTCACCATCGGCGGCGCACTGGGCGCCCTGCTTGGTCTGGAACTGCAGGCCATCTGGCCAATGTGGCATGTCCATACCGGCATGGCCGCGCTGGTCGGCATGGCGGCGATGTTCGGCGGCGCATCGCGGGCGGTGCTGACCTCGGTGCTCTTTGTGTTCGAGACCACCGGGCAGGCTTCGACCGTGTTGCCGCTGATGGCCGGCTGCAGCCTGGCCTATCTGGTGTCGTGCCTGGCCATGCGCACCACGATCATGACCGAGAAGATCACCCGGCGGGGCATTCGCGTTCCCAGTGAATATGCGGCCGACTACCTGGACCAGATCCATGTCGCACAAGCCTGCACCCAGCCCGCGATCTGCCTGTCTGCCCAGGACCGGGTGACCGCCATTCGCGAGTGGTTCAACAGTGACCACCCGCACGCCAGCCACCAAGGCTATCCCGTTCTCAGCGAGCAAGGGGACCTGCTGGGCGTCGTCACACGCCGCCAGGTGCTGGCCCCAGGCGTATCCGGCGAGGCCACGCTGTCGTCGTTGCTCAACCGTCCGGCGCTGGTCGTCACACCTGCGCATTCGCTGCGCGAGGCCGCCGACCACATGGTGGGCGCCGACGTGGGCCGCGTCGTGGTGGTCGACCCGGAGCAAACCAGTCGCGTCCTGGGCATCCTGACCCGCGGCGATCTGCTCAAGGCGCAACTGGCGCCGCTGCACCAATCGCGCCATGCCACCCGCACCCTGTCGGTTCTTGCTCTGGTTCGCTGGCCGCGACCCAGGAGCGGCGTCTGATCGCGGAAGCGGGCCCATGCGCAGTCGGGCCTGACGGCGACGCCGACAGGCCAATGTCCCATCTTCCCTTCGCCGCTATTTTTCAATGAGTTTTAACGTCATGGAAATTATTATTATCCATTCGTGTATTTAATTGATCTAACTGAGCATTTTTCGATACACTGAAGTCGAAATATCAAGCAGATCAATCACTTAGCTCCCATGGACTTGCCTGAAGACACGCTGCTCTCTGCTGTGCCACCGCGTCGTCGGGGACGGCCACCGGGCGCACGAACACGTTTGATGCTGGAAGACCGCGTGCTGGGGATTCATCACTTCGCGTTTCTTCGGGCCTGGCTTCAGGGCTTGGACCTGCGGTGGGCCTGGGATCGGTATCTGGCCTTTTCTGAAGTCAACGCCGATCTGCGCCACATCGAGCACCGGCGAAAGGAATTGCTGGCCAGCGCTTTGCAACAAGGCCATCAGTTGAACCGGACCCTGCCCAAAGAGCGCCAGATCACCGATTGGCTCAACATCTTGTCGCGCGAGCCCGTCATTGCGCCCAGCCTGGTTCGCCCCTCGCTGGACGCCTTCATTGCACAACAAGGCTGGGACCGGGACCTGTACAGCGAAGCCGAATGGCTCGATCTCTACGCTGAGCACCATGGCGAAACAGCTGAGCCAGACGATGCGCCGTCCCGCAGCGAACATGTCAAGGCGATCAATCAACTTGCCATGTTGATTGCCCTGCCGCCCTACCCTACCGACCTCTTGGGCCGCTGGCTGGTGCCTTCTTTGGTCGAGCGACTGCGACGGGCCGGTATCGGCGATCTGGCGAGCCTGGTTGAGTTCATCAACGTCTTTGGCTACCGCTGGTATCGCAAGATCGATCGCCTGGGAGAGACGCGCGCCAGACAGATCGTGCAGTGGCTACAGTCGATCGAAGACACCACCGGTTTGGTGCTCCGCGAATCGGCGCTCTCCCCGCCCCAGGCTCAGTTTCAGGCCCAGGCGGCTGTCTTGCAGACCATCGAGCCTCAGACGAGTTTTGCCATCGTCCCCTTGACTCAATTGGCCGTGCCCCCTGCCCTTTCCGGCGCCAAGGGGGCCTTTCGAACTCACATGCCCAATACCCTGGGGGCCCGTGATGATCTGGAAGCGATACGCCATTGGTTGCGCAAATATGAAGAGCGCAAGAACACCCATACCGCTTATCAACGCGAAGTGGAGCGCTTCTATCTCTGGTGTCTGCATGTCTGCGGCAAGCCTCTGTCATCCATCGACGCCATGGATTGCCAGGCCTTTCGCAAGTTCTTGCAGAACATTCCACCAGATTGGCAAAACCCCAAGACAGGCCCCTGCGCCCCGCAAGATTGGCGCCCGTTTCGCGGCCCCTTGAAACCCATCACGCAAAAGCGAGCGCTGGTGGCGGTGCAGGTGATGTTCGAAGCGCTGCGCAAGGCCGGCTACTTGGTTGCCAATCCCATGGCCGATGTGTTCACGCATTTCAATCTGCCTGAATCGCACATTGACGTAGATCGGTCCTTCACCGATCGGGAGTGGGCCCTGGTCATGCAGCAGGCCCACGCTCTGCCTGATACGCCTCGAAGGACCCGCTTGATCCTGCTGCTCGAGTTGTTGGTCTCCATGGGCTTGCGCCTGGACGAATTGAGTACCGCCACCACGGCGCGGCTCAAACAGGTTCAGGTCGATGGCGATCCGCTGCCGGCCTGGGTGCTGTCCGTCATCGGCAAACGGCGCAAGGTACGGGAGGTGTTGATGCCGGATCATGTGGTGACCTGGCTACGGCAACATCACCGTGAAATGGGCGTAGCGCCGGATGCATCCGTGCCAACAGAAGGGCTGCCTTTGATGCTGGCCTCTGACAAACGCCTGCCCACTGCGCCTCAGCCCGCACCCGGAAACCGCCTTTCGTCGGCAGGCATTTATGCCACTTTGAAACGATTCTTCAAACGGGTCGCCCAAGAGGCGAGCGCTCAGGGTTTGGATGCCAAGCGGTTTGAACGGGCCTCCACTCACTGGATGAGGCATACCTTCGGGCGCCAGGCAGCCAGTGACGAAGTCCCCATCGAAATCATTCAGCAAGCGCTGGGACACACCTCGATCACAACCACCACCATCTACACCACCACCGAGCGCAGCAGGATGATCAAGCAGCTGCGAAAGATGCGAACCCCGGCCTAACCGATGATCTTTACTCGAGTAAAGACTCCCGGGGATTGCTCGCGTCTTTACTCGAGTAAAGACGCCGTCCAAGAAGCCTTAGAAGCTCTGTTTACCAGCCCCACTTAAAACCAGCAGACGAGCCTCTCCCATGTGTTGCAATTCATTCTCTATCGGTATGAGTTGCTATTTCAATTTAAATAACGAAACCGTACAATATAAATACGCATAGTATTTTTGTTATCACTCTTTAATAAGAATTCCTTTAGAAGGAACCTGCGGAGTGCTTGAACCAGAAGGACCTCGTACCCATGACAGCCAAAATCGTGACCGTTTTCAACCAGAAGGGTGGCAGCGGCAAAAGTACGATCACCATGCAACTGGCCGGCACGATGGCCCATCGGGGCTACCAGACATTGGTGGTGGACATGGATCCCCAGGGCACATCCAGTCGCTGGGCCAGCGCGGCAGAAGACGACCATCCCTTTCCGGCCTCGGTGATGAGTCTGGCGGCCATGGGGGGCAAGATGCACCGCGAGGTCAAGAACCACGTTGACCATTACGACGTGATCTTCATCGACTGTCCGCCCTCCATCGACTCGCAAGCGCCCAGCAGCGCCATGCTGATCTCGGACTTGGCCCTGATTCCGGTCGTCCCGTCGCCAGCCGACTCATGGGCCACCGTGGCTGCCAAGCAGTTGGTCGAGCAGGCCCGCATTCACAACGAAGACCTGCAAGCCCGCATCGTGGCCAACATGGTCCAGTCCAACTCCAAGCTGGCCAAGGCCATCCTCGAAGTGCTGGCCGAAGACGAAGACTGCCCCATGCTCCAGGCCCAATTGGGATCACGCTCGGCGTTTCGCGAATGCCAGTTGCGCGGCGGCACGGTGCACAGCGTCCCTGCGTCCTTGTCCAAGTCCGCGGTGGAAGAGACCGAAACATTGACCAATGAGGTTCTCGCCATCCTGTCGCTCAAGCCAACCAAGAAGGGCAGCAAGAAATGAGCAAGTTCGATCCCCGCGCCGCAATGCGCAAAACCTTGAGCCACGAAGCCAAGGCCACCAAGGACCGCTTCGCCATTGCCGACGAAGTCACTCAGGCCAAGCCGCAAGGTCTGGCCCATCCCCGGCGGCCCGCCACAGACACCGTGGTGCCGATGTTGCCTTCTGTGGGCGGCTCGACCGCATCGGGGTTGAAGGTGGACGCGGATTCGGGTCTGGAGATCTTGCAATCGTCCGATGACCTGGCGGCCGCCGTCGTGGGCAAGACTTATCTGGTGGCCTTGCTGCTGATCGAGAGCGACAACCGCTACAACGCGCGCTTTTACTATCCCAATGAGGACATCGATCGCGCAGCCATCACGCTGACAGAGGCCGGCCAGCATGTCCCCGCGACCGGTTACGTTCGCGATGGCAAGATTGCCCTGATCGATGGACAGATGCGGGCCAAGGGCATGTTGTCAGCCGGCATCCCCCGCATCCGGGTCGAATTGACGCAGGCACCCACCAGCCCGCGCGAGGCTTACCTGGCCTCACGCCGGATCAACGAAATGCGCAGCACCCAGACTGCGCTAGATGACGCCGTGCGCTGGGAGCAATTGCTGCAGGAAGGCATCTACGAATCGGCCGTTCAGTTGGCCAAAGACGTCGGCAAGAACGAGAGCTATGTGTCGCAGATCCGAAAGATCAATGCGATTCCGCATGACCTTGTCCTGAAGATGAAGGACTCGCCGATCACGTCCTCATACAAGGTCGCATGCGCGATCGCCAGCATCTTCAACAAAGAAGAAGCCCGGACCCATCCGGACCGCGCCCGCCAGGTGGCCGCCGAGGTGATCGACGAAACCATTGGGCGCGAATTGACGGTCAAGGCCGTCGAAGCCTTGATCAGCGCCAAATGGAAAGGCCCCGCCACCCGCGCCCGGGGTTTGAGCAGCCAGTTCAAATACGCGGGCAAGCAAGGTTCGATCAACATTTATCCCAGCAAAGGGGAGTTGAAGTTGACCATTGCCGGTCTGTCGGAAGACCAACTGGACGAACTCAAGGCACGCATCGAATCCACCTTGTCAGGCGCCTGAGTGGGGCAGGGCAGCGCGTGCTGCTCGTCGAATTTGTCGTAAGGTGAGACTTTACGGGGACCTATCAAGGTCCCCCTATCTTTTGGGGGGCCGACACAGGCCTCTGAGGGGCGCGCTGGGCGGCGCAAGGCTGTCAGGGGTCGGTTTGACCTGCCCAGCTGGCATTTTTTGCAGCGAATCCCTGTAATTTCTACGCAAAGGTGAGGGCGTACAGGGACCTGCTTTCGGAGACCCGAATCGGTGCCTTTTTCAAAAGGTGAGGTTCTACAGGGACCGCGATGCATCCCATTCAAAATGGACCGGTATCTCAGTGGTGACGGGGCTCTAGGACAAGTGGGTACTCACACTTTCCCCAGCAATCAGCCGATCAGAAGTGGAAAGGTGAGCGTCTACAGGGACCCGGGCTGCCTCTAAGGTGAGGTTCCACAGGGACCTGCTGCCACGACAAGGCCGGCTTGCCTCAACCATAGGTGAGGCTCTACAGGGACCGGGATGAAAAATGCGCTGTCATCGTCCTGGAAAGTCGTTTTGGGCCGTTGCTCATGGCAAAGCATGTGCCTGCTATCCTGTTCAGCGGGAGATTCAGACGCATTTCCTGACAAAGGTGAGCTTCTACGGGGACCTGGATCTTTTCCATCCACCCAAGGTGAGACGCTACGGGGACCTCTGGTCGAAGCGCCGTGTATTGGGGCTGTTCATTTCTTGTTTCTCAAATCCAGGGGTTTGAGTACAAGTTAAAAACCCCTTGAATACATTGAATACAAATTAAAGACGCGCCGATCGAGCATCCATGCGGGTTAGCGGCCGATTCGGTGAGTGGATACAGGGACCTGGGTGAGACGCTACGGGGACCTCAGTGAGCCTCTACAGGGACCCAGGCGGCTTTGGGTGAGATGGAGCAGGGACCGAAGGTGAGTGGACACGGGGACGGATCCTGTTTGGAGGTGAGTGTTTACAGGGACCCCGGGTTTTGGCCGGGTCCATTTGCATGAGGTGAGACAAATTCCTGGGCTATGATCACCATCGAAGGTGAGATGGACCGGTGTCCGGTACATCACCAACGTTGGCTCACCCATCCGCTCATGGCCAAGAAGAAACCCCTCTCTCCATCGGAGTCTTCCGCACCCGCAGACTCGCCGCGTTCGGCCCGCAAGACCCGTTCTTCTGCGGAGCTGGTCCGGGTGGCCGGGGCCGTCGAGAAAGCCGATCCGCGCGAGTTCAGAAAGACCAATGAAGCGATCGGCCTGCGGGTGAGGGAAGGGCGCTTGACCTTGCTGACACGCAAGGTGCTCAACGTCATGATGTACCACGCCCAGGAGCTCAAGACCCCGGGACTCAACGCCCCTTTGGATACGCCGGCGGCAAAGAAGTATTTCTGGATCCCCTTGTCCGACCTGGCGCGTGATGCGGCCTACGACAGCAAGGATGTCGAGTTTTTCAAAAAGCAGCTGGAGGAGCTCCAGAACATCAAGCTGCTGATGGAAACCGATCGCCAGTGGACCAGCGAGCGACTGGTGTCGTCTGTGACCCTGGCCAACCCGGCGGGTTTGAAAAAGCATGCCGGACAAGTCTGGTTTGGCTACGCCTTCCCGCCCGAGGTTCACGAACTGGTGATGGCGCCTGGCACCTACACCAAGCTGTCGATCTTCTACCAGGGCATCTTGCGGTCGGGTTCGGCCTTGGCCCTGTATGAGGTCTGCCGCCGCTACGCCACCAATCCGACGCGTCTGACCAGTCAGGAAAGCTACGAGCACTGGTATGGCGTCCTGACTGGCAACCCGCTGGCACCGGGCGAAGAATTGCCGCCTTACAAGTACTTCAAGCGAGACGTCATCAACAAGGCGATGAGCGAGATCAACGCGCTCACCGACATCCAGGTCGAGCTGATCGAGCACAAGAACGGCCGTCGCGTGGAGCAGATCCAGTTCCGTGTCGGCCAGACCCGCCAGCCGCAACTGGAGTTTCCAGCGCCGCCCATCGTGGACGTCGCCTTGATGGAGCGGGTGATGAAGCTGGGGCTCAATCAGCAGGACGCGGCCGATGCCCTGGCCACACATGGCGAGACCAAACTGCGCGCGGCCCTGGGTGTGGTCGAGGCGCGGCAGGCTCAGAAGAACGCACCCACGCTGGATTCACCGGCGGCCTATTTTCGGTGGGCACTGAAAGATGGCGGCGAGGCCATCAAGGCGCTGGAAACCAAAGCGCCGGCCAAAGCCAAGCCCAAGCGGGCCGAAGAGGGCGGGCTGGCGATCATGGACCAGTTCCTGGCGGCGCGCTCCAAAGAAGCCTATGCCGTCTATCAGGGGCTGGGTCCTCTGGCGCAGACGGCGGCGTTTGACCGCTTCAAAGCCCAGTCCACCCATGCCAGTGTGCACCGGGCCAAGGACCCTCACGCGGCCATGATTCGCGCCATGTTTTCGACCTGGTTTGCTCAGGACCTGTGGGGTGAGCCTTCTGCCCAGGATCTGGCGGCGTTCATCGCTTCGGGTGGCGCCCAAGCGCCACGCTGATCATTCCTGCGGTGGCCATTGACCGGCCTGCACCCGGTTGTCGAACCATTGGTGCATCGCGGCATCCTGAACTGCATATTCCTTGCCGGCAGATTTCCAGACCAGGGCGGGTGTGCGGTCTCGCAGGGATTCCAGTGCGTTCTGAACCTGGGCCGCGGTGACGTTCTTGCCCATCTTCGTCGTGTAAAAGCTCAGTGAGTCGCCGTCGTAAGGACGAAAGCGCTTGCCTTGCTCCAGCATCCGCCACAGAACCAGTTGTTCCAGCGGCTTGAGCCCCAGGTAGTCCGAGTCCATCTGGGCTTCGTCGGCCCGCTGCTTGTCTTGCGCCGCCCGCAGCAGGGCATCCTCGAATCGGCCCTTGTAGTCGACCAGCGGGCTCAGCACCTGTCCGAGTCGCTCCATGAAAAACTGGGGGCGGCACCCCATGACCTGGAAGGCTTCATACAGTTTGGCCTGATCGACCGGGGCCAGTTCGGGTCGCTGCTCTTCGATCCGAGCGGTCACGTGCGCAATGAAATCCGTGTCGAGTTCGGGCATGGGTCGCACTTCGGAGCCGAAGAAGGGCGCCCCATCGTTGTTGACCAAGCGGATGAGCTTGTCCCGATCCGAGCCCGACATGATCAGCATCAGGCCGATCTTGCCGCCCCCGTTGAGCTGGTCACGGGCGGACTTCAGCGCGGCCATCGCAGCCTCGCCGGCTTCGCTGGTCAAGGCGTGCTGCGCTTCGTCGATGATCAGTGCGATGGGTGCCTTGGTCTGTTGATGCAAGGCCTTGAGTGCATCGGGCAGCGTGCTGCCGTCGACTTGACCGATCTTGCTGGCGTCGATGCTCAGCGCCCCCGCGATGGTGACCTTGTCGATGCCCGCTTTGCGGGTGGTGCGGGCCACCACACCGAGATGAGCCTGAATGGCCAGCCCAATGGCTTCGGCGATGAGATCGCCCGGATCACGGCGCTGGTTGGACCACAGGTCCAGATAGATGACCAGCACCTTGCGGCTTTCAAGCTCGGGCTTGAGGTCATGCTGCAAGAAGGTCGTCTTGCCGGTGCGGCGGGGCGCAGCCAGAAACAAGCCGTTGTGCGCATCCGAGAACATCGACTGTCCGAGCAGCAGGTCGGCCATCTCGCGAGCCAGTCGAGGTCGGGGAAAATGGATCATGATTATCTGGAATTATTTTTGTTTGGATAATTTATCAGACGAATCATAGTTGTCAATAACAGGAAGGAAAAACGGGCGCATCACGTCGATGGTGAAGCGTGTTTTCAATCCCAGCCAGCTCATGATGGTCTGGTCGTCCAGGCCGGCTTGCAGCTGTCGCAAGATGAAGGTATTGCGCAAAGTCTGGGGGCCCAGTTGGATGTCCGAGTCTGCACAGATGGCGGCGATGGCCGGACGCACCACTTCGTACAACTCGCTGGCAGTCATGGGCTTGCCCACCATGTCCGAGCCATCGGCATGCACACCGCCTGCTTTGGATTTGCTCAGGAACAGCGGCGCGCCCGATGGGCGGGTGCCTGAATCGGTCCCGGCCATCCGGCTGCCGTGCCGGTCAATGATGGCTTTTCGCGTGTCCTGCCACTGGCGCAGCGCCGGCAGGGACCACGACGCAAGGGGCACCAGGCGGACGTGGCGGGTCGCGCCTTGGCGCACTTTCAGATGCGCATCATCGGCCCCTTGCCAGATCACGTCGTCCGCTTGCAGGCGGCGGCTCTCGGCCACCGTGATGCCGGCAGCCAGAAACAGCAGGCGCAGTGCGCGGTTGCGGGTGTCGACCCAATGCAGACAGGGTTGAGCCAGGACCCACTGGATGAAACGCTCTGAATCATCCCGGCTCAGAAACGGCGGCACCGAGCGCTCAACCACCATGGGGAGGGGGCCGGTTCCCCAGCGTGCGATCGGGTTGTCCTGCCGCAGCCCTTCGGTCACCAGATGGGCCAGGACATGGTCCAGCCGTTTGATGTAGCGCAGCAGCGTGGCAGGCGAGGGGGCTGAGCCATTCTTGCCCACGAAGCCTTTGACGAAGGCTTCGAGATCGGTGCTGTCCAGATTCAGCAAGGTCTTGCCGCGGTGTTGGGCCATCCAGTCAGCGGCCGCACCCAGCATGGCGCTGTATTGCATGATCGATTGCGCGGCGAATGTCTGGTTCTTCGATAACCAGGTGGCATAGGCCTGACGAGGGTGGGTTTGCCAAAGCATGATGTCGTCCCGTTTCAGAAACTATATACGCAATCTCCTTGTTCGAAACCGGGTTTGCTATCTTTGAACGGGTTATTGCGTATATCGTTTCATTGAGTTGCCTTGCTTTTCCAGGAATCTTTCTTGCCCGCAAAAACGACAATTGAGTTCGGAGTCGGCGATGGAACCTTTACAGCGTATGCGTGTGTTTCGACTGTGGCCACTGGCCTTGGCTTTGCGGCCAGATCGTTTGTGGACGTGCGTGTTCTGGGCCTTGCCCTGGACGCCGGGATACGTGCTGGCCGAGCAGATGGGGCTGGATCCGGCAGACCCTCTGGTTGGATCAGGGCAGCACCAGGAACATGAGCACCTGGCTGACGTGGCCCCTCACTTCAGTGTTCCGATCAGCCCGGATGGCTCGCTGTTTCTGTATGCCGGTTTGCCGGGTGAGCCCGCTTTGGGTCCGCAGAACTACTCCGAGCCCTTGCCGGCGAACCGGCTGCCCGACGGCCCTTTGACCCAGCATTGGCTGGACGCTCAGGATCTGGCTTATGGGGTCCTCACGCTCGAAGGACGAAGAGGGCCCTGGAAGATGGAGGCCTCGTCCTTCAACGCCAAGGACCCCGGCGGCCCTGGCACCCGCAATCTGAACTCGTGGTCGACGCGGCTGTCTCTGCATGCCGACCCGGGGCTGGCCATGCAGGTGAGCTATGGCCAATGGAGCAGCCCGGAGATGCTCGAACAATCCGCGCAGATGCGGCGCCTGACGGCTTCTGCCAGCTATCACGTCCAAAGAGGCGCCCACCGCTGGAAGACCACCGTGGCATGGGGACTCAACAACCGGAAATCACCCGAGCAATCGTCCAGTCTGCCGGGTTGGATGCTGGAGTCCAAGTACGTGCTCAATCGCCGGCATACCTTCTTTGGCCGGGTGGAAGAAGTCAAGCAGGAAGGCCTGTTTGACCTGGGCAGCCCCCTCTATGGCCACGCCATGCCGGTCGGCAAGATTTCGGTCGGTTATGTCTTTGACTCGATCAAGGCGGGGGCCTTGAATCTGGGCGTGGGGGCCTTGAAGGGCATCTACAGCATCCCCACCGAGCTGGACAGCCGCTACGGCTCGCATCCCCGCTCGTATCTGGTCTTTCTGCAAGGCCGGATCTAGCCATTCATTGCAAGATGGCCCGCATCCACTTCAGCAGGACGCTGGGCAGATCCTGAGGGCGACGCAGCACCGCGTAGCGATGGGGGCCAAAGATCCGGCTCATGTAGGTGGGGGCCTGCCGATCAATGGTCAGGCAAAAGACCGATTGCCCCCGTTGCTGCGCTTCACGCACCGCCTGGCGCATGTCTTCCACACCGTATCGCCCTTCGTAGTGGTCCTGGTCATTGGGCTTGCCGTCAGACAGCAGCAGCAACACAGGCTGGCGGCTGGGCTGTGTGGCCAGGTACTGAGAAGCATGGCGCAAGGCCGCACCCGTGCGGGTGAAATGCTCGGCATCCAGCCCGCCGATGCGGCTGCTGGTCAGCGGCCCCTGCGCCTCACCAAAACGCTGCACGACCCGCACCCGCACGCCATGCGGGCCTTGCCCTGAAAAGGCCAGCAGCGCATGGGGGTCCCCGCAGGCCTGCAGGGCCACGGACAGCAACAGCAGGGCTTCACGCTCGATGTCGATGATGCGCCGATCGCCCTCGACCCATCCGTCCGTCGAGCCGCTGATGTCGGTCAAGACCACGATGGCGCAATCGCGGTGGTGCAAGCGGGTCGACTGATACAGGCCGCGCGATGAATCGGCCCGGTTGGCCAGGCGGTCGACCTTGGCCTCCAGGCAGGCACCGAGGTCGATCTCTTCGCCATCGTGCTGCCCCCGCATCCAAAGCGGTTGGGTGCGCAGCATCTCGAACTGCCGGCGCACGGCCTGGAGCGTGGGGCCCAGCCGCTTCAGGGTCTGCGCGACCCACAGCGGATCACCCGGCACGGCTTCGGACTCCCACACGGAGACGGCAGCCTCGCGATATCGCTTGGCAGCGAAATCCCACTCGGGATAGGTATGGCGGGTCGCGGTCGCCGCGCGCTGCGGGGCGGCGTGCGCATGCGCCAGGGAGGGCGGGGGGGCATCACTGATCAGGACCTCTTGCGCCATCTGTGACGTCCGGAGCAGTCTTGCCTCAGGCAGTTCGGCCAGGCTTTCCGCATGGTCCTGCGCGGGGCTGTCACCGTCCCGATCCATCGGCCTTTGCAGGCCAAACGGGTCTTGCGCATGTTCGTGCGGCTGAGCGGTCTGGATCATCCAGGCGCCAGGCGGTTGGGCGTCGTCTTCATCGTCCTGCTTGGCGCGGATGGTGGGTCTGCGTTTCAGGGCGGCGCTGCGCAGGGGCGGCGCCTGCGCCGGTTCGTCCGGTGCGGCGTCGGGGGCGGGCGCATCGGCATCCGGCTGATCAGGTGGATCGGTGCCCGTCCAGCCATCCCTCAGCAACCATGGGGCAGTCTCTGGCGCGGGGCAGTGCCTGGCCAGGGTGGCCACCGAGCCGATGGGGGCCTGCAGAGCTTCACGCAGCCAGGCTTCGCTGGCGCGTCGCTCAGGCGCAAAGTCCTTCAAGGGCGGCCGACGGGACACGGTCCAGGTGCGCCACCGCAGGATGGGTTGGCGCAGGCCCGGCAAGCGGTCGATCAAGGCGGCATCGGCCTGGTCGGCCTCGATCACGCGGGCCAGATCGGACACGCCGGGCCTCGCGTCGGTCAGGCCTCGAAACACACTGCGCTGGGCCTGCTGCAAGGCCATCAGTTGATAGAAGCTGCGCGCAGCAGCGGTGTCAGGCTCGTCGATGTCACGGGGCAGCCAGATGGCCACCGCATCGCCATAGGCCAGGGGTTGAACTGGCCAGGGTCGCTGTGCGCGCTGAAACAGACGAGTCAGCAGCGTCACAGGGGCAGGCGGCTGCGCCACCCGCACTTGCCAGGCCCGCCCAAACACGCCTGACAGCAGCATTTGCAGCACGGGCCGCACCTCCAGCAAAGTGAGGGGGCCCAGCCCCGGCGCGGCACGGCGTCGATGCCATCGGGTCTGAACGAAGGACACCGCATGCCGTGCCGCATCGACCAGAACATCTTCGGCTTCGGCCATGCTTCAGACGAATGTGGCCTGGACCAGGGCGCGCATGGCTTCGAGCAAGGTGCGGTCATCGGACAAGGGCGCCACCAGGGCCACCGCGCATGCATCGATCGGGTCCACACCCGAAGCCACCAGCTGCGCAGAGGCGACCAGCAGGCGGGTGCTGGGCAGTTCGGCCAGGCCGTGCTCCTGCAGATTGCGCAAGCGGTGCCCCAGGCTCACCAGGGCGGTGGCCATGGCGGCGTCGACCCCGCCTTCTTGCTGCACGATGCGGGCTTCCAGCTCGGGCGCCGGGAAGTCGAATTCGAGCGCCACAAAGCGTTGCCGCGTGCTGGGCTTGAGCTCCTTGAGCAGGCGCTGGTAGTGCGGGTTGTACGAGATCACCAGCATGAATCCCGGTGCGGCCTGAATGACCTCGCCCGTCTTGTCGATGGGCAGCATCCGCCGATGGTCGGTCAGCGCATGCAGCACCACCACGGTGTCCTGGCGGGCCTCGACCACCTCGTCCAGGTAGCAGATGCCCCCGCGCTTGACGGCGCGGGTGAGGGGGCCGTCATGCCAGACCGTGTTGTCATGCTGAATCAGATAACGCCCGATCATGTCGCTGGCCGACAGGTCGTCATGGCAGGCAATGGTGAACAAGGGCCGGTCCAGGCGCCAGGCCATGTGCTCGACAAAGCGCGTCTTGCCGCATCCCGTCGGGCCCTTGAGCATGAGCGCCAGCCCTTTGGCATGACAGTGCTCGAACAGGGCCACCTCGTTGCCCTGAGGCAGGTAGAAAGGGGACTCGCTCACGTGGTGCGCACCCGCACCGTTTCAGGGGGGCGGTCCGTAGCCGGGTCCGGCATGACTTCAAAGCGCGGACGCAGGCGGAAGAAGTCCCAGATGAACAAGCCGACCCCGATCGAGAACACCGACGCGGCCGCCAGCAGCATCAGGAAGTGCACCTGGATCTTGAGCTGGGTGTCCAGGTACCCCAGCCCCATGATGCGCTCCAAGTAGACCTGGCCGATGCCCGCGGTGGCAAACGACAGCGTCATGCCGAACATGCCCATCAACTGCATCCAGAACGACCAGTAGCCGATCGCCGAGCCCTCTGGCTTGCGTCCCGGTGTCAACAAGGGCAGGGCGTAAGAGATCATGGCCAGCACGATCATGGCGTAGGCGCCATAGAAGGCGGCGTGGCCATGCATGGCGGTGATCAGGGTGCCGTGGGTCCACTTGTTGACGCTGGGCCAGGTGTGCGCCAAGCCCAGCAGACCGGCACCGAACAGCGTGAACACGGCGCTGCCCAGGGTCCAGTGCAAGGCCAGTGTGTTGGGGTGAGCCAGGCCGGAGCGGCGCATCGCGGTGTAGGCATACATGGCCATGCCAATGAGCGCCAAAGGCTCGAGCGCACTGAAGAAGCCACCGATGGGCAACCAGTAATGGGGCACCCCCACCCAGTAGTAGTGGTGGGCTGTGCCGATGATGCCGGCGATGAACACGAGGCCGACGATCACGTACAGCCATTTCTCCATGACCTCCCGGTCGGCACCAGACAGCCGAATCAGCAGGTAGGCCAGAAAGCCGCCCTGGATCATCTCCCAGACCCCTTCCACCCACAGGTGGATGGTCCACCAGCGATAGAAGATCGCCACGACGTAGTTCTTGAAACTCAGCAGGGAAGGCAGATACAACACAGCCGCACCGGCCAGGCCCAGCAAGAGCACCCCTTCAGCCGTGGTGAAGCGCCCTGATTTCTTGATCGTCATGCCCACGTTGTAGAGGAACATCAGCATCACGATCACGATCACGATCTTGTGGGGCAAGGGCTGCTCGAGCAGCTTGTTGCCCGTGCCGTATCGAAACAGATAACCGATGACGGCCGTGACCCCCATCAAGACCCACAGGATCAGCTGGATGTAGGCCAGCTTGACGCTGTGCAGTTCGGTTCGCGATTCGTCGGGCACCATCCAATAGGTCGCCCCCATGAACCCGGTCAGCACCCACACCACCAGCAAGTTGGTGTGGATCATCTTGGTGACGTCAAAAGGCAGGATGTACAGCAAGGGGTCCGGCCCGGTGTATTTGACCGCAGACAGCACGCCAAACACCAGCTGCAGCCCGAACAGGATCATCGCAACAGCAAAGTACCAATAGGCCACGGCCTGTGAACGGTATCTCATGAAGGCTCTCCCTTGCGAGGGCTTGAAAAGATCACTTGAGGCTGGCGAGATACGCCACCAGATTGCCGATTTGCTCCGCGCTCAAATCCCGGGCGTAGGTCGTCGGCATGAAGCTCTGTCCATTGTTGGAATACATGGCCCCCGGCACCACATAGGCGCTCGGATGCTCGATGGATTCGCGGATGTAGGCTGACGCATCTTTGGCCGAGCCCTTGTAGTCGGCCGCCCCGATGCGCTGCGCCGCCCGCGAAGCCACCCCGGCCAGCGAGGGCCCCGCCATGTTCACGCCCGGCGCCACCGAGTGACAGGCCGTGCAGGCCGGGGTCACCGAGCGAAACAGGGCCTGCCCCAGGGCCACAGGGTCCTTGTCATCGGTCACGGGCCTGGCCCCCGGAGGCTGGCTGGCATCGGCTTGGGTGTCCTGCTGTGAGCGGCTGAAGTCGGTGCCCGGGATGGAGGCGCCCGTGACCAGAATCGGTCGGGGCGGCCAGCCTTGGTTGTCCACCTTGGACACCCAGTCCAGAAACGCGATCACATCGGTGATCTCGTCTTCTGCCAGGTTCTGCTTGGGCATCAGGCGACGATGTCGCGTCTCGTCGTAAAACCGCGATGGGTCTTTCAGATAGGCGTGCAGATAGGTTTCGCCACGCAACTGTGTGATCTTGGTCAGGTCGGGGGCATAGTAGGCCCCTTCGCCAAACAAGGTGTGGCAGTTCACGCAGTTGTACTTGTGCCAGACCTCCTGGCCATGGCTGACAGCCGGCGTGATGTTCTCCGAATGCGTCAGCTTGGTGAACTGGCGGTGGCTGTCCCAGGTCATGCCCAGAAAGACCACGATGGCCAGCCCCGTCGAGATCAGCGCGAACTGGCGGCTTTGCTTCTTGTTCATGGTGTGCCGCTCCTTACACGCCGATGCCGTTCCAGTGAGAGATCGCGATATAGGCTGCGTACAGCAGGGACAACAAGACCAGCAGCAATACCAGCAACGCAACCGCTTTGAGCGGGCCATGCAACGATTGGGGGTTCATGCGATTCCTGTGGCGGTTTCGAAGTCCACCCAAAGGGCAATCCCAATGCCCGCGCCCCTTTGGCGTTTCATGTTGCGATAAGTTGCAGTGCAGCAAAACTTGCCGCAAGGACTACAGAACGGGCGTGCGCGCCGGCCCCCGAAAGACCCAGTACGAGAAGGCCGTGTAGGCCAGGATCGCCGGTACCGTGACGGCGCAGCCCGCCAGGATGATGTTGAGCGAATCGAGCGCAGCGGCGGCCTGCCACAGGCTCATCCGGTCCATCACCACAAACGGAAACAAGCTGTAGGCGAGCCCCAAGGTGCCTGTCAGCAGCACGACGGTGGTCAATGCAAAGGGCACCCATTTCCAGGTGTGTTTGACCCGATGGCGATTCAGCACCCATCTCACCCCCAGCAGTGCCACCAATGCACACAGGGGAATGGGCGCCAGAAGCAGCCATTGTGGCCACGCAAACCAGCGCAGGCGCACCGACTCGCTGACCCACGGTGTGGCCACCGAGATGAGTGCCATCCCGCAGGCCATGGGCACCCAGGCGCGCCGGGCCCATCGCACGGCCCTTTCCTGCAAGGCCCCTTCGGTCTTCATGATCAGCCAGGTCGACCCCAGCAGCACATAGGTGCTGGCCAGCGCCAGGGCAATGCAGGCCGCAAAGGCCGTGTACGAGGGCCCTCGCGCAAAGCCCGTGACGTATCGGCCCAGCATCCAGCCTTGTGCCAGCGCGGTCACCAGCGAACCGACAAAGAAGGCCTGGTTCCACAAAGGCTTGTGCTGATCCCGCGCCTTGACGCGAAAGTCAAACGCCACGCCGCGCAGAATCAGCCCGATCAGCATCCACGCCGTGGGCAGGTAGATCGACGTCAAGATCACGCCATGGGCCTTGGGAAAGGCCATCAGCAGCACGCCCACGCCCATGACCAGCCAGGTCTCGTTGGCGTCCCAGAACGGCCCGATCGAGCTGACCATCGTGTCCTTGTCGGGGTCGGAGGCCAATGGCAACAACATGCCCACGCCCAGGTCAAAGCCATCGAGCACCACATACAGATACATGGCCAAGCCCATCAGGGCCATGAAGATGACGGGGGCCCAATAGGCCCAGGATGTGGTGTCCATCATGCACGCCTCTGATCTGCGACCGCGATGGCAATGGCCTCGGGCGAGCCCACCGCCGCCACTTCGGCCCGGATGGGATGCCCTGCCAGATAGCGGATCACGCCGATGTAGGCCAGCAGCAGGCCCACGTACAAGCCCAGATAGCAGCCCAAGGTCAGGGTGATCTGCGGCTGCGGCACGCTGGAGGCCACCTCCGCCGTCTTGAGCAGGCCAAAGACGATGTAGGGCTGCCGGCCCATCTCGGTCACATACCAGCCGGCCAGCGTGGCCACCCAGCCCGAGAAGGTCATGACGACCAGGGCCCGCAGATAAGGCCGGGGCAGCTCAAACACGCGCCAGTGTCTGCGCATCAGCAAGACCATGCCGGCCCAGCTGGCCAGCAGCATCAGCACCCCCATTCCCACCATCACGCGAAACCCGATGAACAAGGGCCACACCGGCGGGTGGGTCTCGAATTCATTGAGCCCCTGCAACCAGCCTTCGGTGTCATGGCGCAGGATCAGCGCGGCGCCGTTGGGAATCGACATCGCCCAGCGGTTGGTGCGTGTCTCTGCATCCGGCCAGGCCAGCAGATGCAGGTCCGCGCCTTTCTGCGAGGTCCACAGAGCCTCCATCGCCGCGATCTTTTGCGGTTGGTGTGCCAGCGTGTTGAGGCCATGCAGATCACCCAGAACAATCTGCAGGGGGACCAGCATGGCCGCCCCGGTCAGGGACAAGCGCAGGATGCGTCCCGTCGACCCGTCCTTGGAGCCATGCAGCACCTGCCAGGCGGACACCCCGGCCATCAGGAACATCACCGTCAGGAAGCTGGCCATCAGCATGTGCGTGAGGCGATACGGGAACGAGGGGTTGAAGATCACGTCGCGCCAATTGGTCACAAAGAACTCGCCGCCTTCAATCCGAAAGCCCTGCGGGGTCTGCATCCATGAGTTGAGGCTGAGGATCCAGAACGCCGACAGCGTGGTCCCGAACGCCACGAGGAAGGTGGCGCGCAATTGCGTCCGCTCCGACACGCGCCCCTCGCCATAGAGCATCACACCCAGAAAGGTGGCCTCCAGAAAGAAGGCCGTCAGCACTTCATAGCCCAGCAGAGGGCCGGCCACATTGCCCACGCGCTCCATGAACCCCGGCCAGTTGGTGCCGAACTGGAAGCTCATGGTGATGCCGCTGACCACGCCGGTCGCAAAGGTCAGGGCAAAGACCTTGGCCCAGAACCGATACGCGTTGAGCCAGGCCCGGTCATGGGAGCGCTGCCACCGCCATCGCATGAAGAACAACACCCAAGCCAGCCCGATCGAAATCGTCGGGAACAGGATGTGAAAGGTCATGTTCACCGCGAACTGGGCGCGGGCCAGGCTGAAGGCATCCATGGACAAGACAAGTGATGGCACTGGCGCCCCACAGAGCAAATCGCGAGCCCGGATGGCCTTTGGGGCATGTTTGAGCATGGCATTTGCCTGTGACGGTCCCGTCCACCCCCCACTTTGAGGTCTCGCCATGCTGCTCAAGAACAAAACCGCCTTCATCACCGGATCGGCCAGTGGCATCGGTCTGGAGATTGCCCAAGTGTTTGCGCAACAGGGCGCCAATGTGGTGATCGCCGACCTCAAGGGCGATGCGGCCGAAGCCACCGCCATGAGCCTGAAGGAAAAAGGCCACCAGGCCCTGGGTGTGGCGGTGGATGTGACCCAGGAGGATCAGGTGGAGGCGGCCGTCAAAGCCACGGTCGACCGGTTTGGTGGGGTCGACATCCTGATCAGCAACGCCGGCATCCAGATCGTGCATCCCATCGAAGAGTTCTCACTGGCCGATTGGAAGAAGCTGCTGGCCATCCACCTCGACGGCGCCTTTCTGACCACCCGCGCCTGCCTGAAGGTGATGTACGCCTCGGGCAAGGGCGGCTCGGTCATCTACATGGGGTCGGTGCACTCCAAGGAAGCCTCGGTCCTGAAGGCGCCGTATGTCACGGCCAAGCACGGGCTGATCGGGCTGGCCAAAGTGGTGGCCAAAGAAGGCGCCGCCCACAACGTGCGCGCCAACGTGATCTGCCCGGGCTTCGTGCGCACCCCTCTGGTCGAGAAGCAGATTCCCGAGCAGGCCAAGACACTGGGCATCAGCGAAGAAGATGTGATCAAGAAGGTGATGCTCAAGGAGACCGTCGACGGTGAGTTCACCACCACGGAAGATGTCGCCCAGACGGCCTTGATGTTTGCCACCTTCCCATCGAATGCGCTCACGGGCCAGTCGCTGGTCGTCAGCCACGGCTGGTTCATGCAGTGATGCCAGAGGCAAGGCCACAGCAGCGACGCTTCCGGCTGGGTCCGGGCATCATCACCGGCATTGCGGACGACGACCCCAGCGGAATCGCCACCTATTCGCAAGGCGGGGCGCAATTTGGCTACGCCTTGAGCTGGACACTGCTGTTGACCTATCCGCTGATGGCGGCCATTCAGATTGCGAGTGCCCGCATCGGGCGCATCACCGGCCGGGGCCTGGTCGCCAATTTCAAACGCCGGTACCCCACGTGGATGGTGGCCACCTTGGTGGCCTTGCTGGCAGTGGCCAATGTCATCAACCTGGGTGCGGACCTGCGGGCCATGGCCGATGTCACGGCCCTGGCCATCGGCTGGGGGCACCCGTCGTGGTACGCCACCTTTTATGGCTTGGGGTCCCTGGGCTTGCTGGTGTGGATCCCCTATCGCCGATACGTGAAGATCCTGCAGTGGCTGAGCCTGTCGATCCTGGCCTATGTCGGCGTGGCCTTTGCCGTCAAAGTGAACTGGTCGATGGCGCTGTCCGACCTGGTCTGGCCCCGCTGGGTCTGGCACCGTGACTACCTGACCAGCATCGTCGCGATTCTGGGCACCACGATCAGCCCCTACCTGTTCTTCTGGCAATCTTCTCAAGAAGTGGAAGAGATCCAGCGGCTGGCCGACCGTGAGCCCCTGTGCACGGCGCCCGCGCAAGCGCAGGCGGGGCTGGGCGAGATCCGTCGGGACACCTGGGTCGGCATGGCCATCTCCAACGGCATCGCCTATTTCATGATCGTCGCCGCCGCTGCCACCCTGCATGCGCAAGGCATCACCCACATCGACAGCACCGAGCAGGCCGCCCAGGCGCTGGAACCCATTGCCGGGCCCTTCGCCTTCTGGCTATTCGCCTGTGGCATCGTGGGGACAGGCTTGCTGGCCTTGCCCGTGCTGGCCAGCACGGTGGGCTATGCGGTGGCCAGTCTGCTCGATCGGCCCCTGGGCCTGGATCACCGCCCCCAGCATGCCAAATTCTTCTATGGCACCCTTGCCGCGACCATGCTGATGGGCCTGGTGCTCAGCCTGCTGCCCATCAACCCGATCGGGGCCTTGTACTGGTCTGCGGTGATCAATGCCGTCATCGCGGTGCCGATCATGGCCGCCGTGCTGAAGCTGGCCAGCAGTGCCCAGGCCATGAATGGTTTCGTCCTGCCACCGATGCTGCGCATTCTGGGATGGCTGGCCACCGGGGCCATGGGCCTGGCGTGTGTCGCCATGGTCACCCAGATCCGCTTGTGATCAGAACAGATTGAGTGTGCCCCAGGCCGACAGCGCGCCAATGGCCGCGCCCATCAACACATCGCTGGGGTAGTGCAAGCCCAGGACCACGCGCGAACAGGCCACCAGAAAGGCAAAGACACTCAGCGGCCACACCACGATCGGGTAGTAAGCCGACAGCACGATCGTGAAGGCGACCGCATGCAACACGTGGCCGCTGGGAAAGCTGTACTCATCCAGCACATTGGCGCATACGCGAATGCCCGGGCAAGACACAAAAGGGCGGGGCCGCCCGGTCATCTGCTTGAGGATCTTGTAGACCAGCAGGTTCAAGGCCGTCATGCCGGCCAGGCGCAGCAAGCACGCCGTACTCTGCTTGCCACCCCACATCGCGACACAGGGAAAGACGGCATACCAGATCAGGCCGTCACCCAGGTGGCTGACCGCTTGAAACAGAATCAGCAACGAGGGACGCACGGTGGCCTGATGCATCCATTGCGCAAAGGCCCGCTCCCAGGCCAGACAGGCCAGGCCCCCTCTGGCCACCCAGGGGGGCATCTGCCGCCCCACGGGGATCACCCAGGTGCCGTCAGGCAGATCGCGCTTGTCGCGTTGCCGGGATCTTGCTTGCATAGGCCACCTCCATGAGGCTGTGCTCAAATTGAGCAAGCACGTGATCCCAGCGCATACTCAGGGCGACCGCCCTGGCGCGTTCCTTCAGTCGGGCCGAGTGCCGGTATTGCCAGGCCATGGCACAGGCCGCGGTCACGAAGCGCTCCGGCTCACCGGCCGGAATGACTCGTCCCGCCCCTTTGTTCTTGACCAACTCGGCAGCCGCGCCCAGGTCATACGACAACACGGGCAAGCCACTGGCCATTGCTTCGGGGATGACGTTGCCGTAGGTTTCTGTTTCACTGGGGAAGACAAAGAGATCGGCCGTGGCGTAGTACTGCGCCAGCGCTTCGCCGGTCTGCACGCCAACAAACAGCGCACCGGAATACTGCCGCTCGAGAATCTCGCGTTGCGGCCCGTCCCCCACCACCACCATCACGGCCTGCGGCGAGCCGGCCTTGATCGCGTCAAACGCCTGCAGGGCCAGGTCCACATTCTTTTCCTTGGCCAGGCGCCCCACATACAGCAGCATGGGGGCGTCAGGCGGCAAGAGTGCATCTCGCAAGGCCTGGCTGCGATGCCGTGGATGGAAGCGCTCGGTGTCTACTCCGCGGCCCACCACATCCAGATGGGTGAAGCCCTGCGCCACCAGTTCGTCATGCATCTGCTGCGTCGGCACGAAGGTACGCGACGAGCCGTTGTGAAAGCGGCGCAGCCACTGCAAGATCAGCGGCGACAGCCAGCTCAGGTGGTAATAGCGGCTGTAAACATGAAAATTTGTCCGGAAGTCTGTGGTGGTGGGGATGCCCAGCTTGTGCGCGGCCCGCATCGCAGCCCAGGCCAAGGGCCCGGGGGTGGCCAGGTGAACGACCGCAGGCTGGCTGGCTTGAAATCGCGCCACCAGATCGGACACGCGGGCCACGCCGAAGCGCAGATCGGGATACATGGGCAAAGGCATGCCCCAAGTGCGCCATTCCTGGCGGTTCTTGAGGGGGGCTTCGTCGGCCTGCCGCGGGCGAATCAGATCCACATCGTGGCCACGTTGGCGTAGAAATTGGACCGTGCGCTCGACAGTCAGAGAGACACCATTGATCTCGGGTGGGTAGGTTTCGGTGATATAGGCAATACGCACTTTTGAGGCCTCCGTACAAAAAGGCTGTCAGCAAGGCATATGCCTGAACCTGCGCTCGGATGGGCACAGGTTTTGCCCAATGGTGTGGCCTCATCCACATAGTGAGAAATGTTATGAACCCGACCCTTCCGACATCGGAGCCCGAACTGAGGGTTGCGCTCATCGACGACGTCCGGGAAGTCCCAGCCGATCAGGCCTGGGCCGCCGAGATGGCGCGCCACCGCGTCGAGAAACTGGCCATCGGATTCGCGCGACAGGGTCTGACGGTCGACATCTACCGGGCCCGCTCACCGGGCGAACCCGTCTGGGAAGACCTCTACGCCGGGGTTCGCATTCACCGGGTGACGGATCGCATGCCGTGGCCGGCGGACGATCAGTCCGCCTTGAGCCAGTCGGTGATGTCGTTTGTCGAACGCATCAAGTGCCTGGCCAGCAGCATCTATCCCTGCGATGCCGTGCACGCGTGGGGCCCCTACGCCGGACTGGTCGGGCTGCGGCTCACACGCCTGCTGCGCGATGCGCCCTTTGTTCTCAATATGCAAGGCGCGGGGCCGGTCGTGACGACGGCGGCCGAAGGGCCGGCTCAACAGCGCAACCTGGCTGCGATCGAGTCGCTGCTGGCCCACCGGGCCGACTATCTCGTCGCAGCCTCGGAGGCGGAGCAGGATGCCCTGCTCAATGAGCATGGCCCGCAGACGGCCGAGACCTTGCACATGGTCCCGATGGGTGTGGACTGCCAGACCTTCCGGCCGGGCCAGAAGCGCCAGGCCCGCAAAGAATTGGGCTTGCCCCAAGAGGGATTCATCGTCCTGTGGGGCGACCTGCTGCAACCGGGCGGCACGATGAACGACGCCACGTCCATGCTCAAGAAGTTGCCCGAAGGCTCGACCCACATGCTCTTCATCGGCGCGGGAATGGGCAGCGCGCAGCCGGCCTTCTCTGCGGACCGGGGCCGAACCGTCATCGACCTGGGCCACCCCGGGACAGACTGCATTCGCACCCTGCGCACCGCCTATGCCGCGGCCGATGTGATGGTGGTGCCCCCCACAGCGCAGGCCGGCTGCGGCCTGTCGCCGCGTGAAGCCATGTCCTGCGGCACCCCCGTGATCGCGATGGGCTGCTGCCAGAATGATGAACTGGCCAGTGTCATCATCGATGGGGTCACCGGCTACGTGCTCTACCGCCCTGACGCCGCACCCGTGGTGCAGTTGCTGCGCGAACTGCAGGAGCAGCCGCAGATCCGGTCGGCCATGGGCATCGCCGCCTTGCTGCGGGCGCGTACCTTCTTCACCTGGGATCGGGCCGCCAACCGACTGCTCGATCTCTACACCCGCACGCGCCAGGCGCCGACCAGCCCCGTGCGCTGCCACCCCCTGACCCTGGTCACGGGCTCGCCCACACATGGGGTGCTGACCCCGATAGGCGTATGACCACCGACCATGACCCTCCGCAGGTCCGGCATCTGCTTTTGATCCGGCTGGACAACATGGGGGACGTGCTGATGTGCACGCCCGCCATGCGAGCCCTCCGCCAGACGTATCCGCAAGCGAAGATCACCTTGCTGACCTCCCCATCGGGGGCCCAGCTTCAACCTCATCTGGATCTGGTCGACGAGGTCATCGTGCACCGCGCATCCTGGGTCGCGGTCGGCCCTGATCAGCGTCCCGACAGCGAGCAGGCTCTGGTGGCGCAACTGCAGCGTGCCGAGATCGATGCGGCCATTCTCTTCACCACTGCCACCCAAAGCGCCTTGCCCATGGCCTTGCTGTGCCGCATGGCCGGGATCCCGATCCGGCTGGCACACAGCCGAGAAAACCCGTACGGGCTGCTCAGCCACTGGGTGCGAGACACCGAGCAAGTCAAGCAGGGCATGCGCCACGAGGTCGACCGGCAATTGGCCCTGGTCCAGACCCTGGGCGTGACGCGGCCTGACGACGACCGGCTTGCCTTCCACGTTCGGCCGCAAGACCATGAAGAGGCACAGGCGCTGTTGCTTCATCAAGGACTGCCCCCCGGCCGGCCTTACGTGGTGTTTCATCCCGGCGCAACGGCAGCCTCACGTCGCTACCCCCCCGAACGCTTTGGGGAAGTGGCCGATCAGCTGACCCAGGAAGGATGGCCCTGTGTCTTCGCCGCCGGTCATGGCGAGCAGGACCTGGTGGCGCAAGCACTGGCGCAGACCCAGCACCCGGTGATCGATCTCACGGGCAAGCTCAGCCTCGGTGGCCTGGCCGCCTTGATCCAGGGCGCCCGTCTGCTGATCGGCAACAACAGCGGGGCCATGCACATTGCCGCCGCGGTGGGCACCCCCGTGGTCTGTCTCTATGCCCTGACCAATCCCCAACATACGCCTTGGCGCGTCCCCTCCCAAGTGCTCAATCACTGGGTCGACTGCTGCCATTGCCTGCGCAGTGTGTGTCCGCACACGCACCACGCCTGCCTGCGAGGCGTGCCGCCCCAGAGAGTGCTGCACGCCGCCACGACCCTGCTGGACCTCATGGCTCATCCGGATCCCGACTCTCGCACTCCACCCGTCTTTCACATTGGGAGAGAACAGCATGGCCTACCTTGTCAAACTTGAAGAATCGGGGCCTGCTCCCTTTGCTGGCACCCCCGACATCGATGCCTACCTGGGCCCCATCCACCGCATCGCGGTCTTTCGGGCCCTGGGCCTGGGCGACCTGATCTGCGCGACCCCGGCGCTGGCGGCCTTGCGGCAGCAATTCCCGCATGCGCACATCAGCTTGATCGGCCAACCCTGGGCGGCCGAGTTCGCCGCGCGCCTGGACAGCGTCGACGAGTTCATCGCCTTTCCAGGGCACCCTCAGCTGCCCGAGCCACCGGCCGATCCGCAAGGTTGGGAGACCTTCGTGCTGGACATGCAAAGCAGGGGCATCGATTTATTGATCCAACTGCATGGCAGCGGCACCGTGACCAACGGCCTGATGACCCAATTGGGCGCGCGGCACGTGGCGGCCTTTCATGAGCCGCACCGCTTGCCGCCCGAGCCTGTGCTGGGCGTGCCCTGGAACCTCTCGGGCACCGAGCCCATGCGGCTGCTGGCCATGATGCGCGCCTTTGGCTGGGCCCGCCCCGGCGAGACCCCGCGCCTGGACTTCCCCTGGCGCCAGAGCGACCAGGCGGCGGCACGGGCCCTGATGCGACTGCGCAGCAAGGGCACCTGGCGCGACCACCCTTATGTCTGCATCCACCCGGGCGCACAACTGGCCTCACGCCGGTGGCCTGCTTCACGCTTTGCCGAAGTGGCCGCCACCTTGAGTCAGCAGGGCTACACGATCGTGTTGACGGGCGTGCATTCAGAGGCCGAATTGGGCCAGCAGATCGAAGCCGCCGTACCGGGTCCCTGCATCA
The DNA here is from genome assembly GCA_050259275.1 of Acidobacteriota bacterium. Lineage (GTDB taxonomy): Bacteria > Pseudomonadota > Gammaproteobacteria > Burkholderiales > Burkholderiaceae_C > Aquabacterium. Next base: position 92,837 of record JBLNAI010000002.1, read on the forward strand.
ACCTGATCGGCCTGACCAGCCTGTGGTCCATGGGCGCCCTGATTCGTGGCGCCACGCTGCTGGTCTGCAATGACACCGGCGTGTCGCATGTGGCCGCTGCGCTGGGCACCCGCAGCGTCGTCATCAGTTGCGGCGCCGATGTGGCCCGCTGGGCCCCCGCCAATCATGGCCTGCACCGGGTGCTGTGGGCGACGGCGCCGTGCCGACCTTGCGCGCACACGGCCTGCCCCTCGCAACACGAATGCGCCCTGGCCATCGAGCCCCGCGATGTCCTCGAGGCGGCCAAGGACATGTTGCCGCAAGCGGCCTGAGACGAGCTGAAAAGAGCCGGACAGCAAGGATGGCCGCAATTTCTACAACTCACTGAGAGAGGACCTCCCATGGTCGAGACTTCCAGACGTTCCATTCTTGTCACAGGTGGCGCAGGATTCCTGGGCGCGGCCTTGTGTGAGCGCCTGCTCGATGACGGCCATGACGTCATCTGCGTGGACAACTTCTTCACCGGTCGCCGACGCAATGTCGAACACCTGCTGGATCATCCGCGCTTTGAGTTGCTGCGTCACGACGTGACCTTCCCGCTCTACGTCGAAGTCGATGAGATCTACAACTTCGCCTGCCCGGCCTCGCCGATCCACTACCAGCACGACCCGGTCAGCACCACCAAGACCAGCGTGCACGGTGCCATCAACATGCTGGGCCTGGCCAAGCGGGTGAAGGCCAAGATCCTGCAGGCCTCGACCAGCGAGGTGTATGGCGACCCCACGGCCCACCCGCAGCTCGAACAGTATTGGGGCCATGTCAATTGCATCGGCCCGCGGGCTTGTTATGACGAAGGCAAACGTTGCGCGGAGACCTTGTTTTTCGACTACCACCGCCAGCACGCCTTGCGCATCAAGGTGGCCCGCATCTTCAACACCTACGGACCGGGCATGCACCCCAATGATGGACGGGTCGTCTCCAACTTCATTGTTCAGGCACTCAAGGGCCAGGCCATCACGGTCTACGGCAATGGGGAGCAGACGCGCTCGTTCTGCTATCGCGACGACCTGATTGACGGGTGCATCAAACTGATGCAAACGCCCGATGCCTTCGTGGGCCCCGTCAACATGGGCAACCCCCGCGAGTCGACCATTGCCGAGCTGGCCGAGCTGATCATCCGGTTGACCGGCTCGTCTTCGCAGATCGTGGTCAAGCCCTTGCCGGTGGACGACCCCTTGCAGCGCTGCCCCGACATCTCGCTGGCCAGACAGGTGTTGAACTGGCAACCCACCGTCTCGCTGGAAGAAGGGCTGCGCCGAACCATTGCCTACTTCGACGCCCTGTTACGCGAAGAGGCCACGCCCCAGCCCGCCATCAAGCGCCGGGTATCGCCAGGCGGTCCTGATAGAGCCACTGCAAAGCGAACCATTGATTCCGATCTCGCCAGGCCGGACCCACGCGCCAGCCAGCCGACGCCGCAAGGCGAGCAAAGCCCGTCAATGTGAACTTGTGCGAGTTCTCGGTGTGCCAGGACTCGCCCTCTTCGAACTCGAAGGCCTCCGAGCCGACGTGGACCACCTGGCGGCACTTGCTGATCAGGTGCATCTCGATGCGCTGCAGCGAGGGGTTGAAGGTCGCGTGGTGATAGAAGTTCGCGGGGATGAAATCGGCGCCCAGTTCGCGGTTGGCGCGCACCAGCAAATTGCGATTGAAGTCGGCCGTGATCCCGGCGGCATCGTTGTACGCCGCATGCAGCACAGCCGGATCCTTGACCAGATCGATCCCGACCAGCAGGGCGCCTCCGGGCAGCGCCTGCGCGGCCATGGTCAGAAAGGCATGTGCCCCTGCCGGATCGAAATTGCCGATGGACGAGCCGAAATACAGCCCGACCCGCTGCTCCGCACCCGAGGCCATGGGCCCCAGGGTGTAGGGGCGCGTGAAGTCGGCCACCACCGGGTCGATCTTGAGCCAGGGCTGTTCCTTGCGCAGTCGCTCGACCTGGGCCAGCAAGTGGGTGCCCGAGATATCGACCGGCACATAACGCCGGGGCTGGCGCAATTCTTCCAGCAGCAGCCGCACCTTGCGAAGGGCGCCGGCCCCGAATTCGACCAGCTCGGCCCGCGCGCCGATGTAGCCGGCAATGCTGGAGCCATGCTGCGCCAGTATCTCCAGCTCGGTGCGGGTGGGGTAGTACTCGGGCAGCTCGCAAATCGCCTCGAACAATTGCGAGCCCGCTTCGTCATACAGATAAGAGGGCGAGATCTGGCGGGGATGCTGCCTCAACGAGGTCAGCACCGCCGTCTTGAAGTCCGAGTCCGGCACCTCGTCCTGATCCACGGCATCCAAAGGCTGCGCCAAGGCCGCCATCGATCTGATTGCACTGTTCATGACATCTCTTCTTTCTGCTAAAGGTCCAATGCCAGTCGCAATCCAGCAAACTGCCACCGCGCATGAGGGGGGAAGAAATTGCGGTAGCTCAGACGAACCGAGTGCTTGGGCGTGGCATGGCTGGCCCCGCGCAGAACCTGCTGCCCGACCATGAACTTGCCGTTGTATTCGGCCAGGGATCCGTCCCAGGGCCGGAAGCGGGGATAAGGCTGATAGGCCGAAGCCGTCCACTCCCAGACCTCGCCCAGCCCGTTGGGGTAGGGCGCTTGAGGCGACTCCTCGCCCACGTACTTGCGCGCCCAGGCTTCCCATTCGAATTCGGTGGGCAGACGCGCACCCGCCCAGGCCGCATAGGCACAGGCTTCGTAGTAGCTGAGGTGACAGACCGGATCGTCCAGACGCAAGGGCTCGCGCCCCTGAGGCCCGTAGGCGGTCCATTGCCCATCCTGCTGGGTCCAGTACAAGGGGCCGCGCCAGCCTTCCTGCTCGATCGCGCTCCATCCATCGGACAGCCACCACTGCGGGTGGGTATAGCCGCCGTCCTCGATGAACTCCAGGAACTCGCGATTGGAGACCGGGCGGCTGCCCAGCGCAAACGGCTCTAGCCACACACGGTGCGCCGGACTTTCGTTGTCGAAGCAGAACCCTTCGCCCTGGTATCCCACCTGATACTCGCCGCCGCTGCACGCCATCCAGCCCATCGGTTCGCTGCCGATCGGCTCGCGGTGGCGTTCGGGAAAGACCGCCGGCTCCATCGGGTTGCACGACATCAGGTACAGAGCGTCAGTCAGGATCAGCTCCTGATGCTGCTCCTCATGGGCCAGGCCGATTTCAATGAGCCGCTGCAATTGCAGCCAGTCATAGTCGGCCACGGATTCGATCAAGGCGCCGACGGCTTTGTCGACATGGGCCCGGTATTGCCACACCTGGTCCAGCGTCGGGCGGGTCAGCAGTCCGCGCTTGGGGCGGGGGTGCCGGGGCCCGAGGGTCTCGTAATAGGAATTGAAGAGCGTCAGAAAGCGCTCATCAAAAAGGAGGTATCCGTCCTCATGCGGGAGCAGGACGGATACCTCAAAAAACCAGGTCGTGTGTGCCAGATGCCATTTGGTCGGGCTGGCGTCGGGCATGGCCTGAACGCATTGGTCCTCGACCGACAGGGGCGCCGTCAGCACCAGCGTTCGAGACCGCACGGCATGGAAGCGCTCGAGCAGTTGACGACGACGGGTGTGTGCAGCACGCTGCTGAGGCACCCCCTCCGACAGCACGGGACTCAATGACATGGGAATCCTTTGACTCGATCACGAGTGGCATGAGGGCAAACCGCATGCCTGGCAGCCCCTCCCCCCCCCGCGAATGCAGGCGCCTCGATTGCTGAGCAAGGACAGGGGCCCGAATGTCCGGTTGCTCCCTTCATCCCCGACAGGAGGCTTCATGTTTGCGCATAACAAACGTCTGCAGTACACCGTTCGAGTCAGCGAAACCAACCCCGGTCTGGCCAATCTTCTGCTTGAGCAGTTTGGCGGCCCGCAAGGCGAGTTGGCAGCGGCATGCCGCTACTTCACCCAGGCACTGGCCGAAGAGGATGCCGGCCGCAAGGACATGTTGATGGACATCGCCACCGAAGAGCTGAGCCATCTGGAAGTGATCGGCAACATGGTGGCCATGCTCAACAAGGGCGCCAAGGGCCGCATCGCCGAGGGCGTCGATCAGGAGGCCGAACTCTATCGTTCGATCAACGGACCCGGCAATGACTCGCATGTGACGCAGCTGCTGTATGGCGGCGGGCCGGCGTTGATCAACTCCGGGGCCGTGCCATGGACCGCAGCCTATGTCGACTCGATCGGCGACCCCACGGCCGACCTGCGCTCCAACATCGCTGCCGAAGCGCGCGCCAAGATCATCTATGAGCGACTGATCAACGCCACGGACGACCCCGGTGTCAAGGAAGCGCTGGGCTTTCTGATGACCCGCGAGATCGCACACCAGTTGTCCTTTGAAAAGGCGCTGTATGCGATCGAGCCCAACTTCCCGCCGGGCAAGAACCCGGGTGACCCCCGCTTCACCAACGTGTACTTCAACACCTCGCAGGGCGTCGGTGAGCAGCGGGGTGCCTGGAACAGCGACGAGAACTTCCAGTACGTCAGCAACCGGGACAATCAGATGGCGGTCGATGGCGGCAGCGGCATTCCCGAGGTCAATCTGAAGGCCGAAGAGCTCACCTTGATCAACGCCCTGTCGATCCGGACCCGATCGGATCAGACCCAGAATCCGGCCACCGGGGTCGAGCTGGGCATGAAGCGCGATGGACTGACTAGCAGCAAGCCCTCTTCATCGACCAGACAGTGATGCCTGAGCCACTGCGCCCCCAAACTGGCTGGCCAGCGACAGGCGGCTTGCGGCTCATCGGGCTGCGCCATGTCGTCGGTCTGTGCATCGCCCTCGGCGGGATGGCCCTGTATGCCAATGCTTTCTGGGACTACCTCAGTCAGCAGCATCCACGGGCCGCCCAGGCGCTGCTGGGCGGGTCCATCGCCGCATTGGCCACCGCGCTGGGCACCTTGCCCGTGTGGCTGTCCCAGCGCTCGTCAGACCGCACGCGCGACACGCTGATGGGCTTTGGGGCAGGGGTCATGCTGGCCGCCAGCTCGTTCTCACTGGTGATTCCCGCCCTCGCTGCCGCGCGCAATCAGGGCGCCTCGCCCTGGCACGCCGGCATGATGGTGGCGGCCGGGATTCTGGTGGGCGCATTGTCGCTGGTTGTGCTGGATAAGGCCGTGCCGCATGAGCACTTCATCAAGGGTCTGGAGGGCATGCCGCTGCACGCCAAGCGGGCGCTCAAGCGCGTGTGGCTGTTCGTTTTTGCCGTCACCTTGCACAACATGCCGGAAGGCCTGGCCATCGGGGTGGCGTATGGCGGCACCAATGCCGTGTCCGCCTCCGCCTTGACCACCGGCATTGCCATTCAGGACGTGCCGGAAGGCCTCGTCATCGCCTTCGCGCTCAAAGGCGCCGGATATGGGCGTGTGACCTCGGGCACCATCGGGGCCCTGTCGGGTCTGGTCGAGCCGATCATGGCGGTGCTGGGGGCACTGGTGATGGGGTGGTCGGTCAGCCTGCTGCCTTGGGGCCTGGCGTTTGCCGCGGGCGCGATGCTGTATGTCATCAGCCACGAGATCATCCCCGAATCACATCGGCAGGGACACGAGATGTTTGCCACGATGGGCCTGATGATCGGCTTTGTGCTGATGATGCTGCTGGACACGGCCCTGGGCTGAGCGGGACCTCAAGAGGTCACATCGCGCAGCACCATCAGCCAGTCATCGACAAAGCGTCGGATGTGAAAGCGCTCCTGGGCCGTCTGGCGCCCACGTTCGCCCAGGCGGCGCGCTTCTTCCGGGTGCAAGAGCAAATGGCGCATGCCTTCGATGAGTGCGTCCACCCGCGTGTCGATCAGGCCATTGACGCCGGACCGGATCACCGTGGACAACTCGGTCGTGGCCAGGCCGACCACAGGCACACCCACCATCATGGCTTCGACCACCGCCAGACCCAGGCTGGTGTAGCGGATCGGGTTGAAGAAGAAGCGATGCGAGGCCATGACCTCGGGCAACTGCGCCTGGCTGACTTCGCCATGGCCCCCCATGCGCTCGGCCCCCATGCCAACGAGGGTCAGCGGCACCTCGCTGCTGGCCCTCAGATAGACATCCGCCCCCAGGCGGCGCCCCCGCTTGTCGAGGTTGTTCACCACCACGATGCCGGCTGCCCGCTCGCCGTTGTACACGGCATGGGTCAACAGTTGCACCCCATGCTCGACCACCCGGTGCGGCGTGATCCCGTTGTCCCACATCAGCGCGTTGAAAGGCGTGACATGCACCAGCAGCGTCTCCCGATCCTGCACCCAGTGCAGGGTGTCGGTGGGGTGCTGCTGAGGAGGGTCGTGTTCCAGATAGATGCGAGGCAGGCGCCGCTGTTCAGAGGACAGGATCTGGAACTGCTCTTGCTCATAGGCCTGGCGAGACTGGAACAGGATCACGTCAAAAGACATGCCCTTGATCTGCTCGATGGGCGCATCGTGAACGTTATCGCCCCAAGGGAGGATGCCACTTCGGCCGCTGTGATGCGTGGATCGCTCGGCATCGGCCACGAGGTAGAAGTCGTGTGGCACCTGACTGAGGTAGTACATGTAGTTGCCATGCACATGCCAGGTCAGGATGCGTAGCTTTCGGCTCATCAGACGAACACCACCTTGAAGTGGATGGCCCCCCGGATGCGCCAGTACACAGCCAGGAAGGGGATGACGAGGGAGGTGCAGATCATCTCGGCGACATGCGAAGGGGTGTGGTCTGCATCACGCAGACGCGTGAACGAAAAATTCAAGGCTCCCAGCAGGGCCAGAATCAGGGCCAGCGCGGCGGCCATGCCCCAACCCATGAGGCCACACAGCAAGGCCACCAGCGTGGCGCCCACGATGCCGTAATACAGCCAGGGTGGATCCGGCTTGATCTTGAGCCGGTACAGCCGCGGGTGTTTCTTGTACAGCAGGGCGTCAAAAAACACATTGGCTTGCTGGCGGATCGAAAAGCCCCACGGCACTTTGCGAACCGGGTGCACCACCACCGCCTGCGGTGCCCACATCACGGGGCCGCATTGCTGCATCAAGGTGAACTGCAGGTCAGAGTCTTCTCGCCAGGCGCGGGTAAAGCGCTCATCAAAGCCACCGACCTTGACCAGAGCATGTCGCCAGACAAAGGCGTTGGCCGTGGCGAACTCGGCGTCCTCCAGCCCTCGCGTGTTGCGCTCATGGTCGGTGGGGTGGGCTGAAGTGGGCACCACCAGGCGCCCGCCGACCGCGGCCACCTCGCCATGCATGGCGGCATTGCCTTCTTGCAGCCACTCGGGTGCCGGCTCGGTATCGTCATCGGTGAACGCAATGACCGGGGCCTGCGTGGCACGCCAACCCCGGTTGCGTGCACCGGCCGGGCCGCGCGTGCCATTGGGCTGCAGATACCGAAACGTCGGCGAGCCGTTGAACCGGGTGTTGAACGACTCCACCACGACCTTGGTCTGGAAGTCGCGGCCATCGTCCACGACGATGACCTCATATGCATCCACCGGGAACACCTGCTTGGCCAGCGCCTCCAGACAACGTCTCAAGAGATCGGGCCTGCGGTAGGTCGGGATCACAACCGCAATCTTCACACTCATGTCAAGGCTCTTTTTCGGATCAGGAAGGAACCCATCACCAAGGCGTCGATGGGCGTGGTAAAGAAGGCTGTCAGCGCATCCTTGGGCGTGCAGACCATCGGCTCGCCCCGCACGTTGAACGAGGTGTTGATCAACACCGGCACGCCTGTCAGCTCGCCAAACGCCTGCAGCAGCGCGTGATAGCGTGGGTTGGTTTCCTTGTCGACGGTCTGCACCCGGGCGGTGTGGTCTGCGTGGCAGGCCGCCGGGATCAGATGCGCCTTCTCGGGCAACACGTCGTAGATGAACAGCATGAACGCCGACTCACCGTCATTGGCCTGCGCCGGGGTGAACCAGTTGGCCAGCTCTTCGCGGGGCACCACGGGGGCGACTGGACGGAAGTCCTCGCGGTCCTTGAGCTCATTGATGCGCGCCTGCATCGCCGGGTCAATGGGCGAGGCCAGGATGGAACGTGCACCCAGTGCCCGGGGGCCGAATTCCATGCGTCCCTGGAACCAGGCCACCACCTCGCCATCGGCAAGGATGCGCGCCGTGGCTTGTGCCGGGTCGTGCAGATACTGATAGGGTACCTTCGCCCAGGTCAGCAGTTGCTCGATGTCTTCGTCGCTGAACTGCGGCCCCAGGTAGGCGTCGCGCATCTTCCAGCGGCGGGGGGCCAGGGTGGTCGCGTTCTGGTTGGGCTTTTGGCCGCTCATCGCGGTCAGCAGGGCGGCTTCTCGTTCGCGCGCGTCGATCCACAAGGCAGCGCCCAAGGCGGTTCCGGCATCGCCCGCAGCGGGCTGAATCCAGACCGCATCGAAGATGCCGCTGTCACGCAAACGCGCATTCATCACGCAATTGAGGGCCACCCCGCCGGCCATGGCCAGATAGCGCTCGCCCGTGGCCTCGCGCAGCCAGGTTGCCAGCTCCAGCACGGTGTCTTCCAGAACCGACTGCAGCGAGGCCGCCAGATCCAGATGGTGCTGCTCCAGGGGCTCGTTCTTCTGCCGCGGCGGGCCAAACAAGGCCGTCATGTCGATGGGGTCCAGTTCGTACTGCCCCTCGCCCAGCATGCGCAGATGCTGCTTGAGTTCCTTGCAGAAGGTGTGCTGCCCCAGCGCAGCCAGCGCCATCACCTTGTATTCGTCCGACGAATGAAGGAAGCCCAGGTGGGTCGTCACCTTTTCGTAGAGCATGCCCAGAGAGTGAGGCATCTTGACCTCGCCCAGGCTCTCATACACGTTGTGCCGGTAGACACCATAGGTGGTGGTGGCATCTTCGCCTCGGCCATCCAGGGTCAGCACCGCACAGTGGTCAAACGGCGCGGCCAGGAAAGCACTGGCCTGGTGGCAGAGATGGTGTTCGACAAAGTGGAACTGAAACGGTCCATCGTGTCGCACCCCCTGGAAGCGGGCACGCAAATGATGCGGCGCCCCCGATGCCAATTGGCGCGGCGCATTGACGATGTAGGACGCGAACAAGGGATCCCAGACGCTTTCCCAGTCGCTCTGCTCCTTTGACTGGGCCGAGGGCTCCAGCGGCAGACTGATGGACTCACCCGCCGCCCGACCTTTCAGGAACCGATCCGGCGCGTAGCTGTAAGCCACGTGCTCGACCTGGGCCAGGGTCACCCCTGCCTGGGCCAGGCAATAGTCGATCGCATGAAAGGGCAGCTCCCAGGCCGTGAAGGGCACCGGTCGCTTGCCGTGTTTGATGTGGGTGAACCGCTCTTCTTCGGCGGCGGCCACCACCACGCCATCGACGACCAGCGCCGCGGCGGAATCGTGAAACGCCGCATTGATCCCGAGTGTGATCATCAGCTCTCCGTTTTCGGGGTTGCAAAGACGAGGTTGCCCATGGACCAATCGGGCGCGAGACTGCTGCGAGCGGGTCGTGCTTCGCATTGCAGGATGGCTTGCGCAGCTTCCATCAGGTTGGCCGCGCGCACTTCAGGGGTGCGAATGGGGGTCAGGCGCCACTCCGTCTCGTTGCCGACATCGAGCAAGACACTGCGGCAGCCCGCACGGTGGCCCGCCTCGACGTCGTTGAGGATGTCGCCCACCATCCATGAATTGGCCAGGTCAATGCGGTGCACCACTGCGGCCTGGCGCAACAGCCCCGGCGCAGGCTTGCGGCACAGGCACCCAGGCTCCAGCCTGGATGCCACGGCGGCATGCGGACACACGAAGTAGTCGTCGATCCGCACGCCGCCTTCCAGCAGCATGCGGCTCAGGGCGGCATGAGCCTGGTTCAGCGCCGCGCGATCGAACAGCCGACGCGCCAGCCCAGGCTGGTTCGTCACCACGATCAGGCGGTAACCTGCATCCTGCAAGGCACGCAGCCCCTCGATCGCGTAGGGCGTCAGCCGCAGCCGCGAGGGGTCGACATTGAAAGGCACGTCCTCGATCAGCGTCCCGTCCTTGTCGAGAAAGACGGTTCGTTGATACGGCGGCGAAGCCTTTTTGGGCACCTCGGTCATCCTGGGTCGCTCGCGCAAGCTCAAGGCCATGATGTCTCTTCCAGAGGCAGGACGGTCATCTCTGCCACCACCGAGTTGCGCGGCAGACTCAGCATGAACTGCACCGAGGCGGCCACCAGATCAGGATCCTGCAATTTGTTCGGGTCCAGATCCGGGAAGCGGTCGAGCAGGAAGGGCGTGCGCATGCCGCCCGTCAACAGGCTGGAGACCCGGATTCCGCTGGCACGCAGTTCGGCATGCAGTGCCCGCGACATACCCAGCAGGCCCCATTTGCTGGCGTGATACGCGCTGGCATTGGACCAGGCCCGCACCGACGCCGTCGACGCCACATTGACGATGTGACCGCCCTTGCCCCCGTCACTGTCGCGCAGGGCAGGCAGCGCCATCTTGCACAACATGAAGGGGCCTCGCAAATTGGTGTCCAGCACGCGGCTCCAGCTTTCGATGCTGACCTCGTCCAGAGGCGCGGTCACATCGGTGCCGGCGTTGTTGATCAGAATGTCCAGCGCACCGAAGCGCTGCGTGCACAGCCCCAGGGCATTGGCCACGGCATCTTCTTGCGACACATCCAGGCGCACCGGCAAGACCCGCTCGCCCGTGGCATCGAGGGTATCGGCGAAGGCCTTGGCCTTGTCCCCGGCCAGATCGGCCAGCACCACCTTTGCCCCGGCCTGATGCAGACGGCGCGCAATGGCCGCCCCCAGACCGCTCCCAGCCCCCGTCACAAAAGCGACCTTGTCGTTCAGGTCGACCATTTCTCGCATGACATTCCCTTTCAATTGACAACCGCGAAGTCAACCAACGTGGGTCGCTCACTGCGATCAATGCGGCGGGCCAGCTCGGTCAGTTGGTTTTGTTTCAAGACATCCATGTAGACCTCTTCGAGCAGGTCGCTGACACGCTCCCAGGTGAACAGGGAGCGGACCCGGCGCATGCCGGCACGGCCCATGGCAGAAGCCAGACGGGGGTTGGCTTGCAGATGGGCCAGGCAACGCGCCAGTGCAGCCGGATCACGAGGCGGCACCAGGTAGCCGGTCACGCCATCGGTCACCGAGTACTGCAGGCCGCCCACGGCGCTGGCCACCACCGGTGTGCCGCAAGCCATGGCCTCCAGCGGCGTGATGCCGAAGGGCTCGTACCACGGCGTGGTCACAAACACATTGGCCGCAGCGTAATAGCGGCGCAAGTCGGCACGCTGGCGGTGCCCCACGAACTGAATGCGGTCTTCCACCCCGGCCTCGCGTGCCACTTCCTTGAGCCGTTTGAACTCGGGGGTGCGCTCTTCGTCGGGCTCAGGTCCATCCCCGCCCACGACCAGCAGCCGGGCGGGAACGTGCGAGGGCAAATCCTTCAACGAGGCGATGACGTTGTCGATGCCTTTTCGGGGCACCAGGCGACCCAGTTGCAGGATGACGAACTCATGCGGAGCCAACCCCAGCTCCGCGCGCGCGCGCTGGCGGTTCATGGGGCCGAACTCGGAGGCGTCGAATCCGCAAGGCACCAGGCGCACGCGGTAAGGCTGCGCGCCATAGAGATGCGTGAAGTCGGCTTCGTCCTGAGGGCATTCGGCGATCACCGCATCGGCTTCATGCATCAATTCACGCTCGATCTCGATCCGCTCGGGCGGGAAGTGATCCTGCGTCCCCTGATGCTGCAGCCGCACCATGCCCAGAGCATGGAAGGTGATGACATAGGGCACGCCCAATGTCTTTTGCAGGCGCTGGGCCGCCATGCCGGACATGAAGAAGTTGGCATGGGCGATGTCATAGCCCACGCCATTTCGGACCAGGTTCTCGCAGCCTTGGCAGAACGCTTCCATGTACGGCAAGAGCGCTTCCTTGGGCACGAATTGAGCGGGTCCCGCATCGATATGGACCACACGGATCCCGGGGCGCAGGTGGACCACCGTCGGCACATCGGCCGAGTCACGGCGCGTCAGGATGTCCACCTGATGCCCCTTCTGGGCGAGACAACGAGCGACCTGGGCCACGTAGACGTTTTGCCCGCCCACATCCACACCACCCGATATGGCCAGGGGAGAGGCATGCTCGCTGATCAAGGCTATTCGCAAAGACTGACTCATAGTGAGTTCCTTTTGGTGCCCACCATTGGCAAACTGCATGCCCACGCGGGAGAGAAGTGCCTCAAAACGGCAGGGTCTGAGACGTCAGGGAAGCGTCTACGCCGGGCCGCAATGCGGGTTGAACGGGCAACTCCGTTTGACGGTTGAAATGCAGCTTGCTCAGCCACCATGCCCTCCGGGCAGCTTGCTGTTGAGCGGCTCGACGCGACAACACCGCCGCGCTGGTGAGAACAAGCAGCGCTGTGCAGACGAAAAGTCCTTTGTTGGTCATGACCATCCCCTTGTTCGGTTTGTGGGTTCCTGCGTTGAGCAAACGACGCGCCACCCCTTCTCATGGGTGGGGATCGGTCCCACCCTGGCGGCGCGCGGCCGATGTGATCCAGCTGAACAACCAGGGCAAAGCCGTCATGACCACGCCCTTCTGCATGGCACTTTTGCCTCCTTGCAAGAGCGGCAGAACCGCCCCCACCATGGGCAGGCGGTCCAATGCGGCTTTGCCCAAGGGGTGGCTGGTCAATTTATGCAGACCCCGCATCAAAGCGTGCCGTCGGGGATACAACACCAGCCCGATGGCGACGCTCACCACCGCACCGATCAGCAGAACCTTGCCCTGGCGGCGAACCGCCTGCCGTGTTGCTGGCCCGAGACTGCTGCGCAACTGCCGCATGCGCTCATTGCCTGCATCGATTCGCTGCTCGGTCTCGGAAATCTGCTGTCCCACATCAGGATGGTCCATATGCAAGCCTCTTGCGCATCAAGGTGCGGGGGGGGTTTTGGTGGCAAAGGCCCGGATCATTCGACGCGTGGCGGGGAAGGTGAAGGCGCTGCTCAAACCATGCGCGCTGTACCAGGCCCCACCGGCTGCCGCCAGATTGAGCACCACGATCATCAGCATTGCGCCCCACCAGCGCATGCCCATTTCGATGCAGGCCATGTAGATGGCGACCAGAACGGTGGCCCAGGCGGAACACAGAAACAGCGCGGCCAGCGTCGCCAGCAGCACCATCTGCGTCGCCCGGATGCCGACCTGGCGCACTTCCAGCGTCACCAGATGGACGCGGTCATGAATGGCCAGCACGGCTTCATCACGCAGGGCCCGCAGGACCTGGCTCAAGGCGGGAGCAACCGGATCGGGATCTGCTGGGTCCGATTGGGAATCTGGCCGCTCGGAGGATGGCGATGGGGTCATCTCAATTGCTGAGACGGCTGATCAGCATGCCGGCCGCCAGGGCCACCAGCACCGAAGTCAGGGGATGCTCGCGAACGCAGGTGCGTGCGGCATCCATCCACACTTCTTCCATCTCTCCCAAAGAAACAGCTTTGTCCTGCAAGCTCTTGGCCGCCGTATTGGCAGCCGATTGCAATTGCTCGATCGCAGGACCGGCCTTGGATGCAACCTTGTCGATGGCCTCGTGGGCGCTTTGCGCAGCGCGATCGACCGTTTCACGGCCAATCACTTTGGAGTCATCGGTGTTGTTGGTTGTGTCGTTAGCCATGGGATTCTCTCCTGTTCGTGAAAGGGGCAAAGCCAGACTTCGGCGACTGCAGGAGGCAAGCGGCGTGCCTTGCGCACGCACCATGACGCGTTATCCGTTGATGATCTCGCCCCCATTGGGATGCAGGACCTGCCCCGTCATGAAGCTGGCATCGCCGCAGGCAAGGAACACATAGGCGGGCGCGATTTCGTCGGGCTGGCCCGGCCGCTTCATGGGCACCTTGGCACCGAACTTTTCGACTTCATCGCCACTGAAGGTCGAGGGGATCAAAGGAGTCCAGACCGGCCCGGGCGCCACGGCGTTGACCCGGATGCCCTCATCGGCCAGTTGCAAGGCCAGCGAACGGGTGAAGGCGACGATCGCGCCTTTGGTGGCGGCATAGTCCACCAGATGCGGACTGCCGCGATAGGCGGTCACCGAGGCCGTGTTGATGATGCAGGCGCCCGGTGCAAAGTACGGCAAACATTCCCGAGTCAGATTGAACATGGCGAACACATTGGTTCGGAAGGTTCGCTCGATCTGGGCACTCGAGATCTCGCGCAGGTGCTTTTTGGGGTGCTGCTCACCCGCATTGTTGACAAGGATGTCAATGTTGCCGAATTGCTGGGTGGTCGACTCGACCACTTTGGCGATGAACGCCTCATCGCCCAGGTCACCCGGAATCGACAGGCATTGAACGCCCTCTCGCTCGACCAGAGACTGCGTGATGGCGGCATCCTCATGTTCATTGAGGTAGACCAGGACCACGTGGGCGCCTTCTTTGGCAAAGCAGATCGCCACCGCACGGCCAATGCCGCTGTCGCCGCCGGTGACGACAGCCACCTTGCCAGCCAGCTTCATGTTGCCCCGGTAGTGCTCACCCTCGGCTTGGGGCGCGGGGGACATGTCCTCTTCATGGCCAGGTTGACTGTCCTGATGTTGACGCGGCAGGGTGGAAGGGGTGGAGGCTTCAGACATCACATTCCTTGAATGGGTAGGCCTGAGGCTTGCTCAGGGAAGGCATGACTTCCTTGCGACTCATTGTTTGCACACCGGCGCCGGAATTGGCTGAGGCGCCACAGCCGCTGGTGCAAGGCTGGTGGGCCCTCTGGTATCAACAAGCCGATCTGATGTGGCATGTGTGGAACTGGCCTCTTCACGCCACGGGTTGGAACCCATGCCGCGCAAGAGGCCAGCGCAAACCCCATATGCATCTGGTCAAAGGGGCCGCCATGGCGCGCACAGAGCGCGCCACGTCAATCAACGACGGCTGCCGCGACGAGAGATGAGACCCACGGTCAGCAGTGCGCTCAGGGCCAGGGCCCAGACGCGAGGCTCGGGCACAGCCGCAGTGGCCGATGCGATCGAGTAGAAACCGCCCATCGTGCCGGTTGCTACACCGGTGATCTTGTAGAAGTAGCTTCCGGGACCTGTGGGGTAGAACATGTGGCTGGTGCTGCCCGTTGTTCCATCAAAGGTGTAGGAATTGATCAGCGTATCTGTGGCTCCGTGGGAGTACAGGCTGATGCTGGCGTCTTCGATGCCGAGCAGGGGGCTCAGATTCGTCGACACGGCAGTTGCTTTCAAAGCGGAATTGCCATCCAGGGTGAAGTTCAGATAGTCGGCAAAGGATCCTTTGTCAACAGTCATGGCCGCCAGTTCCAGGGCGCCATGGCTATCCCAATTCACGGTGGTGGCTCCCGCGCTGCAAGCCGCGGCCATGGCCAACGCGCCAACCAGGTGTTTGATGCTCATCTTGATTGCTCCTTCAGATTTAAACAGACTTACGACAAGTCCGTGGGCGTTAAAGCAATCGAGGTGCCAAAAACGGCTTTCAAGAAAAGCCTCACCCCATATGGGTGCCTTGATACAAAGTACGGCATGCGCTTTGCCGCAGGGTCTCCTTGGCTTCACAACACAAAGGTTTCATCATGCAACAAGCGCGTTTTTGGGAGGACCGAGCCGTCGCGGCCCCGCCGCTGCCCCCCACCGTTCCACCGCCTGACCCGCCCCCACCCGAGATCGATGACCCTCCTCCCAACGAGGATCCCTTGCCGATCCAGCCCCCGCCCGATGCCCCGCCGCCCATGTCACAAGGCACGTAAGCAATTGCAACTAATTGCTCATTGTGAAATTCAGCGAATCCTGACAAGATGATCCATTGAACGCAGCGCGACTTGGGCCCACCCGACAAGAAGCCGTTTGCAGCTCTCTGGAATTCGGTCAGGCGCCTGCCGACACGGGTCTGACCGAACGCCATGCCTGGGTAATTTTTACAGGCGCGTTTGTAAAGACTGCGCCGGCTGGCCCGAGTGCGCGCGCCGCTTGTCAGAGGAACCTGAATACCCTGCGTGGATCCCGTCTTTTCCTGACCGAAATCGTCACAAGGGCTCGATGACAAGCCCGCTGTGCACGCACTGGAACCAATCACAATGTCATCCATGAAATCACAGGAGCGCTCTTCATGCCTCATGCATTGGTAGTTGACGACGAGGCCGACGCAGCAGAAATGATGGCGGCACTGATTGCGACCGAAGGCTTCACGGTCGCGACCGCCGGCTCATTGAGAGACGCACGACGTCAGTTGGCGCTGCAAGAGCCCGATATCGTTTTGCTGGATCTGATGTTGCCCGATGGCAATGGGATGCAGCTGTTTGAAGACGCCAAGGCCCTGGCCAATACCGAAGTGGTCTTGATCACCGGGCACGCCAGCCTGGACACGTCCATCCAGGCGCTGCGTCTGGGTGCGGCCGACTATCTGGTCAAGCCCGTCAACGTCAAGCAGCTCAGCGGGATCTTGTCGCGCCTGATCAAGCCGGACACGCTCAAGGCCGAAGCTTCCAGTCTGTTGGAAGGTTTGGAGAAAGAAGGGCACTTTGGCTTGCTGTGGGGGCGCTCGCCCCCGATGCGCCGCATCTATGAACAGATCCTGCGCGTGTCGGGCACGGCGGTCACCGTCTTCATCACCGGCGAGAGCGGTTGCGGCAAGGAAGTGGTGGCCAGCACTGTCCATGACCTGAGCCGTCGACGCAACCGGCCCTTCCTGGCGGTCAACTGCGGCGCGATTTCGCCGCATCTGATCGAGAGCGAAATCTTCGGGCACGAAAAGGGCAGCTTCACAGGGGCGGATCGCCAGCACCAAGGCTTCTTCGAGCGCGCCAGCGGGGGCACCCTGTTCCTGGACGAAATCACCGAGATGCCGCTTGACCTGCAGGTGAAGTTGCTGCGGGTGCTCGAAACCGGCACTTTCATGCGGGTGGGCTCTTCGCAGTTGCTCGACACCGATGTGCGGATCATCGCGGCGACCAACCGCTCGCCCGAACAGGCCGTGCGGTCTGGCAAGTTGCGTGAAGACTTGCTGTACCGCCTCAATGTGTTCCCGATTCATTTGCCGCCTTTGCGCGACCGCGTCGAGGACATCCCGCTGCTGGCCGAGCACTTCCTGGACGACATCTCCCGGCGCGAAGGCCAGATCAAGCGCTACACGCCCGACGCTCTGGCCCGCCTGAGTGCCTATCGCTGGCCGGGCAATGTGCGCGAGCTGCGCAACATCGTCCACCGGGCTTATGTCATGGCCCCCGATTCGCTGATCGTGGACGACTGCCTGCCCACCGCCGAGGCGCCACTGCCCGTGCTCTCCGGCGCCCCGGTGCTGCAGATCCGGGTGGGCACGCCGCTGGCCGAAGTCGAGCGCATGGTGACGCTCAGCACCTTGGAGTATCTGGGTCGACACAAGGAGCGGACGGCGGCCACGCTGGGCGTCAGCCTCAAGACCTTGTACAACCGCCTCAAGGAGTATTCCACCGTGCCGGTCAAGGACGCGATGGAGTCGGACAGCGAGCTGCGTTGACCCCGGCGTTCAGGTGCGCTTGTTCACCTGAACGTCCACGGTCATGCCCAGATAGGTCTCGGGCTCGCCCTGCCAGGTCCCGCTCAAAGGCGCGGCCAGGCTGGCATGGCGAGCCACGGCCACCCGGATCAGATCCGTGCCGCCGATGAGGTTGTTGGTGGGATCAAAGGCGATCCAGCCGGCGCCGGGCAAGTAGACCTGCAGCCAGGCATGGGTGGCCCCCTGGGCCTTCATCCCTTCCAGTTCAGCGGCGTAGATGTAGCCACTGACAAATCGGGCCCCGTAGCCCAGCAGACGCACGGCTTCGATCATCAAGGTGGCGAAATCGCGGCAGGATCCCTTGCGCCTGGCCAGCGTCTCATGCGGGGCCTGGACCCCCTCTTCGTGCCGGACCTGGTAACTCATGCTGTCACGAATGGCCTGGTTCATGCGGACCAGCACCTCACGGGTGTCCGCGTGGCCATCAGGACCGACGAACTGGCGCGCCCATTGCCGCAACGCTTCCTGGTGATCGGCATAAAAGGGCTGCAAATAGTGCTGCAGCGCCAATTGGTCTTCTTGCTGGTATTGAAAAGGATACCGGTGCACCGAGGGGTCCAGTGGCAGATCCAGCGCCCGCGAGCCGGTGTGCTCCACCGTGAAGGTGCACACAAAGCTCAACTCGCGGGCAGGTGAGGTGGGCTGGACAACCGCGATGGAGTTGGAATAGACATCGTGGATCATCCGGATCTCACGGGATCCCGGTGTGACCTGCAAATCGGTGGCCCGCACCCGCAGGTCGTGGCTGTCACGGGGCCGAAACATCACCCGATGCTCGCCCAGCTCGACCGGCTGGGCGTATCGGTAAGTGGTGGTGTGGGTGATGTCAAAGATCACGCTCACCCCACACCCTCCAGGATCAGGCCGCCATCAAGGATCGCGCATGCGCTCTTTGAAAATTCGACAGCATGCCCATCACACGGGGCACGTCGAGTGGCTTGGGCCACAGGTCCGAAAAGCTGCTGCCCGACAGATCGGGCTGGTGGTCCGCCGTCACGGCGGTGGCCGGCACCTCGGCCAGTTCGGGCCGTTGACGCATGCGCGCCAGCAGGTCCTTGCCGTGGCAATCAGGCAGGCGCAGGTCCAGCAGCAGCAGATCCGGCGGATCCTGCAGCGCCTGGGCATAGCCCTCGTCACCGGTCATGGCGACTTTCAACTCGATGCCAGGCAACATGTCGAACAAGGCAGTCATCACCGCGACATTGACCGGGTCATCTTCGACGTATAGGACTTTCATACCGTTCCCTGGTTTTACCAAAACATGCATAAGGTTCTCTGGCAAGAAGCATGCCTGCCGCAGCGGCGGGCACCTGGATTGCCGCCCAAAAAGAACCGGCAGCCCATCCTGATGGCGCCGCCTTTCAACCAGGAGATACACATGGACACATCTACTCTGACACGCCCCACCGAAACCCTGCTAGGCGACAAGCAGGGCCCTGGCCCGCGCTTGATGACCGCCAACACCCTGGAAGGCAACCCCGTCCTGAACCGCCAAGGCGACACGCTGGGCAAGATTTCCGAAATCATGCTGGATGTGCCACGCGGGCGCATCGCCTATGCGGTGATGTCCAGCGGCGGCTTTCTGGGTATGGGCGACAAGCTGTTTGCCTTGCCCTGGAAGGCCCTGACCCTGGACACGGTGCGCAAGTGCTTCGTGATGGATGCCGACAAGGCCCGCTTTGAAAACGCGCCGGGCTTTGACAAGGACCATTGGCCCACCGATGCCGGCTTCGATGGGCTGGGATCGGAGATCCATCGCTTCTGGGGCACGGCTGTCTACTGGGAATAAGGGGCCATCATGAATCGCCGCAAGACTCCGACCCTGCTTTGGCTGGCGGGACTTGCCTTCCAGTTCTGGATCTGGCGTCAGCTGACCCGCAAGCGCGCGCATGAACGCCGTCTGATGCGCAGCCGCGCCTTGCCGCATCAGGAGCAGACCTGGGAAGGGGAAGGCGGCGCCTTGCCCCGGTCCGGTCCGCAGCTGGGGCCCAACCCCAGCCATGTTCGACCCAAGACGGGCTGAAGCACTTCAGGCTTGAGCGGGGGGCGATTGGCGCCCCTCGCCGATCAGCTTGCCTGACTCGCTGCTCAGCCAGTCGGCCAGTTCTTCGGCGTGCTCTTCTTCATCGGCGAGGATCTGCTCCAGGATCCGCCGCGTGGTGGGGTCCTTGTCACCGACCAGATGGATCATCTGTCGGTAGCTTTCCACCGCCACCCGCTCGGCTACCAAGTTGGCTCGCAGCATGTCCAGCAGCTTGGCACAGCCATCGTATTGCGCGTGGCTGCGCTGAGTCAGCGTGTCCGGGTTGAAGTCGGGCTCGCCACCCAGTTGCACGATGCGCTCGGCCAGCAGGTCGGCATGACCGGCCTCGGCCTGAGCGTGCACCATGAACTCCTGGGCAATACTGGGTGAGACCAGGCCTTTGGCCGTGAAGTGATGCCGCTTGTAGCGCAACACACAGACCAGTTCAGTGGCCAGTGCATCATTGAGCAAGCGGACAATCCCGGCACGCCAGGGACCGAACCCTGGCGTCACCGGCCCGTCCTGCAGATCGCGCGTTGCCGCTGCCAACAGCGCTTCCTTGTCCAGCACAAAGTGCGTGTCATCGTCGCGGCCCATCGGATCTGACTCGGACATGTTCACCCCCGTCATTGAGCGTTGAAAGCGCCATTGGCGTTGGAGAACACCACCTCGACGCGACGGTTCTGCTGACGACCGGCTGCTGTCTTGTTGGTGGCCACCGGGCGTTGCTTGCCAAAGCCCTTGGTCTCGATGCGATCGGCACTGATTCCCAAAGCAGTCAGGGCATCCTTGACCGACTGGGCCCGCTCTTCAGACAGCTTCTGATTGAGTTCGGCGCTACCGGTGCTATCGGTAAAGCCTTCAATCAGCACGTGACGATCGGGATTGTTGGTGAGGGCGCTGGCCAGCTTCTCCAGACGCGAACGGGCGCCTTCCTTCAGATCAGCCTTGCCCACGTCGAACAGCACGTCCTGCAACACCACCACCAGACCCCGCTTGGTCTTTTGTGCCGATAGTTGCTGCAATTCTTGCTCCAACTGATCCGCGCGCTGGTTGGCAGATTGGGCACGAGCCTGGGCATCCTGCGCTTGAGACTGGGCATTCTGTGCCTGCTTGGCGTTGACCTCGGCCTGGATGCGCTCACGCTCCACCCCGGCCGACGTGACCATGTTGTCTGCCGCGCTCTGCATGCCGATGTTCAAAGCCACTTGCGCCTGTTGCGCAGCAACATAGGCGAGGTGTTCGGTTTCGGCCTCATTGCGGTGTTCGGTCCAGGCCTGCTCAGCCTGATACAGCGACTTGCGCGCACGCTCCAGCTCCAGCGGCGCGGCGCGGGTCACGTCGGGGCTGGCGCTGGCGTTGCGATAGATGGTGCGCGCCTGCTCGAGCTGCGCATTACGGGGCGGCGTGGTGTGACAGGCGCTCAGGCCCAAGGCCATGAAGGTCGCGCCGGCCAGGCAGGCCACGCGGAAACGGCGGGGAGTCTCGGATGGGGTCATCATGATGGAATCCTGGTTGGTTGGCGTATTCAGGGGCGTCCTCAGCGGGGAGTGGCTGGGGCTCCTGGGCCGTTCGGGTTGTTCTGGGGATTCATGCCCGAGGGGGGATTCCCTGGCGCATCACTGTTGCCGGCAGCCGGTGCCGTAGGCATCAGGCCGGAGTCGGCCGAGCGGTTCATCTGATCACGCAAGGTGCGCAGGCCAGCGGTGACTTCATCGGCTGCGCGCAAAGAGCGTTGGGCGTTGGCTTTGGAGCGGGCCACCTGGGCATCCACATCGGCCTCATCGGCCAGACGACGCGCCAGCACGTAGTCCTTCTTTTGCACCGCTTCGTTGGCTTTGGCCAGCTTCTCGCGGGCCCGGTTGAGTTCCACCGGTGCCATCTCGGATGCCCCGGCGGTCTGAGCCGCATCGATGGACGAGCGGCCGACAGCCAGGCGGTCATTGGGAACAGGTTGAGAGGAGCACCCCGCCAGGGCGGCTCCTGTCAGGCAGGCTCCAGCCATTACTAGCCGGGTCAATCGCTTGTCGTGAGGCATAGGATCACCTTTTGTTCGGTTGTTGTCTGGGTGATCCCCGATAGGCATGTAGCGTGCCCATGGCCGGTCGCTGCGCCACTTCTGGGCCAGGGCACAGCGTTTGCCCGAATGGGGTCTGCCCGCTACGTCAATGACCCCATGGATCCTGCACCCCCGTCCCCAACCGCACAGACCTCTCTCCCCCCGCCACGCCGCCACACCCTTCAGCGACATCCGATCGCCTGGAGTCTGGCCGCTGTGCTGGTCACGGCGCTCAGTCTGACGGCCTGGCTGGACTGGAAGGGCTGGCCTTTCTTGCGCGACCCCCTGGCGCGGATGCTCAGCACGCAACTGCATCGTGAGGTGCGACTGGACGGGCACTTTGCCCTTCATCTGTGGCGAGGGCTTCGCCTGGAGACGGACGAAGTGCGCGTGAGCCAGCCGGACTGGGTGGCCCCCCAGTCGACGCCGGCATCCGCCTCGCCCATGGTGGTGGCGCGTGGGCTGCGTCTGCACATTCCCTTTGGCACCCTGTGGGACGTGGCGCGCCACAACGGACGCATCGACCCGCAGCGCAGTCTGGGCTCGGTCGAAGCGGGGCGGCTCGATGCCGTCCTGATGCGCGCCGCAGACGGACGGGCCAATTGGCAGTTCACCCCACCGCCCGCTGACGCGCAGGCCCAGCCGGGTTCGGACGAGTTGCCTCGGTTTGATCACCTTGTCGTTCGCGAAGGCCTGCTGGCCTTGGTGGACGAGCCCACCCGCTTGCGCCTGACGGCCCGTATCTCGACCGCCGAGGGCACACAGAATCAGCAGGGCGGTGGTCTGGACATGCGCGGAGGTGGCACCTACATGGATCATCCGTTTGAGGTGCATCTGAGCACCACGGGGATCCTGCCGGTGCTGTCGCAGCGCGCCGATGCCCCGCCGATTCCCATGGAGGTCAAGGCCCAGGCAGGGTCGTCGCGTCTGTCGTTCGAAGGCGTGACCCACGACATCCTGCACCTGGGCCAGCTGGACGGCGACCTGCGGCTCAGCGGGCCCTCGCTGTCGGCCATCGGGGATGTGGTTCATGTGACCTTGCCAACGACCGCGAAGTTCGCGCTGCAAGGCCGACTCAAGAAGGACGGCGAGGTGTGGCGCTTGAACATGCAATCGCTGCATGTGGGCGAGAGCCAGTTGCAAGGCCAGTTCAGCTTTGACCGGCGCGGGCCGCGTGCGCGCCTGCAAGGCGAGGTGACGGGCCCGCAGATGGCCCTGGTTGACCTGGCTCCGGCCTTCGGTGCGGCGCCCAAAGATCAGCCCCGGCCTGTCAGTCCGAGCGGCCGTGTTCTGCCTCAGCGCGAGTTCGATGTGCCCTCGCTGCAAGCCATGGATGCGGACGTCAAGATGCACATCGACAAGGTCAAGCTGGGCGCCTGGTTTGCCATGCCGCTGCAGCCTCTGGTGGCCCAGGTGGTCCTGCAGTCGGGTGTGTTGAAGATCCATCATCTGCTGGCTCAGACAGCAGGTGGCAGCCTGGCGGGCTCGATGCAGCTGGACAGCAATCGCAAGCCGGTTGCCTGGCAGGCTCAGCTCAAGTGGGACAAGATCAAACTGGAGAACTGGCTGAAGTCGCCCCCCAAACCCGGCGCTGAGCCAGCCCCTGACGCACGGACCTATGTCAGCGGCGAGCTGGCCGGGCAGGCCGAACTCACCGGGACCGGCAATTCGACCGCTGCACTGTTGGCCTCCTTGGATGGGCGCAGCGACATCTGGGTGCGCCATGGGGAAGTCTCGCGGTTGCTGGTCGAAGCCATCAGCCTGCATGTGGCCGAAGCGCTGGGCCTGCTCATCGTGGGAGACAAGCAGCAGCCCATGCAGTGCGCCGCGGCACGCCTGCAGGCCAAACGGGGCCTGATCATGCCGGACGTGGCCATTGTGGACACGCCGGCATCCACCATCCTGGTGTCCGGTGTGGTATCCCTGGCGCAGGAGAAGCTGGACCTGACGCTGGCCAGCCATCCCAAGTCCACCAGCCCCTTGTCCTTGCGTACGCCGGTCGATGTGACCGGTACGTTCTCTGATCCTCAGATCAGTCTGCATCCCAAGCCATTGGGCATGAAAGTGCTGGGCTCACTGATCATGGGCGCCATTGCACCGCTGGCCGGTGTGGTGCCTTTGATCGATGTGGGTCGCGCCCCGGACGATGGCTGTGCGCGGGTTTTGCAAAGTCTGTCGGTGAAACCATCGAACCCCTGATTCAGGGGGTTTCGGGTACATCGTTTGCCGCACCGATAGACCGATTCGCTGTCAGTGGAGTCGGATAAGACAGTCCTATATCAAGCGCATCGAAAGGATTTCGACATGAATCAGCAGCGTCAATCAAATGACGGCCAAAACCAGTCTTTTGGCCAGCAGCAAGGCTCGGGCATTGAGCAAGGCAGCCAAGGCTGGAACCCCAACCAGCAGCACCAGCAACAGAACTACCAGCGTCAACCCGGCGAAAGCAGCGGCATGTATGGTGGCGGGCAGCAGCATCAGCGCGATTTTGGCGGTAGCCAATATGGCGGTCAGTTCGGCGGCCAGGAAGGCGGCTCGCAAATGGGTGGCTCGCAGATGGGCGGCTCTTATGGCGGATCGCAAAGCTCCGGGTATGGGCAATCGGGTAGTTCGATGAGCCCCGGCAGCAATTGGACAACCGGTAGTTCCGAAGGTAGCAATTACGGGTTCCCTGCCCATTCGGGCTACAGCGGCCAAAGCAGCCAGGGTGGCCAGTCAGGCTACGGCTCTCCGTATGGTCAAGGCCAGGGCCAAAGCGGCCTGCATGGCGGCTCGTCCTACGGCCAGTCTGGCTTCGGTCAGTCGGGCTTGGGTCAATCCAACTTTGGCCAATCGGGCTTCGGCTCCAGCCAGCACCAAGGCCCCCAACAGGGCTTCCAAGGCTTCCAGGGGTCGCAACAAGGCTCATTCGGAGGTCGTGGCGGCTTCTCGGGCAGCCAAGGTGGCGGCCAGCAGGGGCTGGGCCAGATGGGCTCGCACTACCAGGGTTGGCAAGAAGGGCAGCAGTTCAACCCCTACACCAGCATGCAGCACAGCGGCTCGGGCTATGGCCAGCAATTCGGTCAGGGCAGCAACCAAAGCGGCCAGGGTGGCAGCTCGATGTACGGCCAGTCCGGCGGCATGGGCTCGTCGCACTTCGGGGGGCAGGGTGGCCAGCAAAGCCATCAGCACCAGGGCTTCGGCTCGCAGGGCAGCTCCAATGAGGAATACGACCCCGACTACCATCAGTGGCGCTCTGACCAGATGCGCAGCTTCGATGACGACTACCGCAATTGGCGTCAGGAGCGCTTCCGCCGCTTCTCTGACGAGTTCAACCAATGGCGTCAAAATCGTCCATCGGGCTCGCAAAGCCAGGGCCAGGGTCAGAACCAGGGTCCCAGCAGCACCCAGGGCCAAGGTTCTTCCGGCTCGACCATGAGCGCCGGTCAGAGCGCCAGCGGCTCCGCCTCGGGCAAGGGCTCCAGCTCGCAAGGCAGCAGCGGCACGCAGGGTAGCCACCAGGGCACCACGTCGGCCAGCGGCTCGGAGCATGAATCCGGCTCCTCGGGCACATCGGGCTCGTCGGGTTCCGGCTCATCCGGCCACCAAAGCAGCTCCTCTTCGGGCAAGGTGAAGTAATTCACCGCACTCACGGGCCTGCCGATCTCTGTGGGCCTGTTCCAGCAACCTCTCTCACGAGAGGTTGCTTTTTTTTCATGCGTGGCAGCGCCGCAATTCCACGGCCGGCACCTTCAGTTGCTGGCGGTAT
Organism: Acidobacteriota bacterium; assembly: GCA_050259275.1. Taxonomy (GTDB): domain Bacteria; phylum Pseudomonadota; class Gammaproteobacteria; order Burkholderiales; family Burkholderiaceae_C; genus Aquabacterium. Next base: position 118,144 of record JBLNAI010000002.1, read on the forward strand.
TTGGTGACCGTACGACGTGCCACCGTCAAGCCCTGGCGGGCCAGTTGACGCGCGATCTCGGCATCGGACAAGGGATGGGCCTCGTCCTCTCCTTCGATCATGTCCTTGATCAAGCCACGAATCGCCGTCGCCGAACAGGCGCCACCACTGAGGGTCGGCATGGCGCGCGAGAAGAAGAACTTCAACTCGAAGACGCCCGATGGGGTCGCCATGTACTTGTTGTTGGTCACACGCGATACGGTCGATTCATGCAGGCCCACCTTCTCGGCAATCTCCTTGAGGCCCAGCGGCTTCATGGCCAACGGCCCGAACTCCAGGAAGTGATGTTGGCGCACCAGGATCTCGTTGGCCACCGACAGGATGGTGGCAAAGCGTTGTTCGACATTGCGAACCGTCCAGCGTGCTTCCTGCAAGTGGGCGGCCAATTCGGAATGCTGTCCCTCGCGGTGGCGTCTGAACAGATCGGCATAGACCTGATTGAGGCGGATGCGGGGCACCACAGCGGGGTTGAGCACGGCCATCCATTTGCCCTTGACCTTCTTGGCAATGACATCGGGCACCACGTACTGGACATTGCCTGCGCCATAGCGCCAGCCGGGCCGCGGGTCCATGTGCCGAATGCGCTCACAGACGATCTCGACCAGGCCCAGATCGCGGTTGAGCGTCTTGGCCAGACCGGTGCAGTCGCGGTGGGCCAGTTTGTCCAGATGGTGGGTGATGATCTCTGCAGCCAATTGCCGCTGAACCGGGTCCTCGATCAGGTTGAGCTGCAGCAAGAGGCACTCGCCAATTGATCGGGCCGCCACGCCGCTGGGCTCCATGGACTGGACCAGCTTGATGGCCATGTTGATTTCGGCATCCTCGACGGCGGGGTCGAGTTCGGACAGGCAGGCCAGCTCGCGCAGATCGGTGCGCAGATAGCCGTCGTCGTCGAGTGACTCGATCACGCAGCCGACCAGGGCGCGGTCTCGCGCTGACAGGAAGGGCAGGTTGGCTTGCCCATGCAGATGCTGGCGCAAGTCCGTGTCGGCGGCCACCATGTCGATGACGCTGGTGTCCGAATCACCCGAATAGTTCTTGCTTCCGCCGCCGGTTTGCTGCCAGCTGTCCCGCTCCCAGGCATCAGAGTCGGCATCGGAGGTCGAGGCCATCGACAGGGATTCGGCGGCCTCGGGCATCGCGGGGGTCTCGGCCACTTCACCCCCTGCCGGGCTGATCTGCGCCGGCATGGCTTCTTCGGGCCCTTCGGTGGCTTCTTCGTGTTCGAGGAAGGGGTTTTTGCCCATCGCTTCTCGAATTTCTTGCGCAAAGTCGAGCGATGAGAGCTGGAGCAGGCGTACCGCTTGCTGCAACCTGGGCGTCAGCGTCTGGCTTTGCCGATGCTCCATTCGAATCACTGGTGCGTTCATGGAAAGTCTCGTGATGGCGGTTGTGAACGCCTGAGTCACCGCAACAACCATGCCGAACCCGCTCTGGCGCTTTGTCGCATTTACCGATGCGCAGGGCAAGAACTTCCAAGCCAGGGCCGATGACGCCCGTGATCCGACAGAGACGCCGATTTGCGCCTTCGTAAAAATGGCTTTCTCAAGATGAAACGGGATGTAGCCGGCGCGATTTGTCCGCGATCACCCCCTTCGATTGCGGGGGCCGCTCGGCGAAATTTGCCGCTCAGGCCTCAAATTTGCTGCAAATCGTGCCCAAGCCCATCAGCGCGGCCCGCCCAGGGCGGCAGCGCCCCTGTGGCGCTCAATGCCGGCGACGGAATTCCCGCTCGTAAAGGGCGTCCATCGGCGCCGCGACATCGTCATCCTTGATCCCCGCCTCCACATCCCGGCGGGCTTGTTCGATGACCTTGCGCGGCCGCCCCACCACCTGGCTGGACGCCGACTCGTCTCGCTCATGCGGCAGGCGAGGCCACAAAGCCCCATCCATCGTGACCACCCGCTCTCCGGGGCGGATGTGCCGGTTGCGAGGATCGTGGCGTTTCTTCGAAGCGACTTTCATGGCGAGACTCCTTGGGTCAATGCAACGGCACGCCTGCCGTCACACCCCTTGGGCGGCAATCCAGATGCCCCCGACCGAGCGAGGGGAGGAATGCGACTTGCTCAACAGGACCCAACCAAATCGTGCCTCTTGACCGAATGGAGAAACCATGACCGCACACGCAAGCCACCTCGCCGAATCCACCCGCCGCCGCGGGGCCGGCCGCAGCATGACCCAGGCCCGCAAAGAGGTGCTGACCATGCTCAAGGACGATCACCGCATGGTGGACAACGCCTTCAAGGAATTCGAACGCCTGCACCGGGCCGAAGAGAAGGCGTCCTGCCAGTCCCTGATCGAACAGACCTGCCGGGAGCTGGAGCTGCACGCTCTGCTCGAAGAAGAAGTCTTCTACCCGACGATTCGCAACGCGATCGAGCAGACCGAGCTGATCGACGAAGCCGAAGTCGAGCACCAGACGCTGAAGATGCTGATCGAGCAGATCCGCAACTCGACGCACGAAGAAGAGAAATTCGTCGCCACCATCACCGTCCTCAAGGAATACGTGAAGCACCACGTCAAGGAGGAGGAGGGCGCCCTGTTCCGCAAGCTCACTCGCGTCAAGCTGGATTGGCCACACCTGCTCGAAGAGATGCAGGAGCAGCGTCAGCAACTGCGCGATGAAGCGGTCGACAAGGCCCTGGACGGGCAGAGTGCCGGCAAGGGCCGTCACCCCCGCCCCACCAAGCAATAAGTAGATGGGGTCTTCCGTGAGCAGACAACCCAGCAGCGCCTACATGCAAAAGCAGCGGCATCGCTGGGCTCCCCCCCCTGTCGATCGCAGCGTGCAACGGCTCGACAGCCCGCCCTTCCAGAGTTTCTGGATGGGCGGTTTCGAGGGGGCGGACCACTTGAACTCGCGCGGTGAGCCCCTCGATCTGGTCAAGGTCAGCGGCCATCTGGACCACCTGGAAATCGATTACGCGCAGATGCAGGCCTGGCACCTGACCACGGTCCGGGAAAGTGTGGGCTGGCGCTTGAGCGAGTCCAACGGACTGTTCGATTTTTCGCGCGCGCGCCGCTTTGCGCAGGTGGCCCGCAACCACGGCATCCAGATCCTGTGGACCTTGATGCACTACGGCACGCCGCCCGATGTGAGCCTGCTGGACGACAGCTTCTGCGAACGCTTTGCCACCTTTGCGGCGGCCGCGGCCGCCACCCTGGGCGAACTGTCTGACGAGCCGCCCATCTACACGCCCATCAATGAGATGAGCTTTCTGGCCTGGGCGGCTTCGCAAACGCGTTTGATCCACCCCTATGGCCCCGCTGTCGAAAAGCTCGACGGCGCCACCATGGCCGATGGCTTTCAGATCAAGTGCCGACTGGCCAAAGCCACGCTCATGGCCATGGAAGCGATCCGCCAGGTCGATGCGCGCGCCCGCTTCATGCACGTCGAGCCGATCGTTCATGTGGTCGCGCCCGAAGGCCGGCCGGACCTGCAGGAGCTGGCAGAAGAGGTCCGCAGCTACCAATGGCAGACCTGGGACATCCTGTCAGGCCGGATGATGCCCGAGTTGGGCGGGCACCCCCACGCCATCGACCTCATTGGCGTCAACCACTATCACAACGGCCAATGGGAAGTGCTGACCGAAAAGCGCTTGCACTGGCATTTGAAAGACCCCCGGCGGCGGCGCTTTTCTTCCATGCTGGAAGAGGTCTGGCGTCGCTACCACCGCCCCATCGTGATCTCAGAGACCAGCCACATCGGGGTGGGGCGAGCGGAATGGCTCGACGAAATGGCCTCCGAAGCGCGCCTGGCTGTCAAACATGGTGTTCCCGTCAAAGGCATGTGCCTGTATCCCATTGTGGATCGACCTGACTGGGACGATGCGGACCATTGGCACAACAGTGGCCTGTGGGACCACGCTCCCGAGGCAACCGGGACACCGCGCTGGCCTCGCCGCATCGACCTGAGCTATGCAAAAGCCCTCCATCAATGGCAAAGCCGTATGCCGCGTCACTCCTGAACAAGGACATCCCATGCAAACCATCATCGTCTTCTCGCATCTGCGCTGGCATTTCGTCTACCAAAGGCCGCAACACCTGCTCACGCGCCTGGCTGAGAACTACAAGGTCATCTACGTTGAAGAGCCCGTGCGGGATGCCGGACCGGCGCGCTTCGAGCGCATCGAGGCTGCCTACAACATCGAAGTGCTCAAGCCCATGACACCGGTGGAAGCCGCCGGCTTTCACGACGACCAGCTGTCGGTGCTCAAGCCCTTGCTGACGGAGTACCTGCAAAAACAACTGATCGATGACTACCTGGTGTGGTTCTACACACCGATGGCGTTGCCTTTGCTGACGCAGCTGCAGCCCAAGGCCATTGTGTACGACTGCATGGACGAGTTGTCGGCCTTCCTCGGTGCGCCTCGTCAGATGCAACAGCGCGAGGCTGCGCTGCTCAAGTGCGCGGACCTGGTGCTGACCGGCGGGCCCAGCCTGTATGAAGCCAAACGCGACCTGCACCCGCGTGTGATCTGCGTGCCCAGTGCCGTGGACGCCCAGCATTACTCGCCCGCTCACGCCCTGGCGCAATCCGAGCTGGTGCGTGAAGCCGAAGCCCTGCAGGCGCACATTCCGCATCCCCGCCTGGGTTTCTTCGGCGTGATCGACGAGCGCTTCAACCCGGCACTGATCGCCGCCGCGGCGCGGGCCCATCCGGAATGGCAACTGGTGATGGTCGGCCCGGTGGTCAAGATCGACCGGGCCAGCCTGCCCACCGAGCCCAACATCCATTGGCTGGACTCTCAGCCCTATTCGATCTTGCCGCAACTGGTCGCCAGCTGGGAAGTGTGCCTGCTGCCCTTTGCCTTGAACGAGTCGACCCGGTTCATCAGCCCCACCAAGACGCTGGAGTACATGGCCGCAGAGAAGCCCATTGTCAGCACGCCGATTCACGACGTGGTGTCCATGTATGGCGACACCGTCGAGATCGCGTCAGACAGCCAGGGCTTCGTCGAAGCCTGCGAGAAGCTGCTGTCCGAGTCCGGTCCGGCCCGCGCCCAGCGCATGGCCAACACCCTGACCAATGTGATGCGGTTTTCGTGGGACCAGACCGCACAGACCATTCACCAGGCCCTCGAAGAAGTGCTCGCTTCGCCCCGTACCACCGCTATCAGCCAGAGCGAGGACAAGCTGGTCACGCCATCGCGGACCTCGACCCGCCGGGCCCCGCGCAAGACGGACCATCTCATCATCGGTGGCGGGCCAACCGGCTTGTCGGCCGCGTATCACCTGGGACTGAGCCCACAAGGTCAGGACACCATCCTGATCGAGCGGCAAAAGACACTGGGTGGCTGGTGTCGCTCCATCCAGGACAAGGGCTTCACCTTCGACTACGCCGGCCACATCATGTTCTCCAACGATCCCTATGTGCTGTCGATGTACGACACGCTGCTGGGCTCGAACCTGCATTGGCAAAACCGGGAAGCCTGGATCTACAGCAAAGGGGTCTACACCCGCTATCCCTTCCAGGGCTCCTTGTATGGCTTGCCCAATCAGGTGCTGAAGGAATGCCTGCTGGGCGCCATCGAAGCGCGCATGGGCACCATGCAAGCCGAAGAGAAGGGTGAGGCGCCTCCGGCCAACTTCCTGGACTTCATTCACCGCACCTGGGGCGACGGCATCGCGCGCCATTTCGCCATTCCCTACAACCGCAAGCTGTGGGCGGTTCCGCTGGAAGAGATGGAAACCTCCTGGCTGGGTGGCCGCGTGCCCCTGCCCAATCTGGAACAGATGATCGAAGGCGCCCTGGAGCCGACGCCCGCGCCGATGGGCCCCAATGCCCGATTCGGCTATCCGCTGCATGGCGGCTTCCAGGCCCTGATGGATGCGTTCCGGCCGCATCTGAAGTGCGAGGTGGGCTTGAACACCAGCGTCGTGCACGTCTCGCCGCGCGAACGCACCGTGCGACTGGACGACGGGCGCACGCTGGAGTACACCACCCTGATCAGCACCATGCCCCTGCCTCAACTGGTGGCCGCCTGTGCCGACGAGGCCCCGCCCGACGTGCTGGCCGCCGCCCGGGGCTTGCGCCATGTGTCGGTACGGTGTGTCAACCTGGGGGTGGCCCGGGCCAACGTGACCGACAAGCACTGGATCTACTACCCCGAAGACTCGGTCTTTCACCGGATCTTCGTGCAGGGCAACGCCAGCCCGCATTGCAACCCACCGGGCGGGTTCGGTCTGACCTGCGAGATCACCTACGGTCCCGACAAGCCGCTGCCTTGCGACGGACAGGCCTTGATCGATCTGGTCGTGGCCGACTGCAAACGCGTGGGCATCCTGCGCGAGGACGACACCCTGATCACCGCCAACCAGGTCGACATGCCTTGCGCCTATGTAGTGTACGACCACACCCGCGCTGCCAACGTGCAGCGCATCCGCGACTGGCTGGCTTCGGCCAACGTGATCCTGGCGGGACGGTACAGCGAATGGGAGTACTACAACTCCGACCATGCCTTCATCGCAGGCCGCAAGGCCGCGGAACAAGCCCTGGCCTATGCATCGCCCTTGTTGGCGCAGGCCAGTTGATCGACCCACCGGAAGCCCTTCATGATCATTGACGCTCATGTGCATTGCTCAGGACAGGAAAACACCTCGGATGTGCTCAAGGCGATGGACGAAGCCGAGATCGATATCTCGGTCTTGCTGGCGCCGTTTCTGAGTCCGGGCTACAGCCTGGACGACGCAGCGTCACTCAGGCGAGGCAATGCGCATTTGGGCAAGCTGGTTCGCGGTCATGGCGACCGTCTGGTGGGTTTCGCCGTGGTCGACCCCCGCTCGCCCCAGGCGGCGCAGGACCTGCGTCAGGCGGTGGAGGAGTTCGGGCTGCGCGGCGTCAAGATGGTGCCCACGGGTTGGTATCCCTATGACCGCGAGGTGCAGCCCGTCTTTGAAGAAGCGCAGGAGCTGAAGCTGCCCATCCTGTTTCACAGCGGCATCTTCATCGATGGGCGATCGGGCCGGTTCTGCCGCCCCACCTACTTCGAAGCCCTGCGCGACTATCCGGATCTGCGCATCACCCTGGCCCACCTGGCCTGGCCGTGGACGGACGAAGCGATCGCGGTCGGCCTGATCGACCGCATCCACGGCGTGCCGCCCAATGACGTGATGTTTCGCTTCGACATCTCATTCGGCCCCCCACCGGTCTACCGCCGAGAGGTCCTGAACAAGGCCCTGGCGGTACTGGGATCGGAATTGCTGCAGTTCGGCAGCGACTGCTTCCTGCCTTGCTCGGGCAGCCATCTGGCCGAACGCAAGCAATGGGTCGTGGATCTGATGGACGAGCTGGAGCTGGACTCCCACGCCCGTCAGCGTATCTGGTACGACACCGCCGCGGCCTGGTTGGGGCTGCCTGCGGCGGGGTCCGCCACGATCACCGAGCGCGAGACCAGTCGCCCCTTGCGGCTGGATTCGCGATGTTGTTGACGAACCTCCTACATCGACATGCCAAACATCCAAACCGCGCCACAGCGCACACACGTCCTGCAGGTTCTGGGTAACGCCATCGTCGGAGGCATGGAAACCTATGTCACCCGCTTGATCGAACGCCTGCCACCTGATCAGTTCACCGTGACGGCCTTGTGCCCGCACGACAATCAGCTGGCCGATCAGATCCGGGCTTTGGGCGCGGACGTCTACGTGACGCCCATGCCGGACAACCCACCTTGGTCATCCATTCAGATGACCAGTGCGCTGGTCAAGGCGCTGGCCGTTGATGTGCTGCACGCGCATCTGCCCAATGCCCACCTGTTGGCTGGCCTGGCCGGCAAGCTCAGCGGCAAGCCGGTGGTCACCACCATCCATGGCCGCCAGCTGAGCACGCTCGATCTGGAGGTGCACCGCGCCGCGTCCACGCACCTCAGCCCGGTCTGCCAGCAGACCTACTTTCATGCGTTGGGCCTGGGTGTCAACCCCGCGCAGCTGCACATGATTCCCAATGGCGTCGACACCCGGCAGTTCATGCCGCCCGCCAGCAAGCCAAGCACGCTGCGTCAGAAGTGGGGCGTGCCCGTCGATGCGCCGCTGATCGGGTTCGTGGGCCGCCTCTCGCCAGAGAAGGGCCCCGATGTGTTCATTCGCGTGGCGCTGGCGGTGCGCGCCCATGCGCCTGAGACGCATTTTGTGGTGGTCGGCGACGGCCCGATGCGGAAAGATTTGCAGCAGACCATACAGCGCCTGGAATTGAGCGACTGCGTGCACATGGCCGGCCTCGTGCACGACATGCCCGCGGTCTACCAGGAGCTGGACATCGTGGTCTCGACCTCCCGCTCCGAAGCGATGCCGCTGGCGTTGATGGAAGCCATGTCGAGCGGTCTGCCACTGGTGGCCACCCGAGTCGGGGGGGTGCCCGATCTGGTCCAACATGGCCTGACAGGCTGGCTGGCCGGCGATGGCGACTTCGAAGCGCTGGCCACGCATGCGTTGTATCTGGTTCAACACCCCGAAGAGCGCCACCTCATTGGCCGCCGTGGGCGGGAGCGTGCGCTGTCGCGCTTCTCGATGGACCAAACCTTGTCCGCCACGGCAGCCTTGCTGCACAAACTGGCCTTGCGCACACCCGAACCACGCCGGGTCAGCGCGGTCATCAATGGCAGCAAACCGGTGCTCAACAGCGTCAGCAATGAAGCGGGCAAGGCCGCATCGGGTTGAAGCGGGCGCGGCGTTTGCCCTGTCAAGAGTCAGACGCTGCAGTCTTTTCAATCATGCGTCGGCCCACGAGGGTCTTTTTACGGAGCTTCAACATGAAAAAACTCATCCTCGCGACCGCAATTGGTCTTTCCTCGGTTCTTTCGCTCAATGCCTGTGCTGTGAGCAGCGGCCAAAGCAGCGTTGGCCAGTATGTGGACGATGCCACCATCACCACACGTGTCAAGGCGAAATTTGCAGAGGATGCGCAAGTCAGCGCCATGCGCATCAACGTGGAAACGCTCAAGGGCGAAGTCCAACTGGCCGGCTTTGCAGCCAGCGAGAAGGAAAAGGCCCGTGCTGCTGAACTGGCGCTGGGCGTGCCCGACGTCAAGA
>JBLNAI010000003.1:0-181039 GCA_050259275.1 Acidobacteriota bacterium
CTATCAGAGCATCAAGGACCTGGTCGCCCCCTCGGGACGGCTGTGCAAACAGCGCGATCTGGCGTATGAGCTGCTCAACGCCATTCCTGGCGTCAGTGTGGTGAAACCCAAGGGGGCGCTGTACATGTTCCCCAAGCTGGATGCCAAGATGTATCCCATCGCCGATGACCAGCAATTCGCTTACGAACTGCTCGCCGAAGAAAAGGTGCTGATCGTGCAGGGCACCGGCTTCAACTGGATGCACCCGGACCACTTCCGTCTGGTGTTCCTGCCCAATAGCGACGACCTCACCGAGGCCATTAGCCGAATCGCCCGTTTCCTGGACGGCTATCGCAAGCGTCATCACACTGCTTGAGCCTGCGTCTATTCTGAATTGATCACCTGAAAACCATTACAACGTCATGAGCCAAGATAACCAACACCTCGTTCGCGTCGGCCTGCTGGGCATTGGCACGGTCGGGGGCGGCACCTTCACCGTTTTGCAGCGCAACCAGGAAGAAATCCGCCGCCGGGCGGGCTGTGGCATTGCCATCACGATGGTGGCCGATCTGAACGTGGAACGTGCCAAGCAAGTGGTCGGTGACCATGCTGAGGTCGTGGCCGATGCGCGCCAGATCATTGCCAATCCGGACATCGATGTGGTGGTGGAACTCATTGGCGGCTATGGCATCGCCAAGACCTTGGTGCTGGAAGCCATCGCGGCTGGCAAGCACGTGGTCACCGCCAACAAGGCCCTGCTGGCCGTGCATGGCACCGAAATCTTTGCCGCTGCGCGCGCCAAGGGTGTGATCGTGGCGTTTGAAGCGGCTGTGGCCGGCGGCATTCCCATCATCAAGGCCCTGCGCGAAGGCCTGACCGCCAACCACATCGAGTGGGTGGCCGGCATCATCAACGGCACCACCAACTTCATCCTGTCCGAAATGCGTGACAAGGGCCTGGACTTCGACGTGGTGCTGAAAGAAGCGCAACGCCTGGGCTACGCCGAAGCCGATCCCACCTTCGACATCGAAGGCGTGGATGCGGCGCACAAGGCTACGCTGCTGAGCGCGATTGCGTTTGGCATTCCCGTTCAGTTCGACAAGGCTTATGTCGAGGGCATCACCAAGCTGTCTGCCGCTGACATCAAGTACGCGGGCCAATTGGGCTATCGCATCAAGCTCTTGGGCATTGCCCGTCGCCAGTCCACTGGCATCGAGTTGCGTGTGCACCCGACGCTGGTGCCGCAACGCCGCCTGATCGCCAACGTCGAAGGCGCCATGAATGCCGTGATGGTGCAGGGCGACGCCGTGGGCACGACCATGTACTACGGCAAGGGCGCGGGCTCTGAGCCGACCGCATCGGCGGTGGTGGCGGATTTGGTCGACATCGCTCGCCTGATCGATGCCCCGACCGACACGCATGTGCCGCCTCTGGCCTTCCAGCACGATTCGATGTCGGCTGCCCCGATCTTGCCGATCGAAGAAGTGGTCACCTCGTTCTACCTGCGCCTGCGTGTGGCCGACCAGACCGGCGTGCTGGCCAAGATCACCGGCATCCTCGCTGAACAAGGCATCTCGATCGACGCCGTGATCCAGCGCGAAGCCGATGAAGTCAGCGGTGAAGACGGCAACCAGACCGATCTGATCATCCTGACCCACGACACCAAGGAAGGCCGCATGAACCAGGCGATTGCTCAGATGCAAAGCCTGCCCACGGTGCTCAACCCCATCGTGCGCCTGCGCAAGGAAGAGTTGGCATGAAGTACATCAGCACCCGCGGCGACAAGACCGAACGCAGCTTTTGCGAAATCCTGCTGGAAGGACTGGCCCCCGATGGCGGTTTGTATCTGCCCATCGCTTATCCGCAAATCGACGACGCGACGCTGACTCAATGGCGTGGCCTGAGCTACGCCGAGTTGGCCTTTGAGATTCTGTCGCGTTACATCGACGACATCCCCGCCGCCGACTTGAAAGACATCACGGCCCGCACCTACAGCAAGCAGGTGTACGGCTTTGACGAGATCACGCCTCTGAAGCAACTGGAGCCCGGCTTGGCCCTGCAAGCCCTGTCCAACGGCCCCACGCTGGCCTTCAAGGACATGGCCATGCAACTGCTGGGTAATCTGTTCGAGTACGAACTGGGCCGCCGTGGTGAGCAATTGAACATCCTGGGCGCGACTTCGGGCGACACCGGCAGCGCGGCCGAGTACGCCATGCGTGGCAAGAAGGGCGTGCGCGTCTTCATGCTGTCGCCGCATGGCCGCATGAGCCCCTTCCAGCAGGCGCAGATGTTCAGCCTGCAAGACCCCAACATCCACAACTTGGCAGTCGAAGGCGTCTTCGACGATTGCCAGGACATCGTCAAGGCGGTGTCCAACGATCTGGACTTCAAGCGCAAGTACAAGATCGGTACCGTCAACTCGATCAACTGGGCGCGTTTGCTGGCTCAGGTCGTGTACTACTTTGCCGGCTATTTCTACGCCACCAAGTCGAACGACCAGAAGGTCAGCTTCACGGTGCCGTCGGGCAATTTCGGCAACGTCTGCGCTGGTCACGTGGCCCGTATGATGGGCTTGCCCGTTGACCAGCTGGTGGTGGCGACCAACGAGAACAATGTGCTGGACGAGTTCTTCCGCACCGGCAGCTACCGCGTGCGGGGCAGTGCCGAGACGTATGAAACCTCGTCGCCTTCGATGGACATCTCCAAGGCGTCCAACTTCGAACGCTTTGTGTTTGACCTGCTGGGCCGCGATGGCGCACGTGTCAAAGCCTTGTTCAAGGACGAGATTGAACAGCGTGGTGAGTTCCACCTGTCGGCAGACGAATTCGCCAAGGTGGCCCAGTACGGTTTCGTGTCTGGGACCAGCAATCACGCGGATCGGTTGAACACGATCAAGGACACTTTCGAGCGCTTTGGCATGATGATCGACACCCACACGGCGGACGGCCTGAAGGTGGCGCGCGAGCACGTCAAACCGGGCGTGACCATGTTGGTTCTGGAGACGGCGTTGCCGGCCAAGTTTGCCGACACCATCGTGGAAGCCACCGGCCGTCAGCCTGAGCGTCCCAGCTGGATTGCGGGCCTGGATGGGCTGGAATCGCGTCCCAAGCGTTTCACGGTCATGCCCAAGCTCACGCAAGCCGTCAAGGACTACGTCGTTCAACATTGCGCTGACTGATCCGCAACGCGTTCCCCAAAGAGTCCCGATATGGCACCCAAGCCCCTGATGCCTCTTGACGAGGCGTGGGCCCGGTTGCGCGACATGGTCGTGCAGCATGTGGCATCCCACCCACTGCAGACCGAGAAAGTCGACAGTTTCGAGGCGCTGGGGCGGGTTCTGGCGCAAGGGCTGGCCTCGGCAGTGGCCGTTCCTCCTCTGGACAACAGCGCCATGGACGGCTATGCCGTGCGCGTCGCGGATCTGCCAGGCGTCGGGACGGTGCTGCCGGTTTCCCAGCGCATTGCCGCGGGACAGGTCGGGGCCGGATTGGCTGCGGGAAGCTGCGCCCGCATTTTCACTGGCGCACCGGTTCCCGAAGGGGCCGACGCGGTGGTGATGCAAGAGCACACCGAGGTCGTGAGTGAAGGGCAGGTGCGCTTCAACGAGCCCGTGTCGCTCGGCCAGAACATTCGCCGTGCGGGCGAGGACATCGCCATCGGCCAAGCCGTCCTGGCCGCGGGTTTGCGGGTCACGCCAGCCGCCATGGGGGTGGCCGCGTCGGTGGGTGCGGCGGCCTTGTCCGTGTACCGGCCCGCGCGGGTCGGGGTGTTGACCACGGGCAACGAACTGGTGATGCCCGGCACACCCTTGCCGGCGGGCGCCATCTACAACAGCAACCGGCACACGCTCAAAGGCCTGGTGCAGGCTTGCGGTGCGCAGGCGCATGACCTGGGCGTGGTCCCCGATGATCTGGCGCTGACCCGTGCTGCTTTGCGCCAGGCGGCCGAGCAGCACGACCTGGTGATCACCAGTGGCGGCGTGTCCGTGGGCGAAGAAGATCATTTGCGCGCGGCCGTGCTCGCAGAGGGCGGCCTGGATTTCTGGGCGCTGGCAATCAAACCGGGCAAGCCTTTCGTGTGCGGTTGGTTGAACCGCGCAGACGGCACGCGCGCCCTGTACATGGGTCTGCCCGGTAACCCGGTAGCCAGCTACGTGACCTTTTTGATGCTGGTGCGACCGGTGCTGGCGGTCTTGAGCGGCCTGTCCTGGGCTTTGCCGCAGTCGGTGTCCTTGACGGCCCAGTTCAAATGGCCGCGCGCCGATAAGCGTCGTGAATTCGTGCGGGCGCGCCTGGACGGGCAGGGCGGTGTCACCTTGCATCCACATCAAGGCTCGGGCGTTTTGAGTTCGGCCGCGTGGTCGGATGGGTTGGTCGACCTCGCCCCCGGTCAAACCGTTGAGCCAGGCGATCAGGTCGCCTATTGGCCTTTGGCTGAGTTGCTGCAGCCGGCCGCCCAGTCCCGTCAGGCCTGAATCATGAAAATCGCTGTTCGTTATTTTGCGTCGGTCCGTGAGCGTCTGGGCGCGGGTCAAGAACTGGTCTGGGCCGATGATGCCCCCGATACGCCAACCACAGTGGGCGAGTTGCGACAATGGCTGATCGCCCAATCAGACGCGCATGCTGACGCCCTGGCCGTGACCCGCGGGTTGCGCTGTGCCTGCAACCAGACGATGTGCTCGTCTCAAGAGCCTTTGACGGACGGGGCCGAGGTGGCCTTTTTCCCACCCGTCACGGGCGGCTGATGCCCACGGATTCCGCTGTGCCTACGAAGGAGCACACCATGCTTGCGACCAGCCCCTCTTTGCCCTGCGTCACCGTGGGCACGGCCGATTTCGACCAGAGCGCCGAAGTGGCACGCTTGCGTGCGGGCAACCATCAGGTCGGAGCGGTGGTCAGTTTCGTGGGAACGGTTCGCGAATGGCGAGCCGATGCGCCGCAGCACACGGATGCCGTGTTGGAGCTGGAGCACTACCCGGGGATGACCGAATTGAGCATCGCGCGGATGATCGATGTGGCCAAGACCCGATTCGATATCCTGGGGGCCCGAGTGATCCACCGGGTCGGCCCCCTGGCCATCGGGGACCAGATCGTGCTGGTGGCGGTCACGTCAGCGCACCGGGGGCAGGCCTTCCAATGCTGTGAGTTCCTGATGGATTGGCTCAAGACAGACGCGCCTTTCTGGAAAAAGGAAACGGCCGATGGCCAAGGTCAGTGGGTGGACGCCCGTGACTCGGACAGTCAGGCCATGCGCCGCTGGCAGCCGATCTGAGCCTGGTCCCGCCCGGTGAGGTGGGCTTTTGGCGGCTTATTCGGCTTCCTTTTGCGCTCGCTCGATGGCATGCTCCGGTATCCTTGAGCCGACAAAGGGCATTTCTCACATGATCAACCCGGACATGTTCACCAGTTTCGCCGTCAGCGGCACAGCCTCCTTATTGGGGCTGGGAATGATGGCAGTGGTGCACGTGGAACAGTCACGCCTGCAATATGCGCTGATGCTGTACCGCTGGGGCTTCTTGCTGATCTCGGCTTTGCTGGTGGCGGCCATGGCCCCACCTGAGCGGGCGAGCCTCGTCATGCAGGCGGTCTTGGGTTGTGTGGGCATGGGCATCGTCCTCATAGGTTGGGCCTCGCGCCAGATGCAGGGGCGTCGCACGCCGCCCTGGCTCGGACTGAGCTTCACCACCCTCACGGGGCTGGTGCTCTGGATGGGTGCATGGGGTTTGCGTGGGCAGGCTTATGTTGTGCTGCTGGATGCGGTCTTCGTGCTGATCACCGCCCTGATCCTGCTCGATCAAGCCTGGCTGATCTTGCGCGGCGCCCGCATCAGCGCCAGTGAATGGGTGTTTCTGGCACTCGTCAGCGCTCATGCCATCAATTGGGCGGTTCTGCTGGGATATGCCTTGGTCGAGCCGGGGCCATATCCGGTTCACTGGATGCACGGCCCGGCCTGGTGGATGCCCATCAGTCATGTCGCCTACGCCCTCTTGCCCCTGGCGGTGGTGGCGGCGGTCCTGTCGATGATCAATGAGCGGCTGGCCACTCAGTTACGCACGCGGGCGCTCTCCGATGAACTGACCGGGGCCTTGTCCCGGCGGGGCTTGCGCGAATTGGGCGAGCGCCTGGTGCTGTCGCTGCGTCGGCCTCATGCACAACTGGCGGCCTTGATGCTCGATGTGGACCATTTCAAGAAGGTGAACGACACCTATGGCCACCTCGTGGGGGACGATGCCTTGCGCCACGTCGTCAATGTCATCCAGGACCGCTTGCGGGATGACGCGCTGTTGGCCCGCTACGGCGGTGAAGAATTCGCCGTCCTGTTGCCGATTCGCCAGCCCCATGAGGCCCAGATCGTGGCAGAGCGCCTGCGCCATTCGGTTGAATCGAAGCCGGCGCAAACCACGGCGGGTTTGATCAAATTGACCCTCAGCGTGGGCGTGGCTTACCATCATCCGGACAGCACGCTGGAGCAAACTTTGGCCATCGCGGAAGAGCGGATGGCCGAGGCCAAGCTGGCCGGCCGCAACCGGGTGGTGCTGGACGAGGCGGAGTCGGCTCTGCCCACTTTGCCGCCACCCCATGAAGTGGTCGCGACTTGATCTGAAGCAAGCGGTACGGCTTCGTCAGGGCTTGAAATGCTCGCTGGGCCCCCCATCTCTCTGAGCAATCGGCCCCTAGCTGTCTCAACCCGGGGGCAACAGGAGTGCTCATGCGTTTAGACAAACTCACTACCAAATTTCAGGAAGCGCTGACCGAGGCCCAGAGCCTCGCCGTGACGCGCGACAACCCCTACATCGAGCCCGCTCACATCCTGCTGGCCATGATCCAGCAAGACGAAGGGCCCAAGGCACTGTTGGAGCGTGCGGGCGTCAAGCTGGCACCTTTGGCCGCAGCGCTGACCAAGCAGATCGACAAGCTGCCGCAAGTGCAGGGCGCCGAGCAGGTGCAGGCTGGGCGCGACACCGTCAGCTTGCTGCAGGGCGCCGAGAAAGAGGCCCACAAGCAGGGCGACCCCTATATCGCCAGCGAGATGTTCTTGCTCGCTCTGGCTGATCACAAGGGAGAAACGGGCGAGCTGGCCCGTGATTTTGGCTTGACTCGCAAATCGCTGGAAGCTGCGGTCAAAGCTGTACGTGGAGACCAGAAAGTGGACAACCCCGAGGCCGAAGGCCAGCGTGAGTCGCTCAAGAAATACACCCTGGATCTGACCGAGCGTGCCCGTCAAGGCAAGCTGGACCCGGTCATTGGCCGCGATGAAGAAATTCGCCGTGCCATTCAGGTGCTGCAGCGCCGCTCCAAGAACAACCCGGTGCTGATCGGTGAGCCCGGTGTGGGCAAAACCGCCATCGTCGAGGGCCTGGCGCAGCGCATCGTCGCCGGTGAAGTCCCCGACTCGCTCAAAAACAAGCGCGTGCTGGTGTTGGACATGGCCTTGCTGCTGGCTGGTGCCAAGTACCGCGGCGACTTTGAAGAGCGCCTCAAGGGCGTCTTGAAGGAAGTGGCCAAGGACGAAGGCCAGACCATCATGTTCATTGACGAGATCCACACCATGGTCGGTGCGGGCAAGGCCGATGGCGCGATGGACGCGGGCAACATGCTCAAGCCCGCCCTGGCGCGCGGCGAGTTGCATTGCATTGGCGCGACCACGCTGGACGAATACCGCAAGTACATCGAGAAGGACGCCGCCCTGGAGCGCCGCTTCCAGAAGATCCTCGTGGGTGAGCCCACCGTCGAGGCCACCATCGCCATCCTGCGCGGCCTGCAAGAAAAGTATGAAGTGCACCATGGCGTCGAGATCACCGACCCCGCCATCGTGGCCGCGGCCGAGCTGTCCAACCGCTACATCACCGACCGCTTCCTGCCCGACAAGGCCATCGACCTGATCGACGAAGCGGCTGCCAAGATCAAGATCGAAATCGACTCCAAGCCCGAGGCGTTGGATCGGCTGGATCGCCGTCTGATCCAGTTGAAGATCGAGCGCGAAGCCGTCAAGCGCGAGAAGGACGAAGCGTCCATCAAGCGCTTGGGGCTGATCGAAGAAGAGATCACCAAGCTGCAGCGCGAATACGCGGATCTGGAAGACGTCTGGAAGGCCGAGAAGGCGCAGGCGCAGGGCTCGGCCACAGTCAAGGAAGAGATCGACAAGATCCGCTTCCAGATTGAAGAATTCAAGCGCAAGGGCGACTTCAACAAGGTGGCCGAGCTGCAATACGGCAAGCTGCCCGAGTTGGAGAAGCGCCTGCATGAAGCGCAAGCCAAAGAAAACGCCAAGGGCAAGGACGCCAGCAAGCCCACGCTGCTGCGCACGCAGGTGGGTGCTGAAGAGATCGCCGAAGTGGTGGCCCGCGCCACCGGCATCCCCGTGTCCAAATTGATGCAGGGCGAGCGCGACAAGCTGCTGGCCATGGAAGACAAATTGCATGAGCGGGTCGTGGGTCAGCAGGAGGCCATCGTGGCGGTATCGGACGCCATCCGCCGGTCGCGCGCCGGCCTGTCTGACCCCAATCGTCCTTACGGCTCCTTCCTGTTCCTGGGCCCCACGGGCGTGGGCAAGACTGAGCTGTGCAAGGCCTTGGCCGGCTTCCTGTTCGACAGTGAAGACCACCTGATCCGCATCGACATGAGTGAGTTCATGGAGAAGCATTCCGTGAGTCGCCTGATCGGCGCGCCTCCCGGTTACGTGGGCTACGAAGAAGGCGGCACCTTGACCGAGGCCGTGCGCCGCAAGCCTTACAGCGTGGTTCTGCTCGATGAAGTCGAGAAAGCCCACCCCGACGTGTTCAACGTGCTGCTGCAAGTGCTGGACGATGGCCGCCTGACGGACGGCCAGGGCCGCACCGTCGACTTCAAGAACACCGTGATCGTGATGACCTCCAACCTGGGCTCACACCACATCATGCAGATGGCGGGCCAGCCTTCCGAGGACATCAAGGATGCCGTCTGGGTTGAGGTCAAGCAGCATTTCCGCCCTGAGTTTCTCAACCGCATCGACGAGGTGGTGGTGTTCCACGCCCTGGATATGGCCAACATCCAGTCGATTGCCAAGATCCAGCTCAAGGGCTTGGAAGGCCGTCTGGCGCAGCTGGAAATGAAGCTCGATGTCGCCCCCGAGGCCCTGGTGGAATTGGCCAAGGTCGGCTTCGACCCGGTGTTCGGCGCTCGGCCGCTCAAGCGTGCCATCCAGCAGCGCATCGAGAACCCGGTGGCCAAACTGATCTTGCAAGGCAAGTTCGGTCCCAAGGACGTCATCCCCGTCAAGGTGGACGAAGCCGGCGAGTTCCAGTTCGAGCGCACGGTGCATTGAAGTGGCCCCTGTGCAGGCCGGGTGTAACCCCCCGGCCTGTGGGGGTATGTAGTCCGTTTGTCGCGGTGCTGTCACGACATTTTTTCATGCTGTGATCACCTCGACTCAGTGTGGCGTCGATCTGTATGACGCGACCTCTCAACAGGACTACAACATGCGCAAACATACTTTCTTGACGGCTGCCCTGACCACCGCCATGGCGCCAATGGGATATGCCGCGTCGCAAGCTTCGGCGACGCTTTCGGATTTCCGGTTTCAGCTCGAAGACCTGGACCGCTATGACGGAGTGGCCGCGTCTTACGATTGGCTCAGTAACGCGACCAGTGGGGCGACGCAGCTGTCAGCGATCGCTGCCGATGTGGGCGGCGATGCGACCAGCACCAAAAACAAGAACCAGGCGTTTTTCCAATATGCGTTGAACAGCAAGAGTGACCATGCCACGGCCAGTGCGACGGTCGGGGCGTGGTCACTGTCCGCCAAGGGCGCGGCGCAAGGTGGCGACGCGAACTTCTCGGCATTTGCCAAGACCGGCGTAGCGGGTTCAGGCGTTCTGGGAGACGTCTTGCTGGCCCCTCATGCCCGCCTCACCATTACGGCCAGCGCTTCGGTCGTGGCGACGGCGTCCGACCCCGAAGGGCTGGGATCGGACTGGTCGCGCGCGCTCGCCTCGCTCGGGCTGGCTTACCACTATGGCTCCGGCACTTCGGCTGTCAATGTGTCGTGGGTCGATGCGCTGAACGCTTCGGTCAGCGCCGGCGGCTACTACGACTACGTGAAGAACCCCGCATCGGGCAGGATGGAGATGACGTGGGTCAGCGGCGCCTCGGCGACCGACACGAAAAGCCGCGACTTGAAAGTCATCTTCGAAAACACCAGCGCCCAGGCGCAATATGCGACTCTGACGCTGTTGACGCAGGTCAGCGGCGTGGGGGCGGCTTTGGTGACGCCCGCCATACCTGAGCCTGCCTCGGCCTGGTTTGCTGTGTTCGGGGTGGGGGCCCTGGGCTCCGCCGCGCGGCGTACGCGCTTGCGTTGTCGTGGCCAGGCCTGAAGCACGCCTGGGGCAGGTACGCAAACCAAGGATCGATAAACGGGAGCAAGCGCCGGCTTATTGATCCCTTCACATCAGGGATCCCTGACACCATCCGACTAATGGTTTGTCTGATTGATGACCGAATTTCTTGGTAATCAAATGACGACATACATAAATCGGAGGTCGTCATGCGATATGTTCCCGTCAAGTATTCCGTCCCGGCTTGGGCCTGCCATCTTCTGCTGTTGCTGGCCGCTCATGGGCCCGCCCAAGCTGCCTTACAGGGCCGAGATGTCGATGGTGTCGCCGCCAATGGCTACGAGGCGTTTTACGACACCGTCCTGAATGTGACCTGGCTGGCCGACGCGAACTATGCGAAGACATCCGGGTTCCACGTGAATGGGGCGATGTCCTGGGACCAAGCCATGGCCTGGGCCGAATCGCTGAGCTTTCAGGGAGTGTCAGGCTGGCGGTTACCGCATCTGGCAGCCATCAATGGCGTATCCCTCGTTTACTACTCCCCAATATTGGCTGACGCCTACAACGGCCACATTGATTCAGGGTTCAACATCACCAGCCCCCGTAACGAACTGTCCTACATGTATTACGTGAACCTGGGATTGCAGGGCGCTTTGAACCCGGAAGGTGTTTTTCAGCCCACGGCGGGTTTGAATCCCTCCGGATCACAGCCGGTGCCCGGTCTACCTGGGGCAACGATTTCGAACTTTCAGTCCAATATGTACTGGACTGATGTGCGCGACCAGGATGAATTCCAAAAGTCCTGGGGCTTCTGGACCTCTTCGTTCGTAACGGGCGCCAGTGGCCGAGACTATCGCTACCACATGCACTACGCGTGGGCCGTCCATGACGGCGATGCCTTCAAGATTGCCACGCCCGACCCCATCCCTACGCCCACCGTGGCAGAACCCGCCACCGGCTGGATGATGCTGGCGGGTTTTGGGGTCTGTGCCCATCTGACCCGCCGTCGCCGCGACGTCAGGCGCTCGCCGGTGGCCTTGGCCTGATCCTCTCTGTCGAGCCGATGGGCCAGGCCTTGAAATCATCTGGGCTCAAAGAGGCGGCGCTCAGCGCCCGGCTCAGCGCACGAGGAGGCTCGTCCAGCGCCTCATCTGTCAGCTGGAACGTGCCCCAATGCACCGCCAAGGCCCGCTTGCAACCCAGATCCTTGAAGATTTGAACCGATTCACGCGGGTTCACATGCTGGTCCTTCATGAACCAGCGCGGTTCATAGGCGCCAATGGGTAGCAGTGCGACGTCAAAGCCACCGCCTTGGTCGCTGCCATGCATCGATGCAAAGTGCTGACGAATGTCGACAAAGTCTTTCGAATAGGCGGTGTCGCCCGCAAAGAACAAGTGGCAATCCGGAGACGAGACGGCAAACCCGCCCCACAGACTGCAAAGGGCGTCCTGAAGCGAGCGTGCTGACCAATGCTGCGCCGGCGTCAAGGTCACCGGGATCCGCAGGGACCGTTCGGTCGCCTCCAAGACATGGGTGTCCCACCAATCGAGCTCGACCACTTTGTGAATGCCGCGCCGGGCAAACCAGTGCTGGTGCCCCAGTGGTGTGATGAACAGTGGGCAACCGCCTTGTTGACGCGACAGGGCCACCAGCGAGGCCTCGTCCATGTGGTCGTAATGGTTGTGCGACAGCAGAACCACATCGATGTGCGGCAGTTGCGACAGGCTCAGCGCCGGCGGTGTCTGCCGCTTGGGGCCGGCCCACTGCACCGGGAAGCATCTCTCAGAGAACACCGGATCAGTCAGGATATTGAGCCCCCCGACCTGCGCCAGTACGGTGATGTGCCCGATCCAGGTCATGGCGGGCTGCATGGCCAAGCCGGCCTTCGCGTTGGTATGAATGAAAGCCAGATCCGGCTTGACCACAGGGATAGGCGCCTGCAGCGGGTGAGGGTGCCCCGCGCGCCAGGCCTGCCAGCGCCAGCGCAGGATTTCATGCCAGCGCTTGCCCCGAAACGACATGTAGTTGTTCTGGAATCCGTCAGGGCGGTGGTGCTTCTTGGCGGGGTTGTAGTAGCGGTTTTTCATGAAGCCTTGGTCAACCGGGATAAAAAACAGCCCCGGCAGGGCGGACCTGTCGGGGCTGATGGGGGCACGCTGCGGAGAGTTATCTCGGCGCGTTAAGCCACCGCAACCGGGATCTTGCCAATCTTGGCTTGCCAGGTCTTGGGCCCTTCGATGTGGGCACTGGTGCCGCCGCTGTCCACCGCCACGGTCACCGGCATGTCAACCACGTCGAATTCATAGATGGCTTCCATGCCCAGGTCTTCAAAGCCCACCACCTTGGCGGCCTTGATGGCCTTGGACACCAGGTAGGCCGAGCCACCCACGGCCATCAGGTAAGCCGACTTGTGCTTCTTGATGGCTTCGATGGCAGCCGGGCCGCGCTCGGCCTTCCCCACCATGGAGATGAGGCCGGTCTTCTCCAGCATCATGTCGGTGAACTTGTCCATGCGGGTGGCGGTGGTGGGGCCAGCGGGGCCGACCACTTCGTCGCGAACCGGGTCGACCGGGCCCACGTAGTAGATGACGCGGTTGGTGAAGTCCACGGGCAGCTTCTCACCCTTGGCCAGCATGTCTTGAATTCGCTTGTGCGCGGCGTCACGGCCGGTCAGCATCTTGCCGTTGAGCAGCAGGGTCTGGCCGGGCTTCCAGCTGGCGACTTCTTCCTTGGTCAGCGTGTTGAGGTCCACGCGCTTGGACTTGTTGTAGTCAGGCGCCCAATGCACGTTGGGCCACAGGTCCAGGCTTGGCGGATCCAGGTAGACCGGGCCCGAACCGTCCATCACGAAGTGCGCATGGCGGGTGGCTGCGCAGTTCGGGATCATGGCAATCGGCTTGGACGCCGCGTGCGTCGGGTAAGTCTTGATCTTGACGTCCAGCACCGTGGTCAGGCCACCCAGGCCTTGCGCGCCGATGCCCAGGGCGTTGACCTTCTCGTACAGCTCGATGCGCAGCTCTTCCAGCTTGTTCTGGGGGCCGCGCTCCAGCAGTTCGTACATGTCGATGTCGTCCATCAACGATTCCTTGGCCAGCAGGGCGGCCTTTTCTGCCGTGCCACCCACACCGATGCCCAGCATGCCGGGCGGGCACCAACCGGCACCCATGGTCGGCACGGTCTTGAGCACCCAGTCCACGATGTTGTCAGACGGGTTGAGCATGTAGACCTTGGACTTGTTCTCAGAGCCGCCGCCCTTGGCCGCGACGGTCACGTCCACGGTGTCGCCTGGAACCAGTTCCATGAAGACCACGGCTGGGGTGTTGTCCTTGGTGTTCTTGCGCTCAAAGATGGGGTCGCTCAGCACCGAGGCGCGCAGCTTGTTGTCCGGGTTGTTATAGCCACGGCGCACGCCTTCATCCACGGCGTCCTGAATGGAGCGGGCACCAAAGCCCTCCCACTTCACGCCCATCCCGATCTTCAGGAAGACGTTGACGATGCCGGTGTCCTGGCAGATCGGGCGGTGGCCTTCCGCGCACATGCGTGAGTTGGTCAGAATCTGGGCGATCGCGTCCTTGGCCGCGGGGCTTTCTTCGCGCTCGTAGGCGCGGGCCAGATGGGCAATGTAATCGGCGGGGTGGTAGTAGCTGATGTACTGCAGCGCGGCTGCGACGCTTTCAACGAGGTCGTCGTGGCGAATGGTCGTCATGGCAAAGCCTTTGTGGGGCGGGGTGGGACAAGAAGGTCAATATTGTGCCAAGGATGTGTCTCCGATGCGCAAATGGCGTCATAAAACCGGATCCACAATGAAAAACACCCGGCCAGGCCGGGTGTTTTGCCTCAAGCGGCTGATCTGGAGATCAGGCGGCTTTGCGGCGACGAGCGATCGCGCCAACGGTGGCCAGGCCAGCCAGGATCAGAGCGTAGGACTCGGGCTCAGGCACCACGGGGATGTCGGTGTTGGTGCCGTCGGTCTTGCCGTCGAAGTTGTAAGTCAAGCCGCTCAGGGCGGTGTAGCCGCCAGTGCCACCAAAGGTGACATACGAAATCAGCTTGGATGCGCTGGTGATCGTCTGGGTGCCCACCACATCGTTAACGGTGAACGTGCCCACCTCGGTGCCGTCGGCTGCGAAGGCATGGAAGGTCGAGCTCATGATCGCCAGGTAATCGAACGTCACAAAGTCAGTCTTGTCCGTGAAGTCGATGCGAGCAAATTGAGGCGAACCGATTTCACTCACATTACCGTTGGCGATACCGATGCCGTCAAACGTGTCACGCGAATCGCGGTACAGATAGGCGTTGTCGATGGTGATGCCGTAGTTCGTGTTGAAGAACGTGTCGGCAGCGGCATCGACGTCGAATTGGGTGCCTGGGAAAGCGTAGTCCGAGAACTTGGGGGTGAAGGTCGCAGCCGAGGCCGTATTGGCGGCGGCCAGCAGCATCGTCGCGGCGGCGACGGCGGTGAAGAGTTGTTTCATTGCCTTGCTTTCTATAAATGTAGGTGTCCCTGAAGCGGATGGCTCCCGCAGCCACTAGCTAGACCTGCCTCTCAAAAAATGAGAAGCACTTCACGAATATAGGGTTCTCCACTGCGCTTGAATATCCCTGCGTCTAGGGGGATTTAGTGGCTTATTCGTTAAAACTTGTCCCATTTGCGCCCCACGCGCGAGGAATTCGCGCCGAGGTTGCGTCATTGCATCTCGCCGCTGCATGAATCTGGCGTTCGCTTGGCAGCCTGAAGTGTGTGATTTGTGTAGCACCATCCTGGGGATATCCCTGGGTAAAAAATGTGCGGGATCGGGGCATGGTCATGAGTGGCGTCACGAGCGCCTACTTTCAGGAGTCCTGCCATGACCGGCGCAGATCAAAATTCAATTGCATCCACCCTCTACCCCGTCCCTCCCGATTTTGCGGCTCAAGCCTACATTGGCAGCCGTCAGGCTTATGACCAGTTATGCCAGGAGGCGCAACAAGACCACCAAGCCTTCTGGGGTCGACTGGCCCGCGAGTTTCTGACTTGGAAGCAGCCCTTTACCCAGGTGCTGGACGACAGTCAGGCGCCGTTCTTCAAGTGGTTTGACGACGGGCAATTGAACGTCTCCTACAACTGTCTGGACCGCCATGTCGAGGCCGGCCTGGGCAGCAAGGTGGCCATCATTTTCGAAACCGACGACGGTCAAGTCAGCCGGGTCACTTACAGCGAACTGCTGGAGCGGGTATCGCGGCTGGCCAATGTGCTCAAGGCTCAGGGTGTCAAAAAGGGCGACCGCGTCGTTCTGTACCTGCCCATGTCCGTGGAGGGCGTGGTGGCCATGCAGGCCTGCGCCCGAATTGGCGCAACGCATTCCGTCGTCTTTGGGGGCTTTTCGGCTCAAAGCTTGCGCGATCGCATCGAGGATGCCGGCGCGGTGCTGGTCATCACGGCCGATGAACAACTGCGTGGCGGCAAGGCTTTGCCACTGAAGTCCATCGTGGACGAGGCTTTGACGCTGGGTGGATGCGAAAGCATTCGGCAGGTGATCGTGTTCAAGCGCACCGGCGGCGCCATTTCCATGCAGCCCGGCCGAGATGTGTGGATGCATGATGTGTTGAGTGAGCAATCCGCCGACTGCCCGCCGGAATGGGTCGGGGCCGAACATCCCTTGTTCCTGCTCTACACCTCTGGGTCGACGGGCAAGCCAAAAGGCGTTCAGCACAGCTCTGGCGGCTATTTGCTGCATGCGGCCTTGACGACCAAATGGACGTTCGACCTCAAGCCCAATGATGTCTTCTGGTGCACGGCAGACATCGGCTGGGTCACCGGGCACACCTATGTGGCCTATGGCCCCCTGGCGCTGGGCGGCACGCAGATCATCTTCGAAGGGGTGCCAACCTACCCGGATGCCGCCCGCTTCTGGCGCATGATCGAATCGCACAAGGTCACCATTTTCTACACGGCGCCTACCGCCATCCGCGCCTTGATCAAGGCGGCGGAAACCAACGAGGCCGTGCATCCACGGCGCTTCGATTTGAGCAGCCTGCGCTTGCTGGGTACCGTCGGTGAGCCGATCAACCCGGCGGCGTGGGAGTGGTATCACCGCGAAATCGGCGGTGGACGCTGTCCGATCGTCGACACCTTCTGGCAGACCGAGACGGGCGGTCACATGATCACGCCGTTGCCCGGCGCCCATGCGCTCAAGCCGGGCTCATGCACCTTGCCCTTCCCCGGGATCGACGCCGCTGTGGTCGATGAAACCGGCAAGGAAGTGCCTTGGGGGCAGGGCGGGGTGCTGGTCGTGCGCAAGCCTTGGCCGTCGATGATCCGCACCATCTGGGGCGACCCCGAGCGGTTCAAGAAGAGTTACTACCCGGCTGACTTCGGTGGCAAGTACTACTTGGCCGGTGACGGGGCCATACGCGATGCGGAAAATGGCTACTTCACCATCACGGGCCGCATTGACGACGTGCTCAATGTGTCCGGCCATCGCATGGGCACCATGGAGATCGAATCGGCTCTGGTGTCTCATCCGCTGGTGGCAGAAGCCGCCGTGGTGGGGCGGCCAGACGACCTGACAGGCGAAGCGATCTGCGCGTTTGTGGTTCTCAAGCGTCCACGCCCCACTGGAGAAGAGGCCAAACAACTGGCCAATGAGCTGCGCAATCACGTTGCACAAGAGATTGGGCCCATTGCCAAACCCAAGGACATTCGGTTTGGCGACAATTTGCCCAAAACCCGCTCCGGCAAAATCATGCGGCGCCTTTTGCGTGTGATTGCCAAGGGAGAAGACGTGACTCAAGACATCAGTACCCTCGAAAACCCAGCCATCCTGGGTCAACTCACGCAAAGTAATTGAGCAGTCTCACGCCTTAATTTAAAAGCCCGGTTTCTTTTAGAAGCCGGGCTTTTTCTTTATCAGCTTGCGGCGATGGGACTTTGTGTGCGATTTGCCCACACGACTAAGCATTCACCCTCATTACAAAAGTTCACAAACCCCCTAGATTGGGGGGTGACGGCCACAAGCCCAATCAGATCTGTCATCACGAGGAGCACACACCATGGCGAGTAATAGCATGACGCATGCACCCATGACGGCCGAGGAGAAGAAAGTCATTTTCGCCTCGAGTCTTGGGACTGTTTTTGAATGGTACGATTTTTATCTATATGGTTCTTTGGCAGCCATCATTGCCAAACAGTTCTTTGCCGGACTGGATCCCACATCCGCATTCATTTTCGCTCTGCTGGCATTCGCTGCCGGTTTCATCGTCCGACCTTTTGGCGCACTGGTATTTGGTCGCCTGGGCGACATGATTGGGCGTAAATACACGTTCCTGGTCACCATTTTGCTGATGGGTCTCTCGACCTTCATCGTCGGCGTGCTTCCCAATTACCAAAGTATTGGTGTGGCCGCGCCGGTTATTTTGATTGCCCTGCGTTTATTGCAAGGCCTGGCCCTCGGGGGCGAATATGGCGGCGCAGCCACTTATGTGGCCGAACATGCCCCGCATGGTCGTCGCGGCGCCTATACCGCCTGGATTCAAACCACAGCCACGATGGGTTTGTTCCTCTCCCTGCTGGTGATTCTGGGCACTCGCACCACCTTAGGTGAAGATGCCTTCGCCGCTTGGGGTTGGCGGATTCCGTTTGTCGTCTCGATTGTCCTGCTGGGCGTCAGCGTCTGGATTCGGATGAGCATGAACGAAAGCCCGGCCTTCAAAAAGATGAAAGAAGAGGGCAAGACGTCCAAGGCGCCGTTGTCCGAATCGTTTGGCCAATGGTCGAACCTGAAGATCGTGATTCTGGCACTGCTGGGTCTGGTCGCCGGGCAAGGTGTGGTCTGGTACACCGGCCAGTTCTATGCCCTGTTCTTCCTGACGCAGGCTTTGAAGGTCGACGGTGCGACGGCCAACATCCTGGTGGCCATTTCGCTGCTGATTGCCACCCCGTTCTTCGTGGTGTTTGGCTCGCTGTCCGACAAAATCGGTCGCAAACCCATCATCCTGGGCGGATGCCTGATCGCGGCCTTGACCTACTTCCCGCTGTTCAAGGGCTTGACTGAAGCGGCCAACCCCGACCTGGCCCGTGCACAGGCCTCCGCACCCGTGACCTTGGTCGCCGATGCGTCGGAATGCTCGTTCCAGTTCAACCCCACGGGCACCGCCAAGTTCACCAGCTCTTGTGACATCGCCAAGCAAGTGCTGGCTGCCAACTCGGTCAACTACGAGAACGTGGCTGGCGCCGGCGTGGCGCAGATCAAGATTGGTGACAAGGTCATTCCGTCCTATTCCGCCAAGGGGCTGCCCGCCGATGAGGCCAAGAAGCAGGATGCTGCGTTCAAGAAGGAAGTAGCCGCAGCGATCAAGGACGCTGGGTACCCTGCCAAGGCCGATCCGGCTAAATTGAACAAACCGGTTGTCGTGGCGATCCTGACCTTGCTGGTGATCTATGTGACCATGGTCTACGGTCCGATCGCGGCCATGCTGGTGGAAATGTTCCCGACGCGCATCCGCTACACCTCAATGAGCTTGCCGTACCACATCGGTAATGGCTGGTTCGGCGGCTTGCTGCCGACCACCGCCTTTGCGATCGTGGCTCAGACGGGCAACATCTACAACGGTCTGTGGTACCCGATCATCGTGGCGCTGATGACTTTTGTGATCGGCCTGCTGTTTGTTCGCGAAACCAAGGACGTCGACATCTACGCTGGCGACTGATGCATCTTTCCGGTGCCCACTTCAGGCACCTGTGAAAAAAAGCCCCGCTTGGCGGGGCTTTTCTCATTCAAGCGTCGCCGCTTATTTCAGGGACAGAATCCAGGTGACCAACTGCTTGGCTTCTGCTTCATTGACTTGCGTGTTGGCCGGCATCGGGACTTCACCCCACACGCCCTTGCCACCCTTCAGGACTTTTTCCACCAATTTGGCTTCCGCACCCTTTTGGCCTTTGTATTTCTTGGCCACATCTTTGTAAGCGGGGCCGACAATCTTGTTGTCGATGCCGTGGCAGCCCATGCAGGCCTTCTTTTGGGCCAGTTCCTGGTTGGCCAGGGCAGGGGTCAAGGTCATGGCGCTCAGTGCCAGGCCGGCCAACAACGAGGTCGAGAATTTCATGAATGGATCCTTCCGCGGGGTCTACAGTTAAGACCCGGCCATTCTAGCGAGGGGCCGGCACCATGTTGCAAGCGAGGAAATCAAGATGTGGTTAGTGGCGATCGGGGTGTTGATGTTGATCATGAACTTTGCCGGAATCGGCCCTGTCGGTGAGTGGACCTGGGGCGATCGGTGGTGGGTCATGCTGGCGCCTTTTGCTGCGGCGGTGGCGTGGTGGGGATTTGTCGATGCGACCGGGTGGACCCAACGCAAGGCCATGGAAAAGGTCGACCAGAAAAAGGAGGCGCGGCGTCAACAGAATCTGGAGTCGCTGGGGTTGGACGAAAAGTCCCGCGCCAAGCGCAAACAGGCTGAAACCAAATCCTGACTGCGGACAAGGGCTGAGCGGCGAAGAGGGGCTGGGGATAAAATCCCTTTCTTTGTGCGAAACCTGTCCGGAGTCCCTTCATGCCCCAGTATCGTTCCCGTACTTCCACCGCCGGTCGCAACATGGCGGGTGCGCGTGCCTTGTGGCGCGCCACAGGCATGAAGGACGGCGATTTCGAGAAGCCGATCATCGCCATTGCCAACAGCTTCACCCAGTTCGTGCCGGGTCACGTTCACTTGAAGGACCTGGGGCAGTTGGTTGCCCGTGAAATTGAAGCGGCGGGCGGTGTCGCCAAGGAATTCAACACCATCGCGGTGGACGACGGCATCGCCATGGGCCACGGCGGCATGTTGTATTCGCTGCCTTCGCGCGACCTGATCGCCGACAGCGTCGAGTACATGGTCAACGCGCACACCGCCGACGCGCTGGTGTGCATCTCCAACTGCGACAAGATCACCCCGGGCATGCTGATGGCCGCCCTGCGCCTGAACATCCCGGTGATCTTCGTGTCCGGCGGTCCGATGGAAGCCGGCAAAGCCAAGATCGAAGGCAAAGTCATCGCCCTGGATTTGGTCGATGCCATGGTCAAGGCGGCTGACAAGAGCTGCTCCGACGAAGAAGTCAACCAGATCGAGCGTTCGGCTTGCCCCACCTGCGGCTCCTGCTCGGGCATGTTCACCGCCAACTCGATGAACTGCCTGACCGAGGCCCTGGGCTTGTCCCTGCCGGGCAACGGTACCACCTTGGCAACCCACGCCGATCGCGAAAAGCTCTTCCGTCAGGCTGGACGCAGCATCGTGGCTTTGGCCAAACGTTACTACGAGCAGGACGACGAGTCGGCGTTGCCACGCAACATTGCCACCTTCAAGGCGTTCGAAAACGCCATCAGCCTGGACGTGGCCATGGGCGGCTCGACCAATACGGTGCTGCACCTGTTGGCTGCCGCCAAAGAGGCCGGTGTCGACTTCACCATGAACGACATCGACCGCATCTCGCGCCGCGTGCCCTGCCTGAGCAAGGTGGCGCCTGCTGTGCCAGATGTGCACATCGAAGACGTGCACCGCGCGGGCGGCATCATGTCCATCCTGGGCGAGCTGTCTCGCGGTGGTTTGCTGCACACCGATGTGCCCACCGTGCACAGCAAAACCATGGCCGACGCCATCGCCCAGTGGGACGTGACGGTCTCCAAGGACGAAGCGGTGCATGAGTTCTTCCGCGCCGCACCCGGTGGCGTGCCCACGCAGGTCGCGTTCTCGCAAAACAGCCGTTGGAAGGCTCTGGATCTGGACCGCGCCAAGGGTGTGATCCGCAGCAAGGAACATGCTTTCACGGCCGACGGCGGCCTGGCCGTGCTCTACGGCAACATCGCCGAGAAGGGCTGCATCGTCAAGACGGCCGGTGTCGACGAGTCCATCTGGAAGTTCACCGGCAAGGCCCGCGTTTTTGAGAGCCAGGACGACGCGGTCGAAGGCATCTTGGGTGAGGTCGTGCAAGCAGGCGACGTGGTCATCATTCGCTACGAGGGCCCCAAGGGCGGCCCAGGCATGCAAGAAATGCTGTACCCCACGTCGTACCTGAAGAGCCGAGGACTGGGCAAGGAATGCGCCTTGCTGACCGACGGTCGTTTCTCGGGCGGCACTTCGGGGTTGTCCATCGGCCATGCCTCGCCAGAGGCCGCATGCGGTGGTGCCATCGCCTTGGTTGAAGATGGCGACACCATCGAGATCGACATCCCCAATCGCAAGATTCACCTGGCGGTCAGCCCTGAAACGCTGGCTCAGCGTCGTGCTGCCATGGAGGCCCGTGGTCACCTGGCCTGGAAGCCGGCCAATCGTGAACGTTATGTATCGGCAGCGCTGCAGGCTTATGCGGCGTTGACGACCTCTGCCGACACGGGCGCCGTGCGCGACATCACGCAGATCCAGCGCTGACCGGTTCAGCGTTCCACCACGGTCAAGGCCCGCTTCAAGCGGGCCTTTTTGCGTCTGACAGCGGTCGTGAGGCTACAGCAATTTGAAGCTCAGCAAGGCGATCAAAGTGGGCGCAGCCGCAGCCAGGAACAAACCGCCCGCGTGGATGGACTGGTCGGCAAATTCGCTTTTCAAGATGGACGCACCGGCGGGGTTCGGTGCGTTGGCGATGATGGTCAAGCCGCCCCCTGTGACCGCCCCGGCGACCAGCGCGTATTTGAATCCTTCACTCAATCCCGGCACCAGTGAGCCGAGGTAGGTCAGGGCTGCGTTGTCGGTGATGGCGGTCAAAGCGGTCGCGCCAAAGAAGACCGCGTTGTCGTCCATTCTCAAAAGCAGGGGCTCCAGCCACCATTGCTGTTGACCGCCCAATACCACCAGGCCCGCCAGGAAAAACGCCACGAGCAAGCCCTCGCGCAAAATCAAAGGGGATTGGTAGCGCTCATAAGCGGCCGTGAATCCCAGAAAGAACATGAACAGGCCCATGAACACCGACGGGTGGTGGGCGAAGGCCACGATGCCGGCCAGAAACAGCAAATGGATGGCCGTCACCAGCAGAGGGGGACGGACGTCGCCTAGCCGGACCTCCACGGGCGGCAGCGCGCGGAGCTCCTTGCGAAACAGCAAGACCAGTCCGGCAGCATTGATGACGATGGCCAGCGCCGCCTTGTCCCCAAAATGCAGAAACATGAATGCCAGATCCCAGCCCCAGGCGCTGGCCACCATCAAGACGGGTGGGGCGGCGTAGGGGGTCAAAGTGCCACCGATGGACACGTTGACAAACAGCACGCCGAGCACCGCGTACTTCAAGCGGGTCGAGACGGGGTGCTGGTACAGGCTTTCCTTCAACAGCAAGGCAGCCAAGGTCATGGCTGCGGGCTCGGTGATGAACGAACCCATCAGCGGCACGAGGGTCAACACAACCCACGTGAAGGCCCATCCAGAGGGCAGTGGCAAGGTGCGCGCCAGCAGTCGGGTCGCACTGCCTGCGGCCTGCAAGATCGGCTTGCTGGCAGCGGCCACCATGATGGCAAACACAAACAGCGGTTCGGTGAAGTTGCGGGTGTCCAGATAACGAAGGGCCGTGGGTTTGCCTTCCACCACGAACATCGACACCACCAGCACAAACGCCCAGAAGCCAAACACCACTTCGACTTCGCCCAGCAAGTGCCACAGTCCCGCATGCTGTGGGCGTGCGTGAGCCAGACGTTCAAAAAACTTGGTTGAAAACGTGTGCAACAGCGCCACAGCAAACAACCCGGCGCCGATCAGTTGGATGGTGGAAGGGTTCATGGCGGCAATGCTAGCAGCCCGTCGTCGCCCAATCTTCGGTTATCGTTCGCGCCATGCTGATCCATCCTCATTTCAATCCCATCGCCCTGGAGTTGGGGCCCCTGAAGGTCCACTGGTATGGTTTGACCTACCTGGCCGCCTTCGTGTCGTTCTATTTTCTGGCCAATGCGCGAGCCAAACTCGCGCCTTTCGCGCAGGCCGGATGGAATCGGCAGAAAGTCGAAGACCTTCTGTTCTACGGCGTGCTGGGCGTGGTTCTGGGTGGGCGCTTGGGTTATGTGCTGTTTTACAAACCCACCTATTACATGGCGCATCCCTCCGAGATTCTGGCGGTCTGGCAGGGCGGGATGTCGTTTCACGGTGGACTGCTGGGCGTGATCGCCGCCATGTATCTCTATGGTCGCCGCCAGGGCTGGCACTTCTTCGATGTGGCTGATCTGGTCGCACCTTGCGTGCCCATCGGCCTGGCTGCGGGCCGCATCGGCAACTTCATCAATGGTGAACTGTGGGGCCGCGCCGCAGACCCGCTGTTGCCTTGGGCCATGGTCTTTCCCGAATCGGGCAGCGACCTGCCCCGGCATCCTTCGCAGTTGTACCAATTCGGCCTGGAAGGGCTGCTGCTGTTCGTGGTCCTGTGGATCTATGCCCGCAAACCGCGTCCACGTGGTGCCGTCGCAGGTCTGTTCCTGCTGGGATACGGGTTGATGCGGTTCACCGCCGAGTACTTCCGCGAGCCCGATAGCTTCCTGGGTCTGCTGGCCTTGAACATGAGCATGGGCCAGTGGCTGTGCGTGCCAATGATTGTGCTGGGCGCGGTGTTCTACGGCTTGGCAAAAAAAGACGCCTTTCAGCCCAAGGACCGAAAGGCGTGAAGAGGTCGATGGCGCTTTCGCTGGCCCACTGACCCCCGCTGAGGAAGACTGCCCGGCTCTGGCGATTCGGGCAGCCAGGGTTCCTCATGCAAGGGGTGTGCCAGCTTCTCTGCCAGCGCCGCTCATGCCGCCTGCCTGTCGGCCACGGCGTGGCGGGTGTACAGGAAGTCCAGCACGGCTTTGCGGCAGCGCATGTATGTCGGGTCCGCTGCCAGCTCAACGCGATGGCGAGGGCGGGGCAAGGGCACGTGCAGTACTTCGCCAATCGTCGCGGCGGGCCCGTTGGTCATCATCACGATGCGGTCCGACAGCAACACGGCTTCGTCCACATCGTGCGTCACCATCACCACGGTGCTTTGGGTCCGTGCCACGATCTTGAGCAGCTCGTCCTGCAAGTGTGCGCGGGTCAGGGCATCGAGGGCACCGAAGGGCTCGTCCATCAGCAGCACTTTGGGCTCCATGGCCAACGCGCGGGCAATGCCGACACGCTGCTTCATCCCGCCCGAAATCTCATGGGGGCGCTTGTGGGTGGCGTGGCTCATGCCCACCAGCTCCAGCGCCTCCAGGGTGCGCTGCTGCAGGCGGTCCTTGCTCTCCGCGGCCGCAAACACCCTCTCCACCGCGAGGTACACGTTTTGATAACAGGTCAGCCACGGCAGCAGCGAGTGGTTCTGGAAGACCACGGCTCGCTCGGGCCCGGGACCGGCGATCTCCTTGTTGTCGCAGATCAGGCCGCCGCCAGAGGGCATCAGCAGCCCCGCAATCAGGTTCAGCAAGGTCGACTTGCCGCAGCCTGAATGCCCGATCAGCGCGATGAACTCGCCTTTGGTGATCTCCAGATTGATGTCGCGCAGCGCATGGAAGCGACCCTTTTTGGTGTGGAACACCATTTCGGCGCTTTTGATGTCGATGAATTGGGTCATGACGAACTCCTCAGTGGTGCGCGGAATCATTCAAAGCTGAAGCGCTTGGCGACGGACACCAGGGCTTGTTCCAGCAGCAGGCCGACGATGCCGATCACGAAGATCGCAATCAGGATGTGCGCCACATTCAAGTTGTTCCACTCGTCCCACACCCAAAAGCCGATGCCCACGCCGCCGGTCAGCATCTCGGCGGCCACAATGACCAGCCATGCCGTGCCGACTGACAGGCGCACACCCGTCAGCATGTAAGGCAGCACAGAGGGGAACAGGATCCGGGTGACGACCTTCCACTCCGACAAGTTGAGCACCTTGGCCACGTTCAGATAGTCCTCGGGCACGCGTTGCACGCCCACCGCGGTATTGATGATCATCGGCCAGATCGAGCAGATGAAGATGGTCCAGATCGCGGCAGGATCGGCCGACTTGAACACCATCAGCCCGATGGGCAACCACGCCAGTGGCGAGACGGGGCGCAGCAAGCTGATGAGGGGGTTGAGCATGGCTGCGGCAATCTTCGAGCGCCCGATCACGAATCCCATCGGGATCCCCACCAGGGCTGCCAGCCCAAAGCCGACCCCGACCCGCTTGAGCGAGAACAGGATGTTCCAGCCGATGCCCTGGTCATTGGGCCCGTTGCTGTAGAAAGGGTCCGAGAAGAGCTGGACGGCCTCGTCCCAGGTGGCCAGAGGCGTTGGAAAGCTGCTGCTCTTCATCGTGAGCAGCCCCCAGATGGCGACCAGCAACGCCAGGCCCGCCAGAGGCGCCAATGTGGTCAGGGCCAAGCCGGCCCAGTCGGTCGGCGGTCTCTGCGAGGTCACCGGGTGTGTTGCCGCCGTCTGGCTTGCGATGGCGGTCATGTTCGTGGAGAGCAGCGGGGCGCTTGTCCTGCTGGTACGCAGGGCCTCGTTGGCTTCGGAGGGACTGTGAAAAACGGCGCTGACCATGGTGAACTCCTGTTCGAGGTCTGAAGGTTGAAGCGAAGCGACGGGCCGGGGTCAGGCCTTGATCTTGAAGCTGTCGGCGTACTTCCTGGGATCCTTGCCATCCCATGTCACGCCGTCGATCAGCTTGCTTGATCGCATCCAATCCTTCGGCACGCTCACGCCCATGGCGCCGGCGGCTTCCTTGTACAGGTCCACCTTGTTGACTTGCCGGGCGACGGCCAGATAGTCCGGGTGATCCTTCAGCAAGCCCCAGCGTTTATGCTGGGTCATGAACCACATGCCGTCTGACAGGTATGGGAAGTTCACCTTGCCATCGTTGAAGAACTTCATGTGGTTGGGCTCGTCCCAGGTCTTGCCCAGGCCGTTTTGGTAGCGGCCCAAGATGCGCTGATTGATGGCCTCGACACCTGTGTTCACATACGACTTGGCAGCGATCGTCTCGGCCATCTTCAATTTGTTTTGCAGGCCCGCGTCAATCCATCTGCCTGCTTCGAGCACCGCCATGATCACCGCCCGCGCGGTGTTCGGGTATTTCTTGACGAATTCGTCCGTGCAGCCCAGGACCTTTTCGGGGTGGTCCTTCCAGATGTCCTGGGTCGTGGTCGCCGTGATGCCGATGCCATCCATGATGGCGCGGTGGTTCCACGGTTCACCCACGCAGAATCCATCCATGTTGCCCACCCGCATGTTGGCCACCATTTGCGGAGGGGGCACGGTGATGGCCTTGGCATCCTGAAGCGGGTTGATGCCTGCGGATGCGAGCCAGTAGTAAAGCCACATCGCGTGCGTACCGGTGGGGAAGGTCTGCGCAAAGGTGTAGTCGCGCTTTTCAGAGGCCATCAACTTGGCCAGAGAGGGCGCATCCACCGCGCCTTTGTCAGCCAGCTTCTTGGACAAGGTGATGGCCTGGCCGTTGTTGTTCAGAGTCATCAGCACGGCCATGTCCTTCTTGGGACCGCCCACGCCCATCTGGACGCCGTAGATCAACCCGTACAACACATGCGCCATGTGCAGGTCGCCGTTCACCAACTTGTCTCGCACGCCCGCCCAGGATGCCTCCTTGGAGGGCACGATCTTGATGCCGTACTTTTTGTCAAAGCCCAAGACCGAAGCCATCACGATGGAGGCGCAATCCGTCAGGGGTATGAAACCAATCTTGACCTCGTCCAACTCCGGTTTGTCCGAGCCGGCGGCCCAGACGGTGGGTTGGAGTCCAGGTACAGCCCCGACGGCACTGGCGGCGGCTGCGGTTTTCAAGACGGTACGGCGGGTCATTTTCAGATCCTGCGAGTTCATGGTGCAAAGCTTTCCTGTTTGAAAAAACAAAAAAGGCGTCGTCGAATCGTGCGTCCGTCCGAAAGACAGATTCACATCTCGATGACACCTTTGTCGGAAGCTCGAGGCCCAACGTTGGGTCCCAAGGCAGCAAAGTCGTCGTTGACCCTGCGTGCCTCAGTCAATGCAAACGTTGTGCCAGCTTTTTTGCACCGGATTTGGGTGTGGGGCCTGCCCCAGGTCAGCCCAGTAGATCGGCCGCGTCGATCAGCCGCTGAGCCACTTCGGACAGCTTGATGCCTTTGTCCATCGCGGCCTTGCGCAAGCGCGCATAGGCTTCAGGCTCGGTCAGACCCTGCCGCGTCATCAGCAAGCCCTTGGCGCGATCAATGACCTTGCGGTCTTCCAGTTGTGTGCGGGCTTCGGCCAACTCCTGGCGCAGCTTTTCTTCGTGCTCGAAGCGCGCCATGGCCACTTCGATCACCGGTTTGATGCTCTCGGATGGCAAGCCGGCCACCACGTAAGCCGAGACACCTGCCGCAATCGCACGGCGCACATGGCTGGTGTCCTCGTCCGCCGAGAACAACACGATGGGGCGGCGCTCATCGCGCGTGGCGATCACCACGTGCTCCAGAATGTCCCGCCCTTGTGATTCCGCGTCCACCACGATCATGTCGGGCTGGATCTGCGCAATGCGGTCCGGCAAAAACGCATCCCCTGGCAGCGTGGCCACCACGTTGTAGCCTGCCTCCAAGAGGGCCAGGCGCAAGATGCGCGTTCGCTCGACCTCGGCCACCTCGTCGTCGTCCATCTCCGATGACAAGGTCACGGGCAGCACGATCACGACTTTCAGGGTGGGTGGGTGGTTCATGGTCATCATCATGCAACATCCGCGCCGGCCACTACACTGGCGGGATGTCCGATGTTGCTCAAACGAACGTGCCCGATCGCCTCATTCTGGGCATCGAATCCTCTTGTGATGAAACCGGCGTCGCGCTCGTCTCGGTCCCTGCCGAAGGGCCTGTGCGCCTGTTGTCCCACGCCTTGCACAGCCAGATCGACATGCATCAGGCCTACGGCGGCGTGGTGCCTGAACTCGCCTCACGAGATCACATCCGGCGGGTGGTGCCGTTGACCCGGCAAGTGTTGAGCGAGGCGGGCCGCACCTTGCCCGATGTCGATGTGGTGGCCTTTACCCAGGGGCCGGGCCTTGCCGGTGCGTTGCTGGTC
This sequence comes from Acidobacteriota bacterium, assembly GCA_050259275.1. Taxonomy (GTDB): domain Bacteria; phylum Pseudomonadota; class Gammaproteobacteria; order Burkholderiales; family Burkholderiaceae_C; genus Aquabacterium. Next base: position 28,254 of record JBLNAI010000003.1, read on the forward strand.
GGGCAGGGCGTGGCATGTGCCCTGGGTGTGGCCTTGGGCAAACCGCTAATGGGCGTGCACCATCTCGAGGGGCACCTCTTGTCGCCTTTCCTGTCTGCCGATCCCCCTGAGTTTCCCTTCGTGGCGTTGCTGGTCTCGGGCGGCCATACCCAGTTGATGCGGGTCGACAGCGTGGGTCACTACGAGATCCTGGGTGAAACCTTGGACGACGCCGCAGGCGAGGCTTTTGACAAATCCGCCAAATTGATGGGCCTGCCTTACCCCGGTGGACCCCATCTGTCCCGCCTGGCCGCATCCGGGCGCGACGATGCGTTCGATTTGCCGCGACCGATGCTGCACAGCGGCAATCTGGATTTTTCCTTTGCCGGTTTGAAAACCGCCGTTCGCACCCATTTGGTGCGTCTGGGCTGGCTCGACGCCGTGCCAATGGCCGAGGACGCTGCCGCACAAGGGGTGCTGGCCGATCTGGCTGCGTCCACGCAAGCGGCCATCGTGGAGGTACTGGTGAAAAAGACGCTGGCTGCGCTGAAGAGCACGGGGCTCAAGCGCGTCGTTGTGGCGGGCGGGGTGGGGGCCAACGCTCGCCTGCGCCAGCAACTGGATCAGTCCTGCCAACGTCGAGGCATTCGGGTCCACTACCCGGAATTGCATTTGTGCACGGATAACGGGGCCATGATCGCTCTGGCGGCCGGGATGCGACTTCAGGCCGGACTGGCGCAGGCGACCCCTGACCCGGTTTTCCACGTCAAACCGCGCTGGGATCTGGCCGCAATTTGAGATTTGGCGGCGTCTGCCAACTTTGCTATACTCGCTCGCTTACCCGTCATTGGGTAATTCGCACGGCCCGGGTTGGTTTCACCTGGCGCCGCAAGTCAAACGCAGAAGCCTGGGCGCTGTTTTTCAAGCGCTGGGTCTGCATATTTCATTGGAAACACCATGTCCGTCGCAGACATCAACACCTCGGTTATCGTCAAGGAAAACGCACGCAGCGCCAACGACACTGGCTCTCCTGAAGTGCAAGTGGCCTTGCTGACCGCCCGCATCAACGAACTGACCCCTCACTTCAAGGCCAACAAGAAGGACCACCACGGTCGTCGCGGCCTGCTGCGTATGGTCAGCCGTCGTCGTAAGCTGTTGGACTATCTGAAGTCCAAGGATGCATCCCGCTACGTTGCTCTGATCCAGAAGCTGGGTCTGCGCAAGTAAGGATTGCATGACGACAAAAAGCCTGTCTGGTCTGCCAGCACAGGCTTTTTGTTTTTTCACGCCAGACACTCGACCTGCGAACGCTGTGTCATTCCACCGGGGTTGTGCGCCCCAGTCCCGCTGGAATGGCATCGCGACAGAGTGACGGCAATCACCAAAATAACTGGAGATCTCACTGATGAGCATGTTCAATAAAGTCACCAAGTCCTTCCAATGGGGCAAGCACACCGTCGTGATGGAAACCGGCGAAATCGCTCGCCAGGCGTCCGGCGCCGTCCTCGTTGACATCGAAGGCACCGTTGTGCTGGCCACCGTGGTGTGTGCCAAGAGCGCCAAGCCAGGTCAAGACTTCTTCCCCTTGACCGTCGATTACATCGAAAAGACGTACGCCGCCGGCAAGATCCCGGGCAGCTTCTTCAAGCGCGAAGCCAAGCCTTCCGAACTCGAGACCCTGACCTCGCGTCTGATCGACCGTCCCATCCGTCCGCTGTTCCCGGAAGGCTTCTACAACGAAGTCCAACTGGTCATCCACGTGGTGTCGTTGAACCCCGAAGTCTCGGCTGACATTGCCGCCATGATCGCCTCCAGCGCTGCGCTGTCGATCTCCGGCATCCCATTCAACGGCCCGATTGGCGCAGCCCGCGTGGGTTATATCAACGGCGAATACGTCTTGAACCCCAGCCCCTCCGAGCTGGCTGACTCCAAGATGGACCTGGTGGTGGCCGGTACCGAAACTGCCGTGTTGATGGTCGAGTCCGAAGCCGATCAATTGTCTGAAGACGTGATGCTGGGCGCCGTGGTGTTCGGTCACGACCAAGGCAATGTCGCCATTCAAGCCATTCACGACTTCGTGCGTGACGCTGGCAAGCCTGAATGGCAGTGGGAAGCGCCCGCCAAGGACGAGGCCTTCATCGCTAAGGTCAACAACCTGGCCGAAGGCCCGCTGCGCGCGGCTTACCAGATCCGCTCCAAGCAGGCTCGTACCCAGGCTTGCCGCGAAGCCTACGCCGCCGTCAAGGCTGGCCTGACTGCCGAAGGCATCGAATTCGACGCCGTCAAGGTCGAAAGCATGATGTTCGACATCGAAGCCAAGATCGTGCGCAGCCAGATCCTGGCCGGCGAGCCTCGCATCGACGGTCGCGACACCCGCACCGTGCGTCCCATCGAAATCCGCACTGGCGTGCTGCCACGCGTTCACGGTTCGGCTTTGTTCACCCGTGGTGAAACCCAGGCCCTGGTGATCGCCACTTTGGGCACCGAACAAGACGCCCAGCGCATCGACGCGCTGGCTGGTGACTTCCGCGACACCTTCCTGTTCCACTACAACATGCCTCCGTTCGCCACTGGCGAAACCGGTCGTGTGGGCACGCCCAAGCGCCGCGAAATCGGCCACGGCCGTCTGGCCAAGCGCGCCCTGGTGCCGCTGCTGCCTCCCAAGGATGAGTTCGCCTACACCGTTCGCGTGGTTTCTGAAATCACCGAGTCCAATGGCTCCTCGTCCATGGCTTCGGTCTGCGGCGGCTGCCTGGCCATGATGGACGCTGGTGTGCCCATGAAGGCGCACGTTGCCGGTATCGCCATGGGCTTGATCAAAGAAGGCAACAAGTTTGCTGTCTTGACCGACATCCTGGGCGACGAAGATCACCTGGGCGACATGGACTTCAAGGTGGCCGGTACCACCGCTGGCGTGACCGCTCTGCAGATGGACATCAAGATCCAGGGCATCACCAAGGAAATCATGCAAGTGGCGCTGGCTCAGGCCAAGGAAGCCCGTTTGCACATTCTGGGCAAGATGGTCGAAGCCATGGGTTCGGCCAACACCGAAGTCTCCGAGTTCGCGCCCCGTCTGTACACCCTCAAGATCAACCCCGAGAAGATCCGTGACGTGATCGGCAAGGGCGGCGCCACCATCCGTGGCCTGACCGAAGAAACCGGTTGCCAGATCAACATCGGTGAAGACGGCACGGTCACCATCGCCTCGACCGACGCAGCCAAGGCCGACATCGCCATCAAGCGCATCAACGAGATCACTGCAGAAGTCGAAATCGGCAAGGTCTACGAAGGCGCAGTCACCAAGTTGTTTGACTTCGGTGCCCTGGTCAACCTGATGCCTGGTAAGGACGGCCTGCTGCACATCAGCCAGATCGCTCACGAGCGTGTCGAAAAGGTCTCTGATTACCTGGCCGAAGGTCAGATCGTCAAGGTCAAGGTCCTGGAAACGGACGAAAAGGGCCGCGTCAAGCTGTCCATGAAGGCGCTGGTCGAGCGTCCTGAAGGCATGCCCGAGCGCGAAGAGCGTGGCGACCGCGGTGACCGGGGTTCGCGTGGCGACCGCGGTCCTCGCGGTGACCGTGGCGACCGAGGTGATCGCGGCGGCGAGCGCCGTGAGCGCGCACCCCGCGCCGAGCAAGGCGGCTTCGAGCAAGGCGCTCAAGACGACCAAGCCCAGCAACAGCAGCAATGATCGCCATGAAGAAGCTCGTTGTCGGAAACTGGAAAATGCACGGTAGCCGTGCAGCCAACGCCGAGTTGCTTCAAGGTTTGCTGGCCGCCGATCTGACAAAGACGGCGCCAGCGGCCGATGTGGCTGTCTGCGTGCCGTTCGTGTACCTCGCCGATGTGGCTACCGCCTTGGCTGGCAGCACCATCGCCGTGGGCTCGCAAGACGTGTCGAGCCACCAGCAAGGCGCCTTCACGGGCGAGGTTGCCGGTGTCATGATTCGCGAAATGGGCGCCCAATACGCCATCGTGGGGCATTCCGAGCGTCGCAGCTATCACGCCGAGAGCAGTCAACTCGTGGCGGACAAGGCCCAAGCCGCTTTGGCGGCTGGTTTGACCCCCATCGTGTGTGTGGGTGAGACTTTGGCTGAGCGCGAAGCCGGTCAGACCGAATCGGTGGTTGCGGCCCAACTCCAGGCGGTCATCGACACCTTGGGTGAGCGGTTGCCTGCGATCGTGCTGGCTTATGAGCCAGTTTGGGCCATCGGGACCGGCAAGACCGCGTCGCCGGCGCAGGCTCAAGCGGTTCACGCATTCTTGCGTGCCCAGCTGACATCGGCGGTCCCGGCGGCGGCCAAAGTGCCCCTGCTGTACGGTGGGAGCGTCAAGCCCGACAACGCGGCTGAGCTGTTTGCGCAAACCGACATCGATGGCGGCCTCATTGGAGGCGCCTCTTTGAAGGCTGCTGATTTCGCGGCCATCGCCCGGGCAGCCGCCTGAGCCTTGGTTTTCTAGGTATTGAGGAGTTTGGTTTCATGCAACAAGCAATGATGACGGTGGTCCTCTTGCTCCAGATCGTGTCAGCGCTGGCCATGATTGGCCTGGTGCTGGTTCAGCACGGCAAAGGGGCGGACATGGGGGCATCCTTTGGCAGTGGGGCGTCCGGCAGTTTGTTCGGCGCGACCGGAAGTGCCAACTTTCTGTCGCGTTCCACCGCAGTGGCCGCTACGGTATTTTTCTGCTCGACTTTGATGCTGGCCTACTTTGGCAACCATCGGGCAAGCGTGACAGAAGAATCCAGCCTGCTGGAAAAGCCAGCGGTCGGTGCGTCGGCCACTTCTGCGGCTGCCGCCCCCGCTTCGGCGGCCGCTTCTGGCGCGGCGCTGATCCCGGTCAAATGACCGTTGAACATGACGACCAGTGGCCACATTGTGTCGTCATGTTTCGTAAACAACGACAATTTCAGTTTAGAATTTAAGTCTTCGGTCAGCAAGCCTCAAGCAAGCCGGAGATCAAAGGGCCACAAGCCCGATGCCGACGTGGTGAAATTGGTAGACACGCTATCTTGAGGGGGTAGTGGCGAAAGCTGTGCGAGTTCGAGTCTCGCCGTCGGCACCAATCAAAATTCAACTGAGTCTTCGCGCGGTCACCTCATGTTCAGCCTAGGTCAATGCATCCCAGCTGATCAGATGATCCAATACGCGAAGCGCTCCGGTGAGCGCGCTCAAGGTAGGTGTTCAAGTGGGATTCATCGTCCGCTTGGCATGGGCCGGGCGCGCTTTTTTTGTTGTCTGAGTGTGGTCCAATCACGCGGCTTGTTCAATCTCAAGGCCTGAAGCAATGATGAACATCGAGCAATATCTCCCCGTCATTTTGTTCATTCTGGTCGGCGTTGGCGTCGGTGTGGCGCCGCAGTTGCTTGGTTTCCTGCTCGGCCCCCGCCGCCCAGACGATGCCAAGAACTCGCCATATGAGTGCGGTTTTGAGGCGTTCGAAGACGCGCGCATGAAGTTCGACGTGCGCTACTACCTCGTCGCCATTCTGTTCATCTTGTTCGACCTGGAAATCGCCTTTTTGTTCCCCTGGGCTGTCGCCCTGAAGGAGGTGGGCATGGCGGGCTTCCTGGCCATCATGTTGTTTCTGGGTATCTTGGTCGTGGGTTTTGCCTACGAGTGGAAAAAGGGCGCCCTGGATTGGGAATGAGCTCGCACCAGACTCTCGAGAGGTAAATTCAAATGGGTATCGAAGGCGTCTTCAAAGAGGGCTTCATCACCACATCGGCTGACACGCTGATCAACTGGTCGAAGACCGGTTCCCTGTGGCCGATGACGTTCGGTCTGGCTTGTTGTGCGGTCGAGATGATGCACGCCGGCGCGGCGCGCTATGACATCGACCGTTTCGGCATGCTGTTTCGTCCCAGCCCCCGCCAATCCGATCTGATGATCGTTGCAGGCACGCTGTGCAACAAGATGGCGCCGGCCTTGCGCAAGGTGTATGACCAGATGGCAGAGCCTCGCTGGGTGCTCTCGATGGGTTCTTGCGCCAACGGCGGTGGCTACTACCACTACAGCTATTCGGTGGTGCGCGGCTGCGACCGCATCGTGCCCGTGGACGTGTACGTGCCCGGCTGTCCCCCGACAGCCGAAGCCCTGCTGTACGGCATCTTGCAGCTGCAAGCCAAGATTCGCCGCGAAAACACCATCGCACGCTGACCAGAAAGGGTGTCATGAGTCAAAAACTAGCGAATCTGCAAGCGGCTTTGCAAAACGTTCTGGGTGACAAGATTCAGCGTCTGGACAGCCTGAAGGGCGAGTTGACCCTGACGGTGTCCGCCGCCGACTACCTGGCGGTTTGCCAAACGCTGCGCGACCACAACGAATTGCGCTTCGAGCAACTCATCGACTTGTGCGGCATGGATTATTCGGCCTACAAGGATGGTGCAGAAAGCATCTACTCCGACGGCCCGCGATTCTGCGTGGTCAGCCACCTGCTGTCCGTCAGCAAGAACTGGCGCGTGCGAGTGAAGGTGTTTGCGCCCAATGACGATTTGCCCATCGTGGCCTCGGTCAACGACATCTGGAACAGCGCCAACTGGTTCGAGCGAGAAGCCTTCGACCTGTATGGCATTGTGTTCGACGGACACGTCGACCTGCGCCGGATCCTGACCGATTACGGTTTCATTGGCCATCCGTTCCGCAAGGACTTCCCGACCTCGGGCTATGTCGAAATGCGATACGACCCCGAGCAAAAACGCGTGATCTACCAGCCGGTCACGATCGAGCCGCGCGAGATCACCCCGCGCATCATCCGTGAAGACAACTACGGTGGTCTCCACTGATGCACTGAGGTTGAAGCCATGGCAGAAATCAAGAACTACACCCTGAACTTCGGTCCTCAACACCCGGCCGCCCACGGCGTGCTGCGTTTGGTGTTGGAGCTGGACGGCGAAGTCATTCAGCGCGCCGATCCGCACATCGGCCTGTTGCATCGCGCCACTGAAAAGCTGGCCGAGTCCAAGACCTTCATCCAGTCGTTGCCCTACATGGACCGACTCGACTACGTGTCGATGATGTCCAACGAGCATGCGTACTGCCTGGCAATCGAGAAGTTGCTCGGTGTGGATGTGCCTGTCCGTGCGCAATACATCCGTGTGATGTTCGCCGAAATCACCCGGATCCTGAATCACTTGTTGTGGTTGGGTTGCCATGGTTTCGACTGCGGCGCCATGAACATCCTGATCTACTGCTTCCGCGAGCGTGAAGACCTGTTCGACATGTACGAGGCCGTGTCCGGTGCACGGATGCACGCGGCGTACTTCCGTCCCGGTGGCGTCTACCGCGATCTGCCTGACGTGATGCCGCAGTACAAGGTCAGCAAGATCAAGAACGCGAAGACCATCGCGCGAATGAACGAGAACCGTCAAGGCTCGTTGCTCGACTTCATCGAAGATTTCACCCAACGCTTTCCCAAGCTGGTCGATGAATATGAAACCCTGCTGACCGACAACCGCATTTGGAAGCAGCGCACCGTGGGCATCGGCGTGGTCTCCCCTGAGCGTGCCTTGAACATGGGCATGACCGGTGCGATGCTGCGGGGTTCCGGCATCGTGTGGGACCTGCGCAAGCACCAACCCTACGACGTCTACGACAAGCTGGACTTCGACATTCCCGTGGGCACCAATGGCGACTGCTACGACCGCTATGTGGTGCGGGTCGAAGAATTGCGTCAGTCGAATCGCATCATCAAGCAATGCGTCGACTGGCTGCGAGCCAATCCGGGGCCAGTCATCACCGACAACCACAAGGTGGCGCCACCTTCGCGTGTCGAGATGAAGACCTCGATGGAGCAGTTGATTCACCACTTCAAGCTCTTCACCGAAGGCTTCCACGTGCCCGAAGGCGAGGCGTATGCCGCCGTCGAGCATCCGAAGGGCGAATTCGGCATCTATCTGGCTTCGGATGGTGCCAACAAGCCTTACCGCCTGAAGATCCGCGCCCCTGGCTTCCCGCATCTCGCCGCACTGGACGAAATGTCCCGCGGCCACATGCTGGCCGACGCCGTGGCCATCATCGGCACGATGGACATCGTGTTCGGTGAGATCGACCGTTGATAGCGACCGCTGAATGACCGAAATCATGTTGAGCGAACAAACCAAAGCGCGCTTCGACCGCGAACTGGCCAAATACCCGGCTGACCAACGTCAGTCCGCTGTGATGGCGTGCCTGTCCATCATCCAGCAAGAGCAGGGTTGGGTGTCGCCTGAGAGCGAGCAGGCCATCGCCGATTACATCGGCATGCCCGCCATTGCCGTGCACGAAGTCACCACCTTCTACAACATGTACAACCAGCAGCCTGTTGGTCAGTTCAAGTTGAACGTGTGCACCAACTTGCCCTGTCAGTTGCGCAATGGCCAGCAGGCCCTGCAATACCTGTGCGGCAAGCTCGGTGTGGAAGCGGGTGGGACCACGCCTGACGGGCTGTTCACGGTCCAGGAATGCGAATGTCTGGGCGCCTGCGCGGATGCACCCGTGATGCTGGTCAATGACCGGCAGATGGTCAGCTACATGAGCAATGACAAGCTGGACCAGCTCGTCGATGTGCTCAAGTCCCAGGCCAAGTGAGGTAAAGACAAGATGCTGGACCTTTCTCAATTCCAGGCGACCGGTACGGAAACCGTTTTCCACGGCCGTCACATCGAGCCCCAGATCTATGCCGGCATCAACGGCAGCAACTGGGGTCTGAAAGACTATGAGTCGCGCGGTGGTTATGCAGCGCTGCGCAAGATCCTGGGCAAGGACGGTGGTCCTGGCATGACCCAGGATCAAGTCATTGCCGAAGTCAAGGCCTCGTCCCTGCGTGGGCGAGGGGGCGCAGGCTTTCCGACGGGTTTGAAGTGGAGCTTCATGCCCCGCGCCTTCCCTGGCCAGAAGTACCTGGTCTGCAACTCTGACGAAGGCGAACCGGGCACCTGCAAGGACCGCGAGATCCTGCGCTTCAACCCGCACACGGTGATCGAAGGCATGGCCATTGCGGCCTACGCCATGGGCATCACCGTGGGCTACAACTACATCCACGGCGAAATCTTCGAGGTGTATGAACGCTTCGAGGCGGCGCTGGAAGAAGCCCGTGCAGCGGGTTATCTGGGCAACAACATCATGGGCAGCGACTTCAGCTTTCAGCTGCACGCCCATCATGGTTTCGGTGCTTACATCTGCGGTGAAGAAACCGCGCTGCTGGAGTCGATCGAAGGCAAGAAGGGTCAGCCCCGCTTCAAGCCGCCTTTCCCCGCCAGCTTTGGTCTGTACGGCAAGCCCACCACCATCAACAACACGGAAACCTTCGCGGCGGTGCCGTGGATCATCCGAAATGGTGGCGAGGCCTTCCTGAATGTGGGCAAGCCCAACAACGGTGGCACCAAGCTGTTCTCGATCTCCGGCGACGTCGAGCGTCCCGGTAACTACGAGATCCCGATGGGGACCCCGTTCGCCAAGCTGCTGGAACTGGCCGGTGGCGTGCGGGGTGGCCGCAAGCTCAAGGCGGTCATTCCCGGTGGCTCGTCGATGCCGGTGCTGCCTGCCCACATCATGATGGAGTGCACGATGGACTATGACTCCATCGCGAAGGCCGGCTCGATGCTGGGTTCGGGCGCCGTCATCGTGATGGACGAGACCCGTTGCATGGTCAAGAGCCTGCTGCGCCTGTCCTACTTTTACATGCACGAATCCTGCGGTCAGTGCACGCCTTGCCGAGAGGGCACAGGCTGGCTGTGGCGCATGATGGACCGCATCGAGCACGGCAAGGGACGGCCGGAAGACATCGATCTGTTGAATTCGGTGGCCGACAACATCCAGGGGCGCACCATCTGCGCGCTGGGCGACGCCGCGGCCATGCCGGTGCGCGCATTCATCAAGCACTATCGCGATGAGTTTGTGCACCACATCGAACACAAGACCTGCATGGTCCCGGCCTATGTCTAAGGGCCTCCACGCTCGGGTTACCTCGCTGCCCCCCATGGGGGTTGGTCTTCCTTGGGGCGGCCTGGCACAAGCTTGGCTCGCAAGGTGAAAAGTTATGGTTGAAATCGAACTCGACGGAAAAAAAGTTCAGGTCTCTGAGGGCTGCATGGTCATGCACGCCGCAGAGCAGTCTGGTACTTACATTCCCCACTTCTGCTACCACAAGAAGCTTTCCATTGCGGCCAACTGCCGGATGTGTCTGGTGGACATCGAAAAGGCGCCCAAGCCCATGCCTGCGTGCGCCACACCGGTGACGCAAGGCATGATCGTGCGCACCAAGAGCGAGAAGGCCATCAAAGCCCAGCAAGGCGTGATGGAGTTTCTGCTCATCAATCACCCGCTGGATTGCCCCATCTGCGATCAGGGGGGCGAATGCCAATTGCAGGATCTGGCCGTGGGTTACGGCGGTTCCTCGTCTCGCTACAACGAAGAAAAACGCGTCGTCTTCCACAAGGAAGTCGGACCGCTGATCTCGATGGCCGAAATGAGCCGGTGCATCCAATGCACGCGCTGCGTTCGCTTTGGTCAGGAAATCGCCGGCGTGATGGAGCTGGGCATGGTCAACCGTGGCGAGCACTCCGAGATCGCCACGTTCGTGGGCAAAACGGTCGATTCCGAGTTGTCGGGCAACATGATCGATCTGTGCCCCGTCGGCGCCTTGACCAGCAAGCCCTTCCGCTACAGCGCCCGCACCTGGGAGCTGTCTCGTCGCAAGAGCGTGAGCCCGCATGACTCCACCGGCGCCAACCTGATTGTGCAAGTCAAGGGGGGCAAGGTCATGCGCGTGCTGCCTCTCGAGAATGAAGCTGTCAATGAATGCTGGCTGGCAGACCGCGACCGTTTCAGCTACGAAGCACTCAATAGCGACCAACGCCTGACCAAGCCCATGCTCAAGCAGGGCGGCCAATGGCGTGAAGTCGACTGGACGACGGCTCTGGAATACGTTGCCAACGGCCTCAAGGGCGTCAAGAACGACCACGGCGCGGCTGCCATTGGCGCGCTGGCCACGGAGCACAGCACCGTCGAAGAATTGTTCCTGTTGGGCGAATTGATTCGGGGTCTGGGTAGCGACAACATCGACACCCGCCTGCGTCAGACTGACTTTGCAGCAGGACAAGGCGCGCGCTGGCTGGGTATGGCCATCGCGGACCTGTCGACACTGGACCGGGCACTGGTCATCGGCTCATTCTTGCGCAAGGATCATCCTTTGTTCGCCTCCCGCCTGCGTCATGCGGCCAAGCGCGGTGGTCAGATCTCGGCCATTGGCGCCGTCAACGATGACTGGCTGCTGCCCATCGCCAACCGTGTGACGGTGGCGCCGAGCGCCTGGGGGCAGGCGCTGGCTGACGTGGCTACAGCGATTGCCGCACAAACCGGCGCCACTGCACCTGTTCAAGGCCAAGCCACGGACGCCGCCCGCGCCATAGCCGCCTCCCTGTTGTCGGGTGACCGCAAAGCGGTGCTGCTGGGCAATGCCGCCGTGCAGCACCCTCAGGCGTCCAGCCTGCAAGCCGTTGCACAGTGGATCACCGAACAAACGGGCGCCAAACTGGGCTTCCTGACCGAGTCGGCCAACACGGTGGGCGCTCAGTTGGTGAAAGCACAGCCGCAAACAGGTGGCTTGAACGCCGCTCAGATGCTGACAGCATCGGCTCTGAAGGCGGTGCTGCTGCTCAATGCGGAGCCGGAATTCGATGCGGCAAACCCAGCGGCTGCTCGCGCGGCTCTGGCGGGAGCCGAGATGGTTGTGGCGATGACGGCCTTCAAGACCGGCGCCATGGAATACGCGGATGTGATTCTGCCGATCGCGCCGTTCAGCGAGACATCGGGCACCTTCGTCAATGCCGAAGGTCGCGTTCAGAGCTTCCACGGCGTGGCCAAGCCATTGGGCGACACCCGTCCAGCCTGGAAGGTTCTGCGCGTTCTGGGTAACTTGTTGAGCCTGGATGGGTTTGACTTCGAGACCTCTGAGGCTGTTCGCAATCGCGCTTTGGGTGATGTGGCGGGCTTGCCAGCTCGTCTGTCCAACCAGACCACGGCTGCGGTCTCGGCCGGGACTGCCACCGGTGGGTTGGAGCGCTTGGCCGATGTGCCGATCTACAGCGCCGATGCACTGGTGCGCCGTGCCGAATCCTTGCAAAACACGGCGGATGCCGCGGCACCGACAGTGAGTCTGCCGCAAGCCCTTTGGGTTGAGTTGGGCCTGAGCGCCGGCGCACAGGTCAAGGTCAGCCAGGATGCTGGCTCGGCCGTCCTGCCGGCCGTGCTGGACACGACTTTGCCTGCCAATGTTGTGCGTGTGCCTGCCGGCCATGCCGCCACCTCGACACTGGGTGCCATGTTTGGCGCCATCCGTGTCGAGAAAGCCTGAGCGCAGGGAGGGAAAACACATGATTGATGCCCTGTATACAGCCGGTGCAGACGCCTTGGGTGGCGCCTGGCCCGTGGTGTGGTCGCTGATCAAGATCGTGGCCTTGCTGCTGCCCTTGCTGGGTTGCGTGGCCTACTTGACCTTGTGGGAACGCAAGGCCATTGGCTGGTCCCAGATCCGTCCAGGCCCCAACCGCACGGGCCCTTATGGCTTGCTGCAGCCCATCGCTGACGCGGTCAAGCTGATCTTCAAAGAAATCATCATCCCGTCGGCAGCCCACAAGGGTCTGTTCTTCCTGGGCCCCATCATGACCATCATGCCGGCCCTCGCTGCATGGGCCGTGGTGCCGTTTGGTCCGGAAGTGGCTTTGGCCAACGTCAACGCCGGTCTGCTGTTCCTGATGGCGATCACCTCGCTGGAAGTCTATGGCGTGATCATTGCGGGCTGGTCGTCCAACTCCAAGTACGCCTTCCTGGGCGCCATTCGCGCTTCGGCTCAAATGGTGTCCTACGAAATCGCGATGGGCTTCTGCCTCGTGATCGTGCTGATGACCGCCGGTTCCCTGAACATGACCGACATCGTCATGAGTCAGGCCAGAGGCCAGTTCGCGCACATGGGCTTGAACTTCCTGTCCTGGAACTGGTTGCCCTTGCTGCCTATCACCGTGGTGTACTTCATCTCCGGTCTGGCTGAAACCAACCGCCATCCGTTTGACGTGGTCGAAGGCGAATCCGAAATCGTGGCCGGTCACATGATCGAGTACTCGGGCATGTCGTTCGCGATGTTCTTCCTGGCCGAATACGCCAACATGATCTTGGTGTCCACCTTGGCTGCCATCATGTTCTTCGGCGGCTGGTTGGCTCCGGTTGAAGCACTGAGCTTCATCCCTGGCTGGATCTGGCTGGGCCTGAAGGCTTTTGTCATCGTCACCATGTTCCTGTGGGTCCGCGCATCGTTCCCACGCTTCCGCTACGACCAGATCATGCGTCTGGGCTGGAAGATCTTCATTCCGATCACTCTGATCTGGCTCGTCCTGGTCGGTGGCTGGATGATGTCTCCCTGGAACATCTGGAAATAAGGGGCTCATCACATGTCCACGTCCCTCAAAGAATTTGTCTCGAGCTTCTTCCTCGTTGAACTGTTCAAGGGGATGGCCCTGACCGGCCGTCACTTCTTGAAGCCACACATCACGGTGCAGTTCCCGGAAGAAAAGACGCCTCTGTCGCCCCGTTTCCGTGGCTTGCATGCGCTGCGTCGCTATGACAACGGCGAAGAGCGTTGCATCGCCTGCAAACTGTGCGAAGCGGTCTGTCCGGCGATGGCCATCACCATCGAGTCCGATGTGCGAGACGACGGCTCACGCCGCACGACTCGCTACGACATCGATCTCACCAAGTGCATTTTCTGTGGCTTCTGCGAAGAAAGCTGCCCGGTGGATTCGATCGTGGAAACCCACATCTTCGAATACCACGGTGAAAAGCGTGGCGATCTGTACTTCACCAAGGACATGCTCCTGGCGGTGGGTGATCGTTACGAAAAAGAAATCGCAGCCAACAAGGAGGCGGACGCGAAATACCGCTGATCAACAGGGGTGCTCGCCAGTCAAACCATGGATACCTTTACCGCTTTGTTCTACGTCTTCTCTTTCGTCCTGGTGTTCGCGGCTTTCCGCGTCATCACGGCCAAGAGCCCCGTATCGGCTGCATTGCACCTCGTCTTGGCCTTTGCCAGTGCGTCTTGCGTGTGGATGTTGTTGAAAGCCGAATTCCTGGCCATCGCCCTGGTGCTGGTCTACGTCGGCGCCGTGATGGTGCTGTTCTTGTTCGTCGTGATGATGCTCGACATCAACATCGACTCCATCCGTCAGGGCTTCTGGAAGCATTTCCCGGTGGCCGGCCTGGTGGGGGCGCTGATCGCCGTCGAGATGGCTTTTGTGCTGCTGCGTGGCTTTGATCGCGTGGATGCCAAGCCCATGTCGCCCGATATGGCGAAGTTGGCCAATGCCAAGGCGCTGGGTGTGGACCTGTACACGAACTACCTGTTCCCTGTGCAGATCGCTGCAGTGATCTTGCTGGTGGCCATCATCGCGGCCATCGCTTTGACGCTGCGTCGTCGCAAGGACTCGCATTACCAGGATCCGTCCCAGCAAGTACGCGTCAAGAAGGCCGATCGCTTGCGGGTGATGAAGGTGGCGCCGCAAGTAGACGTGCCCGTTGCAGCCGCGGTTGATGCATCGAACAACGGAGGCCAAGCATGAACGCGATTTCTCTGGGTCATTACCTGTCTTTGGGCGGGATCCTGTTTGCCATGTCGGTGGTCGGGATCTTCCTCAACCGCAAGAACCTGATCGTTCTGTTGATGGCCATCGAGCTGATGCTCCTGGCCGTGAACCTGAACTTCGTGGCCTTCTCCCATTACCTGGGTGACATGGCAGGGCAGGTGTTTGTGTTCTTCATCTTGACGGTGGCAGCGGCCGAATCGGCCATTGGTCTGGCCATCCTCGTGGTGTTGTTCCGCAATCGCCAGTCGATCAACGTGGACGAGCTCGACACCCTCAAGGGTTGATCGGCAGTGCCAGGAGAACCACAATAATGACCGAGCTCTCTCTCAACTCGCTGCTGGCGGTGCCTCTGGCTCCGCTGGTCGGCTCGATTGCTGCCGGCTTGTTCGGCAAGACGATTGGCCGTCGCGGCGCGCACGTCCTCACGATCCTGGGTGTGTTGGTGTCCTTCATCATCTCGGCCATGACGCTCAATGCGGTCATGGACGGGGCCCGCTTCAACCAGACCGTCTATGAATGGATGACGCTGGGATCGCTGAAGATGGAAGTCGGCTTCCTGGTCGACGGCCTGACCGCCATGATGATGTGCGTCGTGACCTTCGTGTCGCTGATGGTGCACATCTACACGATCGGCTACATGGAAGAAGACCCCGGCTACCAGCGCTTCTTCAGCTACATCTCGCTGTTCACCTTCTCGATGTTGATGCTCGTGATGAGCAACAACTTGCTGCAGCTCTTCTTCGGCTGGGAAGCGGTGGGCTTGGTGTCGTACTTGCTGATTGGTTTCTGGTTCAAGAAGCCTACGGCCATCTTCGCCAACATGAAGGCCTTCCTGGTCAACCGCGTGGGTGACTTTGGTTTCATCCTGGGCATTGGCTTGATCCTGGCCTACACGGGCTCGCTGAACTACAACGAGATCTTTGCCAAGGGCGCCGAGTTGTCGGCATTGACCTTGCCCAAGACCGATTGGGCTCTGATCACCGTGATCTGCATCTGCTTGTTCATCGGCGCGATGGGCAAGTCGGCGCAGTTCCCGTTGCATGTCTGGCTGCCCGATTCGATGGAAGGCCCGACTCCGATCTCCGCGCTGATTCACGCTGCAACCATGGTGACGGCCGGTATCTTCATGGTGTCGCGCATGTCGCCCCTGTTCGAGCTGTCGGACACGGCCTTGAATTTCGTGTTGATCATCGGTTCGATCACGGCCTTGTTCATGGGCTTCCTGGGCATCATCCAGAACGACATCAAGCGTGTTGTGGCTTACTCGACGCTGTCTCAACTGGGTTACATGACCGTGGCACTGGGTGTGTCGGCCTATAACGTGGCCGTGTTCCACCTGATGACGCACGCCTTCTTCAAGGCCTTGCTGTTCCTGGGTGCGGGCTCCGTGATCATTGGCATGCACCACGACCAGGATATTCGCAACATGGGTGGCCTGTGGAAGTACATGAAGATCACCTGGATCACGTCCCTGTTGGGTTCGTTGGCTCTGATCGGTACGCCTTTCTTCTCGGGTTTCTATTCCAAGGATTCGATCATCGAAGCCGTAGGCGCCAGCCACTTGCCTGCCGCCGGATTCGCGCACTTCGCTGTATTGGCCGGTGTCTTCGTGACCGCGTTCTACAGCTTCCGGATGTACTTCCTGGTCTTCCATGGCAAGGAGCATTTCCATCACAAGCCATTCCCCAGTGAGCATGATCATCATGACGACGATCATGGCCATGCGCACACGCCGCATGAGTCGCCCTGGGTGGTCACGCTGCCTTTGATCCTGCTGGCGATCCCGTCGGTCGTGATTGGCTACCTGACCATTGAGCCGATGCTGTATGGTGACTTCTTCAAGGATGCGATCTTCGTGAACCACGAGCTGCATCCCGCAATGGAAGAGCTCAAGCACGAGTTCCACAACGCCATGGCCATGGGTACCCATGCGTTCACCTCGCTGCCGTTCTTGCTGGCTCTGGGTGGCGTGGTCACCGCGTTCGTGTTCTACATGGTGGCGCCGCAGATCCCTGCGATGTTTGCCAAGGTCTTGCGTCCGCTGATCGTGATCGGCGAGAACAAGTACTTCCTGGACTGGATCAACGAGAACATCCTGGCCCGTGGCGCCCGACTGTTGGGCACCGGGCTGTGGAAGGTGGGTGACGTGGGCATCATTGACGGCTTGGTCGTCAACGGCTCGGCCAAGTTGGTCGGCCTGATTGGTTCACTCGTCCGTCTGTTCCAGACCGGTTACCTCTATCACTACGCGCTGGTCATGATCCTGGGGGTCTTTGCCCTCATGACCTGGTTCGTCTTCATGCACCACTGAGCGCGGGGACCAGCACATGCAAACCATGTCCAATATTCTTTCTCTGGCCATCTGGATCCCGGTGGCATTCGGGGTCTTGCTGCTGGCCATCGGCCGTCAGGAAAACGCCAACGTCACGAAGTGGGTCGCGCTGATCGGTTCGATCATCGGTTTTGCCGTCACCATTCCGGTGATGACGCACTTCGATGGCGGCACCGCGGCGATGCAGTTTGTCGAACACGCTTCGTGGATTGAGCGCTTCAATGTGTTCTATCACCTGGGGGTGGACGGCATCTCCATGTGGTTCGTGCCGCTGACCGCTTTCATCACCATCATCGTGGTGCTGGCCGGTTGGGAAGTCATCGAGGACCGTCCTCATCAGTACTACGGCGCCTTCCTGATTCTGTCGGGTCTGATGGTGGGGGTGTTCTCGGCACTGGACGGCTTGCTGTTCTACGTGTTCTTCGAAGCGACCCTGATCCCGATGTACATCATCATCGGTATCTGGGGCGGCCCGCGCCGGGTTTACGCCGCCTTCAAGTTCTTCCTGTATACCTTGCTCGGTTCGCTGCTGATGTTGATCGCGCTGGTCTACCTGTACTACAAGTCGGGTGGGTCGTTCGATATCCTGACCTGGCAGAAGCTCCCCCTGCCTGCAACGCCTCAGGCCCTGCTGTTCGGCGCCTTCTTTGCTGCTTTTGCGGTCAAGGTCCCGATGTGGCCGGTGCACACCTGGTTGCCCGATGCCCACGTGGAGGCACCTACCGGTGGTTCTGTCGTTCTGGCCGCGATCATGCTGAAGTTGGGTTGCTACGGCTTCTTGCGGTTCATGTTGCCGATCGTGCCCGATGCCTCACATGAGTTCGCCCCCGTGGTGATCACCTTGTCGCTGATTGGCGTGATCTACATTGGCTTGGTGGCCATGGTTCAGCAGGACATGAAGAAGTTGGTGGCTTACTCGTCCATCGCCCACATGGGTTTTGTGACCCTGGGCTTCTTCATCTTCAATGAACTGGGGATCGCTGGCGGCATCGTGCAGATGATTGCCCACGGCTTTGTGTCGGGCGCGATGTTCTTGAGCATCGGCGTGTTGTATGACCGCGTTCACTCCCGTGAAATCGCCAGTTATGGCGGCGTGGTCAACACCATGCCCAAGTTCGCTGCGTTCGCGCTGCTGTTTTCGATGGCCAACTGCGGCCTGCCGGGCACAGCCGGCTTCGTGGGCGAGTGGATGGTGATTCTGGGTGCCGTCAAGTTCGACTTTGCCATTGGTCTGCTGGCTGCGACTGCTCTGATCTTCGGCGCGGCTTACACCCTGTGGATGTACAAGCGCGTGTACTTTGGCGACGTGACCAATGACCATGTGCGTGAGTTGAAAGACATCAACGCCCGTGAATTCCTGATTCTGGCTGTATTGGCTGCGGCCGTGCTGTGGATGGGTATTCAGCCCAAGCCCTTTACCGACGCGATGCACGTGTCGGTGACCGAGCTGATCAAGCACGTGTCCACTAGCAAGTTGAACTGAAGGCCGACTCCAAATGAATAACTTGAATTGGCTGGCGGTGACGCCTGAGATCGTCCTGTTGGGGATGGCCTGCTTGGTCGCCCTGGCAGACTTGTTCGTGACGTCCGAACGCCGTCGTCCGACCTACTGGCTGACCATGCTGTCCCTGGCCGGGGTGGCGGCATTGCACCTGTGTCACATCGACAATCCCGCATCGTCTTACGCGATGCAAGGCATGGTGGTGACCGATCCGATGTCGCATCTGCTGTCCTTCTGTGCCACGCTGGCCGTGATGGCCAGTCTGACTTATGCCCAGGCGTATGCCGGCGATCGCGAGATGCTCAAGGGCGAGCTGTTCACATTGAGCATGCTCTCTTTGCTGGGCATCTCGATCATGATCATCGGCAACAACTTCCTGACCATTTACCTGGGTCTGGAACTGATGTCCTTGTCGCTGTATGCCCTGGTGGCACTGCGCCGTGATCATGCTCAAGCCACTGAAGCCGCCATGAAGTACTTCGTGCTGGGCGCGCTGGCTTCCGGCTTCTTGCTCTATGGCTTGTCGATGATGTATGGCGCGACCGGCTCTCTGGATCTGGGCGAAGTCTACAAAGCGACCTTGACGGGGCAGATCAACAAGCAAGTGCTGGCCTTCGGTCTGGTCTTCATCGTGGCCGGGCTGGCTTTCAAGCTCGGCGTGGTGCCTTTCCACATGTGGGTGCCTGACGTTTATCAAGGCGCGCCGACCGCTGCGACCTTGCTGGTCGCCGGTGCGCCCAAGCTGGCCGCTTTCGCCATCACGATTCGCTTGCTGGTGGAAGGCCTGATCAACACGGCGACCGATTGGCAGCAGATGCTGATGATCCTGGCTGTGCTATCCATGACCGTGGGCAATCTGGCCGCCATTGCGCAAACCAACCTCAAGCGCATGCTGGCCTATTCCGGTATCGCTCAGTTGGGCTTCATGCTGCTGGGTTTCGTGCCCAGCGTGGTGTCGGGCAACACGGTGTCGGCTGGCAACGGCTATGGCTCGTCGCTGTTCTATGTGCTGACCTACGTGATGACCACCTTGGGTACTTTCGGGCTCATCATGTTGCTGGCTCGCCCCGGTTTCGAGTCTGAGCAAATTTCGGATCTGGCTGGTCTCAATAAGCGCAGCCCCATGTTGGCCGGTGCGATGGCCGTGTTCATGTTCTCATTGGCTGGTATTCCGCCCACAGCGGGGTTCTATGCCAAGCTGGCTGTGTTGCAGTCCTTGATCACAACCAACTCGCCGTTGCTGTTGCAGGTGGCCATCCTGGCGGTCTTGCTGTCCTTGGTGGGGGCGTTTTACTACCTGCGTGTGGTCAAGGTCATGTACTTTGACGAGCCGGTGGATGCCACCCCGTTGTCGCAGGGTAGTGGCGCACGGGTGCTGCTGTCGTTCAACGCTTTGTCGGTGCTGGTCCTGGGCGTTCTGCCCGGCGGACTGATGGCCTTGTGCGCACGGGCCATCACCCAGTCGCTGGCCGGTTGATCTGGTTTGTCCATGCCTGGATTGGTTCCCTCCTGGTCGGTCGCAGTGGTCCTGTTGGTGACCCTGCTGCTGGCCAATCTGCCCTTCTTGAACGAGCGGCTGTTCGCGGTCGGACCTCGGCGATCGCCTAAGCCCATCGGGTGGCGCTTGCTCGAGTTGCTGGTTTATGCATTGATCGGCGCGGTGTTAGGTCGTGCCATTGAAGGGCATCTGGGCCAGGTGAGCCCGCTGCGTTGGGAGTTCGTGGCCGTGTGGCTCTGCGTGGTCATCACGCTGGCGTTTCCCGGCTTTGTCTGGCGCTACCTGCGCCGCCACGCGGGCCGATGACCATGTCCGATTCGACCTTGATCGAGTCGGGGGACGACCATCTTCGCGAACTCACCGTGTCATCCGAGACGGTGTACAGCGGGCATTTTCTTGAATTGCGCCGCGATCAGGTCGCTTTGCCAGATGGCTCCCAGGCCGCTCGCGAATACGTGATTCATCCCGGCGCCGTGATGATCGTCGCGCTGCTGCCAGATGGCAGATTGGTGATGGAGCGGCAATACCGGTATCCGGTTAGGCAAACCATGATCGAGTTTCCTGCCGGTAAGCTCGATGCGGGCGAAGGTGGACTGGCATGCGCCCAGCGCGAGCTGTGGGAAGAGACCGGTTACCGCGCAAGACGGTGGGCCAAGGCGGGGATCATGCACCCAGTGATCGGGTATGCCACCGAGATCATCGAAATCTGGTTCGCCGATGAGTTGACGCTGGGTGAGCGTCATCTTGACGCGGGCGAGTTCCTGGACGTGTTCGCCGCATCGCAAGACGAGTTGGAGTCCTGGATGCAGGCGGGTTTGCTGACCGATGCCAAGACCATCGTGGGAATGATGTGGTTGCAGCGCTGGCGGGCGGGACACTGTCAACTCGATTGGCACGTGGTCGCTTGACGCCGAGGGAATCACGATGCTGGTAGTGGATTTGGCATGCGCCCATGGCCATCGCTTCGAAGGGTGGTTTCAGTCCTCGGATGATCTGGCCTCGCAGCAGGCTCGGGGACTGTTGACTTGTCCTGTCTGTGGGCACCATGAAATTGAGCGTCGTCCGTCGGCGACCCGCTACAACCGTTCTGGTATGGGCGATGGGGACATGGGTCTGACCGCACCCAAGCGATCAGCCGAGATTGACCGTGTCGACGCCGGAACCATGCAGGCAGAGGAGTCTGCTCGCGCAGCCGAGATGGTGGCCCAACTGCAGAGTCTCTACTTCCAAGCGGTGAAGCAGGTGATGGCCGTGACCGAAGATGTGGGCGATCGCTTTGTGGAGCAGGTGCGCAGCATGCATGAGGGCGAGGAGCCGGTGCGTCCCATTCGCGGGCAAGCCTCAGCCGATGACGCACAAGCCCTGCGCGAAGAGGGCATCGACGTCGTCACCATGCTGGTGCCCGATGCGTTGAAAGAGCCGCTGCAATAAGCGCGCAGACAAGCCCGACCGATATCAGGACGGCGGGGGATTGATGTCGATCAGCCGGCCCGGGTTCAACACCCCATGAGGATCGAGTGCTGTTTTGATGCTGCGCATCCACTGCAATCTCACAGGGTCAGCCCGTTGGGCCAACGCTTCTTTTTTGAGCTGCCCAATACCATGCTCGGCTGACAGGG
Source organism: Acidobacteriota bacterium (assembly GCA_050259275.1). Taxonomy (GTDB): domain Bacteria; phylum Pseudomonadota; class Gammaproteobacteria; order Burkholderiales; family Burkholderiaceae_C; genus Aquabacterium. Next base: position 49,797 of record JBLNAI010000003.1, read on the forward strand.
TGCCTTTGTGCTGTGTCACCAGGTCGTACACGATGGTGTTGACCTGATGTTCATGCTGAGTCAGGAAAGCGACGTCGGACTGGCCCGCAGGCGCTTGCACGTTGTAGTGCAGGTTGCCGTCCCCCAGATGGCCGAAACAGACGACGCGGCAGCCTGGGAATGCTGCCCGAAGAGTCGTCTGACATTGCGCGACGAAGTCGGGCACGGCAGAGGTCGGCACACCGATATCGTGCTTGACCATCAGGCCTTCCATTTTCTCGGCCAGCGGAATGGTTTCGCGCAGTTGCCACATGGCGCGGTATTGGGCATGGCTCTGGCTCAGGCAGGCGTCGATCGCATGACCCTGGTGGATGGCCCGACTGATCAGGTTTTCGAGCGTGTGCTGCAACGAGTCGCCGCTTTGTGGTCCCGCTGCATCCAGAAGCACCAGCCAGCCGGGCAGGGCGTCCGGGTCAGCGGGCATGATGCTGTCTGCCACCCGGCTTTGCGCAGGGGTGTGCTGGCGGGCGAGCAGGAAGGCGTCTCGGTGAATGACCTCGAAGCCGGTCAGGCAGGCGTCCAGCGCTGTGCGAGCGTGGGTGAGAAGCGCCACGGCCGCGTCGAGACTGGGGCACGCGATCAGCGCCGCTTGTTGGCTCGCCGGCCGGGGGAACAGTCGCAAGGTGGCGGCCGTCAGGATGCCCAGTGTGCCTTCCGAGCCGATGAGCAGGTCTTTGAGGGCGTAGCCTGTGTTGTCCTTGCGAAGGGACTGCAGCCCCGTGTAGAGGTCGCCCTGCGCCGTGACCGCCTCCAGGCCCAGACACAGTTCGCGCGCGGTGCCATAGCGTAAGACCTGCGTCCCGCCCGCGTTGGTGGCCAGATTGCCACCAATGGTGCAAGAGCCTTCTGAGCCCAGACTGAGGGGAAAGAGCAAACCCGCATCCAGCGCGGCGTCCTGGACCTGTTGCAAGGTGCAGCCGGCCTGGACGGTGATGGACTGATTGTCGACATCCACGGCCAGGATGCGGTTCATCTTGCGCAGATTGACAAGCAATTGGCTTCCACTGGCGTCTGGCACGGAGCCACCCACCAGGCTGGTGTTGCCTCCCTGCGGGACCACCGGCACCTGCCATTCACAGCACAAGCGCAGGAGCGTCTGGATCTGCGTGGCGTCAGTGGGGAACACGATGGCCAAAGCGCGGCCGCGATAGCGTTTGCGCCAGTCTTGTTCATGGGGCTGGCGATCCAGATCGGGCTGCTCCGGGCCGATGGTATGCAGGCTGGGCAGCGCTGCGGCCAGAGCGGAGCGGAAGGCGGGGATGTCTTCGGTTCGGATCACGGTTGGGTCGATTCAGCGGTCTTGTCCTTCTTGGGCAAGACTTTCAGTCGCAAGCGGACATAGAGTGCACAGGCGGTGAACAAGGCGATGCTGAGGGTGGTTTCGATGACGGCCAGTTGCTGAGACAGCCCATGGTCACTGGTGGCCCGCACGACGCCTTCGGTGAAATACAGCCATACCAGCAAAGAGAGCCAGCGATACGTGTAGAGCTTGTGCTTGAGCAGCCCGGCGAGGGCAAAAGTGAGCGGCAGGACTTTCCAGGCCAGCGCGCCGGTGCCTCCGGGCAAGGGCGCGAGCTTGAGCTCCCATGCCAGCCCCAGCACGATCAGCATGCTCACAGAGCCAACGCTGATCCAGCGCAGTTGTTCGATCAAATGCAGGCGCTGAGGCGGGTGCTGGGGCAGGGGGGCGGTCGTGGATTCAGGGGTGTCGAGCATGGAAGGTGTGTGTCGGATCTGCGGCTGGGCGGTACTTTGCCTGCTATGGCTGGCATCATAGCCAGATGATTTCAAAATGGACCGATTGGCGTGGATTCAGTCAGCGATGGGCTTTGCTGATCACGACCTTGCAGCAATGGCCGTGGCTGCAGACCTATGAAACTTTGCGTCAGCGATTTCGTGAGGATCGGCTGGGCCTGACGGCGGGCAGCCTGACCTTCACCAGCACCATTGCCATGGTCCCACTGGCCACGGTGATGTTGGCTTTGTTCAGCGCGTTTCCGGTGTTTTCCAGATTTCGCAAAATCGTCGAACAGGAATTCGTCACCGCCTGGGTACCCGACGCCATCGCCAAGCAGGTGTTGCTGTCGATGGGTAAGTTCACGGGCAAGGCCAGCCAGCTGGGCGGGCTGGGCATGATCGCCCTGGGGTTCACGGCGATGGCCTTGATGCTCACCATCGACCACACGCTCAATGGCATCTGGCGAGTGCGGCGGGTGCGTCCCATCGCGCAGCGTGTGCTGGTGTACTGGGCGGCACTGACCTTGGGGCCGCTGATGATCGGCGCCAGTCTGTCGGTGACTTCGTACCTGCTGTCGGCCTCGCGCGGCTGGGTCGAAGCGGTGCCGGGCGGACTGGGTTTTCTGCTCGGGCTGGTGATTTTTGGCATGCAGACGGCGGGCTTTGCCGCGCTGTACAAATTCGTTCCCAATACCTATGTGCGATGGGAGCATGCCTGGGCGGGGGCTGTTTTTGCCTCAGGCGGGCTGGAATTGGCGCAAAAAGTGCTGGCCTTGTACCTCACCAAGGTGCCGGTGTACGCGACCATCTACGGTGCGTTTGCGGCCGTGCCGATCTTCCTGGTGTGGATTTATGTGAGCTGGTTGGTGGTCCTGATGGGGGCTGTGGTCGCCGCCTACACCCCCAGCCTGCTGTCCCAGGTCAAGCGATGGCCCGACACGCCTGGGCTGCGGTTCCAGTTGAGTCTGGCCATTTTGAAAGCACTGGCTGCGGTGCAGCATCACAGTGGCAAGGGATTGAGTGCCGAGCGCCTGGCGCGCGCGCTACGGACCGACCCGCTGCAAGTGGAACCTTTGCTGGAGTTGCTGCTCGATCTGGATTGGGTCGGCCTGCTGGAGGAGCCCGAGGCAGACGACGGCGGTCGCTACGTGTTGTTATGCGATCCGCCGGAAACTTTGCTGGCTCCCTTGGTCGGCCGGGTGCTGCTGCAGCCCGATGGCTTCACGCAGGCATTCTGGTCGGCGGCGCGACTCGATGAAGTGACCTTGCAGCAGGCTTTGGGTGGCTGACACACTGTGCGGCGATCCGGTTGAGGGTCTTCCCTTTCCAAATCTGCCGCTTTTCGTTAAATTGACCAGTTCGTTGCGAATGGAAAGCCATTTTTTGCACTTTTGCCCCGGCTAGTCCTATTGGCGCATGCAAAACCTTGAGGCAAGATGATTCCAGCAGACATGGCCATCCATTGCACAACCCCGATCGAGGAGACAGACCATGAAAGTCAGTGACATCCTGCGCGTCAAAGGCAGCACGCTGTACACCGTTTCACCGGACCAGTCCTTGGGCGATGCCGCTCAAACCATGGCGGAGCACGACATCGGCTCGCTGGTGGTGATGGAACATGGTGACCTGGCTGGCATGCTGACCTTCCGCGAAGTGATTCAGGCGGTGGTGAAGGCGGGCGGGCTGGCCAGTGGAACCGTGCGTTCCGTGATGGACGACCACCCGCTGACTTGCACCCCCGAGACCGAAATCGACGAGGTGCGTCGCATGATGCTGAACCACCACGCCCGGTACATGCCGGTGATGTCTCACAAGACGCTGATGGGCGTGATTTCCTTCTACGACGTGGCCCGCGCCGTTGTCGACAGTCAGGACTTTGAAAACCGCATGCTCAAGGCGTACATCCGCGACTGGCCGGTCGAGGATGAAACCGCGGCCCAGCGCCGGGTTTTGCTATGAACGGGCGTTGATCGCCTGATGTCAGAACAGCGCCCGGCACGTCCGGGCGTTTTCACGAGACAATAGCGGTTTCGGGTTTGAAATCTGGTTGGCGCAATGTCTGGCAGCTCTTTTGGTCTTCTGTTTACCGTTACCAACTTTGGCGAATCGCATGGACCGGCCATCGGCTGCGTCATCGACGGCTGCCCGCCAGGCATGAGCTTGTCCGAGGCAGACATCCAGCCGGATCTGGACCGTCGTCGTCCGGGGACGTCTCGCCACGTCACACAGCGCAATGAGCCCGACGCCGTCGAAATCCTCAGCGGCGTCTACCAAGGCAAAACCACCGGCACCCCGGTCGCCCTGCTGATTCGCAATACCGACCAGCGCAGCAAGGACTACGGCAACATCGTCGAGACCTTCCGACCCGGGCACGCCGACTACACCTACTGGCACAAATATGGCATCCGCGATCCGCGGGGCGGCGGTCGCTCGTCGGCTCGGTTGACGGCGCCGATGGTTGCCGCAGGCGCCGTGGCCAAGAAATGGCTCAAAGAGCACCACGGTGTTGAAATTCGGGGATGCATGACGCAGTTGGGCACGATGGCAATCGGCTTCGAGGGCTGGGAGCATGTCCCCAACAACCCGTTTTTCGCGCCCAATGTGAGCCAGATCCCCGCACTGGAGGCGTACATGGACGAGCTGCGCAAGGCGGGCGATTCCTGCGGGGCGCGCCTGACGGTCGAAGCCAGTGGCTTGCCGGTGGGTTGGGGCCAGCCTCTGTTCGACAAGCTGGATGCCGACATTGCCTACGCGATGATGGGCATCAATGCGGTCAAGGGCGTTGAAATCGGCGCGGGTTTTGCCTGCGTGACTCAGCGCGGCAGCGAGCATGGCGACGAGCTGACGCCGGGCGGATTTGGCTCCAACCATTCCGGCGGCGTTTTAGGCGGGATGTCGACCGGGCAGGATCTGCGCGTGTCGATGGCCATCAAGCCGACCAGCTCCATCCGGGTGCCACGTCAGTCGATCGACCTGGCGGGTCAACCGGCCACCGTGGAAACCTTTGGGCGCCATGATCCCTGCGTCGGCATTCGCGCCACGCCGATTGCAGAAGCCATGCTGGCGCTGGTCCTGATCGATCATGCGCTGCAGCATCGCGCCCAGTGCGGCGATGTTGCGGTGGAGACGCCGGCCATTGCGGCTCAGCGGTGATCACGAAGAAGGGACCCTCGGGTTCCTTTTTCATGTCTGCAGTTCGCTGGCAGCCTCAGGCCGTTCGATCAGCTCGATCTTGTAGCCGTCCGGGTCTGTGATGAACGCGATGATGGTGGAGCCGCCCTTGATGGGGCCGGCTTCGCGCGTGATGGCGCCACCCAGTTTCGCCGCCTTGTCTCGCACCGCCTCGCAGACAGCGGCGGCATTGTCGACGCCAATGGCAATGTGACCGTAGGCTGAGCCCAACTCATATTGGCTGACGCCGTAGTTGTAGGTCAGCTCGATCTCCGCATGCTCCGGATTGCGGCCGTACCCGAGAAAGGCCAGTGTGTATTGCTGGTCCGGGCGGTCCGTCGTGCGCAGCAGGGACATGCCCATGACCTGGGTATAAAAGTCGATGGCGCGCTGCAGGTCGCCGACGCGCAGCATGGTGTGCAAGATTCGCATGGTGTGGTTCAGCCAGAGAAAGAAAATGGGTCGGTCAGGAAGACGGCTGAAAGGCGTGCTGGCAGAAGTCTGACCAGTCCACGTCCATCCAGCCCCGTACGCTGTTGATCAACGCCATGCCTGAGGCCTGTGGCAACTCTTTCAGCGTCACCACCCGCTCGATGAGCCGCCCGCTTTGCAGCAGGCTCTCACGCATGACGCCGGGTAGCAGACCGCATGGGCTTGGCGGCGTGACCCATTGTCCGTCCAGTTCAATGGCCACATTGCCGATCGTGAATTCAGTCAACTCACCCTGGCGGTTCAAGAGCAGGGTGTCAAAGCAGCCGGGAGCGGGCGCATAGGCCTCGTACGCCTCTCGTCGGGTGGTCTTGTGCCAGATGAACTCGTCGGGCGCGGGCATGGGCTGCGCAGCCAGTCGGACACGGATGGCAGCCGCTGCAAGCGGCAGAGCTGTCGCTTCGGTGAAGACCTGTCCGGCCGGGTCGACCCGCAGTCGGACTTTGAAGACACCTTGCGGATGGGCGCGGGTCAAAGCGGCCAGTTGGTCTTGCACAGCGGACTCGTTCAGCGGCACCCCGAAGTGCTGAGCCGAGCGGCGCAGGCGAGCCAGGTGCAAAGGCAGGCGCGCAAATTGGCCATGGTCCAGGCGCAGTGACTCCAGCAATTCAAAGGGACGTGCGGCGCGCCGCAGGAAGCCTTGCTTGTGATGCCACTCCATGGCCTCGCCTTCGGCCGTGGCGTCCAGCGTGATGCCGCTGCCGATGCCGCACTGGGCCTGCCACCGGTAAGTCGGCGAGGCGGGCGGCAGGGCACTCAGTTCGACGGTTCGAATGGCGACATTGAAGGTGCATGCGCCGCCGGGTTGGATCACCCCCAAGGCACCACAGTAGGCGCGCCGTGGTGTGGCCTCCAACGCCGTGATGTGGTGCATGGCACGGTGCTTGGGGGCACCGGTGATCGACCCGCAGGGAAACAGCGCGGCAAACACCTCGGACAACGGCAAATCGGCTCGGGTGCGGGCCTCGATGGTCGAGGTCATCTGCCACACGGTGGGCAGCGCCTGTAAATCAAAGAGGCTGGGCACCTGGACGGACCCGATCTGCGCGATGCGTGACAGGTCGTTGCGCAACAGGTCCACGATCATCAGGTTCTCGGCCCGTTCCTTGACGCTGTGTCGCAGATGCCGGGCCGCTTGTTCGTCGGCTTGCGGCGTGTCGCCACGGGCGGCGGTGCCTTTCATGGGGCGAGTGACCAGCTGGCCCTGGTCCCAATGAAAGAACAGCTCCGGCGACACACTCAACAGGTGGCTGACACCGGAGGCGATGGCCGGGCAGGACCCGTCGGACGCACGCTGGCTCAGATCCAGATAGATGCTGTAGCCGCGTGGTTGCGTGCGGTGCAGTGCCCCGAAATAGCGGGCAGGTGTTTGCGCGTCAGGGCCGCTCAAGGAGCTTTGCAATGGCGTGGTCAGATTGATCTGGTAGACCTCGCCGGCACGAATGAGTTCATGGATCGCGCTGACCTTGTCCACGAATGCCTGTGGATGCAGTTCGGTGGTCCAGGGCGTGGTCTGCCAGTCGCTCAAGGCAGGGGCGGGCCAGGGCCGTGGGGTCTCGAAGACGGCAAAGGCCGCCAGGGGCAAGGTCTGCGAGGCGGGATGGGGGCGCAGATGGGGATCGAAGGCAGAGGCCGCTTCATAGGCCACCCACCCGACACACCAATGACCTTGCCTGGCCAGCGCGTGCGCCTGGTCCAGGACGGCGGCCACCTCGGATGGGGTGCGGGCAATCAGCCAGGTCCGGGCCTGATGGAAGGCGTGTTGAAGCCGGGCGTCATGCGGCAGCTGCGGGGCGTTACCCGGCGCCGCAGGCAGGTCAATCAGGGCCGTGTACGAGTCGGCCAAGATCAGGCATCCCGGCGAATGACCCAGATGGCCGCGCCCGCCAGCATGGCAAACAGGGCCAGACTCCAGAATTCATAGGGTACGCCCAGGAGATTGACCGCGGCATCGGCACAGTTGGCGCGGACCTCGAACAGATCTGGCCATCGCGCATCCAGCCCGAAGGTACCAATCACTTTGTCGGCAAAAGTCAGATTGCACGAAGCCGATTTGGCTGCGACAAAGTGCTGGTACCACGCTGAGGCGATACCGCCCGCGGCGGCGAGGATGGCCAGCACGCTGGCACCGATCTGTGCCCAGCGCCGCGGCATGGCTGCGCCCGGCAGGCACACCGCTGCGATGACCAGGAACAAGATGCGTTGAAGCACGCACCATGGGCAGGGCTCCATACCCCAGCGGTGTTGCGACAGATAGGCGCCCGCAACCGCTGCCACGCTGGCAAGCGCCATCAGGAACAGAACGCCACGTTTCATATCAGGCCACTTCGGCAATCAATTCGATCTCGACGCAGGCGCCCAGGGGGATCTGTGCCACGCCGAAGGCGCTGCGCGCGTGCACGCCCTTGTCGCCAAAGACTTCGCCCAGCAGTTCGGAGCAGCCGTTGGTAACCAGGTGGTGTTCGGTGAAGTCCGGGGTGCTGTTGACCAGACTCATGACCTTGACGATGCGCACGACCTTGTCCAGACCGCCCGCAGCGACAGCCAGGGTGCCCAACAAGTCAATGGCCACAGCGCGCGCGGCTTGCTTGCCGGCTTCCGTGCCCATGTTCTGGCCAAGCTTGCCCGCCCAGACCTGGCCGTCTTTTTTGGCGATGTGACCCGACAGGAAGACCAGATTGCCTGTTTTGGCAAAGGGCACATAAGAGGCCGCAGGGACCGCGACAGGAGGCAGAGTGATGCCGAGTGCTTTCAAGCGTGCGTCGATGGACATGGTGTTGCGTCGGATAAGGGTGAGACGGTCGAGGCTTCCGCTGCCCCTCTTCAGAGGGAAGGCCCACTTCGTGGGGGCAAGGCGGCCATGGCGCGATCCTACACTGCCCGCATCCAAATCAGCAGCAGGGCAGGGGCGTTATGGGTTGGTGGCTCGTGGCCATGTTGTCATGGTTGGCCGGAGTCGGATTGCAGATGGTGCAGGCGGCGGTCGCGCCCCCTGGTGCGGTCGGCGCCATCGGGACGATCAGTCTGGCCATCCTGATGGGGGCGGTGGCGTGGCGGCATCACGCCTGCGCTCGATGGGGCGTGCTAGCCTTGATCGGCCTGGCCTGGGCCAGTACATCGTGGCGAGCGGCGGCGCGGCTGGAAGAACAGGTACCGGCGTGGGCCGCCTCGCATGCCGTCCAGGCGCGTCTCCAGATTGACGGGCTCGTTCAAGAACTGCCCGGTGGGTTCAGCTTTGAGGCCCATGTGCAAGCCTATCAAGACCCCGACGGGTCGTGGCGCCGGCCTGACCAGATGGCCTCAGGGCATTGGCCCGAGCGGGTGCTGATCCGATTGAACGGGGCCCGGGCGCCGAGCGGGGGCACTCAGCCCGAGCCGGGCCAGCAGTGGCAGATGACCCTGCGGATGCACGAGCCAGATGGGCTGTCCAATCCCGGTGGGTATGACGCCGAGTTGGGATACTGGGAGCGCGGCGTGCGAGCGGTGGGGCAAGGCCGCCTGCAACAGGCTGTGATACGGTCTTCATCGCCGGAGTGGTTCTGGCAGGGACAGGTCGATCGCTTGCGCACCCGCATTCGCCACCGCATTGCAGAACAAGTGCCGCAGGTGCGCTGGGCAGGCGTCTTGTCGGGGCTGGCTGTGGGAGATCAGAGTGCCATTGAGCGGCAGGACTGGGAGGTGTTTCGCCAAACCGGTGTCAGTCACCTGGTCAGCATCAGCGGCGGGCATGTGGCGATGTTCGGTTGGCTGGCCGCCTGGCTGATCAAGCCACTGTGGCTGCGTAGCGGACGCCTGGCCTGGCGCGTGCCCTCGCCAGATGCTGCGAGACTGGGCGCGGTGTTGGCCGCCTGGCTTTACGCTTTGCTGGCCGGCTGGGGCGTGCCAGCCCAGCGTACCGTGCTGATGATGGCGGTATTCAGCCTTCTTCGTCTGTCCGGGCGGCGTTGGCCCTGGCCTTTGGTGTGGTTGCTGGCCGCGGTGGTGGTGACCCTCTGGGATCCCTGGTCCTGCATGCAGGCAGGGTTCTGGCTGTCGTTTGTGGCGGTGGGCATTCTGATGTCGTCGCAGACCGATGGCCTGCGCGCAAGAACCAGCCAGCCGACGTGGCCACAGCGTGTGCGCAACGCGCTGGCTGAGTTGTGGCGCACGCAATGGCGCGTCACCTTGGGTCTGGCACCGCTGTCTCTGGTGTTTTTTCAGCAGACCTCGGTGATTGGTCTGGTCGCCAATTTGCTGGCGATCCCGATGTTTACCTTTGTGATCACGCCGCTGGCTTTGCTTGGGGCCGTGTGGGCGCCCTTGTGGAGCGTGGGGGCCCAGGCCGTCGAGTTGTCCATGCGAACGCTGAGCGGGTTGGCGCACCTGCCCGCTGCGATGCTGCAATCCAGTTTGATACCACTGGGACCTTCTGTGCTGGCCATTGTCGCCGGTGCCATGATGATCTGGCCCATGCGTTGGGCCTGGCGGGCCATGCTGGTGCCTCTTCTGTTGCCCTTGTTCTATCTGCCTTCAGACTGGCAAACATGGCCGGCACCCGCGCCAGGGCAGTTCTCCGTGCTCGCGGCGGATGTTGGGCAAGGCTCTGCGCTGGTCGTGCGCACTGCGACGCACGTTCTGTTGTTCGACACCGGTCCCAAGACAGGCGTGAGCAACGATGCGGGCGCGAAAGTGGTGGTGCCACTGCTTCGCGCCTTGGGATTGAGCCGGCTCGACGCCGTGATGGTGAGTCATGCCGACACGGATCACATCGGCGGCGCCGAGTCGGTGTATCAGTCCATCGCCGTGAACCGGTTGTGGTCGCCTTTGCCGGCTGATCACCCGCTGCGCCACACCCCCTCGGCCAATGGCCATATCCCTGAACACCACGATTGCGTCGCCGGGCAATCATGGGTGTGGGATGGTGTGCTGTTCAAGCTGCTGCGGCCCTCTGCGGCGGATCTGGCTCAACGCGAACGCCTGGCCGATAACGCCTTGTCGTGCGTCCTGCAAGTTCAGGCCCAAGGGGGTGTGTCATCCAAGGCCGCGCCTGCGCGCCCGGGTCGAGTGGCCCTGCTGACCGGTGACATCGAGGCCGAGCAAGAGGCTTTGCTGGTGGCCGACTACGGTGAGGCTCTCCGTGCCGATCTGCTCGTTGTGCCGCACCATGGCAGCAAGACGTCGTCGACCGAGGCCTTCCTGGAAACAGTCCGCCCCCAGCAAGCCATCATCCAGGTGGGCCGGCGCAATCGCTACGGGCACCCCGCTCCGCCGGTGTTGGCGCGCTATCGGTCGATGGATCTGCCCTTCGTGACCACCCCCGATTGCGGCGCATTTTCATGGCGCAGCGACGCATCGCAGTCTGCCGGGCAATGCTGGCGAAGGATGCATGCGCATTATTGGGCGCCGCGTTCAGATACCGCGCCAGACGATGACGAATCAGACCGGTGAAGCCAGCAACTTGTCGATGCGCTTGCCGTCCATGTCCACCACCTCGAAGCGCCACCCCTGCCATTCGACGACATCGGTGGTTTGGGGCAGGCGTCCCAACAGCAGCATGACCATGCCGGCCAGGGTGTTGTAGCGGCCGCGGTCCTCATCGGGCAGGCTTTTGATCTCCAGGCGATCTTTGAGCTCGGGGATGGGAATCAGCCCGTCGATCAGCCACGAGCCGTCTTCGCGCTGGATGGCCCAGGCGTCGTTGGCTTCGGTGGGGGTGAACTCGCCCGTGATCGCTTCCAGCACGTCGCGCAAAGTGATCACGCCTTGCACTTCGCCATACTCGTCCACCACGAAGACCATCTGCGTGTCGGAGGCCTTGAAATGTCCCAGCAGTTCCATGCCAGACAAGGTCTCTGGCACGAACACTGCAGGCAACAGGCCTTCAACCAGGCTGTTGGACTGCTTCTGGGTCAATTGATGAAGCAACTGCTGAGCTGTCATCACACCCAGCACATCGTCCAGGCCACCTCGGCAAACGGGGTAGCGAGAGTACCCGTGCTCGGCGATGATGGCCAGGTTCGCTTCAAGCGGGGCATCGGCATTGAGCCAGGCAATGTCGCCGCGCGGGATCATCATCGAGCCGATTTGACGGTCGTCGAGCCGGAACACGTTGCGCACCATCTGGTGCTCGTGGGCCTCGATCACGCCGGCGTCCAGGCCTTCTTCCAGGCTGGCGGCAATTTCTTCTTCGGTTACGCCGCGCGCGCCGGTATCCGGCACACCGATCAATTTGAGAATGGCGTGGGTGCTGGCTGCGAGGAACCGGACGAACGGCTTCGTGATGATCGACAACCACTTCATCGGCTGCGCCACCAGGCGCGCGACGGTCTCGGGGTACATCTGCCCCACGCGCTTGGGGACCAGCTCGCCAAACAGGATCGTGGCAAAGGTGATGATCATCACCACCAGGCCGGTCGCGGTCAGGCCGGCGGCCCGCTCATGCATTGCGAATTGGGACTGCAGCCAATGCGACAGAGGTTCTGAAAAGGCCGCATCGCCGACGATGCCATTGAGCACGCCGGTCGAGGTGATGCCAATCTGGACAGTGGACAGGAACTTGGTGGGATTGTCGTGCAGCTCGATGGCAACCTGGGCGCCGATGTCGCCGGTCTCGGCCATCACTTGCAGGCGGGCCTTGCGGCTGGACGCCAAGGCCATCTCCGACATGGCAAAGATGCCATTGAGCAGGGTCAGAAAAATCAGTAACGCTAGTTCCATAACAGGCGCCGGGCTGTGCCGGGCCATCCACCAAGATGGCGCCAAGCGTAGCAGAATCTCTTCCATGATCTATCTTGTTGGCGATTTGCAGGGCTGTTGCCGCCCGCTCGAGCGTCTGTTGCAGACGCTGGACTTCTCTCCGTCGCGAGACAAACTTTATGTGCTCGGTGACCTGGTCAATCGGGGGCCTGATTCATTGGGCGTGCTCAAGCGGCTGCGCGATCTGGGGAACGCGGCCGTGTGCCTGTTGGGCAATCACGATCTGCATTTGCTGGCGGTGGCGCATGGGGTGCGCAAACCCCATCGCAGCGACACCCTCGATGCCATCCTCGCGGCGCCCGACCGTGACGCCTGGCTGGAGTGGTTGCGTCAACGCCGTCTGGCGGTGTGGGAGCATGGCTGGCTGATGGTGCATGCGGGGGTCGTGCCCCAGTGGGATGCGGCCGAAACCGTGGCCCTGGCTGGCGAAGTCGAAACCCTGTTGCGGGGGCAGGATCTGGGTGACTTTCTGACTCAGATGTATGGCAATGAGCCAGCACGCTGGTCTGATGATCTGACCGGGGTGGCGCGCTGGCGGTGCGTCGTCAACAGCCTGACGCGCATGCGGTTTTGCACGGCCGACGGCACCATGGAGTTTTTGATCAAGGATGGCCGCAGTGACGCGCCCCCAGGGCATTACCCCTGGTTCGACGTGCCCGGTCGGCGCACTGCAGGGGTGCCGATTGCGTTCGGGCATTGGTCGACCTTGGGCCTGATCAACCGCGACGACCTGCTGGCGCTGGACACAGGATGCGTTTGGGGGGGGCAGCTGACGGCGGTGCGTGTAGATGGCGCCACGCGCGAGGTCATTCAAGTGCCCTGTGAACAATCGCAGAAGCCGGGCGACGCTTAAGCGCGCTACAATCTGACCCCTAAGGAAGCTTGGCCGAGCGGTTTAAGGCACCGGTCTTGAAAACCGGCGAGGGCTTATCCCCTCCGTGAGTTCGAATCTCACAGCTTCCGCCAGATGAACCCTAAGTATTTGAAGTACTTGGGGTTTTTTCGTTTCTGACCCTGCCTTTTGGCGGCATCGGGGATCACTTCGGTGGGGCCCGGGAATGACGGTTGCCGGGGAGTTCCGGGATGCGCCTGTGCATCTGGTCACCACCTGGAAGGAAACGAGCATGGCTTCAGAAGCGCCTTTGGATTGCCTGATCATTGGTGCCGGGCCCGCGGGGCTCACGGCAGCTTTGTATCTCAAGCGCTTTCACCGTCACGTTCGTGTCGTCGATGCAGGTCGGTCACGCGCCTTGCGTATCCCGCGATCCTGGAATCTGCCCGGATTTCCTGGCGGGATCGGAGGACAGGCGTTCCTGGCCAGATTGCGAGAGCAACTGGCTCATCTGGGGTGCGAAGTCGACTCAGACGAAGTGACGGCCCTGAGCCGGCACCCCGAGGGCGGCTTCGAGGTGCGCTCAGCGCAACGCCAATGGCCGGCGCGCACCGTGGTCCTGGCGACCGGATCGCGCGACAAGGAGGCTGATTTGCCGGGCCTGCCCGAGCTGCGAGACGCGGGCTTGTTGCGAGAATGCCCCATCTGTGATGCCCATGAATTCAGCAATCAGCGCATCGGCGTGATCGGTTGGTCGGCGCATGCCGCCCGTGAGGCGCTTTTTCTACGCCATTACAGCGAGCGGGTCGAATTGCTTGCGCTTCGCACCCCCGATGACGTCGCCCCCGATTGGCTGGGGGACCTGGATCAGCGCAAGGTGACTTGGGATGCGACGGGCATGACGCGGATTCACCACCGGGATCGGGCCGTCCACGTCACGCTGGCCGATGGGAGTGAGAAGGTGTTCGACGTCCTTTACGCGGCATTGGGCTGCCATCCCGCATCAGATTTGGCGCATGCCCTCAAAGCCCGCTGCGACCCGATTGGCAACCTTGCCATTGATGCGCATTGCCACACCGGCGTGCCAGGGCTGTACGCAGCGGGCGATGTCACGGCGGGGCTGGACCAGGTGGTTGTCGCGTTGGCGCAAGGGGCCATCGCGGCGACGGCCATCCACAATGAACTGTGCGGTGCCAATCGATGAGCGGCCCAGGCCATGCAGCAGCTTGCGCTTTTTGATGACAGGGAGCCAATCGAGCGGGCCCCGCCGCGCCTGCCATCGGGCTTGACCTACGAGGAAGGGTTTCTCTCTGAAGCGCAGGAACAGGATGTGATCGCCTTGTTGCAAACCTTGCCGCTCTCACATGCCCATTACAAGGGCTACACCGCCAGGCGCCGGGTGTTGAGCTTTGGCGCTCGCTTTGATTTCGCCCGCAACGAGCTGCAAGCCGCACCTGCACTCATCGAGGCATTGTTGCCATTGAGAGAGCGGGTGGCTCACTGGGCCGGTTTGCCGCCTGAACAACTGGCTCACACGCTGGTGTCGGCCTACGACCCGCAAACCCCGCTGGGGTGGCATCGCGATGTGCCTGATTTTGAAGAGGTGTTCGGCGTGTCTTTGGGCGCGCCAGCCGTGATTCGGTGGCGGCCCTATCCGCATAGGCCCGGGCGACCGGGTGGCCGCACCCAAAGCGAGGTGCTTCGTCTTGAGGTGGCCCCCCGCTCCATTTATGCGATACGAGGGGCGGCCCGTTGGCAATGGCAACACAGTGTGGCGCCAGTGGCCGCATTGCGCTGGTCCCTCACATTCAGGACACTTCGACAGCGGGCCGGATCGACCGGTTAACCGATCACCTGGGTCATCTGGTCTTCACTCACAAAGTCGGTGTACCAGGCGTCCAAGGGGCCGCTCATCCACACCGATTCGACCTCAGGCCGCTTGCGCAGCCATTCGATCAACGCCTGGCGATCTTCTTCTGTGACACTGCCGGGGCCCGATCTGGAGACAAACCCACCCGCCGCCCATCCACCGAATTCCAGCCCGCGGGGATCGATGAATTCATCCAGCAGGGTGTCGACCAGCACAACCTCGTTGCTGCCAGCTTTGACGCGGGCTTTGTAGGCGAGACCGAATTCCTGAAATTCGCCCACATGCAGTTTCTTGCGCAAACGGCGACTGCGTTGTTTGGCCATGATTGCTTCCGTTCTCTTTGAGTTGAATGGCGCGATTGTAGAGATGTGCGAAGGGGCAGGCCCGTGCTAGTCTGATCGCAGCGTAGAAGGAGGGCACGATCGTGGAGTTGTTGACTGTGGGCCAGATGAGTCAGGCTGACGCGCGAACCATCTCGGCGGGGACGCCCGGCACGGTGCTGATGGAGCGGGCCGGCCAGGCAGTGACGGAGGCCTTGGTGGCACGGTGGTCCAGTCGGCCCGTTCTCGTTCTGTGTGGCCCAGGCAACAACGGGGGCGATGGGCTGGTTGTGGCCCGTCAATTGATCGCGCGAGGGTGGCCCGTTCAAGTGGCTTTGTATGGGGACCCTGGCTCGCTCCGGGGCGATGCGGCATGGGCCCTGCAGGGGTGGATGCGAGCCACCGGTGACCGGGGGGCGATGGGCGCGCCTGCTGTGCGCCCGTTGGAGGCGGTCTCGTTTGAAGGCGTCGGCCTGGTGGTCGATGCACTGTTTGGTGCGGGCCTGGCGCGATCGCTGGACGAGGCTTGTCTGGCGGTGCTGCGCCAGGTGCAACAGCGCCGATTGCCAGTGGTGGCGGTCGATGTGCCCAGCGGGGTCTGGGGCGACAGCGGGCGATCCGACGGCGCGGTGGCTGCTGCTTTGACGGTCACCTTTTTTCGCAAGAAGCCAGCGCACCTGCTGTATCCGGCTCGCGGTCTGTGTGGTGAAGTGGTGGTGGCCGACATCGGCATCGCCGATCGGGTATTGCCTGATCTGCACATCGAGACTTTCGAGAACGAGCCCGCTCTATGGCGCGCGCATTGGCCGATGCACCTGGTGGTCGGGCACAAATACACCCGGGGCCACGCCGCCATTGTGGGTGGCGCCACCATGACGGGCGCCTCGCGCTTGGCCGCACGGGCCGCCGCCCGCGTGGGGGCGGGCCTGACCACCGTGGCAGCGCCAGCGAGCGCCTGGCCGATCTACGCCGCCGCGCTCGACGGCATCATGGTGCACGCACTGGCAGGGAGCCAGACCAGCGATCAGGCCATGGCTTTGGCCAGTTGGTTGTCTGACACTCGGCTGTCGGCGGTGCTGATCGGGCCGGGGGCAGGTGCAGACGTGGCGCCCTGGGTTCAGGCCGTGCTGGCCAGTGGGCGTCCGGCGGTGCTGGATGCGGACGCCTTGAGCTGCTTTGCCCAGGCCCCGGCTCAGCTATTCGAAGCCATCTCTCAAACGCCAGCGTCCGTGGTGCTGACGCCGCACGAAGGCGAATTTGAGCGTCTGTTTGGCCAGGAGTTGCAGGGGCAGAGCCCGGCAAGCAAGTTGGACCGCGCCCGAGCGGCCGCCCGACGCAGTGGTGCGGTGGTGCTGCTCAAAGGGGCGGACACGGTGATTGCGCATCCCGATGGGCGTGCTGCGATCAACGCCAATGCGCCATGGTGGCTGGCCACGGCCGGATCAGGCGACGTGCTGGCCGGGCTGATCACGGGTCTGTTGGCTCAAGGCATGCCCGCGTGGGAGGCCGCTTGTGCGGCCGCGTGGCTGCATGGGCAGGCGGCCCAAGAATTCGGGCTGGGACTGATCGCAGACGATCTGGCCGATCAACTGCCATCGGTGCTGCGATCGTTGCACGCTCACTGGTCCCGTTGAGCCCATCAGCCCATCAGGCCATGCAGGTTCTGTTTTTGCCGTTGCGTTTGGCTTCGTACAGCGCGATATCGGCCCGCTCCAGTGCCGCCTCGATGGCTTCTTGCGCACGGTACAAGGTGACACCGGCCGAGAAGGTGATGAACACCTTCTTGTCTTCGTGCGTGAAGAACTCCGCGCTCAGGGTGCGTTGCAGACGGGTGAGCACCTGTTGGCCTTCATCGACCGATGTCTCGGGCAGCAGGACGACGAATTCTTCACCGCCGTAGCGCGCCACCACATCACCGGGCCGCAGCAATTCACCGACGCGGCGAGCCAAGAACTTCAAGGCCTCGTCACCGGTCTGATGCCCCATCTGGTCGTTGAGTTTCTTGAAGTTGTCGACGTCCAGCAGACCAATGGACAAGGTGCCCCCCGTCCGGTCCATGCGAGCGGTTTCGGTCTCGAACGCGCGCATCATGCCGCGGCGGTTGGCGATCTGGGTCAGCGGGTCCGTCGAGACCTCGTCGGACAGGCGTCGAATTTCGTCTTCCAGCTGTTTGACCCGTTCGGTCAATTCGGTGGCCTTGGAGTGCTCGTCGTTCAAACGGGTTTGGGTCTGTGCCACCACGGACTGGACGGCCCGGCTCTCTTCGACCATTTCGCGCACGACGCCGGTCAGGCTCTCCAGGCTGTCTGCCGCGCCGATGGTGTCGGCGTAGCGGGTCAGGTTGGTCTGGAAGCGATCGGTTGTGGACCCCAGCTCTGCGATCTCCTGCAGCATCTGGTGGATCAATTGCTTGAGGGCAACCCGTGCCGCAGCGCGCTCGACCTTCAGGGCCTGTTGGCGTTCGCGCGTATCGGCGAGCAGTTGCTGCACGTGCCGCACGCCACGGCTGTTCATGCCATCGTTGAGGTGGTGGCGCATGGCCGTGCATTGGCCTTGCACCCACGAGTCATCTTCCGCGAGGTCGACCAGACTGTCGGTCAGCGAATGGCACAGATCCGTCAACTGGTCGAGAAGATGATGACGATGCTCGATGATGCGGCGCACCTGGTGGCAGGCCTCGGTCACCTCGCCACGCACCAGCTCGTAGCGCGTGTTGGGCAGCGGCACTTCCTGGCTGTGCTGCAAGGCCCGCGTCAACTCCAGAGAGGCTTCTGCCGCCTGGATGTTCTGGGTGGGCAAGGCAACCGAGATCGTGGCATGCAGCTGGCTCAACGCGTGGGTGGCAATCGCGGGCCATGCTTCAGTGGGCGCCGTGGATGCCGCTTGGGTTGCAGGCGTCACTGGCGCGGGGGAGGGCGCTGCCGCACTGGTTGGGGCATCCGGTGTCTCGGTGACCGCGTCTACCAGACTGGGATCCAGCGTGTCGCTGTCCCAACTGGCCACCAGCTGACTCAATCGCTGGTGCAAAAGCTGACCGGAGCTTTTGCTGCTTTGCAGAACCCGCTGCAAGCTGTCCTTCTTGCGAGCGGCGGTCCATTGGCGTCCGCCTCGCTCGGCGCCTTTGAGGATGCGGGTGATCAGATTCGACCAACGCTCACCATCATCAGGCTCGGGCGCAGTTGCTGTCGCCGCGGTCGCAGCGGCCTTGTCAACGGGCGGTGACTCAGGCTCGGGATGCGGCTGCGGGATGCCTGATTCGGCCTCGTAAGCCTTGCGGTAGTTTTCGGGTGTGGGATCGAGCCGCTGTTCCGCAATGCGTCGCAGCGCACCTTTGGCGATGAGGGCGGGCGTGGTGGCCGGCAAGGGCGAGGCGGCCGCAGAAGGCCCGACCGATTTGACGCCAGGGACCGGCTTGGCTGCCGCTTGAGGTGAAGCCGGCGCTTTGACCGGGGGCGAATGAATCGGTGATTTACGCATGGCCCAGTCTGAACTACAGGAAAGGCTTTACAGAGGGGAGTGTGCTGTTGCCAGTGTGACGCCCTCATTGAGGTGTCCCACCCGGGGCAGGACCAAACCCGATTGAGTATCAGACAGCCATTGTTCCACCTGGGCGGGAGGCATGGGGCGCGCAAACAGGAATCCTTGGCAAATATGGCAGCCCAGGTTGTAGAGGACTTCCATTTGCGAGATTTTTTCCACACCTTCTGCAATCACTCGCAGACCCAATGCACGCGCCAAAGCAATGATGGCGGACACCACGGCCGAGCTTTGCGGCGTTTCGCCCAGGTCGTGCACGAAGGACCGGTCGATCTTCAATTCGCTGATCGGCAGGGTGGTCAGGTAGGCCAGCGAGGAATAGCCGGTACCGAAGTCGTCGATCGAAATCTCGGTCCCCAATTGATTGAGGCGATGCAGCGAGGGCACCACGCCTTGCAGGTCTTTCATCAAGCCAGTTTCAGTGATCTCCAGCTCGATGGACCGGGGCGCTGCGCCCAATTCTGACAAGATGTTCTGGATTTTTTCGACGAGGTCGGGCTGCTCAAACAGGCGGCTGGGCAGGTTGACGGCAATCGAGGCATTGAAGCCGAATTTCTGCTCCCACATCTGGGCTTGTCGGGCCGCTTCGCCAATGGCCCACAGGCTCATCTCGTTGATCAAACCAGTGGCTTCCGCCAGAGGGATGAAATCGCTGGGCGGGATGATCTGGCCGTCTCGCACCCAGCGCATCAGCGCTTCGGCGCCCACCATCTTGCTGGTTCGCACATCGATCTTGGGCTGGTAGTAGAGCACCAGCTCTTGCCGCTCCAGCGCCTTGTGCAAGGCGGTGTCCAGGTCCAGCCGGACACGGCCTTTGCTGGCTTGCTGCGGGTCATAAATCAAGGCGTTGTTGCGCCCTTGTGTCTTGGCCAGATCCATGGCCACATCGGCATGACGCAGCAGGTCAGCCACAGTCAAACCATGTGCGGGGAACACCGAGATGCCCACGCTGGCCGTGATGAAACACTCCTGGCCCGAGGCCATCATGGGCTCACGCAAGGCTGCCAGGATGCTGGCTGCCGTCTCCATGACTTCCGCTTCATTGGCCACTTCGGGCAGCAGCACGACGAATTCGTCAGCGCCCAGGCGGCCTACCGCCTCCAGGGTGCGGTGCACGCGCTGGCTGTTCATGTCCAGATTGCCTTCCATCACCTGTTCGGAGTGACGGACGCAATTGCGCAGGCGGCGCGACACCTCGACCAGCAATTCATCGCCGGCGTGGTGGCCCAGGTTCTCATTGATGATCTTGAAGCGGTCCAGGCCGACTTGCAGCAAGGCCACGCAATGGTTGAGCCGCTTGGCGTGCTCGATGGCACGCTCGGTGCGCCAGAAAATCTGGCGGCGATTGGGCAGGCCGGTGAGGGTGTCGAAATTGGCCAGGTGCTTGATCTTGTCTTCGGCCACCCGTCGGTCTGTCACGTCCTGAACGATGCCGGTATAGCCGATGAGATTGGCCATCTCGTTGAACTCGGGCTCGGCTTCAATGTGCAAAATCCGCTGGCGCCCATCGGGCAGACTGATCTGGATGTCGTTGCACAGAACGGTGCCATGGTCGAGCACCTCGCGCAGGATGCGGAACATCCCTTTGCGCTCGTCCGCCTGCATCAAGCGCGCAATGCGGCGCAAACCCATGTGGTCATTGGGCCGCATGCCAAAGACGCGCATGCCTTCCAGAGAGAACACCACGTCGCCAAAACCTTTGCGCCAGTCAAAGCTGCCCATTCGGGCCAGGTCTTGGGCGCGGGCCAGTTTGGCCTTGCTGCGTTCAAGTTCATGGCGAGTGCGAGCGGCGCGCAGCAAATAGCGCAGCCGGCCAGCCAGCAAACTCCATTGATTGCACTTGACGAAGAAGTCGGTTGCCCCGACCTCGTAGGCTCGCGTGATGGAGGCCTCGTCGTCCAGGCCGGTCAGCATCAGCACCGGCACCGATTCGTAGCCCGGCAGCTGGCGCAGCTCCATGCATGTGGCAAAGCCGTCCAGACCCGGCATCACGGCGTCCAGCACGACCACGTCCGGCATGCATTCCGGGATGATGCGCAATGCTTGCTCGCCCGAACTGGCCTCGGTGATCGAAAAGCCACGCTCGCGCAAGGCGATCGAGGTCAGCAGCAGATTGACTTCGTCGTCGTCGACGAGCAGAACCCGCGGTTGCACCTCGTTGTCGTCTTCCAGAAACGGGTTGTCGCCGGTCATGCAGTGGCCTCCAGCAACAAACGCAAGCCAGCCAGCACCCGGTCGACTTCAACCGGGATCTCTCGGATACGAGGGCTCAGGTCTTCTCCTGACTGACGGCGGATCATGGCTTCAACTTCGGCACACTGGTGTGACAACTTGAGCGCACCAATGCTGGCGGACGAGGACTTGAGCGTGTGAACCACGTGAACAATGCCCGCATTGTCGTGCGCTTTGATGGATTCATCCAATTGAGGCAACAGGCGGCCGACGGAAGTTTCAAAGGCCTTGGCCACGCGTTCGATCAGTTTGTTGTCGCCCTTCGGGTCGAGCTCGCGCAGCCTGCGCAATGATTCGCTGTCGAAGATCGCTTCGATGGACACTTCAGCGGCCGCCGGGCTCGGCTCTGCCGGAGTGGCAACCGTCACGGGCACGGCGGTCTGGATGGCAGCCAGGGCAGGGCCGGGCATGGGCGCCGCGCGCTCTGTGGAGCGCGCTTCGCTGGCGGGCGCGGCTGGGCCGGCATGCTCGAGCAGCACCTTTTGCAACTGGCTCTGGCGGAACGGCTTGGAGAGGTAGTCGTCGAACCCCTGATCCAGGAAGCGCTGCTCGTCGCCTTCCAGGGCGTTGGCCGTGACGGCGATCACAGGGGTATCGGATGGCGTGACAAAGGTGAACCGGTTGTTCGAGCCTTTGCGGAACCAGTTCAGGGCTTCGATGCCATCCATGCCCGGCATCTGAATGTCCATCAGAATCAGGTCATAGCGCTGCTCGCCCAGGCGGCGTAGCCCCTCCAGCGCCGAGCTGGCCACTTTGACTTCGCAGCCCAGGCGACGCAGCATCTGGCTGCAGACCTCCTGATTGACCGCGTTGTCTTCGACCACGAGGATGTGCTTGTTCAGGCGCGGCGTTTCACTCGGTGCGTCGCCCAACTCGGCAGAGATACCCAAAATGGCCTGACGCAGTTCGCCCTTGCGCAAAGGCTTGGGCACGAAGCGCTGGAAGCCGGCTTCTTGTGCGCGCCGGACATCGTCTGGCGAGGACACCGACGACAGCAGCACCATCTTCAAATTGGGATAGCGGCCGCTGGCCTTGATGGCCTCGGCCAGCCCTTGGCCATCCAGGCGCGGCATGCTCATGTCCACCAGCGCGAGGTCGAAGTCGGCATCCTGCTTGGGGTGCGCCATCAGGATGTCCAGGGCGTCCTGGCCGTCGCAAGCCAGCGTGACTCGCATGCCCCACGCCGACATCATGTTTTCGAGCACGGTGCGGTTGGTTTCGTTGTCGTCTACCACCAGCACGTTGAAAGAGGGCATCTCCGGTTCTTCCAGCATGGCCATGTCCACTTGAGTGACACCCACGGTGATGGGGATGCGGAAGACGAATTCTGAGCCGACGCCGGGCGCGCTGTGTGCCTCGATCTGTCCGCCCATCAGTTCGACCAGTTGCTTGGAGATGGCCAGCCCCAGCCCGGTGCCGCCATAACGGCGGGCCATGCCCACATTGGCCTGGACAAAGGCGCTGAACAGACGCGGGATCATGTCCGAGGGGATACCGATGCCGGTGTCCCGAACCATGAACTCCAGCTCGACCACGTCGCTGCCGGCACCCGATGTGCCCGAGGACTGAGAACCCAGAGCGCGGCGGATGTCGACCACCACTTCACCATGTTCGGTGAACTTGATGGCGTTGGCGACCAGGTTGGTGAGGATCTGACGCAGGCGCAGCGGATCGCCGTGGATCACGACGGGCAGACCCGGTTGCTCGCGGAAGCTCAGCTCCAGACCCTTTTCATGGGCACGGGGGGCCATCAGCTCCAGCGTGTCTTCCACGAGGGTGCGCAGCACGAAGTCGCTGTTGGCCAGTTCGAGTCGGCCGGCTTCGATCTTGGCGAAGTCCAGAATGTCGTTGATGATTTCCAGCAGGCTCTCGCCCGAGCGATACACAGCCTGCGCAAAGCGGCGTTGCTTGTCGTTCAGCGGGGTGCCCAGCAGCAACTCGGTCATCCCGAGGATGCCGTTCATGGGGGTGCGGATCTCATGGCTCATGTTGGCCATGAACTGGCTCTTGGCCTGGCTTGCCGCCTCGGCCAGATCCCGGGCCCGCTCCAACTCCATGGCCTGCCGGTGTTCG
This sequence comes from Acidobacteriota bacterium, assembly GCA_050259275.1. Classification (GTDB taxonomy): domain Bacteria; phylum Pseudomonadota; class Gammaproteobacteria; order Burkholderiales; family Burkholderiaceae_C; genus Aquabacterium. The sequence continues at coordinate 72,832 of JBLNAI010000003.1, forward strand.
TCCGTCACATCCGACACCAAGCCGTAGATGCGCGACTGGCCGTCAGGCAGGCGGCGGGCGCGGGTGCGATGGCGCAACCAGCGCAGGCCCTTCGTGGGGTGTTGCAGACGCAGCAGGACATCCGTCGGCTCGTTGTTGGCTTCCTGGATTTCCTGCTCGGCCAGCAAATGCTGGTCTTCGGGCACCAAGAGGGATTTGACCCGACCGGGATGGTTGCGAATGTCATCCGCGTCCACGCCCCACAGATCCTGCGTGCGGGGGCTCAGATAGATGTAGTTGTTGCGATGCTCTGTCGCGACGTAGACGCAGTCCTCCATCGACTCCACGAGTTCGCGGAACCGGCGTTCGGATTCTTCCAGGTCAGCCTGCGCTTGACGGGATGCGGTGATGTCTCTTACCAAGGAGATGAGCAGTCGGGGGCGGCCATTGCTGTGACGCAAGGCGAAGTGCCGGGCGTTGACCACCCGTGAACCTTGCTCATTTTGCCATGTGAAATCATGTTCAATGGTCTGGCCCGATTCAACGGCCTGCTCCATGAAGGGTTGTGTCATGCGCAACACAGGCGCGCCCAAAGCATGGGCAATCGACTTGCCGACGACGCGATCGCGCTTGAGGCTGAATTCGATCTCGGTGTAGCGGTTGATCGCCACCACATTGAGGTTCACCGGGTCCAGCACGAACAGGCTGACCGGCAGATTGCCCAGCAACGCTTCGAGGAACTCGCGCTCTTGCTCGCGCACATGTTCCTGCGCCTTGCGCTTGGTGATATCGGTGAACAGGCAAACATACTGGCTGCGGGTGCCGGTTTCGTCGAGCATCTGGATGGCGTCGATCTCGCCCCAGTAGCGCGTGATGACCTGTCCGTCCTGGCGCGAGGCCTCATAGGGCAGGCGGAAGGGCACGCCCTTGGCAAATTGCTCCTCCAGCTCTTTGACGGCACCGCCGTCCGTCACTTCTTTGGACAGCAGTTCAGAGAGCTTGCGGCCAATGACCTTGTCTTCGGTCCAGCCCGTCAGGGTGCTGAATGCGTTGTTGACCCATTCCACCGTGCCGTCGCGGTCCGTCAGGGCCACGCCGCTGCTGATGCGAGAGGCCACCAGGGTCAGGCGCCCCAGGTGTTCCGCGCTGTTGGCCATGTGGGCCAGGTTGGCATCGCGCTGAGCCACGAATCCCAATTGGATCGCGGCGATGTCCAGCACAGGCGTCAGTTCATGGGTGATCTGGGCCGGGTCGTCAAATTCGAGCAAAGCGAGCGGCCAGCCTTCAACCGCCACCGGCACGGCCAGCACGCGCCGCGTATTGGCCGCACGCCAGGGGCAATTGGCCGGTGTCTGTGGCGACACGGCGCCAACCGTGGGTCGCAGCGTGGCCAGAGCCTGGCCCAGCGGGCGTTCGTCGCGGTGTGTCGCGGCGATGGCCGAGATATCGATCAATTCGCTCTTGTCGGACCCGGCGTCGATCCAGGGGCGCAGCAAAGCCGATTCCTTGTTCCAGCCGTCCACCCGCAGGCAAACCCAGGCTCGCGAGCCGATGTGCTCATGCAGCGACTGGCCCACCCGATGCAGCGCCTGCGCCAGAGAGGGCGCGCTTTGGGCCGCATCGGCAATGTCGCGGCTCAGGGCCAGCCAGCGCTCGGTGGCCGCCAGCCGCTCTCGGGCCAGGTCATCTTCGGTGGACATCACCTGAGTGTTGTCAGGAGGATGCGTGCTACCGGGTTGATCCGGGGCCGGTTCAAACTGTTGTCTGGCTAAATAACCGATACCGGCAGATGCCCAACCGGAAAGAGCCAGGCCCAAGCCGGCCCAACCCCACAGCCAGGCGGCTGCGGTGGTCATGGCCAGTGCTCCCAGACCAATAAACAGGGTCCAGGGGGAGCGTGTCGAGTTCAGTTCCTGCGGCATCGCCTTGTCAATCCTTGGGAATGTCGCCACCCACCGCCGTGATTACGACGGGCATACTAGGGACATTCGTCAGTTAATTCACGAACTTTACCGTGATCGATAAAACTTTAACCAGCAGAACAAACCCCTTGCAGACGTCCTTACAATGATTTGGATGCGGAGCGACGAAGATTTTTCCTCCCTGGCCAGTAGATATTTCAATGGGCATTTGGTGGGTTTTGCCTGCTGGGCCCTCAGTGGAATAGCTGTTCTTGCTGGTTTCTCTGCACTAGGCGTCGAGGCCTGGGTGCTGGTCGCCTGTGCCCTGATGTGGGGCGGTTTGGGCGCCCTGTGGCTGCAGCGCGACGTGCAGGCCACCATTTCGCAAAGCGCAAAACATTACCCTTCGATTAAGGGGGATGAGTTGGATGCGGAATGGTCCGAATGGATTGCGGGTTGGTATTGGCGAACGGATGCCGATCATCGATTGGTGGTTTTAAAACCCGGTCTGGGTTTGGATCAAGATTCCACCAATTGGTCGGGCGCTACCCATTTAATGGCCCAGCAACCGATCTGGTTTGATTGCTGGGTAAATTCGGACGCCGAATCGGCGATGGCCCGCCTGCGGTTTGCCATGACCCATCAGCAACCTCTGACTGAGTGCATCCGCTTGCCGCTTCCCTCGTCCCTGTCCAGCCGGACCGGGCAGTGGTGCGAACTCAAGGCCAGACCCCGCTGGGGCGAAGACGGGGTGTTTCTGGGCTTTCACGGCGTGGTCGATCCGGTTGCCGAGCCCGTGACCGGTCCGGCCGACGATGCTGTCGTTGCGCCGCTGGCCGATGCCTGTGGGTCGCAGCCGGGCAACCCGGATGCAGGCCCAGAGAGTCAGGATTGTGGCAACGGAGGGGTGGTCCCCACCCCCATGACCGAAGCGGATCAGGAAGTGCTGCGCTATGCCCTGTCGCATGATTTGCGCGCGCCCCTGCGCGTGGTGGACGGCTTCACGCGAATCGTGAAAGAGGACTACAGCAAAGTGCTCGACCGCATGGGTGTGGATCACCTGGACCGGGTGCTGGCAGCCGCCGCGCGCATGAATGGCATGATCGACGCCATCCTGGCGCAGGCCCAATTGGCCGGGGCCCCCTTGGCGCGCGACCGCATCGACCTCACCGCTCTGGCTCGCGACATCGCCACGGAGCTGGGCAGCATGCCTGGCGCGTGTGCCGCGGCCCACTTCGAGATTGCCGAGGGCATGACCGTCGAGGCCGATACCGTTCTGGTTCGCCGCGTCCTGGAAAATCTCATCAGCAACGCCTTGAAATACAGCGCAAAGGTGGCGCAACCGCTGATCGAGATCGGCGTGATGCCCGCCACCAACCCGGCGGTTTTTTACGTGCGAGACAACGGCGCCGGCTTTGATATGCAGCGTGCCGACAAGCTCTTCGGGCTCTTCCAGCGCATGCACAGCGCCAAGGATTTCCCCGGGACGGGGGTGGGGCTGGCAGGGGTGCACAACATCATTCGCCGCCATGGCGGGCAGGTGTGGGCCGAGGCCAGCCCGGGCAAGGGCGCCTGCTTCTATTTCACCTTGATGGGAACCGCAGAGGCTCAGCAGCGAGCGAGCAGCCGAATCGGGCAAGCCTGATTCGCTGCCCCGCCGTCGTCAGATCGATCCCAGGCCGGCCAGCACTTCTTGCGCGCCCAGCAAACGATCACACAGCGCTTCAAGGCTGCGGTTTTCTTGCTGAGCCTGGTGCCGAAGCTTGTCGAAGGCGGCCTGACGGGTGAGGGAATGCCGGTGCATCACGATGCCAACGGCCAGGGCCACCGTGGCGTCCAGCGGATTGACCGCAGCCGGGGCGGCGGCCTCAGGTGCCAGTGCCAAGGTGGCCTGCGCCGGCGTAGCAGGGGCCGCGGGTGACACCCGGGGAGTGGCCTCGACCCCATTGACGGGAGGCACGGCCTTCAGTGGCACCGAAGCGACGACTGCGGCCGGTGTGGGGCTGGCGGGCTCTGCGGCTGCAGGCGCAGAGGAGGGCGTGGAGCCAGCGGGCTGCAGCGAAGGGGCTGCGGCACGGTTGGCAAAGGCCGCCTCGACCGCTGGCACGATCTGCTGGATATCCAACGGTTTGACCAGATAGGTCAGCGCGCCCAGCTTCTTGACCTGGCTGACGGTGGCTTCGTCGGTGAAGGCCGACAGAAACATGAACGGGATCTGGCAGTACTCGCGCAGATAGGCCGCGACGTCAAAGCCCGATTTGCCTTCCATGCGGATGTCCAGCAAAGCCAGTTCGGGGCGATGTTGGCGAGCCAGCAAGATGGCATCGTCGCCGTTGTCAGCGTCGATGACTTCATAGCCTGCTTGTGACAGACCGTGCGTCAGCGTGGCAAGAACCAGCCGATCATCGTCTACCACCAAAATTTTGCCTTTGTTATCCACTCACACCCTCTGTGACTGCGCGTCATCTGATTTCGTGGGCAGCCATTATGACCGTTTAACGGGCCGGGGCTTCGCTACGTTGCCCTTTTTGTCTGTCTCTATTGTGGCCAAAGAGCGATCTGATGACCAGAGGCTGCACCTGATACATGGGGGGTCGGTGGCAAATTGATGCCTGGCGGGACCAGTTCAATGCGTGTCAGGACCTGTTCGCCATCTTGCGTCAGCATGAATTTGGAACTGCGCCGCGGCAGCAAGGCGCGAACCAAGCCCAATCCGGACACCCCACCTGGCACGCGAGCGAGATTGAAGCCGTCCGGCAACTGGCCATGATTGCGCAACTCGATGCTGACTTGTCCTTCGTCGCTGTGTACCTGGCAAATCAAGGGAGTCGAAGGGTTGCCATGCTTGTGAGCGTTGGTGAGCAACTCGTTGAGACTCAGCGCAATGGGGATGGATTCCGCTTCGGGCAACAGCCAATCGCCCGCTGTGGCGCCCTCGAAACTCAATGTGATGGGGCGTCCAAAAGTGCGCTGCACAGAGTTGCTGATGGCTTCGATGACGTTTTTCAGGTGCAAGGGGCCGCCGGCGCCCACCTGCAACCCGTAGACCTGCGCAATCGCCTGGACTTGTCCGACGACTTCGGCGATGGCCGAGGCCATTTCAGGCTTGCGTACCGCGATCTGTTGCAGCAAGCCGGCCACACCTTGCAGATTGTTTTTGATGCGGTGGTGCACCTCTTTGACCAGCATTTCACGCTGTGCAATGGCTGCGTCCAGGCGCGCCTGTTCGGCTTTGCGCTGCTCGCTGACATCGGTGGCCACCAGCAGCAACTGGTCAATGGCTTGGCCTTCCTTGTTCAGTGGCAGGTAGTTGACGTCCCAGATCTGGGTGGCCACTTTGCCTGGCACGGTGTACTCGCGGTGCACGGATTGCCCGCTGTCCAGGCTCGCCAGCATGTCGGCCCGCAGAACCCGGGCGCGGTTGGTGTCGAACAACTCTTCGGGCGCCTTGCCCAACGCCTTGGCGGCATCCATGTGCAAGAAGGCCGAGGCCGCCTGGTTGCTTTCCAGCACCTTCAAGGTACGCGCATCCATCAAGGTGATGGCCATGGGCGCCATCTCGATGATGCGCTGCAAGGTAGCCTGCGCTTCAACCGTCTGCGCCTCGGCCTGCCGACGGCGGTCGATGTCCAGCAAGGCATAGGTGATGTGGCGCTGATTGAACTCGCCATAGGTGACCACGGCATTGCCAACCACCCAGAACACGCGGCCGTCGCGGCCCACCACCTGACATTCAAAGGTATGCGTCTGGCCGTCTTGCAGATGGTCCAGATAGTCGATCATCCGGAAGGGATGGTCGATGTCCGATGTGGCCACGGTGCTCAAGGGCTGGCCCACGAAGTCGGCCAGATCGCCGGCAAACATGCGGCGCGCCGAGCGGTTCATCCAGGCGATGCCCTGGCTGTCCAGGGTCACGATGCCGACAAAGACCGAGTCCAGAATGGCGCGGGTGCGGTCAGCCTGCAGGGTCAGATTCTGTTCGGCGCGGTGGCGGTCATCTACGTTCACAAACGACGCGATGAAGCCTTCTTCCGGCCGATGGGGGTCGACCAGGCGCAGGGCCACTTCGGCCCACAAGGCGCTGCCGCGACGGTGGCGCAAGGCGCGCTCGCCTTGCCAATGGCCCAGGCTGCGCAGCACGCTCATCACATCCGGTTCAGAGTTGGTGTCGATCTCGGTGGCATACAGACTGGTCAGAGTCTTGCCCACCAGGCTGCCCGACTCGTCTCCGATCAGATGAGACAGGGCGGGGTTGGCGCTCTGGATGATGCTGTCGCGCACAAAGGCAATGCCCACGCCGGACAGCGAGAACATCAGATCGCGGTCACGGCCGAGCGCTTGCAATTGCGCCTGTTGAGCGCGAATGCGCGTGATGTCCGACAGCACGGCGATGACTTCCATGGGGGACACGGATTCGCCAATGCGCCGCAAGGACAGGCCATACCAGCGCGCATGTTGGCCGGGCACGACGATCTCGAGTTCGCTCTCGAACTGGCCCCCGGTCTTCAGCTCGGAGGTCGATTGGTTCATCACGCGGTTGATGCGTGGATCGTGCATGAGCAGCGCATCGATGCGTTGCCCGGCCGTGGTGCCGGGCGTCAGGCCGAGCATGCGCTCGAAACGACGGTTGCAACGGAGCACCACGTCACCGCGCATGTAGGCGATGCCGGCCGGCGTGCTGTCCAGGATGGTGCTCAGTTCGTGCAGCAGTTGCTCTTGCGTCACCGCTTTGTCGGCACTGGTCTGGATGGTTGAAGGCGCATGGGCTGTCGGCGTGAGCAGGCTGCGCTCTTCCTGAATGGCGCACAAGAAGCGGCGCGGACGGGTGCTGTCCGCATGCGCCTGGTTCCAGACCTGGCTGCCCAGCAGCTTGCCGGGTCCGTGGCCATTTTGCTTCGGCAACGCGGCCTGGCCGGACAAGGGGCCGTCTTCCGGGCCCAGGGCCAGCAAGGTGAGCGGCGCGTCCCAGCCACACAGGCGCTGCATAGGGGCGCTCAGTTGTGCCAGGCTGCTTCCTGCTTTGACGGGATGCCCGATCAGGCGGGTCAATGCCGCATTGCTTCGGATCACCTTGCCATGCTCGTTGAATTCGAGCAGGGCCAAAGGGACCAGATCAAACCAGGCGTCGTCGACGTGCAAGGCAGAACTCATCAATCAATCACGCTTGGGTTTGAACGGAGACGCCCGGCATCTTGCCCGAATAATCTTTGGGCAGTTTGGACAAGCCCGCCGCCAGGCGCTGTGCCATGCCGCGATACAGCTGACCGACCTTGCCGTCGGGCTCGCTGACCATGGTGGGCTTGCCGCTGTCTGCTTGCAGTCGGATGTTCAGGTCCAGGGGCATGGAGCCCAGCACGGGAACGCCTGTTTCCTGGGCCAGGCGCTTGCCGCCATCTTCGCCAAAAATATGGGCTTCGTGACCGCAGTTGGGGCAGTGGTAGACGGCCATGTTTTCGATCACGCCCAATACCGGCACGCTGACCTTTTCAAACATGTGCAGGCCTTTGCGGGCGTCCAGCAAGGCGATGTCCTGCGGGGTGGTCACGATGACCGCAGCCGTCAGCGGCGCACGTTGGCTCAGGGTCAGGTGGATGTCACCGGTCCCGGGGGGCATGTCGACCACCAGATAGTCCAGCGGCTGACCGCCCTGATCCTGCGTTTGGCCCCAGTTGGACAAGCGCAGCAGTTGTTCCAGCGCCTGCGTGGCCATGGGACCCCGCCAGATGGTGGGCGCCTTGTCATCGATCAGCAGGCCGATCGACATCATCTGGATGCCGTGGTTGATCGGCGGCGTGATGGTCTTGCCATCGGGGCTGTCCGGCTTGCCGCTCAGACCCAGCATCAAGGGTTGGCTGGGGCCGTAGATGTCGGCATCCAGCAGGCCCACGCGGGCGCCCTCGGCCGCCAAAGCCAGGGCCAGGTTGACCGCTGTGGTGCTTTTGCCGACGCCGCCCTTGCCCGAGGCCACGGCGATCACGTTCTTGACCCCGGGCAGCGGGGCTTGTCCGCGAGGGGCGGCGTGCGTGAGGATCTGGGTCTCCCAGCGTACCTCGACCTGTTTGACGCCAGGCACCTTCAGCAAGGCCTGTTCGACCAGTTGCGTGTACTGCGGCCAGCGCGACCGGGCGGCGTAGCCCAATGCGATCTGGACGCGCGCCACCCCCTCTGTCACCTGGAGGGCTTTGAGTTGACGGCCGCTGACCCAGTCTTGCCCGGTGAGGGGGTCCTGTACGGTTCGCAGGGCCTCCTGCGCAGCAGATTCAGTGGCAGTCAAGGGGGTAGAAGGGGTCGGGTTCATGGCGAAATCAGGGTCGGAGGGTGCAAGTTTGGACCTTGTTTGAAGCAGATGGTCCAGGCAGTCAGTCTAGCGCGGCCTAAAATCAGGGTCTCCCCCCAATTTGCCGAACCATGCCACGCCAGCTTTTTGTCACCACCGCGCTGCCCTACGCCAACGGCCACTTCCACATTGGCCACATCATGGAATACATCCAGGCTGATATCTGGGTGCGGTTCCAGCGTATGCAAGGCAGTCAGGTGCATTTTGTGGGTGCAGACGATGCCCACGGCGCGCCGATCATGATCGCTGCAGAAAAGGTCGGCAAGACGCCCCAGCAGTTCGTGGCCGACATCGCAGCCGGGCGCAAGCCTTATCTGGATGGCTTTCACATCAGCTTCGACCACTGGTCGTCCACCGACAGCCCCGAGAACCATGAACTGGCGCAGAGCATCTACCGGGCGCTGAAGGCAGAGGGCCTGATCACCGTCCGCCCGATCGAGCAGTTCTTCGACCCGGAAAAAGGCATGTTCCTGGCAGATCGCTTCATCAAGGGCGAATGCCCCAAATGCGGCGCCAAGGATCAGTATGGCGACTCATGCGAGGTGTGCGGTGCGGTCTATGCCCCCACCGAGTTGAAGAATCCGTTCTCGGCCTTGAGCGGCGCCACGCCGGTGCTCAAGACCAGTGATCACTACTTCTTCAAGTTGTCGGATCCGCGTTGTTTTGAGTTCCTGCAAAGCTGGACGCAGGACGGCAAGCTGCAAGCGGGTGTGGCCAAGAAGATCCGTGAGTGGTTCACCAAAGACGAAAACGGCGAGGGCGGCTTGGGCGATTGGGACATCAGCCGCGATGCGCCTTACTTCGGTATCGAGATCCCCGACGCGCCGGGCAAGTATTTTTATGTCTGGCTGGACGCGCCCATTGGCTACCTGGCCTCGCTCAAGAGTTACTTTGCCGCCGGTGGCCCGAAGGCCAAATATGGTGAAGCGCGCAGTTTCGAAGAGTTCATGGCCGACCCGAAGGTGGAACAGATCCACTTCATTGGCAAGGACATCACTTACTTCCACACCCTGTTCTGGCCCGCGATGCTGAAGTTCAGCGGCCGCAAGTTGCCCAATCAGGTCAACGTGCATGGCTTCATGACCGTCAACAACGGCGAGAAGATGTCCAAGAGCCGTGGCACGGGCCTGGACCCGCTCAAATACCTGAGCATCGGCATGAACCCAGAATGGCTGCGTTACTACATTGCCGCCAAACTCAACGCCAATGTGGAAGACGTGGACTTCAATCGCGATGACTTCACTGCGCGTGTCAACAGCGACCTGGTGGGCAAGTTCATCAACATCGCCAGCCGCGCCGCTGGCTTCTTGAGCAAGCGCTTTGGTGGTCAGTTGACGGCGACCTTGGGTGGCGATGGGCTGACCTTGTTGAGTACCTTACAAGCCGGTCGCGCCAGCGTGGCCGAGTTTTACGAGCAGCGCGAACTGGGTAAGGTGCTGCGCGAAATCATGCTGCTGGCCGACCGGGTCAATGAATACGTCGACGCCAACAAGCCCTGGGAGCTGGCCAAGCAGGAAGGGCAGGACGCCCGTCTGCAAGAGGTCTGCACGGTCTGCATCGAGGCCTTCCGCCTGCTGAGCATTTACCTCAAGCCCGTGCTGCCGGCCCTGGTGGCCAATGTGGAAGCCTTCTTGAAGGTGGCCCCCTTGACCATGGCCGATGCCGGCAAACTGCTGGGCGCTCACACCATCGGCGAGTACAAGCACCTGATGCAACGCGTGGACCCCAAGATGCTGGACGCACTGTTTGAGCCGAAGGTGGAAGAGGCCCCCGTTGCCGAAGCCGTCCAGCCCGGCGGAGAAGACATTGCGCCTACCATCACCATTGACGACTTTGTGAAGGTGGACCTGCGCATTGCCAAGATCGTCAACGCCGAGCACGTCGAGGGCAGCACCAAGTTGCTGCGCCTGACACTGGACGTGGGCGAGGGCCGAACTCGCAATGTCTTCAGCGGCATCAAAGAGGCCTACAAGCCAGAGGATCTGATCGGCAAGCACACCGTGATGGTGGCCAATCTGGCGCCGCGCAAGATGAAGTTCGGCGTCAGCGAAGGCATGGTGCTGGCCGCATCGCATGCCGATGAGAAGGGCACTCCTGGCATCTACGTGCTGGAGCCCGTTGCGGGCGCCCAGCCCGGTATGCGCATTCGCTGATCAGGGCGCCTCGGCCAGATTCAGCGCAATCAGGTCCAGGCACAACTGCGACGCCAAGGGCGACCGGGCCAGGGTCAGGCATGCTGCCGCTGAGCGCTGGCGGCCCTGCTGAAACAGATGGCGCGCCCGCATGCGCAGGTCGTGGTGCTTTGGTTCATGTGACAGCAACAGGCTCAAGCGCCGCAGGCCGACCAGCCAGGCACGTTGCCAGGGGCCCTTGTCCAGATCGGCAGGGTGGCTTGGCGATGCCAACTCGCTCATGTTGAAGAGGACCTGGTCGAGGGCGGCTTGCTGCGCCGATAGCCGGGTGGGGGCCGTTGCCTTTGGGCGGGCCGGCGGGGCGGGCGAGAAGAGTCCCGTCTCGGCCTGGCGGGCCAACTGATCACCGCGATGTGCCTTGGTCTGCACGTCCAGCCAGAGTCCGAAGCGTTCGACCCAGTCGCGGCCACAGGCCAGCACGGCCAGGGGGGAGCCGCTGACCAATTCGATTTCGAGCTCTTGCACCCGTACGGCGTGCGGGCCGGCGCTGATGGCGCCCAAGTCGACGGCCAATTCAACCCAACCCAGGCTGCGGCCGTCGGCATCGTGCACCTGCAACTCCGCGCGGTGACGCAGCATGTTGGTGCGATAGAGCTGGATCAGCCCGCAGTTCTGGCCATGCGGGTCGCCTGCGGGATCCCACGCGAGATCTCGCTGCAATGCCGCGGCGGCGTCTCCCTGGTGCAGACCAAGATCGGGTGTGATCGGCTGACCCTCTTGTGGCGCGATGCGGGTCACGTTGTCTTCCAGCCGAATCATCGGGTTGGCCCCGGACGCCTTGAGCGTCTGCACCCACTCGTCATCCTCTTGCCGCACCCTCAGCGCCGCGCGGGCCCGAGCCAGCTTGCGGTCCGCGGTGTCGAAGTAGGCCGCCTGCAAATGCTGCGTAGGCGCCGGGTCAGGCAGGTGCCGTACCGCAGCCAGCACGGTCTCCAGAGCCGAGTCCGGAATCTGAAATTTGAGCTCGATTTCTTGCATAAACCGCATTGTCGGCCGCCCAAGCCGCCCAGAAGAGGACCGGGACCGATAAAATGCCGCCCTAAACCCTTATTTGGTGCCACTCATGCCTCTTTTCTGGAAGCCCTACAAGTCCGACGTGACGCAGTTCATCGACAGCCTCAAGCAGCGTGATCCTCAACTGGAGGAGCGTCAACGCCAGGGCCGCTCGCTGTTGTGGGACAAAGCCATCGACCGTCAGGCCCAGCAGGAATACAAGGAAAGCCGCGTCCCGCAGAAACCTTACGTCTACCAGACCAAGGGCTGAGACCGGCTCTTGAGGCGCATGGATTGGGATCCCCGCAAGTGACTGCTGAACTGGCTTCGCCACCGTTGGACGATCAGGGCTTGCCCACTGTGGTCGACAACGTGGCGGTGGCGCGCCTGTATGGCGAGCCGCTGTTCGCCATGCCGCAGGACCTGTACATCCCGCCCGATGCGCTGGAAGTCTTTCTGGAGACCTTTGAAGGCCCGCTGGACTTGCTGCTCTATCTGATCCGCAAGCAGAACTTCAACATCCTGGACATCCCGCTGGCCGATGTGACGCGCCAGTATCTGGCGTATGTCGACCAGATCCGCAAGACCAATCTGGAGCTGGCCTCGGAGTACCTGCTGATGGCGGCAATGCTCATCGAGATCAAATCCCGGATGCTGCTGCCGCCCAAGAAGACGGAAGAGGGCGAAGAAGTTGAAGACCCCCGGGCCGAACTGGTCCGCCGTCTGATCGAATACGAGCAGATGAAGAAGGCCGCGGGCAAGCTCGACCAGGTGCCTCTGCTGGGTCGCGATTTTCTGCGGGTACAGGTTCACAACGACCCGTCCGTGCATGTGCGGCATCCCGATGTCAGCCTGGACGATCTGCGCGACGCCTGGCGAGATATCCTGCAGCGCGCCAAACTGCACACGCATCACCACATCTCGCGAGAAGAGTTGTCGGTACGCGAACACATGGGCATGGTGTTGCGCACCTTGCAAGGCCAGCGCTTTGTCGAGTTCGAAGACCTCTTTGACGTCACGCGCGGCGCCCCCGTACTGGTGGTGACTTTCATTGCCATGCTGGAGCTGGCCAAGGAGCGCCTGCTCGAGATCACCCAGGCCGAGGCCTTTGCGCCCATTTACGTGCGACTGGCGTATCAGCCCGCCTGAAGAAGTCCCTCACTCCTGCCGTTCGATGCGCAGGATGCTGCCATCGCCGCTGTCCACCAGCAGGTACAGCCAGCCATCGGGCCCTTGCAGGACATCGCGGATGCGGCCCAGTTGGCCCTGGAACAGCGCCTCTCGCTGGACCACCTTGTTGCCTTGCACGGTCAGCCGCCACAGGGCTTGCCCAGCCAGTGCCCCGGTGAACACATTGCCGGTCCACTGCGGGATCCGATTGGCCGTGTAGAAGGCCAGGCCGCTGGGGGCGATCGACGTGGGTACCCAGTAGGTCAGGGGCTCCTCGAAATCGGGGGCGTGCGTGCCGCCGCCGACTCGGCAGGCGTCACCCACCGGCGAGCCATAGACGCAGCCATAGCTGCGCAAGGGCCAGCCATAGTTTCGGCCGGGCAGGACGCGATTGAGTTCGTCCCCGCCTTGTGGGCCATGCTCGACCAGCCAAAGCTCACCGGTTTCGGGGTGCAGGGCGGCACCCTGCGGATTGCGATGCCCGATGCTCCACAGTTCGGGGCGCGCTGATGCCGAACCAAAATCCGGGTTGTCGGAGGGAATGCGGCCATCGCGCTCGATGCGCACCACCTTGCCCAGATCGTTGCTCAGGTTCTGCGCATACTGCGTGCCTGGATGGGCGGGGTCATCGCGATGGCGTTCGCCCAATGTGATGAACAGCGTCTTGTCGCGGGCGAAGACCAGCCGCGCGCCGAAATGGTCCCCATTGGTATCTGTGATCTTGGGACTCTGGCGAAATATGACCTCCACCTGACGCATCTCGTTGCCGCTCAACTGGCCACGCGCCACCGCCGTGCCGGCCAAGCCCGCCTCGCTGCCCGTGCCGGGCTCGGCATAGCTCCAGTACACCCAGGGGGTGACGGCGTAGTCCGGGTCCAGGACCACATCGAGCAAACCGCTCTGGCTCTTGACGAAAACAGGCGGCAGGCCGGTCAGGGGAGGCGAGACGGTTTGGCCATCGGCGCTGACCCGCCTCATCTGCCCCCCTCGTTCTGTGACCAGCAGGCTGCCATCGGGAAGAAAGGCCAGCCCCCATGGGTGCGACAAATGGGGCGTGAAGACGGTCACCTTCAACGGCACGCTGGCAGGCGCACTGTCGGCCGGTGTCGCGGTAGCAGAACTGCCCCCACCACAGGCCGAGGCGATGCATGCGAGCAACAGCGAAGCACCCAGCCGACGCAGCCGCGTCCAAACCGGCGCGCCAGGCGTTCCAGGCCTAGAATCGCGCCACATCCCGTATTGGCGTGTGCGCCGAGGACGATCATTCATATGAGTACCCCTTCCGCTGAATCCATTCGCAAAGTCATGACCTTGCACCGCCTGCGGGAGATGCATGCACAAGGCGAAAAAGTCACCATGCTGACCGCCTACGATGCCACCTTTGCCCGTCTGATCGACGAGGCCGGCGTGGACACCATTCTGGTCGGCGACTCACTGGGCATGCTGGTGCAAGGCCACGCCAGCACCGTACCGGTTTCGCTCGATGACATGGTCTACCACACCCGCTGTGTGGCCAGGGGCAACCGGCATGCCTGGGTGGTGGGCGATCTGCCTTTTGGCACGTATCAGGAAAACCGCGAGCAGGCTTTACGCTCCAGTGTGGCACTGATGCAGGCCGGCGCCCAGATGGTCAAACTCGAAGGTGGCGGTTGGACGGCCGAGACGGTTCATTTCCTGACGGAGCGTGGCGTGCCGGTCTGTGCCCACCTCGGCTTGACCCCGCAGAGCGTGCATGCCCTGGGTGGCTATCGCATCCAGGGACGCGATCAAGCCGGCGCTGAAACGATGCGTCGCCATGCCCGCGAACTGGCGCAGGCCGGTGCGGCCATGATGGTTCTGGAGTTGATGCCCTCCTCGGTGGCGGCCCAGGTTCAGTCCGACAACCCGGATCTGATCACCATCGGCATCGGCGCGGGTGCGTCGACGTCGGGCCAGGTTCTGGTGATGCATGACATGCTGGGCGCGACGCGCGGCAAGCTGCCCCGTTTTGTTCGCAACTTCATGGCAGAAGGCGGCGCCATCGAAGACGCGATTCGCCGCTATGTGGCCGCCGTCAAGGGCGGCAGCTTCCCTGACGAGGCCGTCCACGGCTATTGACCCACTGCTTTCCATCATGCGCATCATTCATCGCATCGCCGAGCTTCGTGAGGCCGTGTCGGCCAACCAGCAAGCGCCCGCCTTTGTGCCCACCATGGGCAACCTGCATGAGGGTCACCTCGACCTGATCCGCCGCGCCAGGCAACACGTGGCGGGTGGCGACAGCCCGGTGGTCGCCAGCATCTTTGTCAATCGGCTGCAATTCGGTCCCCACGAGGATTTCGATCGCTACCCGCGCACGCTCGAACGAGACGCGCAGTTGCTGGCAGGGGCAGGTTGCGACATCCTGTTTGCGCCGGACGAGGCCGAGCTGTACCCCGAACCGCAGGGCTACAAGGTCGTGCCCCCGGACACGCTGGCCAATTTGCTCGAAGGCGAGTTTCGCCCCGGCTTCTTCACCGGGGTCTGCACAGTGGTGCACAAGCTGTTCAACATTGTTCAGCCGCGTGCCGCTTTTTTTGGCAAGAAGGACTACCAGCAGCTGATGGTGATTCGCACCATGGTCCGCCAGATGGCTTTGCCCATCGACATCGTGGCGGTGGACACCATGCGCGCCCCACAAGGGCTGGCCTTGTCGTCACGCAATGGCTATCTGAGCGACGCGGAACGCGTGGAGGCACTGGCATTGTTCCGCAGCCTTCAGGCGATCCAGTCGGCGGTCAAGGCGCTGCGCGCAGCCAGCCCGTCGACGCTGGATGCGCCCGCCTGGATCGACGCACTCGAGGCCGATGCCAAGTCAGGCCTGGCCGCTCGCGGCTGGCTGCCCGACTACGTGACCTTGCGTCGGCAGTTCGATCTCTTGCCACCGACGGCCCAGCAACTGCAGGGCGACGAGCCGCTGGTGGCACTGGCAGCGGCCAAGCTGGGCACCACCCGGCTGATCGACAACCTCGAAGTCTGAACTTTTAGCGAGGGTCTAAAAGCCCGGCTTGAGCCAGCCATTGCAAGAAGGCTTGCTGGGCGGCCTGCTCCAGTGCCTGTCCCCACCGGGCCGTGTCGCGGCGGATCTGATGAATGTCGACCCCGGCATGGGACAGCTCGCAGGTGTGCCCGATCAACCAGCGCTCGATCTGGCTGGCTTGCGCTTCGAGGTGACATTGCAGGCCCAAGGCGTGATGCCCGATCGCAAAGGCCTGATGGGGCACCAGACGGGTGGAAGCCAGCAGCGTGGCGCCATCAGGCAAGTCAAAGGTGTCACCATGCCAATGCAGCACCTGGTGCTCGCAGGCGGCCAGGGCAGCCAGGCAAGACGACTGGCCTGCGGCGCTCAACTGCAAGGCATCCCATCCGATCTCTTTGGCCGGGCCGGGGTACACGCGCTGGCCGCTGGCGGCCGCCATCATTTGCGCGCCCAGGCAGATGCCCACTAAAGGGCGCTTGGCCTGCAGACGCTCCGCCACCCGCGCGAGCTCGTGTGTGATGTACGGATATCTGTCCGCTTCGTAGACACCAATGGGCCCACCGAGCACCACCACCAGGTCGGCCTGTTGCCATTCGGCCCGCGCAGCCGGGGTATCGAGCGGGTCGACACCGGCCTGGCGATAGGTGATCTCAAATCCGGCGGCGCGCAAGACCGGCTCGAGCGAGCCCAGGTCTTCAAAACTGATGTGCTGCAAAGCAAGGCATTGGCGAGTCATGGTGTGGCGACGAAGGGAGTGGGGGCTAGAGCGTACGCAGGAATTCGATCACGTCGGACTCCACCCGGGTGCGCTTCATGGGCGGCAAACTTTGCCAGATTCGGCGGCCATATGGGCGATCGATCAATCGCGTGTCGCCGATCATCAGGACACCGTGGTCCGTTTCGCTTCGGATCAGGCGTCCTGCGCCTTGTTTGAGGGCGATGATGGCCTGCGGCACCTGGTGTTCCATGAACGGGTTGCCACCGCTTTTTTCCAGCAACTCCAGCCGCTTGGCCAGCACCGGGTCGTCGGGCGGCGCAAATGGCAGCTTGTCGATGACCACCAGGGTCAAGGCGTCGCCTTTGACGTCGATGCCTTCCCAGAAGCTGTGGCTGCCCACCAGCACGGCGTTACCCGCACGGCGGAAGTCCTCAAGCAAAGTGGGGCGAGGGGCATCGCCTTGCTGCAAGACCGGGAAGGGCCAGTCGCGCTCCTGAAAGATCTGTTTGAGTCGCTCGGTGGCTTTGCCCACGGCACGCAAACTGGTGCACAAGATGAAAGCGCGGCCCCGGTTGGCCTCGATCAAGGGCAAGGCGGCATCCACGACGGCTTGGGTGTGATCGGCATGATTGGGTGCCGGCAGACCGGTCGGCACATACAGCATGGCTTGCGCCGGATAGTCGTAAGGACTGGACCAGGAAGCGCACTGCGCATCGTCCAGGCCCAGGCCTTGGGTGAAGTGGTCAAAATTGTTTTTGACCGCCAGCGTGGCAGAGGTGAAGATCCACGCCCGCTTGGGCGGCGTCTCGTGTGGGGCAGGGTCGGCTTCGGCGTCGCGGTGGTCGGGGTCATCGTCCGTGCCAGATGACACCGCCAGGCCCAGGCGCTGGCGTTTGAATACGTCAGCCACCGAGATGGGGGTGCGGTGCAACTGAATGCCATGCGAGCCCACGTCGACCCAGCACAGCTCAGGCTCATCCTGACGTTCAGGCGCCCCCCAGGCAAGCAGGTTGTGGCTCAGTTCGGTGGCCCGTCGATCCAACTGGTTCAGTTCGGGACTGCGTTCGGCTTGGGACGCCAGCACTTCACGAACCGCGAACAATGCCTCGCGAAGTCGGTTGAGTGTCGGGATCAAAGGGTGGTCGGCCCCCAGTTGCGCATGCGCCAGGCGCTGCATCGTCGGACCGAAGCTCAGGCGCAAATCGCGGGTGGCACGGTCCAGCGGCGCCAGCAGATCGGGCCAATGGGCGGCGTCCCGGGCCTGCGCCTGGCCAATGGCCAAGGCATCGCGCAAGAAGTCCAGCAGTTGCGCCGACGACAGCGTTTCGCCAAAGAACAAGGTCGCCGTGTCAGGCAACTGGTGCGCTTCGTCAAAGATGATGGTCTGCGCGTTGGGCAGCAACTCGGGCACGCCTTCTTCACGCAGCATCAGATCGGCGAAGAACAAGTGGTGGTTCACCACCACCACGTCCGAGTCCTGCGCTTCGCGTCGGGCCTTCATCACGAAGCAGTCGTTGTAGTGCTTGCATTCGCTGCCCAGGCAGTTCTCGCGTGTCGAGGTCACGCGGGCCCAGATGCTGGCGTTTTCTGGCACCGAGGTGCATTCGGCCTTGTCGCCGGTGGGGCTGAGGAGAATGAACCGGTTGATGGTGCTCAGGTCTTTGACCTCCTGCCGGCTGGCTAGCAAGGTGGCGTCCTGATTGGCGCGATCCAGGTGGTGCCAGCACAGGTAGTTGCTGCGACCTTTGAGCAAGGCGGTTTTCACGGGCACGGCCAAGGCATCACGCACCGCTGGCAAGTCACGGTGAAACAGCTGATCCTGCAGGGCCTTGGTGCCCGTGGAGATGATCACCTTGCCGCCTTCGAGCAGCGAGGGGACCAGGTACGCAGCCGTCTTGCCCACGCCGGTGCCCGCCTCCAGCACGACGGTTCGCGACTCGCGAATTGCCGCCAGGATCGCCTGCGACATCTCGATTTGCTCCACCCGGACACGGTAGCCCTCGAAGGCTCGCGCCAGGGGGCCGGAAGCGGAAAACAGGGTGGCTAAATCCATGATCAAAACAAGAGGGACCAGGGCGCATTGTCCCCCCGATCACCCGAGCGGGCGGCTCGCCCTGATGGGTGACCGTCGGCGGCCCGGGGGGATCCATGGCCGATCAGGGGGTGACGCGGATGACGCTCGCTTGCAAGGCGCGCTCGAGGGTGTCGATGCAGTCCTGACGATGGGCTTGCCAGGCCGTTGCGTCGCCGCGGTCTGCGCGGGGGGCTCGGTGTGTGCCTTTGAGCTGGGCCAGGGTCGACTTGGCCTGCTCCCGGATGGCCGCGCGGGTGTCGGCCCGGGCCGATGCGCCACGCAGCAAGCTCATGGTCAGGCGGTTGACATACTCCCGCTGCAGATTGCGCTGCCAGGGGGCTTGTTCTGCGGACACGTCCGCATCCGCCCAGATGGCCTTTTGCAGGCGCTGATGCAGTTCATGGGCGCTCAAGGCCTTGGGTTCGCGGTCTCGGACCTTGTCCTGGTTGTCGCTGAGCCGGTCTGACAGGCCTTCGTTCATCAGGTAGGTCAGCACCTCGCGCTGCCGGGCCAGCATCTGGTCCGCGACCGAGAAGTCGGTTGCTGCGCCGCCGGCACCGTCTTCATGGGTGGCATCTGCGCGCTCCAGGTAGTCGGGCGCCAGCCGGCGCTGCAAGGCGGGCGGAATGCGAATGGCATCGGTCGACAGGTAGGCCTGAATCAGCAAGTCCAGGGCCTGACGCTGGGTGGCCGAAGGCAGCGGGGCCATCAGTTCACGCGTGCTTTGCGGGCCGTCACGGCGGGTCACCATTCCACCGATCTGACGCGTCAGGATCGAGGCGGTCTTGCTCAGATCCCGCATGGCATAAGCCACACTGCGGCGCAGGTCCGCAGGCTCGTCATCGGCCTTGAGTTGACGTTGGGTCAGGCGACGCAACTGGTCCTGAACAATGGCCAGGCGCACCTTGGCGAAGGCGATGGGGTCGCGGCCCAGGTCAAAGGTCAGGGCGTCGGGATCGAGACCCTGAGCCGCGTCCTCGTCAGACCCATAGGCCAGATCCCAGGTGTGGGCGGGCTCGTCGCTGCGTTGCGCGATGAGCCGCAGCGCCGCAGCCGGTTCCACATTGGCCGGCAAGGGTTTGTAGCCGTATTCAATGGCCCAGTAGTCATAAGGCCCCAGCGTGGTCTGGAATGGCGCGCCGCCAGCTTGCCCGGGCAGGGGCAGGTTGATGGGCGCGTAGTCCATGACCGAGGCGCTGTTGCCCGCCTGTTCGGTCAGGGCCAGATTGTTCAAGTCGGCATTGGGGCGCCAGCGGGACGCCCGGAAGTTGTGCCGCAGGCCCAGCGCATGGCCGACCTCATGCATGGTCGTGTCCTTCAAATAGGCGAGCACGAACGCTTGCACTTCCGGGCTGTCTGGTGGCAAGCCTGCCTGCACCGACTTCAAGTCCATCGCATAGGCCAGCTGGTCTGCTGCGATCGCGCCATGTTCGCATTGATCTGTCGTGGGGATGGCCTCGCTGCCTTGCGTCATGAACTGGCTGCGGATGGCGCGAATGCCCCGGGTGGACAGGCTCTCCAGCGCGATGTTGGCGTCCAGAATCTCGCCGGTGCGGGGGTCGACGTGGGTGGGTCCAATGGCGCCAAATCGAGGCTGGCTGTTGGTCATCCAGCGAATGCCTGCATGGCCGGTGGCCAGGGTGTCGAACGGGGCGTCGGTGGGGGCTTCTTTGGCTTCGACGGCATGCTCGAAACCAATCGCCTCAAAGGCCTTGTTCCATTCGAGTACTCCGGCCTTCACCGCTTCGCGATAAGCCGTCGGAATGGTCGGGTCCAGCCAGAACACGATGGGCTTGATGGGCGGGGATTTGTCTGCGGATGGGGCCTTCTTTTCCAACTGCCAGCGATTGATGAAGCGCTTGCGCGGGTTGCGCGCCAGGTCGTTGGAAAAATCCGCCACCGTTGTCGTGAAGTAACCCACCCGTTGATCCGCCGGGCGAGGCGTCATCGTTTGGGTCGGCAAGGGCGTCAGGCTGTAGTGAACGGTGATGAACAGGCTGCGGGGATCCGGCACCGAAACAGGGTAGCTGGGAGCCGGCCCGGGTGCACCGGTCGGTTGCGCCAGGGTGGCCGTGCCGAAATGGTGTTGAATCTCCAGGAACAGGCCGTCTTTCTCAGGGCGAACCTCGGACACATTGGAGTTCTTCGAATCGAAAGCGTAAGCCTGTCGATAGGCGCGCTGCAATTGCGGCGCCAGGCCCAGCAAGTCGGTGATGAACAGCGCCTGAGCATCAATCAACACGGCGCCAGATTTGCCTTGCGGCGCACTCAGAATGGGCACACTCGACAGCAAGCTGGGAGAAAAGGCGGCATCCACGGCACGCGCTTCCGGCGAACCGGGTTTGGCGGTGAAGGCGGCGTTGATGGCAACCAGTTGAATCTGTTGCTGCACCTTGCGGAATTCCACCCACTGAGGCCGCCCCATTTGCGACCAGCGGCTTTGCATCAGGCCCCCGAACAGGCCGGCTTCGCCCAGCCCGGTCGCCAGCTTGGGTGACAGGAACAAAGGTTTGCCCAGCAGTTCGGGGCTGATTTCGAACAGCACTTTGTCCTGGCGGCGCCAAATCGGGACATAGCCGTCTTGCCGTTCCGCGCCTTTGGTGACCAAATCGAAGGCGGGCGGCCCGCCGGTGGGCATCGTGGCCCCGCTGGCTGCGGAGGCCGGTGCGGCCGCTGCCGTGGCGGCGCTGGGGGTGCCGGTGTGGCTTGCTGCCGTTGCGGAACCGACGGGCGGAGCAGGGGTCGTACTGCAGGCGCTGGCCAGGAGTGCCACGGCGCCAATCAAGGCGGTATTTTTTCGGGGAAACCCGCGTTTTGGGGTGTCCGTTCCCTCTTGTTCGGGGGGATAGTTCAAGACGAAAGTCATCCACAATTCTGCAAAATGGGTCATACGGCTGAACATACCATCAGACGCTGGCTCCTCAATACAGAAGTCAAATGAAGGAGTGCAGATGTCCCGCGTTGTGTCCAGACGCCAATTGACCTTATGGGCGATGGCTGTTGCCACAGCGGGGCTGACCTCTTATGCGCCGCAGGCCGGGGCGCAGGGTGCGCCCGCGCTGGCCTTTTCCGCCACGGCGCCCGACGCCCAGGCGCGTGAACTCGCGCAGTGGTTCAAGACCGAGAAGCTGGTGGGTCTGCCCGACGAGATGCTGGTCTGGTTCTTCAAGAACATGCCGGCCGCCACCTATTCGGCCTTCCTGAAACTGAGCGCCCAGATCTACCGGGAGGCGGAGTTCTGGGTTCGCAGGCAGGAGCGACTGCCGCAGGGCTGGACGGAGCAGCCGTTCATCAACTACATCAAATACCGGCATCAGCCGCGGCAGGTCTACGTCAACTGGCTGGAGGGCGGGCCCGATGCGGGCGCAGAAGTGATTTACGACGAGACCGTCGACCGGGACCAGGTGTATGGCCATGCGGGCGGCCTGCTGGGGATCCAGCCTTTCTGGCTGCCTTTGAACAGTGCCTTGGCCAAGATCAGCTCCAACCACTCCTTGCGCGATCTCGGGCCGCAGTATCTGGCTGACAAATTCGCCGCGGACACCGAGCGCTGGCTACGTGGCGGCGGTGACGGGCGCCCGTCTCGCGTGGAGGTCCTGCCAGAAGCAGGCCGCCGCCTGGTTGCGGTGACGTGGGAGCGTCCGACCGGGCGTCCGACCTACTATGGCAAGAAAGTGCGCCTGGGCTTCGATCTGCGCAAGGTCTATGTGCGCACGGTCGAGGTGTGGGACGACAACGACCAGTTGCGTGAGCGGGTCATCATCGACAACGCCTTGGCGCGCCGCCTGGCCGATACGGAATTTCGTCCGACCAACCCCGAATACAAGTTCTGAGCCCAGCTCCATGCGGGCATGAAAAAACCGGCGAAGGCCTGAGTGCCTGTCGCCGGTTTTTTGTTCAGGCAGGGGCTCGTGCCCCTGGCGACATCACGGTCCCGTCGCAGGGCTGAACCAGTTGGCGATGAATTGCAGCTGCGGGTAGTCATGCACGGCCAGCGGGCCGAACGAGACCACCGCCAAGCCCGCGGTCATCACCACCAGGGGCAGGATCCAGCGCTCGTAGCGGCGATAGAAGGTCATGCCCGCCACTTCCTTGTCGGCCAGCTCGACCTCGTCTTCGCCAATCACCTGACGCGTCAGGATCTGGTTGATGGCCACAGGCGGCAACAGGTAACCCAGCTCGAACGCCACCAGCACCATCATCCAGAAGTGCAGGGGTTCGATGCCATTGGCGTAAGCGATCGGCGCCAGGGTGCCCGACACCAGCACCACCGCGCCGAACGGGTCCATGATCATGCCCAGCAGCACCTTGGTGACAACCAGGAAGGCCATGGCTGTCCAGTGGCTCGAGAACACCTTGGGTGCGTAGCTCATCACCTCGGAGCGCTCGATCACACCGCCCATGGCCAGAGACAGGGTCATCAGGCTGAGCAGCGCACCAATGTGGCCGATGGTTTCGTTGGTGGCGTAACGGATGGACTTCTCGACACCGTTTTGACGGTGGCTGGCGTAGTCGGGCGTCAACTCCGCCTTGCCCTTGTTGGTCATCTTGTCGAACACCAGAATGATGATCAACATGACAGGCATGATCGTGGGCGCCGTGATCTCGTTGAGCTTGGTGTCCAGCGCGTATTCATACAGCGCCACCACCATCACCACCACGGCCACATAGGGCAGGGTGGGGATCATCTGGCGCAGCATGGCGGGGATGGCGACCCCAAAAGCCTCGATGTTGGACTTCTCGGTGCGCAGCATTTGTGAGGCCAGGAAGAACAGCGTCGAAGTCAGCAGGAACACATAGAAGCCCCAGTGGTACAGGCCATTGGTGGTCACTTGCTTGTTCAGCGCGGCAATCAGCACCACCAGCAGGCAAGGGCGCAGCACCACGCCCAGAGAGCCGGACATGGCAGTGGCGGCCAGTGCGAACTGTCGTGATCCACCGGAAGCACGCACCTCGTGATAGATGATGCCGCCGGCGGCAATCACAAAAATACCGGAGGCGCCGGTGTAGGCCGTGGCCACCGCCGCGGCCAGCAAGATGATGTAGGTCAGCAGCTGGGGCGAGAGGCTCCAGGGGCGCAGCACGTCCATGAACAGGTCAACCACACGGCTTTGCTTGAGCAGCATGCCCGACCAGATGAACAAGCCCAGGTTCATGAAAATGCTGGGCAGCTCCATCAACTGGTTGATGTAGATGGCCAGGCCGGCATGGTGGCCCTTGATCAGGAAGTAGACGCCCGCGATCGTGCCCATCTGTGCGTAGAGCGGCATCGACAACAGGGCCGAAGACCATTCGCCTGGGCCGTTGGGCGACTTGACCGGCATCACCACGCGCTTGAGGTTGATCAGCAGCAAGACTGTGAACAGCGCCATCCAGACGTAGTGCAGGAAAGGGTGCTCGATGGGCACGCCGGAGCCCTGGAGGATCTGATAGTAGCGAACCGTCGAGAACAGCAGCAGGCCCGACGCGACGGCCTGACTGGCCGATTGGACGAAATAGTCCTTGGTGTAGTGGCCGGGACGGATGCCGATGTGATGGAAGCCCAGCGTCGTCGTGATCGCGGCAATGGCAACCATCAGCAACAGGATCAGGGGGCGGTTGTCCGTGCCAACCTGGAAGAGGCCAAAGAAGCTGGTTTCAATCGTGCGATAGATCTTGACCTGGGTGGTCTGGTGCTGCACCACGCGCTCGTACAGGCTCATCTTGAGCTGGCAGATCGAGCGGGCTTGTTCGACCGACTTGCGCACGATGGCAGGATCGGAGGGCGCTGCAGTCTCGCCGAACAGATTGTCGATGTCGTCACCGCCGCCTTTGGGGGTGCCGGCCATCTGCTTCTGGATCTCGGCTTCGATGTTGGGGTTGGGGTCGCACTCGGGCTTGACCGGGTCCGCGCGCAACATGAAGTATTGAACCTGCGCGGCCTTGTCGCCGAACATGGATTCACCCAGCTTGAGCAGCTGGCCGTGAACCATTTCGCCGGTGCCGATGATCAAGGTCAGCAGCAGAAGGGCGAAAACGGGGAGACTGGAGAACCATTCAAGGAAGGTTCGACCCAGGAACTGTCGGGAGGTCGATGCGGTAGTCATGTTCACTGCGGTGACGTGGCTCGTGATGCAGAGCCGTCAATCAAGAGGGGGCGTGAAGCCCCCCCGTTCGATACCTGGCCGGGCCTGAGGGCCCTCAGGCTGGATTACTTCCAGTCTTCTTCAGACTTGGTTGCGCATTCCGGATCGGCCGGGTTGACGCTGCAACGAATCCGCTTGATGACTTTCAGACCCCGCTTGTCGTACAGGCCTTGTTGAGCGATGTCGATGCGCGACTCGCGCAACATCAAGGTGTACTTGTAGGAGTTCTCTGCGCTCAGCTCGACCCAGGTGGCGGGCGGGATGCTGGCGTCGGCCTGCTTGATCAACTGCATGGCACGGTCAAACTGGGAGAGCCAGTATTCACGCGACTTGCCGCCAAAGCCTTCAGGGAACTTGGTCTTGTTGAGCATGACCTGATACGTCAGGATCAACATGGGGAAGCGAACGATGCCGCCATTCTTGCCAATGCCCTTGTGCAACTCGAGAGGCTTGTAAGCCATGGAAGGCGCGCCCACCATGTCGACCGAGCCGTTGTTGAACTTGGTGGCGAAGTTGGTGATGTCGGCGGACACCGGTTGGGCACCGATGCGCTGGATCATGACTGCCTGTGCCTTGTCGTAATCGAACGAGGCGATGCGTTTGCCGGCCAGCGCTTCAACCGTGTTGAGCTTGCGGTCGTTGAGCACCGGGTAGGCCGCGCCCAGGGGCACAATGCCACCGACTTCGTAGTTGCCTTCGACCATCAATTTGGCGGCTTGGGGCGCAGCGTAGGTCTGGATGACTCGGCGAACCACGTCGTAGCTGGCGGGCATGTCGATCTTGCCGTCGCGCACGATGGTGGTGGCACCCAGCGTGTCGATCGAGCCTGCGACGATGTTGAATTGGCGGGTGCGGAAGGCCGTGGCGATCACGCCATCGCACTGGCCGGTGCGGAAGTCTTCGGTGGCCACGCGTTCGTCGGTGTAGCCCTTGAGTTCAATCGAGACACCGTTCTTTTGCATGGCCAGCGCATAGTCCTTGGCCATGTTGTAGATGTCGCCGGATGTGCCCAGCAAGTCGTAAACGCAAATCTTCTGACCCGCTTGGGCCTGGGTCGATGCACCCAATACCACCAGGGCGGCGGCGCTGATCTTGCTGATGGATTGAACCAATTTCATGGAGGCTCCTCGGTACAAAAAAATCAAGGGCCACTGGGTCTGGCCCTTGTTCGATGTTCTGGTCCTGGGCAAATCTGAACACGCGTGTGATCGATATTGCAGTCCTTGGACTATATCTGTCTCGCGTCGGATTCGGCGCGCTCCCCTCCCACATCTGCGGGAAGGGAATTTACCTAGTGATACAAACTGACGGCGTCTGATGTCACTTCAGGTAGTCGTCGGCGTTGACGTCTCCGCCGGTCTTGTCATCCCAGAACTTGCCCAGGCTGGCCAGCGGCGTGCGGGTGCCGGCGTTCTGCGTCCACAGTCGGTCCGAGATGTTGAGCAGTTGCTGGTAGGCGATCGAGTCGATCAACTGATAGTCAACGGAAGGGGTGAAATTCTGAACGTTGACGAATCGCTTGATCACCTCCCGCACGGTGGCGGCGTCGTCGGATGACTGTGCGGCCATGGCGGCCATCACGTGAGCCAGGCGCACGCCCTTGGCTTCGGCCAGGGTCATGGCTTTGTCGAAGGTGCCCTTGATGTCACGCCCCTGGCCCGAGCCCGGGATGATGCTCCACACGGTGGCGCGGGCCGCTTCCGGTGCGCCCCACCACTTGGCGTTGTTCAGGCATTTGAGCGCGGCATCGGCCATGGGCGCGATGTCGGTGGGCACGCCCACGGTCTGTTGGGCAGCAATGTCGTTCTGCATGGCTTGCAGACCCGAGATGGTGCCCATCAGGTAGACGAACTCATCGAAGTCGCGGCTGAAGTCAGGGCAGGTGCTGCCGTACTTGATGCTGTATTTCTCTTCCATCTTGCCGACCATGCGTTGGTAGGCGGTGTATTGGCGCTGCGCGGTCAGAGCCAGCCAGCGCTTTTGCGAGATCCGGGCGTCTTGCGCTTCATCAGGGCGCTTGTCGCGCGAGGCGCGCAGGTAGCGCAATTCGTCGGACACGGCCTGGGCGTCGGAGCACACGCCACCAGCCGACAGCATCACGGTCTCCATCAGGTCAGGGTTGCCATGGAAGCCGCGCATGGCCGAAACCAGGGGTGTGTTGACATAGGAGAAGTTGCACACCATGTCGACGTCACCGAGCTTCATGACTTCGGGGGTGATCTTCTCTTCAAAGATCTTCTTCAATGCCAGGTTGGTGCCAGCCCGTTCAACGGAGGCGCAGCCCCCTAAGGTCATGGCGGCGGCGGCCACCATGGTCAAGGACAGAAGTCGGGTCATCCGGGCAAGCATCAATCGGTCTCCAGCAAGCATCGGGTCGACGTGACCCGTTGCATGTAATGTCAGTGGCTCTGGCTTCCAAACAGGGGCTCGATCGGCAACGAGCGCACCTCTTTGAGGTTCAAAGATTCGAGCAAATTCTAGTCACTGGGTCTGAAAGACCCTCTGACGGAAACCCTAGTGACTGGCCCCCCGAAATCGGTGGTCAAAAACAAAAAAGCCCGCACGAAGCGGGCTTGGCATGACAGCTGGATGAATCAGCGGATGGGCTTGAAGCGAACACGCTTGGGACGTGCGCCTTCTTCGCCCAGGCGCTTCTTCTTGTCGGCTTCGTATTCCTGATAGTTGCCGTCAAAGAAGAACCACTGCGAATCGCCTTCGCAAGCGAGGATGTGCGTACAGATGCGGTCGAGGAACCAGCGATCGTGGGAGATGATCATCGCGCTGCCCGCGAATTCGAGCAGCGCGTCTTCCAGCGCACGCAGGGTTTCGACGTCCAGGTCGTTAGACGGTTCGTCAAGCATCAGCACGTTGCCGCCCTGAGCCAGTGTCTTGGCCAAGTGCAGGCGGCCGCGTTCACCACCGGACAGGTTGCCCACCAGCTTTTGCTGGTCGTTACCCTTGAAGTTGAAGCGGCCGATGTAGGCGCGCGAGGGCATCACGAACTTGCCGACGACGATGTTGTCCAGTCCACCGGACACGTCTTGCCACACGGTCTTGTCAGCGGCCAGGCCTTCACGGCTTTGGTCGACGAAGGCCAGTTGCGCCGTCTTGCCGATGACCACTTCACCGCTGTCGGGCTTCTCGACGCCCTGGATCATGCGGAACAAGGTCGACTTACCGGCACCGTTGGGGCCGATGATGCCGACGATCGCGCCTGCGGGCACCTTGAAGCTCAGGTTGTCGATCAGCACGCGGTCGCCAAAGGACTTGGTGACGTTCTTGAACTCGATGACTTCATTGCCCAGGCGCTCGGCCACAGGAATGAAGATTTCGTTGGTCTCGTTGCGCTTCTGGTATTCGACGTCGCTCAGCTCTTCGAAACGGGCCAGACGGGCCTTGCTCTTGGCCTGGCGACCCTTGGTGTTCTTGCGAACCCATTCCAGTTCCTGCTTCAGGGCCTTGGCGCGCGCGTCTTCGGTCTTCTGTTCGGCTTCCAGGCGCTTTTCCTTGGCTTCCAGCCAGTCGGAATAGTTGCCCTTGTAGGGGTGGCCTGCGCCGCGGTCCAGTTCGAGGATCCACTCGGCCGCGTTGTCCAGGAAGTAGCGGTCGTGGGTGATGGCCACCACGGTGCCCGAGAAGCGTTGCAGGAACTGCTCCAGCCAGTCGACGGATTCGGCATCCAAGTGGTTGGTCGGTTCGTCAAGCAGCAGCATGTCGGGTTTGGACAGCAGCAGGCGGCACAGGGCCACGCGGCGCTTCTCGCCACCGGACAGGTTGCCGATGACGGCGTCCCAGGCGGGCAGGCGCAGGGCGTCGGCGGCCAGTTCCAGTTGCAAGTCGGTGTTTTCGGAACCGCCAGCGGCGATGATGGCCTCCAGCTCGCCTTGCTCGGCAGCCAGGGCGTCAAAGTCTGCGTCGGGTTCGGCATAGGCCGCGTAGACCTCGTCCAGACGCTTCTTGGCCGCCAGCACGCCACCGATGCCTTCTTCGACCGCTTCGCGAACGGTTTGTTCGGGGTTCAGTTGGGGCTCCTGAGGCAGGTAGCCGATCTTGATGCCGGGCATCGGGACGGCTTCGCCCTCGATGTCCTTGTCCACGCCTGCCATGATCTTGAGGAAGGTGGACTTGCCGGAGCCGTTCACGCCCAGCACGCCGATCTTGGCGCCCGGGAAGAAGCTTAGGGTGATGTCTTTGAGGATCTGCCGCTTCGGGGGAACGATCTTCCCGACGCGGTTCATGGTGAAAACGTACTGGGCCATGGAGGGGCAGCCTTGACTAGAGATGGTCTTGCGACAAACCTTGCATTCTATCTTGCACTACTTGTTTGGGAGCGCGCCTGTCTCAGTTAAGCGTTGGAGCCATTGAACGACGGGGGCGGCTTCACAATGCAAGGCGAGTTGTTTCCGTCGGCCGGTCGCGCCGCGCAGCAGTTCGACCCGATTCATTTGCAGGGGGACTTCATCAGCGAGCCATCGACGTAAGGCTTCGTTGGCTGCGCCGTCAACAGGTGGGGCATTCAAGCGGACGCGCAAGGCGCCATCGTGCCATCCCACCACTTCGGTCTTCTTGGCGTTGGGAGAGACGCTGATGTCGATGACCACGTGTGGAGTGGTCTTGTTGGTGTCGACCAGGCGAAGGCAGGGCCAGTCTAGAGTCAAACTCAGTGCCAGTCCGTCGTCTGACGTTTGGGGTGATGGCTTGGAGCGCGAGGTCGCCATGTGCTGATTGCTTGAGTCGCAGAAGGTTGAAAAAATAAGGGCGCTAGAAAAAGAAAAGCCCGACGGGCGTCGGGCTTCAAACATACCAGTTGTGCTGGTATCAAGGCTTGTTGCCTGTCGGGAAAGGCCATGCGGCTTGAGGGCTCAGCGTGGTCTTGGCGGCAGGCGCTGCTGGCTTTTTGGCAGCAGGGGCAGGCTTGGCAGGGGCGGCCTTCTTGGTCGCTGCCTTCTTGGCTGCGGGCTTTTTAGGCGCCGCGGCCTTCTTGGCAGGAGCAGCAGCCTTCTTCACTGCAGCCTTCTTGGCCGGTGCGGCTTTCTTGACTGCAGCCTTCTTGGCTGGAGCAGCCTTCTTCACTGCAGCCTTCTTGGCCGGTGCGGCTTTCTTGACTGCAGCCTTCTTGGCGGGCGCTGCCTTCTTCACGGCTGCCTTCTTGGCGGGCGCAGCCTTTTTGACCGCTGCCTTCTTGGCGGGAGCCGCCTTCTTCACGGCTGCCTTCTTAGCAGGTGCAGCTTTCTTCACAGCGGCCTTCTTGGCGGGCGCAGCCTTCTTCACAGCGGCCTTCTTGGCCGGTGCAGCTTTTTTCGCTGCAGCTTTTTTCGCAGTTGCCATACGGATCTCCTTGATCAAGTTGCAAAGAGCACTGCGCTGCAGCATGCAGCACAGGGATTCATCGCCCAACACCCCCTAGGATCTGAGTGCGGTGCAATGAATGGGGTATGTCGGGTAGACATGTCCTGGTTGAGTGCCTTTGCAACGGTCAGCAAGGTTCTCAATCCCAAGACAGGGCGCCGCCCGACTGGTATTCAATAACGCGGGTTTCGAAGAAGTTGCGTTCCTTCTTCAGGTCAATCATTTCACTCATCCATGGGAAGGGGTTCTCTTCATTCGGGAAGAGCTCCTCCAACCCGATCTGGGTTGCACGACGGTTGGCGATGTAGCGCAGATAACCCTTGAACATGGATGCGTTGAGACCCAAAACCCCACGTGGCATGGTGTCTTCAGCGTATCGGTATTCCAATTCAACAGCTTTAAGGAAAAGCGCCTTGATTTCAGCCTTAAATTGCGCTGTCCACAATTGGGGGTTTTCGAGTTTGATCTGATTGATCAGGTCGATCCCGAAATTGCAGTGCATCGATTCATCGCGCAAGATGTATTGATATTGCTCTGCGGCACCGGTCATTTTGTTTTGACGACCCAGAGCCAGAATCTGCGTGAAGCCCACATAGAAGAACAAACCTTCCATCAGGCAAGCGAACACGATGATGGACTTGAGCAAAGTCTGATCGTTCTCGAGCGTGCCGGTGTGGAAGTTGGGATCCATGATCGCGTCGATGAACGGGATCAGGAATTCATCCTTCTCGCGGATGGCGGCCACTTCGTGATACGCGTTGAAGATCTCGCCTTCGTCCAGGCCCAGCGATTCAACGATGTATTGATAGGCGTGGGTGTGGATGGCTTCTTCAAAAGCCTGGCGCAGCAAGAACTGACGCGCTTCGGGTGCCGTGATGTGACGGTAGGTGCCCAACACGATGTTGTTGGCAGCCAGCGAGTCCGCGGTCACGAAGAAGCCGAGGTTGCGCTTGATGATGCGGCGCTCGTCTTCGGTCAAACCATTGGGGTCCTTCCACAAGGCGATGTCGCGCGACATGTTCACTTCTTGTGGCATCCAGTGGTTGGCGCAGGTGGCGAGGTACTTTTCCCAGGCCCACTTGTACTTGAACGGAACCAGTTGGTTCACATCGGTCTGGCCGTTGATGATGCGCTTGTCGGCGGCATTGACACGGCGCGTTGGGCTGGCAGCGGATGTGGGGGCAGTCGTCACAGCCTGCATGGATGCAGACTGCAGAGTCGACGGGGCATTGTTCCGTGCGTCGCCATGCGAAGTCGGCACAGAAGCTGAGTGCATCGAAGATGATTTAGAAGAGTCGTCTTCCCAGACCAACATGGTGTACATCCTATTGAGTCGGATTATGAAAGGGTGTTGTTAAAAACACCAAGCACTTCTTGACACAAAAGGCCTGCAGTTGTTGCTGCCTTGCATCGAAGTGCGCATGAATGGAAGGCAAACAAGGCCTCGTGCGTCAGTGTTGATGCCGAGGCCTTGTTCATGGATCACATGGATCGCGTGCCTTGCTTTACTGACAAGCCTCGCAGTCGGGGTTGTCGATCGAGCAGAACTTGATGTCGGTTGCAGGCTCTGCAGACAACTCAGGTGCAGCGCTTTGCGGCGCGGCAGCAGGCGCCATCGATGCGCTGCTCATGCCGCCACTGCTGGGCACGGCATTGAGTTGACCGCGAGACACTGTGGACTTCTCAGCATGCGTGGCACCCACTGTGCGGAGGTAGTAGGTGGTCTTCAAACCACGCAACCATGCCAGCTTGTAGGTTTCATCGAGCTTCTTGCCTGATGCGCCTGCCATGTAGATGTTCAGGGACTGAGCCTGGTCGATCCACTTCTGACGACGCGATGCCGCTTCGACCAACCACACGGGTTCGACTTCGAAGGCGGTGGCATACAGGTTCTTGAGGTCTTCAGGCACGCGGTCGATGCGGCGCAGCGAGCCGTCGAAGTGCTTGAGGTCCATGACCATGACGTCGTCCCACAGGCCCAGCTTCTTGAGGTCGCGCACCAGGTACTCGTTGACCACGGTGAATTCGCCCGACAGGTTGGACTTCACGGACAGGTTGCCAAAGCAAGGCTCGATCGATGCATCCACGCCCACGATGTTGGAGATGGTGGCGGTGGGGGCAATGGCGACGCAGTTGGAGTTGCGCATGCCGTATTGAGCGATGCGAGCGCGCAGGGCATCCCAGTCCATCGTGATGGAGGTGTCGACTTCGACGTAGCCGCCACGTTGTTCTGCCAGGAGCTTGAGCGAGTCGATCGGCAAGATGCCACGATCCCACAGCGAGCCGCGATAGCTGGAGTAGCGGCCACGCTCTTCAGCCAACTCGGTCGATGCCAGGTAGGCGTAATAGCAGACGGCTTCCATCGAGCGGTCAGCGAACTCGACGGCAGCGTCAGAGGCGTAAGGCAGGCGCAGTTGGTACAGCGAGTCCTGGAAGGCCATGATCCCCAGGCCGACCGGGCGGTGACGCAGGTTCGAGTCACGGGCCTTCTTGACCGCGTAGTAGTTGATGTCGATCACGTTGTCGAGCATGCGCATCGCGGTGCGGACCGTCTTTCGCAGCTTCTCGTGGTCGATGCCGCCATCCTTCAAGTGGTGCGACAGGTTCACCGAGCCCAGGTTGCACACGGCGATTTCGCCACCGTTGGTGTTCAGGGTGATTTCGGTGCACAGGTTGGACGAGTGAACCACGCCCACGTGTTGCTGTGGCGAGCGAACGTTACAGGCATCCTTGAAGGTGATCCAGGGGTGGCCGGTTTCGAACAGCATCGACAGCATCTTGCGCCACAGGTCCACCGCCTTGATGCGCTTGAACAGCTTGATCTCACCGCGGTCAGCCTTGGCTTCGTAGGCGGTGTAGGCCTCTTCGAAAGCGACGCCGAATTTGTCGTGCAGATCGGGGCAGGTAGCAGGCGAGAACAAGGTCCAGTCGCCACCTTCCATCACGCGACGCATGAACAGGTCGGGAATCCAGTTGGCCGTGTTCATGTCGTGGGTACGACGGCGATCGTCACCGGTGTTCTTGCGCAGTTCCAGGAACTCTTCAACGTCCAGGTGCCACGATTCCAGATAGGCGCAGACCGCGCCCTTGCGCTTGCCGCCTTGGTTCACGGCCACAGCCGTGTCGTTGACCACCTTCAGGAAGGGGACGACGCCTTGCGACTTGCCGTTGGTGCCCTTGATGTGCGAACCCAGTGCGCGAACCGGGGTCCAGTCGTTGCCCAGGCCGCCCGCGAATTTGGACAGCAGGGCGTTTTCCTTGATGGCTTCGTAGATGCCGTCCAGGTCGTCGGGGACCGTGGTCAGGTAGCACGACGACAGTTGCGAGCGGCGGCTGCCCGAGTTGAACAGCGTGGGGGTCGAGGACATGAAGTCGAACGACGACAGCAACTCGTAGAACTCGATGGCACGGGCTTCGCGGTCGATTTCATTCAGAGCCAGGCCCATGGCGACGCGCATGAAGAAGGCCTGTGGCATTTCGATGCGCTTGCCGTCGACGTGCAGGAAGTAGCGGTCGTACAGGGTTTGCAGACCCAGGTAGTCGAAGTTCAGGTCGCGTTCGTACTTCAGTGCGGCACCCAGACGAGCCAGGTCGAACTGAGCCATCTTGTCATCCAGCAGTTCAGCTTCAACGCCCTTCTTGATGAACTGGGGGAAGTACTCGGCGTAACGCGTGGCCATTTCGTCGTGGGTGACTTCGTCGCCCAGGATCTCGCGACGGATGGTGTGCTGCAGCAGACGAGCCGTGGCGCGGGTGTAGGCGGGGTCATGTTCGATGCGGGTGCGAGCGGCCAGGATGGCGGCCTTGTACACCTCGTCGATCGACACGCCGTCGTACAGATTGCGTTGCGTCTCGGCCAGGATGGGAGCCGCCTTGACGTCGTCGCCCAAACCAGCACACGCCGATTCGATCAGTTGTTGCAGACGAGCCAGGTCCAGTGGGACGCGTTGGCCGCGGTCGATCACGGTCAAAGTCGGCAGGGCTGCCGCTTGGGCCGATTCAGCTTGTTTGGAACGTTCTTGTGCGCGGCGTTCGCGATACAGCACATAAGCGCGCGCGATTTCATGGTGGCCGCCGCGCATCAGGCCCAATTCGACCTGGTCTTGTACGTCTTCGATGTGGAAGGTGCCGCCACCGGGACGCGAGCGCACCAGGGCGCGCACGACGGTTTCGGTCAAGGCATCAACGGTTTCGCGCACGCTGGCCGATGCCGCACCTTGGGTGCCATGCACGGCCAGGAAGGCCTTCATCAAAGCGACGGCGATCTTGCTGGGTTCAAAGGCAACGACGGCACCATTGCGTCGGATGATCTGGAAAGACGAGAAGGCCGATTGACGCGCGGGGACGGCATCCTGGGCGGCATTGCCGGGGAAGCCTGGCGTCGTGGGCGACGGGGTGCTGGTCGTTGTCGATTGCATGGTGTTTCCTTCTTATGGATGAGGGCTGCGACGTGCTGCATGGCCTTCATTTGGTCCCGAAATGGCCTTCGGGTTGCTGGGTGCAGAACACTAGATCTGGGGTTTTGTTCGCCTTTGGGCGCTACCTGTAGTGTTCGGGTGTGACTATAACGCTAAATCGAAGCCGCCGGTTGCACTTGGATGCATTTGAGGGAAACTGCCCATGGGAGAAGTCGGGATCCCCTTTGGCGCCAGTCGTTGTAGGGCGGTCAAGCCCGCGATGGCAAGGCGGGAATCAGGTCCTGGCGATCATTCAAAAGGCGCTTGAGCAAAGGCCAGTCGAATGCGCTGCCCGGGTCTTTTTTTCGACCCGGTGCGATGTGCTCATGGCCTACCACGGTGTCGATGGGCCACTGTTGCGCCAATGCCAGAATGAGCTGGCCCAAGCTGGCGTATTGGGTGGTCTCGAAGGGGTGGTCTTCGAGACCTTCGAGTTCGATCCCCACCGAGTAGTCGTTGCAGTTATCGCGCCCTTGCCAGCAAGAGCGACCGGCATGCCAGGCCCGATCCCGAACGGAGACGAACTGGACCAGCTCGCCGGTGCGCCGGATGAAGAAGTGCGCCGAGACCTCTGCGCCCCTGATCTGTTCGAAGTAGGGGTGGGCCGACCAGTCCAGTTGATTGGTGAAAAGCTGTTCAACCTCCTGGCCGCCATACACCCCGGGCGGCAGGCTGATGGAGTGCACCACGGCCAGCGTGATGGGCTCATCCAGCGGGCGAGCGCCGAAATTGGGCGATACGACATGGCGGGCGCTCTGCAGCCAGCCATCGCACCAGGTCAGGTCAATCGGCATCTTGCTCGGGGTCAAAGCGTTCGCCCAGCACCAGGCCTTTGTCGGTGACTTGCACGCCCAGGCGGGCCATGCGGTAGCGCATCTGTCTCAAAGACAGGCCCAGGCTGGCACCGGCGGCGGTGCGGTTCAGACGGTGTTTCTCAAGCGCCCGAATCAGGATGTCGCGCTCGATCTGGTCCAGATGCCCCGCCAGATCATGCGGCAGATCGGCAGCAAGCGGCGGGGGCAGGTCCGCCGGAACGGTGTGGGCATACGAGTCCGATGAGATCGGGCTTTCGGCCAATGGCGTGGCGGCGGTCGGTTGTGCGCAGGTCAGGCCGAGATCTTCGGCCTCGATCAGGCTTTGATTGCTCAGCGCCACCGCACGTTGCAGCATGTTCTCAAGCTCTCGGATGTTGCCGGGGAAGCTGTATTGCGCCAGCGCCTCGAGGGCGGCCGCACTGAGGGTGGCCGTCTCGGGCATGTGCGATTCATGGGCGATCTTGTCGAGAATACGCTGGCTCAACATGGGTAGGTCGCTGAGTCGTTCGCGCAGAGGCGGCAGAGAAATCTGGATGACGTTGAGGCGGTAATACAAGTCCTGGCGGAAGCGCTGATTCTGGACTTCGCTGCCTAGGTCCTTGTGACTGGCGCTGATGATGCGCACGTCGACCGGCATTTCATTGGTCGTCCCAACGGGGCGAATGGCACGCTCCTGAATCGCGCGCAGCAGTTTGGACTGCATGGACAAAGGCAGGTCGCCGATCTCGTCCAGAAACAGCGTGCCACCATGGGCGGCCTGGAAAAAACCTTCGCGGTCTTCGGTGGCACCGGTGAAGGCGCCTTTGCGATAACCGAAGAATTCGGCCTCGAGCAGATGCTCGGGGATGGCGCCGCAATTGACCGCAATGAAAGGCCCTTTGGTGCGGGCGCTGACGTCATGGATGGCGCGGGCAACCAGTTCTTTGCCTGTGCCTGATTCGCCCCAGAGCAAGACGGGCGCCATGCTGCGGGCCACCTTGTCGATGAGCGAGCGGACCTGTTCGATGGCAGGACTGTTGCCCGTCAGTCGGGACAGCGCAGAGATGGTCGAGGGCAGCTTGTGACTGACGTGGTGGCGCGCCGCCGACGCGCTGGGTACGGCAGGTTTGTCGACAGGGCTGGACGCGGGCGGGCGTTCGGCCGGGGCGAGCCCCCCCACAGCGGACATCACCACGGCGCGGAACTGTTTGAGGTCAACCGGCTTGGTCAGATAGTCGTAGGCGCCGGCTTTGAGCGCCGTGACGGCGTTCTCGGCAGACCCATAGGCTGTGATGACAATGGCCCGCTCGCCTCGTCCGGCCGCATCCAGACGTTTGAGCAGATCCAGCCCTGTGCCATCCGGCAGCCGCATGTCGGTGATGACGGCACTGTAGGCCTGGTTGTTGAGGTGCTGCCAGGCGTCGTCTACCGAGCCGGCCGTATCAACGGTATAGCCCTCGCGCAGCAAGGTCAGCTCATACAGGGTCCGCAGGTCCGGCTCGTCGTCAACGACAAGCAGGCGGTGGGATGCGGGCGTGGTCATGGTGGCAATACGGGGGCTGAAACGGGCTCGACCGGTAGCGTGACGAAGAATTCGTTGCGATGCCGTACGCCCAGGGGATGTTGGCGGTAGTCAATGTGTGCCCCATGGCGCTCACACAACTCTCTGCAAATATACAGGCCCAGCCCGGTGCCCCGGCTGCTGGTCGAGAAGAAGGGCTCGAACAGGGAGCGCTCGATGTCGATGGAAATGGGTTCGCCATCACTGAGCACCGACAGCATCAGCAGTCCCTGCGAATGGGCATGGGGTGTCCAGTGCAGGGAGACCAACAGCGCGCCGGGGGCCCCGCTGTTGTAGCGCAGTGCGTTGTCCAGCAGGTTGACCAGCACGCGCTGAAGGTGATCGGGCTCAAAGCGAATCAGGATATGCGGGTAGGTCGGGCAGGCCTTGCACCCGCCCAGATCGAGTTGCATCAGACCCGGCGCACGGACGTGGGTCTGGATCTGGATGCCGTGGGTGGCGGCCCATTCCTGACAGATCGCGTCGATGGTATCCAGCGCATCGATCACGGGCGCCGGCGGGCGCACACCGGGCGCGACGGTCAGGATGTCGTCGACGATGTGTTTGAGTCGGCTGACGTTGTCGCTCACCATCTGGGTCAGCTTCAGTTGGGCCGATGCATGCAGGTCTTCGGCCAGCAGCGCGTTGGCTTGCGAGATGGCGGCCAGCGGGTTGCGGATCTCGTGCGCGATCCCGGCAGACATGCGGCCCATCGCAGCGAGCTTGTCCTGCCGCAGGCGTGCCTGCAGCGTGCGCACGTCTTCGATGAACATCACGCACACCTCTTCGCCGCTGTCGTGGTCATGCCCCTTGGTGAAGCGCACCCGCAGCCGCAGCGCCCGTTGCACGTCGTCGTCGAACTGGAGCTGGGCGACGATGCCTTCCTCGGCCAGGGCAGGATTGGCCACCGCCTTGTCAATGGCGCGCACGATGGGTTGCCAGGCCGGCACGCCGCGCAACTGAAAGGGCGCCGTGGTGGTCTGCCCATGGGCGGCCAGCAAGCGGCGTGCGGCGGGGTTGGCGGTGCGCACGCGTCCTTGCCGGTCCACGACCAGAACGCCCTCGCTCATTTGCTCGATCACCAGTTTGTTGAGTTGTGCCTGCTGTCGCGCCAGTTCCATGCTGCCACGGGCGCTGCGTTCTTCGCGCGCCAGCCGCACCGACAATTCGCTGGCCAGAATGGCGATGGCAAAAAGCCCGAAGCCCGTCAGGCCCGCCTGCGTCAGCAAAAGAGTGGGCACGCCGCTGGCGTCGTTGTATTGCAGCCAGGCGGCGGCCAACAGATTCAGGGTCGCGGCGGCCGCCACACCCAGGGCCAGGATGCGCGACATCAACACGGCCGACATGAGCACCGGCAGGATCAGCAGGGCCTGGGAGTTGAAGTTGGTGCCCGCCAGAAAGTGCAGGAGCGCGAAGGCGGACAAATCCACCCCCACCGTGGCCAGAGACTGGCGGGTTCGCAGGGTGTGCTGAGACGGCACCTTGGGGTGACGCTGCGAGGGCAGCCCCCACCAGATCAGGGTGGCGCCGCAATACAGCAGTGTCAGCCCCAGCATCCACCAGGTCGGCCGGGTGCCAAACAGGATGGAGCCCACCAGAATGCTCAGCAGGGTCAGGCCAAGTGCGGCCCGCGCGGTCAGAAAAGCCCGGTAGATGCGAAAGAAGGTGCTTGCTTGTCCGGAAGCTGAGCCATCGCTTGAATCCGGGCTGGGAGCGGGCCAGGGCGGCGTGGCTTCATGGCTCGCGCGTGGCGTGTCCTCATCGGGCCAGCCCAGATCCGTGATCGCCGGACCGCCAAACCAGGACCCCATGGTGCTTGCCCAAGGCCCTTGTCCATCGGGCGGAGGAGCAGATGGCGGGCGGGGCTTGCTCATGCGCTCATTCAAGGCTGGCGCGGCCCAGCTTGCAAATGAGCCTTGCAGCAAAAATGCTGCGACTGCCCGGCTTGGGTCAAGGTGAGGGCTTCACTTTGTGGGAAATGGATGCCGCAGTGGGCGCAGGTCAGCATGACCTGTTGAACCGGTGGCGCGGGCGCCTTCGCGGCGGCCGGTGGCTTTTGCCACAGTCGGCGCAATGCCGGCGAATAGAACAGCCAGACGACGAGCAGCGCGAGCAGCAGGTATTTCAGCATGGCATCAGCTGGCGGCGTTCCGATGGAGTAGCACTTCCATCACGAAGCGGGACCCGACGTAAGCGAGCAGCAGAAGCACCGAGCCCGCGATCAACCAGCGAATGGCCACCCGCCCA
The DNA here is from genome assembly GCA_050259275.1 of Acidobacteriota bacterium. GTDB lineage: Bacteria > Pseudomonadota > Gammaproteobacteria > Burkholderiales > Burkholderiaceae_C > Aquabacterium. The sequence continues at coordinate 111,727 of JBLNAI010000003.1, forward strand.
CGCCAGCCCAGACGCGCGCGGCCGGCCAGCAAGATGGCAAAGACAGCCCAGGACAACACCGAGAACACGGTCTTGTGATCCCAGCGCCAGGTTGCCGAAAACAAGGCGCCGAGCACCAGGGTCAAGGTCAGCATGGCGAACCCGGCGCCCACGAATCGGAAGGTCAGCGACTCCAGGCGCAGCAAAGGGATGCCCAGGGCCTGAACCGCGCTGCCAGCGTCCTGGCGCAAGCCTTTGGTCCGCATTTGTCGCTCGGCCTGGTTGAGTACGGCGGCATGCAGCAGGGCGGCACCGAACAGGCCATAAGATGCAAAGCCCGTCAGCCAGTGTAAAGGCGCCCACTGGCCGCCCGCCAGAGGGTGGGGCTGTCCCGGGAAGACCCAGGCCAAGGCCACCGTCATGGCCGCCAGTGTGGCCAATGCCCGACGAATGTGGGGCAGACGCAGCTTGTGACTTTCGACGGCATACACGGCCAAAACCAGCCAGGTGGTAACCGACAGCGCGGGCGCAAAGCCGAATCGTGCGCCCATGGCAGGCTCGCCAATGGCCAGCGCGTCAACCAGAATGGAGATCAACTGACTCAGCCAGCCCACGCACAAAGCCGCCCAGATGTGCCGATCGGTCTGGTATTTCGAGACCATTTCGTCACTGACAGGGGCGGGCGGAAGGGCGGCGGCCAACAGATAGGCCACCACGGCAGCGACACTGGGCCAAAAGCTGAGGGTGGTGGGCGATAAAATCATCCTCACAGTTTAAGGTGGACTCGCTGCTTCTGGCGGCTCCATTCCCATCGGCGCAGCGTCGCGCCAACAGCACTCAGCACAGTTTCATGGCATCCAACCTCACCGAACGCCTCAGTCGACTCGTCAAAACCATGCGCGGCCAGTCCCGCATCACCGAGTCCAATGTGCAGGACATGTTGCGTGAGGTCCGCATGGCCTTGTTGGAGGCCGACGTGGCGCTCCCCGTGGTGCGCGACTTCGTGGCCCGGGTCAAGGACAAGGCCTTGGGGCAGGATGTGGTGGCTTCGCTGACGCCCGGTCAGGTCCTGGTCAGCATCGTTCAAAAAGAGTTGGCCGCAACCATGGGCGAGGGCGTGTCGGACATCGATCTGGCTGCGCAACCGCCTGCGATCATCTTGATGGCCGGTCTGCAAGGGGCGGGCAAGACCACGACAACGGCTAAACTGGCCAAGCACCTGATCGAAAAGCGCAAGAAGAAGGTGCTGACTGTCTCAGCGGACGTCTACCGTCCCGCCGCCATCGAGCAGTTGAAGACGGTGACGGCGCAGGCCGGGGCCGAGTGGTTCCCTTCGTCGCCCGAGCAAAAGCCGCTGGACATCGCTGCCGCTGCGGTTGATTACGCCCGCAAGCACTATTTCGACGTGCTGCTGTTCGACACTGCCGGCCGCCTGGCCATCGACGAGGCCCTGATGGCTGAGATCCGTGCTTTGCACGCCCAGCTCAAGCCAGTCGAGACCCTGTTCGTCGTCGATGCCATGCAGGGGCAGGACGCGGTCAACACTGCCAAAGCGTTCAAGGACGCCTTGCCTCTGACCGGGATCGTGCTGACCAAGATGGACGGCGATTCCCGCGGTGGCGCGGCCTTGTCCGTGCGTCAGGTGACGGGGGTGCCGATCAAGTTTGCCGGCGTGTCCGAAAAGATCGATGGGCTGGAGGTCTTCGATGCGGACCGTCATGCCGGTCGTGTCCTGGGCATGGGCGACATCGTTGCCTTGGTGGAAGAAGTCCAGAAGGGCGTCGACATCGAGGCGGCGCAGCGTCTGGCAGAGAAGGTCAAATCCGGCGCCGACTTCGATTTCAACGATTTCCTGTCCCAGATCAGCCAGATGAAGAAAATGGGCGGTCTGTCCGGTCTGATCGACAAGCTGCCCACCGAACTGGCATCCAAGGCGGGCCAGGCCGACATGGACAGGGCCGAGCGCGACATGCGCCGCATGGAAGGCATCATCAATGCCATGACGGCCAAGGAACGGCGCCAACCTAACTTGCTGATGGACGGCAAATCCAAGGCCAGCCGCAAACGGCGGATCGCGCAGGGCGCGGGCGTCCAGATTCAGGACGTGAACCGCCTGCTCAATCAGTTCGATCAGATGCAGACCATGATGAAAAAAATGAAAGGTGGCGGCCTGTTCAAGATGATGAAGCGCATGGGCGGCATGAAGGGCTTGCCCGGCATGGGGCGTTGACCTCACGGACTTGTGAGTTTCTGTGACGAATGTAGTACTTGGTCTCAAGGCCTACATGTTTGACAGCGACGGCCGAAACACCACGAAGCAGCCGGATGTGTCCTGCATCCGCTTCTTGGCAGGTAAGAAAGGCGTCGACCATGGACGTGATCGCAACTTGGCCCCTGATGGTGGCCGGCATTTTTGGTTCTCTTGGCTTGGGAGCGGCCTGGTGGTTTCGCCAGCAGGCCATGGCGGGCGGCCAGGGCGGCAAAGCTGCCAAGGGCAAGCGCCGTCCTGAAGAGTCGCTGGACACACTGGCGGCGTGGGAACCCATGGCTACCCGCGTGTTGACGACGGCAGAGCGAGATGCTTATATCGTCTTGCGAAAAGCCTTGCCCGAACACATCATCCTGGCTCAGGTGCCCCTGGCCCGGTTCATCAAGGTGCCGACCCGCAACTCTTATTCGGAGTGGCTGCGTCGCGCTGGGTCCTTGTGTGCGGATCTGGTCGTGTGCGATGCGGGCTCGCAAGTGATTGCCGTGGTGGAAGTGCGCCAGCCGGTGTCACGCGAGAAAGAGCGCTCCTTGCGCCGTCACAACCGCATGGATCGGGTTTTGACGGCCGCGCGCATTCCTGTCCATGTCTGGCTGGAAGATGCCCTGCCAGGACCAGCCATCGCCCGTGAAGCTGTGCTGGGTGCCGCAGCCAGCACCGTGACGCATTCCAAAGAGTTGGACACCCAGTCTGCTCGCCGCAGTGCAGAGGCCGCGGCCGTGGTCGCGTCGATGCAGGCGCCGGCTCCGGCGAAGGTGGTGAGCAAACCCGCTTCGGCCACGGCCACCAAGCCCGCTGCGAAGGTCGTGGTGCCTTATGCGACCGGGATCGAAACCTCGTCGGTCGACTTCAACCTGGACGAGTGGGTAGACCCGCCCCATTTGATGATGGACGAGCGCAAGGATCCGCCGCCGTCCACCTGGTTTGACGACATGGATTCGGCGCCAGTGCCTCTGGAGACAAGCACCCGGCACTGAAAGGCCGAGGCCCAGCCTCAACTGAGCAGGGCCTGTGCGAACTCGCGGGCGTTGAAGGTCTGCAGATCTTCCAGCTTTTCGCCCACCCCGATGAAGTAGACGGGGACGGTGCGCTGCTGCTGCCGCGACCACAATGCAATCGCCGCCAGCACACCGCCTTTGGCCGTGCCGTCCAGCTTGGTCACGACCAGCCCGGTCAGCCCGATCGCTTCGTCAAACGCCTTGACTTGCGAGAGGGCGTTCTGGCCGGTGTTGCCGTCGACCACGAGCAGCACTTCATGGGGGGCAGACTCCATGGCTTTGGCAATGACCCGCTTGACCTTGCGCAGCTCGTCCATCAGATGCAACTGAGTGGCGAGACGGCCTGCCGTGTCGGCAATGACCACGTCGCAGCCGCGCGCGCGGCCTGCCTGGACCGCATCGAAGGTCACTGCGGCAGGATCGCCACCTTCCTGGCTGACGATGTCCACGCGATTGCGGTCCGCCCATACCAGCAACTGCTCGCGGGCGGCTGCGCGGAACGTATCGGCCGCTGCCAGCAAAACCCGCTGACCGGCATCGGCCAGATGGCGGGTCAATTTGCCAATGGTGGTCGTTTTGCCGGCGCCGTTGACGCCCGCGACCATGATCACCGTCGGGGTGTGGTGGCCCACTTCCAGCGGCTTTTCAAGCGGCGTCAGCAGTTCGGTGATGGCATCCACCAGCAAGCCTTTGACCTGCTCAGGCGCCGTGGCCTTGCTGTCCTTGACGCGCTTTTTCAGGTCCTGCAGCAGAAACTCGGTCGCCGCGACACCTGCGTCGGCCATCAGCAAAGCCGATTCCAGCTCTTCATACAGGGTGTCGTCGATCTGTGTGCCGGTGAACACCTGCGCGATGCTGGAGCCGGTCTTGCGAAGCCCATGCCGCAGCTTATTCAGCCACGACCGGCGTGCCTCTTCCGGCTCCGGTTGCACAGCAGCCGGCACGGGAGCGGTCGGCACCGGTGGGGGGGATGGGGCGGGCAGCGGGGCGCTCGACACAGGTGGCGGCGGCGCGGTGGCTTGCACTGGCTGCGGAGCCGGTGTCGGCGCTGCGGGGGCCGCAGTTGATGGCGCCGCAGCAGGGGCGGGCGGGGGCGCCGGTTCGGCCGCAGGGGGGCTGGCCTCAGGTGCGGCCGGCTCACCCGGGGTTTGACCCCAACCCAGCTTTTTCTTGATGAAACTGAACATGCGGGCATTGTAGGCGCCCGCGCTTTCTACAATAAGCCCCTGATCCACCACCGTTGTTCCTTGATGCGCGAAGCTCGATCTCCCAGGCGTCCGACCGGCAAGCCGCAGCAGCCTGCGCCAGGCGGTGTGGCCGCCGCTCAGAAAGTGGCGCGCCATGCGGCCCAGGAGGTTCGCATCATCGGCGGGCTCTGGAAGCGCACCCCTCTGGCGGTTCCTGTTGCGGCTGGTCTGCGACCGACCCCCAGCCGCGTGCGCGAAACGTTGTTCAACTGGTTGGGACAGGATCTCAGCGGCTGGACCGTTCTGGACGCGTTTGCCGGAAGCGGCGCCCTGGGGCTGGAAGCTGCCTCGCGAGGCGCCCAGGCCGTCACCTTGATCGAGCGTGACGCCGCGTTGGTCAAGGCGATCCGTGCCAGTGTCGACAAACTGCAAGCCACCCAAGTCACGGTGCAGGCAGGCGAGGCGATCGCCTGGATGCAACAAGCGGCACAGCTGGGTCGGGCCTTTGATTTGGTGTTCCTGGATCCGCCTTTTGACGACAACCTGTTCGAGAAAGCCGTAGAGGCGGGCAGAGGCTGCGTTCCCGAGGGGGGCTGGATCTACGTCGAGGCGCCCCACGCGTTGGCCTTCGGGCCCGAAGCCGGTTTGCGGCTGGCCCGGCAGGGCCAGGCCGGCGCAGTGCACTTTCACCTTTTTCAGCGCATGGGCGACCCGGCGCAGGCGCCCAAGCCCTGACGTGCGGGCTACACTCGTCTCAATCCTGACCCTTTCGCGTCTTCATGTCTCAACCCACTTCGCAGCTGGCCATCTATCCCGGCACTTTCGACCCCATGACTTTGGGGCATGTTGACCTGATGCGGCGGGCCAGCCGCTTGTTCGGGCGTCTGATGATCGCGGTCGCGGCCGGGCATCACAAAAAAACCATGTTCAGCGTTGAAGAGCGCTTGGCCATCGCCACTGAGCTGGCTCAGGACTTGCCCAACGTCGAAGTGGTGTCGTTCTCTGGCCTGCTGCGCGACTTTGTGGTCCAGCATGGCGGCAAGGTCGTCGTGCGAGGCCTGCGGGCTGTGAGCGACTTTGAGTATGAATTCCAGATGGCAGGGATGAACCGCCAACTGATGCCAGATGTCGAGACGGTGTTCCTGACTCCGTCGGATCAATACCAGTTCGTGTCTGGCACCTTTGTGCGCGAGATTGCCGTGCTGGGTGGGGATGTGTCCAAGTTTGTGGCGCCCAGCGTGCTGGCGCGGCTGCAGGCTCGTGTCGCGCAATCCAAGGACTGAGGTTCATACCGCGCCATGGCTCTGAAGATCACGCAAGAGTGCATCAACTGTGATGTGTGCGAACCCGAGTGCCCGAATCAGGCGATCTCGATGGGCGAGACCATCTACGTCATCGATCCCGACAAGTGCACCGAATGCGTGGGCCATTTTGATGAGCCCCAATGCGTGCAGGTCTGCCCAGTGGAGTGCATCCCTGTGGACCCGGACCGGGTGGAAACCAAAGAGCAGTTGATGACCAAGTACATCAACCTGCAGCGATTGGCCCGTCAGCCCGTTTGACGGCTGGACCTTGCCTTGGCCTTGGATGACCCGGCTTTGGCGTGTGCGGTTTTGGGCGACACGGCGCGGAAATCCCGTTTGCGGGGCACCACCATGCCCGCTTGTGCCACGGTGGTCGGCCTGACCGTTGCCTGCCGAGGCGCGACAGTCAGTCGCCGGACGGTGCCGGTGGCTTCGACCGAGCGACGCTCTTCCTGCGACCGCAAGAAGGACACATGCCGGGCCAGGTCCTGGTCCCGAACGGCCATGCGACGAGCTTGAGCCCGTTGCTCGTCGGTCCGCTTGTCACCCACGTTGAGCGACTGGCCGTTGGCGCCGCTTGCGCAGGGCCATTGTTGATACTGCTGACGGCCCGCTTCGTCCTGGCACCGAAAGGCCTGGGTGCTCACGACAGCCGGCGGTGCCGCCTCTAAGGCGGGCGTGGCGGCCTGCGCGATGCAAGCGGTGCAAGTCAGGGCAAACAGAATCAAGTGGCTGGGCGCGCGCATTAAAGGGCAATCCATCAAGGGAGGGGTTCAGGGTCCACCGGCTTGTCGGTTGGAATCGTCGATCCGGCCGGCTCGGCTGGCTTGCGAGGAGGCTTGGGCCGCTGGGGTTGAGCGTGCACCAGCATGGTGGCCTTGTTCATGTCGCCATCGAGAAAGGCCGGCAAGGCGCCCTTGGCCTGGTCGATGCATTTGAAGATCTGCTCGCGTTCGGACTGCGGTGGTTTACGGAGCACGAAAGCCGCGACCTCATGCTTGATGCCGGGGTGGCCGATGCCCAGGCGCAGCCGCCAGTAATCGGGTGTGCCCAACTGCGCATGGATGTCGCGCAGGCCGTTGTGCCCCCCATGTCCGCCGCCTTTTTTGAGCTTGACTTGGCCTGGTGGCAAGTCCAGCTCATCATGGGCAACCAGGACTTCGTCTGGGTTGATCTTGAAAAAGCGCGCCAGCGCGGCCACCGACTTGCCCGACAGGTTCATGTATGTCTGCGGTTGCAGCAGCCAGACGGGGCCTTGCGGGGTATTGGCTCGGGCAACCAGGCCGTGATAGGCCCGGTCAGGCATCAAGGTCACCCCCAACTGTCGCGCCAGGGTGTCGATCCACCAGAAGCCTGCGTTGTGGCGGGTGTCTTCGTATTCCGGGCCAGGGTTGCCCAGGCCAACAAACAGTCGAATCATGATGGGTCGCAATTATCGAATGGTGATCCACAAATAGAAAAGCCCCGCCAAAGCGGGGCTTGACTCAAAGCCTTCCGGGAGGTCAGGCCTTGGTGGCGAAGCCAGAAGATTACTTCTTCTTCTTGCCCTTGGCGGGTTCGGCAGCAGCCACAGGCGCGGCGATGACTTCTTCCACGGGTTCCACCACGGTGACGACGGCGGGGTTCTTGCGGCCGTGCGTCAACACCTTGATGCCAGCACCCAGGTTCAGGTCGTCCACGTGCAGGGTCTGGCCCTTGACCACGTTGGCCAGGTCCACGGTCAGGAATTCAGGCAGCTGTTCAGCCAGGCATTCGATTTCCAGTTCGGAAACGATGTGGTTGATGATGCACTTGTCGATCTTGACGGCTTGCGACTCAGCTTCGTTGATGAAGTGCAGAGGCACCTTCTTGTGGATCTTGGTGGTGGCGTCGATGCGTTGGAAGTCGACGTGCAGAACCAATTGCTTGAAGGGGTGCACTTGGTAGTCGCGCAGCAGAACCTTTTCGACCTTGCCATTCAGATCCATCTCGAGGATGGACGAGTGAAAGGCTTCCTTGCGCATGGCGTGGTACAGCGCGTTGTGGTCGACTTCGATGTTCTTGGGCTCTTGGCCGGCGCCGTAAACGATGCCAGGCGTCTTGCCGGAATTGCGCAGGCGGCGGCTCGCTCCGGTCCCCTGCAGATTGCGCTCAAAAGCGGTGAATTTCATGGAATGCTCCAAGTTGGTATAGCGCCCGCGACCAGGCGCTTTGAAAAAGGCCGACCCTTTGACAGATCAGCCAGGAAAACGGATCAGAAGTTGTTGTTCTGTTCCGAAAAGAGAGAGGTGACCGATTCGCCGTCGGTGATGCGACGGATGGTTTCGGCAAACAGGAAGGCGGTCGACAACTGGCGGATCTTGCCAGTGGCCTTGGCCGCGTCGTTCAGCGGGATGGTGTTGGTGATCACCACTTCGTCCAGGTGCGACGCCTTGATGCGTTCGATGGCGGGGCCGGAGAACACGGCGTGCGTGCAATAGGCGTACACGCTCTTGGCGCCACGCTCTTTCAGTACTTCAGCGGCTTTGACCAGGGTGCCGGCGGTGTCGATCATGTCGTCCATGATCACGCAGTTGCGGCCATCGATTTCACCGATGACGTGCATCACTTCAGACACGTTGGCCTTGGGGCGACGCTTGTCGATGATGGCCAGATCGCAACCCAGTTGCTTGGCCAGGGCGCGAGCGCGAACCACGCCGCCCACGTCGGGCGAGACGACCACGAGGTCTTCGTAGTTCTTGGCTTGCAGGTCAGACAACAGCACGGGCGACGCGTAGATGTTGTCGACCGGGATGTTGAAGAAGCCCTGGATCTGGTCGGCGTGCAGGTCCATGGTCAGCACACGGTTGACACCGACAGCTTCGAGCATGTTGGCCACGACGCGAGCCGAGATGGGCACGCGGGTCGAGCGGGGACGACGGTCCTGGCGGGCGTAGCCAAAGTAGGGGATGACCGCGGTGATGCGTTGGGCCGAAGCGCGCTTGAGGGCGTCGACCATCACCAGCAATTCCATCAGGTTGTCGTTGGTGGGGGCGCAGGTGGACTGCACGACGAACACTTCGCGACCCCGAACGTTTTGCTGGATCTCGACCGTGGTCTCGCCATCCGAGAAGCGACCCACCGACGCTTTGCCCAGACTGATGCCCAGATGGGTAGCGATTTCCTGTGCGAGAGCAGGATTGGCGTTGCCAGTAAAGAGTACGGTGTCGGAAAGCATGGGCGTCAGATGGCAAAAAAGCATCTTGCCCTTCACCTTGCCCCTTAGCATAGGATTGCGAAGGTGTCGGGCAGGGTGCAGATCAATGAGCGATGGCGAATTGATCAGTTAAGAGAGTTGGCAGGGGAAGAAGGATTCGAACCTTCGCATGTCGGAATCAAAATCCGATGCCTTAACCAGCTTGGCGATTCCCCTACACAGATTTTGCTGCAAGCGTTTGCTTGACATCAAAACCTAGCAAGTGTTCTCTTGACTAGAGCCTCAAATTATAGCCAGCTTTTTGCGTTTGTTGCAAGTCTGTTGTTCAAATTTGTTCTTGATCGATGCGGGTTGCGAAGACGCTACACCGGGATCGTATCAAGCAACGGATGTTGAACCAGACCACAACAAAGGCGGCCGACCCATGCGGAATCATTCAAGCCGACATCGGTGGGGTCAAATGAGCGAAGGGGAGGCTGTGTGAACTCGGGTTCAACCCAAGAAAACACCGCGCTGCCTGATCCGGTCATTCGGCTGTTGCCGAAGCGGTTTTGCATGATTCCAAGCGCTCGGGCAACTTGACTGCTGTAATGCTCTGCGGGAGCCTGCAAGTCGTTTCTGCCAAAGCGCTTAGGCGCTGCAAGAAAGCCTGCGACTATAGCAGGTTTTGCGTCCCGTTGAAGATAAGGGCTCGTGAAAATCGCGGAGGTGGGCACCGCGACGGGCGGTTTGAGCACAGCCAGCGGCGTGTCCATGGCCTCGCGAGGCAGATCGATGGGCGTGATGATTTCGCCGATGCCCTCGACCCATGCGGGGCGTCCCCTCAGGAAGAATGGCACGTCGGCCCCCAACTGCAAGCCCAGTTGTTCCAGGCGGGCGCCGCTCCAGTTCAGGTTCCACAGCCGATTCAGTGCCAGGAGCACGGTCGCCGCATCAGAGCTGCCGCCGCCCAGCCCCGCACCCCAGGGGACGTGTTTGTCGATGCTGATGTCGCATCCCCGCGACGTGCCGCTTTGTGCTTGCAACAGTTGCGCTGCTTTGATGCAGAGGTCTTGTTCAGGCAGGGCTGGCCCCAGGTCGTGTCGACGGATGAGGCCATCGCCGCGGGATTCGATGTGCAGGGTGTCCGCCCAGTCGATGAGGATGAACACGGACTGCAGCAGGTGATAGCCGTCCTCACGGCGGCCGGTCACATGCAGGAAGAGGTTGAGTTTGGCCGGCGCGGCCAGGTGGGTCAGGCTGGACATGAATCCGACGTTAACGCTCGAGGCGAACCTTGATGGTGATCTGGCGCTGCGTGGCTGTCTGCTCACGCAGCGCCTGCAACTTGCCTTGCGGCAGCGCGTGGGCATCGATGGTCCAGCTGGCCTGCTCGAAGCCGGTGTGGTCGGCCAGGAGCACCGCAGATGGCAGGTCCGGAGACGGCAGCCCTTGCAGCCAGTGCGGCAGGGCTTGCAGAGGAACATCTTCGCCCAGCAGTTGCGTGGACAAGTCGTGCAGGGAGGCGTACTGCTGGGTGCCTTGCGACGACTCGATGCGGGTCCCTTCAGGCGTCCAGATGACTTGGGCCAATTGGGTGCCCAATGGGGTCATCAAGGACAGCTCTCCGCTGCGGCCCTGGGTCTGCAGATAGAACGTGAAGCTCTGGCCTTCGCTGCTTTGAGTCCCCCATGGGCCCAGTTTGACGCTGAAGTGGCCTTGCCATTGTTGCGATGGTGCCTGCCTGTCTTGCAGGACGGGCGGCACGAGCGGGGGCTTGAAAGGCGTGGTCTGGCAGGCTGTCAAGGCCAGCGACCATGCCACCGCCAATGGAATGCGAGTGCGCATGATCACAGGCTGATGCGCAGGCGACTCACCACCGATTTGATGATCTCGTTGCCAGGATCGCGCTTGAGGGCTTCCTTCAAGACTTTGCGCGCTTCTTCCTGCTGACCGGTGGTCCACAGGATTTCGCCCAGATGCGCGGCGATCTCGGCATCGGGGCGAGCCGCCAAGGCTTGCTGCAGCAGCTGGATCGCGTCTGCCGGTTTGCCCAGGCGGTATTCCAACCAGGCCAGGCTGTCGGTGATGAAGGGGTCGGCTGGGCGCAGAGCCAATGCCTTTTCCAGCAAGGGGCGCGACTCGTCGAGCCGGATGTTGCGATCAGCCAGGCTGTAGCCCAGTGCGTTGTAGGCATTGGGATCGTCCGGATTGAGGTCCATCACTTTGCGCAACAGCGATTCCATCTTGTCGAACTGCTTGAGCTTTTCGCAGATCATCGCCAGGTCGTACATCAGGTCGGGTTCATTGGGGAACCGGTCCAGGCCCGCGCCCAGCACTTTCTGGGCCTCGGGCAATTGATTGGCTTCACGCAGCAGTTGCGCTTCGATCTGGATTTTGTTGACGCCGTCCTGCTGCTCCGCCTCGGGGACGGCCCGGATCACGGCGCGCGCCTGTTCCAGCTTGCCCTGTCTGGCCAGCAAGTGGGCGCGCTGGTTCTGCACCGCCATCTTGGTGCTTTGAGGGTCTGCCAACTGCAGCCAGCCGATCGATTGATCCAGCTTGCCTTGCTTCTCGGCGATCTGTGACATCAGCAGATTGGCTTGTTCGAGTTCGCCCTTGGGGCCTGAATTGACCGCTGGGGCGTTGTCGTCGTCACCCGAGTCGGCACCGGCTTCGGGCTCGTTCGCCTTGTTGGCAGCGGGGGCCGGGGCGGGCTTGTTCTTGGTCGCGCTGGCTAGAGGCAGCGGCTTGCTTGACGGGCGCTCGGTCTGCCCGTGCAATTCAAGGACCTTGAGCAAGGCCTTCTCGGCCTCGTCGTATTGCTTGAGCTCGTACCGCACCAAGCCCAGCGTCAACCAGGGCGCCGTTTGATTGGGTTGCGCCTGTACCAGCAGGTCCAGTTGCTGGGCCGATTCCTGCAAGCGCTGCATGCTGGCCAGGCGGCGTGCATAGGACAGGCGGACCAAGGGTGCCGCGCCCGGGTTGGTGAGCTGGTTTTGCAGGATGCGCTCAGCCTCCGGCGCTGTGGCCATCAGATCAGAGGCCAGCAAGCCCACCATGGTGTGATCGGGTTTGATGGCGGCAGCGCGTTTGAGCGACTGCAAGGCCTGTGCGTTGTCTTTGGCCAAAAGCCAGGCTTCGGAGTCGGCAATCCAGGCTTCGGGCAACTCAAGTGGAGGCTGGCGCCAAGGCTGTGTGGCGTCATCGATGACTTGTGCGGCGGCCGTCTTGTCTGTCAGACGCATCATCAGCCGCGGCAACGACAGCAATACCTGAGGCTGCTGGGGGGCGGCTGTCAGCTGAATCATCGCGCGAACGGGGGGCGCCAGGTCCGCGGTGCGGTCCAGAGCCAGCAGGATCTGGGTCGTGTACTCGCACGCGTCGCGCGACTGGGGCAGCGCTTGCCGCCAGGCTTTGGCTGCGGTCAAGGCCTGTTCGCCGGCACGTGCTTGCAAGGCGATGGTCACGGCGCGTTGATAGAGCTGCCCGCTCTGATGGCGTTTGGCCAGCTCCAGATAGATCTGATAGGCGGTGCCCGGGTCACCCGAGTGGGCCTGGATTTCAGCGATGAACAGCTGATAGAACATCTCGCCGTCCATCGCTGAGCTGTCCGGCTTGGGCTTGCTGGCCTCTTCCTTTTTGAGCGCAAGGGCTTCGTGGCGCTTGTCAAGTTCTTTGGGGGCGCTCCAGGCGGGCAGATGGACGCCTGCGCTCAAGGCCAGGATCAGGGTCGCGACAAAGGCGCTGGGTTTGGGTGAGGTCACTGTGTGGGCGGAAAGTCGCAGATCGGGCATGAGCACTCCAACGGATGCCTCATTCTATTGATGACAATGGCTGCTGTTGGTTCATCAGCCTCGGTAAATTAACCCGTATTTCGTCATGCCAGAACTGCCAGAAGTCGAAGTCACCCGTCAAAGCTTTGCCTCGCGCATCGATGGGGCCGTGGTGACGTCCGCATTTGTGGGCAAACCCCTGCGGTGGCCCCTGGGGATCGCCACCGAGGAGCTGGTGGGGGCTCAGGTGGGGCAGGTCACGCGCCGAGGCAAGTATCTGTGGCTGCCTCTGCAAGGCGGTATGCAGGAGCAGGGCGGTTTGTTGATCCATCTGGGTATGTCGGGGTCACTGGCATTTGGCCAGAACTTGCCGCCGAAGGCCACCCATGACCACTTTGAACTGGCGACCAGTCATGGTGTGTTGCGGCTGACCGATCCTCGCCGCTTTGGCGCGGTGATCTGGAGCCCTTCGCTTGATGCCGGGTGGGCTGCCAAGTTGTTATCGACCCTGGGCCTGGAGCCCTTTGACCCTGCGCTGACCGGCGACTACCTGCATGAACGGCTGAAGGGGCGATCCGTCGCCATCAAACAGGCCATCCTGGCGGGCGACATCGTGGTGGGGGCCGGCAACATCTATGTGTGCGAGGCGCTGTTCATGGCAGGCATTGACCCTCGCCTGCCGGCCGGCAAGCTCAGCCGGCCTCGATGTGCCCGCCTGGTCGATCAGATTCAGATCGTGCTGCGTCAGGCTTTGCAGCAGGGCGGCACCAGTTTGCGGGACTTCAAGGATGCGCATGGCAGCCCGGGGCACTTCCAGTTGTCCACCCAGGTTTACGGACGCGAGGGCGAGCCCTGTCGGATTTGCACCACGCCGGTTTTGCGGCTGGTTCAAGGTCAACGGGCGACGTTTTATTGTCGAGTTTGTCAAAAAAGGTGACAGACTGCACTTTTGCGCGGGACAGCGCTGTACTTTTTGTCCCAACTTGCCGATGGCGTTCCTATCCGCCGGAGGAAGCCTTGCGCTAGGATGTTTTTATGATGCCCACTTTTGCCAGCCACCTGGACGCTTTGGGTCAGTGGCGCGTTGCCACGGACGCCAAATTGGCCGCCTTGGCGCGTTTTGCACGCGAACATGATCTCCTGGACGACTCGTCTGCCGAGTGGTTTGAAGCCATGCGGCATCGTCTGTCCGGCGAGAAGCTCATGGTGGCGTTCGTTGCCGAATTTTCTCGCGGTAAATCCGAACTGATCAACGCCATTTTCTTCTCGGACAAGGGCCGGCGGATGATGCCGGCATCAGCGGGCCGCACCACCATGTGCCCCGTTGAGTTGGGGTACGACGCCCATGATCCGGTGGGGCTGACCTTGCTGCCCATCGAGACACGGCTGCAGGCCGCCTCGCTGGCTGAACTGCGCACCCAGCCCCAGGCCTGGACCATGATCGAGCTGGACTTGTCCAACCCGGATGGCATGGCTGCAGCGCTGGCAGAGGTGATGCGCACCCGGCTGGTGTCCAAGGACGAAGCCCAAAAGCTGGGATTTTGGGATGATGAGCGGGCGGAGGACAACCCGCCTGTGACGGCAGACGGCCAGGTGGAAGTGCCCGTCTGGCGTCATGCCCGCATCAATTTGCCGCATCCGCTGCTCAAACGCGGTCTGGTGGTGCTCGATACGCCGGGGCTCAATGCCATCGGTACCGAACCGGAACTGACGCTGGGTTTGCTGCCGCAAGCCCACGCGACGGTCTTCATCCTGGGCGCCGATACGGGTGTGACCAAGTCCGACCTGTCGATCTGGCGCGACCATCTCAGTGGCCCGGCGCTGGCCCGCTATGTGGCCCTCAACAAGATCGACTCGCTGGCAGACCCACTGAGCACGCCCGAGCAGGTGGCGCAAACCATCACGCGTCAATGCGAAAGCGTGGCGCAGACCCTCGAGATCCCCACCCAGCACGTGTTCCCCATTTCGGCGCGCCAAGCCTTGGCAGCGCGCTTGACCGGCGATTCGCAAGGCCTGGCCAACAGCCGTCTGGAAGCCTTTGAGCATGCCTTGTCCGAAGGCTTGCTGCCCAAGCGACGCGAGAACCTGGGCCATGCGGCGGTGGACGGCGCCAAGCAGTTCCAGAATCAGCTCAACCGTCGATTTGGCGAAATGCGCCGCTTGTACGCGGACCAGTTGGTCGAGTTGCGGGGCCTGCGTGGCAAGAGTTCGGGCAAGGTGCAGCTGATGCTGCAACGGGTGCAGGCCGAAGCCAGCGAGTTCGAGCAATGTACGGCTCGCCTGGCGGCGATGCGCAGTGTGCACGCCCGCATGCTGAAGGACGCCCTCGCAGAGTTGTCGGCCGACCGCTTGCGCCAAGAGGTCGATGTGCTGCAGCAAGTGCTGGGCGGATCATGGCTGCCTCTGGGGGCCAAAAAGGCCTTCATCGAATTGTGTGGTCGCTTGCGTGGCTTGATCGAGCAGGCGCAACAGCGCAGCGAAGAGATCCATGCCATGTTGGTGGCTTCTTTTTCCAAGCTCAATGCCGAGTTCGGTTTCAGCCTGGTGGCCGACGTGCCGCTGGACGTGCGCAAGTACGCCGATGACCTCGCGCTGATCGAGCGCAACTATGTGCAGTATCTGGGTTTGGGACAGGCGTTCCGTTTGGCTCAGCCCGGGTTTCAGGAGCAATTCCGGCGCATGCTGATCTCGCGTCTGCGTGTCGTGTTCGAAACCGTCAGCAATGACATCGAACTGTGGAACAAGACCGCGTCGGCGCAGGTCGACGGGCAACTGCGTGAGCGTCGCCGCAACTTCAAGCGCCGTTATGAATCGCTGGACCGCATCCAGTCCGCATCGGGTGAGCTGGATGTGCGACTGCAGGAAGTGCAGGCGCAAGACGAGCGGGTCTTGCAATTGCAGACTCGCCTGGGCGCCCTGGTGGACGAACTCGTCAGCGTTGCGCAAGTGCAAGCCGCCGAGCCGGTGCATCCCGGGCTCGCGGCCATGAAAGCCATCTCGCTGGACCTGACTTGATCTGGTGATCTGAACCCTGATGGCGAAAGCGAACAAGGGCGTGCCGTCGGCGCGCCCTCATGATTCATGGGCGCGCATCGAGCCCCTGCATCCCGATTTGTCCAAGCGGCTGGTAGCCTGGCAGGCGCAACATGGGCGTCACGGCTTGCCGTGGCAGCGCACGCGTGACCCCTATCGCGTGTGGCTGTCCGAGATCATGTTGCAGCAAACGCAGGTCACCACCGTGCTGGGCTACTACGAGCGCTTCTTGCAGCGCTTTCCGACGGTGGCGGACCTGGCTCAGGCACCCTTGGATGATGTGCTGACGCTATGGGCCGGTCTGGGCTATTACAGCCGGGCTCGCAATCTGCATCGATGTGCTCAAGCGGTGGTCGCCGAGCATGGCGGGCAGTTTCCCCAAACGGTTGAATCACTGGTGACGTTGCCGGGCATCGGCCCGTCGACGGCGGCGGCCATTGCCTCGTTCTGTTTTGCCGTGCGAACGTCCATCATGGACGGCAACGTCAAGCGGGTGCTCAGTCGCGTACTGGCCTGGGATCAGGACCTGTCCGTGAAGACCCATGAGCGTCAGTTGTGGGAGCTGGCCAATCGCCTGGTGCCCGAGCAGTCGATCGACATGCCGGCCTATACCCAAGGCCTGATGGACCTGGGCGCGACGGTGTGCTCGCCTCGCAAGCCCACTTGCCTGGTTTGCCCGTGGTCGGACTTGTGCCAGGGGCGCATTCAAGGTGAGCCGGAGCGCTATCCGGTCAAGACACGCAAACTCAAACGCAGCGAGCGTGAAAACTGGTGGCTGTGGCTGGTCTGGCGTGACCAGGTATGGCTGCAACAGATGCCCGACAAGGGAGTGTGGGCCGGATTGTGGACCTTGCCTTTGCTGGAAGACGAAGCCGCCCTTGTCGATGTGTTGGGGGCGGACCTGCATCCGGATAAGCTCGACATGCAGCCTCGCATCAAGCATGTGCTGACCCACCTGGACTGGTACCTGCACCCACGCAGGCTGGTGCTCGACACCCACGCCGACGTCCAGGCGCTACAAGATCGATTGCAGGCCCTAAGCGGCACCGGCCGCTGGGTGGCACTGAACGAGCTCGATAACTGGGGCTTGCCGGCGCCGCTGCGGCGCTTGTTGCAGGGCTAGATCATCGGCGTCAAGCGAGGGTGACGATCACCGGTGCGTGGTCGCTGGGGCGTTCATTCTTGCGCGGCAATTTGTCGATCTCGCAAGCCTGCACATGGGTCTTCAGGGACGTGCTCACGAGGATGTGATCGATGCGCAGCCCCTGGTTCTTGCGGAAGGCCAGATTGCGGTAGTCCCACCAGCTCCAGCTCTTTGGCGCTTGATCGAACAGGCGAAAGGCGTCGACCAGACCCAGTCCTTCGAGTTGCTGAAAGTGCTCCCGTTCGGGCACCGTGCAGTGGATCTGGTCTTTCCAGGCGACGGGGTCGTAGACATCGATGTCGGTGGGGGCGATGTTGAAGTCACCCATCAAGACCAGCTTGGGATGCCGCGTGAGTTCGTCTTTCACCCAGGCGCGAAGGGCGAGCAGCCAGTTCATCTTGTAGACGAACTTGTCGCTGTCCGGGGCTTGCCCATTGGGGAAATAGCACCCCACGACCCGCACGTCGCCCAATACGGCGTCGGCGACGGTGCCTGCAATGACACGGGCCTGTTCGTCTGCGAAGCCGGGAATGTTCTTGACAATGTCCGTGCTGGCGGAGCGCGTCAGCAGGGCCACGCCGTTATAGGTCTTCTGTCCGAACCATTGCGCTTGATACCCCGCTTCCAGCAGGGCGGCATGCGGGAATTTGTCATCCGTCAGCTTGGTCTCTTGCAAGACCAAGGCATCGACGGGGTGAGCCGCCAGCCAGTCAAGCAACTGTGGCAGGCGGACGGAGAGGGAGTTGACGTTCCAGGTGGCTAGCTGCATGGGGCAAGTCGAGATGCGCTCGCCACGAGCATGCAGCGAGTCAGGTCAGAAGAACTCCAATTCTCCGGCCTCCACCAGTTCTTCGGAGGTGGAGATCGCGATTTCCTTGAACGCTTCCGGATTCCACTTGAGGTTGAAAACGAAGCGTTGATAAATGTATACGGGAGGCGAGCTCTGGTCGCTCAAATCGGTCAGGGTGTACTTGAAACACAACTGGGGTGTGCTGCTGCCGAAGGAGACATTGCGCTCATCGAGCTTGATCAGCATCGGCACCTGAATCTGCGAGATCAGGCGTTGGTCTTCGTCGCCCACATAACGGGCCTTGAAGTAGCCCCAGATCATGTTGGTGACTTCACCGAGCACGTCGGAGATTCGGCTGGGGCGGGGTGGATCTTCCGGGTCGATCGTTTCAGGGCCCAGCTTGATCAGGCGGTTGTCGCACTGCAGCATCATGTAGCCGCGGCACCAGGTGCTCTCCAGTGGCACAAGCGTGAACAGCTCGCCGCACACGATCGAGTCCTTGACGAGATAGGGCGGATCGCAGGACATGCTGAAGTGCTTGAAGTGGGCGTTCAGCGCCTCTTCGGTGATCTCCTGAATGCCCCGCACCATGACGTTGGGGAACTCAAAGCTGAAGATGAAATCCGTCATCGGCTCTTTGAGATCGTCAATCGTGTCGGCGGTGTAGGCGGCGCAAAAGAGCGCGCGACTGGCGTCGTCGAGATCGCTCAGCGTCGGAATCTTTTTACGGCGCAAGAAGATCGGCAGCTCGGGCCGGCTGGCGCGGATCTCCTTGGCCAGCTTGATGCCGCCCTTGGGATGATCGCGATAGCTTTCCGACAGAAGGATGCCGCCCAGGTCCACATTCGAGCGCAGCACATTGATGACGTTGGCGCTGTGCGTCTTGAGGGCGATGATGTTGTTGACTTGGCAGAACCGTTTGATGCCATCGAGTACCTCGATGTCACCATCGTCAATGACCAGTATTTTGCTGACGATGCTTGCGTTTTCCATGATGAGCACATTCCGAGGACGTCGTGGGAGACCTCAGGCGGGTGTTGCGCCTGAGCCATCACATATTCGTCGAAGCGTGCTCAATATTGAAGCAGCGAAGTCAACCGTTCGTCATCAAACGGGCCGATGCGTGAATGATTGATCGCAAAGTCTGGAATTCAAAGTCCGGAGCTTTGTGGGGCTTTTCGGGCCTTCAATCGCTTGGCGCGGGAGCGAATGTTCAGGGACTCGACCGCCAGTGAGAAAGCCATCGCGGCATAGATGTAGCCCTTGGGCACATGAAGGTCAAACGCTTCGGCGGTCAGGGCCATGCCTACCATCACCAGAAACGCCAGTGCCAGCACTTTGACGGATGGGTGCTTGTCGACGAATTCGCCAATCGGTTTGGCGGCAAACAGCATCACACCGACCGAGGCAATCACGGCAGCGATCATCACGCCCAGCTTGTCGACCATGCCCACGGCGGTGATGACAGAGTCCAGCGAAAAGACGATGTCGATCACGGCGATCTGACCGATGATGCCCCAGAACAGGCGCGCGCCGGCGGCTTTGACGATGGCCGGATCGGTCTCGGGCGCATGATCCTCTTCGCGGGCTTCGACCTCCACAAAGATTTCATGCGAGGCCTTGTAGAGCAGGAACAGGCCACCGAAGAGCAGGACCAGATCGCGCCCGCTGATGCCTTGGTTGAACACGGTGAACAGGTCGGCGGTCAGCCCCATGACCCAGCTCAGCGAGAACAGCAGCAGCAGCCGCGACAGCATCGCAAAACCCAGCCCTAGGCGACGCGCCTTGTCGCGCAACGCCGCGGGCAGTCGCCCCACCAGAATGGAGATGAAGATGATGTTGTCGACGCCCAGGACGATTTCCAGGGCGGTGAGCATCGCAAAGGCGATCCAGAGGTTGGGGTCGAGCAGGAAGTCCATGACAGCAGGCGATACGGGCTCGCAATGATTGTTGGAAAGCCCGAAGATAACGCTGCCTGTCGTTTCAGTAAATTCGAATTATTTTGGACAACGGTTCGACTTTGCCGAACGATTGCGTGCCGGCAGAGTGGCTCAGCAAGCCTTGCGCCGGTAGGTGACGAAGTGGTAGGTCAGCCCTGACTCGGTCTGTCGAGTCTCGCGCTGCACTTCAAGGAAGGCCTCGCGATCCCAGGGTGGGAAAAAGGTGTCGGCTGCGAAATCGGCGTCTACCTCGGTGAGCACCAGTTCGTCCGCATGGGGCAGCGCCAGCGCATAGAGTTCGCCGCCCCCCATCACGAAGGCGCGGGGGGCATCGGCGACCAAAGCCAGGGCTTCGTCCAGGGTATGGGCCACCTCGGCGCCAGCGTCCTGCCAGTTCAGGTTGCGCGTGACGACGATATTGCGGCGGCCTGGCAGCGGCCGAAAGCGCGCAGGCAGCGAGTCCCAGGTTCGGCGTCCCATGATGACGGGGCAGCCCATGGTGGTTTGCCGAAAGTGCTTTTGATCGCTGGGGTCTTGCCACAGCAGGTCGTTGTCACGGCCGATCGCGCCATTGCGGGCCACGGCGGCGATCAGGCTCAGGATGGCGGGCTTGCGGCCAGTTGAATGGGCCATGTTCAGACTGCCACGGGTGCCTTGATGGCGGGGTGGTGCTGATAGTCCAGCACTTCGAAATCTTCGTATTCGTAGTCGAAGATAGAGGCCGGTTTGCGCTTGATGTTGAGCACCGGATAGGGGTGAGGCTGGCGGCTCAGCTGCAACTCGACCTGCTCGGTGTGGTTGCTGTAGATGTGGCAGTCCCCGCCCGTCCAGATGAAGTCGCCCACGTCCATGTCGCATTGCTGGGCCAGCATGTGGGTCAACAAGGCGTAAGACGCGATGTTGAAGGGCACGCCTAAAAAGATGTCTGCGCTGCGCTGATAAAGCTGGCAGCTCAGCTTGGGCTTGTCGCCCTCGTTCTGCGCAGGGGCGACGTAGAACTGGAAGAAGGCGTGGCACGGTGGCAAAGCCATCTGCTCGATCAGGCCCACATTCCAGGCGCTGACGATGATGCGGCGTGAGTCGGGGCTGGTCTTGAGTTGTTTGACGACTTCTGCAATCTGGTCGACATGGCTGCCGTCTGGCTTGGGCCAGTTGCGCCATTGCACGCCGTACACGGGGCCGAGCGAGCCGTCTTCACGCGCCCACTCGTCCCAGATGGTGACGCCGCGCTCTTGCAGCCATTTGACGTTGTTGTCACCGCGCAGAAACCACAGCAGCTCGACGATGATGGACTTCAGGTGCACCTTCTTGGTGGTGACCATGGGGAAGCCTTCGCTCAGGTCAAAGCGCATCTGGTGGCCAAACACGCTGCGCGTGCCGGTACCGGTGCGGTCGGTCTTGAGCACGCCGGTGGTGTACACGTGGCGCATGAAGTCTTCGTATTGGCTGCGAATGGGGCGGCTCACGGTCAAAGTCCCAAAAATGGCAAGAGGGGTGATTATCGGTGGTTCCTGCTCAGTGGCTTTCAAACTGCATGGACGCCAGTTTGGTGTACAGGCCATTGCGCGCCATCAACTCGGCATGGGTGCCCACGTCGACGATCTGGCCTGCTTCGAGCACGACGATGCGGTCCGCGTTGACCACGGTGCTCAGGCGGTGAGCGATGACCAGGGTGGTGCGGCCTTTCATGGCCTCTTCCAGCGCGGCTTGCACGGCGCGTTCGCTCTCGGTGTCCAGGGCGCTGGTCGCTTCATCGAGCAGCAGCAAAGGGGCGTTTTTCAGAATGGCGCGGGCAATGCTGATGCGCTGGCGCTGACCGCCTGACAGGCGCACACCGCGCTCGCCCAGATAGGTTTGATAGCCGTCGGGCAGGCGCTCTAAAAAGTCATGCGCGTGGGCAGCCTTGGCGGCGGCGATCACTTCGGCATCGCTGGCTTCGGGGCGACCGTAGCGGATGTTTTCCAAAGCGCTGGTCGAAAAGATCGTGCTGTCTTGCGGGACGATGCCGATGCGCTCGCGCAAAGTGTGCAGGGCCAGACGATCGATGGGAGTGCCGTCCAGCAAAATGGAGCCGGACTGCGGGTCATAAAAGCGCATCAGCAACTGGAACACGGTGCTCTTGCCGGCGCCACTGGGGCCCACCAGGGCAATGGTCTCGCCCGGTCGAACATGCAGGTCGATCTGCTCCAGGGCCGATTGCGTCGGGCGCGAGGGGTAATGAAACCGAACCTGTTGCAGAACCAGTTCGGCCCCAGCGGGTTTGGCCGGCAGATCGACGGCGTTGGCAGGGCCCTGGATCGATGAATGACTGGACAACAGTTCCATCAAGCGTTCGGTGGCGCCGGCGGCTCGCAGGATGTCCCCATAGACCTCGGACAAGGCGGCGACCGAAGTCAGCAGCAAGATGACGTAGACCACGGTCTGCCCCATGTGGCCTGCGGAGATGCGGCCCTCCACCACGGCCTGCGTGCCCTGATAAAGCCCGAAGAGCAGGGCGCCGGTGACGGCGCTGATGATGAAGGCGACCAGCACGGCGCGGGCGCGGATGCGTCGCTCACCCGTCTTGAAGGCCGTGGTGGTGGCTTCGTTGAAGCGCTGAGCCTCGCGCTCTTCTGCGGTGTAGCTCTGCACGACCGGGATGGCATTGAGCACCTCGGCGGCGATGGCGCTGGTGTCTGCCAGACGGTCCTGACTGGCGCGTGAGAGCTTGCGGACGCGCCGGCCATACAGAATGGCGGGCAACACGACCAGAACCAGCGCCCCCAGGACCTGCGCCATGATGTACGGATTGGTGATGACCAGCATCACCAGTGAGCCGGCCCCCATGATGGCATTGCGCATGCCCAATGACAGGCTGGTGCCTACGACCGTCTGGATCAAGGTGGTGTCGCCGGTGAGGCGCGACAGCACTTCGCCGGTGCGGGTGGTCTCGAAGAATTCGGGGCTTTGTCGCAGCACGTGGCTGTAGACCGCCTGCTTGAGGTCTGCCGTGACGCGCTCGCCCAGCCAGGTCACGCTGTAGTAACGCGAGGCAGAGAACACGCCCAGCGCCACACCCACGCCAAACAAGGCCAGGAAATGGCCGCGCAGCGCCATGACGCGCTCGGCGGGGTCGTTGGATACAAAGCCCTGGTCGATCAGGGTGCGCAAGGCAATGGGCAGGACCAGGGTGGTCAGTGCGGCCATGATCAGAAAGATCAAGGCCAGCGCGATGCGGCCCCGATAGGGCCTGAGGAAGGGCTTGAGTCCGGACAGGGACTGGACGGATTGGCCCGGAGCGGCGGGAGGGGATGTCGATTCGGCCATGTCAAAAAGGGGTGGTGCGGCGCAGTGAATGTGCCAATGTGCGCATTATCATGCCTTGACAATATTTGCATAGGCAAATAAATTAGCGGCATGTCGAAACAGTCCACATCATCTACCCAGGCGCAGGCATCTTCGGCCCCGGCGCCGGCGGATTTCTATCAGGCCGACAGCTACAGCAGCGAGAACTCGATCGGCTACCTGATGCGCCGCATCATGTTGACGATCGTGAACCAGGCTGACAAGCGCCTGGTGGAGCTCGATCTGACGCAAGCCCAATGGGGCCCCTTGTTCCTGATCGCGCAGGGCCGGGCTTCGACGCTGGCCGAGTTGTCGCGTGAGTTGCAAATTGACGCCGGGGCGCTGACGCGGACGCTTGATCGGTTGGAGGCCAAAGGCTTGTGCAAGCGCGAACGCTCGACCTCGGACCGACGGGTCGTGCACCTGGTGCTGACGGATGAGGGACGGGCCGTGTCGGCCTGTGTGCCCACAGTGCTGGCCGACGTGCACAACCATTTGCTCGCGGGGTTCTCGCACGAAGAGTGGGAGAGCCTGATGAGCCTGTTGCGCCGCGTGCTGTCCAACGCCGAAGCCATGCGCGATGGCTGCGAGTTCGGGGCCTGCGGCCTGGGCTCGGGGGCTCAGGTATGAGGATGCGACTGCCCGCACTGATGGCGTCGGCCCTGTTGGTCACGGCGTGCGCGACCCAGCAAGACATTCAACCCACCGAGCAAGCCCAGACCGGCGACAGGCTGGGTGTCAAAGCGCCCGAGCCGCGCGAAGCGGCCGAGACGACTGCCGCCTGGCGGGAAGCGCTGGGCGATGCGCGTTTGAACGACCTGGTGCGCCAGGCGCTGGCCGGCAGCCCTTCCGTGCGCGTGGCCCAGGCACGCATGGTGCGCGCGCAGGCCATGGCGGGGTATGTGCGTGGGGCTGATCGCCCGCAGATCCAGGCCTCGGCCGAGGTGGATCGGCAGCGCTACTCTGAGCTGGGTCTGTTCCCACCACCGCTGTCAGGCAAGCCCATCACAGTGGGCACGCTGCAACTGGAAGGCAGCTGGGAGCTGGACCTGTTCGGCAAGCAACGTGCGGAGCTGGATGCCGCCATTGGTCAATCCAAGGCGGCCCAGGCAGACCTGGAGGCGGCGCGCCTGCTGCTGTCCAACCAAGTGGTTCGCACTTACGCGCAACTGGCTCGGCAGGTTGCGCAACGTGATGTCTTGCAGCGCCTGTTGACCCAGCGCGAGCAGACGCTGGCGCTGATCAGGCAACGCGTTCAAGCAGGCCTGGATACGGCTGTCGAACTGAAGCAGGGTGAGGGCGCTTTGCCCGAGACTCGATTGCAGCTCGAGACCGTTCAAGAGCAGATCATCTTGACGCGCCATGCGCTGGCCACGCTGGTGGGGCAGGCCCCCGATGGCCTGGGCGAATTCAACCCCGATCTGTCTGGCTTGACGGTGTCCGCCGTGCCGACCCAGATCCCCGTGGACCTGCTCAGCCGCCGTGCCGATGTGCAAGCCGCACGCTGGCGTGTGGAGGCTTCGGGCTATCAGACACAGGCTGCCCGGGCGCTGTTCTACCCCAACGTGAACCTCACGGCCTTTGCCGGCTTGAACGCCATTGGCCTGGACCGCCTGTTCGACGCAGGCGGCCAGCAATTGGGCCTGATGCCGGCGATCCATTTGCCCTTGTTCGATGGGGACCGCCGTCGCGCCAATCTGCAGGGCAAGGTGGCCGACCAGGACGCCGCGATTGCCAGCTACAACCAGTCGGTGCTGGACGCCGTGCGAGAGGTGGCGGACAACCTGGCCAGCGTGCAGGCCATTGCGCGTCAGCAGCGCGAGCAAGCGCAGGCCCAGACCAGCGCCGAGAGCGCGTATGACCTGGCTTTGCAGCGCTACCGCGCCGGGCTGGGGACTTATCTGACGGTGCTGACGTCCGAGTCCGCCGTGCTGGCGCAGCGCCGGGCGGCGGTGGACCTCAAAGCACGCGCCATCGATACACAGGCAGCCCTGGTCCGTGCCATGGGCGGTTCGATTTCCGGAGATCCCTCATGAGCAGCACCCCCGACGTCGCCAAGAGCGACAAGCCCTCCAAACCCGCTTTGCGTGCCGCCTTGGTGGTGGTGGCCTTGGCCGGTCTGGGCTATGGCGCCTATCACCTGTTCTTCGGGGCGCAGCGTGAACACACGGACAACGCGTACGTGCAAGCCAATGTCATCCAGGTGACCCCGGCCGTAGGAGGCACGGTGCTGTCCATCGGTGCTGACGACACGGATCTGGTCAAGGCGGGGCAGGTTCTGGTCAAACTCGACCCGGCCGACGCGCAGGTGGCGCTTGATCAAGCCCAGGCACAGTTGGCCCAGACCGTGCGCGAAGTGCGCACCCTGTTTGCGAACAACGGCAGCCTGCAGGCGCAGATCGAATTGCGCCAGGCCGACGTGACCCGGGCGCAGAACGATGTGGCCCGCGCGCAGGACGACGTCAAGCGCCGCGCACCCTTGGTGGCCACCGGTGCCGTGGGGCAGGAAGAATTCAATCACAGCACGGCCCAGTTGAACTCGGCCAAGTCGGCCCTGGTGGCGGCGCAGTCGGCCCTCAGCGCGGCGCAAGAACAGCTGAGTTCCAATCAGTCTTTGACTGAAGGCACGACGGTGGCCCAGCACCCCAATGTGGCCCGTGCGGCTGCCCGCGTACGCGAGGCCTACCTGGCGCTCAAGCGGGTCGAGTTGCCCGCCCCGGTGAGTGGCTACGTGGCCAAACGCAATGTGCAGGTGGGCCAGCGCGTGCAAGCGGGCACGCCCATGATGTCGCTGGTCACCTTGGACCAGGCTTGGGTGGACGCGAACTTCAAAGAGAGCCAGCTGCAGCGCGTGCGCATTGGCCAGCCCGCCACGATGACGGCTGACATCTATGGTCAGAAGGTGGTCTATCACGGCACCGTGGTGGGCTTGTCGGCGGGGACTGGCGCGGCCTTTTCGTTGTTGCCTGCGCAAAACGCCACGGGCAACTGGATCAAGATCGTGCAGCGCGTGCCGGTGCGCATCGCCTTGAAGCCCGATGAGATCAAGGCGCATCCGCTGCGCGTGGGTTTGTCCATGGAAGTGGAAGTGGACGTGAGTCAGCAAAACGGCCCCATGTTGGCTGAGGCCACGCGCCAGCAGCCGGTGGCCCAAACCCAGGTCTACGACGCCATCCAGAAGGATGCCGATGCCCTGGTGCAACGCATCATCGCGGCCAACGCGGGCAAGGCTGCGGCATCCCGTCATGCCCACGCTGGCGTGAGCGCAACGCACGGAGCCTGAGATGGCGCAAGACCCAAGCGGGGCGAGCGCCCCGGCCGCCCCGGCGTCGCCGCCATCGCGTCCGCCCGCTCTGCCGCCTCTGAAAGGGGCGCAGCTGGTGGCTGGCACCGTGGCCTTGTCCCTGGCCACGTTCATGAACGTGCTGGACTCGTCCATTGCCAACGTGTCACTGCCCGCCATTGCGGGTGACCTGGGTGTGAGCCCGACGCAAGGCACCTGGGTGATCACCAGCTTTGGCGTGGCCAATGCCATCTCGGTGCCTTTGACCGGTTGGCTGACGCAACGCTTTGGCGCGGTGCGCCTGTTCACGCTCAGCGTGCTGCTGTTTGTGATGGCGTCCTGGCTGTGCGGTTTTGCGCCTTCGCTGGAATGGCTGATTGCCTTTCGGGTGCTGCAAGGCTTGGTCGCCGGGCCCATGATCCCGCTGTCGCAGACTTTGCTGCTGGCCAGCTATCCCCCTTCCAAAGCGGGCACGGCATTGGCGATGTGGGCGATGACCACGCTCGTGGCGCCCGTAACGGGGCCTTTGCTGGGGGGCTGGATCACCGACAACATGACCTGGCCGTGGATCTTCTACATCAACGTGCCGGTGGGGGTAGGGGCCGCCTTTGTGACCTGGCGCATTTTTGCCAAGCGCGAGACACCCATTCGCAAACTGCCGATCGACACCGTGGGCCTGGCCTTGTTGGTGCTCTGGGTGGGGGCCCTGCAGATCATGCTGGACAAGGGCAAGGAGCTGGACTGGTTTGAGAGCACCCAGATCCTCACTCTGGGTTGGACAGCGGTGATTGGCTTCGTGCTGTTCGTGGTGTGGGAGTTGCGACAGGACCATCCGGTGGTCGACATCCGCCTGTTCGGGGGGCGCAACTTCGTCTTGGGCGCCGTGGCCTTGTCCGTGGCCTATTGCCTGTTTTTTGGCAATGTGGTGCTGGTGCCCATGTGGCTGCAGCAGTACATGGGCTACACCGCGACGGCCGCAGGCATGGCCATGGCGCCGGTGGGATTGCTGGCCATTGTCCTGTCGCCCCTGGTCGGCAAGAACGTGACCCGAGTCGACCCCCGGGCCCTGTCCACGGTGGCCTTTCTGGGCTTTGCACTGGTGCTGTGGATGCGCTCGCATTTCACGGTGCAGGCCGACATGACCACCATCCTGATCCCGACTGTGTTGCAAGGCGCGGCCATCGCGTTCTTCTTCATCCCGCTGAGCGCCATCACCTTGTCGGGCTTGTCGCCGGACAAGATCCCCTCGGCATCGGGTTTGAGCAATTTTTGCCGGATCACGGCAGGCGCCATGGGCACGTCAGTGGTGACCACGCTCTGGGACGATCGGGCCACCATGCACCATGTGCATCTGGTTGAAAAGCTGACGCCCACCGATCCCGGCGCGGCCGAGGCGCTCAATATGCTCACCCGCGCCGGCATGAGCATGGAGCAGGCGCTTGCCCAGATCACCCGTCTGATTGACCAGCAGGCTTTTACCCGAGCGGCTGACGATGTGTTTCTGGCCTCGGCGTGGCTGTTCCTGGTGCTGGTCCCCTTGGTCTGGTTGGCGCGCCCCATTCGTGGTGCAACAGTCGACGCCGGGGGCGCGCATTGACCGGCCCTCAGCGCAAGGCGCGCAGCACCTGATCCGGCACATCGCGCCCATCGCACGCCACGACCGTGCGCCAGGGCATGCTGCGCAACCAGGTGATCTGGCGCTTGGCCAACTGGCGGGTCGCGGCAATGCCCCGCTCCATGACCAGCGCCCGGTCCTTGGGCGCATTGAGATCGGCTCCAGCGTCCAGCGCCTCCCACACCTGCCGGTAGCCCACACACCGCATGGACGGCAGGTCCAGGTGCAGGTCGCCACGGGCCCGTAAGGCTTTCACTTCGTCGAGAAAGCCTTGTTCCATCATGATCTGGTAGCGCAGCGCGATGCGCTCATGCAGCCAGGCGCGGTCCTGAGGCTCGAGCGAGAGCATGAGGGTAGCGGCTTGCTTGGCGGCCAGATCCTGCGCCGATCGCTGGGTGTGGAAGGACGACAGCGGCCGTCCGCTGCTGTGCCAAATCTCCAGCGCCCGTTGAATCCGTTGGGTGTCGCCGGGCGCCAGGCGTGCCGCCGTGATGGGGTCGACCCGCTGCAATTCAGCATGCAAGGCTTGTGGGCCTTCTGTGCGCATGCGTTCATCCAATTCCAGACGCACCAGCGGGTTGGCCGCGGGCATGTCGTCCAGACCCTCCATCAAGGCCTTGATGTACAGCATCGTGCCCCCCACCAGCAAGGGTGTGCGGCCTCGGGCGCGGATCTCGCCCATCAGGCGGGTGGTGTCCTGCACAAAGCGGGCGGCGCTGTAGCTCTCCAGCGGGTCGAGGATGTCGATCAGGTGATGCGGCACCTGCGCCATCTCGCCGGCGGTGGGCTTGGCCGTGCCGATGTCCATGCCGCGATAGATCAAGGCCGAGTCCACGCTGATGATCTCTATGTCCACCTCTTGCGCAATGCGAAGCGCCAACGCGGTCTTGCCCGATGCGGTGGGGCCGGCCAGGATCCAGGTCTTGTGTGTCTGCATGGTGCTCACTGTGCCATCTCGGGCGGGTGACCGTCACGCTGAACCCGGTGGCCGGCCACCCATGCCGTGACCGCGCCGCCCAGCGCCATGCCCAGATTGAGTGGATGGATGGACTGCGTCAGCCCGGGCCAGATGGTGCTGATCTGCGAGAGCACCAAGCCCACCCCGAATGCCGCTGCGGCCAACACAAAACCCGACAGGGCCGATGCGGCCCCGGCCTGGTGGGGGAAGGCCGACACCACGCCCGTTTGCCCGCATGGCTGATGAATGCCATGTGCGAATGCATAGAGCCAGATGCCCGGCAACAAGGCCCACGAAGCGGGCGGGTGCCCCCACCACGCCACGCAAGAGACGGCCGCCATCCACAGCCCGCCAGCCAGCGAAAACCGGCCCGCCAGGCCCACGGTGCCCACCACGCCATGAGAAGGCAGCCACCGGCGACAAAAGAAGGTACCGATCAGGTAGGACAGCGAGACCGTGGCCATGTAGAGCCCGTAGGTGGTGCGGCTGCAACCCAGCACGTTGATGAACGCAAAGGACGACAAAGCCAGGTACACATACAGACCGCCATAGGTCGACGAGGTCAGCAAGGTGTGGGCGCGGAAGGTGCGATGCTGCGCAATGCCCCACCATTGGCGAATCAGGCGCGCCCAGTTCAATTGCTGCTGGCGCCGCGACTCGGGCAAGGTTTCCGGCAGCTTGAGCCACACGAACAGCAAAATCGCCAGTCCACACACGGCCAGCGCGCCCATGGTGGCATGCCAGCCCAGGTAAGTGGCCGTCAGTCCGCCTGTGATGGGACCCAGCAAGGCGATCGCGCCCAGCCCCGTCATGCCTTTGGCCATCACGCGGGCGCCATCTTCGGGCCGGTACAGATCCCGGATCATGGCGCGCCCGCACACCACGGCGGCGGACAGGCAAGCGCCTTGAACAGCGCGGGCCAACACCATGGCCTGGCCGTCAGGGGCGATGACCGTCAGCAGGCTGGCCAGCACGAACAGACTCAGACCCGTCCGCAGGACGAGCTGGCGTCCCCACCGATCGGCCACCGGGCCCCAGACTAATTGGCCCACGCCAAAGGACAGGATCAGGGCAGAGAGTGTGGACTGCGCCGCCGCCGCACTCATGCCCAGATCGCGCTGCATCTGGGGCAGCGCGGGCAGGTACATGTCGGTGGTCAGCGGCTGTAAGCCGGTCAACAACGCCAAAGCCAGCACAACCACCCAGCCGGGGAGGGTGGTGTGGGACTCAGAACCGTTCATCAGGGCGCAGGAATCGCCATTGGCCGATCGGCAGGTCGCCTAACGAGATGCGGCCCATGCGCACGCGTTTGAGGCCGACCACTTTGAGGCCGACCAGCTCGCACATACGGCGAATCTGGCGCTTGCGGCCTTCACGCAGCACGAAGCGCAGCTGCTGTTCGTTCTGCCACGACACCTTGGCCGGCTTGAGCTGGCGGCCGTCCAGTTCCAGGCCGAAGCGCAAGCGCTCCATGTCCTCGGGCGCAACGACCTTGGAGACGTCTTCTGCTGCCGGTTGCGCCATCGACTGCACGCGCACCAGGTATTCTTTTTCGACGCCGGAGTCTTCGCCGATCAAAGCCTTGGCCACGCGGCCGTCCTGCGTCAGCACCAGCAGGCCGGTGGAGTCGATGTCCAGTCGTCCGGCGGGGGCCAGATTGCGAAGGTGTCCGCGGGTCAATTGTGTGGGCACGCGATCGGCAGCCCAGCGGTTTTCAGGCTGGATCAACACGACAGCCGGCTCATAGCCATCTTCGGCCTGGCCGCTGACGTAGCCAATGGGCTTGTTCAACAAGATGGTGACCCGTTGCGCCTGCTGGGTGCTGGCCAAGGGGTCGACCGTGATCACCACGTCCGGGAAGACGCGGGTGCCCAACTCGTCCACCACCTGGCCGTCGACGCGGACCCAGCCTTGTTCGATCCATTCATCGGCTTCTCGGCGCGAGGCCATGCCGCGCTCGCTCATCAGCTTGGACAAGCGCACCTTGCCGTCATCGTGGCTGCTGACGGGCTTGGGCGCGGGCTGATGGGGCGGTTGCGGTTGCTGGGTTTGCTGCGCTTGCGGGGCACCGTATCGGGGGCGTTCCGCGGGCCGATCATCACGCCGTGGGGGCCGATCGTCCCCTCGACGAGCCGGCGCCCGATCATCGGCGTAGGCCTCTCTGCGGGGCGGACGCTGGCCTTGCTCGCGGGCGGCACGTTCTTCACGGGCCTTGGCGGCCTGTTCGGCGGTCTGGCGGGCTCGCGGCGCGGTGCCGGGGCCTCGCACCGGTGGCCGGCGGGGGGCATAAGCTCGCTCGTCAGAAGGGCCATCTGCACTGGCCGCCGGTTTGTTCAGCGTCAGTTTTTTACGTTCGGTCATGGGGTCAAACTTTCGAGCAAGGTCAGCGGCCACGCAGGAACAGGGCATCCAGTTCCTTGAGCGTGAGTTGGCGCCAAGTGGGGCGGCCATGGTTGCATTGGTCTGCGCGGTCGGTGGCTTCCATGTCGCGCAGCAAGGCATTCATTTCGGTCAGAGTCAGGCGGCGGTTGGCCCGCACGGCGCCATGGCAAGCCATGGTGGCCAGCAGTTCGTGCTGCGCACGTTTGATGACGTCGCTGGCGTCCAATTGCGCCAGTTCAGCCAGCACCGAGCGCGCCAGTTCGATGCCATCGGCTTGGGTCAAGGCCTGCGGCGTCGACCGCAAAGCCAATTTGTTGGGCCCCAGCGCGTCCAGATCCAGTCCCAGGCTCAAGAGCGCGTCCTTCTGCGTTTCAGCCGTGGCCATCTCTTGCGGCGTGGCGGCAAACACCAAGGGGATCAGCAAGGGCTGGCTTTCCAGGCGCTCGTGCGCGAGCTGGGCTTTGAGCCGTTCGTAGACCACGCGCTCGTGTGCGGCATGCATGTCGACAATGATCAGGCCCTTGGCGTTTTCAGCCAGCACGTAGATGCCACCGATCTGGGCGACGGCACGGCCCAAAGGCCAGTCATGTTGGTCATCGGCGTCATTGGCCGCGGCAACCGCGCCGAGAGATGGCGGCGCGGCCTCGGTCCACGACGTGGTGTTGAGCCGCTCTTGCGCTGTCAGCGGACCCGACCACGGCGAGGCCGATGCAGCCTCGTCGCCCATCAAGGGGTTGCCTTTGACGCGCGGCGCCTCTGCCGCATCGGATGAGGTCGACGCCGTAGGCCAGCCAGCCCAGCGCTGCGCCATCGGTGCGTCGTCCACCGGCAAGGCGCCCCATGGCAGTTTGGACTGCTCCTTGGTCATCAAGGGCAGGGTGGGAGGCAGCGCCTGCGTCGCGCCAGAGCTTGCGGCCGATGACGCTGCGCCCTGGAGGGGGGCCACCGGGGCCCCTCCAGGCGCGGGTGTCTGGGCCCGGGACAAGGCCAGGCTGCTCTCCACGGCTTTGCGCACAGCCTGATGCACCTCGCGCGAATCGCGAAAGCGCACTTCGATCTTGGTGGGGTGCACGTTCACGTCGACACGGTCGGGTGCGATCTCGATGAACAGCACATAGGTGGGCTGGCGTGAGCCGTGCAGTACGTCTTCATAAGCGGCGCGCACGCCATGGGCCAGCAGCTTGTCACGCACGTAGCGGCCGTTGACGTAGCAATACTGCCAGTCCGAGCGCGAGCGGGCGGCATCTGGCAGGCCAGCTCGGCCGTACACGCGCATGGGGCCGATGGTCAGGTCCACCTCTCGGCTGGTCTGCACGAATTCATCGCCCAGGACATCCAGCAAGCGCTGCTGGGCGCTGCCTGCGCGCCATTTTTTGATCAGCTTGCCTTCGTGCCAGACATCGAACCCCACATCCGGTCGCGACAAGGCATGGCGGCTGACCGATTCGAGGCAATGCGCCAATTCAGTGGTTTCTGATTTCAGAAACTTACGGCGGGCCGGGGTGCTGAAGAACAGCTCGCGCACTTCCACGCTGGTGCCCACCTGGCGGGCGGCGGGGCTCAATTCTCCCGAGCGGGCATCCAGGCGGTGGGCATGGTTGTCTTGCTCGGTGCGGCTGGCAACGGCCATTTCAGACACCGAGGCAATGGCCGCCAGCGCCTCGCCCCGAAACCCCATGGTCCCCACGTTTTCCAGATCATCCAGTGACCGGATCTTGCTGGTGGCGTGACGGCGCAGCGCCAGGGGCAATTCGTCCACGGGGATGCCGTGGCCGTCGTCTTCGACCAGAATCTGGCGAATCCCGCCGGCCATCAGCTTGAGGGTGATATGGGTGGCCCCTGCGTCCAGCGCGTTGTCCACCAGCTCACGCACAACCGAGGCCGGGCGTTCCACCACCTCACCGGCAGCGATCTGGCTGATCAGTTCGTCGGGCAGTTCGCGGATGTGGCGGCGGGCGGGGGGCGTGTGGCTCATGTCCGGGATTGTACGAAGCTACCCCGATAATGCGCGGATGGACATCGCACACTTTCTTCTTGATTTCATCCTGCACGTCGACAAACACCTGGCGGAATTCGTCCAGATGTACGGTGCCTGGGTCTATGGCCTGCTGTTTCTGATCGTCTTTGTCGAAACCGGCCTGGTCGTGATGCCGTTTTTGCCCGGCGACTCGCTTTTGTTCATCGTCGGCACCTTGTGTGCCTCGGGCGCGATGAGCCTGCCGGTGGCAATCGGGGTGCTGCTGGTGGCCGCCATCGGCGGAGACCAATTGAATTACACCATTGGCCGTTTCATCGGCCCCAAGGTGTTTCAGTGGGAGGACTCGCGCTGGTTCAACCGCAAGGCTTTTGACTCGGCTCACGCTTTTTACGAGAAGCACGGCGGCATCACCATCATCGTGGCCCGCTTCATGCCCTTCATTCGCACCTTTGCGCCTTTCGTGGCGGGTGTGGCGCAAATGAACCGCGGCACCTTCTCGGCCTACAACGTGGCCGGTGGCGCGCTGTGGGTGGTGGGCCTGAGCCTGGCGGGATACTGGTTCGGCAACATCCCCTTCGTGCAGGCCAACCTGAGCAAAATCATCTGGGCCATGATCCTGGTGCCCGGGCTGATCGCGCTGTTTGGCGCCTGGAAGGCCTCGCGCACCAAACAGGCGTCGGCCTGATCGCCATCGAGGCCGCCAGCCGGGTTCAAATAGACCGGTTGCGCGCGAGCGGCGGATTCTTGGCAAAGTAGCGCTGGATCCCCAGCAGCAACGCGTCGGCCAGTTGGCCCTGATACTCCTCGTCGTTGAGTTTGGACTCTTCTTCCGGGTTGGAGATGAAGCCCGTCTCGACCAGGATCGAAGGGATGTCGGGGGCCTTGAGCACCGCAAACCCGGCTTGTTCGACATGCGCCTTGTGCAGGCGGCCGATCTTGCCCAGGTGGCCGAGGATGGCGCTGCCCAGCTTGATGCTGTCCTTGATCTGCGCCGTGGTGGACATGTCGAGCAAAGCCTTGAGCACGCCGGCATCTTTGGCCTTGATGTTCACCCCGCCGACGATGTCACTGGCGTTTTCGCGCTTGGCCATCCAGCGCGCTGCGGCACTGGTGGCGCCGTTTTCAGACAAGGCGAACACCGATGCACCCCGGGCTTTGGGGTCCAGAAATGCATCGGCATGGATGGACACGAACAAATCGGCCTGCACGCGGCGCGCCTTGACCACGCGCTCTTGCAGGGGCACGAAGTAGTCCGATTCACGTGTGAGCATCGCGCGCATGCCGGGCTGGGCGTTGATGCGCGCGCGCAGCTTCTGCGCAACGGACAGCACCACGTCCTTTTCAAACAGACCGCTGGGGCCCACTGCGCCGGGGTCCTCGCCGCCGTGACCGGCGTCCAGCGCCACGATGACCAGGCGCTGCGCCCCCAGTCGGCCCGTGACACCCGTGTTGGTGTCGGCCGCGACCGTCTCCCGGTCGGCCTTGTCCGCATCGCGACCGTCCGCCCGTCCTGGGGGCTTGGCGATGGCGGTCTTGTCACCGGGCTTGCGTTTGAGGTCCCCGATGAAGTCGCCCAATGCGTCGTTGACGCTGTTGGCCGCATGCGCGGACTGCGCGCTGCCGGGCACCGCCGGGCGAGCCGGCACACCCGATGCCCCGCCATCGGCCGCTGCGGCGGCGCTGGCGTTGCCTGTCCCCACACCGGGGTCAGCGGGGGCCGAGGGGGCGGCCAGGCCAGGGGGAGGCGTCGTCGTGGGTGCGCGCAAGGCCAGTTGCGGGTCGGCGGCTTTGGTCGGGTACAGGTCAAACACCAGTCGGTGCTGGTATGCCGCGACCGGCGCCAAGCCAAAGACCTGGGGCTTGATAGTCTGCTTGAGGTCAATGACGAGACGCGCCACCTTGGGGCGGTTTTGTCCCACCCGGATGCCGGCGATGTAAGGATCGTCGCTGGACACCTTGCGCACCAGCTCGCGCAACTGGGCATTGAGCTCCAGGCCCTCCACGTCGATGACGAGCCGGTCCGGGTTGGGCACCGAGAAGTACTGGGCTTTCAATTCCGTGTCGGACTCGAGGGTGACGCGGGTGTAGTCCGAGGCGGGCCAGACCCGCACGGCCAGCAATTGCGCACCCCACGCCAGCTCCTTGGGGCCCAAAAGTATCACGAGACTGCCACCCAGTGCCTGTTGCAGCAGGCGGCGCCGTCCGGTCGCTGGGGCGGCCGGGCCCGGGCGATGCCGATCGCGCTGATCACTCATGAGCGGGCCCTCCTTGAAACACGCTGGGCGCAGTCACTTCAAATGATGTCTCATTGGTGGAATCTGTCAACACAGACAGCCAGTAGCGCCCCATGGCAGAAACGGCTTTCAAGCGCACCAGGCGCCGCTCTGGCGTCAGCAGTTCGATCACCAGCTGCAGATCTGGACGGGGTAGCAAGCCAGCCGCCTTGTCCGGCCACTCCACCACTTTGAGCCCTGCGTTGGCGAACAGATCGCGAAAGCCCGCGTCTTCCCACTCTTGCGGGTCGTTGAAGCGGTAAAAGTCAAAGTGATAGGCTTGGGCGACAGGGCTCTCATAGGACTCGACCACCGCGTAGCTGGGGCTCTTGATGCGGCCTTCCACGCCCCAGGCGCGGAGCAGGTGCCGCGTGAACGTGGTTTTGCCTGCTCCCAGGGTGCCATGCAATTCCACCACCGCCGAGCCGCCTTGGCTCAACTGCGTGGCCATGGCTTTGGCCAATTGGGTGGCCGTGGCGGCGCAGTCGGCCTCGTCATTCCAAACGAGGTCGACTTGCGTTGGGCCTAATGAAGAGGGGTCAGGGCTTGCTACGATCGTCACATGAATCAGGAACAGCGCCCCCATGACCATCCGCCCTCCGTCCGTCCGGAGCTGGAGGTGTCGGCCATCATGGAAAAACTGCGCCAATGGGCTACACAGCTGGGATTTTCACAGATTGGCGTAGCCGATGTCGACTTGTCAAGTGCCGAGGCCGGTTTGCTTGCCTGGCTGGAGCAGGGTTTTCATGGCGGGATGCACTACATGCAGGCCCACGGACTCAAGCGGGCCCGCCCGGCCGAGCTGGTTCCGGGCACCGTGCGGGTCGTGACGGCGCGCATGGATTACCTGCCCGATTCCTTGCCTGCTGACTGGCAGCAGATCGAATGGGACCGTCTGGCCGCCCCGGAGCAAGCGGCCGTGTCGGTCTACGCGAGGGGGCGCGACTATCACAAGGTCCTGCGCGCGCGCTTGCAGTCTTTGGCGCAACATTTGGCCGACGAGGTCGGGCCTTATGGCTTTCGCGTGTTCACCGACTCGGCGCCGGTGCTGGAGGTCGAACTGGCTTCGCGCAGTGGCTTGGGTTGGCGGGGCAAACACACCCTGTTGCTGTCACGCCAGGCCGGATCGTTCTTCTTTCTGGGCGAGATCTTCATTGATTTGCCCCTGCCGCTGACAGAGGCTGAAACCACCCATTGCGGCACGTGCCGGGCCTGTATGGATGTCTGCCCGACGCAGGCCATCATTGGCGAGCGTCGTGTGGATGCCCGCCGGTGCATCTCTTATCTCACCATCGAGCACGATGGCCCCATCCCCGAGGACATGCGACCTTTGCTGGGCAACCGGGTCTATGGCTGCGATGACTGCCAACTGGTC
The DNA here is from genome assembly GCA_050259275.1 of Acidobacteriota bacterium. Classification (GTDB taxonomy): domain Bacteria; phylum Pseudomonadota; class Gammaproteobacteria; order Burkholderiales; family Burkholderiaceae_C; genus Aquabacterium. The sequence continues at coordinate 148,486 of JBLNAI010000003.1, forward strand.
TGCCCCTGGAACAAGTTTGCGCAGCGGGCCACCTTGCGCGACTTTGACACCCGCCAGGCGCTGGATGCCCCCAGTCTGTTGGATTTGTGGGCTTGGGATGAAGCCACGTTCCTGAAGCTGACCGAGGGCAGCCCGATTCGACGCATCGGCCACGAGCGCTGGCAGCGCAACCTCGCGGTTGCCATGGGCAATGCCTTGGCGGCACAGCCGCAGCCCGAGACGGCAGCGCAATTGCAGGCCGCGCTGCAGGCACGCCTGAACGCCGCCTGGGGCTGCAGCGACTTGCTGGCCGAGCACATTCGCTGGGCCCTCCAGCAAGCGCCTGAACCGGTCAGTCGTTGACCAGCACCAGCTTGCCACGCACCTGGCGCGAGCCCATCAGTGCAAAGGCTTCTTTCAGTTGCGACATGGGCAGCTTGTGCTCGATCACGGGCTTGATCTTGCCTTCCATGTACCAGGCTGCCAGTTGCATCAGGCAGGCCGCATTGTTTTGCGGCTCGCGCTTCGCAAACTCGCCCCAGAACACGCCCATGATCGACGCGCCCTTGAGCAGCGTCAGGTTCAAGGGCAGGGCCGGGATGGTGCCATTGGCGAACCCGATGATCAGGTGGCGGCCGCGCCAGCCAATGGAGCGGAAGGCTGCCTCAGTGAGGTCACCGCCAACGGGGTCATAGATCACATCGGGGCCTTTGCCCTCGGTGAGCGTCTTGATTTCGTCGCGCAGATTGCTGCGGCTGTAATTGATGGTGGCATCGGCACCCAGTTCCTGACACAAGGCGCACTTGTCGTCACTGGACGCGGCGGCGATCACCTTGGCGCCCGCGGCCTTGGCGATCTGGATGGCCGCCGTCCCCACGCCCCCGGCGGCGCCCAGTACCAGCACCGTCTCGCCCGCCTTCAGGGCGGCCCGGTCCATCAATGCGTGATAGGTGGTGCCATAGGTGCACAAGAAAGCGGCCGCATCTTCAAACGAGAACGCGGGCGGCAGGGGCATCAGCACCGCCGCAGGAGCCACGGTGTGGGTCCCAAACCCGCCCAGGCCCGCGAAACCGGCCACTGCCGTCCCGACGCTCAGATGTTTGACCCCTTCACCCACGGCTTCGACCACACCGGCGAATTCAGCACCGGGCACAAAGGGTGGATTGGGCTTCATCTGATACTTGCCCTGCACGATGAGCAGGTCCGGAAAGTTCAGGCTGGCGGCCTTGATGGCCACGCGCACTTCGCCTTTGCCGGGCTCAGGGGTCGGAGCTTCTTTCCAGGTCAGGGCGTCGACGCCGGTGGGGTTGTCGCAGATCCAGGCTTGCATGTCGTGATGTCTCTTTCGTTATAGAGCGTTTTTGTCAAAGGTGTTGCATTGGCGGATGTCCCCGCTGTCCATGCCGAGTTTGAACCAGTGGGTACGCTGTTGCCCCGTGCCGTGGGTGAAGCTCTCGGGTGACACATGGCCGGTGGTGTTGCGCTGCAAGGTGTCGTCGCCAATCTGCGAGGCCGCGTTCAGCGCCTCGTCCACATCACCGGCCTCGATGATCTGCCGGGCGCGTTGCGCGTGATGGGCCCACACGCCGGCATAGCAGTCCGCCTGCAATTCCAGCCGCACGCTCATCGCGTTGTATTGGGTTTGACTCAGTCGACCCCGCATGGCGTCGAGCTTGGCCGATGTGCCCATCAGGTTCTGCACATGGTGACCGATTTCGTGTGCGATGACATAAGCCTGTGCAAAGTCACCGGGTGCACCCAGACGGTTGCGCAACACGTCGTAAAAATCCAGGTCGATGTAGACCTTCTGATCGCCAGGACAGTAAAACGGCCCCGTGGCCGACTGCCCTCGTCCGCAGGCGGTCGGAACCGAGCCTCGGAACAGCACCAGTTTGGGATCTTGATACTGCCCACCCGCTTGCTGGAAAACGTCCCGCCAGACGTCTTCGGTGTCAGCCAGCACGGTGCGCACAAAGCGGGTCTGTTCATCATTGGCCGGGGGATGGGGCGGTGCGGCGTTGCGTGCGCCGGGAACTGCCGCGTGGTCGCCAGATGCCCCGCCCAGCAGGTTGAGCACCGTCATCGGGTTGATGCCCAGGAAGTAGCTGGCCACCAGGGCCACCACCACCCCGCCAATGCCCAAGCCACCGCCGCCCAGAGACAGACCGGGACGCCCGTTGCCGGAGCCGTCCTCTCGAACGTCTTCAACGTTGTCGCTTTCTCGATTACCTTGCCAACGCATCGTGATGTCCCTCCGCGTGGGTCCGAATGGGGTTCAGAGTGTTGACGCATGTTATCAGTGAGCCGCCTAGAATCCGGGCTCGTCCTCACTGCTCGCGGTCCCATGTCCAAAACGGTATCTACGCCTTTGCCTTCTGGCCTGTCCAGCCCCACTCGCTGGTTGTGGTTGATCGCAGTGGCCTCTCTGGGGTGGCGTCTGTGGACGGCCGCTGCGCTTCCACTCACTGGCGACGAAGCCCTGTTTTACTGGTGGGCACGGTTTCTGGACTACGGTTATTACGATCACCCTCCGATGGTGGCCTGGTGGATCGCGGCCATGCGCCCCTTGCTGGGCGACGCCACCTGGGCGGTTCGGATGCCTGCGGTGCTGCTGCCTTTGGGCGTGGGCGCAGCCATCTGGTGGGCCTGGTCACCCATCGACCGCGAACGTGCCGCCTGGGCCGTCCTGCTTTACTGGCTGACCCCAATCAATTGGCTCAACGCGCTGATCGCCACCGATTCGCCCCTGATCTTGTGGACGGCGTGGTCGGCAGCCGCCATGGTGCGAGCCGAATGCCAGACCGCACGGGCAGGCGACCGAGGCCAGTCCGCGACCGGGCTGTATGTGCTCAGCGGCCTGTTCATGGGCCTGGCCTTCTTGTCCAAATACTTTGCCGTGCTGCTGGGCATTGCTTTTGCCGTTTACTTTGCGGCCTTCAAGCGCGCGCATTGGCGCGGCTTCATGTGGATGACGCTGGCCGCCTTGCCCGGCGTGGCGGTGAACCTGATCTGGAACCTGAACCACTGCTGGACCAACATCATGTTCAACCTGTTCAACCGCAATGAAGACGCCGTCTTCTCGGTGGACAAGCCCTTGACCTATCTGGTGATGATGGCCTATCTGGTCAGTCCGGTCGGCGTGTGGTTGGCGGTGCGCTATCGGCGGGCTTTGGCGCAGACTTTGCGTGCCCATGTCTTGCTGGCTTGCGTCGCCATCGTGCCCCTGGTGTGCTTTGGTCTGATGTCAGGCAAGAAAGTCATCGGCCTGCACTGGGTGATGGGTTTCTACCCCTTCCTGTTCGTGTTGCTGGCCTGGATGCTCCCGGCTGCGCAGTTGAGTCGCGCCGCCAAGGGGTTGGCAGTCTTTCTGGCTTTGCATCTGGCGGTGGCAGCCGGGGTCGCGGCGACGCGGCTGGATCAATGGCAATGGTTCAAGCATTACCACCGGCTGGTCGAGGCGGCCCGCAGCGAGCAGATCGTGCAGCAAGCCCAAGCTCCGGGGACCGTGTTGATGGCGACGGCGTATTCGTCGGCTTCGATCTATGGCTATGCAGCGGGGCACCACGTGCCGGTCTTCGGCATGGGCAGTGTCCACGCGCGACAAGACGACCTGATTGTCGACTACGCCTTGCTCCAGGGGCGCACCTTGCGGATCATCCTGGATCGCCAGCCCGTGGTGACCGACTATCAGCCGTTTTTCGACCAGGTTCATGTGATTCCGCTGATGCAGGACGGTGCGGCCTTCTACGTCATCGAAGGCCAAGGGTTTCACTATGACGTCTACCGCGAGCGCATCATGAGCCGGATCAATCGCCAGTACTACCACTTCCCATCCTGGTTGCCCGTGCAGGGATGTGCGTTTTGTCAGCACTATTGCGGGGCCAATCGTTGTTCTCCCTGAGATTGAGCACAGCGGTCGGCATCCCCCTTAAAATGGCCGGCTCCCCACGAGGGACCTTTCCCTTTTAGCCTTGTGAGGCATCAAGAAACATATGTCTGCTGTGTCGGATTCGTCCTTGCCCGTGGTCATCGTTGGGGCCGGTCTGGCCGGTTTGACGGTGGCGCTTCACCTGGCAGAGTCCCAGCCCGTGATCGTGCTGGCCAAACGGCAACTCGAAGAGGGGGCCACTGCGTGGGCGCAAGGCGGCATCGTCGGTGTGCTGGGCAGCGATGACAGCATCGACTCGCATGTCAAGGACACGCAGGATGCCGGTGCCGGCCTCGTGGACGAGCGTACCGCCGAGTTCATCGCCCGCCACAGTGCGCAGGCTGTGCAGTGGCTGGTCAATTGCGGCGTGCCCTTTTCGCCCGACCCGCAAGGGCCCTTGGGCTTGCACCTGACCCGCGAAGGTGGCCACGCCGTGCGTCGTATCGCCCACGCGGCAGATGCCACTGGCAAGGCCATCCACGACGTGCTGCTGGACCAGGTCCGCCGCCACCCCAACATCACCTTGCGTGAGAAGTGGTTGGCCGTTGACCTGATCACCAATCGCCATGTGAGTCGCAATGGCGGCAAAGCCAGCGATCTCGAACCCCGCTGCCATGGCGTGTATGCGCTGGACATCGAAAGCCAGCGTGTCGAGACGCTGGCCGCATCGGCGGTTGTGCTGGCCACGGGCGGAGTGGGTAAGGTCTACCGCTACACCAGCAATCCCGATACCTCGACGGGCGATGGCATTGCCATGGCCTGGCGTGCGGGCTGCCGGGTGGCCAACATGGAGTTCATCCAGTTCCACCCCACCTGCCTGTATCACCCCCAAGAGCGCAGCTTCCTGATCACCGAGGCGTTGCGTGGAGAGGGCGCTTTGCTCAAGCTGCCCGACGGGACCCGGTTTATGCCGGCGCATGATGAGCGTGGCGAGTTGGCGCCGCGTGACATCGTGGCCCGCGCGATCGACTTCGAGATGAAGAAGCACGGCTTGGACCATGTCTGGCTGGATGCCACGCATCTGGGCGAAGCCTTCCTGAAAGAGCACTTCCCGACCATTTACGCGCGGTGTCTGTCTTTGGGGATCGACATCGCGCGCCAGCCCATTCCCGTGGTGCCGGCCGCGCACTACACCTGTGGCGGCGTGGTAACGGACTTGCACGGGCGCTCGGATCTGCCTGGCCTGTATGCCGTGGGCGAGACGACCTACACCGGCCTGCACGGCGCCAACCGTCTGGCCAGCAATTCGCTGCTCGAATGCGTGGTGCTCGGGCGCACGTGTGCGGAAGACATCCAGGCCCAGATTCCCGAGTCGATTCCTGATCTACCAGATTGGGACGACAGCCAGGTTTCGGACGCCGACGAAGAGGTCGTCATCTCACACAACTGGGATGAATTGCGTTTGCTGATGTGGAACTACGTCGGCATCGTTCGAACCACCCGGCGCCTGGAGCGCGCGCTGCATCGCATCAAGCTGTTGCGCAGCGAAATCGACGACTACTACGCAGCCTTCCGCGTGACCCGGGATTTGCTGGAGCTTCGCAACCTTGTCGATTGTGCCGAGTTGATCGTGCGCTCCGCCTTGTCCCGTCAGGAGAGCCGGGGCCTGCATTTCAGCCGCGATTACCCTCGAACCCTGCCTGTGAGTTTCCCGACCATATTGTGTAAGAAGGCGAAGAAGAGGGATGCCTGGTCACCCTGAGAACCGCCATTGACGCTTGCGGGGGAGAGTGAAATGCAGCCAATTCGTTTTCCCCCTTCGCTTTTGGGCGTCGTGTTGGTTTTCCTGGTTATCGCCTCTCGGCTGCCTTTCATCGGGGTGGGGTTCGGGGGTGATCCGGATGCATGGCGAGTGGCTTTTTCGGTCAAGCAGCTAGCAGAGACGGGTGTTTATATTCCATCCAGACCGCCGGGCTATCCTTTGCCCGAGTATTTCGGCGCCCTGATTCTGAAAATGGGACTGGATGGCCCGCTCTGGTTGTCGTTGCCCAGTGTTTTGTTGTCGGCGATCGCCAGCCTGTTCATATTTCTGCTCGCGCTACCTAAGGGCAAATGGGTAGCCGCTGCTGTATCGCTTTTGTTCGCCTTCACTCCCGTGGTTTTCGTTGGCAGTCTCGGTGCCATGGATTACATGTGGGGTATCGCGTTCTTTCTAGCGGCCTGCCTGGTTATGCTGCGCGGCAATTGGGTGGCATCGGGGGTGCTTTTGGGCTTGGCAGCGGCATCACGCCCTACCTATGCACTGGGATTCCTCCCGCTGGCGTGCATGTTGCTGGATTTTGATTTCCGCCGATGCCAACTCGAAGCCGTGTGTACAAGATGCTTGCTTTTTCGCTCTTGTCCTCGTCGGTGGCGCTCGCTTTTTACTCACCGTTATTTATGCGTGATGGATTTAGGAGCTTCACGCAACCGCACGCGACATTGAATTTGCTGCGGTTTTTCTTCAATGCCTCCATCGGTGTATTTGGGCTTGGCTTTTTTGCGGTCATGGCCGTATTGATTGCAGGCATTTTTGGCTGGACCCGATTGGCTGAACCCGATCTGTCTGCAACCTGGGTCAAGATGGAAAAGCAAAGGGCTTTGGGATACGCTCTTATACTGATATACGTGCCCCTATTTTTCTTTTTGCCTGATGAGGCCGCTTATTTGATTCCCGCACTGGTGGGGTTTTATTTGCTGCTTGTCCAATTCGTCACCCTTCATGCAGTGGTCTTCTTGTCTGCCGCCTTATTGACGGCCAGCTTTTTCGGCTTCATCACTCACGACGATCAAGGTCGAATCGCCCTGATATGGCGGGGGCCTGTGCTCAATGACATTGCGGTGCAACAGCGACGCGGTTGCCTTGCCTCTCTCGTGGAAGCGGAATTGCGATCGCGTGCGCCACAGGACATGATCGTGGTCGCAGAAAATCGACCGGAGATGGCCATGCTGATGGATAAGACCTACGTCAGTCGGCTGGTTTATACGGTCACACGGCTATCTGATGGTCGTCTGGCCGATACGGAGGGCGCACCGTTACCTGATAACGTCCGGCTTCATATGATCGACCGTGCCGAGCACATGCAGGAGCGGGACCTGCCTTTTGCATCGTTCGGTCAACAAATCATATCGACCAAACAGAAATGCAGGTAATGGCGTGGTAGATCAGCGCCGGGCGCGCATGGCCACTCGGGCTTGAACGAACTCGAACGCGTAGCCAACCGCCTCGTTGACCAGCTTTTCATTCTCGGCCCGCTCTTTTTCGGTCAGGTAGAAGGCCAGATCCACCTGGTGGCGAATGTAGCGAGTCGGCAGACGGTTCAGGGCCACGCACGCCACGTCAGGCAGCAAGTCTTCACCCAGCATGGGGTAATGGGGCGCAGCGGCCATCACGGCGTCCACCACCGGATGTTCGTAGTAATTGCGCAAAGAGGTGAAATCGGCTGGCATGGGTGTCACTCCACGAAGAGACTTGTCAGTTTGAACCAAGGGCAGGCGTCGGTGGCGTGAAAAACCGCCGACCTTGCCGCTTAGTTCTCAAGAGATCAGCCGATGCGCTCCAAAACGCGCAGCGAGAAGTCGACGGCCTGAATGTCTTTGGTCAGCTTCCCGATCGAGATGCGGTCCACCCCGGTGGCCGCGATGCCACGCAACTGATCCAGGGTGACGCCGCCCGAGACTTCGAGCAAGGCACGCCCCTGGGTCATTTCCTGGTTGATGGCCACGGCCTGCCGCATCATGTCTTCGTTGAAGTTGTCCAGCAGCACGCTGGTCGCGCCAGCGGCAAACGACTCGCGCAACTGGTCCAGGGTTTCGACCTCGATCTGAATCGTGATGTGGTCACGCAACTCGGGTGCCTGCTGTCCGACCAGATCCTGTGCCTGGCGCAGCGCTGCGGTCACACTGCCTGCCGCGGCGATGTGGTTCTCTTTGATCAAGATGCCGTCGTACAGCGCCAGGCGTTGATTGGCGCCGCCGCCGACGCGCACCGCGTACTTCTGCGCCAGGCGCAGACCGGGCAGCGTCTTGCGCGTGTCCAGCACCACGCACCCGCGGGGATTGGGTGAGGCGCCCGCAATGGCCTGCATGTGGCGGTGGGTCAAGGTTGCCACGGCCGACAAGGTTTGCAGAAAGTTGATGCTGGGCCGCTCTGCGGTCAGCAGTGCCTGGGCGTTGGCTTCGATCAGGCAGACCTCGGTGTCGGCCTTCATCACGTCGCCTTCGGCATAGGCCCAGGTCACTTTGGCCTGCGGGTCCAGCTTGAACAGCGTCCCTTCCAGCCAATCGCGGCCACAGAGCACCGCTTCTTCACGCACCAGCAAGCGGGCTTTGACGCGCTGGGTGGCGGGGATCAGTCTGGCGGTCCAGTCACAAATACCGACGTCTTCAAACAAGGCATCGCGAATGTTGCGTTCGCGGGCTTCGGCCAAGGTTTCGTTGTGATCAAACATGGTGAATCTAAAAAAGGTGCGAAGTCAGGCAGCGCCGATGTTGGGGACCATGCCTTGTGCAGGCTTGGTGATGGATGCGGGGTGTTGGGCCACGAAGTCCAGCATGCGGTCAATGCAGCCCTTGGCCTTGACGCGAATCGCTTCGTCGACGGTGATCTCGCCCGTGCCTTGTTCGAGGCAGGCGAGCACCCCTTGCAGGCTGTTCATCGCCATCCAGGGGCAGTGCGCGCAGCTCTTGCAGGTGGCGCTGTTGCCGGCGGTCGGGGCTTCGATCAGCACCTTGTTGGGTGCCAGTTGGCGCATGCGGTGCAGGATGCCGTTGTCGGTGGCGACGATGAACTCTGGCGCGTCGGATTCCACCACGGCCTTGAGCAACTGAGAGGTCGATCCCACCACATCGGCTTGCGCCACCACGCTGTCGGGCGACTCAGGGTGGACCAGCACCAGCGCACGAGGGTGATCCTTCTTGAGCAAGTCCAGCTCGAGCCCTTTGAACTCGTCATGCACGATGCAGGCGCCGTTCCACATCAGCATGTCGGCACCGGTTTCCTTCTGGATGTAGTGGCCCAGGTGGCGGTCGGGTGCCCACAAAATCTTCTCGCCCTGATCTTTCAGATGCTTGACGATGGACAGGGCGCAAGAGCTTGTCACCATCCAGTCAGCCCGCGCCTTGACGGCTGCGCTGGTGTTGGCGTAGACGACCACCTTGCGATCAGGATGGGCATCGCAGAATGCGGCAAAGTCGTCGGCCGCACAGCCCAGGTCGAGCGAGCAGGTCGCGTCCAGATCGGGCATCAGCACGCGCTTGTCCGGGCTGAGGATTTTGGAAGACTCGCCCATGAATTTGACCCCCGCCACGATCAGCGTCTGGGCCGGGTGGTCGCGCCCGAAGCGCGCCATCTCGAGCGAGTCTGACACGCAGCCACCAGTTTCCATCGCCAGGTCTTGCAGGTCGCCGTCGACGTAGTAGTGCGCCACCAGCACAGCGTTCTGCTGTTTTAGCAAGGCCTGGATACGTGCCTTGGTGGCGGCCTTTTCGTCGGCGCTCAGCGCAGGGGGAACCTTGGCCCAAGCATGGGCCGTGCAGGTGGCGCCGCTGGCGTCCTGTCGGTCATAGTCGTAAGAGACGGTGCTGGAGGTGTTCGAAGACATGGTTGTTGCAGTCCACAAAGGCGGGCGGATGAGCGAGGAGGCGTCAAGTTGAGCTGATGCGGGTCTGGCGTCGCTGATCCCACACGCGCACCGCTTCACATGACAGCCAGACGGCATAGAAGGCAAAGACGATGTCACTCAGAAAGTGACCGCCTTGCATCATGCGGCCAAGGCCAATGACCCCGCCGTAAACAATGCTGATCAAAAGCCATCGGCGGCGCCAGAGCGGCCCGCAGGTCAGCCCCAGACTCATCAAGGCAAAGCCTCCCGCTGCATGGCTGCTTACGAAACTCTTGTGGCGATCTGGATGGGCGCCCCACTCGAAAGCGCCATGGAAAGGCTCCGTGCCACCGAGTTCCAGCACCTGGACGGGCCTGGGCCGGCCGGCAACGTTTTTGAAGACGCCTTCGATGAGCAGCCCTGGCCCCAGCAAACAAGCCACGACGGCCACCACGGCGAGGTGACGCCAGGGACCCCGGCAACGATTGGCGCGGTCAAGCTGCCCACGCCTTGTCAGCCAGGAGGCGATGAAGCCGTTGAAGGCCCAGAACAGGGCCAATGCCAGCACCAACGCTCGACCGAGCCAGGGTGTCCAGTTGTACAGCCACAGCACCATGGGGTCTTGTCGATGGATGAAGCCAGCCCCCGTCTGGTAGTAGTTGGCGGCCACGATCAGATCGATCTGCGGAAACTTCGCAAACACCGCCAGGCTGAAAAACAGGCCCGCCCAGATCAGGCGGGTGTCCAGTTCCTGATCTTCGTGGTCCGGGTGCGGGGTGGGGCGTCGCAAGTCAATCTTCCTGAGAAGGGCGGCCGACGCCGGCCTGGTCTTCATATGCCTGTGCGTTGTACCCCAGAAAGCCGCGCAGCAGGAACACATGCAGCTCGACAGCCTGGTTCGGCGCCACACTGATCTTGACGGACTTCATGGGACGCACATTGGCAAAGCGCTGCAGGATCGCGTCAGGGTGGGGGTTGTCCGCCAGCAGCAACACGTCCTGACCAATCTTGTTGGGCATGCTGTACAGGAACTGATAGTGGTCCTGACGCAGGCCATGGGGGTTCCATGACAGGGTTTTAACCTGATGATCCCGCCAATGGTAGGCGGCCTGAGTCAGCAGCAGGCGCTGGTCGGCCAGCACTGGCAAGCCTTGTACGGTGGGCTCGTCCAGAACAGGAGCCAGGGCACTGAAGGCCTCTTGCCAGCCGCGCATGCGCACCAGCACATCCCAGCGGCCATTCAGGCGGCCACCGGTGAAGTCATGCAAATGCAAAACCAGTGACGTCAGCACGAGGTTGCTGACAATCGCCGCCACCAGCCAGCGGTTGGGCTTCGGGGTGGCAATCGGCACCAAGGGGGGGCTCAGCCGCGAGGCGATCAGCATGGTCAAACCCACCATGGCCGGGGCCGCCCAGTTCACATGGGCATCGGCATGCAAGGCCTGCACCACCGCAATGAGCAGCAGCGGCAAGCTCGTGGCCCACAAAAAGCGGTAAGCCGACACGGACGCGAAGTAATAGGCAGAATTCTTGGCCGGACCTGGCCGGCTACCCTCGGCGCCAGCCATTGACCCCTGCTGCGCCGAAGTACGCCACTGACTGGGCGGCATCATCTGGCTGGATGCGGCCCACTGGCTGGCTGGTACCGTGTCGGCCACTTGTTGATAGGGGCGCTTGTACAGCCAGATGCCGGCCCACACGGCGACCGGTCCCAGCATCAGAACCTGACCCAGCAAGAACACCACGGTGGGGCCGATGCCACCGGAGCGACCGCTTTGTGCCGTCAATTGGGCGGTGTGCTCAAAAGTGGGGAAATGATGTTGGACGTTCCACCAGACATTGGGCGCCACGATGGCTGCGGCGATTGCGATGCACAGCCAGGGCCCGGGCCGAGCGATACCCCTTTGGGGACCATGCACGCCCCACAAGGTCCATACCGCCGTGAAGGCAAAGGCCGCCATGGTGTACTTGTCCATGATGCCCACGCCGCAAATCAAACCGCACAGGGCCCACTGGCTCAGCCGGTTCGTCAGTTGAGCCCGCCAAAGCGCCCATGAGGCCAGTGTCCAGCACAGGATCAACGGACCGTCGGTGCTGACCACGAGGCCCATCAAGCCAACCATCGGCAGGGTCAGATACAGGCCGCCGGCGACCAAGCCGGTGCGTACACCCCCAGAAGTCGGCCACAGGGCCCGAGCAAAGCCCACCATCGCCAAGGCGGTTGCGGGGTAGGTCAACATGCCCAAAGCCTTGACGCCCAGTACACCCGACCCGAACAGCTTGGTACTCAGCCAGATCAGCCCCGCGATGAAGGGAGGTTTGGAGTAGTAGCCCCAGTCGAGTGCACGCGACCAATCCCAGTATTGGGACTCGTCAAAGAACAGCGAAATGCCACTGAATTTGACGACCAGCAACCGGTACAGCGTCAGCAAAGCCGCAAATGCGAGCAGCTTGATGAAACGCGGTCCCCAGATGCGCGGCCAGCGTTGTCCTGACGAACGAGGCGGGGCCGGTGTGGCGGGCGAGGGCATGCTTGGATTCATCAACAACACCTCAAGGAACGCGGTGCCAGGCCTGGTCCGTGGGCAACTCGGGCTTGTCACTGGTGTGATACGGCGCCACTTCGCCTCGGTCGTAGTAGATGCGAATCAACAATTCAGCCAGCACGCCGGTTGTCAGAAACTGCAGGCCACCCAGGACACAGAAAAAGCCCAGCCACAACAGTGGCCGCCCACCGATGTTCTGCCCCATGATCTTCAAAACAGCCAGATAACTGAGGATCAGGCCGCCGATCATGCCCACGCCCAAGCCTACGCCACCAAAAAAGTGGCCCGGCCGCCCGGCAAAACGTAGAAAGAAATTCACTGCCAGCAGATCGAGCACCACCCGCAACGTTCGCGAGATGCCGTATTTGGACTCGCCGCGGGTGCGCGCGTGGTGGCTGACCGGCATTTCGGCCATGCGTGCCGGCGAGGTGACGGTGGCCATCCAGGCCGGAATGAAGCGGTGCATCTCGCCATACAGGCTCACGCGCTTGAGCACGCTGGCTCGATAGGCCTTGAGGCTGCAGCCCAGATCCTGAAACTCCAGCTGGGTGATCTTGCGAATCAGCCGGTTGGCGATCTTGGATGGGATCTTGCGCAGAAACATCCCGTCCTGGCGGTTCTGACGCCAGCCGGCGACCAGGTCCAGGTCTTCTCTGAGCAATTTGTCGACCAGTTTGGGGATGTCGATGGGATCGTTCTGCAAATCGCCATCCAACGTCACGATGACGTCACCGCGGGCCGCGTCAATGCCGGCTTGCATGGCCGCGGTCTGACGGAAATTGCGCCACAGATGGATAGGGCGAACGTGGGGCCCACGCAACCGGGCTTGTTCGTCCAGCGCCTTTTGCGTGCCATCGCGGCTGCCGTCGTTGACGATGATGAGTTCCCACGGGTAAGGATAGCGATCCAGCGCCTGATGGACCGCCGCCACGAAGGGCTCGACGTTGTCCACTTCGTTGTACATCGGGACGACGATGGAGAGGCGATGAGCCGGGGTGTCTGTCATGAGATCGCTTTCAATACATCAATTCGAAGAGGCGCCAGGACGCGGGCCCATGAGCCCTCCCAGCGCCGATGCGCCCAAGCCCGCGAGGACCGCGCAAATCAGAAAACACACATGCAAAGCCAGCGCTGCGCTGACGGCCTGTGCCAATACGGGTGAGTGAGAGGGGAGGTGGGCGGCCATACCGGCCCAGACGCCTGCCTCGTAGGTGCCAAAGCCGGCCGGACCCTGCAAGGGCACCACAGCGGCCAGTTCTCCGCCCAATGCACCAGACCAGGACTGCATCCAGCTGGCGTGTGTGATGGCCGACAGCAAGGCCGCGCCCGCGCTCAATTTGAGGCACCAGTTCGCAGCCGTCAGGCCCCACGCCAAAGGATGATGGTGGGCCTTTTCTGTCATGGCGGCCCGGATGCGAGAAAGCGCCGCATGCAGGTCGGGAGAATCGGGGATGCGGGGCAGCGCCCAGTTGAGCCCCCACCACGCCGCAGCGGCGGCGACCAGCCCGGCCACGCGCCAGCTCAGGTCCAGACCGGGCCACACCATCAGGCCCAGGAGCAGCAGGATGGCCAGATCCTGGATGCGCATCCACAACAGGCAGGCGATGGCGCGGCTGACCGGCATGCCCAGTTCACGCGAGGCCAGCCACGGAAAGCTCAGCTCACCCGCCCGCATGGGCAGCAAATTGACCGCAGCGTTGTGCATCAGGATCACCCGCAGTGAGTCGGTGCGCAGTCCCAACCATTTGCGCGGGCTGGGGCGCAATTCATCCAGGTCCAGCACAACCTGCAGGCGGGCGGCTCGCAAGCCGTAACTGCCCAGCAGACCGGTCAGGGTCAGGATCCAGATGGCGGCGGAAGGATGGCCAAAGGCCTCGATCACCTGGTCGATCGGCGTCCTGTGCAACAGAATGGCCAGCAGGCCGAGCCCAAAACCCCACGCCGCAACGAGCTTCAGGCGTTGGCGCCAAAGCGATGGGGTGTTTTCAGTGCTCAAGTCAGCAGACGTGGTCACAAAAAGGTGGCTGGTTGGAAAAGAACCGTACGGGACAACCCGCTATTGTCCCGCATCTTTCAAGTTGCGGCTATGGCTATCGAATTGGGCAGGCCCAACGAAAAAGGCGCACCAATGGGTGCGCCCTGCTTTGGCTTGTGAGCGTGCCGATTACACGGCGCTCACTGCGCCCCTTCGCGGAACAGCACAACGCTGACCGTCTCAAACAAAACCAGCAGATCCAGGAACAGCGAATTGTTCTTGACGTAGTACAGGTCGTACTGGTGCTTGTGCAGCGCATCTTCTACCGAAGCGCCGTAGGCGTAGCGAACCTGAGCCCAACCGGTCACACCTGGCTTGACGCTGTGGCGAATGTCGTAATAGGGGATCTGCTCGCGCAACTGGGCCACGAAAGTCGGGCGCTCAGGACGGGGGCCGACCATGCTCATCTCGCCCTTGAGCACGCTGATCAATTGAGGCAGCTCGTCGATGCGGGTCTTGCGAATGAAGGCGCCCACCCGGGTCACGCGCGAGTCGTTCTTGCTTGCCCACACGGCCACGCCGTCTTTTTCAGCATCCGTGCGCATGCTGCGGAATTTCAGGCACATGAAGGTACGACCGGCCAGGCCCACACGTTCTTGACGATAGATGACCGGGCCCTTGCTTTCGAGCTTGATGGCAATCATCGTGATCAGCATCACCGGCGATGCCAGCAGCAGCAAGAAGGCGGACGAGGCCAGATCAAAGAGGCGTTTGGTAACAATACGGGTGCGATGCTGAACGAAGCCGCGGCCGTAAACCAGCCAACTGGCTTTCAGACTGTCGATGGGCACTTCGCCTGTGGTCTGCTCATAGAAGTCCGCCAGGTCCATCACCGGCACGCCTTGAATGCGTGCGGACAGAAGCTGGTCCATGGGAACATTGCCGCCGCGTTGTTCCTTGACAGCGACGATGATCTGATTGACGTCGTTGCGCTGGACGATGTCCTGAATATTCAGGGCGCGGGGGAAGATATGGAAGCGCTTGTCGTCGGAGGGGATGGTCGACTCACCGGCCGGATAAAAACCGACCACGGCATGACTGCGCAGGCGGCGAGACCGCAAATCGGCGGCCACTGACTGTGCCTCGTTACCCGTGCCGATGATCAACACGCGTTGTTGCACCAGCGCGCCGCGCCATGCAGACAGCAGCAGGCCGCGCACCAGAATCAGGCCGACGACCAGATAGGCCACAGCAAAACCCATCAATTGATGGGCGCGGTCACCTTCCATTTCGGTCTTGACAGCCAATTGGTAAGCGATCGGCGCGGCCAGCAGGCAACCCAGTACAGCTCGGCCCAATTTTTCTTTGGTCGTCTTGCGTTGCGCGCCTTCGCGGTATACGCCCACCAACCCACAGTGCAGCGGGATCAACAGGGCAAAGCCCAGGCCAGAGCGCAAGGCCGATGCAAAGCCGAACTCGTTGGAGCCGGACAAGTGCACCAAAGTCAATGTGCCCAGGACGACAGCCAGGAAGCTGGTCAGGCTGTCGGCCAGCAGTTCGGCCAAAGTGGCCAACGAAATATGGTGCTGAAAAACCCGGAGCATGTTTGCCTCTCAAGACGGGAGGGGAGCGGGGAAACACGTATTCATCCGCACCAACCGGTAAACTTTTGTAATAGAGCGATTGTCAGCGGCAACAACTATTCGTAACACCCTGTGTTTATGGGGGAGGGCCCTAACATTGGGGGGGAAACGTGCATATTCCTCAACCGGCCGCAGATCACGGCGCGTATTGAAGATGCAGATGAGACGCGATGGCTTTCGCGCGTCTAGAAATGGGTCTGCCCGGGGGCGATGACGGCCGGGCCCAATTGGGTCTTGGCCCATGTCGCGAGATGCTCGGCCACCCGAGGGGCCGACATGCCGTCCCAGAACTTGGGCAATCGCCCTTTTTTGCCGCCACCCCGCATGATTTCGGCCACGGCGCGTGAAATCAGGCTGGCATTGCGACCCACGGCGATGTTGGACCCCTGCTCAACAGTGATACGCCGTTCTGTGAAGTTATGCAGCGTCAGGCAAGGCACGCCCAAAATGGTCGACTCTTCTTGTAGCGTGCACGAGTCGGTGAGTACACAGGCGGCGGTGCCGATCAGGCCGATCATCTTGAAGTAAGGAATGGTCGGCAGCAGGATGATCTGTCCGTCGCTGCGCGCTTTGACAAGATCCGGATGGTTGATCAAGGCGCGTACCGGATCCGACGCAACCCAGATCAGTGGCAGATCGCGGCTGATGGCCTGCAGCACATGCGCCAGCTCGGCCAGTCGCGCGCTGTCCTTGGCCACGCCGCGGCCTTCCAGGTAGATCAGACCGTAGCCGTGCTTGTTCTTGAGGAAGTCGGCGTTCTGATTGAATTGCCGAAGTGTGTATTTGGGCTGGGACGCCTGGGGCAGCATATTGCGGATGGTGTCCATCAACACATTGCCCACAAACTGAATGCGATCAGCCGGAATGCCTTCGCGCGCCAGGTTGTCGTGCGCCACCCATTCCGAAGTCAGCAGCAAGTCAGCCATGTGGTCACACATCATCGCGTTGACCTCTTGAGGTCGGCTGCGGTCGAAGCTACGTAGGCCCGCTTCCAAATGGATCAGGCGGATCCCCTGGCGTTGAGCGACCAGACTGGCAGCCATGGCCACATCGTCGCCCGCTTGCACAATGACGGCGAACGGGCGGTATTCGGTAAACAAGCGATCCAGTTGGCGCAAGCCGTCTGCCAGCATGTCCACTGGCGAGCCCGGTGGCAACGAAAGCCGGAACTGCGGCTCTTTCAGGCCGGTATGTTCCATCCAGTCGGCGGTCAATTCAAAATGACCGGGGCTGTCCACCTGCACCAGCTTCAAGGGCGGCAAGCCGGCCCGAGTGGCGAAGGCCTGTTGAAGGGCCGCAGCGCGAATGGCACCGGACATGGAGCCAGACACCAACAAGAAGAAGGGCTCGCCGGTTGCCACATCTCCTTGGACCGACAGGCCCGCGGTGGCTTGGGAGGCAGGGCGCGGCGTCATGTGCGCCGGCTCGACGCTGTGCGTGAGCGTCGGTACTTCGAATGACGGGGCCGTCGATGCGGCTTGTTGGGGCGCAGGCAGGACTTCGCCAATTTCAGCGCGAATCTCCATGGCGATGCGCGCCACAGCTGCGGCGGTGATCTCCGACCCACCCGCCAGGAACGTCGACAGCAGGACGCGATTGCACAGCAGGTTGATGCGCCGCGGCGTGCCCGAGGTCCATTGATAGATCTCGTCGAAAGCTTCGTCGTCGAACTTCGGGTGGTCACCCTTCCAGCCTACTTTGGTCAGGCGGTGTTCGATGTACCGGCGTGTCTCGTCGCGGTCCATCGGCCCCAGGTGATACGAGGCAATCACGCGCTGACGCAACTGCTCCAGGCTGCGCGACAAGAGCATCTCGCGCAGCTCGGGTTGACCGATCAGGAAGCTTTGCAGCAGGGCCTGATTGCCAAACTGAAAGTTTGACAGCATGCGCAACTCTTCAATCGCGTCGCGACTGAGGTTTTGAGCTTCGTCCACGATCAGCACCGCGCGCTTTTTCTGCGTGGCCAGCAGCGTCAGATACGCTTCGAGCGTGGCGATCAACTCGGCCTTGGTGTTGCCGTTGAAAGGGATGCCAAATGCGGTGATCGCCGACCGCAGCAGGTCGCCAGCCTCCAGTTGGGTGCTGACCAACTGGGCGGCCACCACCTTGTCGGTATCGATGTCGCTGAGCAGCGTGCGCACCAGTGTGGTCTTGCCTGCCCCGATTTCGCCCGTGACGACAATGAAGCCCTCTGCCTGGTACAGCCCGAACTTCAGATACGACAGCGCGCTGCTGTGCCCCTTGCTATCGAAATAGAAGCCAGGATCCGGATTGAGCAGGAAAGGGGGGCTGGTGAAGCCAAAGTAGGTTTCGTACATCCTGATGACTTAGAACTTGTAGTCCAGGCCAGCGAATACAGCGCTTTCCGAGCGGTCAACGGTACTGGCGCCGGAGCCATAGGTTGTGGTGTGGGCGACCCTGCGCTTCAGCCCGAATGTGGCGATGGCGGAGGGCGACAGATCGGTCAGCAGGGCGCCGCGCCAGGAGAAGTCTCGGCCAAACGAGCGCGTCAGGCCGACATCCAGGCTTGTAGGCGTCAGGTGTTGACGGGACCATCTGAGCGCGTTTGACACTCTCCAGGTGGGCGCCAGCCGGTGGGTCCAATCGCCGACAAAGAAGTAGTCTCGCGTGGCGGGCACCGCTGTCTGCTCATCAAGCACGGTCGATGAATCGACACGACCGGCGGCAAATCCGATCGTGTCCCGACGACCCACGATGGTGAGGCGGCCAGATGCCTCCTGGCGGATCTGCACGTTCTGATTGAAGATATCGTTGGCGTTGGAAAGCTGGGACGCGCCGCCGGTCACAAAGTCGGCCAGCACCTTGGCCCGATCTGTGGGATCGGTATTGAAGGTCGCAAAGCGCTGATCAAGCGCATTCGCGGTGACGGAACTGACCGAGGCGGCATAGGTCGTGGCGTAGCGACTGAATGAGGCGCTCAATGCCATCCAGTTCATTCGATGGTTCGCATCCACCTGCCATGCTTGCCCAAAGAAGCGGTGCTCCACCTGAGAGAACAGGGACGTCCGGTCTTGGGGGCGCCAGTCCAGGCTCCATCCATACACCTTGCCGTTGTAATCGTTTTCTTTGGTGGTGATGTTTCCTGATTCGCGTCCGATCAGCAGGCCCACATTCAACTCCGATGACAAGGCATAAAGACCTTTGGCCAGCGCAGTCGACTGCCTCTTGGAGGAATGAACTTGGTCCGGCTGTTCGCTTTGCTGGCGAATGGCCTTGAGTTCATAGCCAAGAGGGGTGGCTCGTTGTGCCAACGCGATATTGGCGGTGGTCGCGGTCGAGTCGGGGCGCGAGACCCCATCCGGACGAGACGTGGTCTGCGTGGACTGGATCAACGCATGATCCAACCGAGCCCGCAGTGTGGTCGATGCGTTGAGTGGCTTGACGAGGTAAGGCGCCAGATACCAGGTGGTCTTGGTGTACTCGTTGTTCGGATTGCCGCTTTGGCTGTTCGAGATGAACTGACGGGGAACCTGCTCAGCCTTCCAGGCGGCGGCCAGCCCCGTACCGGTTTCGATCGATACCAGTTGAGCCGCCAGGTGGCCGTTGGGCACCACCTGGTTCTCTTGCTGGCCCGGGCCATAGTTGTAGACGTCCAGATGGATGAGCCCATCGATCAGCGAATGTGCGCCTTGCGCCAGGATCTGGACCCCCGGAGATACCACCGTGATGACTTCTCGTCTGGGCTTGCCGTCTTCGCTGGGGGTGCCCAGCACATTCACCTGTTTCTCAGCAGAACTGACGACGCTGAGCGTGGGCTGAATGAGCAAGGTTTCGGCGCTCACCGTCCCGGTCGCAAACGTACCTGCAGCCAGCACGCTGCAGGACAGGTGATTCAGCAGGGGACTTGAACGATCACGGGGCGTAATAGCCATAAGCTTCGCTCCCTTTCGGGCCCTGGTATTTGTTCAGCATGGTCAGGACGACCGGGTGATCCTCGATCGTGGCAAAAGCCTGCTTGATGGCTGGCAAAGGCGTCTTGCCAGCTTCGACCACCATGATCACCTGACCCATGTGAGAAGCCATGACCCGTGATTCGGTGCTGGGCAACAAGGGGGGCGAGTCAAAAATGATGACACGGTCGCTGTAGTTGTTCGCCAACTCTTCGAGCAGAGCGTCCATGGTGCCGCTTGCCAGCAGCTCCGTCGACCGCGAGCTGGCGGTGCCCGCCGGTAGTAGCGTCAATTTGGGGATATTGGTCTTGAGCAGGACATCAGACAGGTCCAGGCTCTTGTCAGCCAGCAGGTCCATCAGCCCCTTGCTGGGCGCCACACCCAGGCGGGACAGCACCGATGGCTTGACCACATCAGCCTCGACCAACAAGACCGTGTGATCCAGCTCCATGGCCATACTGAGGGCCAGATTGATGGAGGTCTGGGTCTTGCCTTCGCCCGGTACCGAACTGGTGACCATGATCAAGTTGGCGCGATCGGGCTTGGCTGCGCCATTGCCCCGCACGTTTTCCAACACGGGGCGCTTGATGATGCGGAATTCTTCTTCGAGGCTGGAGCGCTCTTTGCCAGGAATCAAGAGTCCCCAAGCATTCATTCTGTCAAGGTCCAGCGTCACTTCGCGAGACCGCCGTTCCGTGCCGCTGGCGTCCGCGCCAAAACGGGAAGGAGAGGGCTCGCGATCCTCCACGGGGCGGTCGCCAGATGGCGCTAGGGCGGATGCAGTGGGCGCAGGTGTCGCGGCCGGCAGGGACCCGGAGACATCGACCCCGGCGCGGCGCAATTCGGCAAGGCGTTTGGCGGCTTGTTCAATCGTATTCATGCGAACCTCAAGGCAGCGCGTGGAGCTTGACCAGCACCACCATGGCCACATGAAAGACCAGCAGGGCGCCCACGGCCAATCCGAACAACTGATTGTTCCGGCGCGTCTTCTCGGCTTGTTCCGGGCTCACAACCATCGAAACACTGCCCAAGACGGGACGGCCCGAGATGGTTTTGAGCTGGCGCGTGTCATTCACGGTCTGGAACACCTGGCTGAGCCCAAAGGTGGCGCCCAGACCGGCTGCGATCGCAGCAACCAAGGCCAGCACGGCAACCATCATCCGATTCGGTTTGACCGGTTGAGGCGTGACACGAGGCGGTTCGACCACGCGGAAGTCCGCCACTTTGGTCGTTTCGTCGATCTTCTCACCCAAGGACGCCTGCTCGCGGCGGGTGACCAGTTGCTCGTAGTTCTTGCGCACGACCTCGTAGTCGCGATTCAATTGAGCCAACTCTGCTTCGACTTCGGGTTGGCGTCCCGCCATCGAGCGTGCCGCAGCCAGTTGCGATTGCTGTTCAGCCAGCTGCCCGCGCAAACTGGCGACCTTGGCTTCTGCTTCGGCCAGGGCGATGCGAATGCGTTGAAAAACGGGACTGGTGGGCGCATTGCGGCTCTTGCCGGACCGCGCGCGGCTGTCCAATTCCTGACGTTTTTGGGCCTCCAGTTGCGCGATGTTGCGCTTGGTGGCCACCACGTCCGGATGCTCGTCGGTGTAGCGACGCATCAGCTCGTCCAACTGCCGTTTTTGCGCATCCAGGCGTGTGTCGATCTCGCTCGTGGCCGAGACGGGATTGCCGGGCAGGGCCTCGGCGGGCATGGACGGGTCTTCTGCAGACAGCTCTCGCTTGAGTGCATCGCGGGCTTGTTCGGCTGCTCGCAAGTCCACACGCAGCTTAGAGGCTTCGTCCGACAAGGAAGACATGCGCGCAAAGTAGTCCTGACTGGCAGTGCCGGTCAAGCCAAAGTTCTTGAGCTTGAAGTCCTTGAGGCGGTTTTCTGATGCCGACAACTTGGCTTCGTAGTTGCGAATCTGCTCGTCCAGGAACACGCGGGCTTCCTCAGAATCACGCTGTTTGTCGCCCACACCCGAACGAACAAACAGGGCGACCAGTTCTTCGACCGTTCCGACCGCCCGCTCCGGGCTCGGGTCGCGAAAGGAGATCTCGTAGAGATTGGTGTTCCCGCTGGGAATGACCTTGATGTCCTTGGTCAGGCGGTCGATCACTTTTTCTCGCTCACGCCCTTTGAGATTGCCCCAGCCCACTTTGGGTGAGCCCATGATGGTTTCCACATTGGGGCGGCTGATGAGTGTCTTGGCCAGCATGCGGACTTGCTGGTCAACGTCTGGCTGGAAGGCCAGTCCCGTCATCAATGGCTTGAGAACGGTGGCCGTGTCGACATAGATGCGCGCACTGGCCTCAAACCGGTCATGCATCACCACGACGCCAATGGCGCTCAGCACCGAAATGATCGCTGCCGCGGCGACGCCCAACCAGCGTCGCTGCCACATGGCAATCATCGTTCCCCTGATCTGTGTATACAACTCTTCCATACGGAACGGACTCTCTCAAGAGATCAGTGGACGATCAGAACCAGCTTTGCGGAATGATGATGATGTCGCCGGGCTTGATCTCGACGTTGGCCGAGATGTCGCCGCGCTTGAGGAGGTCCTTCAGGCGGACGCTGTATTGCTTGCTTTGCTCGGAGCCGCGCACCAGCACGGCGCCATTGCCATCTGCGAAGTCAGTCAGACCGCCGGCCTGGATCATCACGTCCAGCAAAGTCATGTTCTGACGGTAGGCAACGGCTTGAGGCTTGGTTGCCTCGCCCACGATGCGGATCTGCTCGGTCGATACGCCCTGGAAGTTGTTCACGATCACCGTGACAACCGGGTCGCGAATGAACTTAGCCAACTGCGCTTCGATTTCGCGCGACAGGGCGCCTGGCTGTTTGCCCGATGCCACGACGTTTTCCACCAACGGAATGGAAATGCGGCCGTCAGGGCGCACGGTCACCGTGGTGGACAGTTCAGGATTGCGCCAAACCACGACGTTGAGCGTATCGAGCGCCCCGATCTTGTAGAGCTGGTCCGTGTTGTTCGCCACCAGTGGAGCGGGCGGATAACTTTGGAAGGAAGCGCAGCCAGCCATCAGCGTCGACGTGAGCGCGATCAGCGCTGCTGATTTCAGGCTTGACTTGACGGCATGATGACGGGATTGCATGGCTGGGGCTCTCTGTCTGGGTTTGAACGAAGGGGGATTCGTATTTTTTGTTACGAATTCTTTGCGGCTGAGTTTACCTTTGCCCAGATGCTTCGGGCGAGAGAATGTTCGTTGACTTAGGGGGAGTCACGGTTTGTCTAACCAGGCCCGAATCGGCATGGGCAAACGTTTGATCAAGGGAGTGAGGTGTCCTAAATCTTCGTCTGTCCATGCGTTGAGCAGGAAAGTGGCCGGAATAAAGGACATGGCGAACACGATCCCGCATGCAAACTGCATCGCTGCGGAATGATTCAGCCAAAGCAGGGGAGTGATCAGGCCAATGGAGATCGCGGCAGCCCCAAAGAGCCGACCCAGATCTTTCAAGGGTAAGGAGACATCCATTTCAGCCGAGATTTTCCAGCCCATCAGCAAAACGATCGAGATGCGCGTCACGGCATGGGAAATCACCGCGCCGCTGAGTCCATACAGCGGCACCAGCGAAAGCGAGGCGACCGCACTGACGATGACCGAAAGAATGGATATTTGCGCGCGCAGTTTCTGATTGTCCGTCGTGGATAACAGAGACCCGAAGGCACCTTCGGTCAGGGTGAGTCCACCCACCAGCATCATCACCCGCAGCACGTCAATCACGGGGATATATTTGGCGCCATACATCAGCAAGATGCCGAGCTCCGACCACAAAACACCCACCCCAGCCAGTAGCAGCCCGAGGAAGGTGAAATACCGCAGTGAATTCGACAAAATGGCGTTGACCTTGCGGATGCCCCCTTCGCCATAGGCATGCCCCATCATCGGCATCAGCATGGTGGTCAGGGTAGAGGACAATAAGTCCACCCCGCCACGAGTCAGGGCGGTGGCAATGGCGAAGTACCCCACCTCGGATGGGCCTGTCAGTGCACTGAGTAACAAGGTTTCGAGCGTTTTATTGCTCAGCGTGACGACGATCACTAAAATGATCGTCCACCACAAATGGGGTTTGAGTCGGCCTAACAGATCGGTAGAGACGACGCCCTGGCCAGCTTGAATACTTTCTTTTTTGAAGAAGTAAGCCACGATGCCCATGTGCGCGGCACTGATGGCCCCAAAAAATATGGCAAACGTGGGCAGGGAGGCATGGCAGTAAGCCAATATGGCCGCCCCCAGCGTGTAGACCACACTCATGATCATGTTGGACCATGATTCCACCGAGAATTTGCGATATCCCTTGGCGATGGAGATATTGAAAATATAAAAGGCCTTGCCCACCACGCTGACGCCCACCACGCCCAGCAGCAGTAGGGTGCTTTCCATCCATCCTGCCGGTTTGAAGAAATGGGTGGTAATCGCAAAAATCAGCAGCACGCCAGCAACGCTGAGCAATTGCTGGTTACGCAGCCACCGATGGACATTTCTGGCCTCGTCTAATTCGCCACGCCCCAGACATTCAGAAATGAATCGAATGCCGGAAATGCTTAGGCCATGATTGCCAATGGTGACCAAAAAACCAGACAACCACACCAGGTAGGCATACTGCCCATAGTCGTGCGGGCCCAAACTGCGTGCGACGATGATGCTGACGATGAAGCCCAGGGCAGTCGTGACGTAGGTGGACGCAGCGATCAGCGCGGCGGATCTCAAAGTGGACGTGGGCTGCTCCATGCGTTGCGTGGGCTCGACGGTGACTGGTCTCAAACTGCTGGATCCGCGGACCGTTGTAGGATGGCAAGAGGTCCTGTCTGGACCCGGACGGATTGTATAGGGGGGGGACCTGTGGCGTCACGCCGATATCATCAGATCGACTTGTTAAGATCTGTAGCTTGTGCGATGGTGGTCGGTTTCCACTATCTTTATCGCGGGCAGTTGGACGGGTGGGTGCCTTTTCAAGCGCAGCCCGATGTCGCCTTTCTGGCCAAATTTGGCTATTTGGGCGTGCATCTGTTTTTCGCGATCAGCGGATTCGTCATTTTTCTCTCGGCCCAAGGTGCAACGCCCCGCGCTTTTGCAGCCTCTCGGGTTGCTCGACTTTATCCGGCTTATTGGGTCGCCATCGCACTGACGGTCGTCGCAGTGAGGCTTGGCAGTCTGCCGACTTTGGTGGTGCCTTGGCGCGACGTGGCCATCAATCTGACCATGTTCACGCATTGGTTCCACGCCGAGTTTGTGGACGGCGCATATTGGTCGCTGGCGGTGGAGCTTCATTTCTACATCATGGTCTGGCTGGCATTGCGTTTCCACGCATTGCGCTACACGCCGCTTTTGCTGGCCGGATGGTTGGCGCTCGCTTTGATCGACCTCGTGCGGCCCATTTATCCCTTGGAATTCGTCCTCGTGGTTCAGTGGGCGCCCTATTTCTGCATCGGGATTTGCGCCTTTTTGATTCAGAAAGAAGGGTTGAGACGGTCGCTGGCTCTGCTTTTTGTGGCGGCCAGTGCCTTGGCGATCGCTGGCGCCTATAAAAAGGCAGCCAAATTGACCGGGATGGAGGGGCTGGACGCCTGGATCGTGGCTGGCCTGGTGTCGTTGATTCCGCTTGCCTTTGGCTTGATGGCTGTTAACCGATTTGAAATAAAAGGAAGCAAAGCCATTTATTGGGCGGGTGCCCTGACATATCCGGTTTATCTGCTGCATGAATATATTGGATACGTGGGCCTGACCGCTTTGTGGCGGCAGGGCGTTTCACCCGCCGCCGCCGTGATGATTGTCGTGTCGCTTGTTCTACTTTCGGCCTACCTGATCCATACGCAGGTCGAGAAGCGCTATTCTCCTGTCATCAGAAGGGCGGTTGCCGGTGGATAAAGGATCAGCCGATAAAGGATCGAATTGGGATGAAGGTTTCTCCTTCATGTTCTTCATCTTTTTGCTTTATCTGGTTTTTTTATACCTGCGACCCGTTGAACTGTTTGCTCAATGGATGATTCCTTATCGGCCGATGATGGTCGTGTGGCTGATTTCCTTCAGCGCATCGCTCATTCATGTACTCCGATTCAAGGACGCCGCCGCGACGGCAACGCATTACGTTCTGCTTTTCATGCTCATGCTGGCCGTGGCGTTTTCGCTGTTTGTAAAGGGCCGCTTGGGCGATGGGGCCGCGGCCATTGCGGATTTCAGTGCCTCCGTTTTGCTGTTTTATCTGATCAGTTTCAATTTACGAAGCCTCAAGCGCCTGCGGGCCGCGTGCTTCGTGATTCTCTTTTGCCTGTTTACACTGGCTGCGACGGGGATCTATGCCTATCACACGGGTTTCATGTCCGAAGAACTGGTGCTGCAGCAGCGCAAGGACGACGATTCCATTGATGCGCCCAAAGAGCGACCACCGATTCCCGCGCAGGACCAATCCGGGGCCTTCATGTGGCGGGTCCGAGGCGTTGGTTTTTTCAACGATCCGAACGACTTCGCCCAGACTTTGGTCATGAGTTTGCCCATGCTCTGGTGGTTTTATCGAAAAGGGGCCTGGATTCGCAACGCCTTTCTGGTCGGCTTGCCTGGCGCGGTGATCGGCTATTGCATCACTTTGACCAATTCGCGCGGCGCCCTTTTGGGCATTGCATCGCTGATGTTCTTCGGAATCAGAAATGCGTTGGGAACGTTCAAAACCGTCATGCTGCTGGGTGTGGGCGGCGTGGGCGCCATGGTCATCGGCGCGACCGGGGGGCGCGGGTTTTCTTCCAAGGAAGAGTCGGCCGAAGGACGCATTGATGCCTGGTATGAAGGTTTCCAGATGCTCAAGTCTTCGCCGATTTTTGGTATTGGTTATGGGGAATTCACCGAGCACCATTACCTTACTGCGCACAATTCGTTTGTATTGTGCTTTGCTGAAATTGGTTTGGTTGGGTATTTCATCTGGATATCTCTGTTGGTGCTGGGATATATCGCGGTTGGTCGCGTTGCCCAATATGCGCCCCTTGGCTCGGAAGAGAGATTGGCCGGCAGTATCTTGCGCGCCTCTCTGGTGGGTTATCTCACCTGCGCGTGGTTTTTGTCGCGCACATATCAGCCTGTCTTGTATGGGCTGCTTGCGTTGTGCACGGCGGTGTGGATGTGCGCCAGAAAAATGCCCGCCTGCCAGAATATTCCGGAAATTCAGGCGCCGCTCAATTGGTTTAAGCCTGCCGTGATGGTGATGTTTCTTTCAATGGCTGCCGTCTACGGTTTCATATTCATGCACAATTTGGGCGGGTAGCTGGTTAATACGCCACGCGGCGGCTCGCATGCTAAACTGAGCCTCGCGCTCACCCATTCATTTGCCTTGCTCGCCTTATGCTGATCTTCTTGCTCCTGCTGCTCGTTCTTGTCATCCCGATCGCGGTCGTCTATTGGGAAATTCGTAAAAAGAATCTCATGCAGTGGTTGGGCAGTTATCTCAAGCAAGATTGGCGCGCTACAGCGCCCGTCAAGGGGCCGCGGCATGTGATGTTCTGTTTTGTCGATCATTACGAGCCGCAATGGCTGAAGCCGACCTATGAGGTCGAGGTCGCGCGCGTTGCGCGCTGGCGTCAGGACTATCCCAAACTGTGCGAAGGGCACCGAGAT
Source organism: Acidobacteriota bacterium (assembly GCA_050259275.1). GTDB lineage: Bacteria > Pseudomonadota > Gammaproteobacteria > Burkholderiales > Burkholderiaceae_C > Aquabacterium. Next base: position 175,661 of record JBLNAI010000003.1, read on the forward strand.
GCGGACGGCCGCCCTCCCGTTCATTCTTTTTTCTATCCGGAAGAGGAATACCGGCCTGAGCACATGAAGGCATTGGTGGAGCTCTGCCAGATGGGCTTGGGCGAAATCGATATCCATTTGCACCATGACAAGGACACGGAGGCGGGGCTGCGGGAAAAGCTGCAGCGCTTCACTCAGTTGTTGGTGCGCGATCATGGTGCCTTGCCAGTTGCGCCCAACGGACGGCCGTTGTGGTCCTTCATCCATGGTAACTGGGCGCTGGATAACTGCCACCCGACGGGCTATGGCTGTGGGGTCAACAACGAGCTGAAGGTGTTGGCTGATGAAGGCTGCTATGCCGACTTCACCTTGCCGGCCGCCCCGGATCCTTGTCAAACCAGCACGATCAACAAAATTTATTACGCCATCGACGATCCGCATCGCCCTAAATCGCATGACACAGGCGTACGTGTCAAAGTGGGCGGGCAAGCTGTGGGCGATCTGATGATCATTCAGGGACCTTTGGGTTTCATGTTCAAGAACCGCAAATTCGGGTTGCTGCCCCGCATCGAGAATGCCGACGTGCGGACCAGTTCCCCTCCGACGCCGGATCGCATCGACGACTGGGTCAAGACTGGCATCCATGTCGAAGGGCGGCCTGAGTGGATATTCATCAAGGTTCATACCCACGGCACGCAAGAGCGAGACATCAACACCTTGCTGGGCGACCCGATGGACCGCGCTTTCAGCTATCTGGAGTCCAAGTACAACGATGGCGTGAACTGGCAACTGCACTATGTGAGTGCGCGCGAGACCTATAACATCATCAAAGCGGCCGAAGCGGGGCTGGACGGTAACCCGGGCCAATACCGCGACTACGTGATTCCCCGCCCTTCATTTATGCCGCAGCCCGGCGCCTGAACGATGATCGTGCTCAAATGCCTGGCGGTCGGCGGCGTCGCCTTGTTTTTGTACTCTTACCTCGTCTATCCATTGGTCTTGGCCTTGGTGGGGTGTCTGGTGCAGTTCAAGCGCGATGTGGCCTACGCACTGGGCAAGCGCGATCGCCGCGATTTCTCTTTGGCCGAGTGGCCCCGCGTGGCGGTGGTCATTGCGGCCTACAACGAGCAAAAGCACATCCGTCAACGTGTTCAGAACTTGCTTGACCTGGACTACCCGGCCGACAAGCTTGCCATCTACATTGGCTCGGACGGCAGTCGGGACCAGACCGCCGCAATCCTGGGCGAATTTGCAGATCCGCGCCTGAACGCCTTTGCCTTCGAAGCCAACCGTGGCAAAGCCAATGTGCTGAATGATCTGGTATCGCGGGGGCAAGAGGAAATTCTGGTCTTTTCAGATGCCAATACGTTTTTTGACCTGGATGCGCTGAAGCATCTGGTGCGTCCTTTTGCCGATCCGGAAATCGGCTGTGTCAGCGGCGAGCTGCGATTGACCAGTGCCGGTGGGGACAATCAGGACGGGCTGTACTGGCGCATCGAGCAATTCCTGAAGTTTTTTGAGAGCCGCATTGGCGGTTTGCTGGGCGCCAACGGCGCGATCTACGCGATCCGACGCTCTTTTTGGCAGCCCCTCCGGCCAGATACGATTTGCGACGACTTCTGTGTGGCGATGAATGTGGCTGCGGCGGGCGGGCGCTTGCTCTACACGCCGGCCGCGTGGGCCCATGAGGAGATGCCCGAGTCAATCGACGATGAGTACCACCGGCGTATTCGCATCGGAATCGGCAATTTTCAAGCCCTGTTCCGGCATCCGGAGTACCTCCTGCGCACCTCCTGGGGTACGCGCCTGTCCTATGTCTCGCACAAGGTCCTGAGGTGGATTTCGCCGCATCTGCTGTTGATGTCTCTGGCGGCGTCCATCGTGGTGATGTCCATCGATCACCTCTGGCTTGGTTGGACCGTCTTGCAAGCCTTCGGTTTGACTTGCGCCGGGGTCGCTTATTGGATGCTCGGGCGGGATGACGCTCAGTCTTTGCCCTCGCCGGTCAAATTGCTGGCCTTTTTATTCGCCCTGAATTGGGCATTCATGGTGGCTTCGTGGCGCTTCGTGTCGGGTCAATACAGTGGCTCGTGGCGTCGCACAAGTCGCTGACAGGCGACTCGCTCGTTTTTGAGAAACCGATGACAGATAGCAAACTTTCCACCCGCGTGAAACGCGTTCTCTATCATCACCGCACGCAGGGCAAAGCGGTGGAGGGGGTCCACATCCGAGGCATCACCGACGCTTTGCGGGCCGATGGGGTGGCCGTGGACATCATTTCCTTGCCCGGGGCCGACCCTTACGTCACCCCCAAGGCCATGTCGCCGACCCAGCAAGCCACGTCGTTGATGAAGCTGGTGGCGAAGTTTCCGGAACCCTTGTTTGAACTGGCTGAATTGGCCTACAACGTGGTGGCCGGATGGCGCCTGGCGCGGCATCTGCGGGCTGTCGGGCCGGTCGATTTCATCTACGAGCGCTATTCCCTTTTCATGTTCGCCGGGGTGCTTCTGGCGCGCTGGAAGAAGATTCCCATCATTTTGGAAGTCAACGACTCGTCGACGGTCGAACGTGTTCGCCCGGTTCATTTCATGAAGTTGGCGACTGCCATTGAAAGCTGGGTGTTTCGTAAAGCATCGGGCCTGGTATTTGTGTCGGGCGTTTTCCGCGATCGCATCCAGGCTGCGCATGGCGTGATCGCACCCGCCATCATCACGCCCAACGCAGCCAACATCGATAAATTCAGCTACTCCGCAGCTCAGCGTGAACAGGCCCGTGCCAAATGGCATCTGGATGGCAAAGTGGTGTGCGGCTATCTGGGTGCGTTCGTGCCATGGCACGCCATCGACAAATTTGTCTATCAGATTGCCGACCGCCTGGCCGCTCAGCCCCATTTGGCGCTGTTGCTGGTTGGCGATGGGGCCACTTACCCCGAAGTGGCCGAATTCGTTCGGCAGCGCGGTTTGGAACGCCAGGTGATCTTGACGGGGCGGGTGCCTCACGATGACGTGCCAGGCCTGCTGGCCGCCATGGACATGGCTATCTTGCCCAGTGCCGGCGACTACACCTCGCCCGTGAAGCTATTTGAGTTCATGGCGTGTGGGATATCGCCCATTGCCCCCGATTTCCTGCCGATTCAGGAGGTCCTGAAAGAGGGGGAGACAGGCTGGACCTTTCCCGCAGGCCAGCTCGATCGCGCCGTGGAGATGGTGCTGGAAAAAAGCGCCGATTTGCCCAAGTTGAAGCAGGTCGGAGCGGCAGCCCGAAGTTACATCGCGGCTGAGCGGCAGTGGCGCAACAACGTTGTGCAGCTCGTTGACTTCGTTTTCCAGGTCAAGGGACGCTGAACCGTGTTTGGCAAGCTCAAAGCCGATCTGCGAGCCAAGCAACGGCTGTATTCGCAATACGGCGCGCCCTATTCGATGTTGCGCACCTGCCTGACTGACGGGACCTCCGCCAACGTGCTGTATCGCACACAGGAGTGGTTGGCGTCCAAAGGGGGCAAGCTCGCTGGTTTGCCGCCCCACATTTTGAACAAGTGGTTCAACGGCTGTGTCATTGGTATTGGCGCGACCTTCGAGCCCGGTTTCGTCCTCATTCATCCCATCGGCGTGGTGATCAACGCCAGTGTGCGAGGCGGAGCCAATGTGTGGCTGGAAAGCGGCGTGGTGATTGGGGACAACCGCGGCCAGAGCCCTAGGCTGGGCAACGACGTGTTCATCGGTTCGGGTGCCAAAGTCATTGGGGGCGTCACCATCGGGGACGGTGGCCGAGTCGGTGCCAACGCGGTGGTGCTGCAGGACGTACCCGCTGGAGCGACGGCAGTGGGGGTTCCCGCAAAGAGCCGGTTGCCTTCGCACTGAGCGCCCTGCGGCGGCGTCGATCTCGCTGAGGCCATAAAAAAAGCCCGGTCATTCGACCGGGCTTTTTCATGCTGGGGTAACGATCAGTTCAGTTCGACTGCACCGATGTCGGCGCCTGTGCCGCCGACCACGCGGGTCTTGGCCTTGAAGCTTGTGACATCCAACTGGGCGTTAACCGGGTAAGCCGCGACAGCGCTCAGGTTGGCCTGGGCAGAGTCCACCACGGTCGAGCCGCTGGTCGGGATGAAGGTGCTCAGGCTGATCGGTGTCACAGTGCCCTTGATCAGGTTGGTCCAGCCGGTCACGGTGCCGGGGATTGGATGCCAAGGGTCAGAGTCAGCCAAGGTGCTGGTTGCCCAGTTCTTGCCCAGATTCAAGACACCACCAGGCGTCCAGCCCGATGCCACTTCCGATGTGGCGCGCAGCGAGGGATACGAGACCGTCGAGGCGAAGTTGAAGACGTTGTTCCAGACTTCAGCGCGCTCTTGGGTCGTCGACAGCTGGAACAGTGCGCCACTGGTGCCAGTTACCGAGACCGAGTTGTTGAAGAAGTACAGCGTGCCCTTGCGGTAGATGGGCTCACCCCACAGTGAACCGGCGCTTGAACCGTAGTGGTCGCCACCGTAGTGGATGAAGCTGCCGGTACCACCATCCTTGATGATGACGTTGCCATACACGAAGGTCGTGCGGTAGGCCGGATAGCTCATGGCTGTCGTTGGGAAGTCTTCAGCTTCCACGAAGTCCATCGAGTGAGCGCCACCGTTGAGGTAGTTGTAGCGCACAACCGAACCCACAGAGCGGTCTTTGAGCATGTTACCCAGCGCGCCAGAGCGCAGAGCCGCGTAACGGTTGTACTCGTAGACCACGTTCACGCTCTGAATGTAGGAGTTGTGTTGGTGGACATCGCCGACCACGCCGTTGCCGTAGATGTAGTTGCCGGCAATGCGCAGGTTCTTGGTGACTGCAAAGTCGCCGTCTTCGGTCGACTTGCTGAACAGGCCGTTCGTGCAGTCATGGATGGCGTTGTCGGCAATGGTCACGTTCTGGCCGCGGTCCACCCAGATACAGGCACCAAAGTCAACGTACTTTTGTACGACGCCCTTGGAGTCGGTGAACGTGTTGGCCGAGTTAGCGCCACGGATGTCCAGACCGTCGATCTGGATGTAAGTCGGGTAGGCCGTCCAGGCTTGGGTCGACAGAGGCTTGACCACGATCACAGAGCGGGTCTCGTGCAGGATGTTGCCGTAAGCCAGGCCCTTGCGAGTGATGGCGTTCTTGCCGTCGATGATCGGACGCTCGCCAGCGGAGCCCTTGACGCCGCAAACGCGGATCGGTGCAGTCGCGGTGCCGTTACCGGACAGCATGAACTTGCCCAAATATGGCGTGGACTTGTAGAAGATGCGGACCGTGTCGCCGGCCACCAGCTTGTCCCAAGGCACCAGATCCAGAGAGGCCAGCTGACCTGCGTTGGGGCCCACTTGGTAGTCGGTGCCTTTGCCGGAAGGCAGGCAGGCTTCAACGACCTTCACATCGGTCGAGG
>JBLNAI010000004.1:0-119123 GCA_050259275.1 Acidobacteriota bacterium
GACAAAACATTCAAGTTTCGCTGTACCGGATTGTCAACAATCAGAGGCAGCATTTGTTATCAACAAAAACCAACGATGATGGCCGCTGCGATGCGCCGCTGCTGGAAGGCGACACCTTCCAGGCCGGCATCTATGAACTCGACTTTGCCCTCGGCGCTTATTTCGCCGGCCTCGGCGTCGACCTGCCGCAGCCGCCTTTCCTGGACAGGGTGACGCTGCGCTTCGGCGTGGCCGACGCCAGCCGCCACTACCACGTGCCGCTGGTGGCCAGCCCGTGGAGCTATTCAACCTATCGCGGCAGCTAAGGCCGGCGGCACAAGGAGACAAGAGCATGGAAGGTTATCTGCTGGACTGGGCCAATCTGCTGCTGCGCTGGCTGCATGTGATCGTGGCGATCGCATGGATCGGTTCGTCGTTCTATTTCGTCTGGCTCGACAACAGCCTGCGCGCGCCGATCGACGCGGCGCTGAAGGAAAAGGGCGTCGGCGGCGAACTGTGGGCCGTGCATGGCGGCGGCTTCTACAATCCGCAAAAATACCTGGGCGCGCCGCCTGCGCTGCCGCAGGACCTGCACTGGTTCTACTGGGAGTCGTACAGCACCTGGCTGTCGGGCTTCGGTCTGTTCTCGGTGCTCTACCTGTTCAACCCCAGGGTCTTCCTGATCGATCCGAACGTCGCCAACATCAGCCCGACGGTGGCGGTGGTCGCTGCCCTCGCTTTCCTGGTGCTGGGCTGGCTGGTCTATGACATCGCCTGCAAGGCATTGCAGAAGCAGGAAAAGCTGCTGGCGGTGCTGGTGGTGCTGTATGTGGTGGCCGCCGCCTGGGCCGCCTGCCATCTGTTCTCGGGCCGCGCCGCCTTCCTGATCATCGGCGCCATGATCGCCACCATCATGAGCGCCAACGTGTTCTTCGTGATCATCCCCGGCCAGCGCAAGGTGATCGCCTCGATGAAGGCCGGCGAGCCGGTCAATCCGATCCACGGCCAGCGCGGCAAGCAGCGCAGCGTGCACAACACCTATTTTGTGATGCCGGTGCTGTTCGCCATGCTCAGCAATCACTACCCGTTTGCGACGGGCGCCCGGCATAACTGGCTGGCGCTGGTCCTGATCATGCTGGCCGGGGCCTTGATTCGCCATTTTTTCGTGGCCCGGCACAAGACCGCTCTGGCCGGTCGGTCCGCCCCCTGGGGCTGGGCCCTTGCTGGCGTGGGCTTGCTGCTGGGGGTGGCGATCTGGCTGGCCCCTCCGGCTGGCCCCGTTGCGTTGGCGTCGGCTCCGGTGTCGGCGCAGGACCTGTGGCCGCGTGTGCAGACCGTGGTGGCTCAGCGCTGCGTGATGTGCCACAACGCGCAATTGCCCAACAAGGGCGTGGCACTGCATACGCCTGAGTTGATCGAGCAGCATGCGCAGCGGCTGTATCAGCAGGCGGTGGTGCTCAAGACCATGCCTTTGAACAACGCCACCGGCATCACCGACGAGGAACGCTCGATTCTGGCGCGGTGGTACCAGCTCCAGTCCAGCGCTCACCGCTGAGGCTACCGGGGGCACCCAATCTGCGGCATGGGGCCGTTTTTCCGGACAGGGGGGAAACGCTGACGCTGGCGGAAGCCGGGCCGCGTTCTAATGGATACATTGCGCGGCTGTGTTCATTTTTTCCGATTTGGGATCCCGACCTTGAGCTCCTCGGCCACTCCTACCTCGCCGGGCCCGTGGCGGTCTCGCCTGCTTGACTGGATCTTCACCACCGATCCCAAACAGCGCTTGCGGATCTCGCGGTCATTGCTGTCGGCGCTGGTCTTCGTGATCTGTGTCTGCATGATCATCTACTGCGCGGCCATCGGGTTGACGACACCGGCCACGGGCGCGGTGTTGTCTGGTGTCATCGCGGTGTCGAGCATCGGCTTTTACGCCGCCCTGCGCAGTGGCTGGAATCTGCGCTTCTCGGACCCTTCCTTGACCTTGCCGCAGATCCTGGCAGCCCTGACCTGGATCTGCGGGGCCTATGCGCTGACCAACGAGGGGCATGGCGGCACCCTGATCCTGTTTGCACTGGTGCTCGTCTTCGGGATCTTCAACATGAATGCCCGTCGGGCCCGCCTGTCGACGATGTATGCCGTGACAGCCATGGGCGCCACGATGTTCTACAAGGGCACGACCGACCCGGTTCATTACCCGCCCGAGATCGAGCTGATGTATTTCGTGTTCGTGGCCACGGTCATGCCGATGATTTCGCAGCTCGCCACCGAGCTCAACACGATGCGGGGGCGCCTCAAGGCGCAGAAGCAGGACCTGGAGGCCGCGGTGGTGCGCATTCAGGAACTGGCCACGCGAGATGAGCTGACCGGCCTCTTCAACCGTCGTCAGATCACACAGGTACTCGGAGAGCACGCCGCACGGTGCAACCGCGGCGTGGTTCAGTTCTGGGTGGCGGTGCTGGACCTGGACCATTTCAAGCACGTCAATGACACCTGGGGGCATGGGGTCGGCGACGAAGTGCTGCGCAGCTTTGCGCACATGGCCGCGGGTGTCTTGCGCGAGACCGATGTCATCGGACGCTGGGGCGGAGAAGAGTTCCTGGCCGTCATGTTGGCGGCGCCCCCTCACGACCCCCATGTGGGGCTGGAGCGTTTGCGCGCCAAACTGGCCGATGCGCAGGTGAGCCAGTCCGTTCCGCAATTGCGCATCACCTTCTCGGCGGGCCTGGCGCCCTATGGCGAGCGGGGAGCGGTCCACCAGGCCATCGAACGCGCAGACAAGGCCCTCTACCGGGCCAAGGCGCAGGGTCGCAATCAAACGGTGATGGCGTCCGATCAGGATTGAGGCGGGCAGCGCTGAAGCAACTGCGCGACAGCGGAGATCGCGATGACCATGGGCTCCTTGCCCTCGATGCCGCCCAGTCCAATGGGGCAGGTCATGCTGTCGATGGCTTCGGGCGTCAGGCCCTGTTCGCTCAAACGGCGACGAAACTGGGCCCGTTTGGTTTGAGACCCGATCATGCCGACAAAGGCCGCATCACCCCGTTGCAAGACCGCGCGAACGATGCGCAGGTCCAGGTCATGCCGATGGGTCAGGATCAGGTGGCAGGCATGGGGCGGGGCGTCGGCCACTTCGGCCTCGGCCTGATCAGTGGGCAGCCACTGTATGTGGGCAGGCAGGGCCGGTGAGTCGACATCGCCCCGCTCGTCGATCCAGCGGACTGTGCAATCGATCTCCTTGAGCAGGTGCACGATGGCCTGGCCGACGTGACCTGCGCCATGCAAATCCAGATGAAAGCGCGGCCTGCATGAAGGCCAGGCTTGCATCACCTCGGGGGTCAGCGCCTGAAACGACAAGGTCAATGCGCCGCCGCAGCATTGGCCCAGCGTGGGCCCCAGCGCGAAGTCTTGCTGCCACGGGGCTGGTGTGGCGGACCAGGCAGCGTGCTGGCATTCGGCCAAAGCCTGCCTGGCCTGCGCAATCGCCTGCCATTCGAGGTGGCCGCCGCCGATCGTGCCTTGCACGTCGCCGGCACTGACCACCATGCGGGCGCCCTGATTGCGCGGGGTGGACCCTCGGATCCGCGTGATGTCGACCACGATGGCAGGTCGACCTTGAGCCAGCCATTGTTGGGCCGCTTGCTGCAAGGCTTGGGCGGTCAGGGCGGTCATGGATGCGCCCTTGCATGGCGGACGGCGTCCAGCGCGTCCAAGATGGCTTCGGGCGTGGCGGGCGCCCTCAAGGGCGGGTCGACGCGGTGTCCTCCCACGGATGAGATGGCATCGCGAATGGCCAGAAACACCGAGAAGGGCAGAAGCAGGGGCGGCTCACCCACAGCCTTGGAGCGGTAAACCGTGTCGTGTCGATTGGGCTGCCCGTAGAGCTTGACCCGGAAGTCTGCGGGACAGTCGCTCGCCGTCGGGATCTTGTAGGTCGAGGGCGCATGCGTCATCAAGCGCCCGGAGTCGGGGTGCCAGTACAGCTCTTCACTGGTCAGCCATCCCATGCCTTGAATGAAGCCGCCTTCGATCTGGCCGAGGTCCAGCGCCGGGTTGATCGACTGGCCCACGTCGTGCAGGATGTCGGCGCGCAGCAGTTTCGACTCGCCCGTCAAGGTGTCGATGAGCACCTCGCTGACCGCCGCGCCATAGGCAAAGTAGTGAAAGGGGTGGCCTTGCATGGTTGTGCGGTCCCAGTGCAGCCCTGGGGTGGCGTAGAAGCCGTCTGACCACAGTTGCACCCGGGCCATGTAGGCCTGCGTGATGACCTGCTCGAAGGACAAGGTCGCGTCGCCACAGATCACCTGGTCGTGTTCGAAGCGAATGGCCTCAGGCGGCATCTGCCGCTCACGTGCGAGGTGCGCGATCAGCCGCTCCTTGATCTGACGGGCGGCATCTGCCGCAGCCTGCCCATTGAGGTCGGACCCGGTGGATGCGGCCGTGGCCGATGTGTTGGCGACCTTGCTGGTGTCGGTGGCCGTGACACGCACGCGTGCAGCCGACACGCCCAGCGTGTGGGCCACCATCTGCGCGACCTTGGTGTGCAAGCCCTGGCCCATTTCGGTGCCACCGTGGTTGACGAGGATGCTGCCATCGCCATAGACATGCACGAGCGCACCCGCCTGGTTCAAGTGCACCACGTTGAATGAGATGCCGAACTTGACGGGTGTGAGGGCCAGCCCCTTCTTCAATACGGGGCTGGTCGCGTTGAAGGCGGCGATGGCTTGACGGCGTGCGCGATAGTCGCTGCTTTCCACCAACTCGGCGATCAGTTCCGGCAGGATGTTGTCGTCCACTGTCTGCCCATAGGGGGTGATGTTGCGCCCGGTCTGCCCGTAGAGGTTGGCCAGCCTGACATCAAGGGGATCCTTGCCGAGGCGCCGCGCCGCCGAATCCAGCGCCACCTCGATCGCCAGGGCACCTTGTGGTCCGCCAAAGCCGCGAAAGGCCGTGTTGCTCTGCGTGTTGGTCTTGGCGCAGTAGCCATGCAGGTCGACATGGGGCAGCCAGTAGGCATTGTCGAAGTGACACATGGCGCGTGTCATCACGGGCGCCGACAGATCGGCCGAATACCCTGCGCGAGAAATGAGGTCTACCTTGGCAGCCAACAAGCGGCCTTCGTCGTCATAGCCCACGGCGCTGTGGTGCACAAAGCAATGCCGGCGTCCGGTGATCATGAAATCGTCGTCGCGGTCCAGTCGCAACTTGACCGGGCGTTGCAGCCGATGGGCGGCAAGGGCTGCGATGCAGGCAAACACGGCAGACTGCGACTCTTTGCCGCCAAAGCCACCGCCCATGCGCCGGCACTCGACCAGCACCTGATGGCTGTGCCAGTTCAGCGCCCGTGCAATGACATGTTGCATCTCGCTGGGGTGTTGGGTCGAGCAGTGCACGTGCAGGCTGTGGTTCTCTTTGGGGATGGCGTAAGAGATCTGGCCTTCGAGATAGAACTGCTCTTGCCCGCCCAGGTGAAAGGTGTCCTGCAAAAGATGCGGAGCGTTGGCGAGCGCGGCCGCGGCATCGCCTCGGCACATGTGCATGGGCGGCACCACGTATTGACCGGCTGCATGCGCCGCCTCGGGCGTCAGCACGGCCGGCAGGGCATCGATCTGCACGAACTCATGGGCGCGGGCGGCCACGCGGCGAGCCGTCTCCCGGTCGTCGGACAGCACGGCGAAGAGCGGTTGGCCCAGGTATTGAACGTGGTCGTCCGTCAGGATGGGCTCGTCATGAATGATGGCGCCGCAATCGTTGAGCCCGGGGATGTCCGCGGCGGTCAGAACCGCCACGATGCCCGGTTGTGCCCGCAATGCCGCCACATCAATGGCCCGCAGGGTGCCATGTGCGGTGGGTGACCAGCCCAGGGCCGCATGCAAGGTGCCGGCCAACTCTGGCAGGTCGTCAATGTAGGGCGCCGAGCCTTGAACATGCAAATGCGCCGACTCGTGCGGCAAAGGGCGGCCGGCGCTCATACGGCGCCTCCCGATGTGGCTGGCCACACTTGCACGGCCTCAGGGGGCAGCGGGTCGAGGGGGCGGGTCTCCAGCCAGAAGCGCTCGAGCAAATTGGCCGCCACCCGCAAGCGGTAGTGATCACTGGCTCGCAGATCGGTCAGCGGCGTGAAGTCTTGTGCGAGCGCCGCCTGTGCGCGGCGCAGCGTGGCTTCGGTCCAGGGTTGACCCACCAGGGCCGCCTCGGCGCGGCTGGCTCGCTGTGGGGTGACCGCCATGCCGCCCCAAGCCAGGCGGGCGGCCCCGATGGTGTCGCCCTCCAGCCGAAGGTACAGGCCGGCGCACACGGCGGAGATGTCGCTGTCGCGCCGTTTGGAGACCTTGTAGGCCCGCATCACCTCGCCATGATGGCCGGCAGGCAAGGGTACCCGGATGCTTTGCAGCCATTCGCCCGCTTCGAGGGCGTTGCGCATGTAGCCAAGATAAAACGCCGACAGGGGTAACTCGCGTGTCTGATCGCCTTTGCGCAAAACCAGGGTGGCATCCAGCGCGAGCAAGACGGGTGGGCCATCACCAATGGGCGAGCCGTTGGCCACATTGCCGCCCAGAGTGCCGGCATGCCGGATCGGCGGCGAGGCAAAGCGCAGCCAGATCTCACGCAGGTGAGGCACGAATTCGGTCAAGGCGGACCAGGCTTCTTCGAGCTTGGCAGCGGCGCCGATGTGAAGGTGCGTGGCGGTGCGCTCGATCTGCTGCAGGGCCGGGATTTGCCCGATGTAGAGGATGTCACCCAGGTCTTTGAACTGTTTGTTGACCCACAGGGCCACGTCGGTGCCGCCAGCCAGCAGTCGGGCCTGGGGCCATTGCACGCGCCACTCGGCCAGTTGCGCCACGGTGGTCGGCACCATGAAGCGCTGTATCTGGCCGCCGTGCGCGCGGTTACTGGCCTCGTAGATCCATGACCCTGCGGCTTCTGCCTGAATCTGGGCGAGCACCTCCTGATCGGCCTCATCGTCGGGTGGGATGCGAGGTGCGTCGAACATGCGCTCGGCCGCGTCCAGAATGGGACGGTAGCCGGTGCAACGGCACAAATTGCCAGCCAGGGCATCGGCCAGTTGCGCGCGCGGCGGCGCCTGCTCATGCGTCTGGTAGATCTGCCACAGCGACATGATGAAGCCCGGGGTGCAGAACCCGCACTGCGAACCATGGCAGTCCACCATGGCCTGCTGACAGGGATGCAGTGGGCCGCTCTGGGCCACGTCTTCGACGGTGTAGAGCACCTTGCCATCGAGCATGGGCACGAACTCGATGCAGCTGTTGACCGCCCGTTTGACCCATTGCCCCTCTTCGTTGCGCTCGCCCACCACCACGGTGCAGGCGCCGCAATCGCCCTCGGCGCAGCCTTCCTTGGTGCCGGTGCAGTGGGCTTGCTCTCGCAGCCACTGCAGGACGGTGGTGGTCGACGGCAAGCCACAGATCTGCCGCTCACGCCCCTGATGCACGAAGCGGACAGGGCGCGGCGGGACAGGGGGGGGGGACTCGCTCATGCAAACTCCAGCGGGCAGCCAATTGAAACGGGGCGGCGTGATGGAGACAGTTGTACCGCGCGGCGATCGGGCGGTCAAAAAAGGGGGCATGCGACCCCGAATGCCCGACAAGGCGATGTCGCATCTACGCATCATCAAAAGGGGATCGCGCAACCGGCGCTGCGCACGCGGCTGGCGGGATGCGCAACAAGTCCCCGTCCAGGTCATCCCGGGGCTGCTCGCTCGTGCGGCGATGCTCTACTATCGGCTCTGGCGCCCGTATTGCGGAGGTGGTCCGCAACTTGCATCCCTTCGACCGTCTTGGCGTGTCCTGACGCCGCCTGGCAGCTCTTCATAGTGACATCGATGAACGACATGAGCGACAGACGCATCCTGCGGGGTGACTTGCTGGACTTCACCGAAGATCCCGGCTTTGCCGCCCCCGATCAGGCGCAAGGCGTGCGATATCGGCCCGACCACCAGATCTTGATCGAGGCGGGGCGCATCGCTGCGGTGCTGCCTGCCGATGCGGCCTTGCCCGCCGAATGGCAGGGGGGCGCCGTTTGCGACTACCGGGGCCAGTTGATCCTTCCCGGCTTCATCGACACCCATGTCCACGCCCCACAGATCGATGTGATCGCCAGTTACGGCACCGAATTGCTCGACTGGCTCAACACCTACACATTTCCGGCAGAGCGGCGTTATGCGGACCCGGCCGTGTCCTACGACGGCGCCCGGCGCTTTTTGAACGCCTTGTGGGCGCATGGCACCACCAGCGCCGTGGTGTTCGCCACCGTTCACAAGATCAGTGCCCAGGCCCTGTTCGAGACGGCGGCGCATCAGCGCATGCGCCTGATCACCGGCAAAGTGTTGATGGACCGCCATGCGCCCGATGGCTTGCGTGACGACGTGAACCAGGCCGAACGCGATTGCATCGAGTTGATCGACCAATGGCACGGCAAAGACCGTCAAGCCTTTGCGGTGACGGTGCGGTTTGCGCCCACCAGCAGCCCCGAGCAGTTGCAGATGGCTGGACGCCTGTGCCAGCGCCGCGGCGACATCTACATGCAGACCCATGTGGCAGAGAGCCGCGCCGAGGTGCAGTGGGTGGCCGAGCTCTTTCCCACCGCGCGCAGCTATCTGGATGTGTACGACCGGGTCGGCCTGATTGGTCCGCGCGCCGTCCTGGCGCACGGGATCTGGCTGGACGACCATGACCGGGCCTTGCTGCGCGACAGTGGCGCGCAGATCGCCCACAGCCCCTCGTCCAACCTTTTTTTGGGCAGCGGTCTGTTTGACTGGGCCACGGCGCAACGAGACGGCGTCAAGGTGAGCCTGGGCAGCGATGTGGGTGGAGGCACCAGCTTGTGCCTGCTGCGCAATATGGCCGATGCCTACAAGATCCAGGCGCTGCAAGGTACCCGCCTGACCGCCTGGAAGGCCCTCTACACCGCGACCGCCGGTGCCGCAAGCCACCTGGGGCTGGCTGACGAAATGGGCCGGATCGAGCCCGGTTGCCTGGCCGATCTGGCCGTGTGGCAATGGGCGGTCGGCCCGGTGGCGCTGCACCGTGACACGCTTGCACAACGTGTGCTGCATGAGCGCCTGTTCGCCTGGATGACCCTGGCTGACGAACGCAATCTGATCTCGACGTGGATTGCCGGGCGCCCGGTCTATCGCGCGCCCTTTGACGAGGCCCTTGCTGCATGACTGATCGACTCGAACTCCAGGCCATCTCCAAGCGCTATCCGGGCGTGCTGGCCAATGACCGTGTGAGCCTGAAGGTGCGTGCTGGCGAGATTCACGCCATCCTCGGTGAAAACGGCGCTGGCAAGTCCACGCTGATGAAGATCATCTTTGGCGCGGTCAAGCCCGACAGCGGGCAGATCCTGTTCAACGGCAAACCGGTGAAGATTCGCTCGCCGCAAGAGGCCCGTGAGATGGGCATCAGCATGGTCTTCCAGCATTTTTCGCTGTTCGACACCTTGACCGTGGCCGAGAACGTCTGGCTGGGGCTGGACAAGCATGTGTCACTGAACCACATCATCGAGCAGATCCGCACCCTGGCCGTCGACTATGGCCTCGAGATCGACCCCTTGCGCCCGGTGCATTCGCTCACCGTGGGCGAGCGCCAGCGCGTCGAGATCGTGCGGGCCTTGCTGACCCAGCCGCAATTGCTCATTCTGGATGAGCCCACCTCGGTGCTCACCCCGCAGGCGGTCGACAAGCTTTTTGTGACCTTGCGACAACTGGCCAGTCGCGGATGCGCCATTCTCTACATCAGCCACAAGCTCGACGAGATTCGCGCGCTGTGCCACCACTGCACGGTCATGCGGGCCGGGCAGGTCGCCGGCGAGGTCGATCCCACACAGGAGACCAATGCCAGCCTCTCGCGTCTGATGATCGGCAAGGAGCCCCCTGAGTTGCAGCGCACCGCAGCGGCGCTGGGCGATGTCGCGCTGGCCGTCAAGCGCTTGAACGTGGTCAGGCAGGATCCATTTGGCGTGAGCCTGCAGGACATCAACCTGACGCTGCGCGCCGGCGAAATCCTCGGCATCGCCGGTGTGTCGGGCAATGGGCAGCAAGCTTTGATGGCGGTGCTCAGTGGCGAAGACCCGCGGGCAGATCCGGGCTCGGTGATGCTGTTCGAGCATGACATCGCTCGCACCTCGCCACGTCTGCGCCGCCATCTGGGGCTGCACAGCGTGCCAGAAGAGCGCCTGGGCCGGGGCGCCGTGCCCAACTTGTCACTCGCACAGAACACCTTGTTGACCCGCACCGATGCGATCGGCCCGGGCGGCTGGCTGCGGGTCAAGGGCATGGTGGGCATGACGCTGGAGTTGATCGACCGGTTCAAGGTCAAGGCCAGCGGCCCTGACGCAGTCGCCAAGAGCCTGTCTGGCGGCAATCTGCAGAAGTTCATCATGGGCCGCGAGATCGATGCGGAGCCCCGGGTGCTGCTCGTCTCTCAGCCCACCTGGGGCGTGGACGTGGGGGCAGCGGCGCAGATCCGGGCCGAGTTGCTCAAACTGCGTGACGCGGGCTGCGCCATCCTGGTTGTCAGCGAGGAGCTGGAAGAATTGTTTGAAATCAGTGACCGCCTGATGGTGATGGCCAAGGGGCGCCTCTCGCCCAGCGTGCCCATTGAGCACGCTTCGGTGGACCAGATCGGCATCTGGATGAGCGGCCTGTGGGATGAGTCGACGGAGGCTGCGCATGTTCAAGCTTGAGCAGCGGGTCGCGCCCTCTCGCTGGTTGTCGCTGGCCTCGCCCTTCATCGCCCTGGCGGTGACCGTGCTGGTGGGGACCCTGATGTTCCTGCTGCTGGGCAAAAACCCGGTGGACGGACTGCGCATGTTCTTCTGGGAGCCGGTCAAGTCCGCCTATGCGTGGTCGGAGCTGAGCATCAAAGCCATCCCCCTGGTGTTGATCGCGCTGGGCCTGGCGGTGTGCTTTCGGGCCAACCTCTGGAACATCGGCGCAGAAGGCCAGTTCGTGGTCGGTGCCATTTGCGCGGGCTGGGTGGCCATGCAGGCCACCCCTGAGTCCAGCCACTGGCTGGTCCTGGCGGTGCTGCTCGCGGGCGCCGTGGGTGGCGCTGGTTGGGCGGCCCTGGTGGCCGGTTTGCGGCAGCGTTTCAACACCAACGAGATCCTGGTCAGTCTGATGCTGGTCTACGTGGCCGAAATGCTGCTGAGCTACCTGGTCTACGGCCCCTGGAAGGACCCGCAAGGCTACAACTTTCCCCAGACGATCACCTTTCTGGACGCCGCGCGCGTGCCCAAGCTGTTCAGCGGTCTGCGCGTTCACATCGGGCTGCCGCTGGCCCTGATCGCCGTGCTGGGTTTTGCCATCTTCTTGTTCCGCACCTTTGCGGGCTTTCAGCTTCAGGTGGGCGGGCTGGCTCCCGCTGCTGCGCGGTATGCCGGCTTTTCGTCCGGCCGCGCCTTGTGGACTGCGATGTTGCTGTCTGGCGGGATGGCCGGTCTGGCGGGCGCACTGGACGTGGCCGGACCGCAGGGCCAGCTGACCCCGTTTGTGCCCATGGGCTATGGCTTTGCGGCCATCATCGTGGCCTTTGTGGGCCGATTGAATCCGCTGGGCATCGTCTTGTCGGCCATTTTGATGAGCATGTTCTACATCGGCGGCGAACTGGCGCAATCTCGTCTGGGGATGCCCAAGGCGATGACGGGCGTGTTCCAGGGCTTGTTGTTGTTTGCCTTGCTGGCTTGCGACACCTTCATTCATCAACGTTTGCGCTGGGTGCCCCGGCCTCAACAAGCATGAGCATGATCACAGCTGATTCGGCGGCCTTGCTGGTCGCGGCCACCTTCAATGCGGGCACCGTGGTGGCATTGGCGTCGCTGGGCTTGCTGCTCAATGAACGCGCGGGGGTGGTCAATCTGGGGGCGGAAGGCATGATGCTGGTCGCCGCCATCGCCGGGTTTGCATGTGGGGTGCACACGGGGAGCGACGCGCTGGCATTTGCCGCGGGTGCCCTGGCCGGTGCCGTCATGGCCGCCTTGTTTGGCGTCCTGGTGATCTATCTGAACACCAACCAGTACGCCAGCGGCCTCGCCCTGAGCTTGTTCGGCAGCGGCTTGTCGGCCTTTCTGGGACTGTCCTATACCCAGGAGCGCTTGCCGCCCCGGCCGCACTTCGACATCCCGGGTCTGGCCGACCTGCCTTTCGTCGGCCCGGCCTTGTTCCGGCAGCACCCTCTTGTATTCGGCACCTTAGCCTTGACGGTGGCACTGAGCTGGTTTCTCTATCGCTCGCGCGCCGGTCTGGTGCTCCGGGCGGTGGGTGAGTCGCCCGAATCGGCGCACGCGCTGGGCTACCCGGTGCAGCGCATCCGCCTGGCCGCGGTGGTGGCCGGCGGCGCGTTGTGCGGTCTGGCGGGCGCCTACCTGTCGCTGGTCTACACACCGTTCTGGGTCGAAGGCATGGTGGCAGGCAAGGGCTGGATTGCGCTGGCGCTCACCACCTTCGCGACCTGGCGCCCGGCCCGCGTCTTGCTGGGGTCCTTGTTGTTCGGGGGCGTGACCATGCTGCAGTTCGAGTTGCAGGGGCAGGGCATCAATGTGCCCAGCCAGTTGCTGACGGCTCTGCCGTACCTGGCCACGATCGTGGTTCTGGTGCTGATCTCGCGCAATCCGATGTGGATACGCATCAACATGCCCGCCTCGCTGGGCAAGCCCTTCCATCCAGGCGCCTGACGAGGCATCATCGCTGACGCTGGCCCGCCCGTGAGTCTGTTCCGTTTGCTGGCAATGGTTTTTCAAACATGGAGATGACATGACTGCACAAGTGTCCAAACGCGCTCTCTTGAAGCTGGCCGGTCTGGCTGGGGTGGCCGCGACGGCCGCCTTGGTGGGTTGCGGCAAGAACGAGGCCCCCTCGACCGATGCTGCGTCTGCGGCATCCATGCCGGCTTCGGCTGCGGCCACCGCGGCAAGTCAACCTGAGCGGCTCAAGATCGCCTTCGCCTATGTCGGCCCGGTTGGCGATGCAGGCTGGACCTTCGCGCACAACAAGGGGCGACTGGCCATCGAACAAGAGTTTGGCGACAAGGTCGAGACCACCTTTGTCGAGAAGGTGCCAGAAGGGCCGGATGCCGAACGCGTGATCCGGGACCTCGTCGGCCAGGGCAACAAGCTGATCTTTGGCACCACGTTTGGCTACATGGAGCCCATGCTCAAGGTCGCCGCCGACAACAAGGACGTCCGGTTTGAACATGCCACCGGATACAAGACGGCCGCGAACCTGCGCACCTATGACTCGCGCACCTATGAGGGCGCCTACATGGCCGGCGTGATCGCGGGCAGCATGACCAAGACCAACACCTTGGGCGTCGTCGGCTCCATTCCCATCCCGGAAGTGATCCGCAATATCGACGCCTTCACCCTGGGTGCGCAAAGCGTCAACCCCAAGATCAAAACGAAAGTAGTGTGGGTCAATGGCTGGTTTGATCCTCCGAAGGAAACCGAAGGCGCGCAGAGCCTGATCAACCAGGGCGCGGACGTGCTGTTCCAGAACACCGACTCGCCGGCGGTGCTTCAGACCGCAGAGAAGGCGGGCAAGTTTGCCTTTGGCTGGGACTCGAACATGAGCAAGTTCGGGCCGAAGGCGCATCTGGCATCCAGCGTCATCAATTGGGGTCCCTACTACGTGAAGGCCACCAAAGACGCTCTGGAAGGGACCTGGAAGACCGGTAGCGAATGGTGGGGCGTCAAAGAGGGGGCCATCGATCTGGTGGCGATCTCCGATCAGGTGCCTGCTGACGTCAAGGCCAAGGTCGACGCCATCAAGGCGGGCTTGAAGGATGGCAGCTTCGTGATCTGGAAGGGCCCGATCAAGGGGCAGGATGGCGCAGACCTCGTCGCCAAGGACAAGGTCGCAGATGACGCCTTCCTGCACGGCATCAACTTCTACGTCAAGGGCGTGGAAGGCTCCATCCCTTCGGGCAAGTGATCAAGATGGGTGCCATGCCAGCCGTGAACATCGACGCCAGCCGCTTGCCTGCTTTGGTGCAGGCCATGCCCAAAGCCGAGTTGCACATGCACATCGAGGGCTCGCTGGAGCCCGAGCTGATCTTTGCACTCGCCCAGCGTAACGGGGTGGCCTTGCGCTATCCCAGCGTGGAGGCCCTGCGGGCGGCCTACGCCTTCACCGATCTGCAGAGCTTTCTGGACATCTACTACGCCGGGGCATCGGTCCTGCTCCAGGAGCAGGACTTCCACGACATGGCATGGGCCTATCTGACCCGTTGCAAGGCCGAAAACATCTTGCGCACCGAGATGTTCTTCGACCCCCAGACCCACACCGATCGCGGTGTGCCGTTTGAGGTGGTCATCAAGGGTTTGAGCTCGGCGTGCGAGCGTGCGCGCACCGAACTGGGCGTCAGTGCCGCACTGATCCTGTGTTTTTTGCGTCACCTGTCCGAGGACGCCGCGCTGGCCACGCTCGAAGAGGCCTTGCCGTACCGAGAGCACTTCATCGGCGTGGGCCTGGACTCCAGCGAGCGAGGGCATCCGCCTGAAAAGTTCGCCCGGGTGTTTGCGCGATGCAGAGAGGCGGGGCTGCATCTCGTCGCCCATGCTGGTGAAGAGGGCCCGCCGCAATACATTTACAACGCGCTCGATATCTTGCACGTCGAGCGAATCGATCACGGGGTGCGGTGTGTCGAAGATCCCGCCCTGGTCCAGCGATTGATCGCGCAAGGCACGGCCCTGACGGTCTGCCCCTTGTCCAACGTCAAGCTGTGCGTGTTCCCGGCGCTGGCCCAGCACAATCTCAAGACGCTGCTGCGTCAGGGTGTGAAGGTCACCATCAACTCGGACGACCCGGCCTACTTTGGTGGCTATCTGAACCAGAACTATCTGGAGTCGGTGGCCGCCCTGGATCTCACCGCTCAGGATGTCTACACATTGGCCCGCAATGGCTTTGAAGCCGCCTTTGCGCCCCAGGCCGACAAGGCGGCCTGGATCGCCCAGTTAGACCAGACCTTCGAGCGATTCGGGGCTTGAGGCAAAGGCATAGCCATCCATGGCCAGATGGCCGTGGGTGACGCCTGAATGCAGGCGTCTGGCACAGGCTGGTGCGCGCTGTCCGGGGTCACAAGCTGCGCCTGCGGCCAGATAGAAGGGCAGCCAATGCTCGTCCGTCGGGTGCATCGTGGCGGCTTGCGGTGCCAGCGTCCGGTAGTTCAACAACGCCTGCCAGTCGCCCCCTTCGGTGACCGCGCGAACCCACTCGCGAAAGGCCAGGCAATCGGCTGCCTCGGGGGCATCTTCGGCCTGGGGCGAGCCAAAAAAGCGTTGCAGGTTGTGCGTCAAGCTGCCCGAGCCGATGATCTGCACGTTCTGCTGACGCAGGCTCTGTAGCGCATGGCCTTGTTGCATCAGTTGGGCCGGCGTGGCCCTCGGCGTCAATGACAGGGGGACCACGGGCACGTCGGCTGCGGGGTTGAGGTGCATCAGCACCGTCCAGATGCCATGGTCCAGTCCCCCACGGTCAACAAACTGGCAACCGCCGTCCACCGTGCTCATCAAAGTGGAGACCTCCCGGGCGAGGTCCGGGTCGCCCGCGGTGTCATACCGCACCCGGTACAAGGGCTCAGGGAAGCCGCCGAAATCATGGATGGTGTCGTGCCGACTGGCGCCCATGACCACCGGCCGAAGGGTCGACGTGTGAGGCGACACGACCAGATACGCCCGGGGCTTGCCCCATTTGGCGTCCATGCGCGGCCCAAGGCCATGCAGAAACCGACCGGCTGCCCCCGGCTCCAGCGCCATCATCGGGGAGCCGTGAGACAGGAACAGGGTCGGTCGCAAGGTGGTGTTCATATCAGGGCCTGTGGTGGCTGGTTTGGGGCGGCTTGGCCGCAGGAATGAACTGAACCGATGACAGAACCGCCAGTGCCACTGCCAACGGCACCGTCGAGATATAGCCCAGGTGCTTGAACCCCATGGCCCCCATGACCGCACCAAAGCAGAAAGAGCCGACCAGCGACAGATGCAGCCGCAGCCGCCCCTTGTTGGCCTGAACGCGCATCATGGTCGGGTCGGCCGGCTTGCCGTTCCAGTACAGCATCTTGCCAATTTCGATGCCGATGTCGGTGATCATGCCCGTGACGTGCGTGGTGCGGATCTCGGAGTTCGAGATCTTGGTGATCATGGCATTTTGCAGCCCCATCACAAAGCTGAGCAAGGCCACGGTCCAGTACACCAGCGCTGAAAAACCCGTGTCGTTGTACTTGCCACCCAACAGGCCAAACGCCAGCAGCAGCGAAGCCTCCAGCAGCAGGGGCAGCGAATATTCATGCCGGCTGCGTTGCCGCCGTGCCCAGTTGATCAGAATGGCCGAGACCGCGGCCCCCACCAGAAAACTGATCAGCGAGGTCATGCAGGCCCACACCAGATCGCGGTCCCCCAGGATCAGCGCATCAGCCATGCTCGAGACCATGCCGGTCATGTGCGAGGTGTATTGCCCCACGGCCAGGAATCCCCCTGCGTTGGTCGCCCCGGCGATGAAGGCCAGCGAAATGCCCAGATGGATATTGGTGCGGCGGGTTCGTTCCGGAGCAGTCAGGGTGCGCAGGTAATCAACAGGCATGGCAGGGGCAGGCGAGGGACGTCACAATCACGGCTCCATCATCGCTTAATTTGTCGCGGCATGCAGGACACCCAGAACGATTTCCTCGGAGTGCGCGTTTCCGTGTGGCGCTGGGCCTGGACCCAGATGCTGCGCGATTGGCGATCGGGCAGCATGCGCTTTTTGCTGGTCTCTGTGGTGCTGGCCGTCACGGCCTTGAGCGCGGTGGCCTTCTTTGCCGACCGCATCGAAGCCGGTCTGACGAGAGACGCCGCTCAACTGATCGGCGGTGACGCGGTGGTGGTCGCGGACCAGCCGGTGCCCGACAACCTCGTTGAAAAGGCCAGACAAGCCGGACTGCGCCTGGCACACACGGCGGTGCTGGCCAGCATGGCGCGGGCACCCGACGACAAAGGCGGCGACAGCAAGCTGGTCACGCTCAAGGCGGTGGACACGACCTACCCCTTGCGTGGCAAGTTGCGGCTGGGGTCCATCCAGCCCGACGGGAGCGTGCTGCCCGAGCGTGACGCCCCCGTTGGCGGCCCCGCTGCCGGATCGGCCTGGGTGGATGCCGGCGTGCTGCTGGCTTTGAACCTGCATGTGGGCGACGCCCTGTGGCTGGGTGACCAGTCCTTCCAGATCGCGGCCGTGATCGCGACGGAACCCGATCGGGGGGCGGGCTTCATGACCTTTGCGCCCCGGGTGATGATCCGGGCCTCGGATCTGGCGGCGACGGCCCTGGTGCAGCCGGCCAGCCGCGTCACCTATCGCTTGTTGGTAGCCGGCCCGGCGCGGGCGATCGATGCTGGCTTTGATCCCACGCACCGAGTGCGCGATGAAGCGGCTGCTGCACTGGATCGATTCGTGAAACAAGCGCAGAAGCAGGCCGATGCCACGCGCGGCGTGCGGGTCGAGACCATGGAGCAGGGGCGCCCTGAAATGCGTGCCACGCTGGACCGTGCCGGGTTGTTTCTGCGTCTGGTGGCTCTGCTGGCGGGTTTGCTGTCGGCCGTTGCGGTGGCCATGGTGGCGCGCGATTTTGCGCAGAACCGCCTCGACGACTGTGCCTTGTTGCGGGTACTGGGGGTGCCGCAAGGTCTGATGGCCCGCATCTATGCCATCGAGTTCTTGCTGGTCGGGCTGGTGGCCAGTGTGATCGGCCTGGTGCTGGGCTGGTGGCCAGTGTGATCGGCCTGGTGCTGGGCTGGTTCTGTCACGAGGTTTTCGTGGCGCTGCTCGCCGATCTGGTGTCCGTGGCGCTGCCTGCGCCGGGATGGCGTCCCTTCGCCATCGGAGTCGGCGTGGGCGTGTTGCTGACGTTGGGGTTCGGTCTGCCGTCGGTGCTTCAGTTGGCACAGGTGCCACCGTTGCGCGTGATGCGCCGCGATCTGGGTGCCTTGCAGCCCATGTCTTTGCTGGCGTGGCTGGCGGGCATTGGCAGCCTGACGGCTTTGCTGTTGATGGTGGCCCGTGACTGGAAGCTGGGCGGCATCGCTCTGGGCGGTTTTGCCGGGGCCGTGCTGGTGTTCGCGGCGCTGACCGGCGCGTTGGTGTGGCTCTTGCGCCGGCTCAGCCATGGCTGGGCCCCGCGTCTGCCCATTGTCTGGACCTTGTCGATCCGCCAGTTGACCGCGCAACCCATGCAGACCGTGGTGCAGGTCTCCGCGCTGGCAGTGGGCCTGCTCGCCTTGATGCTGCTGGTCCTGCTGCGCACCGATCTGATCGACAGCTGGCGCAATGCCACCCCGCCGGACGCCCCCAACCGGTTTGTCATCAACATCCAGCCCGATCAACAAGCGGCATTCCAGTCGATGCTCAAGAGCGCCGGGGTGGCGCGGTTTGACTGGTATCCCATGGTTCGGGCTCGCCTGATCGCCGTCAACGGCAAGGCGGTTCACTCGCAGGACTACACCGAAGAGCGCGCGCAAAGACTGGTTGAACGAGAATTCAACGTCAGCCATGCCGCCCAGGCGCCGCAGCACAACGAGATCGTGGCCGGTCGCTATGTGCCCAACGAGGCCGACGCCTTCAGTGTGGAAGAGGGTTTGGCCAAGACACTAGGGCTCAAGCTGGGTGACCGGCTGCGCTTCGACTTGGCGGGCACCCAGCAAGAAGGGCGCATCACCAGCTTGCGCAAGGTGGATTGGTCTTCCATGCGGGTCAACTTCTTTGTGATCGCTCCGATCGCGTCGGCGCCTCATTGGCCGGTGACCTACATCAGCGCCTATCGCTCACCCGCCACGGGCTCACTGGACCGCACTTTGGTGCAGACCTTTCCAAACCTGACGGTGGTTGACGTGTCCGCCACCCTGGCTCAGATCCAGGGCATCCTGGGTCAGGTCATCACGGCGGTGGAGTTTCTCTTTGCCTTCACGCTGGCGGCGGGGCTCATCGTGCTGATGGCCGGCTTGCTGACGTCACGCGAACGTCGTGCCGCAGAGTGGGCCATCTGGCGCGCCATGGGGGCAACGCAGCACTTTCTGGCGCGGGTGCAATGGGGTGAACTGATGCTGATGGGGGCACTGGCGGGCGCGTTGGCGGCCAGTGCGTCCTTGCTGATCGGGTGGGCGCTGGCTGCCAAGGTGTTCGAGTTCGAATGGCATGCGCAGTGGTGGTGGCCGGTGCTCGGTGCGATCATCGGCGCGGTGCTGTCCAGCGCGGCAGGCTGGTGGAGCTTGCGCGGCGTCTTGCAGCAGCCGGTGATGGCCGTGCTGCGCCGCGCAGAGTGATCACTCGGTCAGGCTGTTGATCAAGCCCATTTCGGCGCTGCCCATCAAGGACTCGATGTCCATCAGGATCAGCAGGCGGTCGTTGACGTTGGCAATGCCGGTCATGTAGGTGGTGTCGACCACGGAGGTGCTCATCTCGGGGGCAGGCTGGATGGCCTGTTCCGACAACTGCATCACGTCGCTGACCGAGTCCACCACCGCACCCACCACGCGGCCGCGCACATTGAGCACGATCACCACGGTGAAGCTGTCAATGCCGGCCTGGCCATCTTCATTGAAGCAGTTGAATTTGACCCGCAGGTCGACGATGGGCACGATCACGCCACGCAAGTTCACCACACCCTTCAGATACGAGGGGGCGTTGGCGATCTTGGTGGGGGGCTCGTACGAGCGGATCTCCTGAACTTTCAGGATGTCGATGCCATATTCCTCGGTACCCAGGCGGAAGGTCAGATACTCGCGGCCTGCTGGCACATGGCGAGTCTGGCGCGCCGGAGTCGTGCGGGCACCGAAACCGGAAGGGGCCCCGGATTCAGTCCGGCCTTTGGCCTGGGGGGATGCTTCTTGTAGGGCTTCCATGCTCGTCCTCGTGGGTGTCGTCGTGCGCCGAGCGGGGCGCACACCGTGATTGACTCTCTCCACATGGTCTATCGGACACTGGTGGGAAAACTGAAGCGTCAATCAACGTCAGGGGGGTGTGGGGTGCTTCAGATTCGGAAAACCGCCATCGACTGGGTCAGCTTGCCGGCCTGTTCCTTCAGGCTTGCGGCGGCGGCGGCAGATTGCTCGACCAGCGCCGCGTTCTGCTGCGTCATCTGATCCAGACTGCTGACGGCCTGATTCACCTGCCCGATGCCGTGGCTCTGCTCGGTCGAGGCGGTGGTGATCTCGCTGATGATGTCGGACACGCGCTGCACGCTGGTCAAGATCTCCTGCATGGCGGCGCCTGCATCGTGCACCAGTTTGGTGCCAGACTCGACCTTCTCGCCAGAGGCCAGGATCAGCTGCTTGATTTCCTTGGCGGCGGTCGCACTGCGTTGCGCCAGGCTGCGCACTTCGCCGGCCACCACGGCAAAACCGCGGCCCTGCTCGCCGGCGCGGGCTGCCTCGACGGCCGCGTTCAGGGCCAGGATATTGGTCTGGAAGGCAATGCCGTCGATCACGCTGATGATGTCGTTGATGCGTTTGCTGGTGCTGTCGATCTCGCCCATGTTGGCCACCACCTCCGACACGATCGAGCTGCCACGCTGGGCGGCGGTCGCTGCGCCGCTGGCCAGCACATTGGCCTGGCCGGCCGAATCGGCGCTCTGGCGCACCGTCTCAGTCAACTGGTGCATGGACGAGGCGGTTTCCTGCAGGCTCGACGCGGTGCTCTCGGTGCGGCTGGACAGGTCCATGTTGCCGCTGGCTATCTCTGTCGACGCCACCGAAATCGAATCGGCCGAACGGCGCACGTCGCCCACGATCGCCCGCAGCGATTCCTGCATGTCGTTGAGGGCGGCCAGCAACTGGGCCGGCTCGTCTTCGCCGACCACCTCGGCGCGGTGGCCCAGGTCGCCTTGGGCGATGCCCAAAGCCATCAGTCGAGCTTGTTCGATGGGTCGGCAGATGGACAACTGGTTGAGGATGGTCAGCGGGGCCACCACCAGGATGGCCAGCACCACCGAGGCAACGAACCAGCCCATCGTGGCACCGATATTCTGTTCCTGGCCCTCGGTCGACCGCGTGAGTTCCTGGGCGACCACCTTGTCAGCGGCGGCCAGTTGATCCTCGAACTTGTCCGCCTGTGCGCTGTATGCGGCCAGCAGGGCCACCGCATCCTTGGTGCTCAAGCCAGCTTGAGCCAAGTTGGTCTGGGCCGCTTCAACGCCTTGCTTGTATTGATCGAGCTGCGTCAGAAAGGACTGGATGATGGGGTTGTCATCGTCCGGCTCGCCTTGCAGCATCTTGGCCGCCGATGATTTGACGCGGTCCAGATCAGCCCGCCAGGCTTGCGACGCGCCGCTCAACGAGTTGGCATCGCCTGCTGACAGCAGCATCTGCTTTTCATGCAGCCGCAATTGGCCCAAGGCTGCATGCAGCGAGGCCATGGTCTGGGACTCTTCTGCGGTCGCCATCCAGTTTTGCGCGGCACGATGGTTCTGTTGGAGGCCCATCAGACCGACCCCTCCCACCAGGATGAGCAAGCCAAGCACAACGCCAATGGCACTATACATGCGTGTCCGGATGGTGAATCCACGCATGAGGCGGAAGAAATTCATGACTGATCCCGGTAAAGCTGGTAACAACAACGGTGGGGTCCGCGCGAGCCCGGACACCTTGACCCAAGCCGTTTCGGCATTTTTTTCACGCACTTGAGGCTGCCCATCCTTGCGCCAGCGCAAGAAAAAACGCCACCGGGCGGAGCCGCGGTGGCGTTCAGAAGGGATCGGCAGGGGTCAGACGTTGAACAGGAAGTTCAACACATCGCCGTCCTTCACTATGTAATCTTTGCCTTCTGCGCGCATCTTGCCGGCATCTTTCGCGCCCGCTTCACCCTTGTATTGGATGAAGTCGTCGTAGGCAATGGTTTGCGCGCGGATGAAGCCGCGCTCGAAATCGGTGTGGATCACACCCGCCGCCTGCGGGGCCGTGTCGCCGATGTGGATCGTCCAGGCGCGCACTTCTTTCACCCCGGCGGTGAAGTAAGTCTGCAGGCCCAGCAGCTTGTAGGCGGCACGGATCAGGCGGTTCAAACCCGGCTCGTCCTGGCCCATTTCAGCCAGGAACAGCGCGCGATCTTCGTCGTCCATCTCGGCCAGCTCGGCTTCGGTCTTGGCGCAAATGGCCACCACGGCGCCTTTTTGGGCTGCCGCGTAGTCCTTGAGCCGCTCCAGCATCGGGTTGTTTTCAAATCCGTCTTCAGACACGTTGCCCACGAACATCGCCGGCTTGGCCGTGATCAGGCACAGGGGCTTGAGAATGGCCAACTCTTCCTTGCTGAAGTCGATCGAGCGCACCGGCTTGGCCTGGTTCAGCGCCTCGTTGCACTTCTCCAGCACCTTGACCAGCGCCGCGGCTTCCTTGTCACCTGACCGGGCGGTCTTGCTGTGGCGGTGCAGGGCTTTTTCGACGGTGCCCAAGTCCGCCAGGCACAACTCGGTCTGGATCACTTCGATGTCGGCGATCGGGTCGACCTTGCCGGCCACGTGGATCACGTTGTCGTCTTCGAAGCAGCGCACGACGTTGACGATCGCATCTGTCTCGCGGATGTGGGAGAGGAACTGGTTGCCCAGACCTTCGCCCTTCGAGGCGCCGGCCACCAGCCCGGCGATGTCCACGAATTCGACAATGGCGGGCAGGATGCGTTCGGGTTTGACAATCTCTGCCAGACGGGCCAGACGAGGATCCGGCACTTCGACGACGCCCACGTTGGGTTCAATGGTGCAGAAGGGGTAGTTTTCTGCCGCGATACCGGCCTTGGTCAGGGCGTTGAACAGAGTGGACTTGCCGACATTGGGCAGACCCACGATGCCACATTGGAGGCTCATGGATGTTCCTGGGTGGAGGGTGATCAAAAGCCGGCATTTTACGCGCCGCCTCGGGGCGTGCGGGAAATGACATCGCGCAAGGGTTCCTTGGTTGCCCACAAGGCCAGTTCCTGCAACATTTGCTGCCGGTTCACGGGCTTGGTCAGGATGGCATTCATGCCGGCCGCCAGGCAAGCCTCGCGGTCTTGCGAAAACGCGTTGGCGGTCAGTCCGACCACCGGTACGTCGCGCGACAGCTCGCCGGCCTCGCCCGCACGCAGGCGCCGCGTGGCTTCCAGCCCGTCCATCCCCGGCATCTGCCAGTCCATCAGCACCACCGAGGGGCGATGGGTTTTGAGAAACGCCAGCACCGAGGCGCCATTGCCCAGGGTGTGGACGATGGCACCCGCCTGGCTCAGCACATCGCTGGCCAGCATGCAATTCAGGTCGTCGTCATCGGCCACGAGGACCGTGTGGCCGACCAGCGTGGTGGGCGTCTTGGCCGACAACTCTGGCTGCGGTGCTTTGGCGGGCGGCAAGGGCAGGTCGATGTCGATGCGCGTGCCCAATCCGGGTGTGCTGCGCAATTGCAGTCGGCCGTGCATCAGCGTCACCAGCTCCTGGGTGATGGTCAGCCCCAGACCCACCCCCTGATGCTGGCGTGTCGCCTGGTTGTCGATCTGGTAGAACGCTTCGAAGACCTTGAGCTGATGCGCTTCGTCCATCCCCGGGCCCGTGTCGATCACACTGAAGCGCACCCAGTCTTCACCGACCGGGGCCTCTGGCGTGGCGCGGATGGAGACGGCAATGTGCCCCTGCATCGTGAACTTGCTCGCGTTGCCCAGCAAATTGATGAGGATCTGGGTCAAGCGCAATTCGTCACCCATGCGCATTGGCGGCAGGTCGGCGGCCACGCCAGTCAGCAAGCGCAGGCCTTTGGCTTCGGTCAAAGGTTTGACGGCGTCACAGGCCTTGCGCAGCACGCTTTCGAGGTCGACGACGTGCACATGAGGGCGGAGCTGCCCCGATTCGATCCGCGACAGATCCAGAATCTGGTCGATCAGCCCCAGCAGATGGTGGCCGCTGGTCTGGATGGTGTCGATCAAGCGCGTGTCGCGTGCTTCGTCCACCGGCAGCCCGGCGCGATCAGACAACAAATCGGCAGACACCAGCATCGCATGCAGCGGGGTGCGCAGCTCGTGGCTCATCACCGCCAGAAAGCGGCTTTTCGCCTGCGATGCGGCCTCGGCTTCTTCCTTGGCCTGGGCCAGCTCCTCCGTGCGTTCCTGCACCCAGGACTCGAGCGCCTGTTGGGCGTCGAGCGGCCCGTCGTCTCGCCCCGCCACAATCAGCCCGATGCCATTCTTCAGCCTGTCCACGCTCATCAGGCAGAACAGGAAGGTCAACTGCATCAACACGCCGTTGATCAGAAAGGATTGCATGACCCCGCGCCACGCCGCTTCGCCGGCAAACCACTCCATCAGCACCGCCGGCAAAGCCACCAGCGCCAGCAGACCCAAAGAGATGCCCACTGCCCACCGCCACGGAAAGGCCAGTTGCAGCACCAGCGCGATCATGGGCATCCACAGCAGGTTATTGGCCAGAAAGTACGGCGAGGCCGTATTGGGCGGGCGAAAGAGCACGCTGAACGAAGAGGCGACGAAGTAGACCGCCAGAGCGAAAACCGCGATGCGCTGGGTCATCACCAGCGACTGCGGATAGCGCTGCAAAGTCGCATACAGACTCAGCATCAGCAACGCCAACACAGGTTGTGCCCAGCGATCATGCGCCGCGCCGATACCGAAAAAGCCTTCGCACAGCCACAACACCATCGTGGCAATGGAGGCGATCATGTAGATGCGCAGCAGCGTTTTTCGCTCAATCAGCGACAGGTAGCCCTTGTGGCTCACACCCTGATTCATGGCAACTCACTTCTGGGAAACAAACGACACAAAACCATATTAGATTAGCGAATGGGCATCCCGCTTGACCGGATGCATTTCAACCGTGTGCGGTTTGCTGCCGAAATTCGATGTCGACGACCAAGTTTGATGTATGCGTGAGCGGCTCTGGCGCTGTGGCCATGAGTCTGGCCCTGTCTCTGTCCCGCGAGGGCTGGAGCGTGGCATGGGCCAAGTCGCCCCAGGTGATTCCCACCGGCTCGGCCGACATCCGTACCTACGCGCTCAATGCCCGTTCGATCGCGCTGCTGGAGCGACTGCGGATCTGGCCGGCCCTGCGGCAATGGGCTTCGCCTGTGCTGGAGATGGACGTTCGGGGCGACGAGTCGGGCGCGATTTCTTTCTCGGCCTGGCAGCAAAAAGTCAGTGAACTGGCCTGGATTGTCGATGCCGGGGCGCTCGAGCGCTTGCTGGGGCAGGCGCTGGAATTCGCAGCCCGGGTCGAAGTGGTGCCGCCCGTGACCGAGAAAGGTCCATCAGTGCTGGCCGACCTGCTTGCGGTGTGCGAGGGCAGGCATTCCACCACTCGTGCGGCCCTGGGAGTGGAATTCACCCGTCAGGACTATGGACATTGGGGCGTGGCTGCGCGCCTGACCGCTTCACAGCCGCATCATGGCGTGGCCCGGCAATGGTTCCGCTCGCCCGACATTCTGGCCCTGCTGCCTTTCAATGATCCGGACCCCGCTGCATCGTATGGCCTGGTGTGGTCGGTGCCCCAGTCGCGAGCCGAGCATCTGCTGTCTCTGTCAGCCCAGGAATTTGAAAACGAATTGAATGACGCCATCTACCAGTCCGACACCGAGTCGAGCGCCCGCGTGGGGCGCCTCAGTTTGACGTCTTCAGTGGCCGGCTGGCCTCTGGCATTGGCCAAGGCACAACGCTGGGCAGGGCCGGGCTGGGTTCTGCTGGGCGATGCAGCCCATCAGGTGCATCCCCTGTCCGGTCAAGGGCTCAACCTGGGCCTGGCTGATGTCGACACCCTGGTCGCCGAGCTGACGCATGCGCGTGCGCAGGAACCCTGGCGACTGCCCGGTGATGAGCGTACGCTGCAGCGCTATGTGCGCCAACGGCAATTGCCCACGCAAGCGATGCAGGGGCTGACTGATGGCCTGTTGAAACTCTTTGCGGACCAGCATGGCCCCGTCAAAGACCTGCGCAACCTGGGCATGTCCATGGTTCAGCGCCTGACACCTGTCAAGCAATGGCTCGTCGGCCGCGCGCTTGATCTTTCCTGAGGATCCTTCATGTCGTTGTTTTTCAAAGGCCGCTTGGCGGCTGCTGCCCTGACGGTGTTGGCCGCGGCTTCGGTTCAGGCGGGCGAACTGCCTGCCGCCCAGTTGGCCGCCATCAAGCAAAAGCTCGCGCGGGTCCAGGGGATCCCTCCCATCGACGCCGCACAGACCACCGGCATGAACGGCTTGATCGAGCTGCGGTCGGGTACCAATATTTTCTACACCGACGCCAACGGCGACTTCCTGATCGAGGGGCATTTGATCGACACCAAGACGGGCAAGGACC
This sequence comes from Acidobacteriota bacterium, assembly GCA_050259275.1. Classification (GTDB taxonomy): domain Bacteria; phylum Pseudomonadota; class Gammaproteobacteria; order Burkholderiales; family Burkholderiaceae_C; genus Aquabacterium. The sequence continues at coordinate 26,267 of JBLNAI010000004.1, forward strand.
TGACAGAAGCCCGGCTGGAAGACGTCAATCGCATCGATTTCAACAACTTGCCGGTTCGCGATGCGGTGGTCTGGAAGACCGGGACTGGCAAGCGCCGCCTGGCCGTGTTTGCCGACCCCAATTGCGGTTATTGCAAACGCCTGGAAAAGGACCTCCAGCAGCTCAAGGATGTGACCGTCTACACCTACATGGTGGCCATTCTGGGCGACGACTCCAAGGTCAAGCTGGACAACATCTGGTGTGTTCAGGATCGCACCCAGGCCTGGCGGGACTGGATGCTTGCGGGCGTTCAGCCGGCGCGGGCATTCGGCACCTGTGCCTCTCCGGCGCAGCGCAACGGGGCGCTGGCTCAGCGTCTGGGCATTCGCGGCACGCCCGCCATCTTCTTTGAAGACGGTACGCGCATTGGTGGCGCTGCCGCGGCGCCGGTCATTGAGCAGCGCCTGGCCAAAGCGGCGGGCGCCAAGCAGGGCGACTGATTCGCCGCTGGGTTAGTCGTTGGCGCCCACTTGCTGAGGTGGGCGCTCCATTTCCATGGTCATGTTGAATTGCTTGTCCCGGGGGCCATCCTTGCGCTCCGCGTAGGCCCGCACCGGCAGGTACTGCAGGTTAGGCGCGAACCAGATCTCCATGGGCGGAAGGGGTGTGCCCGTTTCTACCAGACGGCGCGGCTTGACGTGGAAGGTGTTGAGCGCCCCCATGGGCGTATCCAGCACCTCCTCGCTGACGACGTCAAATGCGACTTCTTCCAACTGTTTGGGCGTGGCAACTTTGAACCGGATGGAGTTGCCCGTTCTGAGTAGCGAGGGGTCGAGCGTGAACCGGTAGGACAACTGGATGATGTGGCTGACCAGGTCCTGAATCCCTTCCGGCCGCGCGACTTTTGTACCGTCTGGAAAGGTGATCTCGTCCGGATCAAAGGTGATCGTTTTCAGCGGAATATCTGTAAAAAACCGGCGCCCCTTGGTCTCGAATCGAAGGGGTTTGAGGCCCTCTGGTGTGATCTCGCCTTCGCTGGTCACTTGCGAGGTGATCAAGCCCCCGACGGTCGTGTCCAGATGCACTTGGTACTTGCTACCTTGCCGGAGCCATTCAACGGCTGAACTGCCCGTTATTTTGCCTCGCCAGTAACCCTCTACCTTGAAGCTGACCTTGGTCGCCTTGGGCCATTCAAACGTGGGGCCTTTAGGGGGTTCGCTCGCCGCCGAAGCCACAGGAGGCGCGGCTTCGGCCACCTTGGTGGGGGCGGATGCGGGCTCTGCGGCGACCTGTGGCGCAGATGGCGTGGACGCCGCTTCTTGGGCGGCGTCGGCCATCTTTTCTTGCGGCTTGGACGCCGCATCCTCCGCGGGCTTGACTTTGCGCTTCTTGGCTTTTCCTGCTTTACCCGGCGCGGGGGGCGGGGCGGCTGGGCGGGCCAGGCCCACCGGTGGCGCACTCAGCTTCACCTCTTTGACATAGGCCGCTTCCATGCGTTTGATCTTCGCTTCCTCGGCCGTCTCACCGGTGGGCAGACTGCTTCCTACGCGGTCGGTGACCCAAAAATGCAGCAGCACCGACAACAACGTCAGCCCCAGCAGAATCAACCACTGGGGGCGTCGGTGAAACTTTTTGTCAGCGCTCATGCCTTCAGCCAGGCTGTGCGACGTGCTTGTCGTACGGTGTCCGGTGCAGGGGCCGATACCAAGGCAATCAGATCAGGGGTGGCGCCGCTCGTCGCGTGATGGGCAGCAGGCGCTGCCTTGCGCTTCTTGCCCGCGGGGGCATCCAAGGCTGGCAGCGTCAAGGTCATCACGATCTGGTCGCGCGAAACCAGCAAGGCTTGCGGCCGAGTGGGGGCGTGCCAGGTGTTCAGATCGTCGACCCGTTTGAGTCGCCATTGATCCAGCGCCAGCAATTCGTCACCGACGCTCAGACCCACCGCTTCCGCCATGCTGCCTCGCATGATCGATTGCACCTTCAAGGCGCCCCCGGCATCCGACAAACGCAGCCCCAATCGCTGCGCCAGGGGGGCCGGCTTGGTGTTCCAGGTGACCGCCGCCTCGCTCAACAACGCAGGCAGGGGCAAGTCGGCGGTCGTTTCCGTCCAGGCGTACAAGACTTCGGTCCAGGCTCGCGCCACGTTGCTCGCCTTGAATGGCAGGCCCTTGGGTGGCAGTTGCTGTGCTTCGTCGGCCAAAGCCTGTGCAATGTCGTCGTGGGTGATGGGGCGGCCCAGATGCCACAGCTTGAGCATCACGCCGTCCAGCGTGGCTTGATGACCCGCGACCGGCGATAATTGGCGCAGGCTCAAGTCCAGCGCCAAGGCCACCAGGCTGCCCTTGGTGTAGTAACTCACCGTGGCATTGGCGGTGTTCTCGTCAGGCCGGTAATACCGGGTCCAGGCATCGAAGCTGGCTTGCGCCACGCTGTACTCATGGCGACCCGGCGTGCCCCAGACCTGGTTGACCGCCTTGCCCAGCAGTTTCAGATAGGTGGGGGCATCGATCAAGCCGGTGCGTAGCAAGAACTGGTCGTCGTAATAAGAGGTGAAGCCCTCAAAGAACCAGAGCAGCCGCGTGTGGTTCTCTGCGGTGTAGTCATACGGGGCAAACTCGACGGGCTTGAGTCGCTTGACGTTCCAGGCATGGAAATATTCATGGCTGATCAAGCCCAGCAAGGTGATGTAGGCGTCGGACGAGCCCTTGTTTGACACCCGTGGCAATTCCCTGCGCCCGCAGATCAGGGCGGTGCTGCGGCGATGCTCCAGCCCGCCATACCCGTCATCCACAGCGTTGAGCATGAAGACGTAGTGATCGAAGGCGCACTTGCGGCGGCCGTGCCAGAACACGATCTGCGCTTCGACGATCTTTTGCGTGTCGGCCAGCAGGCGCTCGCCATCGAAATCTGGGCCTGCCCCGGCCACGACGAACTCATGCCGTACGCCGCGACAGGTGAACGTGCCGCGCCAGAAGTCGCCCAACTCGACGGGGTGATCGACCAGGTCATCGTAGTTCGGGGCCTCATAGTCACCGGCGCCGTGGGCATTGACCTTGAGTGCGGGCAAGGCGGTGGCCACCTTCCAGCCTTTGGGCAAGGCACCGATCCGTAGCTGCTGGGGTTCGTTGTCGCGACCTTCAACCTTGAGGAACACGCTGGTGCCATTGAAAAAACCGCGTCGCGCATCCAGAAAGGCGGTGCGCACCGAGGTGTCGAACGCGTAAACCTCGTACTGAACGGTCAGCGTGGCGGCACCTTGGCAGTCGACTTCCCAGGTGCATTTGTCGATGGGCGTCACGACCCGGCTGCGGCCTTGCTGGCTGGCCGACAGCGGCGAGAGATGCCGCGCGAATTCACGCACCAGGTAGCTGCCCGGAATCCAGACCGGCAGACTCAGCCGTTGGAGGGGGGCAGGGCGGTCGACCTTGAGCGTGACCAGGTAGCGGTGGCTGTGGACGTCGGCCACCTCGATGCGGTATTGAATCATGCGGGTTCCGTCAGATCTGGGCGGCAGCCAGGAAACAGCTCATGCTCGCGGCCAGGGTCAGCCGAAAGCGCATGGTGAGCCAGCCTTCCATCTTGAGATCGTGGTAGCGCTTGCGGTCAGAAAAGTAGGTGGCGATCAGCAGCACGCCCAGCACCACCAGGCCAGCATGCGGCGGCATCAGCACCGACATCCATGCGCCCAGCGTGTAGATGACTCCCGCCCACAGCGCATGGCGCTGCGTGGCATTCGGCGCGTCGTTGTAGTGAGATGTCGGCATGGTCAGCCCCCACAGCATGCCCCCCAGAAAGGAAAGCGTCAGGGCGGCGAAGGCGGCCACCGCCTGCGCGACGAACATCACCACCTCGGGCGCCACGCGATCGACCAGCAGCCAGATGAAGATGGCTCCGCCAATGAGGGGTACCAGGCCTGCATAGCCGAGCTTTCGAGCCAGGGGGTTGGGATCTGTGTTCACGTCAGGACGCCTTGAAAAAACAATCAACAAGCCAGGACACACATTGTGTCAAGAAGCAGGGGCACTCTGTGGGGCGTCAGACGGCCAGCCAGCTGAATACGGCCGGGATGTCGCTCGGCAGCGTCAAAGGCGCCTTGCGCCAGCGGGCGACGGTGTCGGTGCGACTGAATCCATGAGGCAGCGTCAAACCGCAGCTGACACTCAGGGGGGTGTCGGCGGGCAGGTTGGCGACCAAGGCTTCCCACAGCACGGTGTTCCGGTAGGGCGTCTCGATCACGATCTGAGTCTGGCGGGCACGACGCGACTGTTGGTCCAGCTCTTTGATACGTTGTGCCCGCGCTGCTGTGTCAGTGGGCAGATAGCCCACAAAAGCAAAGCTCTGCCCATACAGGCCACTGGCGGCCAGTGCCAGAACCAGGGAGCTGGGCCCCGACAAAGGCACCACGGTCAGCCCAGTCCGATGAGCCGCGAGAACCACGGCCGCACCCGGGTCGGCCACGCCCGGCAGGCCGGCTTCCGAGATCAAGCCCATGTCCTCACCCGCCAGCGCGGGTGCCAGCAGGGCTTCCATGGTCGCCTGTTCTTCAGAAGGGCCGCCTTTGCTGCCCTTGTTCGGGCGGGGCAGCACCTGCAGGTTCAACTCCTGCAGCGGCGCGCACAGGGGCGTGATGTCGCCCACACGCTTGAGAAACGCCCGGGTCGTTTTGGCGTTTTCGCAAATCCATTGCTTCAGGTTGGCTGCGGTGTTCAGGGCGCTCATTGGCAGCACGTCACGCAGGTCCGGTGCAGGAATCTGCCCTTCGCCGCCGACGCAACCCAGATCCAGCGTGTTCGGAATCAGGAAGAGTCGGCCTTGGCGGGCCGGGGCATGGGATGGAAGGGTCATGAAACAATCGATTCAAAAATGGGAAAACGGGCTGCGCGAAGCAGTCGAGCGGTGGCAATCAGTGGCAAGCCAACCAACGCTGTGGGGTCATCGGAGTCCACCTGATCCAGCAACACGATGCCCAGGCTTTCGACCTTGGCGCTGCCGGCGCAATCGTAAGGTTGGTCCAGTTTCAGATACTGCTCGATCTCGGCGTCAGACACATCGTCGCGAACGCGAACCCGCACCACAGTGAGGGCGCTCGCCTCAAAACCCGTGGCCGGACGACGGACTGCGACTGCCGTGTGAAACACCACGGAGCGGCCCCGCATGGCTTGCAGTTGAGCGACGGCGCGATCATGCGTGCCGGGTTTGCCCAGGGGGACGCCGTCCAGATCGGCTACCTGATCGGAGCCGATCACCACCACATCCTGGCTCGATTCCTCCAGGCACATCTGCACGACTGCCTCTGCCTTTGCCTGAGCCAGTCGTGTGGCGAGTTCGGCTGGTGTCTCCCCCTTCAAGGGGCCCTCGTCGACGTCCGGTGCGCGACAGGTGAAGGGCACGCGAAGGCGCGAGAGCAATTCGCGCCGATAGGGCGAGGTCGAGCCCAGCACGAGGGCGGGAGCAGGGGAGATCAATGTTGACATTCCCTCATTGTCGCCGGGGCCGCGCCTGGCCCTACACTTGCGGGCATGAAACCGCGTAGCTTTGTACCCCAGAAACTGGATGTGGGGACTTTCATCGATTCTGGCGAAGTCCTCGAAGGGCTGGTGCCCGTTGCCGACCTGCACCGTCTGGCCGCAGGCCTGTTTCCGCAGGCTGATCTGACGACGGTGCCCCCCGTTCAATGGCGGGCACAGGGCCGTCTGGTGAAGCAGCGGGTCGGGCAGCCGCAGCGTTGGCTGGACATCGAGGCCAAAGGCACGTTCCCCTGGGAATGCCAGCGCTGCCTGCATGCGGTGAATCTGCCCATTGACGTCAGCCGCTCGATCCGCTTTGTCGAAGACGAGGCCGCTGCCGCCAACCTGGATGCCGATTCCGACGACGACGTGCTGGCTGTCAGCCGGCAATTCGACTTGCTCGAATTGCTCGAAGACGAATTGATCATGGCCCAGCCGCTGGTTCCGCGCCACGATCAATGTCCGACGGATGTCGAGCGACACATGCGCTCGTTCGATCCCGAGGCGTCGCCCGAAGGCGATGCGGCCAGCGGCGACAACGGGCAACCGCATCCTTTTGCGGCTCTGGCTGCCTTGAAAAAGAATCAAACCTGAGCGAGATTTGAATAACACGGTATACCCGTGCTAGAATCTTGAGTTTTCCGGGTATAGCCGGACAGGTTCGGGCCTTTTTTGGGGCCAATCGAGCAATCTTTAACACTTGCGGACTGCAAGCGGCTGGTTTGAACTTTCTGTATTTGCAGAAAAAGTAGGCTGGCAACGGTGTGGTCTGACAAACCCACGGGCTTCGAGCCCGGCTTTCGGAGTCCAACATGGCCGTTCAACAAAACAAGAAGTCGCCTTCCAAGCGTGGCATGCACCGTTCGCACAACGCCCTGGTCACCCCAGGTACCGCTGTCGAAGGCACCACCGGTGAAGTGCACCTGCGTCACCACATCAGCCCCACCGGTTTCTACCGTGGTCGCAAGGTGTTGAAGACCAAGGCTGACGCGTAAGACGTCGTTGACCTGACGCGTTCAGGTCATACAAGCCGATCAAGAGGGCTGGGTCAACCGATTCCATCGGTTCGCCAGCCCCTTGTCATTTGGGTTTCCCATTTTCGCGCTGTGTTGTCGCGCTTGATTCCATGACTGCTCCCCGCTCCGATCGCTCCCAAGCTGCTGTTTCGCCTGTTCGTCTGTCTGTCGATTGCATGGGAGGGGACCATGGTCCATCCATCACCTTGCCCGCTTGCCGCGCCTTTTTGAACAAGCACCCCGATGCCGAACTGGTCCTCGTGGGTTTGCCAGAGGCCCTCGCGCCCGCCAAGGATTGGGAGCGCGTGACCCTGGTGAATGCCTCTGAGGTGGTTGCCATGGATGACCCTGTCGAGGTGGCGCTGCGCAAGAAGAAGGATTCGTCCATGCGCGTGGCCATCACCCAGGTCAAGGCCGGCGCCGAGCAGCCCGCGTTCGCCCATGCCTGCGTGTCGGCAGGCAACACCGGGGCCCTGATGGCGGTCGCCCGCTACCTGCTCAAAACGGTGGAGGGCATCGATCGACCGGCCATCGCCTCGGTCATGCCCAATCAGCTCGACGGCTACACCACCGTGCTGGATCTGGGGGCCAACGTCGATTGCACGGCCGAGCACCTGCTGCAGTTCGCCGTGATGGGCAGCGCCTTGGTTTCGGCTGTCGACGGCAAAGAAAACCCGACGGTCGGCTTGCTCAACATCGGCGAAGAAGTCATCAAGGGCAGTGAAGTCATCAAAAAAGCCGGCGAGTTGCTGCGTACGGCCCATGGCCGCGGCCTGATCAACTTCTATGGCAACGTCGAGGGCAACGACATTTTCAAGGGCACCTCGGACCTGGTTGTCTGCGATGGTTTTGTGGGCAATGTGGCTTTGAAGACCGCAGAAGGTCTGGCGACCATGTTCGCCAACTTCATCAAGCAAGAGTTCACCCGCAACATCTTCACCAAACTGGTGGCCTTGTTCGCCATGCCCGTGCTCAACCACTTCAAAAAGCGGGTTGACCATCGCCGCTACAACGGTGCTGCGCTACTCGGTTTGCGTGGATTGGTGTTCAAAAGTCATGGTTCTGCGGATGCGTTCTCATTTGAGCAGGCCCTGAATCGGGCTTATGATGCAGCCCGTCATCGTTTGCTAGACCGGGTTCACGACCGCATCGCCGCCACACTGGAAAGCCTGCCCGCGCAGGCTGCACAGGGCAGCGAAGCATAAAGGTCGGGGGCTTGAGTCCCCCTCACATGTCATCAAGACACGAGGCGACCGCGCTGCCTTCGGGCTGCGCCCCCTCTCCGATCTATTCACGGATCGTTGGTACCGGCAGTTATTTGCCTCCGAAACGTTGGAGCAACGAAGAACTCGTTGCCTGGCTGGCCGATCGTGGCGTGGAGACCTCCAGTGAATGGATCGTCGATCGCACCGGCATCCAGGCGCGGCACTTCGCGGATGCGGACGTCACGGCCAGTGACTTGGGCCGAGAGGCTGCCCAGCGCGCCCTCGAATCGGCGGGCGTGGCGGCGTCGGAAATCGACCTCATCATTTGCGCCACCTCCACACCCGACATGGTGTTCCCTTCGACGGCGTGCCTGATCCAGCAAAAGCTGGGTATGCAGGGATGTGCAGCGTTCGACCTTCAAGCGGTGTGTTCGGGCTTTGTTTATGCCCTGACGGTGGCGGATGCCATGATTCGCACGGGCTCGGTCAAGCGGGCCCTGGTGATTGGTTCGGAAGTCTTCTCCCGCATTCTTGATTTTCAGGATCGCACCACCTGCGTGCTGTTCGGTGATGGCGCGGGCGCTGTGGTCTTGCAGGCCTCCGATCGGCCTGGCATCGTGGCCTCACGCCTTCATGCCGACGGTCAGTACGCCAACATCCTGTGCACGCCGGGAACCTTCCGTGGCGGTGAAGTGCTGGGCGATCCCACACTTAAAATGGACGGGCAGGCGGTTTTCAAACTGGCCGTCAACGTGCTCGATCAGGTCGCACATGAGGTGCTGGATGCCGCCGGGCGTACACCGGACAGCATTGACTGGCTGGTGCCGCACCAGGCCAATATTCGCATCATGCAGGGCACGGCGCGCAAGCTGAGGCTACCCAATAGTCGCGTGGTGACCACGGTGGATCAACATGGCAACACCTCGGCCGCCTCGATTCCCTTGGCGCTCGACCATGCCATCCGTTCAGGGCAGATCCAGCCGGGCCAGTCCCTGTTGCTCGAAGGGGTGGGCGGCGGCTTCACCTGGGGCGCAGTTTTGATTGATTATTGAAGGATGTTTTGACAATGACGGCGTTTGCATTTGTGTTTCCAGGTCAGGGCTCGCAGTCGGTGGGCATGCTCAATGCCTGGGAGGGTCACGCGGCGGTGCGCGACACCTTGGCCGAGGCTTCTGAAGCCCTGGGCGAGGATGTGGCTCGCCTCATTGCCGAGGGCCCGAAAGAGGCCTTGGACCTGACCACCAACACCCAGCCCGTGATGCTGACCGCTGGGGTGGCGTGCCTGCGCGCCTGGCTGGCTGAAACCGGTTTACAGCCCGCTGTGGTCGCCGGCCATTCGCTGGGTGAGTACACCGCTTTGGTGGCCGCTGGCGCCTTGACCTTGAAGGACGCGCTGCCTCTGGTGCGTTTTCGTGCGCAGGCCATGCAAGAGGCCGTGCCTGTCGGTGTAGGCGGCATGGCGGCCATTTTGGGGATGGACGCCGATGGCGTGAAGGCCGGTTGCGCGCAGGCCGCAGCCGAGACCGGTCAGGCTGTCGAAGCGGTCAATTTCAACGACCCCAAGCAGACCGTCATCGCCGGCACCAAAGCCGGTGTGGAAAAAGCCTGCGAATTGCTCAAGGCTGCAGGTGCCAAACGTGCCTTGCCGCTGCCTGTGTCTGCGCCATTTCATTCCAGCCTGATGAAACCCGCCGCAGAGCGTCTGCGGGAAAAGCTCGCCGCCACACCCTTTGCAGCCCCGGCCATTCCGGTCATCAACAACATCGATGTGGCTGACGTGGCCAGCCCCGACGCACTGCGCGACGCCTTGTATCGCCAGGCCTTTGGCCCCGTCCGTTGGGTCGAGACCATTTTGGCCCTGAAGGCGCGCGGCCTGACACATGTGGTTGAATGCGGCCCGGGCAAGGTTTTGTCTGGCATGGTCAAGCGCATCGATGGCGATCTGATCACTGCCACCGTGTGGGATCCCGCCTCTTTGGCTGAAGTGAAAGGTTTGCTGGCATGAGCGCCGAACTGAACAATCAAATTGCGCTGGTGACGGGCGCCAGCCGCGGGATCGGCCGGGCCATCGCTCTGGCGTTGGCGCAGCGCGGCATCACGGTGCTGGGTACCGCGACATCAGAGTCCGGCGCGCAGGGCATCACCGAGGCACTGCAGGGGCATGGCGCCTCCAAGGGCCTGGTTCTGGACGTGACAGATGCGGCTGCCGTTGAAGCAACTCTGGATGCCATCGTCAAAGAACATGGTGGCCTGCATATTTTGGTCAACAACGCCGGCATCACCCGAGACAACCTCGCCATGCGCATGAAGGACGACGATTGGGATGCGGTGATCGACACCAACCTCAAAGCCGTCTTCCGCATGAGCCGGGGCGTGATGCGCACCATGATGAAGCAGCGCTATGGCCGCATCGTCAACATCACCTCCGTTGTGGGCGCCAGCGGCAATCCCGGTCAAGCCAATTACGCTGCGGCCAAGGCTGGCGTAGCAGGCATGACACGCGCATTGGCCCGGGAACTGGGTAGCCGCAGCATCACGGTCAACTGCGTGGCTCCTGGGTTCATCGATACCGACATGACCCGCGGCCTCACCGAAGAGCAGCAAGCGGGTCTGAAGGCTCAGATTCCGCTGGGTCGCCTGGGGCAGCCCGAAGACATTGCGGAAGCAGTGGCTTTTCTGGCCTCTCCGCAAGCCGGCTACATCACCGGCGTCGAATTACATGTCAATGGTGGCATGTTCATGAATTGAGATCGTTACCTGGGGAATCTCAAATTCGTTTTCACCGACGCAGTTGTTTGCACAACTGTGCCGGTAAAATCCCTGGTTTGTTTGCACAACCCTCCTGGAGGAGTCATGAGCGATATCGAAGCACGCGTCAAGAAGATCATTGCCGAACAACTCGGTGTAGCAGAGTCTGAAGTCACCCCTGAAAAGGCATTCGTTGCCGACCTGGGCGCTGATTCCTTGGACACCGTGGAACTGGTGATGGCCCTCGAAGACGAGTTCGGCATCGAAATCCCCGATGAAGAAGCTGAAAAGATCACCACTGTTCAGCTCGCGATCGACTACGCCAAGGCCCACGCCAAGGCCTAAGCGAAGTCAAGGCCCCTCGGGGCCTTGTTTGTCGGCTTTTCAATTTTTTCGCACGCATCCTGTATGACCCGTCGTCGCGTTGTCGTCACCGGCTTAGGCCTCGTTACCCCCGTGGGTAACACGGTGCAAGAATCTTGGTCCAATCTGATCGCCGGCAAGTCCGGGATCGACACCATCACCAAGTTCGATGCTGCAGCTTTTGCTTGCCAGTTTGCCGGTGAGGTCAAGGGCTTCAATATCGAGGATTACATCCCCGCCAAAGAAGCTCGCCATATGGATACGTTCATCCATTACGGGCTGGCAGCCAGCATGCAGGCTGTCCAGGATGCGGGCTTGCCCACGGGCGAGGCCCTGACGCCTGAAGTCGCCGAGCGCATCGGCGTCATCGTCGGCTCGGGCATTGGTGGTTTGCCTCTGATCGAGCAAACCCACAAAGATTATTCCGAGCGCGGTCCTCGCCGCATCTCGCCATTTTTCGTGCCGGCGTCGATCATCAACATGATCTCCGGTCACGTCTCCATTCAATACGGTTTCAAAGGCCCCAATCTGGGCGTCGTGACCGCTTGTACGACCGGTTTGCATGCCATCGGTCTGGCCGCTCGCATGATTGAAAACGGCGATGCCGACATCATGGTGGCTGGCGGCGCCGAGTCCACTGTGTCGCCCCTGGGTATCGGCGGTTTCGCTGCGGCCCGTGCCTTGTCAACGCGCAATGACGATCCCCAAACGGCTTCCCGCCCATGGGACAAGGACCGTGATGGGTTCGTGTTGGGCGAGGGCGCCGGTGTCATGGTGCTCGAAGAGTACGAAGCGGCCAAAGCGCGCGGTGCCAAGATTTACGCAGAGTTGTCGGGCTTCGGCATGAGCGCCGATGCTTACCACATGACCGCCCCAGACGTGGATGGCCCCAAGCGCTCCATGTTGGCTGCGTTGCGTAATGCGGGATTGAACGCCGACCAGGTGCAATATCTCAACGCGCATGGCACCTCGACGCCCCTGGGTGACGTCAACGAAACCAATGCCATCAAATTGGCATTCGGCGACCATGCCAAGCAATTGGTGGTGAACTCCACCAAGTCGATGACCGGCCATTTGTTGGGCGGGGCGGGTGGCATCGAGTCCGTGTTCACCGTGCTGGCGATCCACAACCAGATTTCGCCCCCTACCATCAACATCTTCAACCAGGATCCTGAGTGCGATCTGGACTACTGCGCCAACACGGCGCGCGAAATGAAGATCGATGTCGCGCTGAAGAACAACTTCGGCTTCGGCGGGACCAACGGATCGCTGATTTTCAAGCGAATCTGAGGCAGGGCCTGCCTGTTTCGCCGTGTCCACCGGTTTGCTGACCCAAACGCCCGGCCAGTGGCCATTGCCGGTCGGGGCGTCGGGCTCACCCACGATTCGGCGAGCCGGGCAGGGTCTGCTGATCGTCAGTGCCACCCTGGCTGCGATATGGTCTGCGGAACTATGTCGCGATTTATGGGTCCATCAGCAGCACCGCCTGGCCATCCCGTTTGTTTTGATCGGGTTGCTCGTGTGGTGCATTCAGGTCGGTCGTCTATGGCGGCGCTGGTCTGCGGTGCGGCCGCCGTTGCGCTTGCAGTGGACCGGCAACACCACGGAGCAGCCGCACTGGCGTGTCATTGAATGGGCTCAACCCGTTTCCGTGCGTGTGGCATGTGATTTCCAGAACTGGTTGTTATTGGAAGTTCAGGCTATGTCGTCGGACGGGCGCACCGCGCGATCCCTTTGGTCGTGGGTCCCGGGTCTGGACAATGCCGCTCTGCAATTCAATTCATCGATCGAAACGGCTCACCGCCTTCGGGCGCTGCTGTATGGGGCAAAGCGAGAAGCAACGGGGGAGCAGAGTCTGCAAGGACGAATGCCTGAGCCTGCTGTCGACCGCCAATCCCTGGCATCATGGGGCCGTTCGACATTGCCAGGAAGCAACTTGGTTCGCACCGTTCTATCTCGTTCAACAGTTGACGTACGATCGCGCCGCATGAGCCGCGATGGTCATGCCCGTGCGTGGTCGGATACGGATTTTCAGCCGACTCAATGTCTGCCGCGCAGTGAGTTCGTGAGCGACGGCGCGGCCTCGTCCACCCAGCGCACAGGGGGACGACATTGATGTCCCACGACAACGTCGACGTACCGGACCAGCCCAAGGACCCCCGAACCCAGGGCGCGCGTGAGGCCCTCACCGATGGCGACGTCGAAGCCATTGCATTGGCTGCGGCGGGCGATCTCCGGACCATCGTCGATGTGGATGCGGCCCTGGTCGAGCGCGTGCAGCGCGGGGATCAGCGGGCCTTTGAAATGCTGGTGGTCAAGTACCAGCGACGCATCGAACGCCTGATTGCCCGGATGGTCCGTGATGCGGATCTGGTCGAAGACATCGCCCAGGAGACCTTCATTCGAGCCTATCGGGCCTTGCCCAACTTTCGCGGCGAAAGTGCGTTCTACACCTGGCTGTATCGCATTGGGGTCAATACCGCGAAAAAGGCTTTGCTGGGCTTGAAGCGCGACCCTTTGGTCACCCAAACGGCGCTGGCCTCCATGGACGATGAGGACGATTCGTCCCGCGTTGAAAATGAATTGACCGATGGGGAAACCCCTGAGTCCCTTCTGGCCAGCCGTCAAATTGCTGAAACCGTCAACCAGGCCATCGAGGATCTGTCGGACGACCTGCGCCAAGCCATCACCTTGCGAGAGATCGAAGGCCTGAGCTATGAAGAAATCTCAGAGTTGATGAGTTGCCCCATCGGAACAGTTCGCTCGCGGATTTTCCGTGCGCGTGAAGCGATTGCCTCCCGCCTGCGCCCCCTGTTGGACACGCGGCATGGGGAGCGCTGGTAGATGTAAAGTTCAGTGAACTTTTTGAAGTTGACTGACTCCATCCACAAAGGGCGCCCCCAAAGGGGCCGATTCAGCGAGCAGTGCACAAGCAGGAGTCTTGGCTTATGACCGAACGTTTCAGTGATTCTCAGGCCGATCGCGAGGCATTGTCTGCATTGGCAGATGGCCAGGCACAGGCCTCGGATGTATCTCGGGCATGTTCAGCCTGGCGCGACGATGCCCAGGCGCGAACAACCTGGCAGGCCTATCACTTGATCGGTGACGTGATGCGTTCTGACGATCTGGCGCATGGGTCGGATGGCGGCGCCTTCTTGAGCAAGTTCCGCGATCGCCTGGCTCAGGAGCCAGTGGTTCTCGCGCCTGCGGCGTCTACCCGCCCCAGCGTGGAGCGCCCTGCTGCGCCCATCGCGCTTCAACGCCGCTCATGGGCTGGCCCCATGGCCGTTGCTGCCGGGTTCGTGATGGTGGTGGGGGCGGTGCTGTCCATTCAGATGGGGGGCCCGAAGGGCGCTGATTCTCGTGAGATGGCTCAGGCACCCATGGTATCCGGCACGCGTGGAGTGCCATCGGCGCCAGCGCTCTCTGACAACTCTCCGATTGCGCTGGCCTCCGCCAATGCTGCCGTATTGGCCGGGATGCCTGTGCAGGGTGGCAATGTGAGCGTCGAGGGCGCTTCCTTCAGTCGGCCAGATGCGGCCGCTCCGGTGCTCATCCGTGACCCTCAGGTGGATCAGTTGTTGGCTTCATTGCCCCGTCATGGCAACAGCGCAGAGGCCTCATTTGCCAGCCAGGGCAACATGGCCCGTACCGCTGTTTTTGAATTGCCCTGACGGCAGCTCACCGGCTTTACGCACCTTTACCGCCAAATAGCCCGCCAGCCGTGAACGCTTTGCGTCCGGCTGCGTTCAAATGTGGACGGTTTCCCTTGCGCTTTTGTCTTCTTCCTTGAAGGAATTCATCAATGGTGTCTTCTCATCAGTCTGCATCTTCAACCTCTTCCATCGTGCGACGCACCCTCATCGTCGGGGGGGTGGTGTCTGCCGTGGGTCTGGTATTGAGCTCCAGCCTGTTTCCTCATGCGTCGCAAGCCCAGCTGGCTCCGACTGGGGCCCCGGTGACGGTCGCTGCGGCGAACACGGCGATTGCTTCGCCTCCGCCCGCGACGCAGCCTCCCGTGATCGTCAAGGGACTGCCTGACTTCACCGAATTGGTCGATCAGGTGGGGCCTTCCGTGGTGAGCATCCGCACGACTCAGCGGGTCTCGGCGGACGGCGAGGAGGGCGACGAAGCCGATGAACAGATGCGTGAGTTCTTCCGCCGCTTCTTTGGCACGCCCATTCCCAAGCAAGACCCTCGGCGGGGCAACGTGCCCAAGAAGGGCGCCGAACCGGGTGAGGAGCGACCACGCGGCGTCGGCTCTGGGTTTGTCTTGAGCGCAGACGGATTCGTCATGACCAATGCACACGTTGTGGACGGCGCAGACGAGATCTACGTCACCCTGACGGACAAGCGTGAATTCAAGGGCAAGCTCATCGGCGCAGACAAGCGCACCGACGTGGCCGTGGTCAAGATCGATGCCACTTCCTTGCCCGCAGTCCACATCGGCGATGTCAATCGCCTGAAGGTGGGCGAGTGGGTCATGGCCATCGGCACGCCCTTTGGTCTGGAGAACACCGTGACGGCCGGCATCGTGAGCGCCAAGGCACGCGATACGGGTGAGGAGATTCGCTTCATCCAGACGGACGTGGCGGTCAACCCCGGTAACTCGGGCGGGCCGCTGATCAACATGCGCGGTGAAGTGGTGGGTATCAACTCGCAGATTCTCAGCCGCTCGGGTGGGTTCATGGGCATTTCCTTGTCCATTCCGATTGATGACGCGGTGAAGGTTGCCGAGCAACTGCGTGCGGGCGGCAAGGTGGTCCGCGGTCGCATTGGCGTGCAGATCGAGCCGGTCACCAAGGACGTGGCGGAGTCGCTTGGCTTGGGCAAGCCACAGGGCGCTGTGGTGCGCATGGTGGAGTCTGGTGGCCCGGCTGACAAGGCCGGCGTCGAGGCGGGCGACATCATCACCAAGTTCGATGGCAAGACCATCGAGAAGGTGTCCGATCTGCCCCGTCTGGTAGGCGCTACCAAGCCTGGATCGAAGTCGACCCTGCAGGTGTACCGCCGCGGGGCCTACAAGGATCTGACGCTCACGGTGGTCGAATTGGATGCCGACAAGCCCAAGAAGCAAGCCAAGGGCGAGAGCACCAAGCTGGCTGCGTCAGCCCTGGGTTTGACATTGACCGATCTGAGCGCCCAACAAAAGCAGGAACTCAAATTGACGGGTGGTGCGTTGGTGGAGGGAGTTGAGGGCCCCGCTGCACGCGCTGGCCTGCGCCCGGGTGATGTCCTGCTGGCCATCGGCAATGTTCAAATTGCTGACATCAAGCAGTTCGACGCGGTGCTGTCGAAGTTGGACAAAACCCGTCCCGTCAGCGTGCTGGTGCGCCGCGGTGACTGGGCTCAATACGCAGTGATCCGTCCAACGGCCAAGTAAGCCCGCTCCCTGCGCGGGGGCCCTCTCGCTATATGTGCCCCGGTCCAATCCCCGTGATGGACCGGGGTTTTTCTTGGTATAAACCCCTAAAAAAAGAAACATCTCGGCTTGAATTGTGACCGGTTGCGCTGTTGATAACTTCGCTGTGGCGACGCAGATTCTGGATACAATTGCGCCATTCGCGCCGCTACGGTGAAGCCCGGAAACGGGGCAGCTGTTTCGAGCCATCATCTTCCAAATTCGCCACTCAAGTTACCCACAACGCCCTGTTGATAAGTTGTGGATAAATTGCTTGTTGGCGCGCTGCAACGGCGTGTTGAGGTTCAACACGCGGCTTTCAATGGGGCCCTTTTGGCTACAATGAAGGCCCAACAAGCAGTTGCCATACGTTTTTGTTGGAAGGCGCGTCTTTCATTTGGACGTGCCTTTTTTTTATGAATCACATTCGCAATTTTTCGATCATCGCCCACATCGACCATGGGAAATCCACCCTGGCCGATCGCATCATCCAGCGATGCGGCGGTCTCAGTGACCGAGAGATGGATGCTCAAGTCCTCGACTCGATGGACATCGAGCGTGAACGCGGTATCACCATCAAGGCGCAAACGGCTGCGCTCGAATACAAGGCGCGCGATGGCCGTGTCTACAACCTCAATCTGATCGATACACCCGGCCACGTCGACTTCTCTTACGAGGTGAGCCGTTCCTTGTCGGCTTGCGAAGGCGCCTTGTTGGTGGTCGATGCCAGCCAAGGCGTTGAAGCGCAGACCGTGGCCAATTGCTACACCGCGCTGGATCTCGGTGTGGAAGTGGTGCCGGTTCTCAACAAGATGGACCTGCCTCAGGCCGATCCCGAGCGCGCCAAGGAAGAAATCGAGGACGTGATCGGGATCGATGCAGCGGATGCGATTCCCTGTTCGGCCAAGACAGGCATGGGGGTCGAGGACATTCTCGAAGCCGTCGTGGCACGCATGCCGCCACCTCAAGGTGATGCCGATGGACCGTTGCGGGCCATGGTCATCGATGCCTGGTTCGACAACTATGTCGGCGTGGTGATGCTGGTGCGCGTGGTCGACGGCCAACTGCGCAAAGGCGAGCGCATTCGACTGATGGCCACCAACTCGGTGTACCCCGCTGAGCACCTCGGGGTCTTCACGCCCAAGTCGGTCAATCGCGAATCGCTCAAGGCCGGCGAAGTGGGCTTCGTGATTTGCGGCATCAAGGAATTGGCTGCCGCCAAGGTGGGTGACACCATCACCGTTGAGAAGAAGCTGCCCAACAATGCCGGCCCAGCGACAGAGGCGCTGCCAGGTTTCAAGGAAATCCAGCCCCAGGTGTTTGCTGGCTTGTACCCCACCGAAGCCAGCGAGTACGACCAGTTGCGCGATGCGCTGGAAAAGCTCAAGCTCAACGACAGCTCCTTGCGTTACGAGCCAGAAGTGTCCCAGGCGCTGGGCTTTGGCTTTCGCTGCGGTTTCCTGGGCTTGCTGCACATGGAGATCGTGCAGGAGCGACTGGAGCGCGAGTTCGATCAGGACCTGATCACCACGGCACCCAGCGTGGTCTATCAGGTGGTGTTGAATGGCGGCGACATCATCGAGGTGGAGAACCCATCCAAGATGCCTGAGGTCGCCCGCATCCAGGAGATCCGAGAGCCCATCGTCACAGTCCATCTGTACATGCCGCAGGAGTATGTGGGGCCCGTGATGACACTGGCCAACCAGAAGCGTGGCGTGCAGTTGAACATGGCCTACCACGGCCGCCAGGTCATGTTGACCTACGACATGCCGCTGGCCGAAATCGTGCTGGACTTCTTTGACAAGCTCAAGAGCGTGTCGCGCGGTTATGCCTCGATGGACTACGAGTTCAAGGAATATCGCGCTTCGGATGTGGTCAAGGTGGACCTGCTGATCAACGGCGACCGGGTCGACGCCCTGTCGATCATCGTGCATCGTGCGCAGAGCCAATATCGCGGCCGCGCTGTGGCGGCAAAAATGCGGGAACAGATTCCGCGTCAGATGTACGACGTGGCCATTCAAGCCGCAATCGGTGGCAACATCATCGCGCGCGAGAACATCAAGGCTTTGCGTAAAAACGTGCTGGCAAAATGCTATGGCGGTGACATCACCCGTAAGCGCAAATTGCTCGAAAAACAAAAGGCTGGCAAGAAGCGCATGAAGCAGATTGGTACCGTCGAGGTGCCTCAAGAAGCGTTCCTGGCCATTCTCCAAGTGGAAGACTGATGAGTTTCATTACTGGTGCTTTGTATGCGGTCCTCGTGGTTTATCTCGGGGGGTGGTATGTGGGTCAGTGGCAGGGCAACTTTTCGCTGCTGCTGTTTTTGCTGACGCTGGTGACGCTGGCATATTGGCTGGCCGAGCGCTACAAGTTTCGCCCTCAACGCGAGGCGGCTGCCGCTGCGTTGGTCGCGCAAGATGAAGCGCGCCGCGCCCAGTTGTCGAGCCAGGGCATCGCCCAGGTCGACAGCAACGTGTCGCAGGCTCGGGAGAAACTGCTGGCGCAGCCCTGGTGGCTGGACTGGACTGCCGGGCTGTTCCCCGTCATCTGTGCCGTGTTCCTGATGCGCTCATTCCTGTTCGAGCCGTTCAAGATCCCATCGGGCTCCATGGTGCCGACCTTGCTGGTCGGCGACCTGATCCTGGTGAACAAGTTTCACTATGGGATTCGCCTGCCGGTCATCAACAAGAAGATCATTGCCAACCACGAGCCTCAGCGTGGCGACGTGATGGTGTTCCGTTATCCCGTCAATCCGAGTCTGGATTACATCAAGCGGGTGATAGGCGTGCCCGGCGACGAAGTGGCCTATTTGAACAAGAAGTTGACGGTCAATGGCCAGCCCGTTGAATCGACTTCGCTGCCCGACTTTTATGATGAAGACACCATGCGGTATTTTCTTCAGTATTCGGAAAAGCTCGGAAGCGTCAACCACCGCTTGTTGATCGACAAGAATCGACCGCCCTATATTCCCCAGCAATTTGTCGAAGACTTTGCTTTCAAGGAAAACTGCCGATACAGCGGAGAGGGCGTGGTTTGCAAAGTGCCTGCCGGCCACTATTTCATGATGGGTGACAACCGCGATAATTCCCAGGATTCTCGCTTCTGGGGCTTTGTGCCCGACGAGAACATCGTGGGCAAGGCCTTCGTCATCTGGATGAATTTCGGCAACCTCAAGCGTCTGGGTTTCTTTGAGTAATTGTCAGGAGGCAACATGACTTTGGCGTCTGGTTCTCGTTCACAGCCATCTGGCCAGTCAGGCGTGACCTTGATCGGCTTGCTGTTCTGGGCCGTGTTGCTCAGTTCCACTGCTTTGCTGTTGATGAAGGTCTTTCCTGCGGTCAATGAGTACCGCACGATTCAAACCATGGTCAACAAGATTGCTCAGTCCGGCGGCACGACAGTGCCTGAAATCCGGGCCGCTTTTGAGCGGGCGCGTCAGATCGAATACGGTGTCACCTCCGTCACGGGACGTGATCTCGAGATCGCCAAAGAGGACGACAAGATCGTGATCAAGTTTGCCTACGACAAAGAAATCCCGCTGATCGAGCCTGTCTACCTGCTGATCAAATTTGAAGGCCACTCCAAGTGAGGCGGACTCCCGGTCGCCTGGCTTGGGTCAGGCAAGTACATTGATGGTTTTGTCGGAATCCCTGAAAGCGCTGCAAACCCGCATTGGCTGCGAGTTTGCCAATCCCGCCCTGTTGATCCGGGCGGTCACCCACAAGAGTTTTGGTAGCGAGCATTACGAGAGACTGGAGTTCCTCGGCGATTCGGTGCTCAATCTGGGTGTGTCTGATCTGCTGTATGCCCATTTCGATCGGTGTGACGAAGGGGTGCTCACCCGAGTTCGTGCCCACCTGGTGCGGCAGGATATGCTGCACAAGCTGGCCCTGTCACTGGATCTGCCAACGGTCATGCGTTTGAGCGAGGGCGAGGCCAAAGGGGGTGGGGCACAGCGCCCGTCCATCCTGGCCGATGCGCTCGAAGCGGTGATCGGTGCCGTCTATCTGGATGCCGGTTTCGAGGCCGCAAGGAAACTGGTTTTCCGCTTGTTCGAGCCGGTTGTGGCCCAAACCACCCTAGAGGGTTGGAGCAAGGATGCCAAGACAGCCTTGCAGGAATGGCTGCAAGCGCGCAAGATGGCCCCTCCGACCTACCGCATTGCCTCCACGCGCGGTCGTGCCCACGAACAGGTTTTTGTGGTTGCATGTGATGTGCCGGCCCTCAATATGTCGGTCCTGGGCGAGGGGCTGTCACGCCGCGCGGCTGAGCAAGTGGCCGCCAAACAGGCGCTGGAGCAGCTTGAGCCGCCATCTCCCGCCATTGCCAAATCTTCGAAGAACTGAATTTCATGACATCCAAGCCTCCTGCCAAAGCCTCTGAGTCCAGTGCCGCGGTCAATCCTTCCCTGGACGACATGCTGGCATCCTTGGCCATGGCGCGCAAAGGCGGGGCTGACCAGGCCGTGTCGGCCGATCAGCAGCGCTGCGGCTTGATTGCCATCGTGGGGCGGCCCAACGTGGGCAAGTCGACTCTGCTCAATGCCTTGGTCGGGCAAAAAGTGTCGATTACCTCGCGCAAGGCTCAGACCACGCGGCATCGCATCACCGGCATCCACACCGACCGTGAGGCCCAGTTCGTGTTTGTCGATACGCCCGGTTTTCAGACCCGTCATACCACTCGGGGCACTGCCGCGCTCAACCGCAATTTGAACAAGACTGTTCAGGCTACCCTGGCTGACGTGGACGTGGTGCTGTTCCTGGTTGAAGCGGGGCGTTTTGGCCCGGACGACGCCAAGGTGCTGGCGCTGTGTCCCAAGGAAAAGCCTGTCATGCTGGTGGCCAACAAGCTGGATCTGGTGCACCGCAGGGAGGACCTGTTTCCTTGGCTGCAGAGCATGAACGAGCATCACCCTTTTGCCGAGTTCATTCCCCTGTCGGCCCAAAAGGAGGCGGACACCAAGCGCCTGCTCGATATCGTTCGCCCTTATCTGCCCCAACAAGGGTGGTGGTACGACGCCGATGCCTTGACCGACCGCACCGATCGGTTCCTGGCCAGCGAGATCATTCGCGAGAAGCTGTTCCGCCTGACGGGCGATGAGTTGCCCTACACCTCGACCGTGGTGATCGATGCCTATGCGGAAGAGCCGCCCCCCGCCAATAAGCCCAAGGCAACCGGTCTGGTGCGCATTGCTGCCACGATCATCGTCGAGCGGGAGCAGCACAAAGGCATGATCATTGGTGACAAGGGCGAACGCCTCAAGCGCATCGGCACCGAGGCACGAACTGAGCTGGAGCGTTTGCTGGGTACCAAGGTCTTTCTTGAAGTGTGGGTCAAGGTCCGTTCCGGTTGGGCTGACGACGACGCGCGCCTGCGCACCTACGGCTACGAATAAGGATTCGCGGTGTGGCCAAAGTTGCACATCGACTGGGCGAGCCGGCCTATGTCCTGCACAGCCACGACTGGAGCGAGTCCAGCCTGATCCTGGAGTTGCTCACCCGTACGCATGGGCGCGTGGTTGCCGTCGCGAAGGGTGCCAAACGACCGTACTCGCAGTTGCGACCGGTTCTGATGCCATTTCAGCGCCTGCATGTCAGCTTCGGCGCCAAGCGATCCGAGGACACCGAGGTGTGGCTGTTGCGCCAGGCTGAATGGGCAGGGGGCCCCGCCTGGCCGGGTGGGCCCGCGCTGTTGCCGGGCTTTTACCTCAATGAGTTGCTGATGCGGCTGACCGCTCGCCATGATCCCCATCCGGCGCTGTTCGACGCTTACACCCAAACCCTGCATGCCATGGCAGAGCCGACCTTGCTGCAGGCCGGACTGCGTGCGTTTGAGTTGGTGCTGCTTCGTGAGCTGGGCCATTTGCCGGACTTGTCCATCGAGACCGTCAGTCAAACGCCACTGGATGCCGGGCAGGTCTATGAGGTGCATCCCCAGTTGGGCGTGATGTCCGCGCGCTGGATCGGCGAGGCAGAGGCGGGCCCGCTCGTTCTCGATGGTGCGGTGCTGACTCAGCTGGAGCAAGCATTGCGTCCAGCTTCTGGGGTCTTGGGGTCCGCCGTGCCGGCCTTGATGGCCGCATGTGTGCCGGTTTTGGGCGAGCTCAAAACCCTTTTGCGCGGTTTGATTCACTATCATCTCGGTTCCCAGACGCTGCGCACCCGCCAGCTCATGATGGAACTGCAACAACCATGACATTTTCTGGCTCCATGCTCGCAGCCGTCGATGCGCCATTGTTGGGCGTGAACATTGACCACGTGGCGACGCTGCGTAACGCACGCGGTGGTCGGTATCCTGATCCGGTAGCTGCGGCCCAGTTGGCCGTCGAAGCCGGCGCAGACATCATCACCTTTCATCTGCGTGAAGACCGACGCCACATCCGGGATGACGATGTCGCGCGGCTGAAGGCGCAGATTCAGGTGCCGCTGAATTTCGAAGCCGCTGTGACGGACGAGATGCTGGACATCATCGAGAAGACCCGTCCGGAGCATGTTTGCCTGGTTCCTGAGCGTCGACAAGAAGTCACCACCGAAGGGGGGCTGGATGTCGTCGGCCAATTCGAGCGGGTCCAGCGCGCCTGCTCGAGACTGGCTCAGATCGGGTCGCGCGTATCGCTGTTCATCGGGGCGGACCTCGCTCAGATCGACGCGGCTGTCAAAGCTGGCGCCGCCTGCGTGGAACTGCACACGGGGCCCTTGTCCCACGCCTGGTGGGATCGCGATGAGGCCCAGTTGCAAGCTGAACTGGCGCGCCTGAAAGCAGGGCTCGAACATGCCCGCGGCCTGGGACTGCGCACGCACGCGGGACATGGTCTGGCGTTGCTGGAACAAGGGCTGCGTCCTACCGAGGCCGTCTCGCGCAGCAGCAGCACCGCCTTGGTCGCCGCGTTACCGGATGTGGCCGAACTTCATATCGGCCACGCGCTGATCGGGCATGCATTGTTTGTGGGCATCCGGCAAGCGATTGCCGACTTCAAGGCTGAAGCCGTCATGGCCAGGCGCGACGGTGTCGCCCGTGCTGCGCTTAAGGTGGACCTTTGATTGTCGGCATCGGCACCGATCTTTGTGACACCACGCGGCTCGCGCGCGCCTTGGCGCGTCACGGTGACGCATTTGCCGCCAAAATCCTGGGGGAGCGGGAGCTGATGCTCTATCGTGAGCGGCAGCTGGGATCGCCCGAGCGTGCACTGCGCTTTCTGGGGACGCGCTTCGCGGCCAAGGAAGCCTTTTCAAAAGCCATTGGCCTGGGGATGACGCAGCCCATGTCGTGGCACGGGTGCGAGTTGTTGAATGACGCTCAAGGGCGTCCTTGTTTCGCGTTGAGTGGCAAGTTGTCAAGCTGGTTTGAGGACCGGGGATGGCAAGCCCATGTCAGTGTGTCAGACGAAGGCCCGCATGCATTGGCCTTTGTGATTGTGGAAAGTCAAATCAAGCCATGAGCAAGAAAAAACGTACCGAGGGTCAAGCCGCCAATGACGCATCCATGACTGTGGCGCATGCCCCCGTCGTGCTGGACATCGAAGGCCAGACCTTGAGCGCAGATGACCGACGCCGGCTGCGCCATCCCTTGACCGGCGGCTTGATTCTGTTTGCTCGCAATTGGCGGGATCGCGCCCAACTCACCGCCTTGTGCACCGAGATCAAATCGATTCGTCCTGACATCCTGATTTGTGTGGACCATGAGGGCGGTCGTGTGCAACGCTTCAAGACCGATGGGTTCACCCATGTACCCGCCATGCGCCGTCTGGGCGAGATGTGGATGCGCGACGGGAAGGGGGCGGAGGGGGCGGGCGCCATGGCGGCCACGGATGCCGCCACTGCCTGCGGATACGTTCTGGCCAGTGAGTTGCGCGCCTGCTGTGTTGATTTGACATTCACTCCGGTGCTGGATCTGGATTGGGGCGAGAGCGGTGTCATTGGTGACCGTGCATTCCATCGCGATCCCAAAGTCGTGTCGGTGCTGGCCAAGAGCGTGATGCATGGTCTGCTGCTCGCAGGCATGGCCAACTGCGGCAAGCATTTCCCCGGACATGGCTTTGTCAAAGCAGACTCGCACGTTGACGTGCCGATCGACAAGCGCAGCCTCAAGGCCATCATGCAAGACGATGCCAAGCCCTATGAGTGGCTGAGCACGTCACTGACGAGCGTCATGCCCGCGCATGTCATCTATCCCAAAGTCGACTCCCAACCAGCCGGGTTTTCTCGTCGTTGGCTGCAAGAGATCTTGCGTGAGCAACTGGGTTTCACCGGCGCAGTCTTCAGCGATGACCTGAGCATGGAAGGCGCCAGTGTGGCAGGCAGCCACACGCAAGGGGCCGTCGCGGCCCTCAATGCGGGTTGCGACATGGTGCTGTTGTGCAATCAGTCTGCCAACGGTGGTGCGCCCGTGGACGCCCTGCTGGATGGCCTGTCCGAGGCCTTGATGGCCGGTCAGTGGGTGGCGAGCCCCGACAGCGAGGCGCGCCGACTGGATCTGCTGCCCCAAACCGCCCCCTTGACCTGGGACGAGTTGATGCTCCATCCGGTGTATCAGCAGGCCTTGAGCAAGCTGCCCTGATTCGGCTTCGTTGATGCCGGCTTCGCTTGTGGCGAGCCGGACAAAAAAAGGGAACCCGAAGGTTCCCTTTTTTGATGGCTGGGCCGATCAGGCCTGGCGCTCGAAAGGCAAAGTGATCTGGCTCAGGTCCTTGCGTGTTTCGACCAGAACCAGCGGGCCTTCGTCGAGCACTTGAACCGGCTTGCGCTCACGTGGAATGTGAATGTGCTTGGGTTCATTCGCAATCGCCTCTTGAGCAATGCGGATCTTGTCCGCATCCGAGTTGACCCACTCCAGTCCAGCAGACTGCGCGATGCCTTGCAACTGATCCAATGGCAAAACAAAGGGCTGGATCGGTGCGATCGCGACGGCCGGCAGGACTTCAGCGGCTGGTGCGGGGGCTGCTGCTGGGGTTGGGGCCGCGGCCGGCGCACTGACCTCTGTGACCGGGGCAGGTGCGATGGGGGCTTCAGTCGATGCCAGGCTGAAGGGACCCGTGTCGTTGGACGGCGCAGCCAGTGGCAATGTCAGCTCAGCGCCCGATTCGGGGGCAGCAGGAGCGGAGCCAGCAGGCGTTGCTTCATTGCCTTCCCCCTCAGCGCGTTCCCGGCGGTCGCCGCGGCGATACCGATCACGGCTGCGACGACGACGACCGTCTTCTTCGCCACCTTCTTGCGGCGCTTCGCCGGGGGTACCTTCTGCAACCAGTTGGGTATCTGCCTGGGCTTCGCTGCCTTCCACTGGGGACTGGCCTTCTTCCCTTTCACCGCGTCCGCGGCCGCCACGACGGCGACGGCGACCCCCATCGCGCTCGCCGGCGTTGTCAGGCGCGCCATCGGTGGATGCCTCTGCGCCGACCGGTTGGGCCAGACTGGCTTCTGCCGCAGCCACTTGGGCCTCACGTGGGGCGCGGTCCCCGCGCTCCGAGCGCTCACCGCGTTGGCGGCCACGACGGCCTTCGCCACGCGAGCCAGCTTCTTCGCGAGCGCCTTCGCCGCCCACAGGCGCGTTGACTGTCACTTCGGTGGTTTGATTACCGCGCTCTTCTCGCTGGTTGCGGCGGCCTTGACGGGCGCCATCGCGACCTTCACGCGCCTCTGCATTGCGTTCACCGCGTTCACCGCGTTCACCGCGTCCGCCTTGGCGCTCGCCATTGCGTTCGCTGCGCTCACCTCGATCCCCGCGGCGTTGACCATCGCGTCGGCCGCCTTGGCCTTTGCCAGTGCCCTTGGCACCGTCAGCCGAGGCAGGCTTGACTTCAGCGGGCGGCGTGACCACCGCAGGAGCGGGTTCGTCGCTGCTGAAGAGGCGTTTGATCCAGCCAAAGAAGCCGCCATTGGACTTGGCGGGCACGGTCGCAACCGGTGCCGCCGCGACCGGTGCTTCCAGCGCCGGTTCGTGCTTGGGCGGAGCCACGGGGGCGGGTTGATCGGGCAACACGCCCTTGATCACCGGCTCTTGCTTGGGCTTGGCCTTTTCACGGCGGGTGATGCCGACGTCGTCCTCAGGCTCCTCGATCATCGAGTAGCTGGTCTGGATGTTTTCCAGGCGCGGATCGTCGTGGCGCAGGCGTTCCAGTTTGTAGTTGGGCGTTTCAATGTGCTTGTTGGGGATCAACAGCACGGTCACGCGTTGTTTGAGCTCGATCTTGGTGATCTCGGTGCGCTTCTCGTTCAGCAGGAAGGAGGTCACTTCTACCGGCACTTGAACGTGCACGGCGGCCGTGTTGTCCTTCATGGACTCTTCTTGAATGATGCGCAGGATTTGCAGTGCGGACGACTCGGTGTCGCGGATGTGGCCGGTGCCGTTGCAACGCGGGCAGGTGATGTGCGAGCCTTCGGACAGGGCAGGGCGCAGACGCTGACGCGACATTTCCAGCAAGCCGAACTTGCTGATGGAGCTGAACTGAACGCGGGCGCGGTCAAAACGCAGCGCATCACGCAGGCGTTGCTCGACCTCTCGGCGGTTCTTGGACTCCTCCATGTCGATGAAGTCCATGACGATCAGGCCACCCAGATCGCGCAGGCGCATCTGGCGGGCGATTTCGTCGGCCGCTTCCAGGTTGGTGCGGAAGGCGGTTTCCTCGATGTCGCTGCCGCGGGTGGCGCGCGCCGAGTTCACGTCCACCGAGACCAAGGCTTCGGTGTGGTCGATCACGATGGCGCCGCCAGAGGGCAGGTTCACCGTACGGCTGAAGGCCGTCTCGATCTGGTGTTCGATCTGGAAGCGGGCGAACAGGGCCGCATCGTCACGGTAGCGTTTGACACGGTTGGCCGTGTCGGGCATGACGTGCAGCATGAACTGCTTGGCCTGCTCGTAGATGTCGTCCGTGTCGATCAGGATCTCGCCAATGTCGGCGGTGAAGTAATCGCGGATGGCGCGAATGACCAGCGACGATTCCTGATAAATCAGGAAGGCGCCCTTGCTGCCTTGCGCGGCTTCGTCAATGGCCGTCCACAACTTGAGCATGTAGTTCAAGTCCCACTGCAGCTCAGCGGGGGTGCGGCCAATGCCGGCGGTGCGGGCGATCAGGCTCATACCCTTGGGGTATTCGAGCTGATCCATGGCTTCTTTGAGTTCTTCGCGCTCGTCGCCCTCGATGCGGCGGCTGACGCCACCCCCACGGGGATTGTTGGGCATCAGAACCAGATAACGGCCGGCCAGCGACACGAAGGTGGTCAGGGCGGCACCCTTGTTACCGCGCTCTTCTTTCTCGACCTGGACCAGCAGCTCCTGGCCTTCCTTGATCACATCCTGGATCTTGGCCGAGCGGACTTCCACGCCTTCCTTGAAGTACTGGCGCGAAATTTCCTTGAAAGGCAAAAAGCCGTGGCGTTCTTCGCCGTAGTCGACGAAACAGGCTTCGAGCGAAGGCTCGACGCGCGTGACGACAGCCTTGTAGATGTTGCCCTTGCGCTGTTCGCGCCCTTCGATTTCGGTCTCGAAGTCGAGCAGTTTTTGTCCGTCAACGATGGCCAGGCGCCGTTCTTCCGGCTGCGTGGCGTTGATCAGCATGCGCTTCATGTGGTCTCCACAGTTCAATCGAGACCGGCCTGAGATGGCGTCAGGCAGGCCTCCATCACCTTTGGCTTTTCAGCCAACGGCAGCTTCATGCACGAGCAACGAAGTGAACCGGGAAGGAATTGCCGTATTTGCGCCAGACCCATCGGGGTCAATGACGCAGGGGCGCGCGTACCGAGACTTGGACACGGGGCTGTTGCCACCCAACGCGTTCAGGCCGCCACGCGAAACTGCAGGCGACCGGTTTGACGGCGAGGATGGAAGAAGCGGGCGCACCGATGCGTTCCGATCCGGCAAAAGCACCCCACGCGCGGCGACTCACCCCGAGGGTGGCGTGGCGCGCAGAGATTTGCGGATTGGGAAGCTGAATGGGCCGTGGCACGTGGGCAGTCACTCGACACAGAAACCAGCGTTAGGCACGCTGGTCTCAAAAAACCTTGATTTGTGGTTCGATCTACGTCGGCTCTGACAGGGTTGACATGCGGGCAAAACCACACCTTGGGTGGCTTTCTCCGGCTTGCAAACCATGTTGCATCACCATCAATGTGGCGGGACACCCCGCCGTGCCAAATCATGTTTGCGCAACCGGACCATCTCAAAAGGTAAACTGTGGTCTGGCTTTGCCTATCTTGCTGCCAATATCGCGCAAGCAATATCAACAAACAATACATTTCATAACGTGGCTCAGCCCATTATAGGTGCGAAATCCGCACTTTCCCGCGCGAAAATTGCGGGGAAATCCCATGTCGGCGCCCCAGAAGTCAATCAATTCGGACAAGCCGCGGTGGCCGTCCAGAAGTTGAAGGTCGACGAAGGCGGGGCGGGGCAGCGCCTGGACAATTTCCTCATCAAGGTTCTCAAAGGGGCGCCCAAAACGCTGGTGTACCGGATCATCCGCAGCGGTGAGGTGCGCGTCAACAAAGGGCGCGCATCAGCGGAGACGCGTCTGGCGATGGGCGACGAGGTTCGCATTCCTCCCCTGCGCCTGACCGAAAAAGACGAAGCCAAGGCCGCCGCGGTACCGGCGCGCGAATTCCCCATTCTGTTTGAAGACGAGTATCTGCTTGCCATCAACAAGCCGGCGGGGGTGGCGGTGCATGGCGGCAGCGGCGTCAGCCATGGCGTCATCGAGCAATTGCGGCGGTCGCGCCCACAAGCCAAGTTTCTGGAGCTGGTCCACCGGCTTGACAAAGAAACGTCGGGCATCCTGTTGATTGCCAAAAAGCGCAGCGCGCTCGTCACCTTGCAGGATTTTTTCCGCCACAGGCAGGCGCACAAGACTTATGCCGCCCTGGTGGTGGGCGCCTGGCCGGAGCACAAGAAGGTCATCGATGTGGCGCTGCACAAATTTCTGACGGCCGACGGAGAGCGCCGCGTCAAAGCCGTTGCGCAGGACAACGACGATGGGCGGCGATCGATTTCGCTGGTCAAGGTGGTCAAGCGATTCGAGGCCTTCACGCTGTTGGACGTGACCATCAAGACCGGCCGCACCCATCAGATCAGGGTCCATCTCTCGCATGAAGGTCATCCCATTGTGGGCGATGAGAAGTACGGTGACTTTGCGCTCAACAAGAGCCTGGGGCGCGGCGATGGCCGTTTTGGGCGCATGTTCCTGCACGCGCGTTATCTTCGGCTGCCGCACCCGGTGACAGGCGAAGATCTGGTGCTCGAAGCGCCGATTCCACCCGATTGCCAGTCCTTGTTGAGCGCCTTGCCTCACTGCAACCCGGAGTCCGTGTGACGCTTTCTATTCAATCTGCTTCGCGCCCTCGCCAGTTCGATCTGGTCGTCTTCGATTGGGACGGCACCTTGTATGACTCGACCGCCTTGATCGTGGGTGCGATCCAGGCCGCTTGCGCAGACCTGGGTTTGCCTGTGCCGGACCGAGCGCAGGCGGCCTATGTCATCGGCTTGGGTCTGCATGACGCACTGGCTCATGTTGCGCCAACTTTGCCGCCCGAACGCGTGCCCGAACTGGGCCTGCGTTATCGTCACCATTACTTTGCGCGTCAGCACGAGCTCAGCCTGTTTGAAGGCACGCTCGATTTGCTGGCCAATCTGAAAGCGCGAAACCACTGGCTGGCGGTTGCCACCGGGAAGTCCCGCCAAGGTCTCAACGAAGCGCTCACCCACGTCCAATTGCGAGGGATGTTCGATAGCACGCGCACGGCCGATGAGACGGCGTCCAAGCCGCACCCCCAGATGCTGCACGAATTGATGGCGGAATTCGGTGTGGCGCCGGAGCGCACGCTGATGATTGGCGACACCACCCATGATCTGCAGTTGGCCGTCAATGCCGGCGCGCACAGTGTTGCGGTCAGCTACGGCGCCCATGAACCCGACGCCTTCGCGGATTTCCCCACCCGATTTGTGGCCCATTCGATGGCTGATTTACACCAGTGGTTGATGCAGCATGCCTGAGTTGAAGTTGGATTGGCAGTTTTTGTGCCATTCGTCGGACCTGGAAGAGGGCGGCATCGCGGTCCTGTTCGATGTGCAAGAGTTCGGTCAGACCGTGCAGGCCTTTGCCGTTCGATACGACAATGTCGCTGTGGCCTACCTGAACCGTTGTGCCCATGTCCCCACCGCCATGGACTGGCAGGAAGGGCAGTTTTTTGATCAGGACAAGCGGTTCATCATTTGCTCCATCCATGGCGCCCTGTATGACCCGCCGAATGGTGAATGTGTAGGCGGCCCTTGCCCGGGCGCCCGTTTGCACGCGATCGAGTTGGACGAGCGGGGTGGGGAGGTCTACTGGCTTCCGACAGACCGCATTCAGCCCCTTTTTTGACCTTGAACCGAGACCGATCTGATGAGTGACCTTGAATCGAATGCCGCTGATCTGGCGTCGACCCAAAATGCCTTGCTGACACAGTTCGCCAAGGCTTATCTGGAGCAGCAGCGCAAGGAACAGCGTTGGCGCTGGTTCTGGCGCGCGGTGTGGCTGGGCGTGGCCATCACCATGGTGTGGGCCACCATCGAGACCGTGCCGTCCGCCACCGCGCCGGTCAAGCCCCATACGGCACTGGTTGAGATCCGCGGGGAGATCGCCAGCGAAACCGATTCCAGCGCGGACAGCCTCACCACCGCGCTGCGCAGTGCCTTCGAAGACTCTGGCGCCCGTGCGGTCGTGATCCGCATCAACTCGCCCGGTGGGAGCCCGGTTCAGGCGGGCTTGGTGAACGACGAGATCCGCCGCCTTAAGGCGCTGCATAAAAAGCCGGTCTATGCCGTTTGCGAAGAGATGTGCGCCTCTGCCGCTTACTACATCGCGGTCGCAGCCGATCAGATCTACGTGGACAAGGCGTCGATGGTGGGATCGATCGGGGTGTTGATGGACGGCTTCGGCTTTGTGGGCATCATGGACAAGCTCGGCGTCGAGCGCCGACTCATGACGGCTGGAGAAAACAAGGGCATGCTCGACCCGTTTTCACCTCGCAACCCCCGTCAGGACAGCTTTGCCCAGGCCATGCTCGATCAGATCCACCAGCAGTTCATCCAGGTGGTGCGGCAGGGGCGCGGCAAGCGTTTGAAAGAGACACCTGAGACCTTCTCGGGCTTGTTCTGGAACGGCCAACAAGCCATTGATCTGGGGATCGCCGATAGCCTGGGAAGTCTGGATCAGGTCGCGCGCGACGTGGTCAAGGCAGAAGACATCGTGGACTACACGCTCAAGGAAAATCTGGCCGAACGCCTGGCCAAGCGGTTCGGTGCCGCGATGGGCGCTGGCGCCGTCCACGCCATGCGTTCATCTGTCTCGATTCACTGAGGCAGGCGCATTCTGAGTTGGTCGGGCGGGCTGTCGAGCCCCTCGATCAGCCGCTGTGCCGCATCGTTGGACAGCGTCAGCAGTTGCGCAATGGCGCTGATGTCGTCGGGCAAGGCCGCCTGCGCATGCGGATCGTGCCAGCCATATTGGGTATGGCGGGCAAGCCGCACCGCCAGCATCACCGTGCGCACCTTGGGGTGGACGGCATTGTGGTCGTCTGTCGCCTGGATCAGCAGCGGGGGCAGCTTCCATTGGCGCATCAAAGCTTGACCCAGGTCCACCAGTTCGATGCCAAGGACTTCGTTTTGGATATCGGCTGAGCGCACCCGGAAGTCTTCCTTCTGGCGCGTGGAGATCTCCATGGCCAATTTGGGTGCGTGACACCACAACAGCATCTCGGCGAAGTCGTGAAGCATGGCTGCTTCTTGCACGACCACGACATCCTCGTCTTGCCGATGCAGCGCGAAGCTCATGGCGAAGTTCGAGGCGCGACGTGCGCGGGTGATGACTTTCAGCAAGCCACTCAAAGCCGCAGGAATGTCTTTGAGCCACTCCAGGATGTGCGCTGTGCCGGCGAAGGTATGGAAGAAAGGGCTGATGCCTTGCATCACGATCGAACCCACCAAGGTCTCGGGCGGCTCGACGTTCTGGCGGGTGCACAGTTTGGAGACATGCACCAGCACCTTGAGGGTCATCAGGGGGTCGTTGCAAAAGCTCTCGGCCAAGGTGTGGGCGTCCACCGTTTCATTGGCTTCTTCGATGGCATGCAACTGGGCCAATTCGGCCACCGTACCCGGCAAGACGGGTATTTCAGCGTCCGCAAACGCCTGAGTCCAGGCACGTAACGATGAAAGAGGTTCTTCGATCATGATCGGTAGGAGCGAAGCTCCGGTCATGATCCCGTTATCGGCACAAACCGCAGCCACGCAAATCGGGGCTCACCCGCGGTTTGTGCCTGGAGCGCGACCGGCGCCAACTTTTCACGAATTGTTGTGTCCAGCTGGCGACAGGTCATTGACGCAGCAGATCAGCTGCCACCCAGCAGGGCCGACTTCAGGTCGGAGTCCACAGGCTTTTCGCCCAACCAGATCTTGAGCATGGCTTGGTAGAAATCGTCACCGGCGATCTCGGTACCCTTTTGCTGGCCATTGACCGACACGCGCAGACCCACGCCAGGCACGCTGGTCATGTTGATCACGGTGCCTTCCTTGACGGTGCCGAAGGTCAGCATCAGCGAGCGCAATTGGTCCAGCTTGCCTTGGTACTTGGCGACATCGGCGTCCGTGTTGTTGGCCTTGAAACCGTCAACCATGGCTTCGGCGAACTTCTCACCGGTCAGGTCGCGCAACAGCACGATCTGCATGCTCTTGGCGCCTTGGGCCGAAATGGCCTTGCCTTCGGAGCGAACCTTGCTGGGCAGGTACAGGCCGGCGGCATAGACGTCCACGATGATCTTGACGCGAACGCCGGCGCCGTTCAGCACCAGATTCTGGTTGCCAACCTGGAGCGTGTCTTCAAATTTGGCGCTTTTGACTTGGACTGCGGCCAGAACGGGCATGGCAGCGACGGCTGCGGCCAGAACCAGTGAGCGTGCGAAGGATTTCATTGCTTTCTCCGAAAAGTGTGATCGAGCAGGTGTTTTAACGTGTTGCCCTGCTTTGAGTTGACGACCTTATCGTAAAAAACGCGCTCTCCAATTGGGGCTAGCCTAGGGGGAACCCTTCGGTTAAGGGGCGCAAAGGCAACGGATCCCGCGTATGGGGGCTCGCTTGCGTGCAGAATCACGCAACTGTCTGAAAGATCGCTGCATGTCATTTCTGGTCATCGATATTGGAAACACTCGCCTGAAATGGGGGCTGTACGCAAGCGCCTCTGCCCATGCAGACCTGCTGGCTCACGGTGCCGTGGTACTGGAAGACATCGATCACCTGTGGGAGTCGGCCTGGAAGAAGTGGCCGCGCCCCTCTGCCATGCTGGGGTGCGTGGTGGCGGGCGAGGTGATCAAGCGCCGCGTGGAAGAGCAGTTGTCGGAGTGGGGTGTTCGGCCGCGGTGGCTGGTCTCTGGCGTGCAAGCCGGCGGGGTCATCAATGGCTACGAGCACCCGCAACGGCTGGGCTCGGACCGTTGGGCGGCCATCATCGGCGCGCGCCAGCGAGCGCTTCGCGCTGATGCGGCCTCGCCGCCA
Organism: Acidobacteriota bacterium; assembly: GCA_050259275.1. GTDB lineage: Bacteria > Pseudomonadota > Gammaproteobacteria > Burkholderiales > Burkholderiaceae_C > Aquabacterium. The sequence continues at coordinate 59,997 of JBLNAI010000004.1, forward strand.
CCGGTGCTGGCCGTGATGGTCGGAACGGCCGTGACCGTGGATGCTGTGGACGACACAGGGCGCTTCCTCGGCGGGTTGATCATGCCGGGATTTGGCCTGATGTACCGCGCCCTGGAGAGCGGAACCGCCGGCCTCAAGGTGCCGACGGGAGAGGTGCGCGACTTTCCGACCAACACCAGCGACGCTCTGATGAGCGGCGGAACCGACGCCATCGCGGGCGCCATCGAGCGCAGCTTCAAACGATTGACACTGAAAACCGGGCGGCAACCCCTGTTGATCATGTCAGGGGGGGCCGTGTCCCGCCTGTCTCATGTGGACGAGTTGCCAGCCTGCGTGGTCGAGAACCTCATTTTTGAGGGCCTGCTCACGCTGGCCGAGTCCGCCGCCATCACAGAATAAAGCGAGACAGGTCTTCGTTGCGAGCCAGTTCGCCCAGGCGGCGATCCACCTCTGCGGCATCGACCTCGTGACGCTGCCCGTTCAGTGCCGGGGCATGGAAGGAAACCTCTTCAAGCAGGCGCTCCATGACGGTCGACAGGCGTCGCGCGCCAATGTTCTCGGTGCGCTCGTTGACTTCGAAGGCAATCTGGGCCAGGCGCTGAATCGCCTCGGTGGTGAAGCTCAGATCGACCCCTTCAGCGGACAGCAAGCCCTGATATTGCTTGATCAGGCTGGCGGTCGGTTGGGTCAGGATGGCTTCAAAATCATCGACCGACAGGGGCGACAACTCAACCCGGATCGGAAAGCGCCCCTGCAGTTCGGGGATCAGGTCGCTGGGTTTACTCAGATGGAAGGCCCCTGAGGCGATGAACAAAATATGGTCGGTTTTGACCATGCCATATTTGGTGCTGACGGTGGTGCCTTCGACCAGCGGCAACAGATCGCGCTGAACGCCCTGGCGTGATACTTCGGCGCCCTGATTTTCGGTGCGTCCGGCCACCTTGTCGATCTCGTCGATGAAGACGATGCCGTGCTGCTCGGTCCTCTCGAGCGCTTTGGCCCGAATGTCCTCCTCATTGAGAAGCTTGGCGGATTCTTCCTCGATCAGTTGCAGACGCGCTTCGGCCACCGTCAGTCGGCGGCTCTTGCGTTGCTGCTGTCCCATCTGAGAGAACATGCCTCGCAGTTGTTCGGCCATGTCTTCCATCCCCGCGGGGCTGAGGATCTCGACTGCCTGCGGTTTGATGTCCGACAGCTCGATGTCGATCTCTCGGTCGTCCAGGGCGCCTTCACGCAGGCGCTTGCGCATCACCTGGCGGGCTGTGTTGTCGGGGGTGGCGGCGCTGGCGGTGATCCCGAATTCGCTGCGTGGGGGCGGAACCAGCACGTCCAGCAGACGGTCTTCCGCAGCGTCTTCTGCTTTGGCCCGCTGCGCCTGCATCTGCAGGGTGCGCTCTTGCTTGATCGCCGTTTCGACCAGGTCGCGGATGATGGTGTCGACGTCTTTGCCCACATAGCCCACTTCGGTGAACTTCGTGGCTTCGACTTTGATGAAGGGCGCATCCGCCAGCTTGGCCAGACGTCGGGCGATCTCGGTTTTCCCGACACCGGTCGGCCCGATCATCAGGATGTTCTTGGGGGTGATCTCGGCACGCAACTGAGGCGCAACCTGCTGTCGCCGCCAGCGGTTTCGCAAGGCAATGGCCACTGCCCGCTTGGCGTCGCGCTGACCGATGATGTGCTGGTCCAGTTCGGTGACGATTTCCTGAGGGGTCAAGCTCATGTCAGGGTCTCGATGAGGTGGTTCTGGTTGGTGTAGATGCACAGATCGCCAGCGATCTCGAGCGATTTCTTGACCATGTCGGCAGCGGCCAGGTCGGTGTTGGCCAGCAGGGCGCGCGCGGCAGCTTGTGCATAGGCGCCGCCTGATCCAATCGCGATGATGCCGTGCTCGGGTTCCAGCACGTCGCCATTGCCCGTGATGATCAGCGAGGTCTCTTTGTCGGCCACGGCCAGCATGGCTTCCAGTTTGCGCAACACGCGGTCCGTGCGCCAATCGCGGGTCAGCTCGACGGCGGCCCGGGCAAGGTGGCCCTGATGCTTCTCGAGCTTGGCTTCGAAGCGCTCGAACAGGGTGAAGGCATCGGCGGTGGCGCCCGCAAATCCGGCCAGAACCTGATCGCGATACAGTTTGCGGACCTTGCGCGCACTGGCTTTGACCACGATGTGTCCCAGCGTCACTTGTCCATCGCCCCCCATGGCGACTTGCCAGCCGTCGGGGGTTTGACGACGAACGCTGACGATCGTCGTGCCGTGGTACGAATCCATGGGGTGCCGCCTCAGCTGAGGCACAGTTGAATTGATTCCTCAGATGGGGTCTGAGGCGGGGCTTTCAAGCCCTCAAACCAACTGCAATTTGACCCGGGCGTGCTCGTTGATCCCCATGGCGCCAAAGAACAGCGCGACCAGGCGATGGGGGTTGATGAAGTTCACCGCGCGATCTTCGGCGCGTCGGGCCAGGACCCAGTTGAGCAGGTCCCCTGCGGCGATGAAGTCCACGCGCAGCAGGTAGGTGCAATCAATGTCCAGCGACACGCTCTCGCCCAGCTGGGTATCGAGGTCGGCCAGAATGTTACCGATGTCTCCGACCAACTGCCCGGATAGATCCAGAGAGGCGACTTGCACGAACTCGACTTCGTTGTGCAGCTGGGACTCGACGAAACTGGTCGAGATCTCGCTGACGTGCGAGAGCGGGCGCGACAAGGGGCTGACCGAGTCGTCCAGCTGACGCACCCGGGCCTGAGCCGGCTCCCACGATGGGGGCGAGAGTTCGTAGGTGACGCAATAGTCGATGGCCACCTCATCGAATTCGGTGGGGCGATTGCACAGGCGCAGCATGTCCAGACGCAGCATCCAGCACGCAGGGTCAGCGTCTTTCACGCCAGATGGTGCCGTGTCGGTCAACACGTTGAGCAGGTGTTCGACGCCGATCCAGTTGATCTCGATGTTTTCCTTGGCCCATTGCTGCATCAACTGGCTGAGGTTGGCGGCGCCCTCCGGGCTCACGCGAACCACATCACTCCAGTCCATTGTCCAGGGGCGGGGCATTTGCAGCGCTTCGACGCGCAGTTGCGAGATGGCCTCGCTGTCGAGCAACCGGGGGGCGATCCAGCCCTCCAGGGTCTTGACGGTCTGGCCTTCGCTCTCTTGCGTTTCGACAGCAGGGGGACTGGGCTCTTCGGATGGCGCGGCAACCGGCTTGGCGGCCGCCTTGGCGGCGAGAAACTCCGCGACACGCTGGGGCAGCGAATACCACTGTGGCGCCGACAGACCAAATTTATGGACGAACGACACCGCCAGGTTGTCGAAGTGCTCCGGGAGGTCCAGTGAGCGGTAAAAATCGAACAGGACCATCCAGGTCTCGGTCTCGTCATACCGTGCGCCACCCGGGTTCACCAGGTCGAGCAGGCAGCGCTCACAGAGATCGAAGTCCGCATTGGCGAAGGCGATGACGGCTTCGTCCAATTCCGGATCGTGAACAACCTCGGCCACGTCAAACGCCTGGGCGTTGATGAATCCGCTCGGGCCCGCCATGGGCGCGGCAGGGGCGGGGGCGGGCGCAGAGGCCACCGGCGGCAGGGTCGGAACGGCGAAATCGAGCGGCTCATCGAGCGACTCGTTGACCTGTGGGACCTCGGCGTCCTTGGGCAGCATGGACGGCTGCGTGGGCGCCACGGGTGACACCATGGGGCGGGGCGGCTTGAGATCCGTCAGGCGACCGTGCCCCGACACCACGGCCGCTGGTGGGCGCAGCAGGCGGGCAGCTGGATCGCCCACCATCTGCATTTCGATTTCGTCGATCTTCGCCTTGACTGCGATGTCAGATCGCGCGCCATTCTGAGGGCGCGAGTCCGGGTCCAGGCGCGAGGCCGTGCCCAGCAGCAGGGCGTTATCCTGGCTCAGTCCTTCCCGTCGAATCTTGCGCAGCATGTCGAGCTCACGCTTGCGCACGAAGTCATTTCGGCGCTTGCGCTCGATCATGGCCTTGATTTCACTCTTGGCGTACTCGCTTTCGCGGTCATCTTCTGACGCGGGGGCATCCAATTCGGTCCAATCCGTGGTCGGATTGGCGACGAATCGCACCACTTTACGCAAAAAGCCGCCAGAGTCCTTGCTCATGATTGCGGATGGCAGGAATGGAAAGTCAAATCGTTGTCCCGATCGCTTGGCTTAATCGCCGAACATTTTCTGTTTGAGCTCGCGGCGTTGTTGCGCTTCGAGCGAGAGGGTGGCGGTGGGGCGTGCAATCAAACGGCCCAGGCCAATGGGCTCGCCCGTTTCGTCGCAAAAGCCATATTCGCCGGATTCAATGCGGGCCAGCGCTTGCGAGATCTTCTTGAGCAGCTTGCGCTCACGGTCACGGGTGCGCAACTCCAGGGCGTGCTCTTCTTCGATGGTGGCGCGATCGGCCGGATCGGGCACGATGGAGGTGTCTTCCCGCAGGTGTTCCGTGGTTTCGCCGGCGTTGGACAGCAGGTCTTCTTTCTGCGCTTCCAGGTGGGTGCGAAAAAATTCCAGTTGCTTGTCGCTCATGTACTCGCTGTCTGGCATGGCCATCAATTCGGCCTCTGTCAGGTCTTTGCCGGCTTTGGATTTCCAGGCGTTGGCGAGTTTGGTGTCAACCTTGGTAGCAGGGGTAGGCATGTTGTCTGGGGTAATTTTTGACGACGATCGTGCTGGTGCCGCTGTTTTGGCTGATACGACAGCTTCGGCAGTCTTGGCAGAAGCTTGAGCTTTTGAGGGCTCATCCTTCGGGGCGGATGCGCTTGGCTTGGTGGCGGTCGAGGCTTTCTTGGCTGCCGGTTTGGCAGCTTTGGCCTCAGCCGGTGCGGATTTGGCTGGAGCGGTAGTTGACTTGGTCACAGGATCCTCCTTCATTCATTGCAAGATCCACAGACAGGTTGTCGATACATGACGCATGGCCGGTACTGCTCCATCGCCTCTCATCAAGGGGTGGATCAGGCCAGCGACCACGCCACGGCCTGAAGCGCGCGGATTGTAGCCACGCTTGCGGGCGTTTTAGCCAAACGATTCTCGGGGGTAACCATTGGTTTCACCCTAAACATTGTTCCAGTCCAGCTTTGAACAGGTCCTGTGGCAAGTCAATGCCGATGAACACCATCTTGCTGTTCTTGGTTTCACCAGCCGCCCATTTGGGCCCAACGTCACTGCCCATTAGCTGGTGGACACCTTGGAAGACCACCTTCTTGTCCATACCAGACACGTACAGGACGCCCTTGTAGCGCAGCATCTTAGGGCCGTAAATCTGAACGATGGAACCCAGGAAATCTTCGAGCTTTGTGGCGTTAAACGGACGATTTGACTTGAAGACGAAGGATTTCACATCGTCATCGTGACGATGGTGGTGCGGGTGGTCGCAGTGATCGCCGTGCTCATGATCATGGCCGCAGTCGTGATCGTGCTTGTGGTCATGACTACCATCGGTCAGAAAGTCCGGGTCAATGTCCAGCTTCGCGTTCAGGTTGAAGCCCTTCAGGTCCAGGACAGCTTTCAGTGGCACATCGCCAAAGTGGACCCGCTGCTGGGGTGCGCGCGGGTTCATGTGCTTGAGGCGGTGCGCCAGCGCGTCTGCCTCTTCGGGCGAGACCAAATCGGTCTTGCTGATGAAGATCTGATCGGCAAAACCCACCTGGCGGCGTGCTTCCTGGCGCTGATCCAGTTGCTGATTGGCGTGTTTGGCGTCGACCAGGGTCACGATGGCGTCAAGCAGGTACAGCTCGGCGATTTCGTCGTCCATGAAGAAGGTCTGCGCCACGGGGCCCGGATCGGCCACGCCGGTGGTTTCAATGATCACGCGGTCAAACAGCAGGGCGCCGGCACGCTTTTGGGCGGCCAGGTCGGCCAGTGTTTCCCGCAGATCTTCGCGAATCGTGCAGCACACACAGCCGTTGCTCATCTGCACGATGTGCTCTTCGGTGTCGGCAACGAGGATGTCGTTGTCGATGTTCTCTTCACCGAACTCGTTTTCGATGACGGCGATTTTCTGGCCGTGGGTTTCGGTCAGGATGCGCTTGAGCAGGGTGGTTTTGCCGCTGCCAAGGAACCCGGTAAGGATGGTGACTGGAATCTGGCTCATCCGCGCAGTGTAGCCCCGCACACGGGGGCGCCAACAGGCACTGTGATGGAATTGACATGGGTATGGGGTATTCTTGGGGCATCGCAACCAGACACCCATGCCGTGTCCGAACCTTCTCATAGTCGACCGACCAAGGTCGACAAACCCACTGTCCCCCCCGCGCAACAGCGGGATCGCCGCAGTTTGTTCGACCGGGTGGTCGAATTCCTGTCTCCGGGGCCGGACTCCACCGACGAGCTGATCGAATCCCTCGCAGAAGCCGAACACCGGGAGTTGATCGAGCCGGAATCCCGGGTGATGCTCGAGGGCGTCATTCGCATGGCCAGCATGACCGCGGGCGACGTGATGGTGGCCGTCAAGCGGATGGACTTGCTGGACATCGATGCCCCTTACGATGAAATTCTCGCGCAGGTCATCAATACCCGGCATTCGCGCTTCCCGGTTTTCGAGGGCTCGCGTGACAACATCATCGGCATCTTGCTGGCCAAGGATTTGCTGAAACTGCAGCGGGCGCCCGAATTGAATTTGCGGACGCTGCTGCGTGCGCCTGAATTTGTGCCCGAGTCCAAGGGGCTCAATGAGTTGCTGCGGGAGTTCCGCTCCAACCGCAGCCATCTGGCCATCGTGATCGACGAATTCGGTAAAACCGCCGGCTTGCTGACCATTGAGGACGTGCTCGAGGAAATCGTCGGCGAAATCGAAGACGAATTCGATGACGAGGACGGTCAGTCCAGCATTTTTACCCTGGCCGACGGCAGCCAGCGGGTGGCGGGCGATGCGTTGATTTCAGATGTCAACGAGGCCTTTGCCACCCAACTGCCGACGGAAGACTTTGACACCATCGGCGGGTTGGTCGCTCATGAGCTGGGGCGCGTGCCACGGCGCGGCGAAGAGGTCGAGCTGGGTGGCTTGCGCCTGTCGGTGATGCTCGCAAGGGGCGGTTCGGTTCGCTGGTTCAAAGTGACAAGGGCGCCATTGACGGGCGAGTCCGTCGAGTCGTGATGCAGCGCTTGCGTATTCATCGCCTCTGGTGGACGGCCATAGGCGCAGGCTCCCTTCACGCGCTGGCTTTGACCCCATGGGTCGCGCAGGTGTGGCCCCCTTTGGCTGCGCTGCTGCAAACCGCCGGCCTGATGGCCCTGTTGTGGTTGCTGTCGAGCGCGGTCTCCGCGCGCCAAGGCGCGATCTATGCCGGCTTGTACAGCACGGCGTGGCTCATTGGCGGAACCGGTTGGACCTACGTCAGCTTGCATCGCTATGGCGAGCTTCCCGCGTGGCTGTCTGCGCTGTCGGTGCTGCTGCTGAGCGCTTTTTTGTCGACTTTCATGGCGGGCGCCGCTGGCGCATGGGTGGCATGGCGCCGCGGTCGAGTCCTCACAGATGCCTTGGCTTGGGCCGGCTTGTGGTTGCTGGCTGAAACGGCGCGGGCTTGGGTGTTCACAGGGTTTCCGTGGGCCGCCAGCGGGTATGGCCTGGTGGATGTCGCCTGGCGCCTGGCTGCACCCTTGTTAGGCGTGTACGGTCTGGGCGCCTGCTGGGCAGGCTCTGTCGCGGCGGTCGTGCTGGTCTGGCGCCTGCCTTCGGGCGAGCGCTCCCGGATGGCTGCTGCGGCATGGCCAGCCATGTTGGTGCTGTCCTTGATCTGGCAGCCTGCATCGCCGGGCAGGGCCTTCACGCGTCCCGTTGGCCGAACGCTTAACGTGACCTTGCTGCAGGGCAATGTCCCGCAAGACGAAAAATTCGTGGCCGAGCGCCAGGTGCCCATGCTGCTTTGGTATGCGCGTGAGCTGATGGAGTCACAAGGGGACTTGGTCGTGGCGCCAGAAACTGCCGTGCCTCTGTTGCCTTCGCAGTTGCCTGACGGGTATTGGCAGGGCCTGGTCGAGGCGTTTCAGACGCAGGGGCGGCACGCCTTGCTGGGCGTGCCGCTGGGCAGCTATCAGTCTGGCTATACCAATTCGGTCGCGGGCTTGTCAGCGGGGGCGAGCGCCATGCCAGACAGGTTCTACCGTTACAACAAACACCACCTGGTGCCGTTTGGCGAGTTCATTCCCCTGGGCTTTCATTGGTTTGTCGAAATGATGAACATGCCATTGGGCGACTTTGCGCGCGGGCCACTGGTGTCTCCTTCGTTTTCGGTCGCCGGGCAGCGGGTGGCACCCACCATTTGCTACGAGGATCTCTATGGTGAGGAGATCGCGGCCCGATTTGTCGATGCGGCGAACGCTCCGACGGTTCTCGCCAATGTCAGCAATCTGGCCTGGTTTGGCGAAGACGTGGCGATCTTTCAACATCAGCAAATCGCGCGAATGCGATCGCTGGAATTCCAGATTCCGACCCTTCGTGCTACCAACACGGGGGCGACGATGATCGTCGACCAGGATGGTCGCATCGTTCAGCGTCTGGCACCCAATACCCGCGGTTCCCTGACGGGCCAGGTGCAAGGTTATGAGGGCGTCACGCCATACGCATGGTGGGCGGGCAGATGGGGTTTGTGGCCCTTGGTCCTGCTTGGGCTGGTGCTGGCGATCCCATTTAATAGAATCGGGCTTTTGCGGCGGTGAACAGCCGACGCGAGCAAAACAAAAAAGGCAACAACATGCTGACCTTCCAGCAACTGATCTTGCGTTTGCAAAGCTACTGGGACGCCCAGGGCTGCGCGCTGCTGCAACCTTATGACATGGAAGTGGGGGCGGGTACCAGTCACACGGCTACTTTCCTGCGCGCCCTCGGCCCCGAGCCCTGGAAGGCGGCCTATGTGCAGCCCAGCCGACGTCCCAAAGACGGCCGCTATGGCGAGAACCCCAATCGACTGCAGCACTACTACCAGTATCAGGTCGTGCTCAAGCCGGCACCCAGCAACATCCTTGAGCTGTACCTTGGCTCGCTCGAAGCACTGGGTTTCGATCTGAAGAAGAACGACATCCGCTTCGTAGAAGACGACTGGGAGAACCCCACGCTGGGCGCCTGGGGCCTGGGTTGGGAAGTCTGGCTCAACGGGATGGAAGTGACGCAGTTCACCTACTTCCAGCAGGTGGGCGGCATCGATTGCAAGCCCATCACCGGCGAGATCACCTATGGCCTGGAGCGTCTGGCCATGTACCTGCAGGGTGTGGAAAGCGTGTATGACCTGGTCTACGCGCCAGGCGTCAAGTACGGCGATGTGTTCCATCAGAACGAGGTCGAGCAATCGACCTACAACTTTGAACACAGCAACGTCGACTTCTTGCTGGATGCGTTCACCAACTACGAAACACAGGCCAAGTACCTGATGGAGCAGCAGTTGGCTTTGCCTGCCTATGAGCAAGTGCTCAAGGCTGCGCATACCTTCAACCTGTTGGATGCCCGCGGCGCCATCTCGGTGACCGAGCGCGCGGCCTACATTGGCCGCATTCGCAATCTGGCACGCAGTGTGGCGGCCAGCTATCTGGACAGCCGGGCTCGTCTGGGATTCCCGATGGCCCCCAAGGCCTGGGCTGATGAAGTGATTGAACAACTGAACAAGAAGGCGGCCTGAGCATGACGTCCCATACCAAGGCCAATTTGCTGGTGGAACTGTTTGTCGAAGAGTTGCCACCAAAGGCGCTCAAAAAACTGGGTGAGTCCTTTGCCAACGTGCTGGCCGACAGCCTTAAGGCGCAGGGCCTCGCCGAGGCGGACGCCGTGGTCACGCCATTTGCTTCCCCGCGCCGCCTGGCTGTGCATGTGACCAATGTGGCATCCAAGGCCGCAGACCAGTCGGTGCAGCAAAAGCTGATGCCGGTGACGGTGGCGCTGGACGCCAGCGGCAACCCCACGCCGGCCCTGCTCAAGAAGCTCGCTGCCCTGGGCGTGGGGGCAGAGGCGGTCGGCCAACTCAAGCGCGCGCCAGACGGCAAGGCCGAAGCCCTGTTCCTGGACAGCGTCAAGCCCGGAGCGACCTTGTCGGAGGGGCTGCAAAAGGCCTTGGACGAGACCTTGGCCAAGCTCCCCATTCCCAAGGTCATGACTTATCAGCTGGAGCAAGGCGAGGGCGCGGACTTCCGCCCCGGTTGGACCAGTGTCAATTTCGTGCGTCCCGCGCACGGTCTGGTCGCCTTGCACGGTGAAACGGTGGTGCCTGTGGGGACGCTGGGGCTGAAGTCAGGGCGCGAAACCCAGGGACATCGCTTTGAGGCTGAGGTCAATCCGGTTGTGCTGACTCACGCAGACAGCTATGGCCAGGAACTCAAGGCGCAAGGCGCCGTGATCGCCAGTTTCAGCGAGCGCCGCGCAGAAATCGTGCGCCAACTCCACGCTGCCGCAGCCCAGGCCGGCCCGCATCTCAAGCCGATTGACGACGACGCCTTGCTGGACGAAGTGACGGCGCTGGTGGAACGTCCTAACGTGCTCACCGGCCAGTTTGAGGAGGCATTTCTCGAGGTGCCCCAGGAGTGCCTGATTCTGACCATGAAGGCCAACCAGAAGTACTTTCCCCTTCTGGATGCCGACGGCAAGTTGACCAACCGATTCCTGATCGTCAGCAACATCAGCCCGGCGGATCCGTCCGCCGTGATTGGTGGCAACGAGCGCGTGGTGCGGCCCCGTCTGGCCGACGCGAAATTCTTCTTCGATCAAGACCGCAAGAAGACGCTCGAATCTCGGGTGGCCGGACTGAACAAGGTCGTCTATCACGGCAAGTTGGGCACGCAAGGTGAGCGCGCCGAACGCGTGCGCGCCATTGCCCATGCCCTGGTCAAGCAACTGAGTCTGGCTACCGTGCCTTTCACGGTCGATGACAAAGACCACTTTGACGTGCTCGACAGCAAAGCCCAACAGGCTGCGCTGCTGGCCAAAACCGACTTGCTCACCGACATGGTGGGCGAGTTCCCCGAGCTGCAGGGCATCATGGGCGGCTACTACGCTCGCCATGAAGGTCTGCGCGACGGCGTGGCCATTGCCATCGAGGACCACTACAAGCCCCGTTTTGCCGGTGACAGTCTGCCGCGCAACCACACCGGGACCGTGGTGGCTTTGGCTGACAAGCTCGAAACGCTGGTTGGCTTGTTTGGCATTGGCCAATTGCCCACGGGCGACAAGGACCCCTTCGCCCTGCGTCGCCACGCTTTGGGGGTGATCCGGATTCTGGTCGAGAAGAATCTGCCGCTGGACCTGCCTGCCGTGATCGAGGCGGTGTTGCCTGTCTTCGGTGACCTGATCAGCAACCCCGCCGAACATCTGCTGGCCTTCATGTCTGACCGCTTGGCCGTGTCCCTGCGGGAGCAGGGATACAGTGCCCAGGAGGTTGACGCGGTTTTGGCGCTGCAGCCCAGCCGCCTGGGAGAAATCCCCCGCCGATTGGCAGCCGTGCGCGCGTTCGCGGCGCTGCCGGAGGCCGCTTCGCTCGCCGCCGCGAACAAGCGCGTCGGTAATATCCTCAAGAAGGCCGATGCCGCGGTCGAGGCCAAGGTGGACACCGCCTTGTTGAAAGAGTCGGCAGAAGCGGCACTTTACGATGCTTTGCAGGCTGCCGCGCCCAAGGCACAAGCTGCCTTCGAGCAAGGTGACTACACTGCGTCCTTGCAGGCGTTGGCGGTACTCAAAGCCCCTGTTGACGCATTTTTTGACGGCGTGATGGTCAATGCGGATGATGTGGCCTTGAAGACCAACCGTCTCGGTTTGCTGGCGACCTTGCATTCCGCCATGAACCAGGTGGCAGACATTTCACGATTGGCGGCTTGATCTGTTGACTGTACGTTCCCACCCCGGAGAGGGCATGAAGCTCGTCATCCTTGATCGCGACGGCACCATCAACCACGAGCGCGAGGACTACATCAAGTCCAGCGACGAGTGGGTGCCTTTGCCGGGGGCCCTGGAGGCCATCGCCCGCCTGAACCACGCCGGCTGGCATGTGGTGGTCGCGACCAATCAGTCGGGGATCGGGCGCGGGCTGTTCGACATGGTCGCGCTCAACGCCATGCATGCCAAGATGAACCAGATGCTGGGGCGGGTGGGCGGTCGTGTGGACGCGGTGTTCTTTTGCCCTCACACCCCGGAGGACCACTGCAGTTGTCGCAAGCCGCAGCCCGGTCTGTTTCAGGCCATCGGGCAGCGCTTCGGCGTGGCCTTGACGGGCGTGCCGATGGTGGGAGATTTGCCGCGCGACGTGCTGGCGGCCCAGTCGGTCGGGTGTGAGCCGCACCTGGTCCGCACCGGGCAGGCTGCCACCATGCAGGACGCCGATCTGGTCGCTCTGCGCCAGCGTGTGCCTGACCTGACCATTCACCCCGACCTTTCTGCCTTTGCGGACTTCATCATCCTGCGCGAAAAGCGCGTTCAAGGTGAAGACAGCCCCGTGGCAACCCACATGGGCGAGTTGACGTGAGCGAGGCGAGTCCTCATTCAGATTCACAACTGGGGCTGCCCTGGGACGATGAACCTGCACCCGTGCAGGCTTCGCCTTGGTCTGGGCGCACCCAAGGTACCTCATTTTCCTTGATGTCTTCGTCTTCTTCTCCTCACGCTCAGGCTTTGTACTCGGCGGGGGATGCATCGCGTGCAGCGTTCCGCCATCCCCAGGCTCAGCATGAAATCCGGCTGGGTCAGGCCCTGGTGGCCTATGAATTCAAGCGCGCCCGGCGTCGCAGCATCGGCATGGTCGTCACGGTCGATGGCTTGACCGTGCGGGCGCCCAAATGGGCATCCTGGAGCGACATCGAAACAGCGCTGCGCAGCAAGGAGCGCTGGATTTGCGCCAAGCTGGTTGATCAGCGTGAACGGGCTCAGAAATTGGCAGCCTCCAAGATCGACTGGAAGGAGGGCGCCGTGGTGCCCTTTCTAGGCGAGCAGGTGGTGCTGGTGCTCGATCCCCGTGTCTCCGGGGCCCAGCTCAAGCAAGGCGAGCCCACGCTGCCGGGCATCGTGCATCAGGCCCTGCATCTGGGTTTGCCGCAGCAGGCCACATCGGAGCAAATCCGTGACGCCGTGCAGTCCTGGCTGCAACGCGAGGCCAAAACGGTGTTTCATGACCGCGCGCGCCACTTCGCTGAGCAAATGGGGGTCAGCGTCAAAAAGGTCAGCCTTTCGTCGGCCAAGACGCGTTGGGGCAGTGCCAGCGCCGATGGGTCCATTCGCCTGCATTGGCGATTGATTCACTTCAGCCTCAGCATCATTGATTACGTGGTCGCACATGAACTGGCGCACTTGCGTGAAATGAACCACAGTGCCCGCTTTTGGGATGTGGTTCGCTCAGTCATGCCCGAATATGCGGACATGCGCGAGCAGCTCAAGCACGTCACCATTCCGGACTGAACGCGGTGCCTCTTCAGGCGCTGAATTGCCAGATGCCTTGAGCGTTCTGATGGCGCTGGATTTCGCCGCGATGCCAGAGGTGATTCAAGTGGGCGATCGATTCGCCCATGGCGAACGTGGTCTGGTGTAGATCGAGGTCTCTTTTGAACAGCAAGGGCAAGAGGCCGGCAGCGGTTTGCGGCCCTTCCTTGCATGCGCGCCGCACGTCATCCAGTCGGTCCCGATGATGAGCGTGCAGTTGCTCCACGCGCGCATGCACGCCGACAAACGGCAAGCCGTGCGAAGGCAGCACCAGCGTGTCCTGCGGCAACTGCATCAATTGTGCGATCGAGTCGAGATAGAGCCCCAACGGATCGCCTTCCGGCTCCAGATGGATGACACTGACATTCGTGGAGATGCGCGGCAGCAGCATGTCGCCTGCGATGAGGAGGTGATCCTGCTCGTCAAACAAAGCGATGTGTTCGGGCGCATGCCCATAGCCGGCCAGGCATTGCCATGACCGCGCACCAACTGTGATGGTCATGCCGTCCATCATGCGGCGATAGACCCGCGGCACCTCTGGCACCATCGACGCGTAGTAGCCGCTGCGCTGCCTGATTTGGGCCAGCGCATGCGCGTCCTGCAAACCATGGGCATGAAAAAACGCCATTGCCGCTTCGCCCCCGTAGCCCGTGGTTTCCTTGCTCGATAGCTGAGCCGCCAAGTGGTCTGCCGCGCTCATCCACAAGCGAGCAGAGTGGCCTGGTGCGCTGAACTGGTCGATCAACCACTGAGCGTTGCCAACGTGATCCGGGTGCATGTGGGTCACCAGAACCCGCTGCAACGGCCCCAAAGGTCGGCGATTGGCCCAGACCGTTCGCCAGGCGTCCCGGATCGCCTCGGTCGCGACGCCCGCATCGACGAGCGCCCAGCCCGGGTGGCCATCGATTTCATCATCCAGCATCCACAAATTGATGTGGTCCAGCGCAAACGGCAGTGGCATGCGTATCCAGTGGACGCCGGAACGCAAGTTCATCGACTCGCCGGTTTCGGGACGGGTCTGGCCCCAAGGGTAGTGCAAGGCGGACGGGCTCATGGCAGGGCGAGAGTGAAGTCCTTGACATTGTGCCTGTTACAACAGGTTGCCGCCTCTGTACACTGTGTTCCTATGAAACTGGACAGCTTGTTTGAGAACAACCGCGAGTGGGCGAAGGACATCGAGTCCCGGTCTCCCGGGTTTTTCACCCGCCTGCAACAGCAGCAGTCACCGCAATACCTGTGGATCGGGTGCAGCGACAGCCGGGTGCCCGCGAACGAGATCGTGGGCATGCTGCCCGGCGAGCTCTTCGTGCACCGCAACGTTGCCAACGTCGTGGTCCACTCCGATCTGAACTGCCTGTCGGTCATGGAGTTCGCCATCGATTCTCTGCAGGTCAAGCACATCATCGTGGTGGGGCACTATGGCTGCAGCGGTGTCAAAGCGGCCATGCAGAACCTGCGCATCGGCATTGCAGACAATTGGCTGCGCCATGTGCAGGATGTGCGCAACCAGCATCGCGACTGGCTCTACCAGCTGCCCGATGGCCCGATGCGGCTCGATGCGCTGTGCGAACTCAACGTGCTGGAGCAGAGCCTGAATGTGTGTCAGACGACCGTGGTGCAAGACGCGTGGGAGCGAGGCCAGGAAGTAGTGGTGCATGGCTGGGTCTACGGTCTGCACAACGGCTTGATCAACGACATGCGCATGTCGGTCGCCTCTGCCGATGCCCTGGCCGGTGTGTACGCCCAGGCCCTGTCAGACCTGCGCCAGCGATATGCCGCTCACGAGCCAGGTCTTGGTTGAATCCCTCTCTCAGGTAGAAACATGTTTCCACAACAGCTCACCGACCCCCGTGTTTTTGAAATCGCCCGGGCTTTGCAAGACGGTTTCGACAAGCACTACAAGATCTTTCGGGAAACCAGTGCCAAGGCGCAGCGCCGGTTTGAGTTAGCCGACTGGCATGGCCAGCAGACCGCTCAGCGAGCCCGCATCGAGTTCTATGACCTGCGCGTGGAGGAGGCCGTCGAGCGTCTCGAAAACGACTACCAGGCCAGTGCCTTGCCCATGGAGGTCTGGCACCAGATCAAGCTGTTCTACATCGGCTTGTTAACCGGGCACCATCAGCCGGAATTGGCCGAGACCTTCTTCAACTCGGTCACCATCAAGATCCTGCATCGCAAGTACTACCAGAACGATTTCATCTTCGTGCGGCCGGCGGTGTCGACCGAGTACATCGAAGACGAGGCGGACGGCAAGGCCACCTTCATCGCGTACTACCCCACCAAGGACAACCTGCGCGAAGTGCTCAAGACCATGGTCCTGAACTTCGGGCTGACGATTGAATTCGACAACCTCGACCGTGACATCGGTTTTGTCTACGATGCCCTGCAGGAGCAGGTAGGCGGGGTGCGCCTGCGCACCAACTTCCAGATTCAGGTGTTGTCATCCTTGTTCTTTCGCAACAAGGGGGCTTACATCGTGGGCAAGGTGGTGAATGGCTTCCGCAGTTTGCCCTTTGCCATCCCTGTGCTGCACAACTCCAAGAACCGGCTCTACATCGATGCGGCCTTGTTCGGCGAAGACGATCTGCTGGCTCTGTTCAGCTTTGCGCGAGCCTACTTCATGGTCGACATGAAGGTGCCTTCTGCTTATGTGCAGTTTTTGCGTACCCTGATGCCTCGCAAACCTCGCGCCGAGTTGTACAGCGCACTGGGGCTGCAAAAGCATGGCAAGAATCTGTTCTACCGTGACTTCCTCTTCCACCTGAGTCACTCGAGCGACAAGTTCCGCATCGCGCCGGGTATCAAAGGCATGGTGATGCTGGTGTTCGATCTGCCGTCCTACCCCTTTGTATTCAAGGTAATCAAGGACTACTTCCCGCCTCAGAAAGAGACGACCCGCGCGCTCATCATGAGCAAGTACCAGTTGGTCAAGCAGCATGATCGCGTGGGGCGGATGGCGGACTCGCTGGAGTTCACCAACGTGGCGTTTCCGCGCCATCGGTTCGATGAAGAGTTGATCGAGGAGTTGCGCAAATTCGCGCCCAGCGTGATGGAAGAAGAGGGCGATGCGCTGGTGCTCAAGCACCTGTACATCGAGCGCCGCATGGTGCCGCTCAACATCTACATCCAGGAGGCCGAAGGCGATTCTCTGGAGCACGCCGTGATCGAGTACGGCAACGCGCTCAAGGATCTGGTGGCCGCCAACATCTTCCCGGGCGACATGCTCTGGAAAAACTTTGGCGTCACGCGCAACGGCAAGGTGGTGTTCTACGACTACGACGAGATCGAGTACGTCACCGACTGCAACTTCCGCAAGGTGCCCACGCCGCGCAACGAGGAAGAGGAGATGTCAGGCGAGATCTGGTATTCGGTCGGCCCGCACGACGTGTTCCCTGAGACCTTTGGTCCCTTCCTGCTGGGCGATCATCGGGTGCGCAGGATTTTCATGGCGCACCATGCAGACTTGCTGGACCCTGAGTTCTGGCAGCAGCACAAGGAGCGGATCAAGGCGGGCTACGTCCACGACGTGTTCCCCTATGATCGCTCGCGTCGCTTCATTCATCTGATCCAGAAGAACGCGGCTTTGTCCGAGCCCAACGCCGAAGTGGCGCCCGTGGAAGAGCCGGTGGACGTGCGGCCTGTAGGGGCTGAAGTCCATGATCAAGGCACCTTGAGTGGCTTTGCCACCGGCGGTACCAACACCGACTGACTGAAGCGTTGACTGCCTGGGGCAGTCAGCGCCTCACGGCGTCAGATATTTGCTGTTCGGAAAGCTCTGCTTCAACACGCGCTGGGCGTCGGCGCTCAAGTCGTTCATGCCCAATTGCGCGTAGCTTTTGGACATGATGGACAGGGCCTCTTCCACTGCCGGCGATTGACGGTATTCCTTGACTGCCTGCTGCGCACGGTTGGCGGCAGCCAGGTAAGCGCCGCGGCGCAGGTAGTAGCGGGCCACATGAACTTCGCCTTCAGCCAGCGAATTCACCACGTAGTTCATGCGCAGTCGGGCGTCGGGCGTGTACTTCGAATTGGGGAAGCGATCGATCAATTGCTTGAACGCATCGTACGCATCACGCGAAGCCTGTTGATCTCGTTCGGCCAGATCCTGTCGTGCCAGCCGGCCAAAGAAGCCCAGGTCGTCGTTGAAGTTGATCAGGCCTTGCAGGTAGAAGGCATAGTCCAGTGCCGGGCTGGTGGGGTGCAGGCGAATGAATCGGTCGAGCTTGGCCAGCGCCTGCGGCTTCTCATCAGTCTTGTAATAGGCATAGGCAAGATCAAGCTGGGCTTGCTGCGCCAACAGCGTGCCAGAGGCGCGCGCTTCGACCTTCTCCAGCTTCTTGATCGCCGTCTCATAGTTGCCGTCCGCCTGATCCTCTTTGGCGTCTGCATACAATTTGTCCGGGCTGATGCCTGCAAATTCATCTTGCGGCGTGGTTTCGCAACCCGTCGTCAAGGCAGTCATCAGGACCAGAGCCAGCGCTGCGGCTACACGCGAAAAAACAATATTCTTCAGCAGTTTCACTTGATGAGTGGTGGAGGTCGACTCCACACGCAAAATGGCGCAAATCGACGCCGATGCACCAGTATATAGAAGCACCCGATGGCAAATCGCTCCTGCACAGACCCAGAAGATCTCAGTTTGACCTCCGAGGACGTTTCCGACGAGGAGTGGTCGCAGGGCGGTGAGCCGGATTGGCCTTTGCGCGAGGTGCGGGTGGGGGCTGATGCGCACGGACAACGGCTGGATCTCTTCCTGGTCTCGCTGGCGCCCGATTTCTCTCGCAGCTACCTCAAGACGCTGGTCGAGTCAGGGCACGTGAAGGTCGATGAGGTCGTCGCGTCATCGGCGTCGCGCAAGGTTCTCGCTGGGCAGAAGGTCGCGGTGCTGCTCAAGCCGACACCGCAGAGTCAGGCATTCGCGCCTGAGGCCATGGACTTGAACATTGTCTTCGAGGATGACCATCTGCTGGTGATCAACAAGCCCGCTGGCATGGTGGTGCACCCGGCCGCTGGCAACTGGTCGGGCACCTTGATGAATGGCTTGCTGGCCCATCACGCTGGTGCCATGGATTTGCCCCGGGCCGGCATCGTGCACCGGCTCGACAAGGACACCAGCGGTTTGATGGTCGTGGGCAAGACCATCCCTGCCGTCACGGCCCTGTCGCGCGCCATCGCAGCGCGGACGGTCAGTCGCCAATACCTCGCCCTGGTGCATGGCAGCGTGGCAGCCGGTTTCTCGATCGATGCGCCCGTCGGCCGCGATCCGGTCACACGGGTTCGCATGGCTGTGGTCGCGTCAGGCAAAGAGGCTCGAACCGATGTGCAATGTCTGCTCACCGGGCAGCCGACCGGGCTCAATCAGCCCATCAGCGGAGTGCGCTGCACGCTCCACACCGGGCGAACCCATCAAATCCGCGTGCACCTCAGCCATCGCAAGCACCCATTGGTGGCCGATGCGCTCTATGGCGGGGCCCCCGCGCTCGGCATGGTGCGCCAGGCTCTGCATGCCACTCGCTTGTCATTCGCCCATCCCTCCACTGGCGAGACCCTGGTGTGGGAGGCGCCGCTCCCCCCGGACATGGCCGCCGCGTGGGATGAACTGTCGGTATCTCCCCAAGTTGCCATTCGTGGTGCATAATGGGGGCCAATCACCCGGCCAGCGTGGCTGACGCCGGATGACACGAAACCCGCCAGGAAGAAAAAACGCCGCCGAGCGCGCCTTCCTGTCGAACGACGCCAGCGCGTCCACCCAATTTTTGTGTGATGGTTGCCAGGCCTGAAGCCTGGTCTTGGCCCCAATTTATTCGCCAGCCTGATCTGGCTCAGTGTCTTGATCTGCGCCCATATCGTGGCGGCATCAGAACCTGATTCGTCGTCGTGGCTATGGCTTTTCGATTGAAGAGATGGAAGTCCTCAATCCTCAGGACGCCGTTCGCGTTCTAGAAGCAGCTCTGTTGTGCGCGCATCAACCCATGTCGGTGCGCGACATGCGCCAGCTTTTTGACAATGCCGTGTCTGCGGACGATGTCCGCGGCTGGCTGGCGGAGCTGTCTTCGCATTGGTCTGGGCGCGGGGTGGAGTTGCGCGAGCTGGCATCGGGTTGGCGCTTCCAGACGCGTGCGGATGTGCAGGCGCATCTGGACCGGCTCAACCCCGAGAAGCCTCCCCGCTACTCCAGAGCGACCCTGGAAACGCTCGCGATCATTGCCTACAAGCAGCCGGTCACGCGGGGCGACATCGAAGACATCCGGGGGGTGACGGTCAGCTCCCAGATCGTGAAGCAGTTGGAAGACCGTGGCTGGGTGGAGGTGATCGGGCATCGTGATGCGCCTGGTCGCCCGGGTTTGTATGCCACCACCCGGCAATTTCTTGATGACCTGGGGCTGTCGTCCTTGCAGGAGCTGCCTGCGCTGGACCATTTGCCCATTGGCCCTGATTTGCTTCCGGGCCTGCCAGATGCTGACTCTCAAGACGCGGTTGACGCGCCTGTCGGAGGCAGCGAGTTGATCGACATGCAGCAAACCTCTTTGCTTGAGCTGCCTCGTGATGTCATGCCGACATCCGTTGAGGCCGCCGGACAGGAGGGGGTTGCCGCAAACCCACAAGACGATGAAGCCGACGCTTTGACTGCTGCGCCTGTTTCTCCTGATGAATCCCAAGCCGATTCGGCCAACCCCTCCTCAGCTCATGAGCTCTGATAACGACTCCATCTCCCCAAACCTGGACGCTGCTGCCCCCCAAACCGATGAGGTAGCCAAGCCCAAGCGCACTCGCAAACCCAAAGTGGCCGAGGCGGGCGCGGAGCCCGTTTTGTCCGCGCAAGGGGTGGAGGGCAGCGCCGAGCCAGCCAAGAAGACGGTGCGCCGTCGCAAGGTCGTGACAGAGGGAGAGGCGCAAGCGGTCGCTGAAGTGTCTTCTGAACCCTCTGCAGTCGAGCCCGTCGTCGCAGAAAAGCCTAAACGTGCGCCCCGCAAGAAGGCCTCTGCCGTGGCTGCTGATGAAGCGTCGCCAGCCGTTGTGCCAGAGCCTACCGTTCGCGAAGAAGCGCCGGGCGGGTTCCTGCAATTGGCGCCTGAGCCGGCTTTGGCTCCTGAGCCCATGGAGGCCGGCCCTGCGGTCGCACCACAAGAAGGCCATGAACGCGCCGATGGCCGCGAAGGGCGAGGGCGACGTGACCGCCAACGCCCCGGGCGGGGTGAGCGCCATGATCGTGGCGAGCGCGGCGAGCGGCCCATGCATGCTGAAGGTGAAGCCGGCGGCGCGGAAGGCGATCAAGTGTCCGCCGAAGGTGAGGATGACAACCGGCCTTCGCGTCGCGTCGCCATGGCTGCCGAGCAAGCCATTGAGGTCTTCGCAGAGGTGATGTCCGGCGACTTCGACAAGCAAGTCGAAGAAGCGGCCGAAGACCAGCCCGGCGACGAATCTGCCGATGCGACCAAGCGTGTTCTGCGTCCCGAGCCGGATGCCCCCAAATTGCAGAAAGTCTTGGCTCAGGCGGGCGTGGGCTCGCGTCGAGACATTGAGCAGATGATCGAAGATGGTCGCATCGAGGTCAACGGCGAAGTTGCACACATCGGTCAGCGCATCTCCTTTGGGGACCAGGTGCGCGTGGCCGGACGGGCCATCAAGGTACGCATTGCGCCACCGCCTGCTCGCATCCTGGCTTATCACAAGCCGGTGGGCGAGGTCGTCACGCACGACGATCCGCAGGGCCGGCCCACCGTGTTCCGCCGTCTGCCCCGGTTGATGAACGGCAAGTGGATGTCCGTCGGGCGTCTGGATCTCAATACGGAAGGCTTGCTGCTGTTCACCAATTCCGGCGAGTTGGCCAATCAGTTGATGCATCCCCGTTTTGGCGTGGAGCGCGAATACGCGGTTCGCGTTCTGGGTGCCCTGGATGAGGCCGCCCGCAGCCGTTTGCTGGAAGGTGTTGAAATCGAAGGGCAAACCGCCTCGTTCGTCTCCATCGAAAACGGTGGGGGCGAAGGCGTGAACCACTGGTACCGCGTGGTCATCACGGAAGGTCGTAACCGTGAAGTGCGCAAGCTTTTTGATGCGGTCGGCTTGACGGTCAACCGTCTGATTCGAGTGCGCTATGGCGCCATCGTGCTGCCTCGCGGTCTCAAGCGCGGCGTCTGGGTCGAGCTGGGCGAGTCCGATGTGCGGGCCGTCAAATCTCTGGCTGGCTTTGATCGTGGCGAAAACTTTGGTCGCGGAAAGGGGCAGCACAAGCAGGGGGGCCGTCAGGAGCAGGGCGGACGACCGGAGCAAGGAGGCCGTCCCGGCCGCTCCGGCGGTCAGTCGCAACCGCAAGGCCGCGGGCCGCAACAGGGCCGTGCCGGTGGTGGCAATTTTGGTCAAAACCGGCCGCCGCAGCGCCAGCAGGCCGAGCCTCGTCAACAAGCGCCGCGCGACGGAGAGGACGATTTGGACAACATTGGCCCGATTCCCAACCCGCTGGAGCAGACCTTCGATCGCCGCTTTGCCAAGGGCTCCAAGCGCATCACTTCCGGCTTTGGTCGTCCCGATCAGAACCATGGACACGATCAGGGTGGGCAGAAGAAGGGCCAGGGTCCTCGTCAGCCCGATCCTCTGCAAACCTCTGTCGGCTACATCGGCGCGGACGCCTATTTCGGCAAAACCGGTGGCGGAGGCCGCTCCGGGCGGGGTGGCGGCGGTGGTGGCCGCGGCCGCCGTTGATTGATCTGCGAGTCGCCATCCCGGCCTCGTCCGGGTTTGCGCGACTTGACGCCCGTCGTCATCGATTTGTTTTTTATGAATCTGCAATATCCCGGCGTTAGAATGCTGGGTTTTGTCAAGTCTTTTGAATCTAGGAGAACTACATGGCTATCGAACGCACTCTCTCGATCATCAAACCTGATGCCGTTGCCAAGAACGTCATCGGTCAAATCATCAGCCGCTTCGAAGGCGCCGGCCTGAAGGTCGCTGCTGCCAAGCTGGTGCAACTGTCGCAAGCTGAAGCCGAAGCCTTCTACGCTGTGCACAAAGAGCGTCCTTTCTTCAAGGATCTGGTCAGCTTCATGATCTCCGGCCCCGTGTTCGTGCAAGTGCTCGAAGGCGAAGGCGCAATCCTGAAGAACCGTGACCTGATGGGCGCGACCGACCCCAAGAAGGCAGAGAAGGGCACCATCCGCGCCGACTTCGCCGACAGCATCGACGCCAACGCCGTTCACGGCTCTGACGCTGCTGAAACCGCCGCTGTGGAAATCGCTTTCTTCTTCCCCAGCCTGAACGTTTACAGCCGTTAATCCATCACCATGACCGTTGCCAACCTGCTTGATTTTGACCTGGACGGGTTGGCCGCGTTCTGTGAGCAACTGGGTGAAAAGCGCTTTCGCGCCACCCAGTTATTTCGTTGGATCCATCAAAAAGGTGCCGCCGATTTTGACCAGATGTCTGATCTGGCCAAGTCCTTGCGCACCAAGCTTCAAGGCGTGGCCACCATCAAGGCCCTGCCTGTCATCAGCGAGCATGTCTCGTCCGACGGCACCATCAAGTGGTTGTTCGACGTCGGCGGTGGCAACGCTGTTGAAAGCGTCTACATTCCAGAAGACGACCGTGCGACCCTTTGTGTTTCGTCGCAGGCGGGCTGCGCCGTGGGGTGCCGATTCTGCTCGACGGGCCATCAAGGTTTCAGTCGCAATCTGAGCACCGGCGAAATCATCGCCCAGCTTTGGTACGCCGAGCATGCCTTGCGTCAGCGCCTGGGGCGCGGTGACCGGATCATCAGCAATGTGGTGATGATGGGCATGGGCGAGCCCTTGCAGAACTATTCTGCGCTCGTACCGGCCTTGCGAACCATGCTCGACGACCATGGCTATGGCCTGTCTCGCCGTCGGGTGACGGTGTCGACATCTGGCGTGGTCCCCATGATCGAGCGCCTGATGGTGGACTGTCCGGTTGCTTTGGCCGTTTCCTTGCATGCGCCCAATGACCCGCTGCGCGACGAACTGGTCCCCCTCAATCGCAAATATCCGATCGCCGAGTTGCTCGACGCCTGCCGCCAGTATCTGACCGCAGCGCCCCGCGACTTCATCACCTTTGAATATTGCATGCTGGACGGCGTCAATGACACCGACGAGCATGCGGCCCAGTTGATTGAACTGGTACGAGGGAAAATCCCCTGTAAATTCAATCTGATCCCTTTTAATCCGTTTCCCGCTTCAGGATTGCGTCGCTCCGACGCATCACGCGTGCAAGCCTTCGCTCGAATCCTCTCTGACGCTGGTATCGTGACCACTGTTCGCAAGACGCGCGGAGACGACATCGATGCTGCATGCGGTCAGCTCGCCGGCGAGGTGCAGGATCGCACCAATGCCCGTGATCGGATGCTCAGGCAGGCCGTTGCGGTGCCGGTCACGGTTCATCGCAGCCCTGGCGGGTCTCGCCAACCGCGTTGAGTTCAAGTCGAACGTACGTTCCACCCGCAGGAGATCGTCGGATGACTTTGTATCGCATGGCCTGTGTGCCTGCTTTGGCGCTGGCTTTGGTGACAACGGCCGGCGTGTCCCTGTCTGGGTGCGCGCAGGGCTCCGGGCCCAATGCTCGATCAAGCGACCTGCCGACTCAGTCCGATGAGACCGACGTGCGCAAACGCGCGCGCATCCGTCTGGAACTGGCGACCACCTATTACGCGCAGGGTCAGTTTTCGACTGCCCTGGATGAGCTCAAGCAAGCAGTCTCGATTGATCCGACCTTGCCGGCCGTCCACGAATTGCGCGCCTTGATCTATGACGCCATGGGCGAAAAGGGCATGGCCGAGTCCAGCTTCAAGAAGGCGCTGAGCCTGGACGAACGCGATGGCAGTGTCCTGCACAACTATGCCTGGTTCCTGTGTCAGCAGGGCCAATATGCTGCCGCCGATGCCCTCTTCGAGCGGGCCATCGCCTTGCCGCAGTCCGTGGCCAGCACCAAGGCGCTGCTGGCTCGGGGGGTGTGCCAGATCAATGCGGGGCTGTTCCCCGAGGCAGAAAAGTCATTGCTCAAATCGTACGAGCTGGACCCTACCAATCCAGCCACTGCTTATAACCTGGCGGCTGTCCTGTACCGGCGCGGAGAGCTGGAGCGCGCGCGTTTCTACATCCGCCGCGTCAATGGGATGCCGACGCAGATCTCAGCGCAATCACTTTGGTTGGCGATCCGGATAGAAAACCGTCTGGGCAACATCAGCGGGCGAGACGAACTGGCTGAGCAATTGCGGAGCCGTTTTGTGGGTTCGAAAGAGGCCACGGCATTGGAGTTGGGGCGTTTCGATGAGTGACATGACATCGAGTTCACAAGACATGGCGGGCCGTGCGGGCCTTTTGATTCGGCAGGCGCGTGAAGCCCAAGGGCTGTCGTTGGATACCCTGGCTGCCACCATCAAGGTTCCTGTGGCCAAGCTTGAAGCGCTCGAGGCGGATGACCGCACGGTGTTGTCCAACCCCAATTTCGCGCGCGCGCTGGCCATGACGGTCTGCCGTTCGCTGAAGATCGATCCTGCGCCCGTTCTGGCGTTGATGCCCGCCGCAGTGGCGGTTCCTCTGGGTTCCTCCAAGCCCCCGCTGAATCAGCCGTTTCGCGATTTCAGCCACACGGGGCTGACATTCGAGGATTCCTCGTCGCTCAGTTTGCGGGTGCCCAAGTTGTCCTCTGCGGTGCTGGCTCCGTTGGTCCTCCTGATTCTGGCTGGTGGCATTTATTTGTTGCCAGAGCATCTGGAAGCGCCAGCATGGTTCCACTTGAGTTCTTCGTCGCCCTCGGCTGCGCCGTCGGCGTCGGCACCTGCACCTGTCGCCGTCGAGGCGTCTGGCGTTGAAATGGGCTCACCGATGATCGTGGCAGTGGCGGATGCCGCCTCGGAGGCGGTTTCTCAAGCGGCGGTCCCAGCCTCCGGGGCGTCCTCTGTGAGCCCGGCGCCCGTCGTGGCAGACGCGCCATCGGCGGCCGCAATCAAGCCAACGGCTTCGTCTGTACCAGCCGCGGTGCGAGCCTCTGAGATAGCGCCTGCGGCGAGCGCCGCCGCGCCCACTGTGCCATCCGTGACGTCCGTGACTTCGGGAGCGTCGACACCCTCCGGCCCCGTGGCGACCCTGACTTTGTCCAGCAAAGAGCCAGCCTGGATCGAAGTGCGGGACGTGACCGGTCAACGCGTGTTTTCTCGTCAGTTGGCTGCCGGCGAACGTGTCGATGTGCAAGGCCAGGCGCCTTTGAAAGTCCACGCCGGCAACGCGCCCTCCGTCTCCATCCAGTTCAACGGCCGGCCAGTAGACTTGGCGGCCGTGACGCACCAGAACGTCGCACGTATCGAGTTGAAATGAGCTCCGAGATCGACCCTTTGATTCCCATCGCATCCCCTTTGCCGCGGCGCTCTCGACAGGCACGCATCGTCTGGGGAGACCGTGTTGTCACCGTCGGCGGTGATGCGCCCGTGCGGGTGCAGTCCATGACCAATACCGATACGGTCGATGCCGTCGGTACCGCAATTCAGGTCAAGGAACTCGCCCAGGCGGGCTCGGAAATGGTCCGCATCACGGTCAACACGCCGGAGGCCGCCAAGGCTGTGCCTTATGTCCGCGAGCAGTTGGACCGGATGGGCATCGACGTTCCCTTGATCGGCGATTTTCACTACAACGGTCACCGTCTGCTGACCGAGTTTCCCGATTGTGCGCAAGCTTTGTCCAAGTACCGGATCAACCCCGGTAATGTCGGCAAGGGAGAGAAGGGCGATCGCCAGTTCGCACAAATGATCGAAGTGGCCCTGCGCCATGACAAACCGGTTCGAATTGGCGTCAACTGGGGAAGCCTGGATCAGGAGTTGATGGCTTCCTTGATGGACAGCAACGCACGCCGGGCGCAGCCTTGGGACGCCCAGCAGGTCATGTATCAAGCCTTGATCGGCTCCGCCTTGCAATCCGCGCAAGCTGCGCGGGGCCTGGGGATGTCGGCCGAGCAGATCATCCTGTCCTGCAAGGTCAGCGGGGTGCAAGACCTCATCAGCGTGTACCGGGGGTTGGCTGCTCGGTGCGACTACCCCTTGCACCTGGGACTGACAGAAGCGGGCATGGGCACCAAAGGCACCGTGGCCTCGGCCGCTGCGCTGTCGATTCTGCTGCAAGAAGGCATTGGTGACACCATTCGTGTGTCGCTGACGCCCCAACCCGGCGAAGCCAGAACCCAAGAGGTGGTCGTTGCGCTGGAGATTTTGCAGGCCCTGGGCCTGCGATCTTTCGTGCCCAGCGTCACGGCGTGCCCAGGTTGCGGTCGCACAACCAGTACCGTGTTCCAAGAGCTGGCCAAGCAGATCGATGATTTCTTGCGGGCGCAGATGCCCGTCTGGCGTGAACAATACCCCGGCGTTGAAAAGCTCAAGCTTGCTGTCATGGGATGCATCGTCAATGGCCCCGGCGAGAGCAAGCATGCGGACATCGGCATCAGTTTGCCGGGCACCGGTGAGGCGCCCGCCGCCCCTGTCTTCATCGATGGTGAAAAGGCCCTGACCCTCCGGGGTGAGCGCATCGCCGAAGAATTCCAACAAATTGTCCAGGACTACATCCAGCGCCGCTTTGGCTGACTGGAGACATTCGTCCGGACCACAGCAGTTTCCACACATGGCAGAACAACTCAAAGCCATCAAAGGCATGAACGACATCTTGCCGCCTGATTCGGCGAGATGGGAGTGGCTCGAAGGCACCGTACGTGCCTTGATGCGTCGCTACGGCTATCACAACGTGCGCACCCCGATCGTGGAGCCCACGGCACTGTTTGTGCGCGGACTGGGCGAAGTCACCGACATCGTCGAGAAGGAGATGTACTCCTTTGAAGACAGCCTCAACGGTGACAAGCTCACCTTGCGGCCAGAAGGCACGGCTGGCGTGGTGCGTGCGATCAACGAGCACACCTTCCTGTATGAAGGGGGCAAGCGCCTTTACTACATTGGCCCCATGTTCCGTCACGAGCGTCCGCAAAAGGGGCGCTATCGGCAGTTTCATCAGGTCGGTGCCGAGGCCATGGGCTTCCACGGTCCGGATGTGGACGCGGAGCTGATTTTGATGGTCGCCGCATTGTGGCGAGATCTGGGCATTCAGATCGGAACGGACGTCAAGCTTCAGCTCAATAGCCTGGGGCAGCCCGCAGAGCGCCTGGCCCATCGGCAGGCGTTGATCGAACATCTCCAGTCGCATCACGACGTGCTGGACGAGGAGGCGCGGCGCCGACTCCACAGCAACCCGCTGCGCATTCTCGACACCAAAAATCCGGCGATGCAGTCGGTGGTCGAGTCGGCACCCAAGCTCATCGACTTCCTGGGTACGGAGTCATTGGCCCATTTCGATGCAGTCAAGCAGGTGCTGGATGCGGCAGGCGTGCCGTACGAGGTCAACACCCGTCTGGTGCGCGGCATGGACTACTACAACCTCACCGTTTTTGAATGGGTGACCGACAAGCTTGGCGCTCAAGGCACGGTGTGTGGTGGTGGTCGCTACGATGGCCTCATCGAGCAACTCGGAGGCAAGCCGGCGCCCGCAGTGGGGTGGGGACTGGGGATGGAGCGCTTGCTGCTTCTCGTTCAGGAGTTGGGTATCGAGCCGCCCTCATCGGCACCCGATGCATTTGCCGTCGTGATGGCTGGCACGCCGCTGCCGCAGGTGCTCACGACCATCGACCGTTTGCGAGCCAGAGGCGTGAACGTGGTGCTCAATCCGGCCGGCAAAGACGGCCCCGCCAGCCCGAAATCGCAGTTCAAAAAGGCCGATGCCAGCGGGGCACAGTTCGCGCTGGTATTCGGTCCGGACGAGATGGCGGCGGGGCAAGTGTCCCTCAAGCCTTTGCGAGATGCCGCGCAGCAGGTTTCTCATCCAATTTCTGATGTCGAGTCGTGGGCGGACAGCCTGACGGCTTATCGCCGGTCATAATCCGGCTTTCTCTAACTGGCGGATTCGTCATGGCGACTTACGACCTCGAACAACAAGAACAGCTTGAGCAGGTCAAGCAGTTTTGGAAGCAATACGGCAACCTCATCACCTGGTTGATGCTGCTGGTGCTGACCGGATTCGCGGCCTGGAATGGCTACAACTACTGGCAGAACTCGCGCGCGACCAAAGCGGCCGGCCTCTACGAGGAGTTGGACAAGGCCTCCGTGGCGGGCGACGCCAAGAAGGTGGCCCAGTCCTTTGCCGATCTGAGCAAGGACTATGCCGGCACGACCTTTGCCGAGCAAGGCGCCTTGCTCGCAGCCAAGGTGGCGGCGGACCATCAGTCGGCCGACCAGGCCAAAGGTGCTTTGCAATGGCTCGTCGACCATGGCAAGAACGCGGATCTGGTGGCGGTTGCACGCTTGCGCCTGGCAGGCATGCAAATGGATGCCAAACAGTTTGACGACGCCTTGAAGACACTGGGCAGCAGCATTCCTGAAGAGTTCCAAGGACTGGCCAATGATCGTCGGGGTGACATCTACATGGCCCAAGGCAAAAAGGATCAAGCCGTTCAGGCCTATCAGCAAGCCTGGAAGAGCCTGGACGCGTCCGTCGATTACCGTCGCTTTGTAGAAGGCAAGCTGGTTGCCCTGGGACATGCGCCTGCATCCCCTGAAGCGGCTGCCAGTGCGGCATCCGCCTTCTGATTCGATCGACGCCTTTCACCGTTTACACACACCCATGCTGCACATTCGCGAAATCGCACACCGTATGGCGCCAACGCCTCGGCCGGTCCTGACCGCCATCGTGGCGATGGGTCTTGTTTCCGTCTTGTCGGGGTGCGGCTCTTCCAAACCCAAGCCTGCCCCGCTCGAAGATCTGGTCCCATCTCGGGCGGTCTCGGTTGCGTGGGAGCAGCGTGTGGGCTCGGCCGACGTGTTGACTTCGCTGTCAGTGACGCGGGACACCGTGGTGGCGGGCAGCACCGATGGCGACATTCAAGCCTTCGATCTCAAGACCGGCGCCCGGAAATGGGCGGCGGACGTGCATGAAAAACTGGCCGCCGTGGTGGGCAGCGATGGCCGTTTCTCGGCGGTGGTCACCAACGCCAACGAACTGGTCGTACTGGACGGTGGGAAAGAAGTCTGGCGTGAGCGCCAGCCGGGGCGGGTTGCCACAGCTCCCTTCGTCGCTGGCGAACGAGTCTTTGTTCAAGCGGTAGACCGCAGTATCCGGGCTTACGACGCACTGGACGGCCGCTGGTTGTGGGCGTACCAACGCGCTGGCGGCGAAGCTCTGGCTCTCGCGGTGCCAGGTGTCCTGACCAGTTTTCAAGACACTTTGCTGGTGGGGCAGGGCTCCCGGCTCATCGGTCTGGACCCTGTGAAGGGCGCCGCACGGTTCGAAGTCAACCTCGGTACCCCTCGTGGTTCCAATGAAGTCGAGCGCCTGGCTGATTTGATCGGGCCGCCAGTGCGACTTGGCAACGATGTCTGCATGCGGTCCTTTCAGCTGTCCGTGGGTTGTGTCAATGCCTCCATGGGCGTGTTGAAATGGACTCGTCCCCAAGCCGGCACCAAGGCGATCGCTGCCAATGATCAAGTGGTCATCGGCGCTGACAGCGCTGACCGTGTCAGCGCCTGGAAGGCTGTCAACGGTGAAATTTTATGGCGCGTAGACCGATTCACGCACCGGGGCCTGAGCGCACCGGTGGTGTGGGGCGACCTGGTTGCCATGGCTGACAAGGATGGCTATTTGCACCTGCTGGCCCTGGATGATGGCCGGACGGTCGGTCGCTTCTCTCTGGACGGCGAGTTGGTCGCCGCTCCGATTGTCAAAGATGGCTTGTTGTTTGCGCAAACTCGCCGAGGCACGGTCTACGCTTTGCGCAGCAACTGATTCCTGCGGGACTTCATGAAACCTGTTATTGCACTGGTCGGGCGACCCAACGTTGGCAAATCGACGTTGTTCAACCGTCTGACCAAAAGCCGCGATGCGATCGTGGCGGATTATGCGGGCCTGACCCGCGATCGCCACTACGGCGAAGGGCGCGCCGGCAACCGCGAATTCATCGTCATTGACACCGGCGGTTTTGAACCGGACTGCACCTCGGGCATCTTCAAGGAGATGGCCAAGCAGACGCGCCAGGCCGTGGCCGAGGCGGACGCCGTCATTTTTGTCGTCGATGCCCGTAACGGCCTGTCGGCTCAAGATCACGACATCGCGAACTACCTTCGCACAGCCAACAAGAAAGTCCTGCTGGCGGCCAACAAGGCCGAAGGCATGACCGAAGGCGTGCAGCTGGCCGAGTTTTACGAATTGGGTCTGGGTGAACCGGTGCCCCTGTCTGCGGCGCATGGCCAAGGCGTGCGCAGCTTGCTCGATTCCGCCCTCGAAGACTTCTTCTCAGACGATGACGATGAGGACGACGCCCTGCTGGACGACGAGACGCGTCCGATTCGGCTGGCGGTTGCCGGCCGCCCCAATGTGGGCAAGTCCACTTTGATCAACACCTGGCTGGGCGAGGAGCGGCTGGTCGCCTTCGACATGCCGGGTACCACCCGCGATGCCATCACGGTGCCTTTCGAGCGCAATGGACAGCAGTTCGAGTTGATCGACACCGCTGGCCTGCGCCGCAAGGGCAAAGTGTTCGAGGCCATCGAGAAATTCTCGGTCGTCAAGACTTTGCAAGCCATCTCGGATGCCAACGTGGTGCTGTTGCTTCTCGATGCAACCCAGGGCGTCACGGATCAGGATGCGCATATCGCCGGCTTCATTCTCGAGTCGGGCCGCGCCGTGGTGATTGCGATCAACAAATGGGATGCGGTAGACAGCTATCAGCGCGAAATGCTGCAACGATCGATTGATCAGCGTCTGGCCTTCTTGAAATTCGCGCCGCTGCTGCACATCTCCGCCATCAAGCGGCAGGGGATCGGCCCGCTCTGGAAGGCCATCTCCGACGCTTGGCAGGCGGCCTGCCGCAAGATGCCGACACCTGTCTTGACCCGTCTGCTTCAAGAGGCGGTTCAATTCCAGCAGCCCAAGCGCGCCGGCGCGTTCCGCCCCAAACTGCGGTATGCGCATCAAGGCGGCCAGAATCCCCCCGTGATCGTGATTCATGGCAATTCACTCGAGCACGTCACCCAGGCCTACAAGCGCTTCCTGGAGGGGCGTTTCCGCGAGCACTTCAAGCTCAACGGCACACCTTTGCGGATCGAGATGAAGTCCTCTCAGAATCCGTTTACAGATAAAGAATAAGATTGGGCGGGGTTCTCGCCCTGCGTCCGGCACAGCCCTTTCGACTGTGTTAAGGTCCTCATATCCGAAATCGCAAACTTTCCAACACGGAGCATATCGTGAGCAACAAAGGGCAACTCTTACAAGACCCGTTTCTGAACCTCTTGCGTCGCGAGCACGTGCCGGTGTCCATTTATTTGGTCAACGGCATCAAGTTGCAAGGGCACATTGAGTCTTTTGACCAGTACGTCGTGCTGTTACGTAACACGGTCACTCAAATGGTTTACAAGCACGCCATTTCGACGGTCGTTCCCGGTCGCGCTGTGAACTTCCACGCTAACGAATCCACCGAGGCCTGAGCTGAATCACCATCCTGAACCCCGGGTTGTACTGGTCGGGGTTGATTTAGGCCCTGGCTCATCTTTCGACCCGACCCTGGACGAGTTGGCCTTGCTGGCTGAGTCGGCCGGGGACGCGCCTGTGGCCAAGGTCACAGCCAAGCGGCGTGCGCCTGACGCCGCTTTTTTCGTGGGCTCGGGCAAGGCAGACGAAATCAAGGAACTGATCACGCTCTATCAAGCCGATGGCGTGATTTTTGATCAGTCCCTGTCGCCTGCGCAGCAGCGCAATCTGGAGCGTCATCTGGGCGTGGAGGTTCTGGATCGAACCGGCCTGATCCTCGAGATCTTTGGCGCCCGCGCACGCAGCCACGAGGGCAAGCTGCAAGTCGAGCTGGCACGACTGGAGTACCTCTCGACGCGTCTGGTGCGCCGCTGGTCTCACCTGGAGCGTCAACGTGGCGGCGTAGGCCATCGCGGCGGCCCCGGCGAAACGCAGTTGGAGCTCGATCGGCGCATGATCGAGCAGAAAATCAAGTCGCTCAAAGAGCGTTTGGCCAAAGTCAAGCGGCAGCGCGGCACGCAGCGCCGGTCTCGCGAACGCACGGGCACCTTTCGGGTCTCGCTGGTCGGTTACACCAACGCTGGCAAATCGACCTTGTTCAATGCATTGACCAAGGCGGGGACCTACGCGGCGGACCAACTGTTCGCCACGCTGGACACCACCACGCGACAGCTCTATCTGGCCGAGGCGGGCAGAAGCGTCACGCTCTCGGACACCGTCGGATTCATTCGCGATTTGCCCCATACCCTGGTCGAATCCTTCGAGGCCACGCTGCAAGAGGCCGCCGATGCGGACGTCCTGCTGCATGTGGTCGACGCCGCCAGCCCGGTGGTGCTCGATCAGATCGACGAAGTCCTTCGGGTGCTTGACAGCATCGGTGCCGGGCAGATCCCTCAGGTTTTGGTGTTCAATAAGTGCGATGCCTTGGAAGAGCATCAGCGCCCTCATCACATCCAGGACTTGTTCGAGTTGGCCAATGGCCGGCGTTGCCCTCGCGTTTTCGTCAGCGCACTCACGGGGGCGGGCCTGGAAGTGTTGCGCGGCATCCTCGCCAAGGCTGCCAGCGAGGGGCTCCTGGGTGATGAAATGCTCGAACCTCGGTCCGAATCGGCCCGCGACGGGCACAATCTGCAAAACGATGTGCGCTGGGATGACCCCGCCGCTACAGACCCCTCATCAGTCAAAACTTGACCATGAAACCATTTGATCCACACACGCTGTCGCGAGGAATCTTGCCCATGCTGGGTGGCGTTCTTGCCCGGCCTCTGGGAATCTTCAGCAATCGTCAGGATGGTCCCCCCGATCTGGATGAGCTGTGGCGCGACATCAACCGCAAGTTGAGCAATCTTTTTGCGGGCAAGGGCGGTGACCAAGGCCCGAATGGACCAGGCAGTCCTTTGGGCCCGGATGGCCGAGGCGCTGGCGTGGGCGTGGGTCTGATCGTCGGTCTGGCCGGCTTGATCTGGCTGGGTAGCGGCTTCTTCATTGTTCAGGAAGGGCAGCAAGCGGTCGTGATGTCTTTCGGTCGCTTCAGCCATACCGTCGATGCGGGCTTCCAATGGCGTGCGCCGTATCCCTTCCAAAGCCACGAAATCGTCAACCTCACGCAATTGCGCTCGATCGATGTCGGCAGCAGTTCCGTGATGCAGGCGACCGGCTTGCGCGACTCGTCCATGTTGACTCGCGATGAAAACATCGTGGACATCCGATTCACGGTTCAATATCGCCTGGCAGATGCACGCCAATACCTGTTTGAAAACCGCAGTTCGGACGAGGCTGTGCTTCAAGCTGCCGAATCGGCAGTGCGGGAGATCGTCGGCAACAGCACGATGGATTCCGTTCTGTATGAACAGCGCGACGCGATTGCGTCGGAGCTGGTCAAGTCCATCCAGGCGCAGCTCAACAAGCTCAAAGCGGGTGTGTTGATCTCCAACGTGAACGTACAGAGCGTTCAGGCACCCGAGCAGGTTCAGGCCGCGTTCGACGATGCCTTCAAGGCCGGGGCCGACCGGGAACGTTTGAAGAACGAGGGTCAGGCTTACGCCAACGACGTCATTCCAAAGGCACAGGGATCAGCCGCGCGTTTGCGTGAAGAGGCCGCGGCCTACAGCGCTCGTGTGGTTGCACAAGCCGAAGGGGATGCGCAGCGTTTCAAGGCCGTGCTGGCCGAGTATCAGAAGGCGCCGGGCGTGACGCGCGACCGGCTGTACATCGACGCCATGCAGCAGGTCTACAGCAATGTCACCAAGGTGATGGTCGATGCCAAGCAAGGCTCCAATCTGCTTTATCTCCCCCTGGACAAAATCCTGCAGATGAGCGGTGCGGGTGGCGGCGCCACTGGCAGCACGCCAGGCCAATCCCCGACGGGTGGGGCGGCCGAGAGCCCTGTCGCGCCTGTCGTGCCAGCGACCGCGCCCAACGCTGATTCGAGATCACGGGACGGCTTGCGCAGCCGCGACCGCGACGCTCGTTGATTGGCATTGATCCTGCACAGGCAAGGAACCTGACATGAATCGCATCGGAACCATCCTGGTGGGCTTGCTGCTTGCCATCGTCATCGCTGCTTCGACCTTGTATGTGGTCGATCAGCGGCAGTTCGCCGTCGTCTACGCCCTGGGCGAAATCAAAGAGGTCATCAGTGAGCCTGGCCTGAAGGTCAAGCTGCCTGCGCCATTGCAGAACGTGGTCATGCTGGACCGGCGCATCCAAACCCTCGATAGCCCAGAATCGCGCCCCATTTTCACCGCCGAGAAAAAGAGTCTGGTGATCGATTGGCTGGTCAAATGGCGCATCGTCGAACCCCGTCAGTTCATCCGCAATAACGGGGTTGACATCCGCAATGCCGAGAACCGGCTGGTGCCCATTGTTCAGGCTGCCTTGAACGAAGAGGTGACCAAGCGCAATGTCGGCGCCGTCCTGTCTGCCGAGCGTGAGAAGGTCATGCAAGGGGTGATCCGTCGCCTCGGTGACGATGCCAAGTCCTTCGGCATTGAAATTGTCGATGTGCGCATCAAGCGGGTTGACTTCTCCGCCAACATCACCGAGTCGGTCTATCGCCGCATGGAATCCGAGCGCAAACGCGTGGCCAATGAGTTGCGCTCGCAAGGGGCGGCGGAAAGCGAAAAGATCCGTGCAGACGCGGATCGTCAGCGTGAAATCATCGTCGCTGAAGCCTATCGCGATGCACAAAAACTCAAGGGCGAAGGCGATGCCAAGGCATCGATCCTCTACGCCGAGTCCTTTGGCCGCGATCCCCAGTTCGCTCAGTTCTATCGAAGCCTGGAGGCCTACCGTGCCACCTTCCGAAGCAAGAGCGATGTCATGGTTCTGGATCCCAATAACGACTTCTTCCGAGCCATGCGTGGCCCCGGGTCGTCGTCTGTCCCGAGCAAGAAATAATTCAGTGAACGTGGTGCCCGGCCGATGAGCACGCCTGATGTCCTGTGGCTGGCCTTCGGCCTGGTGTTGATCGTGGAGGGGCTTTTGCCAGCGCTGAACCCCATCGGCTGGCGGCGGCTGTTCGAGCAGTTGCTGCAATTGACGGACGATCAGATTCGCGGCGCGGGGCTGATCAGCATGGTCGTCGGTTTGCTCATACTCTGGCTTTCTCAGTAGTCCAGCGCCTGAATTCGGCCTGATGTTGCACTTTCCGTCGCGCAAGCGCGCCGGACGCCGGTAGAATGCCGGTTTTAACCCCCCACCCGATTCCTATGTCGTCTGCTTGGCTGTTGCCAGAGCACATTGCTGACGTTTTGCCTGCTCAGGCCAGACGTGTTGAAGAACTGCGCCGTGTCTGCCTGGATGTGGCGCGTGGCTATGGCTATGAATTGGTCATGCCGCCATTGCTCGAGCATCTTGAATCTTTGCTGTCCGGGACCGGGCATGCGCTGGATCTCAAAACGTTCAAGCTGGTGGACCAGCTCAGTGGTCGGACCCTGGGTGTGCGCGCCGATGCCACGCCCCAGGTCGCACGCATCGACGCCCATTTGCTCAACCGCGTCTCTTTGACTCGCCTGTGCTATTGCGGGCCGGTGCTGCACACGCGCCCAGCCAGTCCTCACGCCTCGCGCGAACCGCTGCAGTTCGGCGCCGAGATTTATGGCCACGCCGGTCTCGAAGCCGATCTTGAGGTGCAGGAGTTGGCGCTGGAGGCCCTCAAGGCCATGGGCGTGTCCGGCTTGGTGCTCGACTTGGCTGACGTCCGCCTGGTGCAGGGCGTGCTCAGTGGTCTGGGTGTGGATGCGCAACTGTCTGGTGACCAGCGCGATGCCTTGCTGACGGCTTTGGCCTGTAAGGATGCTGGCACCTTGCGAGAACTGGCCAAGCCTTGGGGTGATGCAGCCGCGCAAGCCTTGGTGCAATTGACCCGTCTGTATGGTGATGCATCGGTGTTGGCCCAGGCCCGCCAGACTTTGCCCAAGCACGCCTTGGTCGATGCAGCCTTGTCCGATCTGGACCAGCTCGCCACGCGCCTCAGCGCGGCCTTTCCGGATGTCCGAGTGGGCTTCGACCTGAGCGACCTCAGCGGGTATGCGTACTACAGCGGCGCCCGCTTTGCCGTGTATGGAGCCGGTCATGCCGACGCGCTGCTGCGCGGTGGTCGCTATGACGAAGTGGGTGCCGTATTCGGGCGCCGTCGTCCCGCCGTCGGGTTCAGCCTGGACCTGAAGATCGTCGCCGAGCTCATGGCTGGCAAGGATGGGCTGTCAATTCGGTCCGCCATTCGCGCGCCGTGGGGCGAAGACCCGGCCCTGCGTCTGGCTGTGCGCCAGTTGCGTCAGCAGGGGCAAACCGTGGTGTGCGTGTTGCCAGGACACGAACACGAAGTTCAGGAATTTGATTGCGACCGTGAGCTGTCGCTCATCGATGGACAGTGGGTGGTTCGCCCGCTTTGAAGCGCGGTGACCGAACTCAGCTTTTGTAATACAGGATTCAGTCATGCAAAACAGCTCTGTGGTGGCGCGTAATGTCGTCGTGGTCGGAACCCAGTGGGGTGATGAGGGCAAAGGCAAGGTCGTCGATTGGCTGACCGATCATGCTGCTGCGGTGGTGCGCTTTCAGGGCGGTCACAACGCTGGCCACACCCTGGTCATCAACGGCAAGAAGACGGCTTTGCAATTGATTCCTTCGGGCATCATGCGTGAAGGGGTGGCTTGCTACATCGGCAATGGTGTGGTGGTCGATCCCACCCATCTGCTGTCTGAAATCGAACGACTCGAAGCTGCAGGTCTGAATGTTCGTTCGCGCTTGTTCATCAGCGAGTCCTGCCCCCTGATCCTGCCTTTCCACGTCGAAGTGGACAAAGCCCGTGAAGCGCTGCGTGAAAACAGCGGCAGCGGCAAGATCGGGACCACGGGCAAGGGCATTGGGCCGGCGTACGAGGACAAGGTCGCGCGCCGCGCATTGCGCGTTCAGGACCTCAAGCATCCCGAGCGTTTTGCCGCCAAGCTCAAGGAACTGCTCGAGTTGCACAACTTCGCCTTGGCCGGGTATCTGCATGCCTCTGCGCTGGCATTTGAGCCGATCTACGAGCAGGCCATGAAGGCCGCTGAACAGATCTTGCCCATGCTGGCCGATGTTGGCGTCAGGATTCACCAGCACACCCTGGAGGGTGGCAGTGTGTTGTTTGAGGGCGCGCAGGGCACGCTTTTGGACATCGACCATGGGACTTATCCCTTTGTCACGTCCAGCAACTGCGTGGCGGGCAACGCCGCCGCAGGGTCGGGCGTGGGACCCGACAAGCTGCATTACATCCTGGGCATCACCAAGGCCTATACCACTCGTGTTGGCAGCGGGCCTTTCCCGACGGAGTTGGACTGGGACGTGCCCGATACCGTTGGCTATCACCTGTCCACAGTGGGGCAAGAGCGCGGTACCGTCACCGGGCGTGCTCGCCGCTGCGGTTGGCTCGATGCCGCCGCGCTCAAGCGTTCGGTCTTGATCAATGGCATTTCGGGCTTGTGCATCACCAAGCTGGATGTGCTGGATGGGCTGAAGGAAATCAAGGTCTGTACCGGCTACATGCTGCGCGGTCAGCGCATTGACATCCTGCCGCTGGACGCGGATGACATCACGGCGTGCGAACCGATCTATGAAAGCTTCCCTGGTTGGGAAGGCACGACCTTTGGTATCACGCAGTGGGACAAATTGCCCCTGAATGCTCGCGCATATCTGGAGCGCGTTCAGTCGTTCATTGGTGCACCGATCGACATGGTCTCCACAGGCCCCGATCGGGATCACACCATCTTGTTGCGCCACCCTTACAAGGGTTGAGATCTTGCAGGCTCAACGGCGGCATTCAACGGCTTTGTTTGGAAAGGGATTGTCCATGCTGACTGATGACGGCAAACATCTTTACGTTTCTTGGGACGAATATCACCAGCTGATCGAGCGTCTCGCGTTGAAGGTGCACGATTCGGGGTGGGAGTTCGATCAGATCCTGTGTCTCGCACGCGGAGGGATGCGCCCGGGCGACATCCTCTCTCGGATTTTTGATCGTCCGCTGGGCATCATGTCGACCAGTTCTTATCGCGATGACGGTGGAACGCTGCAAGGTCGTCTGGACATGGCCAAATACATCACCATGCCCAAGGGCGAGTTGGCTGGCAAGGTTTTGCTGGTGGACGACCTGGCTGATTCCGGTGTGACCTTGCGGGCCGTGGTAGAGCGCCTGCGCAGCATGCCTGCGATCGTGGAGTTGCGCTCTGCGGTGTTGTGGGTGAAGGGGGTATCGAGCTATACGCCTGACTACCATGTCGAGACACTGCCAACCAGTCCATGGATTCATCAGCCATTCGAAGACTACGACAACATGCGCCCGGACGCCGTGCGCAAGCGCCATTCGCTTTGACCATGCTCTGATGCCTGATGAGTGATACCGACCGGCCCCAAGAGGGGCCGTTTTTTTGAGTAGGGTGGCCGAGGCCAAAAAAAAGCCGACCAGATGGTCGGCTTTTTTAATTTGGTGCCCAGGAGAGGACTCGAACCTCCACGGAGTTACCCGCTAGTACCTGAAACTAGTGCGTCTACCAATTCCGCCACCTGGGCAGGTACTTTTGCAATTCGTTGAACTGCTGAAGCTGCAAGTATAGCATGGCATTTTTGGTGCAAACCTCGGCTGTTGCGTTGTTGCGCAATCCGTGGCGAAGGCGCATCAATTGCAGCCGCGAATCAGTGGGTGTCGAATTTGGCAGGGCGCTTGCGTTACGCTGGAGACACAAATGATCCCCATCGCATTGCTCGCCGTTTCGGCGCCTTCGGATAATGTTCAGCGCGGAAAAGACAAAAGCCGCATGATGCTGAGATCATGCGGCTTGAATCTGGTGCCCAGGAGAGGACTCGAACCTCCACGGAGTTACCCGCTAGTACCTGAAACTAGTGCGTCTACCAATTCCGCCACCTGGGCATATCGACTGCCGTTCTTCGAATTAATCTTGCAATTAAATCGCGTCTCAACAGCGAAGAATGCAATTCTAGCATCAAAATAAAGTCCATGACAAGTCCCAAACAACTTTCTGTGAGTCTCATGAGCGAAATCGTTGGCCAAGTGCAGGGTCACCGAGACGGGCATGGCTTTGTGCAATCCGATGATGGTGAAGTGAGCTTGTATCTGGCTCCTCAAGAGATGCGGTCCGTGATGCACCGCGATCGGGTCAAGGTCCGTGTGGTTCGCTTCGACCGCCGTGGGCGTCCTGAAGGGCAGGTGTTGGAGATTCTGGAGCGCCGCAAGACGCCGATCATTGGTCGCTTGTTGCACGAAGGGGGCGTCTGGCTGGTGGCGCCTGAAGACCGGCGCTACGGTCGCGATATTTTGATTCCGGCCAAGGCGACAGGCAAGGCCGAGCCAGGCCAGGTGGTTTCTGTCGAATTGACAGAATTGCCCTCCTTGGTGGCGCAACCCGTCGGCCGGGTGGTCGAGGTATTGGGCGGCATCGACGATCCAGGCATGGAGATCGAGATTGCCGTGCGTAAGTACGAGGTTCCCCATCAGTTTCATGAGGATGTGCTGGCGCAGGCTGCCAAACTGCCTGAAAAAATCCGGCCGGTGGACCGTCGTAATCGCATTGATCTCACCGATGTGCCTTTGGTAACCATCGATGGCGAGGATGCACGCGATTTCGACGATGCCGTCTACTGTGAGCCGGCCAAGACCGGGCGCTCTAAAACGCCGAATGCGTGGCGCCTGCTGGTGGCCATCGCCGACGTCAGTCACTACGTCAAACCTGATGAGCCGCTCGACCGGGATGCCTATGAGCGTGCCACGTCGGTGTATTTCCCTCGCCGCGTCATTCCGATGCTGCCTGAGAAACTCTCCAATGGCTTGTGTTCGCTGAATCCAGAGGTTGATCGGCTGTCGATGGTGTGCGACATGCTCATCACGGCCGAGGGGCAGATTCACGCCTACCAGTTCTATCCGGCCGTGATTTGCTCGCACGCGCGCTTCACGTACAACGAAGTGGCTGCCATTTTGGCCAATACCAAAGGCCCAGATGCGCAGCGGCGTGGCGAATTGGTGCCGCACCTGCTACATCTGCACGAGGTCTATCGTGCCTTGCTGAAGGCCCGCGGCGGACGTGGCGCAGTGGATTTTGACACCACGGAAACGCAAATCATTTGTGACGACAATGGGCGCATTTCTAAAATTGTGCCGCGCGTCAGAACGGAGGCGCATCGCTTGATCGAGGAAGCGATGCTGGCGGCCAATGTGTGCTCGGCGGATTTCATCGAGCGCGCCAAGCACCCGTCGCTGTTCCGGGTGCACGAGGGCCCCACGCCGGAGAAGCGGTCCTTGTTGAAAAACTACCTCAAGGCCCTGGGTCTCGGCCTGAGCCTCAGCGAGGAGCCCACGCCGGGTGAATATCAGGCGCTTGCGCAGGCCACCAAAGACCGTCCCGATGCGACGCAGATCCACACCATGCTGCTGCGCTCCATGCAGCAGGCCATCTATACGCCGATCAACAGCGGGCACTTTGGCCTCGCCTACGAGGCGTACACCCATTTCACCAGCCCGATTCGCCGCTATCCCGATCTGTTGGTCCACCGCGTGATCAAGGCGATGCTTGGGGCAGGGCGGTATGACCTGAAGCTGCCGCCTGTGCAGTCTTCAGTGGGGAACTTCAAGAAGCGGCCGGGTGCCGCAGCAGGAGGAGGCAAGGGCCTCCCCAAAGCGCCCGTGCGCGCCAGTGCTCGCATCAAACTTTCGCCGGAGGAGGCGGCTGCTTGGGAAACTGCGGGCATTCACTGCAGTGCCAATGAGCGCCGCGCGGATGAGGCTTCTCGCGATGTGGAGGCCTGGCTCAAATGCATGTTCATGCGGGAGCGACTCGGCGATGAGTATGGCGGAACCGTCAGCGCGGTCACCAGCTTTGGTTTGTTTGTGCTGCTGGATGGTTTGTTCGTCGAGGGACTCATCCACATCACGGAGCTGGGGGGCGAGTACTTCAAGTTCGACGAAGCGCGGCAGGAATTGCGAGGCGAGCGCAGTGGCGTCCGCTATGGCGTGGGCGCGCGGGTGCGGGTGCAAGTCAGTCGCGTGGATCTGGACACCCGCAAGATTGACTTCCGGCTTGTTCGCGAGGCGGGTGAAGAGCGTCCGCCGGCCTCGGGCGGCAAGAAGCGGCGCGGTAATGACAGCGCGGTGGCTGAACTGGACGAGGTGCAGGCGCAGGATCGAGCGACAAAACGAGCCACCAAGGACGCAGGCAAGCGAGGGCGGTCTCGTTCGGAGGCAGGAGCAGCCAGCGCCCGGGGGAGGCATGGCGGCGGTGAGGGAGGCAAAAAGCCTGCGGGCAAGAAGGCCGCCAGGACGGCTCGTGGCTGATCGAGCCATGGATTCATGCTAGAATCCGAAAGTTTTCCCGAAATGGCTCGGGGAACAATCAACCGCGAAGCCGGCAATCCAAGGTGTTTCACTCGCTGAAATCGCTGTCGGCTTCTAGATCCAACCTCTGGAGCATTCCATGTCCGTATCCATGCGCGAAATGCTGGAAGCCGGTGTCCATTTCGGTCACCAAACCCGCTTCTGGAACCCCAAGATGGCCCCGTATATCTTCGGCCATCGTAACAAGATTCACATCATCAACCTCGAAAAGACGCAACCTGCGTTTGAAGAGGCTCTGAAGTTCATCAAGCAGCTGTCGGCTCGTCGCGGCACCGTGATGATGGTCGGCACGAAGCGTCAAGCTCGTGAAGTCGTCGCCGCCGAAGCTCAGCGCGCTGGCGTGCCTTTCGTGGACCAACGCTGGTTGGGCGGCATGCTCACCAACTTCAAGACCGTCAAGGGTTCTTTGAAGAAGCTGAAGGACATGCAAGCTCAAGTTGAAACCGGTCTGGAGCAACTGAGCAAGAAGGAAGGCCTGCTGTTCCAACGCGAACTGGCCAAGCTCGAAAAAGACATCGGCGGTATCCAGGACATGGCTGCTCTGCCCGATGCACTGTTCGTGATCGACGTCGGCTATCACAAGATTGCCATCGCTGAAGCGAAGAAGCTGGGCATTCCTGTGATCGGCGTGGTGGACACCAACCACTCTCCCGAAGGCATCGACTACGTCATCCCCGGTAACGATGACTCGTCCAAGGCTGTGGCGCTGTACGCTAAGGCTGTGGCCGATGCGGTTCTGGAAGGCAAGGCCAACGCCGTCAACGACGTGGTGCAAGCTGTCGCTGCCACCGAAGACGAATTCGTTGAAGTCAACGACGCCGCCTGATTTGCCTGAATCTGGCATGAAGGGGCTGATTTCAGCCCCTTTTTTTTAAACATGAATCACTTTGACGTGGCGATGACGCTGCGTCTGATCTGAACGGAGAAAGCAAATGGCTGCTATTACCGCCAGCATGGTTGCCGACCTGCGCGCCAAGACCGATGCCCCCATGATGGAGTGCAAGAAAGCTCTGACCGAAGCCGATGGCGACATGGCCAAGGCTGAAGAGATCCTGCGCGTCAAACTCGGTGGCAAGGCTGCCAAGGCCGCCTCGCGCGTCACCGCCGAAGGCGTGGTGTCTGCTGCTGTCGACGGCCCCACGGGCGCTTTGGTCGAAATCAACTGCGAGACGGACTTCGTCTCCAAGAACGACTCCTTCCTGGCGTTTGCCAAGTCGGTCGCTGATCTGATCGCCAAGAACAACCCCGCTGACGTGGCGGCAATCGGTGATCTGCCCCTGTCGCAAGACGGCTTTGGCCCGACTGTGGAAGAAGTGCGCAAGGGCCTGATCGGCAAGATCGGCGAGAACATGTCCATCCGTCGCTTCAAGCGCTACGCCGGTGGTGGCAATCTGGCCGCCTATCTGCACGGCGCACGCATTGGCGTGCTGGTCGAGTTCGACGGCGACGCCACTGCCGCCAAAGACGTGGCCATGCACATCGCCGCCATGAAGCCCGTGTCGCTGTCGTCTGCTGACGTGCCTGCGAGCCTGATTGAGACCGAGCGCAGCGTCGCGACGGCCAAGGCTGCCGAATCCGGCAAGCCTGCCGACATCGCCGCCAAGATGATCGAAGGCGCGATCCAGAAGTACCTCAAGGAAGTTTCCTTGCTCAATCAGGTCTTCGTGAAGGCTGCCGATGGCAAGCAAACCGTCGAGCAATATCTGAAGTCGGCCAACACGACCGTTAAGTCGTTCACCATGTTCGTGGTGGGCGAAGGCATCGAGAAGAAGCAAGACGACTTTGCTGCTGAAGTGGCCGCTACGGTGGCTGCTGCCAAGGGCCAATAAGCCCGACGCAATCAAGGGGGCCTGGTGCCCCCTTGTGCTATCTAGGCGTCTTTCAGGGCGCGAGCGAAAGGGGAACCTTTCGTTGATTTTGAATCCATAACAAAGCTCAGTCTGGAAGTTGCGTTAACCTTCTAGTTGAGTTGAAAGTCAGTGAACAAGGACGATTGCATGCCCGCCTATAAGCGCATCCTCTTGAAACTCTCCGGTGAAGCATTGATGGGCGATGATGCCTACGGTATCAACCGCGCAACCATCGTCCGGATGGTCAAGGAAATTCAAGAGGTCACCACATTGGGCTGTGAGGTCGCTGTGGTGATCGGTGGTGGCAACATCTTCCGCGGTGTTGCGGGCGGCTCGGTCGGCATGGATCGGGCTACCGCCGATTACATGGGTATGTTGGCCACGGTGATGAATTCGCTGGCTTTGGCCGATACCATGCGTCAGGAAGGCATGACAGCGCGTGTCATGTCGGCCATCAGCATTGATCAGGTGGTTGAGCCTTACGTGCGGCCCAAGGCCTTGCAGTACCTCGAAGAGGGCAAGGTCGTCGTGTTCGCAGCCGGCACGGG
The DNA here is from genome assembly GCA_050259275.1 of Acidobacteriota bacterium. GTDB lineage: Bacteria > Pseudomonadota > Gammaproteobacteria > Burkholderiales > Burkholderiaceae_C > Aquabacterium. Next base: position 104,213 of record JBLNAI010000004.1, read on the forward strand.
TAATCCATTCTTCACCACAGACACCGCCGCTGCATTGCGCGGTGCCGAGGTGGGAGCCGAGATCATGCTCAAGGCCACCAAGGTCGATGGGGTGTATACCGCCGATCCCAAGAAGGACCCTTCGGCCACGCGTTACAGCACCATTACTTTTGACGAAGCCCTGATCAAGAACCTGCAGGTTCTGGATGCCACGGCATTCGCCCTGTGCCGGGATCAAAATCTGCCCTTGAAGGTGTTTTCCATTTTCAAACCCGGCGCGCTCAAGCGGGTGGTCATGGGCGAGGATGAGGGCACGCTGGTCCACGTCTGATCAGCATCGCCACCAGGTTTTCGGAGTCAATCATGAGCATTGCAGATATCAAAAATACCGTCGAGCAGAAGATGCACAAGTCGGTCGAGGCGTTCAAGAACGAATTGACCAAAATCCGTACCGGTCGCGCCCATCCGGGCATCCTGGATCAGGTTCAGATCGACTATTACGGCTCTATGGTTCCCATCAGCCAGGTCGCCAACGTGAGTTTGCTGGATGCTCGCACGATCAGCGTGCAGCCCTGGGAAAAAGGCATGGGTGCCAAAATTGAAAAGGCGATCCGTGAATCGGATCTGGGTCTGAACCCGTCGTCGCAAGGCGATCTGATTCGCGTTCCCATGCCTCCGCTGACCGAGGAGCGCCGCAAGGAATTGACCAAGGTTGTCAAGAGCGCTGGCGAAGACGCCAAGGTGGCTGTGCGCAATCTCCGTCGGGATGCCAACGAACAAGCCAAGAAGCTGCAAAAGGACAAGGAAATCACCGAGGACGACGAGCGCCGTTCGCAGGACGAAGTCCAGAAGATGACGGACAAGACCATCGCTGAAATCGATAAATTGGTTCAGTCGAAAGAAGCTGAGATCCTGGCAGTCTGATTCATTCTTTGTCTTAAACTTGTCGTGTAGTCCGAGGCGGTATGACCGCCTCGCTTCGTTTTCAGCCGCGCACTGTCGGCCGAGGCTCTTTCAGTTGCTCCATTCCATGGCCGTATCCAATTCTTCAAATACTTCGGTACCTCGCCACGTTGCCATCGTGATGGATGGCAATGGTCGCTGGGCGAGCAAGCGATTCATGCCGCGCGGCGTGGGTCACAAGGCCGGTGTGGATTCTCTGATCAGCGTGGTCAATGCGTGCACCGAGCGTGGCATTCCCTATCTGACCGTTTTTGCGTTCTCGTCAGAGAACTGGAAGCGCCCTGAAGAGGAAGTCTCCGGGCTGATGAGTCTGCTGGTGGTTGCGCTCTCCAAGCATCTGCTCAAACTCAAGACCGATGGCGTGCAGATTCGTGTGGTGGGGGACTCGGATCATGTGTCGGACAAGGTACGCGAAGCCTTGTCCAATGCCGAGAAGGCCACGGCGGATAACGGCAAACTGGTCCTGACTGTGGCATTCAATTACGGCGGCCGTTGGGACATCGTGCAGGCCTGCAAAAAGGCCATGGCGGAGGGTGTGCCACCCCATGCGTTGACCGAAGAGGCGCTGTCGCGATACATGGCGATGTCTTACGCCCCCGATCCAGATTTGTTCATTCGCACGGGCGGTGAAGTGCGCCTGTCCAACTTCCTACTTTGGCAAAGCGCTTACGCAGAGCTTTATTTCACCGATTGCCTGTGGCCCGACTTCGACGCAGCCGAACTGGATCGGGCGCTGAACGAGTACGCTCAGCGTGAGCGCCGATTCGGCGGCGTCAATGCAGAGACTCCCGCAGAACAAAAGGCCGGGTAAAAGATGCTCAAGCAACGCATTGTCACGGCCTTGATTCTCTTTGGGGCCTTCGTGTGGACCTTGTCGGTTCAGACTGCGTGGCCCTTTGCGCTACTCACACTGGTTCTCATTGGTGCGGCCGGCTGGGAATGGTCTCGCCTGTGCGGGCGGGAAGGACTGATCCAGTGGGCTCAGGGCGGCGCGTGCGTACTGTTGGGTGTGGTTCTGGCTCAATTCATGGGCGTTCCAGGATTGGGGCAATGGTTGGTGCAATCGCCGATCGTCCATCAGCATGTCCATGAGATGGGGCACGCGTTGGCCGGGTTTGCCGTGATGCCCTGGGTCTGGTGGAGTGCGCTGTTTGTGTGGGTGTGCGGCGGCGCGTGGGCGCTGAAATTTGGGTCGGCTTCGTGGCGCGAGATCCCGGCCTGGGTGCGTCAGATTGTCGGCGTGGTGGTGCTGGCGGTTGCCTGGTTGGCGATGGCGGAGGGGCGAGGGCACGGCATCAACTTTTTGTTATCGATGCTGTTCCTTGTCTGGGCCGCCGATGTCGGTGCCTATTTTGGCGGCCGCACTTGGGGGCGTCGCAAACTGGCACCGAGCATCAGCCCTGGCAAAAGCTGGGAGGGCGTGTGGTCCGGGTTTGCCACGGTCGTGCTGGTGGCCCTGATCTGGATCTGGGTTGATCAGTCCATGTCGGTGGATTCGCCCAGCATGTACAGTCATCTGCTGCAGGGTTTGGGCCCGGTTGGCATGGCACTGTCCTTGTTGTTTCTCACGGCCATGAGCGTGGTGGGCGATTTGTTTGAGTCCCTCATCAAGCGTCAGGCTGGCGTCAAGGACAGCAGCCAATTGCTGCCAGGACATGGTGGCGTGCTGGATCGCATCGATGCCTTGCTGCCCGTTCTGCCCATTGAGATGGCTTTGATGTCGCTTTGCCATGGTTGAGCAAACCACTACTTCGGGCCAGGCGCCCATTCGGGTGTCCATACTGGGTGCGGCCGGCTCGATCGGGTCCAACACGCTGGATGTCTTGTCTCGCCACCGTGGCCGCTACGAGGTATTTGCCTTGACCGGCTCCACCCGCGTGGCTGAGTTATCGGATTTGTGCCGGCAGTGGCATCCCCGGTTTGCTGTGATGCCGGACCCCGTGTTGGCCGCTCAATTGCGTGAGCGTGTGGCGGCTCTGGGCTTGGCGACCGAGGTGCTGGAAGGCGAGCAGGCGTTGTGCGATGTGGCCTCCCATCCCGATGTTGATGTGGTGATGGCATCCATTGTGGGCGCAGCAGGCTTGGCACCTTGTCTGGCTGCGGCCAGGGCGGGCAAGCGTCTGCTGCTGGCCAACAAGGAAGCCATCGTGGTGGGTGGCCAGCTCTTCATGGATGCGGTGAAGCGTGGCGGGGCGACCCTGTTGCCCATCGACAGCGAACATTCCGCCATCTTTCAGTGTCTGCCAGAGGACCGAACGACCTGGGCAGATCGCATGGACCACATCGTGCTGACCGCGTCTGGCGGACCGTTCCGTGAGCGAGATCCGCTGACGTTTGCGCAGATCACGCCCGAGCAAGCTTGTGCCCATCCCAATTGGGTCATGGGCCGCAAGATCTCGGTCGATTCAGCCACGATGATGAACAAGGCCCTGGAAGTCATCGAGGCCAAATGGCTGTTCGGCTTGCAGCCGGCGCAAGTCAAGGTGGTGATCCACCCGCAGAGCATCATTCATTCGATGGTGGTTTGCAAGGACCGCTCGGTGCTGGCGCAAATGGGGACGCCCGATATGCGGGTGCCCATCGCCTATGGCCTGTCCTGGCCTGAGCGCATCGAGTCGGGTGCAGATTTGCTGGACTTCATGAACTTGAAGGCGTTGACCTTTCACGAACCCGACGCCAAGCGGTATCCCGGCTTGCAACTGGCCTGGGACACACTCAATGGCCCAGCTGGCAGCACGTGCGTGCTCAATGCAGCCAATGAAGTGGCCGTCGACGCATTTTTGAACCGTCAGGTTCGCTTCGACCAGATCCATGCCGTGAATGCCAGTGCCCTGGCCACTTGTTTGCCTGACGCCGATAGCGTGCACAGTGTCGAGGGCTTGTTGGATCTGGATATGCGTGCGCGTCGAGCGGCGCGGCAGATCGTTGCCCAGTTGGGACTTTGACAGGGGTTGCGCATGGTCATGACCTTCCTCGCTTTTCTCGTCACGATTGCCGTTCTGGTCGTCATCCATGAATATGGCCACTATCGCGCGGCTGTTGCTTGTGGCGTCAAAGTCTTGCGCTTCTCGGTGGGCTTCGGGCATGTCCTGTGGTCACGGCAGAAGGGCGAGACCGAATTCGTCATCTGCGCGTTGCCATTCGGTGGATACGTCAAGATGCTCGATGAGCGTGAAGGGGCAGTGGACCCGGCGGAGTTGTCCCGCGCGTTCAATCGCAAGAAACTGTGGCAACGCGCCGTGGTGGTGGCAGCGGGGCCATTGGCCAATTTGATGCTGGCCGTAGCGCTGTATAGCGGCGTCAACTGGAGCGGGGTCGAGGAGTTGAGCCCGTGGATGGCGCAGCCCAGAGCGGGCAGCCTGGCTGAGCGTGCCGGTTTGCGCTCGCAAGACGAAGTATTGGCGGTCAAATCGCACCAGGACGCCGATTGGGAAACCGTTCGCTCGATGACGGACATGCAGTGGCACCTGACCCGTGTCGCGTTGAGCGGGCAAGCCCTCGATTTGCAGGTTCGCACCCGCCGGCCGGATGGTGGGGCGGGTTCGGGTACGCGCACGGTGTCATTGGCGCTCAATGAGATCCCCGTCACCGAAGTGGACTCCCGTCTCATGGAGCGAGTGGGCTTGACCGGCCCCTTTGCCGAGCCCCTGATCGATGAAGTGGTCGAAGGCGGCCCCGCGGCCCTGGCTGGACTGCGCAAGGGGGATCGGGTGCTGCGTTTCAATGGGCAGACGGTGCTGGACGCGGCGCAACTTCGTCAATGGATACGAGCCAGTCAGGTCAATGGGCGCGCGCAGACCCTGCAGTTTGACATCGACCGACATGGTCAGCACCTGTCCGTCGCCCTGACGCCGGTCATGAAAGACGTACAGGGCCAGCAGGTGCCCCGCATCGAAGCCGCCTTGGGGGCCATGCCGGCCCTGGTCGAAGTGAGATATGGCTTGATAGAAGGCGTGGGTAAAGCACTGGAACACACATGGGATGTGTCCCGCTTGAGCCTGGAGATGCTCGGCAAAATGATCATCGGTCAGGCATCCATCAAGAATCTCAGCGGACCGATCACCATTGCCGATTACGCAGGCAAATCTGCCGAACTCGGGTGGATCCCTTATCTGGGCTTCCTGGCTTTGGTGAGCGTGAGCCTGGGGGTGCTGAACTTGTTGCCGCTGCCCGTCCTCGATGGTGGGCACCTCATGTATTATCTTTTCGAAGCTGTGACGGGTAGGCCGGTGTCTGAGCGCTGGCTGGAGCGGTTGCAACGAGGTGGCGTGGCCATCATGTTGGCCATGATGTCACTGGCGATTTACAACGATCTGGCGCGGCTGCTTGGCGCGCACTAAGCTTTTGCATGCATATTCCTTCCATGACAGTGTCTCGGCTTAAGCCGACTTTCGTGGCTGCCTTGTTTGCAGCCATTTGTCAGACGTCCGCCTGGGCTGTCGATCCTTTTGTCGTCAAGGACATCCGGGTTGAAGGCTTGCAGCGCGCCGACGCGGGAACCGTCTTCGCATCGCTGCCATTTCGGGTGGGCGACACCTATACCGACGACAAGGGGGCGGCCAGCTTGCGCTCCTTGTTTGCGACGGGCCTGTTCAAGGATGTGCGCATCCAGATCGAAGGCAATGTCGCCGTGATCGTCGTGGAAGAACGTCCTGTCATTGCGCGTGTCGAATTCGTCGGCACCAAAGAATTTGACAAAGACGCGCTCATCAAGTCGCTCAAAGACGTCGGCATTGGCGAAGGCCAGCCCTTTGACCGGGCCTTGGCTGACCGCGCCGAGCAGGAACTCAAGCGCCAGTATCTCTCCCGTAGTCTGTATGGCGTCGAGATCGTCACGAACATCACCCCGGCCGAGCGCAACCGGGTCAACGTGACATTCACGGTCACCGAGGGCGATGTCACCAAGATCAAGAGCATCCGCATCACGGGAAACCAGGCTTTCTCGGAAAGCACCCTGCTGTCTCAAATGGATCTGACGACAGGCGGCTGGCTGACCTGGTACACCAAGTCGGACCAATACGCGCGATCCAAACTCAACGCGGATCTGGAGACCTTGAAATCCTATTACCTGAACCGGGGCTATCTTGAGTTCAAGGTCGAGTCGACGCAGGTTTCCATCTCGCCGGACAAGCAGGACATCTCGATCGCAATCAGCGTCAATGAAGGCCCGCGGTACACCGTCACCGGCGTCCGCCTGGAGGGCGATTACCTGGGCAAGGATGCGGCCTTCCGCAGCCTGGTGACGATCAAGCCCGGTGACCCCTACCGTGCGGATGACGTGGCCGCGACGATCAAGGCCTTCACCGACCGCTTTGCGCAGTTTGGCTATGCGTTTGCCAAGGTCGACCTGCGGCCCGAAATCAACCGTGACAAGGGGCAGGTGGTGGCCGTGCTGGTGGCGCAGCCTCAGCGCCGCGTCTATGTGCGCCGCATCAACGTGGCGGGGAACTCTCGGACGCGTGACGAAGTGATTCGCCGTGAGTTCCGCCAGTTCGAGTCCGCTTGGTATGACGGCCAGAAGATCAAGCTGTCGCGTGACCGCGTGGACCGTCTGGGTTATTTCAAGCAGGTCAATGTGGAGACCAACGAGGTCCCGGGTACGCAAGATCTGGTTGACCTGACCGTATCCGTGGAAGAAAAGCCGACCGGTAACCTGATGGTGGGTGCGGGCTTCTCGACGGCCGAGAAGCTGACGCTGACGGCGTCGATCAAGCAGGAAAATGTTTTCGGCACGGGCAATTATCTGGGCCTGGAAGTCAACACCAGCAAGTACAACCGGACACTGGTGGTGAGCACGGTCGATCCGTACTTCACGGACGATGGCGTGTCCCGCTCTTATGACGTGTTCTATCGGACCTCTCGCCCGCTCAGCACACAGGGTGGCGACTATGAAATCGTCACGCCTGGGGCGGCCGTTCGTTTTGGGGTGCCGTTCACTGAATTCGATACGGTGTTCTTTGGCCTGGGCGCCGAACAGACGGCCATCAAAGGCAATGTGGGCCTGCCTGTGAGCTACAAGGTTCACCGGGAACTGTTTGGCGAGCGCAGCCTGTCGATTCCGCTGACGGTGGGTTGGGCGCGCGATGCACGTGACAGTCTGATTGCGCCCACGCAAGGTCGCTATCAGCGTGTGAATCTGGAATGGGGTGTGGCCGGCGACACCCGCTATCTGCGTAGCGACTATCAGTTCCAGCAGTACTACCCGCTGACCAATCGATTCACGTTGGGTTTCAATACCGAAGTGGGATACGGCATCGGACTGGCCGGTAAGCCCTATCCGGTGTTCAAGAACTTCTACGCGGGCGGTCTGGGCACCGTGCGTGGCTTTGAACAGAACTCTCTGGGCCCCGCAGACATTGAAGGCGCCTACATCGGCGGCTCCAAGCGGTTCAACATGAATACCGAGTTGTACGTGCCATTCCCCGGTGCGGGAAATGACCGCACCTTGCGCATGTTCGCTTACATGGATGCCGGTAACGTCTGGGGCGATCAGCAGACGGTTCGCGCAGCAGATCTCCGCGCCTCTGTCGGCGTGGGCATCAGCTGGATTTCCCCGGTCGGGCCTTTGAAATTGAGTTACGGCAAGCCCATTCGCAGTTTCGACCAAGATAAAATCCAGAAACTTCAGTTCCAGATTGGTACGACGTTTTGACCATGAAATTCATCACCAAGGCCCTGGCGGCCACCTGCCTTGTGCTGGGTTCGATGGGCGTGCAAGCTCAGGAACTCAAGATCGGCTATGTCAACCTGGACAAGGTGTTGCGTGACGCCTCTCCGGCCAAGGCTGCGCAGGCCAAGCTGGAATCCGAGTTCAGCCGTCGCGAGAAGGACCTGGCCGAACTGGAGCAGCGCCTCAAGGGCGCCTCTGACAAGTTTGAGAAAGACGCTCTCACGCTGGGCGAGTCCGAACGCAATCGTCGCCAGCGCGACCTGATCGAGCAGGATCGCGAGTTGCAACGCAAGCGCCGCGAGTTCCAAGAAGATCTGAATCAGCGTAAGAACGAAGAGCTGTCCAGCGTGCTGGATCGCGCCAATCGCGTGGTCAAGCAGATTTTTGAACAAGAAAAGTACGACATCATTTTCCAGGAAGCGGTCTTTGCCGCGCCTCGCATTGACATCACCGAGAAGGTGATTCGTGCCTTGAATTCCGGGTCGGTGAAGTGACCCTGAGGGGGACTTCGGCGGCGAGCGACGGGGCCGTATCCGTTGCTCAAATCGTGGCAGACCTGGGTGGGCAATTGTTGGGCCCCCCAGAGACAAGCGTGCAACGCATCGCACCGCTGGATGCCACGCCTGAGCCCGGCTTCATTGCCTTTCTCAGCAACCCAAAATACCGGGCGCAGTTGGCGAGCACCGCTGCACGCTGCGTGATCCTGCATGCCTCTTTGCAGGAGGAAGCAAAGGCGTGTCCCTCGGCGATTCTGACCGATGATCCGTATCTGTACTTTGCCAGGCTGACTCAATGGTGGGCGGCACGTTTCCGTCCCCAGACGTCTGGCGCCATCCATCCCAGCGCGGTGGTCGACTCCAGTGCCCACGTCGAGCCGGGTGTCTCGATCGGCCCTCTTGCGGTGGTGGAGGCTGGCGCACGCATTGCCGCCGGTGCCGTGATCGGCTCGCACACGGTAGTCGGCGCCCGCGCGGTCATTGGCCCGGGCACCCGATTGGCTGCGAATGTGTCGGTGGGTTATGACTGCCAAATCGGTGCGCGTTGCATCGTGCACAGCGGAGTGGTCATCGGCGCGGACGGGTTCGGCTTCGCGCCCTATCGCGGAACATGGATCAAGATCGAGCAGCTCGGCGCGGTTCGCATTGGTGACGACGTGGAAATCGGGGCCAACACCTGTATCGACCGTGGGGCGCTGGATGACACCGTCATTGGCAACGGCGTCAAATTGGACAACCTGATCCAGATCGGACACAACGTTCAGATCGGCGACCATACCGCGATGGCCGGATGTGTCGGCGTGGCGGGCAGCACGCGCATCGGTGCGGGCTGCACGGTGGGGGGGGCCGCCATGGTGCTGGGCCACCTGACACTGGCCGACGGGGTCCACATTTCTGCGGCGACCGTCGTGTCGAGCTCCATTCACAAGCCGGGCCAATACACCGGCTTTTTCCCGCTGGATGACAACGCATCCTGGGAAAAGAACGCCGCGACCTTGCGGCACCTGCATGCTTTGCGTGATCGCATTCGTGCTCTGGAAAAGCTAAACAAATGAAGATGGACATTCACAAGATTCTCGAAAAGCTGCCGCATCGCTACCCCTTCTTGCTGGTGGACCGCGTGCTTGAAATCGAGGACAACGTTCAGATCAAGGCCATCAAGAACGTCTCGATCAACGAGCCGTACTTTCAAGGGCATTTCCCCAAGCGCCCGGTGATGCCCGGCGTGTTGATGCTCGAGGCGCTGGCTCAGGCTGCGGCGCTGCTGGTTTTCTCGTCGCAGGGCACCACAGTCGATGACGACTCGGTGGTGTACTTTGTCGGTATTGACGGCGCGCGCTTCAAGCGCCCCGTCGAGCCGGGCGATCAGTTGCTGCTGGACGTCAAGGTCGACCGGGTCAAGGCAGGCATTTACAAGTTCATTGCGCAGGGCTTTGTCGATGGCGAGTTGGCTGTCGAAGCGCAATTGATGTGCACCAAACGCAAGGTGTCCTGAGCGCGCCATGGCAACGATTCATCCTACCGCCATCGTGGACGCGGGAGCGCAACTGGCCGACAGCGTCAGCGTGGGTCCCTACACCGTCATTGGCCCACATGTGCGCATCGGCGAGGGAACCACGGTCGGGCCGCATTGCGTGATCGAAGGACACACCACGATTGGGCGCGACAATCGCATCTATCAGTTCGCTTCACTGGGGGCCAATCCTCAGGACAAGAAGTACCACGATGAGCCAACGCAGTTGATCATCGGTGACCGCAACACGATTCGCGAATTCACCACCTTCAACACCGGTACCGTCCAGGACAAGGGCGTGACGCGCATCGGCCATGACAACTGGATCATGGCGTATGTGCATGTCGCGCACGACTGCACGATCGGCGACCACAACACGATCGCCAATTCGGTTCAGTTTGCTGGCCACGTGGAGGTGGGTAACCGCACCCTGATCGGCGGCATCAGCGGGATCCATCAATTTGTGCGGATCGGCGACTATGCGATGCTGGGCTTCCAGACGCGCTTGTCGCAAGACTTGCCACCGTTTGTGATGGCGGCAGGCAACCCGGCTGAGGCGCAAAGTGCGCATCAGGAAGGGCCACGTCGGCAAGGGTACTCGGCCGAACGCCTGGCTGTGCTCAAGCAGATGTATCGGTCCTTGTATCGCAAGGGGCTGACTCTGGACGCCGCGCGGGCGGAGATCGAGGCGCTGCGTGGGCAAACGCCTGAGGCGGACCCGGACATCGACAACATGGTGGCCTTTCTGGCCCTGGCCACGCGCGGTATCGTCCGGTGAGCCGGTCAGAGCGCTTGAATGTGGCCATGGTCGCCGGAGAGACCTCCGGTGATTTGCTGGCGGGCTTGCTCCTGGGCGGCATGAAGTCTCGGTGGCCCACCCTGGCAGCGCAAGGCATCGGCGGCCCGCAAATGGGTGCCCATGGTTTCCAAGCCTGGTGGCCTTATCAGAAGCTGGCCGTGCATGGCTTCAACATGGAGCTGGTGCGACGTTTTCGCGAGATCTACGGCATCCGCCGGGAGTTGGGCGATCGCCTGATCGACATGCGGCCCGATGTGTTCGTCGGCGTTGACGCGCCCGACTTCAATCTCGGGCTGGAGGCCCGACTCAAGGCCGCAGGCATCAAGACGGTTCACTTCGTGAGCCCCTCGATCTGGGCCTGGCGCGGCAGCCGCATCAACAAGATTCACCGCTCGGTGGATCACATGCTCTGCCTGTTCCCATTTGAGCCCGAGCTCTATCATGCCAAGGGCATCGCCGCGACTTTCGTCGGGCACCCTCTGGCAGACACCATTCCGATGGATGTACCCCGAGAAGGGGCTCGCCAACGCTTGGGTTTGGCCACGGATGCCACGGTGGTCGCGGTGTTGCCCGGTAGCCGCCGCGGTGAAATCCAGCACATCGCCCCGACGTTCCTGCAGACGGTGGCCATGCTTGCCAAGATGCGGCCGGAACTAAAATTCGTGCTGCCGGTGGTCCCTGGCCTGCGTGAGCTGATGGCGCCCATGATTGCCGAGCACGCGCCTGATGCGCCCCTGCTGGTGGTGGACGGGCAGTCGCACGACGCATTGGCCGCTTGCGATGTGACCTTGATAGCCAGTGGCACAGCCACCCTGGAGGCCGCCTTGTTCAAGCGACCCATGGTGATCAGCTACAAGATCAGTGCCCTGAGTTGGCAGCTGATGAAGCGCATGGGTTATTTGCCCTGGGTGGGTTTGCCCAATATCCTGCTGCGAGATTTTGTTGTGCCCGAGCGCCTGCAGCATGACGCGACCCCTCAGACGCTGTCGCGCGACGTGCTCGATTGGCTGGACCACCCTGCCAAATCCGACGCCGTGGTCCAACGTTTTATGCAACTTCATCAGACACTGAGGCGCAACACGGCTCAGGCGGCTACCGATGCGATCGCTCAAGTCCTCGAAAAGCGCTGAACCCCTAGCGCCCGAGCCCGAACAACTGGACCTGCTGTTCAAGCCCCCGGTGGGACTGATCGCCGGAGTGGATGAGGCCGGCAGGGGCCCCCTGGCGGGGCCCGTGGTCGCTGCGGCGGTGATCCTGGACGACCTGCAACCCATCGCTGGCCTGGCGGACTCGAAGAAGCTGACAGCCAAGCAACGTGATCGCCTTTTTGACGAAATCCGCGCCAAGGCCTTGTGCTTTTGCATTGCCGAAGCGTCGGTTGAAGAAATTGACACCGTCAACATCTTGCAGGCCACGATGCTGGCCATGCGCCGGGCTGTCGAGGGGCTGCGGCTCAAGCCTTCGCTGGTGCAGGTAGACGGCAATCGTTTGCCGGTGTTGAAGGTGCCCGCGGAGGCCATCATCAAGGGTGATGCCAAGGTGGCCGCCATTTCTGCCGCCTCGATCCTGGCCAAGGTGCACCGTGACCGACTGTGCGAAGACCTGCATCAGGCTTACCCGCAGTACGGATTTGACGGTCACAAGGGCTACCCCACGGCCGATCATGTCGCGGCGTTGAAGCTGCACGGCGTCACGCCTGCGCATCGCCGCAGTTTTGCGCCTGTCAAATTGATGCTGGATGTGACGGCGGAGTCGGTGGTGATGCCGGGGCTCTCGGCTTGATCGCCTCATGGCCGGATGACCTCGCACCGTATCCCAAAAGGCAACCATGTCTCTCACGACCCAGGTCACCTCGCGTGACAATCCTTTGATTCAGCGCCTGCGCAAATTGAGCCAGGACCCCGGCGCCTATCGCAAGATGGGTGAGATCTGGCTGGAAGGGGACCATCTGTGTTCTGCCTGTGTGGCCAGGCAGGTGGCGGTGGACGTGGCGGTGATCGCCGATACCGTCTGGCTGGGTGAAGGTGGCTCGGGGTCTTCGGTCGACCCGCTCGCATCGACACTCAGCGCGCTGGCGCGTCAGGCCGCCCGCGTCGTGGTGGTTGCTCAGGCCTTGTGGGCCCAGTTCTCTGGTTTGGAGTCACCGGCCAAATTGGGTTTCCTGGTGTCGGCAGCCAAGCTTGCCGAAGCGACCGGGTCACACATCTTGGCGGGACAGAGGACGGTGGTGCTGGATCGACTGCAGGACGCCGGGAATGTGGGAAGCATTCTGCGGAGCGCTTCGGCCCTGGGCGTGGCACAAATCATTGCCTTGAAGGGCACCGCGGCGCTGTGGTCACAAAAAGTGCTGCGCGCGGGCATGGGTGCCCATTTCGGCTTGCACTTGGTGGAACAAGTGGACCCTGAAGCATTGGGCCGGTTGGAGATGCCTCTGATCGCCACCAGTTCGCATGCGGACTTTGCGCTCCATCAGGCGCCCTTGCCAGACCCCTGCGCGTGGGTGATGGGGCACGAGGGGCAGGGCGTCGGCGCGGCGGTGATGAGCCAATGCGCGCTGACCGTGTCGATTCCGCAGCCGGGTGGAGAAGAGTCGCTGAACGTGGCCGCTGCCACGGCGGTCTGTCTGTACGAGTCTTTGCGCCGGCGCCTATAAGCCGCGGTAAAAGCAGGGGAATTGTCTGCGCTTGAGCCTGCAAAGTTCTGCCGGACATCCTAGAATCAGTCATCGGGTTAATCCCGTTACTCATGGAGTTGGAATGGATCGGTCTTTGAAACCTTTGGATGTGGTCTATGGCGCCTCGCTGGGCGGGGATCGTCAAAGGGTTTTGCGCAATACCTATGCCCTGCTGGCGTTGTCGATGGTGCCCACCATCCTGGGCTCCTGGCTTGGCTTGAGTCTGGGGTTCAATTTCTTCGGCGGCAGCCCTCTGATGGGGTTCGTGCTGTTTATGGCCGTCTCGTTCGGGTTCTTCTTTGGCATCGAGAAGTACAAAAATTCGGGGGTGGGTGTCCTGCTGCTGTTGGGATTCACCTTCTTCATGGGTTTGATGCTTTCACGCTTGCTGGGCGTGGCGCTGCGGTTTTCCAACGGGGCTGAACTGATCACCCTGGCCGTTGGTGGAACGGCGCTGGTGTTCGTGTCGATGGCTGCCTGGGCGCAGGCCACCAAGCGTGATGTTTCTGGCATGGGCAAGTGGCTGATGATCGGCGCCGTGGTGCTGATGGTGGCGGCCATTGCCAACATCTGGCTTCAATTGCCGGCTTTGCATCTGGCCGTGTCGGCGATGGCGGTGTTGATTTTCTCGGCGTTCATCATGTATGACCTCAAGCGCATCATCGATGGGGGCGAAACGAACTACGTGACAGCCACGCTGAGCATTTACCTGGACGTCTACAACGTCTTCTCGTCGCTGCTGCAATTGCTGATGGCCTTTGCCGGCGGTGATCGCGACTGACCTCGCTCGCTTGCGCGCATGAACGGGGCCCTTCGGGGCCCTTTTTTTGTCTTGAAATCAGGTTCATGACCCTCAGCTTGCATGGGGAGCCGCAAAGCACAAGAAGCCAAGAAAGGAAGGCCCTGTATGAGCGAGAGTCTGGAGTTGGTGTGCCCCCATTGCGAGGCGATCAATCGCGTGCCGGCCGCGCGCCTGGGGGATGGGCCGGTCTGCGGCAAGTGTGGGCATGCCGTGTTGCCTGCTCAGCCAGTGACTCTGACCGGACGCACGATGTCGCGCTTCCTCGAGAAGAATCAATTACCTGTGCTGGTCGATTTTTGGGCTCCCTGGTGCGGCCCTTGCAAAATGTTTGCGCCTGTCTTTGCGCAAATGTCTGGCCAGTACGTCAGCCGGGTGCGGTTTGCGAAGGTCGACACGGAGGCGGAGCAGGCGCTTGGCGCCCGTTACGCCATTCGTAGCATCCCGACCTTGGCCTTGTTCGTCGGCGGCCGGGAGGTCGATCGGGTATCAGGGGCGCTGCCCGGCCCGCAACTGCAAGCCTGGCTGGCGCGCCATGGGCTGTGATCCCTGATCGGCTCCCGCCTGAATCAGTATTGGTCGCCGTCCCCGACATAGGTGCCGGGGGCCAGGTTTTCGAAGCGGGTATTGGATTTGAGGAAGGCCAGATTCACCGTACCCACGGGGCCGTTACGCTGCTTGCCGATGATGATTTCCGCGATACCCTGCAGCTTCGATTCCTTGTTGTAGTACTCGTCGCGGTAGATGAACATGATCACGTCGGCATCCTGCTCGATGGCGCCCGATTCACGCAGGTCGGACATCATGGGGCGCTTGTCGGGACGGGTTTCGACCGACCGGTTCAGCTGTGACAGGGCGATCACGGGGCATTGAAGTTCTTTGGCCAGTGCTTTCAGGCCCCGGGAAATTTCACCGATCACCGTCGCACGGTTCTCTTCGTTGCCGCCCGATCCGCTCATCAGCTGCAGGTAGTCGACGATGATCAGCCCCAACGTGCCGCCAAACTGGCGGGCGAGT
>JBLNAI010000005.1:0-44700 GCA_050259275.1 Acidobacteriota bacterium
TGAATTTCATTCTTCATCTATCCGTGAGCATTTGGCCTTATTGCTAAGAGCCTGATCTTTCGATCCGACCTCATCAACCACCCAAACACCCACGCTTATCGGCTGCTAATTTTTAAAGAACTGTTCGCTTTATTTGCTACCGACTTGTTTTGTCGTCGTGAGCAGCGAAGAACGCAATTATGGCACTGTTTTGACAAGGTGCGCAAGTGTTTGTCGCTTTTTTATTAAAAATACTTGGTGCGCCCTGCTTAGGGCTGCCGCGGACAGGGCAGCACGGCCCGGGTTCAAGGGCAAACTGAGAGGGTTCGTGAACCTGATTGAAGAGTACGCCGTGCTGCCTCGCCTGTTTGTTCCTATTGATATTCCGTTGTCCGCCCAACTGGAACTGGATCTACCTGAGTCGGTGAGCCGGCATGTTCAGGTGTTGCGGATGCAACCTGGGGAGCGGGTCGTTCTGTTTGACGGCCGGGACGGGCAATGGTCAGCCGAGATCTTGAGCATGGGCCGCAAGGTGGTCCGCGTAGGGGTGCGGGACCACGAAGCGGTGAGCCGAGAACTGCCCCGGGACGTCACGCTTGTCGTGGGCATGCCGGCCAATGATCGGATGGACGCGTTGGTGGAAAAGGCAACGGAGTTGGGTGTGGCCGCGGTTCAACCGCTGATGTGTGAGCGCTCGGTGCTGCGCCTGGACGGTGAGCGCGCGGCGAAGAAAGTGGCGCATTGGCAAGGCGTGGCCATCGCCGCGGCGGAGCAATCGGGCCGGACTCGCGTGCCGCTGATCCACGAGGTTCGACCTTTGACGACGTGGCTGAAGCAGGATCGGCCCGCCGGGGCGCGATGCGGCGTACTGAGTTTGCGAGAAGCCAAAGGGATTCGGGCTTGGGCGGCGAACGTCAGCGCAGACGATGATCGCGCGCCGGTCTACTTTTTGAGTGGGCCGGAGGGGGGCCTGGCGCCTCAGGAGGAGGACGCGGTGCTGCAAAGCGGCTGGGAAGCCGTGTCACTGGGGTCGAGGGTCTTGCGCGCTGATACCGCCCCGCTGATGGCGCTGGGTGTGATGGCCGCGTGGTGGGACGCCTGAGCGGAGGTCCGTGTAAGTCGCCCGGCGGGCGAGCGTCACACGGTAGGAGTCATCCCTGCTCCGGGTCAGTTGAGGCCGTTTTTCTGTGGCTGCCTGCCGTGAGGTCGAACTTGAAGAGACGGCACTCGATGGGCCCGTTGAACAGCACCACGCGACGGCTTTCCTTGAGGCGCATGGCGCTGGGCAGTTTCATGTCGGGAGACAGAACCCACGCGGTCCAGCCGGCGTAGTGGCGCTTCCAATGCGCGGCCAGCCGCTGGAAGAAGTCATTGGCTTCACCATCCTGGAATTGCTCACGGCCGGCACGCGGCGCGGGCTCGTCGTACTCGTCTTCCAGATCGTACCGGGGGGCACGCCCCTTGATGGAGCCTTTCGGGTCGATTCGCTCACCGTATGGCGGGTTGAACATCATGATGCCGCGTTCGGACGGTGCAGGACGCTGCAATGCGTCGGCAGTCTTGAACTCGATGGCATGCAGGACGCCGGCCCGCTGCGCGTTGCGGGTGGAGAAGTCGGTCATGCGGAACGAAACATCTCCCGCATAGATGGGAACCTGGGGGGCACGTTGGCGCGCTTTGGCCGCCTGGCGCATGGCTTGCCAGGCCGGCAGATGGGAGCGGAAGGGCAAGAGCTTTTCAAAGGCAAAGCGGCGAAGCAACCCGGGGGCGATGTCGCAGGCGATTTGCGCAGCTTCGATGGGGATGGTGCCGGCGCCGCAACAGGGGTCGAGCAAGGCGCCATCTTCAGGGCGGCCTTGCCAGCCTGCTGCCGCGAGCATGGCTGCGGCAAGCGTTTCTTTGAGCGGGGCCTCGCCTTTGTCTTCGCGCCAGCCCCGCTTGAACAGCGCTTCGCCGGAGGTGTCGACATAGAGGGTGGCCGTCATGTCATCCAGATGCAGGACCAGGCCCATGTCAGGGAAACGGGTGTCCACGTTGGGCCGCTCGCCGGTGGCGTCGCGCAGGTCATCGCATACGGCGTCTTTGATGCGCAGGCCAGCGAAGTTGAGACTGCGCAGCGGGCAGTTTCGCGCCGTGACGTCGACCCGGATGGTGTGGCGGGGGGTGATCCAGTCGCCCCAACGGACCGTGCGGCCGATGGCATAGATGTCGTCTTCATGCCGGTACACGCGCGAAGCGACGCGCCACAGGACGCGCTGAGCGAGGCGGCTTTCAAGGTTGAGGCGCATGGCATGCTCGATCAGATCGCCGGGCAGACGCGTCTGGACCTCGACGCCGCCACGCGACGGGTGCACCTGCACGCCTTCGCCGAGGATGCGGGCCACCTCTTCATGCAACAAGGCCTCGACCCCGACCGGGCATGGGAGATAGAGCGCAACGGGCCGATCGGCCGTCAGGGCCGGACGGGATGCCGAAGGCCGCCCGGTGGCGGAGGAAACAACAGGGCGGCGCGGTGGTGAGATGGGCATGGTGCAGAAAGAGCAAGAAAGCGGATGAAGGTTCGTGCGATCAGGCTCGCAGCACTTCCAGAACGTCTGAGCGGAATTCTCGGCGATACAGGACCCACAGAACAGCGAGGGTGCCTATGGCAAACAAAGTCGGCGAGACGAACCAGCCGATGACGGCAAAGGACATGTAATAGGCGCGCAGGCCGTCGGCAAAGCTCTCGGCGGCCATGCCCATGAGTTTGCCCGCGCGCTCGGCAAACTCCTTGCGGTCGGCCTGCCCGGTCTCGAACACGTCGACATTGGGCGCCGCGCCGACCAGGATGGCGCCAAAGGAGTAGACGCGCATGGACCAGGTGAAGCGGAAGAAGGCGTAGACAAAGACGGCCAGCAGCACAATGATCTTGACATCGAAGACCAGCATGGACGTGCGCGCGGCAAAGGGCAGGTCCTTGACCAGCTCGGAGGCGCGATCATTGGTCCCCAGCACCGCGAGCAAACCACCCAGCACCAGGATGGTGGTGGAGGCCCAGAAGCTGGGACTGCTGGCCAGGTTCTGGGTGACCGCGGCATCGACGATGCGTTGATCGCGGTAGGTGACCTGCTCCATCCATTTGCGGCGGAAGTGGTTGGTGCTGGACAACAAGGTGCGCTCGACCTTGGCCCGACGGCGTGCAAAAGCCGCATAGCCCACCCAGCCGAAAAAGAACAGCGCCAAGGCCGCCCAGTCTGCGCCGGGCAGAACGGTGATGACGTGCTCCAGGGTGGTCAGACTCAACATGGGCCTTTCGTGCGTCACAGCGCCTTGCGCAAGTTGGCCGGCGCGATCTTGAGGGCTTCGCGATACTTGGCCACCGTGCGGCGGGCCACCTGAATGCCCTGCTCTTCGAGCATGGTGGACAACTGGCTGTCGGACAAGGGCTTGTGGGCGTCCTCGGCCGCGATCAACTGCTTGATGAGCGCGCGCACCGCGGTGCTGGATGCGTTGCCACCCGCTTCGGTATTGAGTGAGGAGCCGAAAAAGTACTTGAGTTCGAACGTGCCGAAGGGCGTGCTCATGTACTTGGCCGTGGTCACCCGCGAAATGGTCGATTCGTGCAAGCCGAGCTCGTCGGCGATTTCGCGCAAGACCAAGGGCTTCATCGCGATTTCGCCGTGGGTGAAGAAGTTCTTTTGCCGATCGACGATGGCTTGGGACACCCGCAAGATCGTGTCAAAGCGCTGCAGGATGTTTTTGACAAACCAACGGGCTTCCTGCAATCGCGACGACAGGGCGGCATGGCTTTCGGTCGCGGTGCTGCCGCGAGGCGCGCGGGTCTGGCGCAGTGCCTGGGCGTACAGATCGTTGATGCGCAACTTGGGCATGACATCCGGGTTGAGCACCACCTTCCAGCCCCGGCCGGCCTTCTGCACGATCACATCGGGGACGATGATGTTGGCTTCGGCACGTGTGAAGGCCCGGCCCGGCTTGGGCTCCAGCGCGACGATCAGCGTCTGCGCTTCTTTGATCAAGGCTTCGTCGGCGCCCGTGACGGCCATCAATTTTTTGATGTCACGCCGCGCCAGAAGTTCGAGATGCTGGCGACAGATGATGATGGCAATGGCCTGCGCCTCGCTGCGCGGCAAGGTCTTGAGTTGCAGGATCAGGCACTCGGACAGATTGGCCGCCCCGACACCCACGGGCTCGAGGTTGTGCAACCAGCCCAGGCCGCAGCGAAGGCGAGAGAGCACCTCGTCGCGCATGTCTTCATCGGCGTCCTCGGGAAGCAGACTCGCGGCGATTTCTTCAAGCGGGTCGGCCAGGTAGCCGTCTTCGTTCAGCGACTCGATCAGGATCTCGACGGTGGCCATGTCCGACTCGCTGAGGCGCGAGCCGAGCAATTGCTGGCGGAGGTGGTCCTGCAGACTGATGGCAATCGCATTGCGCTCGAGCACATCGTAGTCATCGTCATCGGTGTTCTGGCGGGACGGCGTTTCGCGAATGCCGTCGAAGTCGTCACGCTCGGTGCCGTTTTCCCAGTCGTCGCGCTCGGTGGTACCGGACTCGACGGTGTCGATGCCGCCGGCTTCACCTTCGGAGGAATCGGTGTGCGATGCAACTTCACCGCGCTCAGATTCGCCGCTGTTGCGCTCGTTGCGCTGGCGCTCGAACTCCTGACCGGCGGCCGTTTCGAGCGAGGCGAACTCGTCGTCGGGCTCGAGAAAGGGATTTTGTTCGAGCATTTGCTCGACCTCCTGATGCAGCTCCAGTGTGGACAGCTGCAACAGGCGAATCGACTGCTGGAGTTGGGGCGTGAGCGCCAGGTGCTGCGACAGCCGGAACTGCAAGGATGGCTTCATGGCGACAGGTACCTGGTGGATCGCTTACATGCGGAAGTGTTCGCCCAGGTAGACCTTACGGACTTCGGCGTTGTCGATGATGTCCGCCGGCCGCCCTTCTGCCAGGACGCGACCTTCACTGATGATGTAGGCGCGATCGCAGATGCCCAGGGTCTCGCGCACGTTGTGGTCTGTGATCAACACGCCAATGCCACGCGATTTGAGGAAACTGATGATGCGCTGGATCTCGATGACCGCAATGGGGTCCACGCCCGCGAAGGGCTCATCGAGCAGAATGAAACGCGGCTGCGTGGCCAGGGCCCGGGCGATTTCGACACGACGGCGCTCGCCGCCGGACAGGGCCAGAGAGGGGCTGGTGCGCAGCTTCTCGATGCTCAGGTCATGCAGCAGGGCATCCAGTCGCTCATCGATGACCGACTCGCTCAGGCGCTTGCCCTGGTCGTCATACTGCAGCTCGAGCACCGCGCGGATGTTGTCTTCGACATTGAGTTGACGAAAGATCGAGGCTTCTTGCGGCAAATAGCTCAGGCCCAGCCGCGACCGCTCATGGATGGGGAGGCGCTCGACGCGCTCGCCATCGATGTCAATGCGGCCCGCATCGGCCGGCACGAGTCCGACGATCATGTAGAAGGACGTGGTTTTGCCGGCACCGTTGGGACCCAGCAGCCCCACCACCTCGCCTGCGCCCACGGCCACATGGACATCGTGGACCACTGTGCGCGCGCCATAGCGCTTTTTCAGGCCTTCGGCCCGCAGCATGCTGACCGGGGCTGCGGCGTCGCTCATGGACGGCTTCCCTCGGCCTTGCCGGATTTGCTGGTTGCCGACGCCGCAGGCGGGGCTGGCTCGGCCGACCGCGGGGTGATCACACCTCGCACACGGCCGGGCGAAGAACCGGCACCTGAGGCGCTGCCCAGCACCTGGAAGACGGAGGTTTTGTTGTCGTAGACGATGACCTGACCCGCCACCTGATCGGTGACGCGCGCGCCCCGCAGACGGCGCATCTCGGCTTTGCCGGTGAAGCGCACGATGTCGGTTTTGCCGTCGTAATCGACCCGTTCGGCTTCGCCTTCGATGGACTCGTCGACCCCTTCACGCTTCTGGCTGAAATACGCTTTGCCACCCGCCCCGCCAAAGGCCGCAGCCGATTGGGAGCCGTCGGCGTTCTGGCGCACTTCCACGCGGTCTGAACGGACCACCATGGTGCCCTTGGTGATTTCGACATTGCCGCTCAGGATGTTGAGCTTCTGGGCCTCGTCGACACGCGCGGAATCTGCGGCGAACGACAGTGGCTCATCCCGATCCGCTTTGACGGCACCGGCATCCAGCGCGAGGCCCGCCAGGGCCACGGCCATGAGCAGGGCCCGAACCGCTCTCTGACCTGGGGACAGGAACGGACTCGAAGGGCTGCTTGAGGATAGGGGGTAAACGTGCATCGTCAAAGGCATGGAATTTGCAGTGATTCTAGCCTTGACGGAGCCAAAACGGCGGCCAGCGGCGTGACTTCCGCACCGCCGCCGTGGCTCATTTGCCCTGACGGACCTTGTTCACCAGGTAATCCACCGTGGCCAGGGCGTTCTTTTCGGAGCCATTGAGGCCGACGTTGGTGAAGTACTGGCCGGCGATGCCCAACGCGGGCACGCCATCGATCTTGTAGGCCTCAGCGAGGGTGCGGGCCTGGGCGGACTTGGTCTTGACGCCAAAGGACTCCATGGTGGCCATAAACTTGGCCGCATCCACGCCTTGCTTGGCCACGAAGTCCTGAATCAGTTCAGGCTTGTCGAGCTTCAGCTGGTCTTCGTGGATGGCATGGAAGATCTTGGCATGCAAGGTGGGCAGCAGGCCCATCGCTTCGGCGGCGAAGTACAGGCGCTGATGGATGCCGAAGGGGTTTTCGCGGAAGGCCACCGGCACGCGACGGAAGGCCACGTCGGGCGGCAGCTTGGCCAGCCAGGCGGTCAGGTAGGGCTCGAAGTGGTTGCAGTGGGGGCAGCCGTACCAGAAGAACTCGACCACCTCGATCTTGCCGGCGGGCGCGGACGTAGGCGCGCGCTGCGTCAGCTTGACGTAGTTGGTGCCCTCGACCGGGGCGCCTTGCGCCAAGGCCCAGGTGGGCGCAGCCAAGGCCAAGCCCAGGCCACTGAGCGTCTGGATCGAAAAATCGCGGCGGTTCATGCACATTCCTTTTTGGACGGTTTACTTCTGCACGCGCACCAGGGCGGAGTCCACCCCGGCGGCGCTCAGCTTGGTGCGCACTTCGTCAGCCTGATCTCGCTGCGGGAAGGGCCCCAAACGCACTCGGTACATGGTTCGGCCGTTGACTTCGCGCTCGGCCACTTTGGGCTCCAGACCCAGCATGGCCAGCTTGACGCGTTGCTGCTCGGCTTCAGCCTGGCTGCCATAGGCGCCGGCCTGCACCAGATAACTAAACGGATCAGGTGCGCTGGCGGTGGACACGGGCTCGCCAGCCAGGATCGCAGCGGGGTTGCGCGCGCTGGAAGCGGCCTGCGCAGGCGCCGCTTTGGCGCCCGCTCCGCTGGCGGCGCCGGATGCGGCCGTCACAGGGGTTTCGGCGGGCTCGGCTGCGCCGGACGCTTCGGTCTGGACCGGCTGGACCACCGCCTTGGCTTTGGCCGGGTTTTTGCCGTACAGCGGGCTGTTGGGATCCCAGTTCTTGTTCTTTTCGGCTTCGGCGGCGTCTTGTTCAGCGGTGCGCTGGGGGACCTTGTCGATGAAGGGCAAAGGCACCTTGGTGATGTAGAGGGCCACGCCGAGCGCGAGCGCCAGCCCGATCAACAGGCCCAGGATCATGCCGAGGAAAAAACCGCCACGTTGGGAGTTCATGCGAGAAACCTTCTGATTACATCTTCTCGGGCGCGCTCACGCCCAAGAGTGACAGGCCGTTGCGTAGCACCTGCGCGGTGGCCGACAGCAGGGCTACGCGGGCCCGGCTGAGTTCGACATCATCCACGAGAAAACGTTCCGCAGCGTAGTAACTATGGAACGCACTGGCCAGATCGCGCAGGTAAAACGCCACATCGTGGGGCGCCAGCGTCTGCGCGGCCAAGGTCAGCATGCCAGGGAATTCGGCCAGCTTGGTCATCAAGGCCAGTTCGGTGTCGGCCGTCAGCAAAGCCAGGTTGGCCTGGGTGACCTTGGCAAGATCGCCGCCCTTTTCAGCGTACTGCGCGCGCACGGAATGGATCCGGGCGTGGGCGTACTGGACGTAGAACACCGGGTTCTCGTCGTTTTGCTTGAGGGCCAGGTCGACGTCGAAGGTGAATTCGGTGTCGGCCTTGCGGCTGATCAGGAAGAAGCGAACGGCGTCCTTGCTGGTCCACTCGATCAGGTCGCGCAGGGTAACGTAGCTGCCGGCGCGCTTGGAGATCTTGACCTCCTCGCCGTTCTTCATCACAGTGACCATCTTGTGCAGCACGTAGTCGGGCCAGCCCTGGGGGATGCCGACGCCCGCGGCTTGCAGGCCGGCGCGCACGCGGGCGATGGTGCCGTGGTGGTCGGAGCCCTGGATGTTGACAACCTGCTCGAAACCGCGCTCCCACTTGGCGATGTGATAGGCCACATCGGGGACAAAGTAGGTGTAGCCGCCGTCGGTCTTGCGCATGACGCGGTCTTTGTCGTCACCGTAGTCGGTGGAGCGCAACCACAGGGCGCCGCCTTCTTCGAAAGTCTTGCCGGCGTCGATCAGCTTCTGGACGGTGCGCTCGACGCGGCCGTCGGTGTAGAGGCTGGACTCGAGGTAGTAGTTGTCAAAGCGGACACCGAAAGCCTTGAGATCCAGGTCTTGCTCATGGCGCAGGTAGGCCACGGCGAACTGGCGGATGCCGTCCAGGTCTTCCGGGTCGCCGGAGGCGGTGAATTCGCGGTCGTCGGCCTTTACGGTCTTTTTGGCCAGGAAGTCGTTGGCGATGTCCTGGATGTAGTCCCCGTTGTAGGCCGATTCGGGCCAGTGCTCGTCACCCGGCTTGTGGCCTTTGATGCGGGCATGGGTCGACCAGGCCAGGGTGCTGATTTGCACGCCCGCGTCGTTGTAGTAAAACTCGCGGGTGACCTGCTGGCCTTGTGTTTCAAACAGGTTGCACAGCGCGTCGCCCAGGGCGCCCTGGCGGCCGTGGCCGACATGCAGGGGGCCTGTGGGGTTGGCCGAGACGAATTCGACCAGCACTTTGCGATGGATGCTGGGTTGCCAGCCAAAACGCTCGCCCTCGTTCAACACGTCGGTGACGATGGCCTGCTTGGCTTCGGGCTTGAGGCGCAGGTTGATAAAGCCCGGCCCGGCGATCTCGATGGCCGAGACCCATTGTTGGGCGGCTGGCTGGGCTTGCAGGGCTGCGACGAGGGCGGTGGCCAGTTCGCGTGGATTCTTTTTAAGCGGCTTGGCCAATTGCATGGCGGCCGTGACGGCCAGGTCGCCGTGGGCGGCCTGTTTGGGCGCTTCGAAAGCGGGAGCGAAGGATGCGGGGGCATCGGGCGCGACTTGGCGCAGGGCTTCGCCCAGGGCGGAGAGGAGGGCACGCTTGGCTTGGATCATCCCGGGATTCTACGAGGACCGAGGCGGCCCAGAAATGCGCAGTTGTCGCCGTGCTTTTCCGGACGCACACAAACGCGCAAAGATGAAAAGATGTCCAACACAAACATCAATGGGCAGGCATGGACGGCATTGACATCGACCTGGATACGGACTTGATCGGCAAGTACCGTGTCGTCAAGAAGCTGGGCGAAGGCGCCACCAGTGATGTCTTTCTATGCCGAGATGATTTCCATGATCGCGAAGTGGCGATCAAGCGCGTGAGGGCGTCGGCGCTGGGCGATGCGGTGGACGGACCAGTCTATGCCCGTTTTTTTGCCGCCGAGGCCGCGCTGGTGGGTCGACTGCAGCACCCCAATGTGGTCCAGATTTTCGATGCGGTTCCCGACCCCACGTCGCCCTATGTGGTCATGGAGTATGTGCCGGGCACCACACTGCGCACGTTCTGCCGCGCGGACCAACTGTTGCCGCTGGAGCTGATCATTGAACTGGGGTTCAAGCTGGCGATGGCCTTGGGTTATGTGTATCGGCAGGGATTGATCCACCGCGACGTCAAGCCGGCCAACATCATGGCGATCACCAACGCCGCCGGCGTGGTGACGGATGTGAAGATCACCGACTTTGGCAGCGCCTTGAACATGGCGGCCGACTCGACCCAGATCCATCAAGTGGGCTCTTTGGCCTACATGTCGCCCGAGCAGCTGGATGGCCAGGTGCTGGACTGCCGCGCTGACATCTACGCGCTGGGGGCCGTGCTGTATCACCTGATCGCCGGGCGCCCGCCGTTTGATGCGCCTTCGCAAGCGGTGATGATGAACCAGATCTACAACCAGGACGCGACGCCGCTGGCGGGACTGCGGTCGGGCGTCAATGCGGCGGTGGACGAGGTGATCCTCAAGGCACTGGCCAAGGATCCCAAGGACCGTTTCGCCAACTGGGATGCATTTGCCCAGGCCCTGTCCGGCCTGATTGCCGACCACAAGGTGCCCCGCGGCCATCTGCAGGGCGTGCTGGATTCGGAGCGTTTCAACCTGCTGCGCTCGCTGGACTTCTTTGGCTCGTTTGGCGATGTGGAGTTGTGGGAAGTGGTCCACCGTGCCAAGTGGCAGCGTTTTGCCTTCGGGCACGCGCTGTACCGCCGGGGCGAAGAAGGGCGCACCTTTCACATCATCGCTCAGGGCAGCGTGGAGGTGTATCGCAACTCCAAGCGCGTTGCGCTGTTGGGAGCGGGCACCTCGGTGGGCGAAATGGCTTACCTGGCCCCCAGCCCCGAACTGCGTCGACACAGCACGGACGTGGTGGTGACCGAGCCGGCCACCACCATCTCGTTCACCCCCGAGGCCATGCAGCAACTCAGTCCGGCCTGCCGCCACCTGTTCGACGAGGCGTTCATTCGGGTGCTGGTGCGGCGACTGCATGCCGCGCATGAAGCGCTGGCCCACCCACGGCGCATCATGTGAAGCGGCCGCGCCAGCGGCTGTCATCCAACTGACCGGCTGGCGCGTTAGATCTGGCTCGAACGGCCCCACCTTCTATGGGACCGTTTTTCAAAACCTGATTGAAGGAGCTTGACATGCGCGCTTTGTTTGCTTCCCTGACTCTGGCCCTGCTGGCCACCGTGGCCCACGCTGGCGACGCCGCCTGCGACGCCAAGGCCGCTGAAAAGAAACTGGCTGGCGCTGCCAAGACCAGCTTCCTCAAGAAGTGCGAACGGGATGCCGGCGCCGCCTCGGCCGCCGATGCCTGCATGACCAAGGCCGCGGACAAGAAGCTCAAGGGCGCCGCCAAGAACAGCTTCGTCAAGAAGTGCGAAAAGGACGCCGCTGCACCGGCTGCTGCTGCCAGCAAGTGATCGCCCGGCCCCAGGCCGATGCAAAAACAGGCCCTGCGGGGCCTGTTTTCGTTGGGGATGAGGCACCGCCAGTCAGCGGGTCCAGACGCCCCGCGCCAGGAAGACGGCGGCCAAGGGGATGAACAGCATCAGATGGGCCTGGATCATGATCAGGCGGCGCACCCGTTTGACGTCGGCCTCATTGGGCAGGGTCCCATCCGCATCGACTTGCTTGCGCCAGCGGATGAAGCTCAAGGTCGGCTGGATCGAAATCAGGCCGATGACCACGAACAGCGTCACCTTGATGTGCAACAGCGGCTGATGCCAATACCAGCCCACGCCCTTGGCACCCCAGTAGGTGCGGGCCAGGCCGGTCGCCAGCACGGCCATGGCGGCGACCAGATAGATGATGTCCAGCCGGGCCAGACGCCGCACGACCGCCGCATTCATCCACTCCATGCGGCAGAGGGCGGCCTCACTGGTGATGAAGACAATGACGCTGAAGATAGCGATGAAGTGGGCGTAAGCCAACAGAGATTCCAGCAACATGCAGGGCGCTCCCGATCGATGAAGGCGCCAGTGTCGCCGAAAAGGCGCCCGCCGATCAGCTCGAGGCCCAATAGGCCGGGTCGCCGTAAGCCTGCTTGACGAAGTCAATCCACAGCCGGAGCCGCAGCGGCAGGTGCTTGCGTTGCGCAAACACGGCGTAGATCCCGGTGGGCGGAGCCAGGTGGTCGTCGAGCACAGACACCAGCTTGCCGGCCCGCACGTCGGCGTCAACCTCCCACAGCGACCGCCAGGCTAGGCCCAGGCCCTCCAGACACCAGGCATGCAGCACCTGCCCGTCCGAGCAGTCCAGACGCGAGGCCGGTCGCACGTGGATCAGCTCGCCATCCAGTGTGAAGGCCCAGCCCCGGGTCTGGCTCGCTTCCGAACTGAGGGTGAGGCATTCATGCTGGGTGATGTCATGAGGATGCACCGGGCGCCCCCGTTGGGCCAGATAGGCGGGGCTGGCCACGCACAGGCGGCGGTTGTCGGCCAGGCGCACGCTGACCAGACTGGAGTCGGGCATGTCACCCACCCGGATGGCGCAGTCAAATCCTTCGTTGACGAGGTCGACCAGCCGGTCGGACAGATTGAGGGACAGGGAGACCTCTGGGTGTTCGGCGACAAAACGCGGCACCAGGGGCGCCACATGCCGGCGTCCGAAGCCGGCCGGCGCCGTGATGCGCAGGTGACCGCTGGCCTTGACCCCACCGGCACTGACGCTGGCCTCGGCATTGGCCAGATCGGCCAGCAGGCGCTGTGCGTCTTCTAAAAAGGCGCTACCCTCATGCGTGAGCGTGATGCGGCGGGTGGTTCGCACCAGCAGCTTGACCCCCAGACGCTCTTCCAGCGCGTCGATGCGTCGGCCAATCACGGCGGGCGCAATGCCTTCTGCCACGGCGGCCGCTGTCAGGCTGCCCTTGGTTGCCACGGCCACGAAGGTCTCGATTTGCTTGAGTCGATCCATGGTCCCCCACTTGATGCTGCCACGAGCCCCGAAGGGATCGCATGGAATGATTCATGTTGAACAGAGGCTGCAGACAAAACAATCAGGGCTCTACCCAGGGGCGAGTCGACCTAATTTGTGCATAAAAGTCATGAATCAAACGATTTTGACGCCAGTAATGTTCGGATAAGTATCGAATAAACTTGATCCATTGAAAAGAGACGCCGTGCGCGCCCGCCCGCGCGACAATCGGCCCCTCTTGTCTGCCCGCTACCCTTTCTTATCTTGACGAGGTTCACCATGACCGCACGCACCACCATTCACGGCCTGCAAGTGGCCACCGAGCTGTTCCGTTTCATCGAAGACAAAGTGCTGCCAGGCACCGGTGTCGACAGCGCCAAGTTCTGGGCTGGCTTTGACAAGATCGTCTCGGATCTGGCCCCCAAGAACGCCGCCTTGCTGGCTGAACGTGACCGCATCCAGACTGAAATGGACGCCTGGCACACCGCCCACCCCGGCCCCATCCAGAACATGGACGCCTACAAGGCCCATCTGGAAAAGATCGGCTACCTGGTGCCCGTGCCCGCTGATGTGAAGGCCACGACCACCAACGTGGACGCCGAACTGGCCCTGCAAGCCGGCCCTCAACTGGTGGTGCCCATCCTGAATGCCCGTTACGCCCTGAACGCCGCCAACGCCCGCTGGGGCAGCCTGTACGACGCCCTGTACGGCACCGACGCGATCTCGGAAGACGGCGGCGCCACCAAGGGCCCCGGCTACAACGAAGTGCGCGGCAACAAGGTCATCGCCTGGGCCCGCAACTTCCTTGACACCGCTGCACCGCTGGAAGGCGCTTCGCACAAGGATTCAACCGGCTACGCCATCGTCAATGGCCAGCTGGCTGTGACCGTGGGCGGCAAGACCGTGGGCCTGAAGAACCCCGCTCAACTGGTGGGCTACCAAGGCGATGCCACCGCTCCCTCCAGCGTGCTGCTGGTGAACAACGGCATGCACGTTGACATCCAGATCAACCGCAACACCAACATCGGCAAGACCGACCCCGCTGGCGTGGCCGACGTGGTGCTGGAAGCCGCCGTGTCCACCATCCTGGACCTGGAAGACTCTGTGGCCGCCGTGGACGCCGAAGACAAGGTGCTGGGCTACAGCAACTGGCTGGGCATCCAACTGGGCACCCTGGCTGAAGAAGTGGCCAAGGGCGGCAAGACCTTCACCCGCACCCTGAACGGCGACCGCGTGTACACCGCCCCCAACGGTGGCGAAGTCAAGCTGCATGGCCGCTCGCTGATGTTCGTGCGTAACGTGGGTCACCTGATGACCAACCCCGCCATCCTGTGGGGCGCTTCAGCGCAAGAGATCCCCGAGGGCATCATGGACGCCGTCGTGACCACCACCATCGCCCTGCACGACCTGCAAGGCCACGGCCAGATCAACGGCCAGCCCATCCGCAACTCGCGCACCGGCTCGGTCTACATCGTCAAACCCAAGATGCACGGCCCGGCCGAAGTGGCCTTCGCTGCTGAATTGTTCAGCCGCGTGGAACAGCTGCTGGGCTTGCCTGACAGCACCGTGAAGCTGGGCATCATGGACGAAGAGCGCCGCACCTCGGCCAACCTGAAGGCCTGTATCGCTGCTGCTTCGAGCCGCGTGGCCTTCATCAACACCGGCTTCCTGGATCGCACCGGCGACGAAATGCACACCGCCATGCTGGCCGGCCCGATGATGCGCAAGGGCGACATCAAGAACAGCGCCTGGATTGCCGCTTACGAGCGCCGCAACGTGCTGATCGGTCTGCAAATGGGCCTGCGTGGTCGCGCCCAGATCGGCAAGGGCATGTGGGCCATGCCCGACCTGATGGCCGGCATGCTGGAACAGAAGATTGCGCACCCCAAGGCTGGCGCCAACACCGCCTGGACGCCTTCGCCAACCGCTGCGACCCTGCACGCGACCCACTATCACCAAGTGAGCGTGGCCGCCATCCAGGCCGACATCGAGAAGAACGGCGAAGACCCCCAATCGCTGCTGGACAAGCTGCTGACCATCCCCGTGGTGCAAACCGCCAACTGGTCGGATGCCGAGAAGCAGCAAGAGCTGGACAACAACATCCAGGGCATCCTGGGTTACGTGGTCCGCTGGATTGACCAGGGCGTGGGCTGCTCGAAGGTGCCTGACATCCACAACGTGGGCCTGATGGAAGACCGCGCCACCCTGCGGATCTCCAGTCAGCACGTGGCCAACTGGCTGCACCATGGCGTGGTGACCGAAGCCCAGGTGCGTGAAACCTTCACCCGCATGGCAGCGGTGGTCGACCAGCAAAACGCCGGCGACCCTCTGTACCAATCGCTGGTGGCCAATCCCAATGGCGCCGCGTTCCAGGCTGCATTGGACCTGGTGTTCAAGGGCAAGGAACAGCCTTCCGGCTACACCGAGCCCCTGTTGCACGCCTGGCGCCTGAAGAAGAAGGCTCAAGCCTGATCGCTGTCTAATTGATACCCTAATGGGTATATGCAAAGCCCCGCCATGTGCGGGGCTTTTTCATTCCATTTCAGGCCATTGACCCGGCCAGGATGTCTCGACAATCCGATGGCCCTTGATTCAGTTCAAGGATTCGTTTTGGAGTACCCCTGGTCATGCGCGTCAACCACCCTGTCACCCAACAAGAGCACGATTACCCGGCCAGCGCGACGTTGATGTCGGCGACCGACATGAAGGGGCGCATCACGTACGCGAATCAGGCCTTCGTCGACGTGAGTGGCTACAGTCGAGATGCCTTGATGGGGGCGCCTCACAATGTGATCCGCCACCCCGACATGCCGGCCGAAGCCTTTGCCGACATGTGGAAGTCCATCCAGGCGGGCGAGCCATGGACCGGCCTGGTCAAGAACCGCCGCAGCGACGGTGATCACTACTGGGTTCAGGCCAATGTGGCGCCGGTGTACGCGCAGGGCAAGCCGTCGGGCTACATCTCCGTGCGCACCAAGCCTTCGCCGGCCGAGGTCAAGCAAACACAGGCGCTGTACCAGGCCATGCGGGCCGGCCGCACCTCGCATCTGCGCCTGTTTCGCGGCGTGCTGCTGCGCAAGGGCTGGCGATCGATGGGGAGCGCGCACAAGGTGTGGTCGGTGCGCACCCGTATCCATGCCGGCATGGCGGCTGCGGCGGTGGGGGGTGGCGGCAGTCTGCTGTTGACCGGTCTGCCGCTGAGCGACACCTGGCCTGCCATCGCGGGCTTGCTCGGGGCTTTGGCGCTGGGCAACTGGACCTTGCAAAAGCAGGTGGCCCAGCCGCTGGAACGCGTCCGCCGCCACGCGATGGACGTGGTCTGCGGCCGGGTGAAAGATCCCCTGGCACTGGACCGCGTCGACGAAATCGGCATGACCCTGCGCTGCGTGAACCAGATGGGCCTGATGTTCCGATGGGTGATCGACGATGTCGCCCAGCAGGTGCAGCAGTTGCGCGTCGAGATCGACCGGATTGCCGGGGGCAACCAACAGCTCAATGTGCGCACCGAGCAGTCGGCAGCGGCGGTGCAGCAAACCGCGTCGTCGATGGGGCAGATGATCGGCGTGATGCAGCACAACGTGACAACCTCGCGCCAAGCCAGTGAACTGGCCGCCCAGACCCGTCAGGCGGCATCCGAGGGTGGCGAGGCGGTGTCGCAGGTGATGTCGACCATGGACCAGATCACCAGCAGTTCCCATCGCATTGCCGACATCACCGGCGTGATCGACGGCATCGCGTTTCAGACCAACATCCTGGCGCTCAACGCCTCGGTGGAAGCGGCCCGGGCCGGCGAACAGGGCAAGGGCTTTGCCGTGGTGGCGGGCGAAGTGCGGCTGCTGGCGCAACGCACCGCGCAGGCGGCCCGCGAGATCAAATCGCTGATTGCAGCCAGCGTGGAGAAAGTCAATCTGGGGGCCGACAAGGTGCACGACGCGGGCAGCACCATCCAGGCCATCGTCGAGCAGGTTCAGCAGGTGACCCAGCTGATCGACGAGATGAACACCGCCACGCAGCAACAGGGTCAAGGCATCAATCAGGTCAATGGGGCCGTGCTGCACATGGACCAGATCACGCAGCAAAACGCCGCGCTGGTGGAGCAGACGGCGTCCGCCTCGGCGCGCCTCAAGCAGCAGGCCGAGCAACTGGTGCTGGCCCTGTCAGCCTTTCAACGCTGAAGCGGGGTCGCTCTCAGAACAGGAACTCGACGCCCAGCCCAAAGGCACGGATGCCGCCGGTGTTGCCGTCGATCTTACCTTTGGTGTTGTCGATGAAAGCGGTGAGCTTGACGTTCTCGACAAACCCGTACTCCATGCCCAGGCTCAGATAAGGCTTGGTGGTGGTTTCGGTGTAGTCAGGCAGAAGGGCTGTCGTGGAGCGGCCCATCGCCGTGGTGGTCACACGAGCCATGCCCAGTTTGGCGTTGACAAAGAAGGAGCGCGAGATGGTGCCGCGAAAGACCACGGCAGCGGCGACGCCGGTGGCTTCGTAGTCGGTGACCACGGTCGGCGTCGTCGACTTGGCCGTGCCCAGCAGCAGGTAGCTCAATTCGCCCCCGATGCCGGACTTGCTCACGTACCCGGCATAGACCTTGCCGCCGGCCCCGTGGGTGGTGCAACTGGTCGTGCCGCCGCAATTGATGCTGTAGGTGTTGGTGGTCAGACCCGCACCGATGTACGGTTCAGCGCAGGCCGCGCCGGCTGACAAGGCTGCCACGGCAGCCAGAATGATTTTTTTCATTGCTTATCCCCAATTGACGCGTGATGGCGACTGAACAGCAATGTAATGCCAAACAATGGGGAGGCGCGAGAGCGCCGGTCTGCACCTACGCAGGGATGACCTGGATCAATTAACGCAGTGGGCGAGTGGCCACGTGGCGAATCCAGGGGGCAATGTTGTTCAGGGACACGACCTCTTGCGCCGCGCCCAGCTTGATCGCCATGGCCGGCATGCCGAAGACCACACAACTGGCCTCGTCCTGGGCTGCGGTGTGTGCCCCAGCGGCACGCATGTCCTTGAGCCCGCGGGCGCCGTCGTCCCCCATGCCGGTCATGATCAGACCCACGGCATGGGGCCCGGCACAGGCCGCCACCGATCGGAACAGCACGTCGACCGAAGGCCGATGGTGGTTGACCAGGGGCCCGTCCTGGATCGCCACGACGTACTGCCCGCCATGGCGCTTGAGCTGCATGTGCCGCCCGCCGGGCGCAATCAGCACACGACCCTGGACGAGGCGGTCGCCGTCCCGGGCTTCCAGCACTTCCATGTCGCAGACGCCATTGAGCCGCTCGGCAAACGCGGCGGTGAAGGACGCCGGCATGTGCTGCACCACCAGGATGCCCGGGCAGGTGCGATCCAGCTGCCGCAGGACCACTTCGATGGACTGCACCCCGCCGGTTGAAATGCCGATGGCGATGACGCGATCGGTGGTGGAGGCGGAAGCCGCATGGAGGGCCGGCCTTCGGGTTGCGGCCATCGAACCCGCGACAGCAGAGCGGACCTGCTGCGAAGAGTCCGGCCGGGCCTCCATCGAGGCGGCACGCAGTGGCGCTTTCGCAGCGGCCTTGACGGCCTCGACCAGGCCGTTGTCGGGATCTTCGAGAAATTCCTTCAGCCCCATCTTGGGCTTGGTCACGAAGCCCACCGCCCCGGCTGCCATGGCTTGCAGCGTGGTCGGACCGTCCTTCTCGGTCAAGGTAGAGCACATGACCACGGGTGTGGGTCGCTCGGCCATCAGCTTTTTGAGGAAGGAGATGCCGTCCATGCGAGACATCTCCACATCCAGCACGATGACGTCCGGCCATCGCGCCTGCAATTTCGGCAAGGCAAACAAGGGATCGGAGGCACTGCCCAGCACCCGCACGCCGCCGGCGTTCAGGGTGGCGCTGAGGTACTTGCGCACCACGGCCGAGTCGTCAATCACAAAGGCCGTGACGGCCATGCCTACCTCGTCTTCATCGACTTGCCACGACGCAGTTGCACGACGCCATCGGGGAAGGTCATGGACACATTGCGCGGCACATGGTCGCCCACGTCCGCGTTCTGCAGCACAAAGCCATACTGGTCAATCAGCTGCCAGGCCTGTTCGATGTTGCGCTGCCCCACGTTGAACTTGTGAGCCGACGAATCGGGCAAGGTATCGGCGCCGCCGTACAGATGGACCAGGTAGTCCTTCGGCTGCGTCCCGACGCGGGTCATGGCTTCGACCAGCATCTCCACGGCCTCGTTGCCAAAGCGTCCATCACGGCCCGCCCCAATCGGCCGATGTCGGCTGGGCAACAGAAAATGGCACATGCCGCCCACCCGGCGGGCGGGGTTCCACAAGGTCACGGCGATGCACGAGCCCAGCAGCGTGTAGACCCGTGAGGCCGTGTTGCCAAAGTACAGTTGCCCAGCGAGCAGGTGCAGCTCCTGCCCCTGCGCCGCCACGACCATGCCGGCATCGGGACCGGGGGGCGGCGAGGCAGACGGTCGGGGGGGGCGGCGGGTGTGGGGCATGGCTGATCGGGCGCGCAGGGTTCTCGTCAAGGGCACAGACGCTTGACGACATCCACCAGTTGAGAGGGCTGGAAAGGCTTGGTGACCCAGGCCCGCACGCCAGCGACTTGCCCTTCTTCCCGGCGAGCCTCTTGCGACCCGGTGGTCAGCATGATGATCGGGGTGGCCTTGTGGGCCGGCTGACTGCGTACCTGACGCGCCAGGCTCAGTCCGTCTGCGCCCGGCAGCTTCACGTCGCACACGATGAGGTTGGGCCTGGTGGTCGGCAACTGGTCCAGCGCCTGTTGCGCATCACCCGCTTCTTCCACGCCGTAGCCGGCCTTTTGCAAGGCCAGTTTCACCACCGTGCGAAAGCTCGCGGACTCATCGATCACCAAGATCACTTTGCCCATTTTCCAATCCTTTGTCGGCTTCCATCATCAGGGCAGCAGACACGCGTATGGCACTTTCTCCACTTGCCAGTGTGGATCGCCTTCGATGCGCTGCAGGCCGCGATGAGACCAACTTTTCACGACTTTCTCACCAGATCGGGCCGAACGCTCCGATTTCAAAGGGGCCCGCTGCAAAAGGGCCCTGGACCGGTGCTACAGCTCGGTTGACACCACAGGCTCGACCTTGCTGAGATCGAGCTGCGGCACCCACAAGGTGACACAGGTGCCCACGCCCAATTCACTGGTGATGTCGACGGCTCCGCCCATCAGCTCCATGATCTCCTTGACGATGGTCACGCCCAGCCCCGTTCCCGGGATGTTGCCCGACTTGTCGGCCCGGTAGAAGCGCTCACCCACCCGGGCGAGTTGGTCCGGACTCAGGCCCATGCCGTGATCCTGAATGACGACGCCGCATTGCGGGCGACCTTCCAGCATGCGGGCCACAAAGGTGACCTCGACGGCGCCCCCTTGTGGCGAATACTTGTACGCATTGGACAGGATGTTGAGCACCGCTTGCTGCATCTTCTTGCGGTCGACCCAGACGGTGACATGCCCGTGGCTGTTGGCCAGCACGCCTGGCGCCTCGCGTCCCTCAGGCGTCTTGAAGTCCTGGATCACCTCGGCCACCAGATCGGTCAGGTCCTCGGACCGCAAGGCGAAGTCCTTGCCACGTCGCGACTCGATGCGGGCCAGGTCCAGCAACTCGTTGATGATGCCCGACATGGCTTCACTTTGACGGTAGATCCGGCCCAGCAGGTCCTTCTGCCGCTCCGGCTTGAGTTCGCGGGTCAACAACAACTCGGTGAAGCCGTAGATGCTGGCCATGGGGGTGCGCAGCTCATGCGCCGCCATCGACAGGAACGCGCTCTTCATCTGGTCGACTTCTGTTTCGTGCGTGACGTCGCGAATGGCCATCACCTGGGACACGGCCGTGCCCTCGCCCCGGCTCAGGCGCACTTCCAGCATGTGTTTGGCAGGCGGCTTCATCTCCAGCACCACCCGCCCGGCGTGCTGGCGCACATCGGTCAGCGAGCGCACCAGTTGTCCGGGAACGGCCAGCTGGAACAGATGGTGGCTGAATTCGTCTTCCATCATGCCGACCGCCCATTGGCCGGGCATGCCCACCAGCGCATCGAAGGCCGGGCTGCAATAGGCCACGCGCCCTTGCTCGTCAAACGAGACAAAGCCATCGGGTGACAAGGAGAAGATCGCACCCATCTGTTCGCTGCGCTCATGCAGACGCGCCTCGGCCATCTTGCGGTCGTGGATGTCCTGGATGGAGCCCGCCATGCGGGTGGCGCTGCCAAACTCGTCAAAGAACACCTTGGCCCGGCCCCGGAACCAGCGGTATTCGCCCGACTTGGTGCGCAGCGGATACTCCAGGTCAAAGGGCTTGTTGTTGCGCAATGCGTCTTCGAGCGCCGCGAAGGTGCTTTGCTGGTAGTCCGGATGCAGCATCGCATCAAAGGTCACCAGGTCGGCGGGGATCTCGTTGGGGTGGTAGCCCAGCAGTCGGTAGAACTGGGGCGACCACCACTCTTCTTGCGAATGCACATTCATCCAGTCCCACAAGCCGTCGTTGCCGCCGTCGATCGCCAGGTTGTAGCGCTCGGCATTGGCCGCCATCTCGTCCTGGATGTTGCGGGACTCGGTGATGTCATAGCCGAACGAGATGTATTTTTCGACCGCCCCATCTGCGCCGCGCAGGGGTGCGATCACGGTCTGCACCCAATACAGTTGGCCGCTCTTGGATCGATTGCACACCTGGCCGATCCAGGGGTCGCCATGCAGCAGCGTCTGCCACACCTCGACCCAGAAAAAGCCCTCGTGCTTGCCCGAAGACAGGATGCGGGGGTTCTGCCCAATCAGCTCTGCCGCGCTGTAGCCGCTGAGTTCGCAATACAGATCGTTGACCTCGCGGATCGAGCCGTCAGGCCCCGCCACGCAGACGATCGAAAACTGCTTGAGCGTGGACAGGATCGCGGCCTGTTCGCGCAGCGCCGTCTCAGCCGCCTTGTTGGCCTGCTGCAGGTCTTGCGTCATGGCGTCAGCCAGCGCTTCGGCGCGGCCGCGTCCCGATTGCAGCAGCCAGACGGTCAAAGCCAGCACGGCACTGAGGATCGAGCCGAGAATGCCGACCCAGATCGGCCCCATGCGGCCATAGGTCGTGTCAAAGGCGGCATCGGTCTGCACGGCCAGGGTCAGCGGCTGGCCCCCGACATACATGAAGTAGTGGCGCCGGAGCTAATTGCGGCTGCCGCTCGATGCATCCATCCGTGCGCCGGCCAGCCAGGACTGCGCCGTGGTCTCCGACGAGTCGTAAACGCCGAATTTCAGCAAGCCCGCCGGCTCGGCGCCGATGCCCTGCAAGAACTCTTCCATCACGATCGGCGCATAGATCAGGCCGATCAAGTTGTCGCGGCGCTCCTGCGGCGTCTTCAACGAGGCGCCGGCCTTGAACATGGGCATGAACAGCAGAAAGCCCGGGCGCTTCTTGCCGTCTTGAACGAGCGCGACGGCACGCGTCAAGGTGACCTCACCGGTGCGAACCGCTTCTTCCGCACCACGCCGACGGATGGGCTCGGAGCCGACATCAAAGCCCCAGGCGGCCTCGTTGTTCTCCAGCGGCTCGATGCGCGAGATCACATACAGGTCCGGCGCCTGTCCGCCGGTTTGCACGGAAAAGTTAGGCGCACCCAACGAACGCTCGTGCGCGATCCAGGCGTCCAACTGGTCCCGCTCGACCCGTTTGATGAAACCCATGCCCCGGATGCCCGGCAGGGCGCCCGCCGGGAAGCGCGCCTGCATCCAGCGGCGAAACTCATCGGGGCGCAGCTCCCGGCCCAACATGGCCATGGCGCTGCGAAAGCCATGAAAGCCCTGTTGCGCCCGGTCGAATCGCGCTTCAATGGCCCCCTGGATCTGTCCGGCCGCATGGTCGAACCGGGTGGTGGCTGCCGCGTGCTCATTGGCCAGGAAGCCCCATGCCGCCAGCCACGCGACGATCAGGCCCGACATGAAAATGGCCAAGGACAAGACGTGGCCCTTCCGGGAGTGACGGGCGTCCACAACCGCGCCATCGTCAAAGCGCTGGGCAAACAGCGCCCGGGCGCGCCACACCACCCACGGGGCGGCCAGGCAACCCAGCAGCGTCGAATCGAGCAAGGCCTCCTGCCAGCCCGACACCCCCGGGGCGACCAAGGGCAACAGAAGCATCACCACGCCTTCGGTGAGGGCGATGATGACCAGCAGCTCCAGGGTCAGCCGAATCACCACACCTTGCAGATGGCTGCGCCTCATGATCAGATGCACTCCAGACCGACCGGCAGCAACACCCCCGGCTCAGCGCTCATGCACAGAAGTGGCAAAGCTGTGGCAGGCATCACGGCGCACCGTCGCAGCGCGGCCGCCGGGGCCGGCAACGGTGGCGCAACGTGATGAGAATAGGTATGCATGTGCGATCAATTGCTTACGCTTGAGGCTTCTTTTCGGTTTATATAGGGAAAATCTGAAGCGCAAGATCCCACGTGACGAAATCACCAAGTCCTGCTGCCAGGACGGGAGTTGCAATGAAGCGCGTTTTGATCGTGGAAGACCAGGTGGACATCCGCGAGCTGATCTGTCTGACGCTGGAGCTGGGGGACTACGAAGTCCATGAAGCCGACAATGGCGACGCGGGCTATGCCGCCGCCATCGCGGTCCAGCCCGATCTGATCCTGCTGGACGTGATGATGCCCGGCACGCTCGATGGCATCGAGGTGTGCAGACGCCTGAAATCCGACAGCCGCTTCAGCCAGACCCGCATCATCATCCTGAGCGCCAAGGGCCAGGACCAGGACAAGCAGCGCGGCAAGGAGGTGGGCGCCGATGGCTATCTGACCAAGCCCTTCAGCCCCAAGCAGCTGCTCGACATCGTCAACCAGCACATCGGGTGACGGCACGGTATGGCTGAAACTTCTGACAAAGCCGATCTGTACATCCTGCCCGAGCAGCTCTGCATCGGTCTGTATGTGTATCTGGATCTGAGCTGGACTCAGCACCCCTTCACGTTCTCGAGCTTCAAGATCAAGTCGCTGGACCAGATCGAGACGATCCAGACATTGGGGTTGAGCAAGATCCGCTATTGCGCCGAAAAGAGCGATGCGCCCCCCTTGGCGCCGCCGCCAGCCGATGCGCCGCCCCCCAGTGCGGATCTGACTTCACGCCCTGCCGACCAGGACCCGGCTTTCGCCATCAAGCGGATGCGCATGGAACGGCTCGATGCGCAACGGGCGCGTGCCGCGGCGTGCGAGAAGGAGCTCCTGTCCGCGGCCAAAATGGTCAAATCGATCAGCAAGGACGTTTTTGCCAAGCCCGACGAAGTCCGGGAGTCTGCCAAGTCGCTGATTGCCGGCATGGCCGCCTCGATGCTGGTGGACGCCGATGTGTCGCTACAGCTGATGGCGGACAAAGTCGGCAAGGAGGACGTGTACTACCACGCGCTCAACGTGTGCCTGCTGTCCATGATGCTGGCCAAGGAGCTCAAGGCCCCGGCCGCCGTCATCCAGCAGGTCGGTCTGGGCGCCCTGTTTCACGACATTGGCGAGGTCGACATTCCCGAGCGCATCGTCAAGAGCCATGAGCCGCTGAACAAGGCCGAGATGGCGCTGTTCCAGCAGCATTGTGAATATGGTGTGGCCATTGGCAAGAAGGTCGGCCTGCCACCTGAGGTGTTGCAAGTCATCATGCAGCACCATGAAAAGGTCGATGGCAGCGGCTACCCGGATCGGCTCAAATCGGCGCAGATGTCCCTGCTGTCGCGCATCGTCTCGCTGGTCAATGCCTACGACGAGTTGTGCAACCCGTCCAATCCGGCCAAGGCCATGACGCCTCACGAGGCCTTGTCCACCATGTTTGCGCAACAACGCTCTCAGTTCGACCCG
This sequence comes from Acidobacteriota bacterium, assembly GCA_050259275.1. Taxonomy (GTDB): domain Bacteria; phylum Pseudomonadota; class Gammaproteobacteria; order Burkholderiales; family Burkholderiaceae_C; genus Aquabacterium. The sequence goes on from JBLNAI010000005.1 coordinate 24,562, forward strand.
CTGGTGTTGAGCACCTTTGTGCGTTGCATGGGCGTCTACCCGCCAGGCACCATCGTCGTGCTCACCAATGGCGCCATCGGGATGGTCGTGTCACAAAACACCAGCAAGCCGCTGCGCCCGGTGGTGCTGATCCATGACGCGGCGGTGCCGCGCGATGAAGCGGTGCTGGTCGATCTGGAACAAGAGCCGGGGGTGTCGATCACCAAGACGCTGCGCCCCCAGCAGCTCAGCCCCGAGGCGCATGCCTATCTGGCGCCGCGCAAGAAGACCACCTACTTCTTCGACACCGAGGGCGGCCACCACGGGGCCTGAGGGCCATCACACCGCTGAAGGGCGCAAGATCGGCTGCCCGCTGGTGCGCTCGAACAGCATCAGGGCTTCGATCACCTTCTGGGGCTTGAAGGGCTTGAGGATGAAGGCCGAAGCCCCATGCTCGCGCGAGTCCTTGACGTTGTGGGGCGTGCCCACGCCCGAGACCATGACCACGAAGATCTGCGGGTCTTGCTCATGAAAGCGCCGCAGCAGATCCAGCCCGCTTTGATCGGGCAGATCGATGTCCAGAAAGATCAGGCGGGGCGCCCGGTCGTAGACGGCGTCCACCGCCTCGTGGCCGTTGCGCGCCATGCGGATCGGCAACACACACACCTGCTTGAGCAGGCTGCCCAGCAATTCGCGACTGCTGCCCACATCGTCCACGATCAGGATGTCGGCCTTTGGATCGCTTTCACTCATGTCGATTCCCCTGCTGCGGGAGCCATGCCCACCGCTTCCCTCACCACGGCTTCGAGTTGGGCGATCCACGGTGCCACCTCGCCCTCCTCTCCTTGCATGACAGTGTGCTCGATCTTGGCCGCCAGTTGCGACACCTGTGGCAATCCAAAACACTCGGCCGTGCCTTTGAGGGCGTGCGCCAGGTGCTGCACGCTGGCCCGGTCACCTTGTGTCCAGGCCGCCAGGATGCTGTCCAGCTGCCCAGGCAGACGTTGTCGGTAGCGCTGCAGCAGCCGCTCGAAACCCGGTATCGCGTCAAACGTGAGCCCCTCCCAGCGTGAGGCAGCATCGGCCTGGGGCAGCACCGCCGCCAGTGATTGTCGCCAGACGTCGTCGATGTGACCCTGCCACACCAGGCTCACGGCAAAGCCCTGGTCGGCGCCATGCGGGGCCCGTTCGGCCCATTCACCGCATTCGGCCTCGGCCGCCTGCCGGGCATCGGCGACGGCCCAGACCGGCCCACTCTGCCCCGCGGCCGCCAGCAAACCGGGCAGCGGCTCGCCCTCGATGGCGCGCTGCTCCACATCCCAGATGATCAGGTCAAAGGCGTCTTGCAGGGCGGCCGTCCAGCCCGCCTGGGCATCGGCGAAGGCCGTTGACTGAATCCCCATCGCGGCCAGCGCCTGTGTCAGCGCTTCTCGCGTATGCGGGTCACCATGAACCAGAAGGACCGAAGCCATGCCAGCTATCCTGTAAGAAAGGCTCTGGATTCATTCTTGCGCGAGTGCTGGCCGCAAGACAAGTGTGGGCAGACACCAAAGCGGCATTCGTGCACGCGGCCCTTCAGCTCATTTTCGCGACCATGCCCAATGGCGCGTGGCGCATGATCCAGCCCATCAGCGTCCATGGCCAGGCTGGCACACAAGCCGTGGCGGGCTCGCGTTCAATGGCTGCAACCAATGCGCGGCTGCCCGATTCGCCGTCGACCATCAATGGCGTCTTGCCAGCCGACTTGCCGCTCAGTTCGGTCTCGATGTAGCCCGGGAAAATCGTCGTGACCTTGATCGGCGTCTTGAGCAGGTCGGCCCGGATGCCTTCGGTCAACGCCGCCAGACCCGCCTTGGTGGCCGCGTAGGTCGTCAAGTTGCGGGGCAGGCCCCGCATCGCGCTCATGGACGAGATGGTGACCAGATGGCCCGCCTTCTGCTCGCGAAAGATGCCCACCGCCGCTTCGCACTGCGCCAGCGCGGCAATGAAGTTGGTCTGCGCGGTTTGCAGATTGGCGTCAAAGCGGCCCTTGCCAATGGGCTGCCCTTTGCCCAGGCCCGCATTGACGATGATGCGGTCGATCGTGCCGAAGGTTTGCTTGAAATCGTTGAACACCGCGAAGACCTGATCGTGCTGGTTCACATCCAGCGCACGCAGTTCGATGCGGATGCCAGGGTGCTTTTGCAGCAACTCGGCCTTCAAGGCCTCCAGCCGGTCCAGGCGCCGCGCGCACAAGGCCAGGTTGCGCCCCATGGCGGCAAACAGGCGGGCCATGCCCTCGCCCAGGCCCGAACTGGCGCCGGTGATCAAAATGGTCTTGCGAACGGGTCTGGACATGGCGGGCCTTGTCAAAAGCGAATCAATGAAGGTTCAGGAAGGTCTTGACCGCCGCAACGGTCTGGGCGGGGTCTTCTTCATGCGGGACGTGGCCCAGACCGGGAAAGACCACCAGTTGGCTGGACGCGATGTCCTGCTTGAAATGCTGGCCTTGGTCGGGGGGGATCAAACGGTCCCGGTCACCCCACAGGATCAACGTGGGCTGCTGAATGCGCGGAATGAGATGGGCATCGGCGCCCCACACGCTTTGCTTGAAGCGCTCGCTCAACGCCGCGCGGTTGCCCTCGCGCAAGGTCAGGTCGTAGTAGCGGTCCACCAGCTCGGGGGTGACCTTGGCCGGATCGCCATAGACGTCCCGCACACTGGCTTCGACCATGCCGCGTGGCAGCAACTTGCTCATCACGGGCTTGAGCGATTCAATTTGCGCCAGCTTGAAGCCAATGGGCACAGACTGCGCCTGCATCGGGTAGCCGGCGGCATCGACCAGAATCAGCTTGTCGACCCGGCCCGGCATCGCCAGAGCGGTTTCCCACGCCAAGGCCCCGCCCAAGGAATTGCCGCCCAGGACGCTGTGCTGCAAGCCCAGATGGTCGTACACCGCCGTGATGAAGCGAACATAGCGCTGCACCGTGTATTGGTGGTCGGGCGACGGGCCGGTCAAGCCGAAACCCGGCAAATCAAAGCGAATGATCCGGCGCTGGCCCTTGAGCGCGGTCGCCCAGCCCTCCCAGGTGTGCAGGCTGGCCGAGGTGCCGTGAAGCAACACGATGGGCTGCGGGTCATCGCGCGGGCCTTCGTCGCGCAGGTGCACCGTCATGCCGTCAATGGCCACCAGCTGCGACGGCGGTGGTGCGTATTGCGCCTGCAACTCGGCCACCGAGCGATCGGGTGCCCAGGCCTTGCTCACGCCCACTGCACCACCCACCAGCACCAGGGCCAGTACCCCCGCCAGCACCTTCGATACCGAACCTGTCATGCTTTGCTTCACGCTGCGCTCCTCAACTGAAAGGGTGAAGGTCAACGGTAGGTCAGCAAAGCGGCTTGCGGACCTTCGAAGTGGGCGTGCTCGTTGACCGACAGCAGGCGCGGGCCTTGCGAGCCCACCACCAGCTTGGTCACGCCCCCGTTGACCAATGTCCAGTTCAGTGTAAAAGCATGGGCGTCGGGAATGCCCAACAGCCGCTGGCAAGCGATCGCGATAAAGCCCCCGGAGGTGAACACCAGGGTCGTGCCGTTGGGCGCCTGTGCCTGCGACAGCTGCACCACGTCGTCCAGCGCAGCATGGCAGCGCAGCTTGAAGGCGGACCAGGTCTCACGGTAATCAGCATCATGCAGACCGCTCGTCCAGCGCTGCACGGCCTTTTCAAAGAACTGCTGAAACGCCCGCCGCGCATTGCCGGCCGCAGTCATGTCGCTCATCATCACCAGCTTGTCGGCATAGCGTGGCTCGGCCCGCTCGATCACCTCTTCGTGATCGAACTCGTTGAAGCCGGCATGCACCTGTGGCTGGAGGTCCAACCCCATCGCCTCCAGGCACGACGTCGCCGTGGCCTGATGACGCAGCAAGGTCCCGGTCAACACGTCATCCACGCGCGGCACCCGGCTACGGAGTGAAACCCCCAAGGTGCGGGCCTGCTCGTGTCCCAGGCTGGATAACTGGTCGTAATTGGCCGCCCCGAATGAAGCCTGGCCATGACGGATCAAATAGATGGCACCCATGTGGACCCGTGCTCAGCGCTTGGCCTGCTTGATCACCTGCTTGCAACGCCAGTTCAGGTAATTGACCATGATCCAGAAGTTCTTGAACGCCGGGTTGCGCGTTTGCTTGTGGTGGTAGCGGTAGTAGATCTGTTGCGCGATCACGGCCAGACGGAACAGGCCATAGACCTCGTAGAACGCCCATTGGCGCTTGTTCACCTGCAGGCCCGTCTTGCTCAGGTAGTAGTCGACCACTTCTTGCCGCGTCATCATGCCCGGCAGGTGCGTGGGTTGGCGCCGCACGCCCTTCATGATGAAGTCGTCATCGGCCTGCACCCAGTAGGCCAGCGAGTTGCCCAAGTCCATCAAGGGGTCACCCAGGGTGGCCATTTCCCAGTCCAGCACGCCGATCACCTTCGTGGGGTCTTGTTCGGACAGCACCACGTTGTCAAAGCGCCAATCGTTGTGGATCACGCAGTTGGCCACGTCCTGGGGCGTGTTGGCCTTGAGCCAGGCACGCACATAACGAAAGCCCGACACATTCCAGGTCTTGGCCTTGGCAAAGCGGTCGCTCCAGCCTTCGATCTGGCGCTGGCAATAGCCCGTGCCTTTGCCTAAGGACGCCAAGCCCGAAGCTTTGACATCCACTTGATGCAACTCGATCAGCTTGTCCAGCACATTGGTGCACAGCTTGCGCGTGGTTGCCGCGTCCAGGCTCAGGCCGCGCGGCATGTTCTTGCGCGGAATGATGCCGGCGATGCGCTCCATCACGTAGAACTCGGCGCCGGTGACGGACTCGTCCGTGCACAGACCCACCATGGTGGGCACCACCGGGTACACCGGCTTGAGCGCCTGCTGCACCTTGAACTCGCGGCCCATGTCGTGTGCACCCTTGGCCTTGGTGCCTTTGGGCGGACGACGCAAGATGTAGTCGCCATTGGCGTACTTCAGGCGATACGTCCAGTTCGACGCCCCGCCCGAGAACTGCGTCACCTCGGGCTGCCCTTGCAGGCTCGGGATCTGTTGATGCATCCACGCATCGACCGCCGACACATTGAGCTCTTCACCGGCGCGGACGTTGCCGCCTTGATCTTGCACGGATCCTTGCGTCGATGATGCCGTCACTTGCTCACTCCATATTTCATCAACTCGAGACGGGCGATCATGCCCTTGTGTACTTCATCGGGGCCATCGGCGAGGCGCAGGCTGCGAGCCTGATTGAAGAAGGCCGTCAACTGGGTGTCATGCGAGACGCCCATACCGCCGTGGATTTGAATCGCAAAGTCCACCACGCTTTGCAGCATCGACGGGGCCACCACCTTGATGGCTGACACGTCTGTCAAGGCGCCCATCACACCGACGGTGTCGATCTTCCAGGCCGCTTGCAGAGTCAGCAAACGCGCCTGGTCGATGGCCACGCGGGCCTCGGCAATGCGTTCACGGTTGCCACCCAAGTCAATCAAGGACTTGCGGAAAGCCTTGCGTTCGATGCCGCGCTTGATGGCCAGCTCCAGCGAGCGCTCGGCCGCGCCAATGCAACGCATGCAGTGGTGGATGCGGCCCGGGCCCAGGCGGCCTTGTGCAATCTCGAACCCCCGGCCCGGGCCGGAGATGAAATTGCCGATGGGCACGCGCACATTGGTGAAGTGCACCTCGCCGTGGCCATGGGGCTCGTCGTACTCACCAAACACCGGCAGCATGCGTTTGATCTCGACACCCGGGGTATCCATCGGCACCAGCACCATCGAGTGCTGGTGGTGGCGATCCTTGCTCTCATCCGGTGTCAGGGCCATGAAGATGCCGACCTTGCAGCGCGGGTCACCCACACCGGACGACCACCACTTCTTGCCATTGAGGACGATGTAATCCCCATCGATCACCGCCGTGGCGGCCATGTTGGTGGCATCCGACGAGGCCACATCGGGCTCGGTCATGAAGAACACCGACCGGATGTCGCCAGCCAGCAGCGGCTTGAGCCATTGCTCTTTTTGCTCGGCATTGCCGTACTTCCACAGCACTTCCATGTTGCCGGAGTCGGGCGCATTGCAGTTGAAGATCTCGGGCGCCATCATCGAGTGGCCGGTTTCTTCGGCGCTGAAGGCGTAGTCCAGCACGCTCAGGCCGGCACCCAGCTCCGGGTCGGGCAGAAACAGGTTCCACAAGCCCTGGGCTTTGGCTTTGGCTTTCAGCTCTTCCACGCGGGGAGGAATCTGCCACTGGGTCCAGTCGCCGCCATGGCGCTGCCCCAGGATGCCTTCCCAGTGCGCTTTCTCCACCGGCTCGATGTGGGTCTTGATGAATTCGCGGACACGCTGGGCGGTTTGGCGGGCGCGGTCGCTGGGCTGAAAGTCCATGTCTGCTCCTCAGATGGGCACTCGTGATTGAGTCGTGTCTGCATCCTAAGGGCTCGCGCCTGTGCAGGCAATTGATGATTGTGCATCCCAACTCATGCACCAAATGAATAACTCAGTCCAGAGAGGTGCCCTTCAACCCATGCAGGGCGCCCTCGCTGACGCTGTCGCGCATCCAGCGATGCACCGGGTCGCCATCCCGATCGGCATGCCAGTACATCCAGATGGCCAGTGGCGGCGCGGCCACCGGCAAGGGCCGCATCACCAGCGGCAAAGCCCGCGTCAACTCCTCCGCATACGTGCTGGGCAGGGTCAGCAGGGCGTTGCCATGAGCCACCACATTGGCTGCGGCAAAGTAGTGCTGGCACCGCAAGATCACCTCCCGCTCGCCTTTGCCCAGCACCGCCCACAGCGACTGCAGGGGATCCGGCTGGTCGGGCTGCAAGGTCACCATCACATGCGGGCTGCCAAAGTACGCGGCTTCGTCCCAGGGTCGCTGCACCAGCGGATGGTCGCGCCGCATCAACACGGCCAAGGTCTCGTCGGCCAGGTGCACCCCCTTGATGCGCCCCGCCACCCGGCGCTGCCGATCGATCACCAGGTCCACCTCGCCTTGCGTGAGCGTGCGCTCCAACGCGTCGTGAGGCACCCGCACACTGGCCAGTCGCACCCGCGGCGCGACCTGGGCCAGCCGCGCCATCAGAGGCGGCAGGGTGATCGCCTCCAGCACATCGCGCATGCCCAATCTGAAGGTCATGCTCACCGTCTGAGGGTCAAATGAATCAGCCTGCGCCATCAGCGACTGCAGCCCTTGCAGATGCGCCTGCACCTCGCCAATCACCCGCCGGGTCAACTCCGTAGGGACCATGCGGTTGCCCTGCCGAACAAACAGCGGGTCGCCCCACAGGTGGCGCAAACGTGCCAGGGCATGGCTGACCGCTGGCTGGCTCAGGTGCAAATGCCGCGCCGCGCCCGAGATGCCGCCCTGTTCGTAGACAGCATCCATCACACGGAACAGGTTCAAATCAATTCGGGACAGTGGAAGGGCCATGATCAGGCAATAATACGGGCTTGGCCCACATGGCCGACTTTTGGAGCAATCACCTTGGACATTCCCCCTCGGTGACCGCCCACTCCAGCCACTTGAGTTGGCCGCCGCAGTAGGCTGCCGTTCAGATGTCTTGCATGGAGGGGGCGGTACCTAATTCACAACCCCTTCTCACTGCGCGCGTTTTTTGACGCTGGAGTTTTCATGCTCAACGTCTTCACGCTGGCCAATGGCCGGCTGTTCCAGGAAGAAATCGACAGCCTTGACGAGCTGACCCCTGCTCGTCCGGTCTGGGTCGACCTGGAAGATCCCACTCCCGAAGAAAAAGGCTGGATCGCCGTCAAGTTCGGTCTGGTCATCCCCGGCGACATCATTGACGACGACCTGGAAGAATCCGCCCGTTTCTATGAAGAAGACGGCTCGATTCACATTCGTTCCGACTTCTTGATCGACGATGACGAAACGCCTCGCAACGTGCGCGTCGCGTTCATCCTGCACGAGAACGTGCTGTTTTCGATCCACCGTGAAGACCTGCCGGTGTTCCGCCTGCTGCGCATGCGCGCACGCCGTATCCCCGCCTTGATTGAAGACGCCAAAGACGTGTTGCTCAAGCTTTACGACGCCGATGCGGAATACTCAGCCGACACGCTCGAAGGCATTTACGACGACCTCGAAAAAGTCAGCCACCGCGTGCTCAAGTCCGAGGTGAACGACCAAGCGGCGGCCGAAGCGCTGGCCGCCATCGCCCGTCAGGAAGACTTGAACGGCCGCATTCGCCGCAACGTGATGGACACGCGCCGTGCCGTCAGCTTCATGATGCGCGCGCGCATGCTCAACGCTGACCAGTTTGAAGAGGCGCGCCAGATCTTGCGCGACATCGATTCGCTCGACAGCCACACCGCGTTCCTGTTCGACAAGATCAACTTCCTCATGGATGCGACCGTCGGTTTCATCAACATCAACCAGAACAAGATCATCAAGATCTTCTCGGTGGCGTCGGTGGCCTTGCTGCCTCCCACCCTGGTGGCCAGCGTGTATGGCATGAACCTGAAGTTCCCCGAGCTGGAGCTCCTGGGCGGCTGGAGCTACCCCTACACCGTGGCCATCATGATCGCCAGTGCGCTGGTGCCCATGTGGTACTTCCACAAGCGGGGATGGTTGAGCTGAAAGCCGCCGCATTGAAGCTGCCACCGGGCCTGTGGCGGGTCATGCTGGGCACGACTTTGGTGGTGCTGAGCTACAGCTTGCTCAACCCCGTGCTCGCCGTTCGCCTGCAGACCAGCGGCGCCAGCGCCACCGCCATCGGCCTGATCGCCATGCTGCCCTTTGTCAGCATCGTGTTGCTGGTGCCGGCCGTGCCGCGCCTGTTCGATCGCATGGGAGTGGGGCAGGCCTACCGCCTTGGCCTGATCCTGGAATTGATGGCCAGCCTGGGCTACTTGGTCACCGACGATTACCGGATCTGGTGCGTCCTGGGCCTGATGGCCGGCATCGGTGCCGCCGCCGCCTGGAACGCCACCGAAGCCCTGATCGCCCACAACGTGCCCGCCACCCATCGAGGTCGCCTGACGGGCCTCTACCAGACCGCCTTGGGTGGAGCGATGGCTGTGGGTCCACTGATGCCCAGCGCTTTCAGCCTGACCCCGATGACCGCCATGGCGCTGTCGGCCCTGGGCTTGGCGGGCGGCGTGGCGCTGACGGCGTCACCTGACATCAACCGCCTGAGCGCCACCCATGACGACCACGTGCCGATGGGGTTGTGGAGCGCGTGGCGCTTTCGCCCCGCCTTGGGTTGGGCCGCGGTGGTGGGCGGCGTGTTCGAAGTCGGCCTGGGCTCGATCACCACGGCCTATGGCTCGCAGATCGGCTTGAATCTGGCCAAGGCCACGTCGATCGCGGGGGCCCTGGGCCTGGGCAGTTTCCTGCTGCAGTATCCCGTGGGCTGGTTGGCCGACCATTGGCCGCCACGGCGCCTGTTTGTCGCCGGCGGCCTGTTGTTGCTGATCAGCGGCCTGGCCTTCACGCAAGCGGCCCGCTGGCCTGGCTTGATCTGGGTCTGCGCGGCCACCTGGGGCGCCCTCGGCGGCGCCATGTACACGCTCAGCATGATCCGCGTGGCGCATGACTTTGCCGACTCATCGGCCCTGGCCGGCACCTCGGCCATGATTGCGTCGTACACGCTGGGTGGCGCCATGGGCCCCATCGTGAGCGGCTGGATGCTCGATCACACCGGCATCCAGGGCCAAGGCTGGTGGCTGGCCGCGCTGTCTCTCAGCTTGATTGCCGCCCACCTCATGTGGACGGCCCCCTCGCCTCACGCGCCGACCTGCAATCGCCTCAACGAGCGCGACGCGCCTTGACCGCGTTGGAGAGGATCTCCAGCACCTTTTCGGAGTCGTCCCAGCCGATGCAGGCATCGGTGATGCTCTGACCGTAAGTCAGCTTGGATGGATCGTCCTTGCCCGGTGTGAACTTCTGTGCACCACCGCACAGATGGCTTTCCACCATCACGCCGAACACCTGGGTCGATCCGCCCGAGACCTGCTTGGCGATCTCTTCGGCCACCACGACTTGACGCTCGTGCTGCTTGGAACTGTTGGCGTGCGAGAAGTCCACCATCAGGGATGGATGCAACTTCGCGGCCTCCAGATCCTTGCAAGCGGCAGCCACGCTGTCGGCGTCATAGTTGGGCGCCTTGCCACCACGCAAGATGACATGGCAGTCCGGGTTGCCGCCGGTTTCCACAATCGCGACCTGCCCGTTCTTATGAACCGACAAGAAGTGGTGCGGACGCGAGGCCGACTGGATCGCATCGGTCGCGATCTTGATGTTGCCATCGGTGCCGTTCTTGAAGCCGATGGGTGCGCTGATGCCCGAAGCCAGCTCACGGTGGATCTGGCTTTCAGTGGTGCGCGCACCAATGGCGCCCCAACTGATCAGGTCACCGATGTACTGCGGCGAGATCACGTCCAGGAATTCGCTGGCCGCAGGCATGCCCATGCGGTTGATCTCCAGCAGCAGATGACGGGCCATGCGCAGGCCTTCGTCAATGCGATAGCTTTCGTCCAGATACGGATCGTTGATCAGGCCCTTCCAGCCCACCGTCGTGCGGGGCTTTTCAAAGTACACGCGCATCACCACCTCCAGCGTGTCCTTGTACTGCTCGCGCAGGGCCAGCAACTTGCGGCTGTATTCGATGGCAGCGGTCGGATCATGAATCGAGCACGGGCCAATGATGACCAGCAGGCGGTCGTCCTTGCCGTTGATGATCTTGCGGATGGCCTTGCGGGTGCCTGACACCAAGGTCTCGACGGGCGTGCCGCGGATCGGGAAGAACCGGATCAAGTGCTCGGGCGGGGGCAGAGGTGTCACGTTGCGAATGCGTTCGTCATCGGTTTGTGAGGTTCTGTCGGCGGGCGGCACCCAACCGGTCGAGGCACTGGATTTGGCGGACATGGGACTTCCTGTGTAGCGGGCTTTGGCGAAGTTGTCGAAAAAAAACCGCCGGGGTGATCCGGCGGTTTTCAGGGTGTTTGGTGGTTTGCTTATGCGCTGACCACTCCTGCGCCGGTAAAGGACGGGAGGTGAAAGTGCCAAAAATAAAAGCAAACGGATTTCATGCGGATTAATGTAGCACGTCCCTCATAAAGGCGACAAGGGTTGGCAGATCAACAAACCGCGTCAATCCCCACAAAACTTCTGTGGCCGGTTTGATACAGGCAGGGCAAACCACGGCCACCGTCATATTGACATTCGTAGAATGGACTTAGGCTTAACTGCTGTCCATGCTTAACCGCTGTCGCAGTATCTGCGCTGGCCTGCGCTTTTCACAGGAGGATATTCATGAAGAAACTGTTTGCTGCTGCTTTGATGATCGCCGCTGGTTCGGCCATGGCCCAAAACAACGTGGGTTGCGGCTGGGGCTCGGCTCTGTTCAACGGTCAAAAGGGCGTGGCGCCTCAAGTGCTGGCCGCCACCACCAACGGCACGTCGGGTAACCAAACCTTCGGTATCACTTTCGGCACCTCGGGTTGCACCCAAGACGGCGTGGTCTCCTCCAGCTGGAAGATCTCGATGTACATCGACGGCAGCCGTGTGGCCCTGGCCCGTGATGCCGCTGCTGGCCAAGGTGAAAACCTGGACGCCCTGGCTTCCGTGATGGGCGTCAAGGCCGATGACCGCGCTGCCTTCGCCGCCGCCATCAAGTCGAACTTCTCGACCGTGTTCGCCAACGACCACGTGGCCGCCAACCTCAAGGAAGTGCTGGCCGCCAACGACCGCCTGGCTGGCTACGCCGCCCTGATCTAAACATCCTTTGCGATGTCCGGCGGCCCTGCGGTCGCCGGCCTTCACGGGTGTGGCCTGGCCCGCCTGTGGTTCTATGCCCAGCCTGGCTGGGCATATTCATTTGCGCTCTGGCTCCATCCATGTCCTTTTCTCGCCTGCCCAGCTGGTTCATGCTTTCCATCGCGGTCAGCCTGTTCACCCCCTTGCAACGCCTGTGGGCCCAGGATCCCAGGGCCGACCAGGCCGCCTATTTGAATCAGTTGCAGCAACAGGCCCGCACGTTGAACCTGGCGGGCCAGGATGCCTGGCGCGCCCTGTTGCACTACAAGGTGCACCCCCTGACCCGGCAGGATCGCAGCCTCGCGGACGACCCTGATTTCTTCAACGCGCCCGATGGCGCCCGTCACCCTCAGGCCGAACTGGACGCCACCCTGGCTGCCTTCTTCGACTCGGCCCCCAAACGGGCGTTGGATCAGACCGCCTCGTGCCGGTTCGTGGCCCGCTATCAGTGGCTGAACGAGTCCCTGCATTTCGACCCAGCTCGGCTGCCGCCGCCCACATGCGAGCGCTACCAGCAGTGGCGGGCCGGGCTCAACGCCGCCAGTGCGACCCTGGTGTTCCCTGCGGCTTACCTCAACAGCCCGGCATCGATGTATGGGCACACCTTCTTGCGACTGGACCCGCCTGCCACCGGCGGCGCTCGCAGCCCTCTGCTGTCCTACGCCATCAACTACGCAGCCAATGGGAACGAAGCCGAGGGCCTTGCGTTTGCGATCAAGGGATTGCTGGGGCTGTATCCCGGCCAATTCACCAACTCGCCCTACTATCTGCGCATCCGCGACTACAACGACCTCGAAAACCGCGACATCTGGGAATACGACCTGAACCTGTCCCCACAGGAGATGGACCGCCTGCTGGCTCACGCCTGGGAGCTAGGGCCCACCCGCTTTGATTACTTCTTCTTTGACGAGAACTGCTCGTATCACCTGCTGGCCCTGCTTGACGCAGCCCGTCCCGGTTTGCATCTGACCGACTCGTTCACCTGGTGGGCCATTCCCATCGACACCGTACGCGTCGTCACCGACCACCCGGGCTTCCTGAAAGCCACCCACTATCGGGCCTCGAACAGCACAGAATTGCGTTATCGAAGCGAATTGCTGGGCCCCAAGCGCGCAGCCTTGGCTAAACAACTGGCTTTGAGCCAGATCGAGCCCGCCGTGGTCGAGCAGGCCGAATTCAATCCCGCCATCCGGGCGCGCATGTACGAAGTAGCCGAACGCTATCTGGCCTACGAGGCGACGCAGCGGGCGATGGGACATGAACAGGTCCAGCAGCAACGCATGCGCTTGCTATCAGCCCGCGCGGCCTTGCCGTCCGGCCCGGCCATTGAGACCCCGACACCCGGCACGCCGCCCCAAGCCGGCCACGGCACCGCGCGTGTAGACATGCTGGTTGGCCAACGCAACGGTGCCTCCGTGCTGCAGATTCAGGCGCGACCGGCTTACCACGACCTGCTTGATCCGGAAGCCGGCTTCCAGCGTGGCTCGGCCATTCAGTTTGGCCGCATCGAGCTGTCCAAAGCAGAAAATGGCTCCCTGCAACTGGAGCGCTTCATCCCGGTTGAAATCGAATCGCTGAGCCCCTACGACGGCCTGCTGTCCGCGCGCTCATGGCGTGTGCGCTTTGGCCTGACGCGCACTTGGCCGACCTTGTCGTCCCCCTCGTTGGCGCACCGCAAGCTCGCCGCCGAAGTCAACGGGGGCCCGGGGCTGGCCGCAGAACTGGGGTCAAGCCGCAATCTGCTGGGCTACGTCTTTCTGGATAACCAGTTGTGGCTGGATCCGGCCATGCCCAAGCAGAAGTTTGCCGCTGGCTCGGGCCTGGCCACCGGCTTGCTGTGGGACCTCACGGGGCGCTGGCGCGTACAAGCCGAGGTCTACGCGCGCGCCTCCCTGGATCACCAGCCACAAGAATCCGGCGCGCGCCTGGACCAGCGCTACCAATGGAGCCATCAACTCAATCTGGTGGCTCAATGCCAATGGAAGCGACGCCAAAACCAGGCGATGCAGCATGAGTGCCTGGCCGGCGTCCAAACCTATTGGTGAAATAAGGCGCGGGATCAGTCCGCGCCCACGCGCCCTGACTTACAGTTCGCGCGCTTGCTTCAACAAAGTCTCGGCATCGCTGACTGCCAGCCCGCCGCCTTGCTCCACATTCAGCGCCTTGACCACGCCGTCCTTGACCAGCATGGAATAGCGCGCGCCGCGCAGCCCCAGGCCTTGGGCGGTCAGGTCAAGCGTCAGGCCCGTGGCCTTCGCCAGATCGCCACTGCCGTCGGCCATCATGCGGACTTTGCCCTGCGCACCCAACTCCCGCCCCCAGGCGCCCATGACAAACGCGTCGTTGACGGCGACACACCAGATCTCGTCGACACCGGCCGCTTGAAAGTCGGACGCATGCTCGATGAACCCAGGCGCATGCTTGGCCGAACAGGTTGGGGTAAACGCACCGGGCACGCCGAAAATGGCCACGGTCTTGCCCTTCAGGCTGTCGGCCACCTTGAACGGGTTAGGCCCCAGGCTGCATCCATTGCCCTCCACCTCAACGTACTCGAACAGGGTGCCGTCAGGCAGGGTGTCGCCGACTTTGATCATGTGCTTGCTCCAGATTCAGACATAAAAAAAACCGGTCGCCAGTATGACTGGAGACCGGTTTTGAGGACCGCGCATCAAGGGCAAGCCCCCGACGCACACAGGGTCAGAGCCCTGTGATCAGACCGTTTGGGCCTTCTCGACCAGACGGGACACCACCCAGCTCTTGGTCTTGGACAGCGGACGGCTTTCCGTGATCTCGACCACATCGCCCAACTTGAACTCATTGTTCTCGTCGTGAGCGTGGTACTTGCGAGACTTGGCCACGATCTTGCCGTACAGCTCGTGCTTGACACGACGCTCAACCAGGACGGTGATCGTCTTGGAGCGGGCATCGCTGACAACCTTACCCACGAGGGTACGGGTCACTTTGGTTTGAGCTTCCGTCATTTGGCGGCTCCTTTCTTCTCGGTCAGAATCGTCCGGACGCGAGCGATGTCGCGACGGGTCTTCTTCAGAGCCGAGTGGTCATTGAGCTGCTGGGTGGCACGCTGCATACGCAGGTTGAAGTGCGACTTCAGCAAGTCCTTGATTTCAGTTTCCAGTGCGGCCACATCTTTGGCGCGCAGTTCAGAGGCTTTCGCCATAACTATCTCCTTAGCGCCTAGATTAAATGCCGAACTGGCGGCCAACGAACGTGGTGCTCAGTGGCAGCTTGGCAGCGGCCAGCTTGAACGCCTCGCGAGCGAGCTCTTCAGGCACGCCTTGGATTTCGTACAGCACCTTACCGGGCTGAATTTCAGCCACGTAGTACTCCACGTTACCCTTACCGTTACCCATACGAACTTCAGCAGGCTTGTTCGAGATTGGCTTGTCGGGGAAGATGCGGATGAAGATGCGGCCACCACGCTTGACGTGACGGGAAATCGCACGACGTGCAGCTTCGATCTGACGAGCCGTGATACGGCCACGTTCAGTGGCCTTCAAGCCGAAATCGCCAAAGGACACATCGGCACCACGGGTGGCAACACCCGTGTTACGGCCTTTGTGTTCCTTACGGAACTTGCGACGATTAGGTTGCAACATGTTTATTCTCCTTTCGCTTCGGCGGCGGGAGCTGCCTTGCGAACACGCTTGGCGTCAGCCGCAACAGCAGGCTTGTCGCTGCCATCGGCTGGCGCGCCGTCAGCGCGAGGGGCACCACGGCCGGCGCCACCACGAGGGCCACGGCGGTCGTTAGGACGATCGCTACGGGGACCACGGCGGTTGCGACGGTCATCTTCACGGTCGTCACCCTTGAGCACAGGGGCTTCGCCGTTAGCCAGACGGTCACCACGGTAGACCCACACCTTCACGCCGATCACGCCGTAGGTGGTGTGAGCTTCGGAGGTGCCGTAGTCGATGTCGGCGCGCAGGGTGTGCAGAGGCACACGACCTTCGCGATACCACTCGGTACGAGCGATTTCGATACCGTTCAGGCGGCCAGCGGACATGATCTTGATGCCCTGAGCGCCCAGACGCATGGCGTTCTGCATCGCACGCTTCATGGCGCGGCGGAACATGATGCGCTTTTCCAGCTGCTGCGTGATCGAGTCGGCGATCAGCTGAGCATCGACTTCAGGCTTGCGCACTTCTTCGATGTTCACCGAGACCGGCACGTTCAGGCGCTTGGCCAGTTCGAGCTTCAGGTTTTCGATGTCTTCGCCCTTCTTGCCGATCACCACGCCCGGACGAGCCGAGAAAATGGTGATGCGTGCGCTCTTGGCGGGACGCTCGATCAAGATGCGCGACACAGCCGCGTTCTTGAGCTTCTTCTTCAGGAATTCGCGGACTTCCAGGTCTTCAGCCAGCATCGAGGCGAATTGACGGTTGGTAGCGTACCAACGCGATGCCCAGTTGCGGGTGACGGCCAAGCGGAAGCCGGTTGGGTGGATTTTTTGTCCCATGATCAGCCTCTGCTTAGTTGCCCACGGTCACATAAATGTGGCAGGTCGGCTTGCTGATGCGGTTGCCACGACCCTTAGCGCGGGCGGTGAAACGCTTCAACGTGGTGCCTTGCTCCACATAAATGGTCTTGACCTTCAGTTCGTCGATGTCAGCGCCGTCGTTGTGCTCGGCGTTGGCGATCGCAGATTCCAGTGCCTTCTTGATGATGCCGGCAGCCTTCTTCTGGGTGAACTCGAGGATGTTCAAGGCCTGATCGACCTTCTTGCCACGGATAAGGTCAGCCACCAGGCGACCCTTGTCGCAAGAGAGGCGAACGCCGCGAACGATTGCTTTGGTTTCCATCGTTGCTGCTCCTTACTTCTTGGCTTTCTTGTCGCCTGGGTGACCCTTGAACGTACGGGTCAGGGCGAACTCGCCGAGCTTGTGGCCAACCATCTGGTCTTGCACGTACACGGGCACGTGCTGCTTGCCGTTGTGAACAGCGATCGTCAGACCGATGAACTCAGGCAGGATGGTGGAACGACGCGACCAGGTCTTGATCGGCTTTTTGTCCTTGGTAGCCACGGCCTTTTCGACCTTAGCCGACAGGTGATGGTCAACGAAAGGACCCTTTTTCAGAGAACGAGCCATATCAGCCTACCTCTTACTTTTTGCGACGCGACACAATGAAGGTCTGCGTGCGCTTGTTGTTGCGGGTGCGATAGCCCTTCGTCAGTGTGTTCCATGGGGACACAGGGACTTGGCCTTCGCCAGTGCGGCCTTCGCCACCACCGTGCGGGTGATCCACAGGGTTCATGGCCACGCCACGAACGGTTGGGCGGATGCCCTTCCAGCGGATGGCACCGGCCTTACCGTATTGACGCAGGCTGTGCTCTTCGTTGCTCACTTCACCCAAGGTGGCGCGGCACTCGATGTGGATCTTGCGAACTTCGCCCGAGCGCAGACGGATCTGAGCGTAGGTGCCTTCGCGAGCCATCAGCGTAGCGGATGTACCGGCGGAACGGGCGATTTGCGCACCCTTGCCAGGCATCATCTCGATGCAGTGAATGGTCGAGCCCACAGGAATGTTGCGGATCGGCAGGGTGTTACCAGCCTTGATCGGCGCTTCCGAGCCGCTCAGGATGGTGGAGCCCACTTCCAGGCCACGGGGAGCGATGATGTAGCGACGTTCACCGTCGGCATAGCACACTAGAGCGATGTGAGCCGTGCGGTTAGGGTCGTACTCGATGCGCTCGACCTTCGCGGGGATGCCGTCCTTGTTGCGAACGAAGTCCACGACGCGGTAGTGATGCTTGTGACCACCGCCCTTGTGGCGAACGGTGATGTGACCGTTGTTGTTACGGCCCGAGTTCTGCTTCTGGGGTTCCAGCAGCGAAGCTTCCGGAGCGCCCTTGTGCAGGTGCTTGTGCACCACCTTGACCACGCCACGGCGGCCAGGCGAGGTTGGTTTGACTTTTACGACGGCCATGATTACGCAGCCTCCCCGGAGAAGTTCAGCTCTTGACCGTCCTTGAGGGCCACATAGGCCTTCTTGGCGTGGTCACGACGGCCAATGCGGCCACCGAAACGCTTGGTCTTGCCCTTCTGGTTCAGGACTTGCACGGACTTCACTTCGACCTTGAACAGCAGCTCAACAGCGGCCTTGATCTCGGGCTTGGTGGCATCGCGCATCACCTTGAACAGCACTTGGCCACGCTCTTCAGCAGCGGCGGTGGCCTTTTCCGAAATGATCGGAGCGACCAGCACCTTCAGCAAGCGGGCTTCATCAAATTTCAGAGTGCTCATGCGAACATCTCCTGCAGCTTGTCGATCGCACCCTTGGTGACCAGGACCTTCTTGTAGAAGACCAGGGACAGGGGATCGGCGTAACGGGGCTCAACCACCAGCACGTTGGGCAGGTTGCGAGCAGCCAGGAACAGGTTTTCGTCCACGGTGTCAGCGATGACCAGGACGTGGTCCAGGTTCATGGCCTTCAGCTTGGCAGCCAACAGCTTGGTCTTGGGGGCTTCGACAGCGATCGAGTCCACCACGGCCAGACGGCCTTCGCGAGCCAGTTGCGAGAAGATGGCGGCCATACCGGCGCGGTACATCTTCTTGTTGACTTTGTGCGTGAAGTTTTCGTCAGGGCTGTTCGGGAAAATCCGACCGCCCCCACGCCACAGAGGCGAGGACGACATACCAGCGCGAGCACGACCGGTGCCCTTTTGGCGCCAGGGCTTCTTGGTGGTGTGCTTGACGGTCTCGCGGTCCTTCTGGGCGCGGGTACCTTGACGAGCATTGGCCTGATAGGCAACGACGACCTGATGGATCAGGGCTTCGTTGTATTCGCGACCGAACACGGTGTCGGATGCTTCAACCTTGGAAGCAGCCTGACCTTGCTCATTGAGCAGTTCGAGCTGTGCCATCAGTTGGCTCCCTTCTTGATCTTGACCTTGACGGCGGGACGAACGGTGACGAAGCCACCCTTCGAGCCGGGCACGGCACCCTTGACCAGCAGCAGTTGACGAGCTTCGTCAACGCGCACGATGTCCAGGTTTTGCGTGGTCACGGTTTCATCGCCCATGTGGCCAGTCATGCGCTTGCCGGGGAACACGCGACCGGGATCCTGCGCCATCGAGATGGAGCCAGGAACGTTGTGCGAACGCGAGTTACCGTGCGAGGCACGTTGCGAGCCGAAATTGTGGCGCTTGATGGTACCGGCGTATCCCTTACCGATCGAGGTGCCTTGCACGTCGACCATTTGGCCAGCCTGGAACAGGGCAGCGGGAGCGATGGTGCTACCGGCCTTGTATTCAGCGGCGACTTCGGGGGCCACACGGAATTCTTTGGTGACTTCACCAGCTTCCACGCCAGCTTTGGCGAGGTGGCCAGCTTCGGGCTTGGTCACGCGCGATGCTTTGCGCGCGCCGAACACCACCTGGAGGGCGGTGTAGCCGTCAGTCTCAACGGTTTTAACCTGGGTCACGCGGTTGTTGGACACGTCGAGCACAGTCACAGGCACGGCGTCGCCGTCGTCTGTGTAGATGCGCATCATGCCCACCTTGCGGCCCAGCAATCCGAGGCGATTGCTAAGACTCATGGTTTTTCTCCAGCCCCACATGGGGGCCTTTTACACATACCCGACATCGATTGGCCGGGCTGACCTGTCGGCGCCCGCCAAGTCATACAGACCTGGCAAACGCCTTTGGATTTCCGCAGCAGGCGGATCTGAGTTGCTTAAAAAATAGGCAACGGGCAATCCACCCATTACGGGAAAGCCTGCGATCATATCAAACCCCCCCGCTGTGCGCAAGGGGCCTGAACGGGAGGCAATAAAAAACCGCCCGAAGGCGGTTTTCAACATTCCCTCTGAAAGATCAGAGGCTCATGTTTACTGCAGCTTGATTTCGACGTCCACGCCAGCAGGCAGGTCGAGCTTCATCAAAGCGTCAACCGTCTTGTCTGTGGGATCGACGATGTCCATCAGGCGCTGGTGGGTGCGGATTTCGAACTGGTCGCGCGAAGTCTTGTTGACGTGGGGCGAGCGCAGGATGTCGAAACGTTGCAGGCGAGTCGGCAGAGGCACGGGGCCCTTGACGATGGCGCCGGTACGCTTGGCGGTTTCCACGATTTCAGCCGACGACTGGTCGATCAGCTTGTAGTCAAACGCCTTCAGGCGAATGCGGATCTTCTGTTGTGCCATGACACACTTCCTTTGAATAAAGAACGATGAAACGCCCGCCCCAGGCCCGAAGGCTCAAGGCGGGCAAGTGTCATGCGAATCAGTCGAGAATCTTGGCGACCACGCCGGCGCCGACGGTACGGCCACCTTCGCGGATGGCGAAGCGCAGACCTTCTTCCATGGCGATCGGGGCGATCAGCTTGACGGTGATCGACACGTTGTCACCAGGCATGACCATTT
>JBLNAI010000006.1:0-340037 GCA_050259275.1 Acidobacteriota bacterium
GGTGCTACCTGACGCTGATGGCTCTGGTGGTCGACGCTGGCGTATGGGGATTGGCGGGACTGTATGTCGCCGTGTCGGCGCCCTGGCCTCTGGCTTCCTTTGTGATCGCCGTGCTGGCATGCATCTCGTGCGTGGCCACCTTCGGCTTGCAGGTCAGCGCCATCTACACCGCCGGCTACACGATCCCCATCCTGGCGCCCACCGCGTTGGGCATGGTCCTGCGTGGCGAGGCAGTGGGCGAGCTGGGCGGCCTGGGGCTCGTGTTGCTGCTGGGCCTGCAAGTGGCCACGGCAATGCAATCAGAGCGCCGACTGATGGACAGCGTGCGGCTGCGCATCCAGGCCGAGGCGCTTGCCAAAGAAAAGGAAGAAGCGCTCAAGACCGCCATGCGCCAGAGCGCCGTCAAAACCCAGTTCCTGGCCAACATGAGCCACGAGTTGCGCACCCCCTTGCATGGCATCCTGGGCATGGCGCGCCTGCTTCGCATGAACATCCAAGAGCCCACCCTGGCGCAGCGCATTGAACTCATCCAGTCATCCGGTACCCACCTGCTGGGCCTCATCAATGACCTGCTGGACATCTCGCGGATCGAAGCGGGGCAGTTCATGTTGCGCAGCGAACGCTATGACTTGTGCGCGCAAGTGGCCCAACTGGTCGGCGTCTATGCCATGCGGGCTGAAGACAAGGGCTTGAGCTTTGATACCGACCTGCAACTGCCTCCGAATTGCTGGGTTCAAGGCGACCCGGCGAGATTCCGGCAGGTCCTTCACAACCTGCTGGGCAACGCGCTCAAGTTCACCCCCCGCGGCGGGATCGCCCTGAGTATTCAATGGGACGAAGCCACCGGCCTCATGCGGGCACGGGTCCGCGACACAGGCATCGGGATCGGAGAAGAAGAGCGCGACCACATCTTCAAAGCTTTCCACCAATCGGAGATCGGCGCCGGGGCCGACTCGTCGGAAGGGGTGGGATTGGGACTGACGATTGCACGCGACATTGCGCGGGCCATGGGCGGGGATGTCACGGCCGACAGCCATCTGGGCAGCGGCACCACGATGACCTTCACAGCCCTTCTGCCCAGTGCGCCGGCTGACCGGGGCGCCGAGCCCAGCGCCTCGTCCGCGCCCCCCGCACCCGCCTCCCCCCTATCGACACAGTCCCCTGCCAAGGCACAACGGCTGGGCCTGGTCTTGATGGCCGAGGACAACGACATCAATGCCCTGGTCGCCAGCAATTATCTGGAGCTCATCGGCACCGACACCGAGCGGGTCAAGGACGGTCAGGAAGCGGTGCGCCAGGCCTTGCGCACGGTGCAACGCCCGGATCTCATCCTGATGGACTGCGACATGCCAGTGATGTCCGGCTATGAGGCCACCCGGATGATTCGCGAACAGGAACAAGAACGAGGCTTGCCGCGTATTCCCATCGTGGCATTGACTGCGACAGCCGGCGATGCCGAGCGTCAGGACTGCATGGCCGCCGGCATGGACGACTTCCTGTCCAAGCCCTGCGACCTGGAAGCCCTGACCCGAACCATCGAGCGCTGGATCCCGCGACCGCTCAAGCCGTCTTGTGATGACGCGGCGCCAGCGGAGACGATGCCGAATCAAATCGCGGCAAATCAAGGTGCGTCGTTTCAAACATGAAGATGTGCAACCGGTGACCTTGCTGCTGCCATTGCTGCCGCGTCTCGTCCAGATTCATCGTGAAGACGAAATGCGGAAGCTGACCCGCGTGCGCCATGGGCACCATGGCGCCACGCGGCAGAAAGTCCTGGAAGCCCAAGGCCCGATATTGACGCCGCAGGGATTCACTGCGGGCACAGATGACCAACCAGTTGATGCCACGGGCCTGACAGTACAGGTAGACAGCCTTCATCAGATACAGCTTGACCATGGGATGCGCGCCAGGCAACACAGCCAGCCGCGTGACTTCGGCCCGCGCGCAGGCCGCGATGTGATGCGGCAGGATCACGCTGCGCTCGATCAACAAAGGCTTGAGGGCATTGGTTTGAACCCGGGCGGTCCCCACTGCCCTGCCCGTGGCCGGGTCCCGACACACCAGCACCAGCGATTGCGAACCGACACGATCCAGTGCCTCGATGTTAGAGAAGCCGGCCGCTGCATCCTTCAGGTGGTGGCGATAGGCCTGTTCACGGACCTCGCAGGCGTCGGCCAGATCGGCCTCGCTGGTGGCCACGTCGACGACAAAATGCGGGGTACTGGGGCTCATCTCGGGTCAAACAGGGCCGGCTCTGACACCCAACCCGTATTAGCGGAAACGAGCCCAAAGATAAGAGAGAGCCGGCCGATGCCAAGAGCAGAAAAATGCGGCGATCTGCCGCCATTCGTTGGCTATGCTAACCCGAAGGTACGCCGCAACCCCTACCGACAGGAGCCGCGATCATGACCCTCAATCTCATGCTGAAAGGCCATGTCAGTGATCTGGGCGGAGGCTTTGTCGTGCGGAGAATGCTCCCGTCCGCCGCCCGCCAGTCCATTGGCCCCTTCATCTTCTTCGACCACTTCGGCCCTCTGGTTCAGCAAGCCGGGGCCCACAGCGATGTCCGGCCCCACCCGCACATCGGGCTGGCCACGGTCACCTATCTGTATGAAGGGGCGATGATGCACCGCGACAGCCTGGGCTCGGTTCAGCGCATCGAGCCCGGCGCCATCAACTGGATGACAGCCGGGCGCGGCATCGTCCATTCCGAACGCACCCCCGACGATCTGCGTGAGGTCACGCGGCCCCTGCATGGCCTGCAACTGTGGGTGGCGCTGCCACGAGAACACGAAGAAACCGCCCCGAGCTTTTCGCACACGCCGGCGGCCGACATTCCCACGGTGCGTGTGGATGGCTGCACCATTCGCATCCTGGTGGGCCAGGCGTGGCAACAGTCCTCACCTGTGCAAACACGCTGGCCCACCCTTTATCTGGATGTGCAGCTGGAGGCGGGACAGACATTGGCGCTGCCCGCACTGGCCCCCGAAATGGCGCTGTACTGCGTCGACCGGCCTGTGCATGTGGACGGGCAGCCCATCGAGGCCCACACTCTGGCGGTGCTCGACGGCGCCTCAACCCTCAGCAACCCGGGAGACGCGCCAGCACGCCTGGCCATCATCGGTGGCGCGCCACTGGACGGCCCCCGCTACATCTGGTGGAACTTCGTGTCCAGCCAGAGAGCACGCATCATTCAGGCAGGACAAGACTGGGAGGCACAGCGATTCGATCGCGTGCCGGGCGACGAGGAACGCATCGAGCTGCCCCTCAAGCGCCCATGGTGAAGCCCCTTGGCGCCTTTATTGCGGCTTGGCAGATGGATCTGCCGGCTTGGCCCATTCCGGCGCCTCGTCCTCGAGATCGTGTCTGACCGCGGTCATAAAGGCATCTGCCATCACGCCCATGACGTTGCCGGCGTTCTGGATGGCCCCCACTGGCGACAGGTCTTCGGGGGGGCACAGCACGGCGCCGGCCGAATCTGGGTTCGCGTGGGCATGGCTCGGGTCTGCCGCCGTCATCAGCTGGACCATGCCGTTTTGCATCTCCGTCCAGCATTGCATCTGCGTCTGCACGAGCGAGTTGAAGACCTTGGCGATCAACATCGCTTCTTCGACGCAGACCGCCATCGGTGCGGTCATCAGGTCGCGTCCGCTTTGCAATTGCTGGACGTCCGTCACGGGCTTCATCGACTGAAACCACAACTCGGTGAGATACGCCGGCGCATCGAACCAGTTCAGGGAACTGGCTGGGATCGGGTTCGTTTCAGTTGCACTGGCCATGGTGGTCGTCCCCTTGTTGACAATAGGGTCGGACAACATCTGGCTTGTCAGAGCGACTCAGCCCATGTCGAGCAACCGCAGGAGTATTTTGTTATTTATACGCCTGCGACACGTCCGTAGCAATCCGGATTGCGCCGCGCCTCAGCATCGGCCTGAACGGCGGCTGCGTGGCTGCAATTTGTCCAGCTCGGTCAATTGCTGCTTGAGCAGAATCAGCAGCGTGCGGGCGTCGTCCACGGGCAAAGACAAGCAACTGGTCACGGACGACTGCTCGTCCTTCGCCGAGCGCGGCTGCACCAGAATGTCCACGCCCAGTTCTATCAGGCCATGGGCATGCTTGGCCGACTTCAGGCGTTGGATTTCGATGTCATAAGTTTTCACGAGCGTGCTCCGGTGAGAGAAAGGGGTGGCGCGTCGCCGACAAGCGCCGACTGGATACGGTCCAGCAGTCCGGGCCAGGTGGGGCTCTGCGCCATTGTCCTGGCCAGGGACTCACAAGACCGTCTGACGTCGGGTGAGGCAAGCAATCGGGCCAGCTGTCTGTTCATTCGCCAGGTGGCCAGACGCCTGGCCTGCAAGACTTCGGCCACGCCCAGACGTCTGGCTCGAAGGGCATTATCAAACTGGTCGTAGGCAAATGGCACGATGAGTTGAGGCACGCCGGCACGAAACCCATCCACCATGGTCCCGATGCCCCCGTGGTGGACCACAGCAGCCGCCTTGGGCAGCAATGCCGAAAAAGGCGCATGGGCTTGCCACATGACGCTCGACGGCAAAGAAGCAGGCAACTGCGCCTTGTAAGGCGTCACAAACACCCCGCGTCGGCCCAGTCGATTCAAGGTCTTCAGCGCAATCTCGAAATAGCGCTGCGCATGTTGATGCCCCGTCCCCGGTGTGAAAACAATGGGCGGCGGCCCCTCGGCAAGAAACTGCGCCAAGGCAGGTGACAGCGCCTGCGGCTCCTTCGGGGCGTCGCAGACAAAATCGCCCTCCACGAAGGACTGCGGCCAGTCAGTCTGAGCCGCCGCGAACCAGCTTGGAAAGAGTCCCAGCGATGCATCGGGCGCGGTCAGCATGTGCTCAAAAAAATGGGGCACCGGGGCAAGCTGGTTTTGCTGGCGCGCCGCATTGAGGCTCGGCAAGGTGACCGGGTCAATCCAGCCCTTGTGGATCAGGCTCCACAGTGCGCGCCGCCACGCGGTCGGCGTCCACGATGGGATGGCCAAGGACCCCGCGGTCAGCATGTCATGACTGCTACACAGATTCGACGGCGCGAGATAGGCGCAAACCACGCGCAGATCGGGACGAACCGATCGGGCCAGGGCCGCCATCGGCACGAGAATCGGGTGACACAGCACCACGCATGGCTGATCGGCCGGCAGTGATTGAACCGTCTCACGGATGGCGCCAAGATGAGGCACCAAGCCCTTCCAGATCACGCCCCAGCCCTTGCGCTCATCCCACAATTGCGGGTCATCAAGCAGCGCTTGCCATTCTTCAAAGGTGCCGAAAGTCTGGCAAGGCAAGGCAGATGCGCGAACCAGGGCCTCATGAAAACGAGGCACCACCATCATCACACGATGGCCCCTCTGCAGCAGCCCTCGGCCCAGCGTGATGAATGGCCGGATGTCTCCGGCCGTGCCGCTGGTGGCGAGGATGACGAGGGGAAGCATGCGTTGCGGGACAACACCTTGCGCAGAATCCAGCCTCATGGGCGGGTCGACATCCACATCCGTCACGCGTATCCCGGGAAGACTTGGTAGGCCGTGTTGGACTTGAACCAACGACCAAAGGATTATGAGCCAAAAAACCGCCCAGTCTTCAACAGGCCGCGAAAGCTAAGTGGTTGAAAACAAATGACTTTTTTTGACTGGATTCAACTCCAGACCACTTGATTCTACTTCTGACTGTGGCAAAACTGTGGCAGAAATCAGCCTCTGGAACGGCCGAGTTGCCCAGGGTAGACAGGGGTTAAGCCAGTGTCGAGGCAACCACATCCATTGCGTTCAAGAAGTCTAAAGCCAGTGTGTCTTTGCGCACCCGCCGGAGCAAACTTGCGTTCATGCACACATGCCCCTTTTGGGGAACTGCATCAGGGGAACGTTGTTGGCTCCGGGTTGATCGAGAGCAGGTCCGCGCCCATGTCACAATGTCGGCCTCGTTGGATGTCAGCGAGATCAGTGGGCCGTTAGCTCAGTTGGTTAGAGCAGAGGACTCATCAAAAGGTGACCACGGTGGGTAACCGCCGTTGGAAAAACCGGGTGAATTCAGGGAAACCTACAGCGCAAGCCAAGGCAACCCTGAATGGAGCATCTCTGCTTTGGTCTGCCGTGCGTGAGCAAGTTCTGGCGATCACCTCACGCATGCGGGCCGGCCCAGTCGTTCTGCCGACGGTGCACTTCCATGACCTGAAGAAGCAAGGAAAACCAGAAGCATGAGCACTGCACCGATTCCCCTCGCTCCAGTGGCCTACGAACAAGCGGCTCGTCGTCATTGGATTGACGCCGAAACGTTGTTCAGCCAAGGAAGGCTGGCGAACGCAGGTCAGCTCTACGGCTTCGTTGCTGAGTGTGGTCTGAAGGCGCTGCTTTTGGCGTGCGGGGTCGCGCCTGGTGCTGATGGGGGAGTGCCGAGCGAGCATCCATCCAAACCTGGCAAAGCGCACCCCATGCGACAGCACATGCCCAATTTGACTGGACGCATCACCGCAAACGGGCAGCTGATACCGGATGGCCCCAAGGCGACGAACTACATGGCAACCATGCCGCAATTGGCGTCCTTTAACGACTGGTCCGTGGACCATCGATACTGGCGCGACTCAGCGTTGCCACTGGCCTCTGTGGCCAACTGGCGCAATGCTGCCCGAGAAGTTTCGATCATGCTTGATCAAGCCAAACAAGACGGAGTGCTGTGATGGCCACCATTCACTTCAATGACGCACTGCGGTTGGCCGCCATGTCGTTACGCGACGCTGACCTGCCTGACGAACCGAAGGCACGAGTGATTCGTGACGTTTACGGTCGCCTGCGGTTTGCACTGAACTGCCCGCTGGCAGACTACCCTACTGACGCACTGATCAAGCTGCAGCAAGCTCAATCCGCGTTGGGGCCATACGCCACAAGCACTGAGGTGTTGTCACACGACAGTTTTTCCGATCCGCAAGCCGTGTTTGGCAGCGCTGATTGGCATCGGACCTTGGTTGATTTGGGCACGAATGAAGACGGCGAGCAGCTTGGAACCGCTGAAATACAACTGCTTGATCGCCAAATTACCGGTCAGGATTGGCTGCGCCCCGGTGTTACCGACGGGGCGGCGCACCCGCATCGATTTGTGTTTTTTGGCCTCAAAGGCGGCGTTGGGCGATCTACCGCTTTGTGCATGACAGCCTGGGGGCTGGCGCAACGCGGCAAGAAAGTCCTGTTGATTGATTTCGACCTTGAGTCCCCCGGCTTGTCTGGGCTGGTACTTCCCGCCAACAAAGGCGCTGACTTCGGTGTGGTGGACTGGCTTCTGGAAGACGCCGTTGGTCAAGGCGCAGATGTTTTGCCTCGCATGGTTTCGGCAAGCCCTTTGGCCGAGACTACTGTCGGCGCCATTCGCGTTGCCGCTGCAATGGGGATGGGTGAGAAGAGTTACTTGGCTAAACTTTCTCGCGCCTACGCGGATGTGCCCGGCACCGACGGCCCGCAACAAATGGGCTCCCGCATGCGCAAAATGGTCGAGCAATTGGAAGCTCAAGAAGCGCCGGATGTCGTGCTGATTGATAGCCGCGCGGGTTTGCACGATCTGGCCGCCGTTGCCATCACAAGCCTGGCGGACACCACCCTGTTGTTTGCGACTGGCGGTGCCCAGTCGTGGGGCGGGTATGGGCAGTTGTTCTCTCATTGGCAGCATCGACCTGACGTGGCCAAGCATGTCCGCGAGCGTCTGGTCATCGTGCGGGCGTTGACGCCGAAGACCGATCGCGAGGCCTCAGTGCGGGGGTTTCAGCGCCATGCATACGAATTGTTTGCGGAAACGCTCTATGACGAGTTGCCGGCTGAGCAAGACGATGACAATGAGCTGTTTCATCCCGGAGAGAAGGATGAATCTGCGCCGCATTTCCCGATCCTCGTCGATTGGGATGAGCGATTTCAAGAATTCGACCCGATGCTACGCCCAGAAGATGGTGGTGCAACACGGGCACAGATTGAAGGTTCGTTCGGTCAACTGATTGCGCGACTGTTGAGTCGGCTGGATGGAGGTGCAGCGTGAGCTCACAGAATCAACTCATCCGTCGAGGCATTCAAGAGGCCGCAAGCACCTTGGATCAGACCCAGGTGTCGGCCAAGCAGCCGCCGTCATTCACATATGTGCCTCCCACTCATGCGAGAGCATTAGATCCTGAAGCCACATTGGTCGAAGGCATGCGAGGCGCAGGTAAGTCCTTTTGGTGGTCGTTGCTTGCGTCGACAGAGCATCGAGAGTTCGTACAGGCAAACTATCCGGAAGCCCAGTTGCCTTCGGGTAGTGTTGTCGGACAAGGGTTTGGTACGGCGTTCGCCAACCAGAACTACCCAGACCCAGAGACCTTGTCGAAACTGGCTCAGAGCTTCAAGCCGCGAATCATTTGGCGTGCCGTACTGGCAGTACACGCGAAGATCGACGGTGGCTTTGCTCGTCTAACCGATTGGACGCAGCGTGCGAAATGGGTCGAAGAGAACCCAGAGAAGTTCTCCGTTGCGCTCGCTGCGGCAGACCAGCGCCTACAAAGCACAGGCTCCACTCTGCTAGTGCTATTCGATGCGCTCGATCGTTTGGCTGATGACTGGCAGCACATTCGACCGTTGGCCAAAGGTTTGTTGCAGGTTGCTCTGGAGGTTCGCAGTACAAAGAACATCAGATTCAAGGTCTATGTTCGTCCGGACATGCTGCGTGATGACGAGGTAACCAGCTTCCCGGATTTTTCTAAGCTTGAAGCAGGCAAGGCAACGTTGACTTGGAAGCGAGCTGATTTGTACGCACTGCTTTTTCAATGCCTTGGAAATGCATCTCAGGGAGGAGCGCAGTTCAGAACATTGGCGCGATCACTGGCTTCGGCAACCAATGATCCAAAGGCTTCTGCGTGGCGGGTACCTCTGGTTTTGCGTACAAACGAGGATCTTCAGGAAGAGATGTTCGAACAATTAGCTGGCAAAGCCATGGGCGCCAGCACAAAACGAGGCAAGCCTTACACGTGGCTTGTGAATCACCTGCAAGACAGCATGGATCAGGTCAGTCCTCGTAGTTTTTTTGCGGCCTTGAAAGCGGCGGCCGTTGAGACATCTGAAGATGATGTGCTGCCACTCAACTACCGTGGCATCCAGGTAGGCGTTCAGCAGGCCTCCCAGATTCGCGTGAAGGAAATCATTGAAGACTATCCGTGGGTAAAGTGGGTCATGGAGCCTCTAAGGGGCAACTTGACTGTGCCTTGCAGCGTCCGAGACATTGAGCAGATTTGGAAGCAAGAGAAGACGCTGATCATGCTGGAAGGTCGGCTGGCGAAACAGGGCGACGCAGTGAAGTTGCCTCCGCAGAACCTCGATTTTGGAGTCAGCGGTATCTTGAGCGACCTTGAGGGCTTAGGTATGTTGGAACGGCTCGAAGGCAAGCGTATTCAAATGCCTGACGTTTACCGAGTGGCTTTTGGTTTTGGCCGACGCGGTGGCGTTAAGCCACTCAAGTAACAACAAAACCAGGGAAAACGCCAACACATGCCATTGTTAAAAGACCTCATCGCCATCCCGGAGCGGGTTCACCAGGGCGACTTCGTCCTTCAGTTGTCCAAAGGCGTGACCGAACCCGAGCAGACGCTGCGGGACTATGTTGTCACGCCTCAACTGGTGGACGCCTTCGCAAACGCCTTGGGCTTCATCCAGCAGGCAGTGCAAACCGGCGGCAGTATCGCCAGCTTTTCTGCATCGGACAAACCTTGCGGCAACTCCAGCGACTTGGCTTTCTCGGTCGCTGGTTGTTGTTGTGGTTCATTAGTAGGTTCATATGGTGGTTCTAGGGGTGACACAGCTGTGTCACCGGGAGGGTGACATAGCTCTGTCACCCCCGGGGCGACACCCTTGTCACCCTCCCCCCGACAAATTGCGCGGGAGGGTGACAATTTGTCGGGGTAGCAATTGACGTTCAAAAAATAGCAGTTCGACGTTTGCCGACCAGATGAAGTCTGTCGCGATTCACTCAGAAGCAGCCCCATGGCCTTGAACTCCTTCATGACGCGTTGAACCGTACGCTCTGATATGCAGCACTTGACCGCAATGGTGCGTGTTGGTGCTTCGACAAGATCCTTTTTGTCGAGCCGTTCCACCAGTTGTCCCACGAAGAGGTTTCCTTTACTGGCGCATCAGGGTGAGAAGTAACTTGTTCTGCTTGGGCGTGTTGTGGGTCGTGTAAACGGCCCAGCAGCGATGTTTTCACTTCGTTGCAGAAGGCTCGCATTTGAAGTTTGTATACGGACGGCTTTACTGCTTGCTCATTCAATGCTTTCGGTAGTTTTTTCGCGGGCATCTTGTCAAGGAGAAAGTCTCAGAAACTTCTGCAGTGTTCTCTTTGAGCTTTTGCTTGTCAATCGCCAACATGTGTCTAACTTCTTAACTAACCGGAAGCAATCACATGACAACGGTAGAACATCTCATCAATACCTACGGCCCACTTCTAACCTTGTCTGAGGTGGCAAGCCTTTTTGATCGCAGTCCAGAGGGGCTACGCATCACCATTCGCGGTGATAACCCACTGGGGCGCCAGTTGTTGCCTGCTCGGATCAAGATCGGCCGCCGCGTGCATTTCAAGGCGACAGTGATCGCCAAGTTGGTTGATGGCGACGTTGATGAAGCATGAGCATCCGTGCAATGCATTGGGCCTGGGAGCAGAGGCTTGCACCGAGCCTGAAGCTCGTTCTAATGGCTCTGGCTGATGCGGCGGACGATGAGGGCCAGTGTTGGCCGAGTGTGCGCATGCAATCGCATAGCGCCAGGAGCAATGCAGTGGATCCAATTTCCGTACACAGGATCGCCAGTGCAAAGGCACTTTGCTGCGCTAGATGCCATGCTGGAGCTGAACTCCGAGCAGCGTGCGAACCTTATCCAGGGATGCCTCAACGCTATACACAGGACATGGCGGCTTTTCAGCTCCATCGAGCCATTGAGTGATGGCACGACTGCGGCGAGCATCAAGGCTTTGACCGGATCACCAAATGGCATAAAGCCCACCCTGAAATGGGCGGATGATCGAGCGATCAGCTTGGTTAAGTTGGGCCTGGTAAACCCGTTTCACTACAACGCCCCTACAAAGACCGCAGAGGTCTACTCGGAGTCCACCCCAGAGGCAGCACTGAACTACCTTTGGGGTCTGCTGGAATACGAACACGAGCTTCCGGCAGCCTGCGCGATAAGTCTGACATTTGAAATCGCCACCTGTATTGCGCTCTTGCATGCAGATGACCATACCTCTGCGGCTGCCACCCGCAAAGCTTTTTGCTATGGCATAGCACTCTGGGATCACCAGTCAGATGCATACCACCGCCTGGAACGCACCCTCCGAGGTGACATGCTGACTAAGCTAATGGGTATACGAGACAGCTATTACACAGAGCTGGCGCGAGTTGGCATCTCATTTGAAGACATCCACAAACTCGTCGCGCCCATCAGAGTACTTTGCGACGAAAAGACACAGGCAGAAGAACGTTTCCCTGTGGCAAACATGGGCGGACATCAGCTACTGAGGACCAATACAAATCAAGTTATGTCCATCGAGATGAACAGGCTACAGATATTTGCCCCAGACAAAAAGGGAAAGGTCATTCCCGAGGCTTTTGAAAAACCCAAAACTGACGTAGACGCTATGGCGTCAATTGCTCAAGCAAAGCGCAACGCGCTCCTGCGGTAGCAGTCGCGGGCCTCCCGCTCAACGGGAGGTCGGCATGAGTATGTTCGTTGGCGCCGCTTTGCTTGGGGTAGTCTCTAGCGAAGTCTTTGATTACTTCTGGCCCGAAAAGTGAAACGGATATCCCGCTTTAAGCTGCATTCACCTACTGGTGAGGATGCGACCAAGTGTCGGTTGATCGCTGACGGAGTCACAACGAATCGAATGATCTCTGGCATCAAACTGGTCGATCAGTTTGAGTTGAGTGGGGGCTTTCTTTTGGTGACGGATTTCGATGATCCGTGGGAAGAGAGTACGCAGCTAACCCTACTGGACGAGCAATTCAAACCGTTTGCGCGGAAGTCTCTCGGACTGGACGGATACGTTTTCATGCGTCGGCCATTCTCAACAACGACCATCGAAATTCTGAACGACCGCGAATTGCTGCTGAAAAGCTTGTCAGAGGACGAAGGCCAATATCACGTTGAGATCAGAGAGACGGGAATCCCGATTTTCAAATCCAGAATCAAGGCTCAATGGATTAGCGGGAAGCCAGAAGCTTTGAAAAACTAGATGGGTTCTGTCGCCTTACCGACCTGTTCAGCCCTGGCAGTGTCATCAGTAGCCATCAGCCTCTCGAAGTCTGGGCTCCCAAACTCGCGGCCCACTGGCGCCATTTGGTCCCAATCCCGCAACTCGCCTGCCATCAAGGCTCGCAAGGTCAGCATCAGGCCTTGTCTCTTGCATACCCGCCGCTTGATTGATCTCGCATCCATGTAAGGCACCCATCTCAACTGTTATTGGTCGGCAATTTTGTCCAGCTTTGAAACTAGATCCTCTGCCCGCAAGTGGGTATAACGCTTGAGCATCTGCATCGATTTGTGCCCACTGATGGCAGACACTTCCTGGTCGCTCAGCCCCGCCTCCACAAACCGGCTCACAGCCTCGTGGCGCAGGTCATGGAAATGCAGTTCAGGCATGCCCGCCTTGGCCTTGATCTCGCGCCAGGCCTTGTTGAAGTTGTAGGGGCGGCGCTTCTCGTCCTTGCCAGGCTCACCAAAGAACACCAAGTGGGTTTCCTTCTTTGGCCGCGTGGGGTTGGCCAGCGCCTCGGCGAACAGCTCGGTCGCTTTTTTGCTCAAGGGCACGGTGCGCTGCGTGGTGTTCTTGGTCTGTTTGAGCAACACCACCCGCTTCTTCAGATCCACCTGGTCAAGCATCAGCGTGGCTATCTCTGACGAGCGCATGCCCGTCTCAATAGCAATGCGCGCAATCCAGCGCAGCATGGGGTTGGAGTACTGATCGATCAAGGCAAACAGCGTGGCCTCTTCCTTGGCCGACAAGCGCCTATTGCGGCCAGCCCCTGGGGACGGCCGCCGGATGTTCAGCACGGGGTTGTAGATCAGCCCTAGGCCCCATTCCTTAATGGCCACGGTGAACAGGTGGCCGATCAGGGCCAACTCCAGCCGCACCGAGTTGGCGGCACGCGGCTTGGGGTTGCCATCGGCATCCAGGCGGTCAAGACCCGCCAGACGCTCATCACGGTACTGGCCACCAACTCGGCCGTGATGCCTGCCAGCGAGTACTTGCCGAAGTACTTCTTTAGCGTTGCCGCTCGGTGCTTCTCGCCTGCCTGCGTGAAAGGTCGCTTGCTGGGGGTGACTTCAGCCAGGTAGCGGTCGATGGCGTCAGCAAACAGCAGCTTCTCGGCAAGCGCACGTTTGACGTACATGCCGCGCACCATTTCGTCTTCTGTGGTGCGGGCCCAGTCCTCAGCATCGCGCTTGAGGCGGAAGGTCTTGGTGGTGGTCGGGAAGCCGGTCTTGCGGATGACGGCTTTCCAGGTCCCTGAATCGGTCTTGACGATGGTTGGCATGCAGGCTCTCTAAAGGATCTGTCACTGGCCACTGTACCGAATTTGTACCTTTCGGCAAATTTCGGCTTGTGACGCAGCGACCAAATCGCCCGCAAACATCGATGAATACTTGGTAGGCCGTGTTGGACTTGAACCAACGACCAAAGGATTATGAGTCCTCTGCTCTAACCAACTGAGCTAACGGCCCCTGCAAAGCCCGCCATTGTAGAACCGATTCCCGGCTCACACACTTTCAGCACCTCTGCCAGGACACCGTCCGGACTACCGCGGTAGGCCCATCCGATCGATCGCTTCACGCTTTGCAAGGCAGCGATGTCCGAACGGATCACCACATCGTGGCGGCGCTGCACAGCATGGACCGGCGCAATGGTGACACCCACACCTGCCGCGACCAGGCCCAGCGCCCACTCTTCGGTCTGAACACGGGCGCGTACATCGGGTACCACCTGGGCTTCGCCCAGACCGGCTTGCCAGGCCGATGCCAGTTCGCAATGCGTGCGCTCGATGAAAGCCACGCCATGCAGGTCCGTCAGGGACACCTGCTCCTGTACCGCAAGCGGGTGATCGCCGGGTACGGCCAGAACGTATTGCTCATCCCACAAAGGCATGAAGGCCGTGCCCGGTGGCGCACACACATGCGGGGTCAACTCCGCATCAACCGGCTGGGCATCGTCGGGTATGGTGATCACCAACTGGCTGACTTCCCGGCGGATGTGGCGCAGCAGACTTTGCACATGATCGATGCTGATGGCTGG
The DNA here is from genome assembly GCA_050259275.1 of Acidobacteriota bacterium. GTDB lineage: Bacteria > Pseudomonadota > Gammaproteobacteria > Burkholderiales > Burkholderiaceae_C > Aquabacterium. The sequence goes on from JBLNAI010000006.1 coordinate 14,301, forward strand.
ATGAATCCGCACGCTGAGCCTGGGGTGCGAAGCCTCATCTTGAAAGGTCTCCACCACGGCTTGCGCGTCGGCCAGCAGCTTGCCGCCCAGCCGGAACAGGCGTTGTGCCGCCGCAGTGGGCAGCAGGCCGCGCGGCTGCCGGGTAAACAGGCGCACGCCCAGCTCCTCTTCCAATTGCGCGATGGCGTTGGAGATCACGGGCTGCGTCACATGGCACTGCCTGGCCGCCGCGACGGTCGAGTGCGTTTCATAAGCCGCACAGAAGTAGCGAAGGTTCTTCAGGTTCACGGTTCATCAGCCTTGAAAGTGCGGAAAGCGCGGCAGTCGCTGCAGCACGTTCTCATCATGGGCCGGCACCACCGTTAACGTCGGATACCGCTTCATCAACTGGTGAACCCGCAAGATGGCAGCCTGGTTCTGCGCCTCGTCATGGTCGACATGCACCAGCTGGCGCAGCAACCAGGAGCGGTCAGCAGGCTTGACGAAGCCCTCCATCGTCCAGGTGACATCGCCCGTGAAGAAGAAGCGCCGCCCCGAAGGCAAGGTCAGAAACAGGCCGACCTGTCCAGCGGTATGCCCACTCAAGGGCACGAACACCAGCGCCCCATCACCGTACAAGTCCCGGCTCGCGGGGTAGCCCATATAGGGCCCTTGGTCAAACGTCAGATCGCGCCACTGCTTCATGCCCTCGAACTGGCTGCGCAAGAAAGCCGGGGCATGGCCACGGGCCGCCTCCTCGCGCTCCACCGCGGGCACCATCACGGTCGCGTCGGGGAAGTCAGGCAGGCCACTCACATGGTCCCAATGCATGTGAGAGGGCACGATCAGCCCGATCGACTGCGGACGCCAGCCGGCTGCCTGCAACTGATCAGCGGCGGGCTGGCCAGCCACGAAGGCGAAGAACTGGCGGTCCAGCCAGGTATTGGCCGCAAACTGTTCCTGGACATGCCGACCCAGTCCGGTATCGAACAACACATTGCCGCGCGGATGGCGGATCAAGACCGCGCTTTGACTGGGAAAGCGCCGCGTCAGCCAGCGTCCCCCACCCACGACCAGCGCCTCGGACACGCCCTCAGAGTGACCGGTGTGGATCATCGAAAACGCCAGGCTTTCCGGCGGCTGGGCCGGCGGCCACATGCCCGGTGGCGCCGGGGCCGCCACCGCCTCGCGCAAAGGCCCATCCACGGCCCCCAAGCCCAGACCGGCAGCGGCGATCAGCAACACCCCCGCCGCCACAAATCCACGCCGCTTGATCTGCTTGTTCATCTCACCCACCTCCTGTTGAAAGAGGATTCAGCTTAGTGAGACCTCATTGATAAGTAAAATCGTAAATTTATTAGCAGTCAAATACTTTTTCTTATAGATCTAACCAAAACCGGGCCAATTGAGGCTCGCATAAATGCCGGCTTATTTCTGGCTCAGCGCGTTGGAGACCAGCCGAGACGTGATGTCCACGATCTCGATCATGCGGTCGTAGGCCATGCGGGTGGGGCCAATCACGCCCAGCGTGCCCACCACCTGCCCGTTGATCTCATAGGGCGCAGAGACCACAGACAGCTCCTCGAAGGGCACCACCTGGCTCTCACCGCCGATGTAGATGCGGACCCCTTCGGCCCGGCTGGAGCCATCCAGCAGACGCATCAGTTGCGTCTTTTGCTCGAAGAGGTCGAACATGCGCCGCAACGAACCCAGGTCGTTGGAGAAATCTTCCACGGTCAACAAATTGCGCTCGCCCGACACCACCAGCTGGTCGGTGCTCTCGGCCAGCGCATCGCTGCCCGCCTGCACGGCCTGGCCCATCAGCACGGCCATGTCACTGCGCAATTGATCGACTTCGCTCTTGAGGCGCTCGCGCATTTCTTCGATGGACAAGCCAGAATAATGCGTGTTGAGGATGTTGCTGGCCTCGACCAACTGCGACTGGCTGAAGTCCTGCGCGGTGAAGATGACCCGGTTCTGGACGTCCCCGTCCGGCGCCACCAGGATGACCAGCACGCGCTTGTCACCCAGGCGTAAAAATTCAATGTGGCGAAAGACCGATGCCTTGCGCGGCGACGTTACCACCCCCACGAACTGCGACAGGCTCGACAGCAACTGGGCGGCGTTGGCGATGACTCGCTGGGGCTGGTCGGGCAGCAGTTGCTCGCGGGTCTGGGTGTCCAGATCGTCAAGCGATAACTGGCGGGCGGTCAGCATGGTGTCGACAAACATGCGGTAGCCCCGCGCAGTGGGCACGCGCCCGGCCGAGGTGTGAGGGCTGACGATCAGCCCCAACTCTTCGAGGTCGGCCATCACGTTGCGGATGGTGGCGGCGGACAACTCCAGCCCCGAAGCCCGCGAGAGCGTGCGCGAGCCCACGGGTTGCCCGTCGGCGATATAGCGCTCCACCAGCGCCTTCAGAAGAATCTTGGCTCGGTCATCCAACATGTGGTGATTATTTTAGGCCGGATGCGCGCAAATCGGGGGACAGGACTACCCCATGCGTGGCGTCGATTCACATCTCGCTGTGGTGTAATTCGCCGCATGTCCAGCCCTTCTTCCTGCCGTTTTCGTCACGCTGCCTTGATCGGTAAATACCAGGCCCGCGGCATCCGCCCGGTGCTGGAAGACGTGGCCCATGTGCTGTCGCGCGCGGGCGTCGACGTGTCGCTGGAAGTCGAAACGGCGTTGAACACCGGCATGGCGGACTACCCGTCCCTGACGATCAACGAGATTGGTCGTGAGTGCGATGTGGCCGTGGTGGTGGGCGGAGACGGCACCATGCTGGCCATTGCCCGCGAACTGTCGCGCTATGACGTGCCGCTGATCGGGATCAACCAGGGGCGATTGGGCTTCATAACCGACATTCAGCATCGCGACATGCACACCGCGCTGCCCTCCATCCTGTCAGGGCAGTACGAAAAAGAAACCCGCTCGGTGCTCGAAGGTGCCGTGCTGCGCCCGCGCCGCGACGGCGGCATGGAAACCATTTACGAAGGCTATGCCATCAACGAGGTGGTGGTCAGCCGGGGTGCCACCGCCAGCATGGTGGAGCTGCGCGCCGAGGTGGACGGTCTGCTGGTGGCCAACTACCGCGCGGATGGCCTGATTGTCTCCTCGCCCACCGGATCGACCGCCTATGCCTTGTCTGCAGGCGGCCCTATCCTGCATCCCGGCCTGGGCGGCTGGGTGATCGTGCCGATCGCCTCGCACACCATGTCCAACCGGCCGATCGTGGTGCCGGACACGGGCACCATCACCATCGAGATCGTGGCGGGCAAAGACGCCAGCATGAACTTCGACATGCAAAGTCTGGCCAGCTTGCTACACGGCGACCGCGTGACCGTGCGCCGCTCGGCCCACCGCGTGCGCTTTCTGCACCCGCAGGGCTGGAATTACTACGCCACGCTGCGGCGCAAACTGCGCTGGAACGAAGGAGTGAGTTGAGATGCTGCGTCGCCTGATTCTGCGCGACTTTGTGATCGTCACGTCCTTGGACGTCGACTTGAACATGGGGTTCACCGCCCTCACAGGCGAAACCGGCGCCGGCAAGTCGATTCTGATCGATGCCCTGCAACTGGCCCTGGGCAGCCGAGGCGATGCGGGGGTGGTTCGCGAAGGCGCAGCACGAGCCGATATCACCGCAGAGTTCGAGCCGTCACACGCCATGCTGGCCAGCTTGAAGCCCTGGCTGGAGGATGCGGGCTTTGACCAGGCAGAGTCTGGCGAGCCTTTGCTGCTGCGCCGCGTGGTCGACAACCAGGGCAAAAGCCGCGCCTGGATCAACGGCCGCACCGCCACCGTCTCGCAATTGCGCGAATTGGGCGAACACCTGGTCGACATCCATGGCCAGCATGCCTGGCAAAGCCTGACCCGTGCCGATTCGGTGCGCGCGCTGGTCGATGCACAAGCAGGGGTGGACACCGCCCGCCTGCAAGCCGCCTGGACAGCCCGCCGCCTTGCGCAGCAAAAGCTGGACGATGCACGCAGCCGACAGGCCGATCTGGACCGCGAGCGTGAACGCCTGCAATGGCAGATCAGCGAACTCGACAAGCTCAACCCTGGGGCCGACGAGTGGGATGAGTTGAACGCCGAGCACCAGCGCTTGAGCCACGGACAGGCCATTCTGGACGCCGCCCGACTGGCGCTGAACGCGGTCTCTGAAGCCGATGACAGTGCCGATTCGCTGACCTCTCGCGCCATCGACGCGCTGGACGAAGTCGCCAGCGTCGAGCCGCAACTGGCCAACGCGCTGGAAGTGCTGCGCAGCGCGCAGGCACAACTGCAAGACGCGGCCCACAGCATCAATGCGGCCCTGCGTCACACCGAACTGGACCCGGACCGCCTGCAAGAGCTGGACAACCGCATGTCGCAATGGATGGGGCTGGCACGTCGCTATCGGCGCCCGCCCATCGACCTGCCCGAGTTGCTCAAGGGCTGGAAGAACGAACTGGCCGAGCTGGATGCGGCCGCCGACCTGGACGCCCTCGAAAAGCAGGCCCAGACCGCGCATCAGGCCTGGCAGGCTGAAGCCCGAACGGTGTCCAAACAGCGCGCCGCCATTGCGCCAGTGCTGAGCCAGACCGTGACCGAGGCGATGCAGAAACTGGGCATGGCCGGTGGCCGCTTTGAAGTCGCCTTGATCAAGCAGGACGAGCCGCAGGCTTTCGGCCTGGAGTCCATCGACCTGTTGGTGGCCGGGCATGCGGGCAGCACCCCTCGCCCACTGGGCAAAGTGGCATCGGGCGGAGAGCTGTCGCGTCTGGCCCTGGCCATTGCGGTGACGACCACCCAACGGTCCGACGAAGCCTCGGCCGCTGGCACCTTGATCTTCGACGAAATCGATTCGGGCGTGGGCGGCGCGGTGGCCGACACCGTGGGTCAGTTGATGCAACAGCTGGGCCGCGACCGTCAGGTCCTGGCGGTGACCCACCTGGCGCAGGTTGCCGCGTGCGCGCACCAGCACCTGGTCGTGTCCAAAGCCCTGAACCAGGGTCAGACCAGCAGCGACATCCGCAGCGTGGCGCAAGAAGAGCGCGTCAAGGAGATCGCCCGCATGCTGGGCGGCGCCATCACCGACACCAGCCGGGCCCATGCAGCTGCCATGTTGCAGGCGGCACGCGAGCATGATCAAGGCTCGGCCCCGCTCGCATCCGGCGCCAAAGGCCGCAGCAAGAAGGTGGCCGCATGAGCGTGCTGGACATCGTCGTCCTGACGGGTATTTCAGGCTCAGGCAAATCGGTGGCCCTCAATGCCCTGGAGGACACCGGCTATTTCTGTGTCGACAACCTGCCGCCCGAGTTGCTGCGCAGCCTGGTCGATCTCGAACAAAAACGGGCGCCGGATCTGCAGCGACGCCTGGCCGTCTCCATTGACGTGCGAAGTGCCCAGTCGCTGCCGGATCTGCTGCCGGTGCTGACGCAATTGCGACAAGAGGGCATCTCGGTTCGATCCGTGTTTCTGGACGCCAGCACCGACGCGCTGGTGCGCCGTTTTTCTGAAACGCGCCGCCCTCATCCGCTGTCCCAGACCGCACAGGCCGAAGGCACGTCGGGCGAGAAAATCCTGGTCGACACGATCAACCTGGAGCGCGACTTGCTGAGCCCCCTGCGCGAGGTCTCCACCGTCATCGACACCTCTTTGCTGCGCCCGGCCCAGTTGCGCACCTGGATTCACAACGTGGTGCAGGCTGCGCCCTCACGATTGACGCTGGTGTTCGAGTCGTTTGCGTTCAAGCACGGCGTCCCGATCGATGCGGATTTCGTGTTTGACGTGCGCATGCTGCCCAACCCCTACTACATCAAGGAGCTCAAGCCCTTGACGGGACGGGACCAGCCGGTCATGGACTATCTGGCGCAGCAGCCCGAGTCGGCCGAAATGATCGCGCAGATCGAAGCCTTTCTGCTGCGGTGGCTGCCCACCATGGAAGGCGATCAGCGCAGTTACGTGACCGTGGCCATTGGCTGCACGGGCGGCCAGCACCGATCGGTGTACTGCGTGGAACAACTGGTTCAACGCTTTGCGCCGCGAGGCGTGGTGCTGACACGCCATCGCGAGCAGGACGCCCGGTAAGCCGGCGCTCAGCCCTTCCTGGCACCACCCCGCAGGGCTTCGCGCAATTGCTGGCCCAGTTCCGGCTTGGCGGCAAACGGATCGCTGGGGTTGCGGCCTTGAATCACGTCTTCCAGACGGGTCTTGACGATGGCCAGCGCCTCGGGGTGGCTGTACACGTAGAACTGCCCCTTCTCGATGGCGTCGTACACCATCTGCGCCACATCGGCGGCAGTGACCTTGCCCGAGGTGACGGCTTTGGTGCTGGTCGCATGGGCCACCATCTGGCTCACGGTGGGCTTGGCCTCGCTGCGCAGCTCGGTCGGACGATTGAGGTGCGAGTTGTGAATGCTGGTGGGCACGAAGTACGGGCACAACACCGAGCAATGAACCTGCTCGGACACCAAGGCCAGGTCCTGGTACATCGTCTCGCTCAAGCTGACCACCGCATGCTTGCTGACGTTGTAGGCGCCCATATTGGGTGTGTTGACCAGGCCGGCCATCGAGGCCACGTTGACCATGTGGCCGTTCCAGTGCGGGTCCTGCCGTGCGGCATCGAGCATCAGGGGCAGGAAATGGCGCATGCCATGGATCACGCCCCACAGGTTCACGCCCAGCACCCATTCCCAATCGCGCTGCGAATGCTCCCAGATCAGCCCGCCATGGGCCACTCCCGCGTTGTTGACCACGATATGGGGTGCACCGAATCGCTCCATGCACATCTCGGCCAGGGCGTGAACGTCCTCAGCGCGCGACACATCGCCACGCAGAGCCGCCACTTGCACGCCCATGCCTTGCAGTTCCGAAGTCACGGCATCCAGAGCCTCACGCTGCACGTCGGTGATGACCAGATTGAGCCCTTTGCGCGCCCCCAGGCGTGCCAGCTCCAGCCCGAAGCCACTCGCGGCTCCGGTGATGACGGCGGTCTGACCCGCTTGCAACTTCAAGTATGACATGTCTTTCTCCTGAGAACGTTTTAGGACAGTTTGACCAGTTGCTTGCCAAAGTTCTTGCCTTTGAGCAAACCCAGAAAGGCCTCTGGCGCGCGGGCCAGGCCTTCCGCCACAGACTCCTTGAACTTGAGCTGGCCTTTGGCGACCATGCCGCCCAGCTCTTGCGTGGCCTCGGGCCAGACTTCGGGGTGCTCACTGACGATGAAGCCCTCGATCTTCAAGCGCGACACCAGGATCAGCGCCGGGTTCTGCATCGGCAGGGCCTGTCCCTCGTAGCCGGCGATCATCCCGCACATGGCGATGCGGCCAAAGGCGTTCATGCGCAGCATCACCGCATCCAGAATGGCGCCCCCCACGTTTTCGAAATAGCCGTCAATGCCGTTGGGCGTGGCCTCTTTCAGAGCGGCATACAGGCTCTTGGGGTCGGTGTGCGCCTTGTAGTCCACACAGGCGTCAAAGCCCAACTCGTTGACCACATACTGGCACTTGTCGGCCCCACCGGCAATGCCGACCACACGGCAGCCCCGAGCCTTGGCCAATTGCCCCACCACGCCTCCGACTGCGCCGCTGGCGGCGCTCACCACCACCGTCTCGCCAGCCTGGGGTGCGATGATCTTGACCAGGCCATACCAGGCGGTCACGCCCGGCATGCCGACTGCACCCAGATAGGCCGACAAAGGGATGTGACGCGTGTCGACCTTGTGGATCGCGCCGCGCACATTGGCGTCCACCAGCGCATACTCCTGCCAGCCGCCCATGCCCAGCACCGGGTCACCCACGGCGAATTTGGGGTGCTTGCTGAGCACCACTTCGCCAACGGTGCCGCCCAGCATCACGGTGTTCAGGGGCTGGGGGTCGGCATAGCTGCGGCTGTCATTCATGCGGCCGCGCATATACGGGTCCAGAGAGAGGTAATGATGCTTGACCAGCACGTGCCCATCAGGCAGCGCGTCCGCACTCGGCAAGGGCTGCTCGACCAGCTTGAAGTTGTCGACCGATGCCTCGCCTTGCGGGCGGGACAACAACAGGATCTGATGATTGACTGTGCTCACAGTGATCTCCTTGATGATCAATCCACTTGCCCCAGATAGGGCTTCACGGACGTGGCCGTCACCGGCAAGGCCCGCATGTACTTGAACGTGCCCGAGGCTTGCGCGCAAACCTGCCCCCGCTCGTTGAGCACCCGGCCTTCGCAAAAGGCCAGTCGGTCAGCGCGGCGCACAACCTCGCCCACCGCTCGCAGGGCGCCCTCGCCCGGACGCAAGAACTCGGTGGTCAATTCGACCGTCACCACGCCAATGGGCTCACCCGATTCGCCGTGCTCTACCTCATCGCTGAGGCTGCGCGCGGCGTAGGCCATGGCCACATCCAGCAGGGTCATCAGCACGCCACCATGGGCCACCCCAAACAGATTGGTGTGCACACCCTCTTGCACCGCCAGGCTCAACTCTGCGCGGCCCCTTTCCAGGCGGTCGAGTTGGCAGCCCATCTGCGCCACGAAGGGGCTGCGAGACAAAGGCGGCACCGCAGGCAGGCCCGCCTGCGGCAAGGGTGCATGGGGCTCGCTCATGGCTGGTGAGGCCTCAGCAGAGGTAGTCGACCACGTGGCGGGTGGCCGCCATCTCGCGAATCTGGGCCACCACGCCTTGGTGGTGGGGATGCGGCTGGTAGGCGGCCAAGGCGGCGGCGTCTTCAAAGGTGGACACCAGCACCACGTCGCAGTTGGCTTCCAACCCTTCGGTCCGGATGCCGACGTCGAACTCATGGATACCGGGCACCAGGGTTTTGCAACTGTCCAGCAAGGCCTTGACCTTGGGGGCGTCTTCCGGACGCTTGAGCGTCCACATCACGATGTGTCGAATCATGTTGATCTCGGTAGGGCGAAGTCGGCTCAGAACCAATCGGCATGAGCTTGGGCACAGGTCATGTCGCGACGCGACACCACACCCAGCCAGGCGTCAATGCGCGGCAGTTCAAAGTGAAAGAAGTAATCACAGGCAGCCAGTTTGCCTTGCAAGAAGCTGGCATCCGACTCGCGCTTACCCCCAGCGAGCACCGCCTGAGCGGCAATCGCCAGCTCCAGCCAGATCCAGGCCAGCACCGTGTGGCCAAAGGCCTGCAAGTAGGGTGTGGCATTGGCCAGCGCCTCTTCGGGCTGGCCGGTCGACCAGGCCGCTTGCGTGGCCTGGGCCACCTTGTTCAAGGCCTTGCCCAGCGCCTGGGCATGGGCAGACAAGCGGTCAACCTGGGCCGCCTGCTCGATCGTCTGCGTGATGCGCGCGCCCAGCACCGCCAGCGCCTGCCCGCCATTCATGATCACTTTGCGACCCAGCAAGTCCAGGCCCTGGATGCCATGGGTGCCTTCGTGGATCATGTTCAGGCGGTTGTCACGCCAATACTGCTCGACCGGAAAGTCGCGGGTGTAGCCATACCCACCCAGCACCTGAATGGCCAGGCTGTTGGCTTCGAGCGCCCATTCGCTGGGCCAGCTCTTGGCGATGGGCGTGAGCAACTCCAGCAACAAGGTGGCGTTGGCCTGGGCTTCGGGCGCGCCGGTCTGCTCTTCGTCGACCAGAGTGGCGCAGATCAAAGCCAGCCCCAGCCCCCCTTCCGTGATGGCCTTTTGCGCCATCAACATCCGCTTCACATCACTGTGCGCAATGATGGGCACTTGCGCGCTGGCCGCATCCTTGCCCGCTGCGGTCATCGGCCGGCCTTGCGGGCGCTGCTTGGCATAGTCCAGCGAGGCCTCGTAGCCGGCATAACCCAGCATGGTCGCGCCCAGGCCTACCCCGATGCGCGCCTCGTTCATCAAGGTGAACATGGCCTTGAGGCCCTGCCCTTGCTGACCAATCAAATAGCCCACCGCGCCGGCTTGGCCGCGCACCTTGAATCGGCCTTCGCCAAAATTGAGCAAGGTGTTGACCGTACCGCGGAAGCCGCACTTGTGGTTCAGGCCCGCCAGCGACACGTCGTTGCGCACAGGGGCGATGCGGCCATCGGCCTCGACCAGCTTGCGCGGCACGATGAACAGCGAGATGCCCTTCACACCGGGAAGGGTCTTGCCCGATTCATCAGGGATCTTGGCCAACACCAGGTGGACGATGTTCTCGCCCATTTCGTGCTCGCCGCCCGAAATCCACATCTTGTTGCCGGTCAGGCGGTAACGGGGGCCCAGCGGGTCTTCTTGCCAGGGCGGCACGCCTTCATCCGCCCCACTGAGGTCCGGCACCGCCTTGGTGGCGATGTCCGACAGGCTGGAGCCGGCCTGCGGCTCGCTCAAGCACATCGTGCCAAACGTGCGGCCCTCAAAGCCCGGCTTGGCAAACACCTCGACTTGCCTGGGCGTGCCATGCGCAAGGATCGTGTTGGCGTTGCCGCGCGTCAGCATCAGGTAGCCCGACATGCCGATGCTTGCCTTGCAGAAGTAGCTGCGCGAGGCCATGTCTACCACCGTGGGCAATTGCATGCCGCCCACGTCAGCATCCATCGCAGCAGCCATCAACCCGGTGTCGCGGAAAGCGTTGAGCGCGTTCTCCGTCTCGACGGGCAGATGCACCCGCTCGCCATCGAATTGGGGCTCCTGGATGTCGACCAGGCGGTTGTGCGGCGCAAATTGCTCGTCGGCCAGCTTCTGGCTCAAGTCCAGCACCGCGTCAAAGGTCTCGCGGTTGTGCTCGGCATGGCGGGGCCGGTCGCATAGCTGCTCAACGCGCAGCCAGTCATACAGCATGAAATCGAGGGTTTGGCGAAGGCTCATGGTCGGGTGGGATGAAAGGTTGCGATGGCGGTCAAGGTTCGATCAGCGGCCAGTGAACACGGCCTCACGTCGCTCCAGAAAGGAACGCACACCCTCTGCCGCGTCTTCGCTTTGCATCACGGGCAACAGGTCGGTGAACAGATGGGGCGCCGCTTCTTGCTCCCCACGTGTCCAGGCCAGACGGGTCGACTTCAGCACGTTCTGCACGCCCAGGGGCGCCGCCTTGGCGATCTTGTCGGCAATCTCGCGCGCCTTGTTCACTTGCTCGCCCGGCGCGGTCAACTCCTGCACCAGGCCCAGCCGCAATGACTCTTGCGCCGACCAGGCGTCGCCCGTCAGCAAATAGCGATGCGCGTTGGCCCAGCCCATCTGTTGCGGCAAGCGCAGCGTGGCGCCCCCGCAAGGGAAGATGCCGCGCTTGACTTCGAGCATGGCAAATCGCGTGTCTTCTGCAGCCACGCGCACCTCGGTATTCAGCATGATTTCCACGCCCCAGGTGAAGCAGTTGCCTTGCATGGCCATGACCACGGGCTTGCTGTGGCGCTCACCTTTCAGACCAAAGGGGTCGATCTCGCCCTCACCGACCGAGAAGCCTTTGCCGCCGGCAAAGATGGGCGCCCATTTGTCCAACTCGATACCCGAGGTGAAATGCTTGCCGTCTGCATACAGCAGACCGACACGCAGATCGGGGTTACGGCTCAACTCGCCGTAAGCCCGGGCGATGTCTCGGTACATCTCGGGCGACAAGGCATTGTGCTTGTCGGCGCGGTTGACCTTGATCTCGAGGATGTGCCCGTTCTGGGTGGTTTCAATGAACGACATGCCAGTCCTTCCTTGGTTGAAACGAAATTTGACATGAACTCATGTCAAATTCAAAACCATTGTGCCAGAAAACAAAAAGTCCGCGTGACTCATCGCCACGCGGACTGTGCAGACACCTTAGGGCAGCGCGTGCCCTCTTGTCATCGGGTCAGGGTTTGACGCCGGTAAAGGTCTTGCCTTCCTGAGCCAGTTTGACGAGCAAAGGCGCTGGCGTCCAGAAAGACTGGTCGTCATGGGGGTTCGCGCCAAAGCGCTTCATCTTCTCCATCACATTGGGCAAGCCCATCAGGTCGGCATACAGCATGGGCCCACCCCACATCAGCGGGAAGCCATACCCGGTGAGGTAGACCATGTCGATGTCGGAGGCCTTGTTGGCAATGCCCTCTTCCAGAATCAAAGCGCCTTCATTGACCATGGCCAGCACCAGGCGCTCGACGATCTCCTGATCGCTGATGTCGCGGGGGATGATGCCCTTGTCTGCCCGCACCTTCTCGATCATGGCCTGGACCTCGCTGGAGGGCAGCGGATCACGTTTGCCGGCTTCGTAGTCGTACCAGCCCTTGCCCACCTTCTGGCCAAAGCGACCCAGTTCGCACAGCGCGTCACCCACCTTGCTGTAGATGACATTGGGCTTTTCAACGGCGCGCCGTTGGCGAATGGCATAGCCAATGTCATTGCCCGCCAGATCGCCCACGCGGAACGGCCCCATGGCAAAGCCGAAGGCCTCGGCAGCCTTGTCGACCTGCTGCACCGTGGCCCCCTCTTGCACCAGAAAGAAAGCCTGCCGCGTGTACTGCTCGAACATGCGGTTGCCGATGAAGCCATCGCACACGCTGGACACCACGGCGACCTTTTTGATCTTCTTGGCCACTTGCATCACCGTGGCCATCACATCTTTGGCAGTGTGCTTGCTGCGCACCACTTCCAGCAGACGCATCACATTGGCCGGACTGAAGAAGTGCAGCCCCACCACATCAGCCGGGCGCTGGGTGACTTCGGCAATCTTGTCCACATCCAGCGTCGACGTGTTGGACGCGAGGATGGCGCCTGGCTTCATCACCGCATCCAGGCGGTTGAACACCTGCGACTTCACACCGAAGTCTTCGAACACCGCTTCGATCACCATGTCGGCTTGGGCGATGTCGTCATAGCTCAACGTGGTGGTGAGCAGGCTCATGCGCTGCTCATACTTGTCCTGCGCCAGCTTGCCTTTGTTGACCTGCGCTTCGTAGTTCTTGCGGATCACGCCCACGCCACGATCGATGGCTTCTTGCTTCATCTCCAACAGCGTCACGGGAATGCCGGCGTTGAGGAAGCACATCGTGATCCCGCCGCCCATCGTGCCGGCCCCGATCACCGCCACCCGCTGAATGTCACGCACCGGTGTGCTGTCGGGCACATCGGGGATCTTGCTGGCAGCGCGCTCACCAAAGAAGGCGTGTTGCATGGCCTTGGCTTGCGGGCCCACCATGATGTCCTTGAAGATCTCGAGTTCGCGGCGGATGCCCGCGTCCAGGTCCAACTGCGTGGCCACTTCGACGGCATCGATGCACCGCTGAGGTGACACCAGGCCTTTGCGCAACTTGGCCTGCTCGGCGCGTGCACGATTGAACATCTCAGGATCTGCGGCCACCGGCGCAGCGAGATGCCGGATCAGCGGCAGAGGGCGCACGGCTGCGATCTCTTTGGCGAAAGCCACCGCACCCGTCAGCAGATCGCCCTCGATCAGACGATCAAACAGCTTCTGACCGGCGACCTTGCACAGCTTCTCGCTGGGTACCGAGGCACCGCCCACGATCATCTGCAAAGACATCTCCAGGGGCAGCACACGCGGCAGGCGTTGCGTGCCGCCACCGCCTGGAATCAGCCCGATGTTGACCTCGGGAAACGACACCTGCACGCCGGGCACCACCACGCGGTAGTGGCATCCCAGCGCCAACTCCACGCCGCCGCCCATCACCACGCCATGAATGGCTGCGACGACGGGCTTGCTGCTGGCTTCAATGGCTTCGATCACGGCATGCAAACCCGGCGCGGCGAAAGCAGCCGGGGTGCCAAATTCGCGAATGTCCGCGCCGCCACAAAACACCTTGCCGGCCCCCATCAGCACGATGGCCTGAACCGCCGCATCGGCCAAAGCCGTGTTGAGCCCTTCGACGATGCCCGCCCGGGTGGCTTGACCCAGCCCGTTGACGGGCGGATTGGCCAGGGAAATGACGGCCACGCCGTCGGTCACGCTGTAGCTAGTGCTCATCACCATCTCTCTCAAGAAGTCAGACACCGGGCGACCCAGGTGTCGGGATCAGGCGCAAATAGACCATTCACGCCATTCTGAAAAGACGTATTGTAAGAATTGTGCGAGCAGTTGTTACCAAATGTCTAGGACATCACCGTGTTTTTCTCGAAGCAGGTCCTCTCCCACCTCTCCATCAGGCCGCTCACCGTCAGCAGGTGGGCAATTTATGTTCCTTCAGCTGCTCCCGTAGTCCCAGTTTGTAGATCTTCCCGGTCGCTGTATGCGGTATTTCGGTCACAAACACCACATCGTCTGGAACTTGCCACTTGGGGATCTTGCCTTCATAGAAGGCCAGCAATGCTTCGCGGGTCACTTCGGCCCCCGGTTTCTTGACCACCACCAGGAGCGGGCGCTCGTCCCACTTGGGGTGATGTACGGCAATGGCGGCGGCTTCATGCACCGCAGGGTGCCCCATGGCCACGTTCTCCAGATCGATGGAGCTGATCCACTCGCCGCCCGACTTGATCACGTCCTTGCTGCGGTCCGTGATCTGCATGTAGCCATCCGGATCGATCGTGGCCACATCCCCGGTGGGGAACCAGCCGTCATGCAAGGGCGACTGGTCGACATTGAAGTAGCTGTTGATGACCCAGTGTCCACGCACTTCCAGATCACCCGAGGTCTGGCCATCCCAGGGCAGCACCTGGCCTTGGGGATCGACGATCCGCATGTCGATGCCATAGACCGACTTGCCTTGCTTTTCCAGGATCTTCTGCTTCTGCGACAGGGGCAGGTCCTTGTGCTTGGCCTTCAGTCGGCCCAAGGTTCCAATGGGTGACAGCTCGGTCATGCCCCAGGCGTGGATGACTTCGACGTTGTAGTCGTTCTCAAAGGTGCGAATCATGGCCGGCGGACATGCCGCCCCACCGATGATCGTCGTGCGGAAGCTGGAGAACTTCAGGTTGTTTTGCTTGACGTGGTTGAGCAGCCCCAGCCAGATCGTCGGCACGCCAGCACTGATGGTCACCTGCTCCTGCTCGAACAGATTGAACAGCGAAGCGCCGTCCAGATGATGACCCGGGAACACCAGCTTGCAGCCGATCAAGGCAGCCGCATATGGAATGCCCCACGCATTGACGTGGAACATCGGCACCACGGGCAGGACGGTGTCGGTGGCATGCAGACACATGCCCTCGGGAAGGGCTGCCGCAAAGGCATGCAACACCGTGGATCGATGCGAATACACCGCCCCCTTCGGATTGCCGGTCGTGCCAGAGGTATAGCAAATGCTGGCAGCAGCGTTCTCGTCAAACGTGGGCCAGCTGTACCGGCCGTCTTCCGACTCGATCAGATCCTCGTAGCAAAGCAGCTTGGGGATGTTGGTATCGCGGGGCATGTGCTCCCGGCCAGCCATCAAGACCACCGCCTCTACAGAAGGCGTGCTTGAGATCAGTTTCTCGACCAGCGGCAGCAGATTGAGGTCGACAAACAGAATCTTGTCCTGGGCATCCTGAATGATCCAGGCAATCTGCTGCGGGAACAGGCGGGGGTTGACGGTGTGACAAACCAGCTGCGACCCTGACGATCCGTAGTAGATCTCCAGGTGGCGATAGCCGTTCCAGGCCAGGGTGCCCACGCGGTCGCCAGCTTGACAACCCAGCCGCGCCAACGCCTGCGCCAGTTTGCGCGAGCGCAGTTCCACCTCTGTCCAGGTGGTGTGGTGCATGTCGCCTTCCACCCGTTTGGAGACGATCTCGACATCGCCGTTGTGACGCGCGGCATGCGTCAACAAGGACGAGATCATCAATGGCATGTTCATCATCTGGCCCATCAGGCTCATCACTGCTCCTTTGGCGCGATCGACGTCGCGACTTTTGTTGTCTCAGGCCAGAGCGCCTCGGGCGCCCCCCTGCGTTGGTTCAATTAATCAAGAAAGCGCGCGAACGAAGACACCGGCTCACGCTCGGTGAACAGGGTGTTGTCCAGCGCATCAGGGTCTGCATAACCCAGCGCCATGCTGGCCACCACCATTTCCTTGGCTGGATCGAGACCCAGGTGCGCCTCCAGCACATCATGGAAATGATTGAAGGCGGCCTGGGGACAGGTGTCGAACCCACGGGCCCGAGCAGCCACCATGATGTTCTGCAGGAACATGCCGTAATCGAGCCAGCTGCCGCGCCCCATGATGCGGTCGATGGTGAACACCATGCCCACGGGCGCATCGAAGTACATGAAGTTGCGCCCCTGCTGGGCATGCATGCGCTCGCGGTCCCCTTTGCCGATGCCCATCAGGCCGTACATGTCCCAGCCGATCTTGCGGCGGCGGTCAATGTAGGGCGACGCCCATTCCTTGGGGTAGTAGTCGTACTCCTCGCCATGCTGGGCCAGTTGCGCCGGATCGTTGTGAATGGCCAGCACCTTGTCGACCAGTCCCTGTCGGCTCGCCCCCGTCAGCACGTGCACCTTCCAGGGCTGCGTGTTGGTGCCCGACGGCGCCCGTGAGGCCACCCGCAAGATCTCTTCGATCATCGCCTGGGGCACGGGTGTCGGCAAAAAACGGCGAATCGACCGGCGGGAGGTGATCGCCCGGTCAACGGCCGCGATGCTCTCGGGCGTGATGTGATCGGGCTCGCGGGGTACAGAGGCGGGATGGGTCATGGTGGGCAATCAGGCTGGAAGTTGCAAACGGCCCAAGGCCTGGACAAAGGCCTCTGGCAAATGAACGGGACGACGCGTCTCGCGGTCCACGTAGACATGGATGAAGTGGCCGCAGGCCGCTGTCAGCGGCTGGCCTGCCTCGAACAGGCCCACTTCATAACGGACGCTGCTTTTGCCGATGTGGGCCACGCGTATCCCCGCTTCGACGGGGTGCGGAAACGACAGCGGCGCAAAGTAGTTGCAATGCGTTTCGATCACCAGCCCGATCACCGATCCGGCATGGATGTCCAGCACCCCCGCCTCGATGAGGTAGGTGTTGACCGCGGTATCGAAGTAACTGTAGTAAGTCACGTTGTTGACGTGACCGTACATGTCGTTGTCCATCCATCGCGTGGTGATGGTGCTGAAATGAGCGTAGGCCGCCCGTTCTTGGGCTTGAGGTCGGGTCATGGATTGATTATTCAACGAGTCCCCTGCCGTTTTGACAACGGCGGGCGTCAGTTCTGCCTTCAATACAACGGATGATGTCAAACCTGGGCCATCGACAACAGATGGAACACCCCAGGGATGCTCCCCGGGGTATGGTTGACCTGATTCAAGGGGGGCGATACATTACTGACTCGCGAGTCAGTTATTGTGTTTCCCTATTGTGACCACCACCACCGTTCCAGCCCCTTCTTCCTGCCCGTTGACCGGACTGGTTCGCCGTCGTCGCAAAGTCGCGCGCCCACAAGAACTGCTGGAAGCGGCGCTGACCCTCTTCATTGAAAAAGGCCTGGCTGCCACCCGGGCTGAAGAAGTGGCCAAACTGGCCGGGGTCTCCAAAGGCACGCTCTACCTGTACTACCCCAGCAAGGACGAGCTTTTCAAAGCCGTGGTGCGCGCCCACCTCACCCAAGTCATTGTCGAGGGGGCCGACCTGGTCGACCAGTACGCCGGGTCATCGTCCGAACTGCTGCAGGATCTGGCACAGACCTGGTGGTCGCGCGTGGGCCAGTCCAAAGCCGCCGGCATCATCAAGCTGATCATCGCCGAAGCAGCCAATTTTCCTGACCTGGCGCAGTTCTACATGGACGAGGTGGTCGAGCCCTGTCACCGCCTGCTGGGCCGAGCCGTCCAGCGGGGCATCGATCGCGGCGAATTTCGCGCCATGGACGTGTCCTCGGTGGTGATGGCACTGGTGGCCCCCATGCAGTTCCTGGTGCTGTACCAGCAATGTGCGGCCGCCTGCATCACAACGCCGATCCCGCTGCAGCCCGACATGTTCATTCGCACCCAGATCGAGCTGCTGCTGCGAGGCCTGGAGGCGCGGCCGATCTGACCTGGCTCAATGGTTTCAAACAGTTGGAAAACAAACCCCGCTTCCTTCTTAAAATCCCGGTTTTGCTTTTGCACTCAAGGATGCCCGCATGAACATCGAACAAGCCCGCTTCAACATGATCGAACAACAGATTCGTCCCTGGGACGTTCTGGACACCTCGGTGTTGTCGCTGCTGTCTGCCGTGCGTCGCGAAGACTTCGTCCCGGCCGCCCACCGCGCTCTGGCCTTCATGGACATGGAGATCCCGCTGGACAACGGCGGCTTTCTGCTGGCGCCCCGCGTCGAAGCCCGTCTGGTCCAGGACCTGAACCTCACCAAGCATGACGCCGTGCTGCAAATCGGAGTGGGCACCGGTTATGTCACGGCACTGCTGGCCCACAAGGCGCAGCGCGTCACCGCGCTGGACATCCATGCGGACCACGTCGCCATGGCGCGCCAGAACCTGCGTCAAGCGGGCATCGCCAACGCAGACGTGCAACAGGGCTCGGGCGTGGAAGGGCTGATCGGCCAGGCTCCGTTTGACGCGATCCTGTTGACCGGGTCGGTGCAGGCCGTGCCGCAAGCGCTGCTGGACCAGCTCAAGGTCGGCGGCCGACTGCTGGCCATCGTGGGCGACGAGCCCATGATGCAAGCCACCCTGGTGACCCGCACCGGCGACAAGCAATTCGAACACCAGGCCTTGTTCGACACCGTGGCCCCGCGCCTGCCCGGCTTCGCCACGGCCAACCGTTTCACCTTCTGACATCGCTGATCGGACCCAAGGACACCTCATGCTGAACTGGCAAGTCAATCCCGCCTCCAAACAAGCCCGCGGCGCCTCGCATGGCCCGCGTCCTCTGCTGGCGGTCGCAGCCTGCCTGGCTTGGCTCGGGGGTGTCCACACGGCGCAGGCAGAAGGCCTGGTCGACCTGTATCAGGCGGCCAAAGCTTATGACGCCGCTTACTTGTCAGCCAAAGCCCAGGCCGAAGCAACGGGCTACAAGCCGGCGCAAGCCAAGTCCACCTGGATGCCTCAGGTCGGTCTGCAAGGCACCATCACACGCAGCCGCGTCGACTCGTCTGTCAATCCGCTGTTCGACAACAGTGGCACCACCCGCAAAGTCGGCGTCCAAGGCCGGCAGGCCCTGTTTAACAAGACCAATTGGGACAACATCAGCCAGGCTGAACAAGCGGTCATCGCCGCCGAAGCCGATCTGAAGATCGCTGAAGACGATCTGGCGGTGCGCGTCACCCAAGCCTATTTCGATGTCCTGGCGGCACAAGACCTCTTGACGACCGCCCAAGCCAACAAGAAGGCCCTGGCTGAGCAACTGGCCGCAGCCAAGCGCAATTTCGAAGTAGGCAACGCCACCATCACCGACACCCGCGAGGCCCAGGCCCGCCATGATCTGGCGTCCGCGCAAGAGATTGCTGCCACCAACGACCTGCGCGTCCGCCGCATCGCCTTGGACCAGTTGGTCGGCCGCAGCAACGTGCAACCCAACCCTTTGCAGACGCCGGTCAATCTGGCCCAGTTGAGCCCCGGGCAGGTCGAGGACTGGGTCACCCAGTCGAGCGACGCACCGATCGTGCGCAAGGCCGCAGTCGGCGTCGAAGTGGCCAAGCTCGAAACCAGTAAGGCCCGCGACGGCCACCTGCCGACCCTGGACTTGACGGGCGCCGTTGCACGCACCAGTGCCTCGGGCTACAACACCACGGCGCAGGCCACGATGGGGGTCGGCACCACCACCGCAGTGGGCCTGGAGCTCAACGTGCCGCTGTTCGCAGGCTTTGCCGTGCAGAACCGTGTCAAGGAAACATTGGTTCTGGAGCAAAAAGCCCAAAGCGATCTGGACAATGCCAAGCGCAGCGTGGCCCTGGGCACCCGCCAAGCCTTCTTTGGCGTGCAGTCCGGGCTGGCTCAAGTCCAGGCTTATGAGGCCGCCGAGGCCTCCGCGAAATTGGCGCTTGAAGCAACCCAGCTTGGCTACCGGGTGGGCGTGCGCATCAACAAAGATGTGCTGGACGCCCAGACTCAATTGGCCGCCACGCAAAAGGACCTCTACAAGGCCCGCTACGACGTGATCATGGCGACCGTCAAGCTGCGCCAGGCCAGTGGCACCCTCAAGCCCGAAGACCTCGGCGACTTGAACAAGCTGCTGTCTTCTAGCGGCAACTGAGCCGTTGAGCCAATAAAAAAGCCTCGCTGATGCGAGGCCTTTTTTTATCAGTGGTGCCGGCTGTCGGATTCGAACTGACGACCTACCGCTTACAAGGCGGTTGCTCTACCAACTGAGCTAAGCCGGCTAACTGAGAGTCAAATTCTACAATGAATTTTTCACTTGATTCGCCGCAACGTCGGACGACCGTTGCTTGGCGGCGGCACATCAGGGGGCGTGGGCTCATCCCCCCCGTCCACGTGATCGGCCTCAGCGGTGTCGCCGATCTGATCGGTCATGGGTTCGCTCTTCGCAGCATCTGATGCTTTCGCCCCCCTGGCCAGACGCAGCCCGGCGGACCGGCCCTCGTTCGGCTCGCCACGCAAATTGGTCACCTGCGCGGAACTGGAGCCCGAGCCAGCGGCCGATTCGTCATCCACCGCAGACAGCACGGAGGGCACCGGGAACGCCATGCCCTGCCCGTTCTCACGGGCATAAATGGCGATCACGTGGTCCACCGGCACCGAAATCTCGCGGGCCACGCCACCGAAACGCGCCTTGAACTGAACGAAATCATTGCCCAACTGCAACTGGCTGGTCGCCTCAAAGCTGACGTTGAGCACGATCTCGTTGTTCTTGACGTATTCCTGGGGAACCTGGACGGAGCGATCCACGTACACCGCCAAATAGGGCGTGAACCCATTGTCGGTACACCAGTCGTGCAACGCACGAATGAGGTACGGGCGTGTGGAACTGCCTTGGCTGTCTTGGTCGGTGGACATGGTCATCTGGGCCGAAATCCGATCTCTTACTTGCGCATCACTTTTTCAGACGGCGTCAGTGCCTCGATGTAGGCCGGACGCGAGAAGATGCGTTCAGCATACTTCAACAACGGCAGCGCATTCTTCGACAGCTCGATGCCGTAGTAATCCAGTCGCCACAGCAGAGGGGCAATGGCCACGTCCAGCATCGAGAAATCGTCGCCGAGCATGTACTTGTTCTTCAGGAAAATCGGCGCCAACTGCGTCAGGCGATCGCGGATCTGCGAGCGCGCCTTCTCCAGTTGCTTGTCGTTGGCCTTGACGCCGCCGCGACCTTCCAGGGTGTTCACGTGCGAGAACAACTCCTTCTCGAAGTTCAACAGGAACAGGCGGACGCGGGCGCGAGCAACCGGGTCCCCAGGCATCAGCTGTGGATGAGGAAAGCGCTCGTCAATGTACTCATTGATGATGTGCGACTCATACAAGATCAGGTCACGCTCAACGAGGATGGGCACCTCGTTGTACGGGTTCATCAGCGCGATGTCTTCGGGCTTGGCAAAGATGTCGACGTCACGGATTTCAAAATCCATGCCTTTTTCGAACAGCACAAAACGGCAACGATGCGAGTAAGGGCAAGTCGTTCCGGAGTAAAGCACCATCATGGCGGTGGACTCCTCAAGTCAAAAAAAAGGGGGTGGCATCATCGGGCGCCACAAAACGACACAGCGCAGCGCCCGCCAAAAAGGCAGAGCACTGCGCTGGGGACGCACTCGCCGATAAGCGGCGAGAGCGCCACGGATTACTTCACGTCTTTCCAGTACGCTGCATTCAAGCGCCAGGCGATGAAGAAGAAACCAGCCAGGAAAATCAGCACACCGACACCCAGGCGAACGCGCTGGCCTTGAACAGGCTCGGCCATCCATTGCATGTAAGC
Source organism: Acidobacteriota bacterium (assembly GCA_050259275.1). Classification (GTDB taxonomy): domain Bacteria; phylum Pseudomonadota; class Gammaproteobacteria; order Burkholderiales; family Burkholderiaceae_C; genus Aquabacterium. The sequence continues at coordinate 35,914 of JBLNAI010000006.1, forward strand.
CACCAGATCAGCCACGGCGCTGTCGAACTCTTGAGGCGACATCTTGCCTGGCGTCAGCTGCTCGAACCCTTCGAAGTGGTGCTCCATCTTCTTGGGATCATGCGGATCGGCCTCTTCCACGAACTTGGCGCCGCGCTGACCTTGCAGTTCCCACAATGCGTGAGGCATGCCCACGTTCGGGAAGATCAGGTTGTTCCAACCGGTGGGACGGGTGTCGTCGCGGTAGAAACTACGCAGATAGGTGTAGAGGTAGTCGGCACCCGAACCGCTGGTGCTGGCACGCGAACGGGCCACCAGGGTCAGATCAGGAGGCACGCCACCGAACCAGGCCTTGGCATCCTTGGGATCCAGGGCCACCGTCATGACGTCACCCACCTTGTCGGTCGGGAACAGCAGGTTGTCCTTGATCTGTTGATCGGTCAGACCGATGTCTTTCAGGCGGTTGAAGCGCATGAAAGCCGCGGCGTGACAGTTCAAGCAGTAATTGACAAACAGCTTGGCGCCGTTTTGCAGGGCGGCCAGGTCAGTGATGCGTTCCTTGGGGAACTTGTCCAGCACCAACGCCGTGTTGGCGTGGGCGGCCGACATCAACGCCAGAACGGCCAGCAGAGAAGCAAGAATTTTTTTCATGAGAATCTCTCCTGCTGCAATCAGTGGGGCTTGAAGTTCACACGCTCAGGCACTTGCTTGAACGTACCCACACGACTCCACCAGGGCATCAACAGGAAGAAGCCGAAGTAGATCAAGGTGCCGACCTGGCTGACCTTTTCGCCAACTGGCGAAGGTGCCTGCGTACCCAGGTAACCCAGGATGACGAAGTTGATCACGAACACCGCGTACACCAGCTTGTGCCAGTTGGGACGGTAACGGATCGACTTGACCGGGCTCTTGTCCAGCCAGGGCAGGAATACCAGGATGACCACGGCGCCGCCCATCACGGCCACGCCCCAGAACTTGGCTTCCAGCACCTTCAGCAGCGCGATCAGGATGGCTGCACCAACCAGCGCGCCCACTTTGGCCTTACCGTCGCCCGAACCCTTGATCAGGTTCAGCACAGCGGCCAAGCCGACGATCACGCAGAACACGTTGACCATCCAGTCGGTGGTGGCACGCAACATCGAATAGAAGGGCGTGAAGTACCAGACAGGCGCAATGTGCAGCGGCGTCTTGAATGGGTCCGCGGGGATGAAGTTGTTGTACTCGAGGAAGTAACCACCGAACTCAGGCATGAAGAAGATCACGGCCGTGAAGACGATCAGGAAGCCCACCACGCCCACGATGTCGTGCACGGAGTAGTAAGGATGGAAAGGGATGCCATCCAGAGGAATGCCGTTGGCATCCTTCTTTTCCTTGATCTCGATGCCGTCCGGGTTGTTGGAACCCACTTCGTGCAGCGCAATGATGTGAGCGACCACCAAGCCCAGCAGGACCAGCGGCACAGCGATCACGTGCAGCGAGAAGAAGCGGTTCAGGGTGGCGTCACCGACCACGTAGTCACCCCGGATCAGGATGGCCAGATCAGGACCGACAAACGGAATGGCCGAGAACAAGTTGATGATCACCTGCGCGCCCCAGTAGGACATCTGGCCCCAAGGCAGCAGATAGCCCATGAAGGCTTCAGCCATCAGGCACAGGAAGATCAGGCAACCGAAGATCCAGACCAGTTCGCGAGGTGTGCGATACGAGCCGTAGATCAGGCCACGGTACATGTGCAGGTACACCACAATGAAGAACGCAGACGCGCCCGTCGAGTGCATGTAGCGGATCAACCAGCCCCACGGCACATCACGCATGATGTACTCGACCGAGGCGAACGCCACGGCCGCGTCGGGCTTGTAGTTCATCACCAGGAAGATGCCGGTCACGATCTGGATCACCAGAACCAGCATGGCCAACGAACCGAAGAAGTACCAGAAGTTGAAGTTCTTCGGAGCGTAGTACTCGGACATGTGCTCCTTGTACATCTTCGTGGCCGGGAATCGGTTATCGACCCAGGTCATGAACTTCTCGCCTGCCGATGCTCCGGCTGGCGCTGTTTTGAATTCAGCCATTGTGTGTCTCCGGTCAGGCCTTCTTGTCTTCACCAATCAGGAGCTTGGTGTCGGACAGGTACATGTGGGGAGGGATCTCCAGGTTGTCTGGAGCGGGCTTGTTCTTGAACACGCGGCCAGCCAGGTCGAAGGTCGAGCCGTGGCAAGGGCACAGGAAACCACCTGGCCAGTCGTCGGGCAGAGAGGCTTGAGGACCTGCCTGGAACTTGGACGAAGGCGAGCATCCCAGGTGGGTACAGATGCCCACGGTGACCAGGATTTCAGGCTTGATCGAACGGTGCTCGTTACGAGCGTATTCGGGGGTCAGTTCGGCAGGCTTGCGCTCGGATTTCGGATCGGCCAGCTGGCTGTCGATCTTGGGGAGCATCGCCAATTGTTCGGGCGTGCGCCGAATGATCCACACGGGCTTGCCGCGCCATTCGACGGTCATCATCTCGCCCGGTTTGAGGGCACTGATATCAGCCTCGACAGCAGCACCTGCTGCGCGAGCCCGTTCGGAAGGTTGGAAGGTCGAAACGAAAGGGATCGCAGTGGCCACGCCACCTACGCCACCGGCGGCGCAGGCCATGGTCACCCAAGTCCGACGGCTTTGATCCACTGGCTGATTGCTCATGGTTATCCTCGAGGACGATGACATTAGATATGGGGTCAACCTCGTATTCTAACGGACGACTGGCAGCCAACCGACCTGACCAGCCGCAAGTGATCAGTTAGAAGGCACTCTTTTTGTTATTGTTTTTTAGCAACACCGCATTCGTATTGCGGCAGCTGCCGCTTGACCGGCGTGACCGGCTCATCGCCCCGCTTTAGAGTGGATGCGGTTCAATCCCATTCAGGAGTTCAGCATGAGTTTTTTTTCCGAATTCAAGGAGTTTGCGGTCAAGGGCAACGTCGTTGACCTGGCCGTGGGTGTGATCATCGGCGGCGCCTTCGGCAAGATCGTCGATTCAGTGGTGAACGACCTGATCATGCCCTTGGTGGGCAAGGTGGTCGGTGGGCTGGATTTCAGCAATTACTACATCGCGTTGTCAGGCCAACCTGCGGGCCTGCCCCTGGCGGAGGCCAAAAAGGCGGGCGCCGTCTTCGCTTACGGCAATTTCCTGACGGTGGCGCTGAACTTCGCCATCTTGGCTTTCATCATTTTTCTGATGATCAAACAGATCAACCGCCTCAAGAACGAGGCCCCCGTCGCGCCAGCCGCCCCAGCGGCCACGCCGGAGGACATCGTATTGTTGCGAGAAATTCGTGACAGTTTGAAACAATAACGAAAGGTCGGCTGGGTCCCGCCGATATCCAACGTAGCCAGAGGGCTGGCTGATGTGATCGATATCTAACCGACTGGACCCAAAGCTGTGACCGACCCTCGTCTTGATTCCGTCTTGCAGGCGGCGTTGACCCGCCTGGAGTCGGCCATGTCCGCGGCCGCGAATTCATCGGGCACGGTACTGGGACAGTTGGCCTTGGCGTCCACCAGCGTGACGCAACGTCAGGTGTTGATGGATGCCGAACACTTGCTCCATCGGGAAGCACCTCGCCTGCAGCGCTCGTTTGCCAAAGAACTGCAAGACCGCGTCGAGAAGGAAACCCGTCGCCAGGAAGACAGCAAGGGCAACGCCCTGACGGACACGGACTGGTCGTCCCTGTCGCTGGTGGACGATGCCGAAGTGGAACGCGGCGTGGCCGCTGAAAAGCTGGCCCAGCAACTGGCGGCGGAATGCGACAAGGCGCTGGATGCCCTCAACAGCTACCTGTGCTCTGCCCTCGAGAACACGGACCCCAATCACAACCCCTTGCGCCCTCAAGTCATTGCCAAGGCATGGCTGAAGGCGGTGGGTGAGATGTGCGACGACCTGCAGGTCACCAATCTGATCGTCCAGCAGGTCGGGCGCCAGTTGTCCAAGCAGTTGGCCACGGCCTACGAACAGACCACGCAAGAGCTCAAGCGCATGGGCATCCAACCACAGGCTTTGACGGTTCAGCGCACACGCGGCTCGGTGTCGGCCGCGGATCAAGCCACCCGCCCCGGCCCTTTGGCCGACCAGGGTGCCGCCACGCAACCGGGAGGCTGGGCCGCCGCCACCACCCAAAATACGCAACCCAGTGCCTTCGGTGGCCACCCGGCGATGAGCCCGGAGTCTCATTTCCGGGCGGCACAGGCGCTCAGCGAGATGTTTGGCGTGAGCGTGCCTGGCGGCCATGCCGATGGGCCCATGCCGATGGGCTTGCGCGGTCGCGCCGCTCCGGGCCAGTTTGCCCCCATTACCCCTGATTTCCAGAACCTGCTGCGTCAACTGAGCGCGCAAGGCGCGATGGCCGACTGGGCCGCCACCATGCCTGCCGGCGTGGGCATGGACATGGAAGCGCATGCGGGCGCCATGACGGCCCCTGGCTTTGCCGGCACTCTGATGGCGCCGAACCTGATTCGAGCCCATCGCGACGAACTCGTTCGCGCCAGCGGCGGGGCAGCCATCGACCAGATGGTGATCGACATCGTCGCAGCCCTGTTCGATCAGGTTCTGTCCGACACCAAAGTGCCCCCCGAGGCGGCGCGCCAGATCGCCCGGCTGCAAATGCCGGTGCTGCGCGTGGCGCTGGGGGACATGACGTTTTTCAACTCGCGAAAGCACCCGGTTCGCCGTTTCGTGAATCGCGTCGCGTCGCTGGCCACATCGTTCGAGAGCTACACAGACGGCCCCGGCAAGGCGTTCCTGGCCCACATCACGTCGCTGGTCAATGACATCGTCGAGGGCGACTTCGACAAGATGGAGACGTACGAAACCAAGCTCAAGGAGCTGGAATCGTTCACCGAGATCGAGACCGAACGTGATGCGGCGGAGCAGGCCGCTGTGGCCGCCCTGCTCAACAACAAGGAAGCGGACCTGCGTGTGCAACAGCGCTACATGCAGATCCTGCGTAAGGAGCTGTCCGAGATCGAGATGCCCGACTTCGTGCGGGACTTCCTGGCCCAGATTTGGAGCCAGGTGCAGGTCATGGCCTCCGCCAAAGAGGGCTCGCAATCGGCCCTGGCCGTGCGCATGCGCAAGGCCGGTCACGATCTGGCGTCGAGCGTCCAGCCCAAGGGCAGCCCCCAGTTGCGCAAGGAGTTCCTGCTGCGCCTGCCCAAGCTGATGAAGGATTTGAACGACGGTCTGGCCTTGATCCAGTGGTCAGACGATGCGAAGAAGGAATTCTTCGCCCAGCTGCTGCCTGCCCATGCGGCCTGCCTGAAGGCTGCGCCGCAGCATGAACTCACCCAACGTCTGCAGGAAAACGCGCTCAACAAGGTCGAGCAACTGGCGATTCCCAGCCGGGAAGAGGCGGCCAACGACCCGCTGCCTGCGACGCTGGAAAACCTGTCCTCGCCCCCGCTGCTGACGGTGGTCACGGCCCTTTCGCCCGAAGAAATCCAGCAGGCCGGCTTCGTGCCCGAAGCAGCCATCACGGTCGACGGCGATCTGGACATCAATCTGGACATGGCCGGCGACACCGATCCGTCTTTGGCCGATCTGGACATCAACCTGGACACCCCCCCGCCGCCCGCAGCGGGCATCCAGTTGGTGCACCACATCCAGAAGGGGACGGCCTACCAGATGGTCATGCAAGGCCAGTGGAAGAAGGTGCGACTGACCTGGGTCAGCGAAGGACGCTCGTTCTTCATCTTCACGCAGGGCCACCACATGCACAAGCAGACCATCTCGCTGACCGGTCGGACGCTGGCCAAAATGTGCGAAGCCGGTCGATTCAAGGCCTACGAACAGTCGGAATTGATCGAGCGCGCCACGGTACGGGCCCGTCGGCAACTGGCCGCGCTGGCCATGCCCAAGAAAACGGCCGCCTGAAACAACGCGCTAGCCGGGCGTCTGCCCCCCGACCAACTGCAGGGCGACGCGCATGGCCTCGATGAGGCTGGAAGGGTCTGCCCGGCCGGTTCCCGCCAGGTCGAACGCCGTCCCGTGATCCGGGCTGGTCCGCACGAAAGGCAAGCCCAGGGTGACATTGACCCCGTGGTCCAACCCCATGTATTTGACCGGGATGAGTCCCTGATCGTGGTACATCGCAATCACCACATCGAACTCGCCCGGATGGTCGGGTGCATGGCGGGCTCGCATGAAAACCGTGTCGGGCGCCAGGGGCCCGATCGCGTCGATGCCCTGCGCACGCGCAGCTTCGATGGCCGGCGCGATGATGCGAATTTCTTCGTCCCCGAACAGACCGCCCTCCCCCGCATGGGGATTGAGTCCCGCCACGGCGATACGGGGACGCGCCTGACCCCACAGTCGCGCACTGCGATGGGTGATCTGGATGGTCTCCAGCACTGCCTCGAATGTGACCTGCTCGATGGCGGCACGCAAACCCATGTGGATGGTGACCAGCACGGTCTTGAGCTGGTCGTTCATCAGCATCATGCGCACCGGCGCAGGCGGCTGCCCTGCGGGCGCACCTTCGGCCTGAAGCAATTCGGTATGGCCGGGATAGGATTCGCCCGCCGCCGCCAGCGACTCCTTGTGGAGCGGAGCGGTGACGATGGCACCGATCTGCCCCTGCTGAGCCAGTCGCACCGCCCCCCTGATGCAGGCGGCCGCCGCCACCCCTGCCCGGCGATCAATGTGTCCCAACGGCGCCTCGATGAGGTCGGCCGGCAAGCCAGGCGGAGCCCACACCCCCATCACGCCAGCTGGCAAGGACTGCCATTGGGCCGGGTCGTCCAGCGTCATCACGCGGCGAGCCTCGTCCGGAATGGCGACGCCATGGGCCAGCAGGATGTCCAGGGCCCGCTGCATCACCTTCGGGCACCCCACCACCAGCCCGGTCGGACGCGTCTGAGCCCACAGCTTGGCCAGGATCTCAGGGCCGATCCCGCAGGCGTCGCCCATGGTGAAAGCCAGGGCCGACGGTGAGATGGGGGCGATGGACGGCGTCATGCGGGCAACAGCATCTGATGCTGGACAAACAATGTAGGCAAACATTGTCACCGCAACCCGACTGCACCCCAAGTGCAAGGGGGACAGGGGCGCGCGGTTGCTACACTCGCGGCATGACTTGGTTAGATCACATTCGCTGGGACGAAAACGGGCTGGTTCCCGTCATCGCCCAAGAAGCCAGTACGGGCGACGTGCTGATGTTTGCCTGGATGAACCGTGACGCCCTGGCGCGCACGGCTGAGACCGGCGAGGCCGTTTACTGGAGTCGCTCGCGTCGCAAGCTCTGGCACAAGGGCGAAGAGTCCGGTCACATCCAGAAGGTTCACGAAATCCGAATGGACTGCGACAACGACGTGTTGTTGCTCAAAATCACCCAGTTGGGACATGAACCCGGGATTGCCTGCCACACGGGGCGGCACAGCTGTTTCTTCAGCCGCCTGGAAGGGGACGAGTGGAAACCCGTCGACCCGGTCTTGAAAAACCCCGAATCGATCTACAAATAACACCATGAGTGACACCCTCCCCACGGCGCTGGACGTACTGGCGCGATTGGCCGCCGTCATCGAATCCCGCAAGGGCGGTGACCCCGACAAGAGCTATGTCGCCCGGCTGTTTCACAAGGGCACGGATGCCATCTTGAAAAAAGTGGGCGAAGAGGCCACGGAAGCGGTGATGGCCGCCAAAGACCTGGCGTTTGATGCATCTGAAAGTCATCGCAAGGCCTTGGTAGGAGAATTCGCAGATCTGTGGTTCCACTCCATGGTGGCCATGTCCCATCTGGGTCTGAGCCCGGAAGACGTGGTGGCAGAACTGGCGCGGCGAGAAGGTTTGTCGGGGCTGGAGGAATTCGCCTCTCGCTCCCGGCCCCAAGCGGCGCCACAGACGGGGCAATGACCGGGCAATATCCTTGCTTACAACACGATCCGATACCCATATGCAGGGCGTTTGGCCAGCAATCGGTTTAGAGTGACAAGCAACAGCCCGCATCATGCGAGCGATTTTTGAACTGACATTTCGACTGGAGTACTGAACATGGGTTCCTTTAGCATCTGGCACTGGCTGATCGTGCTGCTCATCGTGGTGATGGTGTTTGGTACCAAAAAGCTCAAAAACGTCGGCACCGACCTGGGTGCGGCCGTCAAGGGCTTCAAAGACGGCATGAAGGGCGAAGAAACCGGCTCGACCGCCGCTTCTGCCGCGCCGCAACAGGTGACGCACACCGCTCGCAGCGATGCCAACACGGTTGACGTTGAAGCCAAATCCAAGTCCTGATCCGTGATTGACTTCGGCATTGACAAACTGGCCATCATCGGGGCGGTGGCCCTGATCGTGATCGGCCCCGAGAAGCTGCCCCGCGTGGCGCGCACCGTGGGCGTGCTGGTGGGCAAGGCGCAGCGCTACGTGTCGCAGGTCCAGTCCGAGGTCAATCGGACCATGGAGATGGACGAGCTCAAGAAGATGAAAACCGGGATTGAGGAAGCTGCGCGCGAAATCAATCAGGAAGTGTCGGCCAACCTTCAGGACGCGGCCCACAGCATCTACTCGCCCGACAGCGAAATGGCCAGCCGCTACGGCGATTTCAACGACACGCCGACGCCCTATTACGCGACGGGTGCCCCCGTGCGCAAGAACTGGCGGCTCAAGCGAGGCGCCATGCCCCTTTGGTACAAGCAAAAGCACGGCGTCCGCCGCCATGCACAGTCCGGCGCGGCTCGGGTTGCTCGCTTTCGGCCATCGGCCCCCACTTCACCTCGCACCTGACCATCTGCCGTGAGCGATCCTTCATCGAAACGCCCCGACGAGCTCGAGGGCTCGGAACAACCCTTCATTGCCCACCTCATCGAGTTGCGAGATCGCCTGGTTCGGGCGCTGCTCGCCGTGGGCCTGGTGTTCGTGGTGCTGGCGGTCTACCCGGGCCCGGCAGGGCTTTACGACTTGCTGGCCGCCCCGCTGGTTGCCCATCTGCCTAAAGGCGGCACGCTCATCGCCACCAACCCGATCTCGCCCTTCATGGTGCCCATCAAGGTCACCATGTTGGCCGCGTTCCTGCTGGCTTTGCCGGTGGTGCTGTATCAGATCTGGGCTTTTGTGGCGCCGGGTCTTTACAGCCACGAAAAGAAACTGGTTCTGCCTCTGATCGTCTCCAGCACCCTGCTGTTTTTCGCAGGCGTGGCGTTTTGCTACTTCTTTGTCTTCGGCAAGGTCTTTGCCTTCATCCAGAGCTTTGCGCCCAAGAGCATCACCGCCGCGCCCGACATCGAAGCCTACCTGAGCTTCGTGCTCAATATGTTCCTGGCCTTCGGCGCCGCTTTTGAAGTGCCCGTCGTGCTGGTGATCCTGGCGCGCATGGGCATGGTGTCGGTCGAAAAGTTCAAGGCCTTTCGCAGCTACTTCATCGTGATTGCGTTTGTGATCGCGGCCGTGATCACGCCGCCAGACGTCGTCTCGCAACTGTCACTGGCGATTCCGATGTGCCTGCTTTACGAAGTGGGCATCTGGGCCGCGGTGCTGTTTGTCAAGCACACGCAGGCGCCCGACAGCGAAACCGCGACCTGAACCGCCGCCCTTATTCTTCGGCGCCTCGCGGCGCTTGAACAGGGGTCGCTTTGGGGCGCTTGGCCACCACGACAGACAGGTTCACGGTGTCATTGCCGCGCTGCACCTTGATGGCCGCAGCCCGGCCCGGCGGCAAGCCGGCCACCGCGTTGAGCAACTGCGAGGTGTTGGCCACGCGCGCATTGCCCACCTGGGTGACCACATCACCCGGGCGCACACCACCCAAGGCGGCCGGACCGTTGTGCAGCACCCCGGTGATGAGCACCCCCTCCTTGATCGGCAAATTGAAGGTCTCAGCAATCTCGGGCGTGAGGTCGCGCGGTTCCACCCCGATCCAGCCGCGGGTGACCTGGCCATCGCGGATCAGGCTTTCCATGACCTGACGGGCCACCGACACCGGGATGGCGAAGCCAATGCCCAGGTTGCCACCCGAACGGGAGTAGATGGCGCTGTTGATGCCGATCAGGTTGCCTTGCGCATCAACCAGTGCGCCGCCCGAATTGCCCGGGTTGATGGCCGCATCGGTTTGAATGAAGTTCTCGAAGGTGTTGATACCCAGTTGGTTGCGGCCCAGGGCGCTGACAATCCCGGCGGTGACCGTCTGACCGACGCCAAAAGGGTTGCCAATTGCCAGCACGGCATCACCGACCATCAGGGTGTCCGAGTCGCCGAAGGTGATGGTCGGCAAGCGGTCCAGGTCGACTTTGAGCACCGCCAGATCGGTCTCCGGGTCCGTCCCGATGACCTTGGCCTGCGCTTTGCGGCCATCGGTGAGCATGACTTCGATGTCGTCCATGTGGTCGACCACGTGGTTGTTGGTCAGCACATAGCCTTCCGGCGAGACAATCACCCCCGAACCGACACCCGATTGGGCCTGCCCCTGCTGGTCACCGAAGAAATAGCGGAACCACTGATCCCCGCGCTGACTGCGTACCGGCGACGAACTGGTCACCACGCTCACAACGGTGGGCGCGGCCCGCTTGGCCGCATCGGCGAAGCTCAACTGCGGGATCACGCCTGAGACGGAGCGCGGAGATGACGCGCCCCCCGCTGGTGGCGCCACACTGACGGTGGCACCTGGCAAGGCAGGCCGCCAGGTGACGCCCTGCAGCCATTGGGGTTTGAACGTGGCCACCACAAACAACACGGCCATGGCCACGGTGGCGGTCTGCGAGAAAATCAACCAAACTTTACGCATGTGAATGTTGCTGCCCACAAGGGGACTGCCGTGATAGAACGAGACACGCTGAACCAACACCTCGACACCCTGCTGGAGGTGTCCAGATTCAAGGATTATGGTCCGAACGGTTTGCAAGTTGAGGGTAAAACCTCGATTCGCAAGGTGGTCAGTGGCGTCACCGCCAGTATGGATCTGATTGAAGCGGCCATCGCCGCGCAAGCCGATGCCATCATCGTCCACCATGGCCTGTTCTGGCGCGGTCAGGACGGCCGGCTGACAGGGTGGAAGAAGCGGCGCGTGGCGGCGCTCATGGCCCATGACATCAATCTCTTTGCCTATCACTTGCCGCTTGATGCGCACCCCACCCTGGGTAACAACGCGCAGTGGGGCAAGCGTCTGGGACTGGCGGCCGATCAGCGATTTGGCGAGCAGGACCTGGGCTGCGTCGGCGATGCCCCGCAGGCCTGGGATCTGGCCTCACTGACCGGGCTGGTTGGCGAGGTCATGGGGCGTGCGCCGACGGTGGTTGCCGGCGATGGCCGTCCCATCAAGCGGGTCGCCTGGTGCAGCGGCGGAGCCCAAAGCTACTTCGAAGGGGCCATCGCCGCAGGTGCAGATGTATTTTTGACCGGAGAGATCTCCGAGCCGCAGACCCACTACGCCCGAGAAACGGGCGTGGCCTTTCTGGCCTGCGGCCACCACGCCAGCGAACGGTATGGTGCCCAGGCGGTCGGTCGACGCATGGCGCATGACTTCGCACTGGAGCATGCGTTCATTGACATCGACAACCCGGCCTGAAGCGGCCCGGGCGCAGACGCAGATACAGATGCAGCGCTCAGTGTGCCAGCACCGACTCAAGTTCGGCAAAGGTACGCGAGTGCAGGTCAGCCTGGATAGGCTGGCGCATCGCCATTTCGAGGCGCCGCGCTGAAAAAAGGCCACGCAGGCAGATGTGCCCATTTTTGGTCTGCGTCACCAACAGGTAGCGCAGGTTGTGTTCATGCAGTGTCTCGGCAATGTCGCCCAGACGCGCGGTGCGCACCTGCCCCATGTCGACCACGTCCCATGAGCCTACGGGCACCATGACGTCAGAGAGCGTGAGTTCGTGCATCAGCACTTGTTGCGAACTGGCCCGCACCACCGGGCGTTCGCCTTGAATGTCTTCCGCCGAAACCATGCCGACCAGTGCGCCGTCCACGCCAGACACGAACACCATGCGCACCCCTGCCCGCATCATCAGGTGCAAGGTCTGCTCGATGCCATCCTCGGCCCGGGCCACCACACAGGGGCTTTGCTGCAGGTCCGTGAGCAAGCTCAAGGCCGGGTGATGAGGTTCCGCTGTGCGGGCAACCTGGGGCAGATCAGGCGCATGGGACAGCGACATCAATGGCAAGGGCTTGAAGCGATTGGCGAGGGGCATGGCAGGGTCCTTTCCGGAAACGCGATGACATCAATCGATGTCGCCCAGATTACGCTGATCTGGAAAATTCGGAAACGGGGAATAGACGGTAGCGACCCGGTTGTCGTGAAGATCCGCACGATGTAAAAAGGGGCCCGCCAGGCCCCTTTCGTTTATAGCAAGTTCGTCCCATCGTTCAAAGGCGAACGGGGATGCCTCGCTGCGCCATCAGCGCCTTGGCCTGCGCCACGGTGTATTCGCCGTAATGGAAGATGCTGGCGGCGAGCACGGCATCGGCGCCGCCCTGCTGCACGCCGTCGGCCAGGTGGTCGAGGTTGCCCACGCCACCGGATGCGATCACCGGCACCCCCACGGCATCACTGACCGCACGGGTCAATTCCAGGTCGAACCCGGATTTGGTGCCATCGCGGTCCATGCTGGTCAACAGGATTTCGCCCGCACCATGGTCGGCCATCTGCTTGGCCCAGGCCACCGCATCCAAGCCCACGTTCTTGCGACCGCCGTGGCTGTAGACATCCCAGCCGGGCCCACGCGCGGCCAGGTCATCGCCTTGACGACGCTTGGCGTCAATGGCCACGACGATGCACTGCGAGCCGTAACGCTCAGAGGCCTCGCGGATGACCGGTGGATTGGCCAAGGCCGCTGAGTTGAAACTGACTTTGTCCGCACCGGCGTTGAGCAAACGGCGCACGTCTTCAACGGTGCGCACCCCGCCGCCCACGGTCAGTGGGATGAAGACCTGGGAGGCCACCGCTTCGATGATGTGCAGGATCAGATCACGCCCATCGCTGGTGGCGGTGATGTCCAGAAAAGTGAGTTCGTCGGCGCCCTGATCGTTGTAGCGCGCCGCGATCTCGACCGGGTCGCCCGCGTCACGCAACTCGACGAAGTTGACGCCTTTGACAACCCGCCCACCTGTCACGTCCAGGCAGGGAATGATGCGTTTGGCCAGCACGAATCAGCCTTTGCCGTTGAGCTCGTCGGCGCGCTTTTGGGCCGCTGCAAAGTCGAGGTCACCGGTGTAGATGGCTCGTCCACAGATCACGCCTTCCACGCCTTCTTCTTCAACCGCACAGAGGGCTTCGATGTTGGCGATGTTGGACAAGCCGCCCGATGCGATCACGGGAATGGTCAAGGCCTGAGCCAGCTTGACGGTGGCGTCGATGTTGATGCCCGACAGCATGCCGTCGCGGCCGATGTCGGTGTAGATGACGCCTTCAACGCCATAGTCTTCGAACTTTTTGGCCAGGTCGATCACTTCGTGACCGGACAGCTTGCTCCAGCCATCGGTGGCCACCTTGCCATCCTTGGCATCCAGGCCGACGATGATGTGCCCGCCAAAGGCACTGCACGCATCACGCAGGAACCCGGGGTTCTTGACCGCAGCCGTGCCGATGATGACGTAGCTCAGGCCGTCGTCCAGATAGCGCTCGATGGTGTCGAGGTCGCGGATGCCGCCACCCAGTTGCACCGGAATGTCGCCGCCGACTTCTTTGATGATGGCCTTGATGGCGGATTCGTTCACAGGCTTGCCTGCGAATGCGCCGTTCAGGTCCACCAGATGCAAGCGACGGGCGCCCGCATCCAACCAGCGGCGCGCCATGGCCGCCGGGTCTTCACCAAAGGTGGTGGAGTCATTCATATCGCCTTGCTTGAGGCGCACGCACTGACCGTCTTTCAGGTCGATCGCAGGGATCAGCAGCATATTTTTGCTACAGGGGTGGGGAATCGAAAAGGATTTAGGGTTTCCACAACAAGAAATTGCGGTACAGGGCCAGGCCGTGCTCCGCGCTCTTCTCGGGGTGGAATTGCGTGGCAAAAATGTTATCCCTTGCCACGACGCAGGTAAAGCGGACGCCGTATTCCGTTTCGCCTGCGCTGTGTTGGGGATTGTCCACAACCGCGTGGTAACTGTGGACGAAATAGAAATAGCTGTGGTCGGGGATACCGGCCCAGACCGGGTGCGGCTGACCGCCCCAGATTCCGGCATGGCGGGCTTGAGCGACCTGGTTCCAGCCCATTTGGGGCACCTTGTAGCGACTGCCATCGGGTTGCGTCATGCCGTCCAGCCGGAATTTGATCACTTTGCCAGGGATCAGACCCAAACCCGGAGTGTCCTGCTCTTCAGAGTGGTTGAGCAGCATCTGCATGCCCACGCATACGCCCATCAAGGGCTTGTTGGCGGCCGCATCCAGCACGGCGCCCAAGAGGTCACCGCCATGGGCCTCGCGCAGCTCGCGCATGCAATCGCGCATGGCACCCTGCCCTGGCAGCACGACCCGCTCGGCGGCGCGCACGATGGCTGGGTCATTGGTGACCACCACTTTGACGTTCAGATCTTGGGCGGCGTGTTCGACCGCCTGCGAGACCGAGCGCAAATTGCCCATGCCGTAATCAATGACGGCGACTGTCGATGTCTGGCTCATGAGAGTCAAAAAGTTGGCAGTACGGGGGCGATGCTCACAAGGAGCCTTTGGTGGAGGGGATCACGCCGGCCATGCGGGGGTCGCGTTCGAGCGCCGCGCGCAGAGCGCGGGCAAAGGCTTTGAACACGGTTTCGCATTGGTGGTGCGCGTTGACCCCTTTGAGGTTGTCAATGTGCAAGGTGACACCGGCGTGGTTGACGAAGCCTTGGAAGAATTCGTAGGTCAGCTGGGTGTCAAAGCCGCCAATGCTGCCCGACGTGAAAGGCACGTCGATGTGCAGACCAGGGCGGCCGGAGAAGTCGATCACGACGCGGGACAAGGCCTCATCCAGAGGCACATAGGCATGGCCGTAGCGGCGGATGCCCTTCTTGTCGCCGACGGCCTTGGCAAAGGCCTGGCCCAGGGTGATGCCGACGTCTTCAACGGTGTGGTGACCGTCGATGTGCAGGTCTCCCACGGCATGGATGTCCAGATCGATCAGGCCATGACGGGCGATTTGATCGAGCATGTGATCGAAGAAGCCAATGCCGGTATGCAGCTTGGCCGCACCGCTGCCATCGAGGTTGACTCGGACGGTGATCTGGGTTTCAGCGGTGTTGCGAGTGACCTCGGCAACGCGATCGGTGCAGTCAGGAGCGTTCATGCAGGGTTGAAAGTCAGGGGTTCACGCAAGATGTCGGTCAATGCGGTCACCATGGCGTCATTTTCCGAAGGCAAGCCAACGGTCAGGCGGATACAGTTTGCCAGCAAACGGTGCAGGCCCGCCACATTTTTAATCAGGATGCCGCGCGCCTTGAGTTCGGCAAACACGGCGGCCGAGTCATTGACGCGCACCAGGATCATGTTGGCCTGGCTGGGATAAGCCTTGGCGCCGGGCATCTGGGCAAGCGCCTTGAGCACCCGCTCACGCTCGGACTTGATGGTCTCGGCCTGCCGGGCGAACTCGTCGGCGTGCTCCAGGGCAAACAAGGCCGCCTCGGTGTTGAGCACGCTGATGTTGTAGGGCGGGCGCACCTTTTCGACCTGCTCGATCAGATCTTTGCGGCCCATCATGTAGCCCAGGCGAACACCGGCCAAGCCGAACTTGGACAGGGTGCGCATCAGCAGCACGTGCGGGTGCTGGGCCAGACGATTCAGGTAGGACTTGGACGCAAAGGGCTGATAAGCCTCGTCCATCACGACCAGGCCTTGGCCGTTGGCCGCGACCGCTTCGATGATTTGCTCAATGGCCCCGTCGTCCCACAAGTTGGCCGTGGGATTGTTGGGGTAGGCAATGTAGGTCAGCGCGGGCTTGTGTTCGCGGATCGCGGCCAGCATGGCGGGCGTGTCCAGCTCGAAGTCGGCGGTCAGTGGTACGCCCACAAATTGCATGCCCGTTTGCTTGGCAAAGGCTTCGTACATGACAAAGCCAGGCAAGGGTGCCAGCGCCACGGCGCCGGGTTTGGCGCAAGCCACCGACAGCAGTGAGATCAACTCGTCTGAGCCATTGCCCAGGACCAGACCGCAATCGGCGGGCACGTGAGCGTAGGCGCGCAAAGCTTGATGCAAGTCGTTGATGCGCGTGCCGGGGTAGCGGTTCAGCGCCACTTGGCCCAGACGTTCACCCAGTTTGGCCCGCAAGGCCGGTGGCAGGGTGAAGGGGTTTTCCATCGCGTCCAGCTTGATGTAGCCGGCGGCATCTTGCACATGGTATGCGTGCATGGCCAGCACATCGGGACGGAAGACGTCGAGCAGACTCATGGCGTTTTTTATTTCTTGAGACGGAACTCGGCAGCCTGGGCGTGGGCTTGCAGGCCTTCGCCGTATGCCAACACGGCAGCGGTCTTGCCCAACACCTGGGCACCGGCCTCGCTGACTTCGATCAGGCTGGAGCGCTTTTGGAAGTCATAAACCCCCAGCGGCGACGAGAAACGAGCGGTACCCGAAGTCGGCAGCACGTGGTTGGGGCCCGCGCAGTAGTCGCCCAGCGACTCGCTGGTGTAGGCGCCCAGGAAGATCGCCCCGGCATGCTTGAGCAAGGGCTCCCACTTGTGCGGCTCGTTGGAGGACACTTCCAAGTGCTCGGGCGCGATGCGATTGCTGATCTCGCAAGCCTCTTGCATGCTACGGGTCTGGATCAAAGCGCCCCGCCCTTCCAGCGACGCGCGGATGATCTCGGCGCGGGGCATGGTGGGCAGCAAGCGGTCGATCTCGGCCTGGACCTTGGCGATGTAATCGGCATCGGGGCACAGCAAGATGCTTTGCGCCAATTCATCGTGCTCGGCCTGGCTGAACAAATCCATGGCAACCCAGTCAGGCGGCGTGGTGCCATCGGCCAGGACCAAGATCTCGCTGGGGCCAGCGATCATGTCGATGCCAACCTGACCAAAGACGTGCTTTTTGGCGCTGGCCACATAAGCGTTGCCGGGGCCCGTGATCTTGTCGACCTTGGGCACGGTGGCCGTGCCATAAGCCAAGGCCGCCACGGCTTGTGCCCCGCCGATGGTGAAGGCACGCGTCACACCCGCGACGTAAGCGGCAGCCAGCACCAAGGGGTTCTTTTCGCCACGCGGGGTGGGCACGACCATGATGATCTCCGCCACACCGGCCACGTGAGCAGGGATGGCGTTCATCAGCACGGACGAGGGATACGCTGCCTTGCCACCGGGCACGTAGATGCCCACGCGGTCCAGCGGGGTGACTTTCTGACCCAGCAGGGTGCCGTCTTCATCGCGGTAGGACCAGCTCAAGCCACAAGCCTGCTTTTGACGCTCGTGGTAGCTGCGCACACGGGCTGCGGCTGATTCCAACGCCGTGCGCTGCTCGGCGGGCAGGCTGTCAAATGCCGCTTTCAACTCAGCTTGACCCAACTCCAAGGCGGCCATCGAAGGCACGGTGAGATGATCAAAACGGCCGGTGTATTCGAGCACGGCCTCGTCGCCGCGCAAGCGCACATCCGCCAGGATCGCGGCCACGCGGTCTTCGATGGCCGAGTCCGTCTCAGCCGACCAATGCAACACCTTCTGGAAGGCGGCATCGAAGTCGGGCTGGGTGGTAGCGAGGTGGCGGATCTGGACGGTCATGGCAGCGAAAGGTCTGGGGCGTCAGGCGGGGTCAGGCCGCGTCAAGCGGGAATAGCCGATTCAAAAGCCTGGATCAGCGCGCGCAGGGGCTCGCGCTTGAGCTTGAGCGAGGCCTGGTTCACCACCAGGCGCGAGCTGATGTTCATGATCTCTTCGACTTCAATCAGATTGTTGGCCTTGAGCGTGTTGCCGGTGGACACCAAGTCCACGATGGCGTCGGCCAAACCGGTCAGGGGCGCCAGCTCCATCGAGCCATACAACTTGATCAAGTCGACGTGCACGCCCTTGTTGGCAAAGTGCTCGCGGGCAATGGTCGTGTACTTGGTCGCCACACGGATGCGCGAGCCTTGCTTGACAGCGGCAGCGTAATCAAAGTCAGCGCGCACGGCCACGCTCATGTGGCACTTGGCGATGTTCAGGTCCAGCGGCTGGTAGAGGTTGTCGCCACCGTGCTCAATCAGGATGTCTTTGCCTGCTACGCCAATGTCGGCACCGCCTTGCTCCACATAGGTGGGCACATCGGTGGCGCGCACCAACACCACCCGCACGTCGGGACGGTTGGTGGGCAAGATGAGCTTGCGGGTCTTTTCAGGGTCTTCGGTCACCTCGATGCCAGCAGCTGCCAGCAGGGGCAAGGTTTCTTCGAAGATCCGGCCTTTGGACAATGCAAGAGTAATCATGGCTTTAAGTAGGTCATAGACGTCCGCCCAGCGCTTGCAGATCCAGCAGACACCAAGGATCCGGCTTTGCCGGCCCTTTGGTGTCGCCCCCTTGAGGGGGCGCGCGAAGCGCGTAGGGGGTGGGTCATCTCTTCACTCGTTCGATGTCTGCGCCGATGCCGCGCAGTTTGGCTTCCATGCGGTCGTAACCCCGGTCCAGGTGATAGATGCGGTCAACCAGGGTCTCACCTTCTGCCACCAGGCCCGCGATGACCAGGCTGGCCGAGGCGCGCAGGTCGGTGGCCATCACGGTGGCGCCCGACAGCTGCGGCACACCCGTGACGACAGCACTGTGACCGTCAACGGCGATCTTGGCACCCAGGCGGATCAACTCGTTGACGTGCATGAAGCGGTTTTCAAAAATCGTCTCATGAATGACCGCGGTGCCTTCTGCCACGCAATTGAGCGCCATGAACTGCGCCTGCATGTCGGTTGGGAAGGCGGGATATTCACGGGTGCGAAAGCCCACGGCCTTGGGACGCGCATCAGCCGTCACGCGGATCCAGTCTGAGCCCACTTCGATGCCGACGCCCGCTTCGCGCAGCTTCTCGATCACCGACTCAAGGTGCTCGGCATTGGCTTTGCGCAGGGTCACGTCGCCACCGGCCGCCCCCACCGCGCACAAGAAGGTGCCCGTCTCGATGCGGTCAGGAATGATCTGGTGCGCCTGCGCGCCCTTCAAGCCGTGCAGCTTGTCGACGCCTTGAATGCGGATGCGATGCGTGCCATGGCCTTCGATCCTGGCGCCCATGGCAATCAGCATGTTGGCCAGATCGGTGATTTCAGGCTCTTGTGCTGCGTTTTCCAGGACCGTTTCGCCCTCAGCCAACGCGGCGGCCATCAAGAAGTTCTCGGTGCCGGTCACGGTCACCATGTCGGTCGTGATGCGCGCGCCCTTCAGGCGGGTGGGCTGACCGTTGGCATCCAGCGGGGTGCCGGCCACGATGTAGCCATGCTCCACCGAGATTTGCGCACCCATGGCTTGCAGACCCTTGATGTGCTGATCGACCGGCCGTGAGCCGATGGCGCAACCGCCCGGCAGGGACACCCGGGCCCGGCCAAAACGCGCCAGCAGTGGGCCCAGCACCAAGATCGACGCGCGCATGGTCTTGACCAGTTCGTAGGGCGCCTCGGGATTGTTCACCTGCCCGGCGTCCAGCGTGACCCGTCCGGCATCGTCGGCATGACGCTCGGCCATGACACCCATGTTGGCCAGCAATTTCAGGGTGGTCGACACGTCCTGCAATTGCGGCACATTGGCCAATGTCACCGGCTCGGCGCTCAGCAAGGCGGCGCACAGGTCCGGCAAGGCGGCGTTTTTGGCACCAGAGATCGTCACTTCGCCTTGAAGGCGACGACCGCCACGAATCAGGAGTTTGTCCATGAAAACACAAAGGGCACGATGCCGCTCAAGGCAGTCATCGCGCCGAAGTCAGAGGTAAAACAAGCAAGATTCAAGTGCCGGACTGCTCCGCCCATTCGGCCGGAGTGAAAGTCTTCATCGACAAAGCATGAATCTGAGCCCGCATTCTATCGCCCAGGGCCTGGTAAACGCGCTGATGACGGGCGACGCGGTTTTTGCCATCAAATTCCGTGGACACGATGGTCGCAAAGAAATGCTGGCCATCGCCCTCGACCACAAGGTGAGAGCAAGGCAGTCCGTTGGCAATGTATTGCTGGACTTCGGCGGGGGTGGGATCGGCCATATGCGTACTGGATGGACAAATTGGTTGGGACAGGCTCAATAGCGGATTTTGTAGCCCGTTTTGAGCAAATGCAGTGCCAGCGCCGACACCCCCGTCACAGCCACCAGCACGATGGCCAGGCTTTCCCAGGGATTGACGTCGCTGACGCCGAAAAACCCGCAGCGAAAACCGTCAATCAGGTAGAAAAACGGATTGAAGCGAGACAGGGTGTGCCAGAACGGCGGCAGAGAATGCACCGAGTAAAACACACCCGACAGGAACGTCATCGGGACGATGATGAAGTTTTGGAACATGGCCATCTGGTCGAATTTCTCGGCCCACAGCCCGGCGATCAGGCCGAGTGCACCCAGCAGGATGCCGCCCAGAATGGCAAACACGAGGGCCCACCATGCCTGCGAGAGGCCAGGCCAGGCAAACCAGGCCGTCACCGCAAAGACGCCCAGCCCTACCATCAGCCCCCGCATCAGCGAGGCCCCGACATAGGCCGCGAACCAGGCACGGTGCGACAGCGGGGTCAGCAGCACGAACACCAGGTTGCCGGTGATCTTGCTCTGGATGAGCGAGGACGAGCTGTTGGCAAAGGCGTTTTGCAGCACGCTCATCATGACCAGCCCGGGCACCAGGAAGCGGGTGTAGCCCACGCCCTTGAAGACCTGAACGTGGTCCTCCAGCACATGGCCGAAGATCAGCAGATACAGAATTGCCGTGAGGACCGGCGCACCCACGGTCTGCGCACTGACCTTCCAGAAACGCAGCACTTCTTTGTAGAACAAGGGCCTTGCGCCCGCAAGCAGGCTCATGGTCGGGCTCCCTGGCCGGCGGCGCGCATCGATTGTTGGCCGTGCATGATGTTCAGAAAGATGTCCTCCAGATCAGCCCGCCCCATCTCCAGGTCCTCGATGTGACAGCCACTTTGGCGCAAGGTGGCCAACAGCGCTTCGATCTCGCCTGCGTCGTGGGCTGGCAGTTGCACGATGCGCCCGGTCACACGCGCCTGGGCGGCCAATTCAGGCGGCAGTGCCTGGTCGGTCTTGAAGCGCAACATGGTGCTGGCCGTGCCGGCCAACAAGTTGGACATGCGGTCCAGGGCCACCAATTCGCCTTGCTTGATCATCGCGATGCGATTGCACAGCGCCTCGGCCTCTTCGAGGTAGTGCGTGGTCAACAGGACGGCGTGCCCCTGCTTGTTGAGCTGCGCGATGAACTGCCACAGGGTCTGACGCAGCTCCACGTCGACGCCCGCAGTGGGCTCGTCCAGCACGATGACGCGGGGGCGATGCACCAGGGCCTGAGCCACCAGCACGCGGCGCTTCATGCCGCCGGACAGCTGACGCATGTTGGCATCAGCCTTGTCGCTCAAGCCAAGATTGGCCAGCAACTCGTCGATCCAGTCGTCATTGCGGCGCAAACCAAAGTAGGCGCTCTGGATGCGCAAGGTCTCGCGCACCGAAAAGAAGGGGTCGAAAACCAGTTCTTGCGGGACCACACCCAGGGCCTGCCGCGCCTTCGCATAGTCTTGAACCACATCAAACCCGCAAACAGACACGCGACCGGACGAGGCTCGGCTCAAGCCGGCCAGGATGCTGATCAGGGTGGTTTTGCCGGCGCCGTTGGGGCCCAGCAGGCCAAAGAACTCACCTTCTTCAATGTCGAAGGACACGCCTTTGAGCGCTTGGACGGACCGGCCTGCCGAGGCAAACGTTTTGGTGACGTTTTGGAATGAGACCGCTTTCATGGGGTCCGCATTGTAAGGATGCGCGCTTGCACCCCTTTTTTAAGGGGTCAATGGAGCAACACAAAAACAGGCGTGCGAAGTACGATTCGCCTGCATTTTGATCCGTGTCCCGAGGAGACAACCTTGTCCGATTTGAACGCCCGCTTCGAGCAGGCCGTGGCCCAGTCCAAGGCCTTGCCCGCCAAGCCCGATAACAACACGCTACTGAAAATTTACTCGCTGTTCAAACAGGCCACCACGGGTGATGTGCAAGGCGATCGTCCTGGTTTCACCGACTTTGTCGGCCGAGCCAAGTTCGACGCGTGGGCCGACCTCAAAGGTCAAAGCCTGGAGCAAGCCAAACAGACCTATATCGATTTGATCGCGGCACTCAACAAGTGACCGGTCAGTGGCCTGGCGCCACCTGAGCGGCTACCGCCGCGATGACACCCTCAGGCCCCGTACCGTCGTTCAGGTGCGGGGCCTTTTTCTTGTTCGCGCAAAGCGAAGGTCAGGCCTGACCGCCGGCCTTCTCCAGGAGGCGGCTGAGGTTCTTGTCGATCTCGGCTTCGATCATGGGCTTGACGGCCTTCATCATCAGGCCCAGCTTGGCCTCCAGCTCAAACGCGTCGGCGCGCACCTTCATGACGCCGGACACGCCCGAGCGTTCGAATTTGATCTGATCCTCTGTCTCGCCGGTGACCAGAGAGCAAGTCAGACCCATTTTCTGGGAAGCCCCTTCGATCCACTTGTTGGCCAGCTCGCGCGCGGTGGCCAGGCCCAGGGAGTGGGGACGGTTGATGTGGATGTCTGCCATGATGAAACCTTCAATGAAATGACTGCGGCCGGGAGTGTAGCGCCGCACGGGCACAGGTAAGATTGCCTTGAATCACATTGAGGGCTTGCTCACGCCATGTCCGCCGACACCATGAACCTGCCTGCGCCTGTTCTGCCTGAATTGCTGGCTCTGAGTCCGGCCATCGCGGCTTTGCGCCGCGACATCCATGCGCACCCCGAATTGTGTTTTGAAGAAGTGCGGACGGCCGACCTGGTGGCCCATCAATTGCAAAGCTGGGGCATCGAGGTGCACCGAGGCCTGGGCAAAACCGGGCTGGTTGGGGTGATTCAAGGCCGGCCGGGCCCGCGGGCCCTTGGGTTGCGCGCCGACATGGACGCGCTGCCCATGACCGAGCACAACCACTTTGCCCATGCCAGCCAGCACCCCGGCAAGATGCACGCCTGTGGCCACGACGGCCACACCGCCATGTTGCTCGCTGCCGCGCAATACCTTGCTGGTAACCGGGACTTTGCGGGCACCGTCTATTTGGTGTTTCAGCCGGCCGAGGAAGGCGGCGGCGGCGCAGCAGCGATGATGCGCGATGGCTTGTTCACCCGCTTCCCAATGGATGCCATTTTTGGCATGCACAACTGGCCTGGGATGGCCGCTGGCCAATTCGCGATCAAGTCCGGCCCCTGCTTTGCGTCCAGCAATGAATTCCACATCGTCATCCATGGCAAGGGCTGCCACGCGGCCATGCCGCATCTGGGCATTGATCCGGTGCCCGTGGCCTGTCAGATGGTGCAAGGCTTTCAAAGCATCATCACGCGCAACATGCGTCCCATCGACACGGGTGTGATATCGACCACCATGATTCAGGCTGGCGAGGCGACCAACGTGGTCCCCGACTTTGTCACGGTACAAGGCACCGTGCGCACGTTCACCAGTGAGGTGCTGGATCTCATCGAGGAGCGCATGCGGGCGGTGGCCGAGCACACCTGCGCCGCGTATGGCGCCCGTTGTGATTTCAGCTTCCATCGCAACTACCCCCCCACCATCAACCATGCGGACGAGACGGATTTTGTGCGTCAGGTGATGACCGAAGTCGTCGGCGTGGACAACGTGCTCGAATTCGAGCCCACGATGGGCGCCGAGGACTTCAGCTACTACCTGCAGCAAAAGCCCGGGGCTTACTTCCTGATCGGCAACGGCGATGGCACCCATCGCGAAGGCGGCCATGGCATGGGGCCGTGCATGCTGCACAACCCCAGTTATGACTTCAACGACCAGTTGATTCCGCTGGGGGCTTCCTTGTGGGTCCAGCTGGCTCGGCGCTGGCTGGCGGCCTGACCGGGCTCAGTCCGGCCGATCCGCCAGTTCGGGGTGCGTGGCAAGGGTCTGCGTTCCCACCACAATCATGCGCACCATCAAGGCCATCTGGTCGGCGCATTCGGCATGCTTGTCCTCCGGCAGGTCCATCGCGGTGGTGCCCATGGCAAAGACCAGTCGCGTGATGGCTTTGGCTGTGACCGCCGGCTCGTATAAGCCGGTTTTGTGCAGCTCAGCCAGGCGGATCAGGTCCTGCCGCAACTCTTCTTCGAAGTACAGCAGTTCGCGCTCGACCGCCTGCTTGTAGGCGGCCGATCCCACGGTGCCTTCGCGCAGCAGCATGTGCAGCAGCTTGTCGTCGGAGCGCAGCTGCTTCATGAAGGCATCGACCGACCCACGGACCACGCTTTGGCCTGAGCTGGCACGGTGACGGGCCTCGCCAATGATGCGGCGCAGGGACTTGCCCGCTCGCACGATCAGAGCAATCGCCAACTCGTCCATGTCCCGAAACTGTCGGTAGAAGCTGTTGGGCGCGATGCCGGCCTCGCGCGCCACTTCTCGCAGGCTGAGGGTGGACATGCTGCGGTGGGGGCCCAGCAGCTTCAGCGCCGCTTCCATGATGTCTTCGCGGGAAATCACGGCCTTGCGCCCCAGCGGCACAACACGAGCACGGGTAGGTTCAGGCAATGTAGTCACGGGGTCCATCATTCCAAAACTGCAGGAAACACTTTTGACAAGCGCGATATCCAGATCATACCGTTACACATTAATGCACACGTGTATAGACATTCGTCAATGAATTCATATAATCGCGTGCGTTGACGTGTAGACCGTGACATTTTTGGAGCGCCTGTGTCCCCTCGCCCCCCTGGCACCTTGAATCGACTGCTTTCTCCCTTTGTGAACCCTGCGGTCTTTGACTTCTGGGCGCAGCAGATTCGTCCCGATTGGGCATGGAGCCGTCCCTTGGCGACCGTTGTGGCCCGGCGCGTGGAAGCGCGCGATACCGTCAGCCTGACCCTGCAGCTCAATCGCCATTGCCCCTTGCCCCAAGCCGGGCAACACATCCATGTCAGCGTAGAAGTCGATGGCCGCCGGATGACCCGCAGCTACAGCCCGACCCGCATCGACGCCCGGCGCCGTACGCTGGACATCACGGTGCACCAGGTGCCTCAAGGCCTGGTCAGCGGCCAACTCGTTCAGCACACCCAGGTCGGCGACGTGCTGGAACTGGGTGATGCGTTTGGCCACCTGACCTGGCCGACCCAGGTCGGTGGGAAATGGCTGCTGCTGGCAGCGGGCAGCGGCATCACGCCTCTGATCAGCTTGATCCGCCAGGCCCGCCAAAGCGCCAGCCCCGCCGACATCACCTTGGTCTATTGGGCCAAGACCCGCGCCGATTTGTGCTTCGATACCGAATTGCGCACCCTGGCCAAACAGCACCCCACCTTTCGCTACCACCCTGTGCTGACGCAGGAAGCCGCCTGCCTAGAGGATGAGGCCACGGGCCGCATTGATTCGGTCCTGCTGAACTCGCTAGTGACTGATCTGAGCGCACGTCAGGTCTACGCCTGCGGCCCATCCGGGTTTGTGGAGACCGCTCGCAAGCTGTCCGCCGGTGTCGCGGGGCATTTCGAAGCGGAGGCCTTCACGCCGCCGCAATGGGCGCATCCCGGCGCCGAGGACACGCACAGCGAGCCCGTTCGCATCACCTTGCAACGCAGCGGGCGCACGGTCACGGTTCCCAGTGGCCAGGCTCTGCTGCCCGCGTTGGAAAGCCAGGGCTTGAACGTGCCCCATGGGTGCCGCATGGGCATCTGCAACACCTGCTCGTGCACCAAGCTCACAGGCACCACGCAAGACCTGCAAAGTGGCGAGCGTCTGGATGAGCCGCATTCGGCTGTCCGCCTGTGTGTGAGCAGTGCCCGTACCGATTTGACTCTGGACTTGTAAGACGATGACTTCTGCCTCTCCCGCCCCTCAGAGCCGGGCTTTGACACCCGATGAGCTGCACCACTTCGGCGCCGAGATCGACGCCCTGCGCGCACGCGTCCAGGCCGACTTGGGCGACCGTGACGCCCGCTACATTCGCTCGGTCGTGAAGGCGCAGCGCTGGATCGAAGTCGGTGGCCGAGCGCTGCTGATGGCAGGCTGGTTTCCGCCCGCCTGGATCGTCGGTACGCTGATGCTGGGCATCGCCAAGATCATCGAGAACATGGAGATCGGACACAACGTGATCCATGGCCAGTATGACTGGATGGGCGACCCTCACCTCAATGGCAAGACCTATGAGTGGGACATCGTGGGCACAGCCGACAACTGGCGCAAGACGCATAACTTTCGCCACCACACCTACACCAACATCCACGGCATGGACGATGACGTGGGCGGCTACGGGGTGCTGAGGCTCTTCCCGGAGCAGAAGTGGCATCCGGCCAATCTGTTTCAGCCCCTCTATGCGGTGATCTTTGCGCTGCTGTTTCAGTGGGGCGTGGCCATTCAGGATTTGCGGCTGGGCCGCTACTTCCTGGGCAAGATCTCCGGCAAGGCCCTGTACAAGCAGGCCATTCCGGCCATCAAGAAGATGCGCAGCCAGTGGATCAAGGACTATGTGGTCTTTCCGCTTTTGGCCGGGCCCTTCTTCCTGCCTGTGATCCTCGGCAACCTGGTCGCCAACGGGATCCGCAATGTGTGGACCTACACCATCATCTTCTGTGGCCACTTCACGGACACGGTGGAGACCTTTCCACGCAGCGTGCTCAAGAACGAAACCCGCGCGCACTGGTATCTGCGCCAGATTCGAGGCTCGTCGAACCTCAAAGGCGGCAAGTTGCTCAACCTGATGTCAGGCAACCTGAGCTTTCAGATCGAGCACCATCTGTTCCCCGACCTGCCGGCCAACCGCTATGCCGAAATGGCCCCGGTGATTCGCGACATCTGCCACCGTTACGGCCAGCACTACAGCACCGGCTCGCTGCCGCGTCAGTTCGCCACGGTGGTCTGGCGCATCGTGCGCCATGCTTTCCCCAGCACACCCCGTCAGGACGCCGAAGACCTGGTGCTGGAATAGGCCCAGTCAGGTTGAGCCGGCCTCTGTGGCCGGGATCCGTTTGAGTTGCAGATCGGCCAGGCTCGCATAAAGCGGCCTGCTGATCAGACGAGACACGGTACTGGCGACCAACGCACAGGCCATCAGGCTCAGCACCATGGCGTGGCCGTCGACCATTTCCATCACGATGATGAAAGCGGTCAGAGGCGCTTGAGTGGCCGCCGCCAGGAAACCCACCATGCCCAGTGCAATGAGCGTGCTGCCCTGCGGGTGGCTGATCAGCACGGCGACGTCATTGCCCACGGCCGCACCGATGGCCAAGGACGGCGCAAAAATGCCGGCGGGAACGCCCGACCACGCGGTCACCCAGGTGGCAATGAACTTGAGCAAGGCGTAAACGACCGGCGTATCGGTGGTGCCAGCCAGCATGCTGCGTGTGTGCCCGTAGCCACTGCCAAAGGTCATGCCATCGGTGACCACGCCGACTCCTGCCACGACCAGCCCGCACAGAAAGGCGAATTGAACCGGCTTGCCCCGGCGCAAGCGACTGAGCCGCCCTTCGCCCGCCGCCCCCAATGACCCGATGAGCAGCCTTGAAAAGACGCCGCCGGTCACGCCACTCAACAGTGCAACGAGCAGGCCGGGCAGCAGCAGCGCCAGCCCCAGGTCACCGACCCGGATGACGCCAAAATAGGTCGCGTTGCCATTGACCGAAATGGCCACCACCCCCGCGAGCACGATGGCCGACATGATCAGGCCACTGTTGCGCTGCTCGGGAGACCGCGACAGCTCCTCGATGGCGAACATCACTCCGGCCAGCGGCGTGTTGAATGCGGCCGCAATGCCGGCCGCCCCACCGGCGATCAAGAGCCCGTGATCGGTCACCCATGAGCGCCGGGGCAACCACCGGCGGGCGGCCAGCATGATGCCCGCAGCGATCTGCACAGAAGGCCCTTCCCGGCCCAATGACAGCCCGGCCAACATGCCCCAGGCAGTCAGGATGATTTTGGCCGCACTGAGCTTGAGTGAGACGAACAAGCCTCGGTTGCTGGTGTCGACGGTCGAATCGAGCGCCGCAATGACCTGCGGAATGCCAGACCCCGCCACGCCAGGAGCATGACGCCTCGTCAGCCAGACGATCAACGCCGTGCACAAAGGTGTCCAGATCAACGGCAGCCATGTCCGACCTGAACGCAGTTCAAAGAACGCTGCCAAGGCATGCTCCGTCAACCAGGTGAAACCGACGACGGTCAGACCGGCCAGGATCGCGGCGGCCACCACGACGGCGCGCTCCAGCCACAGGCGCCAGTCCGATAACTCCCGGCCCACGGCCGTCCATACGCGTTCGTCCAGGTAGCCCAGCCAGGCGTCTTTCCATGCACGCCAGCGATGTGGTTCAGCGTTGTGGTTCATACTTTGAGCCGGACAGACCCTCAAGCCATCATTCATCCATGAGTGACACCAAGCGGCCGACTGCACCTTCCCGGCCTCCCCCCACCGCCAAGGCAGCGGCCAGCACCGACACGACCACCCGGCAGCAGCAAGTCCTGCGGCGCTTTCGGATCGTGTTCAATGCCGTCAAAACCCATTTCCGGCAGGTCGAGAAATCGGCGGGCATTGGCGGCGCCCAACTGTGGGCCCTGAGCGTCATCCGCGACACGCCTGGCATCGGGATGAACGACCTGGCGCAGGCGATGGACATCCACCAGTCAACCGCCAGCAACCTCGTCAAAAGCCTGATCGAGCAGGGCATGGTCAGCACCAGCAAAGACAGTCGTGACCGACGGGCGGTGGTGCTGCATCTGCTGCCAGAGGGTGCGGCCGCGCTGGCCCGCGCACCCCAGCCATTCAGCGGCGTCCTGCCAGCCGCGCTGGCCTGCCTGGACGCGCGCACGCTGGCCCGCCTGGACAAGGACCTGGCCACGCTCGTCGCCGCATTGCAAGCCGACGAAGGGGCCGCCAACAAGCCCCTGGGTCAATAGTCGGTCGAGCGCCGGTTACTTGGTGGGATAGGTGATGTCGGCGCGCCGGTTCTGCGACCACGCGCTCTCATCATGTCCTGATGCCTTGGGCTTTTCCTTGCCCCAGCTGATGGACTCCACCTGGGCATCCTTGACGCCATAGATCTTGAGCGCCTTGGCGACCGCCTCGGCTCGCTTCTGGCCCAGCGCCAGGTTGTACTCCGCGCTACCCCGTTCATCGGCATGGCCTTCGACCTTGACCGCGACGGCAGGGTGTGCCGACAGGAACTGGCCGTGCCGTTCGATCACCGGGTTGAATTCGCTCTTGATCGAAAAGTCATCGAAGTCGAAATAGATGCTGCGATTCGTCGACAGGGCGCTATTGGGATCCAGGTATTCGGGGATCGACACGGGGGTCACGGCGCTCGACGGGGTGGCCGCCGTTGTCGGGCTGGCAGGCGCAGGCGCCGCCGGAGCGCTGGGCGCCGTGCTGGTCGAGTCGGCAACCGTCGACTTGGGCGTGCTGCTGCAGCCCGCAAGAAGCGCAGCAAGGCAGGTCAAAAGAGCGGCGACCTTGGGCATGGACATTTGAAATCTCCTTTTTTGGATGGCACAGGGGAGTCTCCCAGTTTAGCGCAACACATTTGTACAAATGCAATGGACTGTGTGACATGGGACCGTCCCACGCCACTGAGGCCACAATGTGGCCCTCATGCCACCCCGCCCTGCCCCTCATCCGTCTACCCCAGCGTCTTCGCGGGCCGACACGTCCGTGTACACGCTGACGCTGCGCACCTTGGGCCGTGGAGATGGCCTGCTGGGCATGGCCCCTTTCGACAAGGTCGGCCCACGGGGTGGGGACGTCACCATCGTGCACATGGAACCCGATGCGCCCTATCTGGCCATCCAGATGGGCCTGGTGCGTGTGCCGCCTCATGTCCTGCAGTGGCGCAGTGATGAGCTGGCCCGTCAAGCGCGGCGCGATGGCCGCGACTGGTGGACCCTGACACGCGAAGATGACTTTGCCGACTTCTGCGCCGAGCATGTGCCGCGCCTGCAAGAGCGCGGCTGGCAAATCGACATCCAGCCGGGCTTTGCGCACCACCCGCAAGAGGCCGATGGCTGGCACCTGGCCGTGCGAAAACTGGCCTTGCCCCAAAGGGAAGGGTCATGGCTGGTGACCATGGGTGTGACGCTGGAAGGCGAGCGGTTGGATCTGGCCCCCCTGCTGGCGGATCTGATCAAGCGCGATGCACGGTGGCTCGACGCCCGTGCGGTGGCCGCGATGGACGACCATGCCATGGTGCTGCTGCGCGCGCCCGGCGGCAAACGCATCCGCACAGAAGCCGGCCCGATCAAAGCCATCGTCAGCTCGATGCTGGAGTTGCTGATCGAACCCCGCCACCGCCAGGGCGAGATCGTCGTGTCGGACTGGGACGTGGCCCGTCTGGAGGGCATGCATGCACAGCTGATGGCCTCGCTGGACCGCCGCCTGGCCACGCTGTCACGCTGGCATTGGCACACTGACGAAGGCCTGACCCAACTGGCCCAAACGCTGCGCGGCAGTGAATGCGCTGGCGACCTGGCACCGCCCGAGGGCCTCGGGATCGTGCTGCGGAGCTACCAGCGTCAAGGCCTGGCCTGGCTGCAATACCTGCGCCAGCATCAATTGGGTGGGGTGCTTGCCGACGACATGGGCCTGGGCAAAACGGCGCAAGCCCTGGCTCACATCCTGACCGAGAAACTCGCGGGGCGATTGAATCGGCCCGCCTTGGTGATCGTACCGACCTCACTGGTGTTCAACTGGCAAGCAGAAGCCGCGCGGGTGGCCCCGGCTTTGCGCGTGCTGGCATTGCAAGGACCGGATCGCAGCGCGGCTTTTGAGCGGCTGGGCGAGTACGACCTGATTCTGAGCACCTATCCTTTGGTGTGGCGCGACATCGACGCCTTGCGTCAGCAGCCTTTTCATCTGTTGATTCTGGACGAGGCGCAGACGGTCAAGAACCCACGCAGCCGCAGCGCCCTGGCCGTGCGCGAATTGCAAGCCCAGCACCGCTTGTGCCTGACCGGCACGCCGATGGAAAACCACCTCGGCGAGTTGTGGGCCCAGTTCGACTTTTTGATGCCTGGCTTTCTGGGGGACTGGGGCCAGTTCCAACGCCGCTGGCGCGACCCCATCGAAAAGAATGGCGAAACCTTGCGGGCCCAATTGCTGGCGCAGCGCATTCGCCCCTTTGTGCTGCGCAGGCGCAAAGAAGACGTGGCGCAAGAGTTGCCAGCCAAGACAGAGGTCATCGAGCACCTGCGTCTGCAAGGCATGCAGCGCGACCTGTACGAAAGTGTGCGCGTGGCCGCTGACGACTTCGTCCGCAGGGCATTGACGAAGCAAGGCTTTGCGGGTTCGCAGATCACCATCCTCGATGCCCTGCTCAAGCTGCGGCAGGTGTGCTGTGATCCCTATCTGATCAAGGGGCGGCACATGCCCTACCAGATGGAGCGGGTCAAGCTGGAATGGCTGTTGACGACCTTGCCCGAGCTGGTGTCCGAAGGACGGCGGGTGCTCGTGTTCTCGCAATTTGCCGAGATGCTGCGTTTGCTGGAGGCCGAACTGGCGCAGGTGGCCTGGCCCTGCCTCATGCTCACCGGCCAGACGCCGCCTGCGCAGCGGGGCCGCATCGTCGAACGCTTTCAAGCCGAAGAAGTGCCCGTGATGCTGATCAGCCTGAAAGCCGGCGGGGTGGGCCTGAACCTGACGGCGGCCGACACGGTGATCCATGTCGACCCCTGGTGGAACCCCGCCGTGGAGCGCCAAGCGACCGATCGCGCCCATCGCATTGGTCAGCACCGGCCGGTGTTCGTCTACAAGCTGGTGATCGAAGGCAGCATCGAGGACCGCATCCAGACGCTGCAGGCGCGCAAATCTGCGCTGGCCGAAGCCGTGCTGGGGCACGACACCGAAGCGCAGGTCAAATTCAGCCAGACCGAACTGGACGCGCTGCTTGCACCGCTGGAAGCGCCAACCAGTCTGGGCCCATCGGCAGGCCATGCTTTTGACGGGCCTTGAGGCACTGCGTATCACCCAATTGCACCTCATGACAAGGTGAGGCCCGAAGCGGGTAGATCTGGCAGGCCACCGCCAGGCCCACCTCACCCGACAAGGCCGCGCAACGCGGCTGCCGGGCGTGGGTCCCCCGCATGCAGCGCAGATGCGGCGTGAGCGATTCGGTCAACTCGACCGGCACGGTGCCGCCCGGTGCGTCGTTGGCCTCAGCCCAGTAAAAGGAGACCCGATAAGAGGCGCAGCAGGCACCGCAGGTCTGACAAGGATGCAACTGACTCATTCCCAGGAGATGCGGTTCCACTGCAAAGCCCGGCTGCGCCAGTGCTCTTCGATGCTCTGCACAAAATCGGGTCGGACCAGTTTGGCGCGCTGGATCAGCCAGTCCTCGTCTTCATGCCGAATGACGACGCCTTCCAGGTTGCCCTGGCGGTAATGGCTGGTCTTGTCCTGCACCCACTGGGTCAGCACCGGCAAGCTGGTCTGGCCCTTTGACACCCGTGGGACCACCTTCAGCCCCAACGCCTCTGCCAGTGCGTTGCGCCGTGCGGTGCTCCAGAAACGCTGCTCGCGCCGGTCATAGACATCAAAGGCCATGAACCAGTCCGGCAAGGCGTCGTAGTCCAGCGAATGCTGGGCGGCACACCACTCACCAAACAGCATCAGGTGGCTGCCCAGGGCGTCAAACAGATCGTCCTCACGGGTGGCCAGCCATTCATCCAGGCGGGTGAATTGCCCGCCATACGGCCGGTTCAGATACTGCCCACGGTTTTGCACGTGCAAGGCGGCTTCGGTCGAAAAGGAGATGCCCATGTTGGCACCGTCCAGCTTTTCTTCAACGACCACCTCATGCTGCAGCAACGCTTGCGCCTCGTCGGGCGACAGGACCTTGTCATCACGGGGCTGGCCCTGTGCCAGCCAGGCAATGTGGGGGGTGTGCGGAAATCGAAAAAAATCAGTCATGGCCTGAAGCTTGTCAAACACCAAATTTGTGGCGATGAAAGGCGTGCACCACCCCATCGCACAAGAATCGAACCTGAATACCATGCTGCGCCAAAGGCGCGGCCCAGTCCAGCCATTTGGAGTCCGTGGCTTGCCAGATGGCCGGGCGCTCGGGATGCGCGCAAGCCACCGCCACAAACTTGCGATCGGACGGATCAAAGGCATTCAAGCTGGGATCGGCCGGGAAGGAGGCGTAGCCACGACGGGCGTCGGGCTCGATGGCGACCCGATCGACCCGTGCCGAGTTGTCCTGGTTGTGCAAGACCCAGCGCAAAAACACATCACCCGCGCCTTGGCCGTCACTGGCATGGGTCTTATGCAGATACTCGCCCACGATCTCGTGCCCCTCGTCCAGGGCCAGGCGCCCCGTCTGCATCAAGGCCTTCAGCCAGCGGGCGCAGGTGCGCACAGAAGCCGCGTCCACGCCCTCATGCTGCCCATTGGCGACCAGGATCACATTGGTGTCCACCACCCAGGTGCCGGTGGCGTCAGGCAGGGGTTCGTCGTCCGGCGGCAAGCCGGTTGGCGCAGGCGCTGTCGCCTCCTTGCGTTGAGTCAAATCTGACTGCGGGGGCTTTGCACCATGATGAGCGTGTTTGGACACCATGACAGGAGTCTACCCATGCGCAGACGCATCGTGCTGATCCACGGCCATCCAGACCCGGCCCCCGAGCGTTTATGCCACGCTTTGCTCGCCGCCTATGAACAGGGGGCGCGAGAAGCCGGGCATGAGGTCCGCCGCATCACCGTGGCGGATCTGGACTTTCCTTTGTTGCGCAGCCAGCATGACTGGGAACACGGGCCCCTGCCTCCCAGTTTGGCGCAGGCGCAGGCCGACATCGACTGGGCCCAGCATCTGGTGCTGTTCTTCCCGCTTTGGCTGGGCGACATGCCGGCGCTGCTCAAAGGCTTTCTGGAACAGGTCGCCCGTCCGGGCTTCGCCTTCCGTGGCGAGGGCAGCAACCCGTTCGCCCGCAAGGGCCTGACGGGCCGCTCGGCGCGCGTCGTTGTCACGATGGGCATGCCGGCCCTGGTCTACCGCTGGTACTTCCGTGCCCACAGCGTCCGCTCGCTCGAGCGCAACATCCTGGGCTTCGTCGGCATCTCACCCATCACGGAAACCCTGATCGGCATGGTGGGCGAGATGCATGCCGAAGCGGCATCCAAACACCTGGCGAAACTTTACAAGCTGGGGCAAGAAGGCGATTAACGCGGATGGCGGTATTCTTGCGGCCATGTACGCCTCATTCTTTGGCCTGAAGCGAGAACCGTTTTCGATCGCGCCAGACCCCCGCTACCTGTTCATGAGCGAACGCCATCGCGAAGCGCTGGCGCACCTGCTCTATGGCGTCGGCGGCGGAGGTGGCTTCGTGCTGCTCACGGGCGAGATCGGGGCCGGCAAGACCACCGTCTGCCGCTGCTTTTTGGAGCAGATCCCCCGGCGCTGCAATGTGGCCTATATCTTCAACCCCAAGTTGACGGTAATGGAGCTGCTGCAGTCGGTGTGCGAGGAGTTCCGCATTCCTTGCGAAGGGCTGGACCCGGCCACGTCGACCGTCAAGGCCTACCTGGACCGCCTCAACGAATTCCTGCTGCGCACCCATGCGGTCGGGCAGAACAATGTGCTGATCATCGACGAGGCACAGAACCTGTCCTCTGATGTGCTCGAGCAATTGCGACTGTTGACCAATCTGGAGACCAGCGAGCGCAAGCTGCTTCAAATCATCCTGATCGGCCAGCCTGAGTTGCGCGACATGCTGGCACGACCCGAGCTGGAGCAACTGGCCCAGCGCGTCATTGCGCGCTTCCATCTGGATGCCTTGTCTGAGTCCGAGACCGAGCAGTACATTGCCCATCGGCTGGCCGTGGCGGGGCTGAAGCAAGGCGCCTTGTTCGATCGCGACGCGGTTCACCGCGTCCACCAGGTCACGCGAGGGGTGCCTCGCCGCATCAACTTGCTCTGCGACCGGGCCCTGCTGGGCGCCTATGCCAAAGGCCAGTCGGTGGTGACCGAAGACATCGTGGCGCAGGCGGCCAAAGAGGTGTTTGAAGTGAACCTGGGCCGACTGCCTCGCCCTCCAGCCAGACGGCGCGCCTGGCGCACCTACTGGCCCTGGATGGTTGGCGGCGTGCTGTGCGTGTCCGCCGCCGCACTCGGCGCCTGGGGCACATTCAAAGGGGCCCCGGCCGACAAGCGGCCGGACCCGGCAGCCGCTTTGGCCGCGCCATCGGCGTCAGCCGCGCCGCCACAGACCACGGGGTCTGCGCCTCTCACCGCAGCCAGTGCGGTCGGCGTGGCGACAGGCTCCAGCGTGCCCCTGCTTCGCCCGATTTTGAACGAGGCCCGTTTCGATTGGGAAGAAGGCTTCAACCAGGCCTTGCGCGACGAGAACGACGCATGGCGTCAACTCGCGCCGTCCTGGGGTCTGACCTCGCTGGGCGCCGACCCCTGCCAGAGCGCGCCTCAGCAACACGTGCTGTGCTTCAAATCCGCGAGTGGTCTGGCCTTGATCCAGCAGCTCAATCGGCCCGGCATCCTGACCTTGTTCGATGCAAAGGGCCGCGTTGCGTATGGCTTGCTGACGGGCTTGAACGACCAAGAAGCCAGCGTGGCCATCGGGAATCAGACCTACACCTTCAGCCTGGCAGAGCTGTCCCGGATGTGGCGAGGCGATTACGCCACCTTCTGGCGCGCGCCCGAATCCTACAAAGGCAAGCTGACAGAGGGACAAAGTGGCCCGACGGTCGACTGGCTGGCCCAACAACTGGCGATCGTCCAGCATGAGCCGGCGCCCATCGGCAAACAGAAGTTCAACGCCAACCTCAAGCGGCGGCTGCATGCATTTCAGTTGACGCAGGGGCTGACACCCGACGGGGTGGCGGGCCCGACCACGTTCATGCAAATCAACCGCGCCCTCGGCGTGGACGAACCCACACTGCAAGGCAGCCATGTCTTACATCCTTGACGCCCTGCGCAAAGCCGACTCTGAACGTGAACGGGGCGAAGTGCCCGGTTTGCATGCGCAGCCCCTGGCTTCGTCGGGTGAGGGTCCCTCCGCACCGGTCAACCAGAAGCTGCTGCTCGCCGTGGGTGTACTGACCGCTCTGTTGCTGGCCCTGCTGGCCTGGTTGATGTGGGGCCGCGAAGCCCGCCAGCCGGCGCCGCCCGCTGAGCCACCGCAGTTGAGCGCACCGCCAGCCCCCCCGGCCCCACCCATGGCGCAAGCCTTGCCGCCGCAGCCCATGACCCCGCCGAGCGCGCCGCTCTCCGTCCCGTCTCCCCTGCCTTCGCCCACACCCAGCGTCTACCCGCCCGCGGTGACGCAGGCAGAGCTTGAACCCGCCGTGGTCACGCCCCCTCCAAAGGCAGCGCCATCCAAAGCAGCGGAGTCCACCGCCCCGGCGGCAGCTGCCCGCAAGCCCCAGGAAGACGCCAAGGTGTATCGCTTGGCCGACCTCCCCGAATCGGTGCGTCGGGACTTGCCCACGTTGACCATTGGCGGCGCCATGTATTCGGACACGCCGGCCAATCGCATGTTGATCATCAACAACCAGGTGCTGCACGAGGGCGACAAGCTCAGTGCCGATCTCACGCTCGAAGAGATCAAGCTCAAATCGGCGGTCTTTCGCTTTCGCGCCTACCGCTACCTGGTGAACTATTGAGGCAAGGCTCGGGAAAACCGGGCCTCGACCGCACGCGGCGCCGCCTGATACGGCGCGGATGACACGAGCACATCGGCCCCCGCGTCTGCGTAAGCCACGGCATTGGCCGCCGTCACATCGCCCGACACCGCCAGCATGGGATGCAGACGGCTGTTGTGCAGGGCCAGTTTGGTCTGCCGCACCGCCTCGGGCGTGAACTGATCGAGTTGCAGGATTTCGCTGCCGGCGATGGCAAACGCCATGGCTTCTTCCATGTTGGACACCAGGGTCACCAGCTTCTTCTCGGTCTGCGCCTTGCGCAACCGCCCCACCATGTCGTCGACACTGGCATCGATGAAGATTCGGTGTTCGGGGTACAGCAACAGACCGTCAGACAGGCCCAGCCGGTGCATGATGCCCCCGCCTGCCTGAACGGCTTTGACAGCCAAGGCCCGCGTACCCGGGAACGCCCGGCGGGTGCAAGCCAGAGGCAGAGCATGCCCGGCGGCCCGCAGTTCGGTCACGATGCGGGCCACTTCGCTGGCCACGCCGCTGATCATTTCAATCAGCGTCTGGGCTGACTTCCATGCCAGCATCAGGGACTCGACCGGGCCGTGGGCCACCAGCAGTTCGGCACCCGCCAGCACATGGCGCCCCGAGGGCGCGTGCACCTGAGCCGCGGCCCCCGCCAGTTCGAACAGGCGCTGCGCTTCTTCGGTGCCGCAGACCGCCATGGGTTGGCGCGCGGCAAAGACCACATGCCCCTGAGCGGCCTGCAAACCCAGCGCGACGGTGGTCATGTCGCCGTAGGGCGCGTCCTCGCGGAGCAGTGCATGCAGGGCTTCGTCAGACAGGGATCTGAGCATGGTCACCTCGGTCATGGCCAGTCTTGCTGGCCCAGCTTACCCCTCCTGAGCCCTTTTTGCCAAGTGAGCCAAAGCCTCTTCGACCTGGTCCACCAGCACCAGGCACAAATCTCCCGGCTGGAGTCGATTCAAGGCCGTATCGATGGCCAGGAATTCGCCGTACACGTCTTCCACATGCGAAGCACGGGCGCATCGAGCCAGGCCCTCGCGCAGCAGGCGCAGCACCTCCCCATCGGAGCGACCGCGCTGGCAGGCGTCCTGGAACAGGATGATGTCGTCAAAAGCCTCGCCCAGAATCGCCGTCTGCTCTCGGATGTCCTCATCCCGGCGGTCACCTGCTCCGCTGATGACGACAGACCGACGCCGCGCGGGCATGGCCTCGACGGCCGACACCAGCGCCCGCATCGCATCGGGGTTGTGACCATAGTCGGCGATGATCGTCGCGCCACGGAAGTCCATCACGTTGAAGCGTCCCGGCGCATTGTCGGCATCGTTGACGAAACTGGCCAGCCCATTGCGAATGGTGTCCCAGTCCAGCCCCAACGCCCAGGCCGCGGCGACGGACGCCATGACGTTTTCAACCTGAAAGCCGATGGAGCCGTTGCGGGTGATGGGGATATCGCGCAGCGGCAGCGTCTCACGCCAGCTGCCCTCGCCCACCACGATCGAGTCGCCGTCGACCGACACGGTGCGCTTGCCCTGGGCGCGGTGCGCCGTGATCACCGGGTGCTGGAAGTCGCGGGCAAAGAAGATGACCTGACCGGGGCACTTGGGCGCCATGGCCGCCACGATGGGATCGGCCGCATTGAGCACGGCATACCCCGTCGCCGCCACGTTCATGACGATGACGCGTTTGAGTACAGCCAGTTCTTCGACGGTGGTGATGTAGTTCAGGCCCAGGTGGTCGCCCGCGCCAATGTTGGTCACGACCGCGACCTGGCAGCGGTCAAAACCCAAGCCTTCACGCAAGATGCCGCCACGCGCGGTTTCGAACACGGCCGCATCCACGTCCGGGTGCATCAACACATTGCGGGCGCTCTTGGGCCCACTGCAATCGCCGCTGTCGATCTGGCGCCCATTGACATAGACCCCATCGGTATTGGTCATGCCGACACGCAGTCCGCTGGTGGCAATTAGATGGGCGGTCAGGCGAGCCGTGGTGGTCTTGCCATTGGTGCCCGTGACGGCGACCACCGGGATGCGGCCATCGTCGCCCGGTTTGTACAGGTGAGAGGCAACTGCCTCACCCACGTGCCGCCCTTTGCCGAAGGATGGCGACAGATGCATGCGCAACCCGGGGGCGGCGTTCACTTCCACGACGCCACCGTTCTGGTCTTCCAGCGGACGGTGCACGCTCTCGCACATCACGTCGACCCCGCAGATGTCCAGACCCACGGTCTGCGCCGCGGCGATCACGCGCGCAGCCACTTCGGGGTGGACGTCGTCGGTGACGTCGGTCGCGGTGCCGCCCGTGCTCAGATTGGCGTTGTTGCGCAAGACAACCCGACGGCCCTTTTCAGGAATGGACTCGGGCTTCAGGTTCTGCAGGCCCAAGCGGGCGATCGCGATGTCGTCAAAGCGGATCTTGGTCAGCGAGGTGGCGTGGCCGTCGCCCCGGCGCGGGTCGGCGTTGACCTTGTCCACCAGTTGGCGAACGGTCAGCACGCCATCGCCAATGACGTGGGGCGGATCGCGACGTGCCGCGGCCACCAGCTTGTCACCCACCACCAGCAGACGGAAATCTGCGCCGGGCAGGTATTTTTCGACCATGACCGTGCCGATCTCGGCGGCCGCCTTGAAGGCGATGGCCATGTGCTCCTTGTCGACCACATTGACGGTGACACCCTTGCCCTGGTTGCCGTCTTGCGGTTTGACCACCACCGGCACGCCAATTTCGCAGGCCACGGCCCAGGCGTCTTCCAGGTCGCTCACCGGGCGGCCGATGGGCACCGGCACACCGGCCGATGCCAGCAAGCGCTTGCACAGGTCCTTGTCCTGCGCAATGGATTCAGCCACGGCGCTGGTGCTGTCGACTTCTGCGGCCCAGATGCGGCGCTGCTTGGAGCCCCAGCCAAACTGGACCAGGCTGCCCTTGGTCAGGCGACGCCAGGGGATGCCACGGGCCGCCGCAGCCTCCACGATCGAGCCCGTGCTGGGGCCCAGGCGCACGTCTTCGTCCAGTTCACGCAGACGCTCGATGGCTTTGTCGATCTCGAAGGAGCCGCCAGACAGCACCGCGTTGATCAGTTCTTGCGCCAGTGCAAATGCCAGGGTGCCGACGTCTTCTTCGCTGTATTCGACCACCACCTGATAGACGCCGGGATCGACCGTGGCCGCCGTGCGACTGAAGGTCACCGGGCAACCTGCCTGCGCCTGCAGCGCCAGGGCCACCGCCTCAAAGGCATGCGCCACCGCGATCTGACCGGGTTGACCATCGGGACGCAAAGTGCCCATGGCGGGGAATTGCTCGCGCAGACGCTGCTCGAAATCGGGCAGATCGGCCACATTGCGCTCGCCTGGCTCGCAGGTCACGATGGCCTGGATGGCCGTGTGACGACTCCACAGATTGGGGCCCCGCAAGGCCCGGATACGGGAAACTTCCATCAGCGTCGCTTTCTTTTCTCGGGCATGAACCACTTAACGGGCAGGCTTGGGAGCCTGTTCACTGGTTTCAATGCCGGCAGTGATCAATTCTGGGGCCATGCCCATCGCCCAGGCGGTGGCCACGACGGCCAGCAACACGCGGGTCGTGTCGGCCGGCGAGCCACTCTGGACCAGCTTCTGAACGGCCGCGCTGGCCAGGTTGATACAACGTGTTTCGTAGGCGCCGTTTTGCGCCATGATGATGTGTTGGTCGCGAACGAAGACGGCGCGACCGCCGTCTGCTCGATGCGCCACGATCGCAGGCACCAGACCGTCTTCCGCGTAGAAGATCACCTGGCCGTCGCACAGGCTGGCCATCTCGACCAGCCGTTCGTTTTCAGCGTTGAGCACGGCCACGCCTTCGGGCAGCACCACATCGACCTGCGTGCGCAAGACCTTGAACAACTGGCTCGATTCCTGGATGTCATGGTCACCCAGGCCCTGACCTTCTTCGAATTCGAGATCGGTCACCACGCCCACCTGGCAGCGGTCGTAGGCCAGACCGTCCTGCAAGATGGTGGCAGCCCCGTTTTCGAGCACCACCGCGTTGACTTCGCGGTTCATCAGCAGACGATGGCCGGCCGCCCAGGTGGCGCTGCTGGCCGCTTCGACCCTGCGGGTGCCCAGGAACAGGCCATCGCGGCAGGCCACACCCACATGGCGCCCGCTCAGTTGCAGCAACCACGCCACCAGGCGTGAAATCATGGCGGTACCGCGCGAACCGGCCACCCCGATGATGGGAATGCGGCCCGACTCGTTTTCGTCAAACAGATGGTCGACGATGTGCTTGCCAACTGGACGGGGCAGGCCGACCGCGGGCTTGAGGTGCATCAGCAGACCCGGGCCGGCATTGACCTCGACGACCGCGCCGCCCTGGGCAGCCAGCGGACGTGAAATGTCTTGCGCCACCAGATCGATGCCGGCGATGTCCAGGCCCACGACGCGTGCCGCCAATCCGACCAGAAAGGCCACGTCCGGGTGCACATCATCGGTACAGTCTGCGGCCACGTTGCCGTTGCGCTGGATCAGCACCTTCTGGCCGGCCTGGGGCACGGACTCGCCCGTCAGGCCCTGGCGTTCGAGCAACAGGCGGATGGCCGGCTCACGCTCCAGGCGGATCGTCTCCAGAGGGAATTCCTCGGCCTCGCCACGGCGAGGGTCGGTGTTGAGCTGCAGGTCGATCAGGCGTGCCACGGTGTGGATACCGTCCCCGGTGATCCACAGGCTTTCGCCCCGGGCGGCGGCCACCACCTTGCCGCCCACCACCAGCAGGCGGTGCTCGTCGCCCTTGATGTAGCGCTCGACAATGACGTCACTGCCCTCCGCATCGGCAATCCCGAATGCGGCTTCGATGTCGGCGCGTTCGGTCAATTCCAGCGACACGCCCCGGCCATGGTTGGCGTCAGTGGGTTTGACCACCACGGGCAAGCCGATGTCCTGCGCCGCTTCCCAGGCTTCCGCCGGGCTGTTGACCACCTGCCCCTCCGGCACTGGCACGCCCACCGAGCGCAGCAGCGACTTGGTCAGGTCCTTGTTGCAGGCGATGCCCTCGGCGATGGCGCTGCTCAGATCGGTCTCGGCCGTCCAGATGCGGCGCTGGGCCTTGCCGTAGCCCAGCTGGACCAGATTGCCGTCGTTGAGCCGAATGTGCGGGATGCCCCGGTCGGTGGCCGCGCCCACGATGGCCGCCGTACTGGGGCCGAGGTAACAGTCGTCGATCTGTTCGCGGATCTTGGTAACCGCCGCATCCACGTCGAAGGGCTGGTCGTTGATCGCCGCCATCAGCAAGGCGTGGCCTTCTGCGAGCGCCACACGCGCGACTTGCTCGTCCCGGGCGCGGAACACCATGCGGTACACCCCATGTTGCGAGGTGCTGCGGGTCTGGCCAAACCCGGTCGGCATGCCCGACAGATTCAGCAACTCGATGACGACATGCTCCAGGATGTGGCCGGCCCAGGTGCCTTCGGTCAGACGCTGGATGAAGCCGCCGCGCTCCCCCACGCCGCAATGGTGCTCTTCGAGCGCCGGCAGCATGGCGGTCAGGCGCGCATTGAAGCCGGGCAGCACATGCGAGGGATGGTCTTCCAGCTCGCCCAGGTCCAACCAGACCTCGAGGACGGAACGGTAAGTCCAGATATTGGGGCCGCGCAGGTAATTGATACGCAACAGCTTGATGTCGTTCTTGTGACTCATACCCAGCGGGATCTCGGTGATTCTCAATAT
Source organism: Acidobacteriota bacterium (assembly GCA_050259275.1). Taxonomy (GTDB): domain Bacteria; phylum Pseudomonadota; class Gammaproteobacteria; order Burkholderiales; family Burkholderiaceae_C; genus Aquabacterium. Next base: position 78,221 of record JBLNAI010000006.1, read on the forward strand.
GTGCCTGCGGCCTTGGGCGAAAATAAGGTTCCTTGCTTAGGAACCAAATGCTCACAAACCCAACACAAGAGACGTCACGCCCCTCGCAGCCGATACCGCTGGCTCAAGGTGAGAACGTTTTAGCATCGTTTTCGGTTGACTTGGACAACCAGTTGCGTTTTGTCCGTGGCGAAGTAGCGTTAAGCAACCGCCGCCTGCTGACCTGGGCACCTGGCACGGGCTGGCAAAGCTTGGACCTGCGGCCCGATCTGAGCCTCAGGCACCACGACCATGCCGGCGTAGGGTGCCTAGAATTGCATGATTCGAAAAACCGCATTGCCTTGTGGCACTTCACGCTGGACGCCCACAGCCAGGCCATGCGCCTGGTCGAACAGTTCGAAAAGCAGCAGTCCGCCCCGCAAGGCGATCTCGAACAGGCCGAAGACGAGCCCGGCGTGTGCCCGACCTGCCACGCCCAGTTGCCCCCGGACGCCGAGGAATGCCCGGTTTGCAACCGCGAAAGCCAGGTTCCCCCCTCCACCTGGGTCTTGCTGCGCCTGTGGCGTTTTGCCCGGCCTTACCAATGGCAGCTGCTGGGCGGGTTCATGCTGACACTGGGTGCCACGGCCGCCACCCTGGTGCCGCCGTATCTGACCATGCCCCTGATGGACAAGGTTCTGATCCCCTTCCAGAACGGGCAGGACATCGACCCCACGCTGGTCGCGATGCTGCTGGGCGGCCTGCTGGCGTCGGCCATCGTGGCCTGGGGCCTGGGCTGGGCCCGCACCTACATCCTGGCTTTGGTCTCCGAGCGCATTGGCGCCGATCTGCGAACCACCACCTTCGAACACCTGCTGCGCCTGTCGCTGGACTACTTTGGCAGCAAACGCACGGGCGATTTGATGAACCGGGTGGGGTCCGAAACCGACCGCATCAACGTGTTCTTGTCCCTGCACGCGCTCGATTTCGCCACCGACGTGCTGATGATCGCGATGACGGCGGCCATTTTGGTGTCCATCAACCCCTGGCTGGCCCTGGTCACCCTGGTGCCCCTGCCCTTCATCGCCTGGCTGATCCACCTGGTGCGCGACCGTCTGCGCACCGGCTTTGAAAAGATCGACCGCGTCTGGGGCGAGGTCACCAACGTGCTGGCCGACACCATTCCCGGCATCCGGGTGGTCAAGGCCTTTGCGCAAGAAAAGCGCGAGGCCGACCGCTTCCGGGCGGCCAACCAGTACAACCTGCAGGTCAATGACAAGCTGAACAAGACCTGGTCGCTGTTCTCGCCCACCGTGTCGCTGATGACCGAAATCGGCCTGCTGGTGGTCTGGGCCTTCGGCATCTGGCAGGCTTCGCAAAAACACATCACCGTGGGGGTGCTGACGGCGTTCATCGCCTACATCGGGCGCTTTTATGGCCGGCTCGATTCGATGAGCCGGATCGTGTCGGTCACGCAAAAAGCCGCAGCCGGCGCCAAGCGCATTTTCGACATCCTGGACCATGTCTCCAACGTGCCCGAGCCTGCACAGCCCGTCAAGGTTGACCGTGTGCAGGGCCGCATCGAGATGAATGGCATCGGTTTTCGCTATGGCAGCCGCACGGTGGTGCGCAACCTGAGCCTGGACATCCAGCCGGGCGAGATGATCGGCCTGGTTGGCCACAGCGGCAGCGGCAAGAGCACGCTGGTCAACCTGATCTGCCGCTTCTATGATGTGACCGACGGTGCCATCAAGGTCGACGGGGTCGACATTCGCCGTATTGCCATCTCCGACTTCCGCAAGAACATCGGTCTGGTCCTGCAAGAGCCCTTCCTGTTCTTTGGCACGATTGCCGAGAACATCGCCTACGGCAAGCCCGATGCCACGCGCGAAGAGATCGTGGCCGCGGCGCGTGCCGCCCATGCGCACGAGTTCATTCTGCGGCTGCCGCAAGGCTACGATTCGCTGGTGGGTGAGCGGGGCCAGGGCCTGTCGGGCGGCGAGCGTCAGCGCATCTCGATTGCCCGCGCCCTGCTGATCGACCCACGCATCCTGATCATGGACGAGGCCACCTCGGCGGTGGACACCGAAACGGAAAAGGAAATCCAGAAGGCTCTGGACAACCTGGTCCAAGGCCGCACCACCATCGCCATTGCGCACCGTTTGTCCACCTTGCGCAAGGCCGACCGCCTGGTTGTGATGGACCGCGGCAAGGTCGTCGAAGTGGGCCCGCACGACGAGTTGATGGGCAAGCAAGGTGCTTACTGGCGCCTGTATGAAGCCCAGGCCCGCAAGGCAGAACAGGACGCCGTATGAACTTGACTCTGAACCTGAGCCGCAATGCGTTTGGCAAACTGGTCTATGTGGATGGCGGGGGCGTGGAGCATGTGGGCGTGACCCCTGTGCGTGCCTTCCCGATTGCCGCGCCCGACGAGGGCCTGTCCCTTGTCAGCGTCGACGGCCGTGAATTGGCCTGGGTCGACCGACTGGCGAGTCTGCCTGCCCCGGTCCGCCAGCTCATCGAAGAAGAACTCGCTGTGCGCGAATTCGCGCCCGTCATCACGCAACTGCATGAGGTGTCTACCTTCTCGACCCCCAGCACCTGGCGTGTGAGCACCGACCGGGGCGACACCCAGATGGTGCTCAAGTCAGAAGACGACATTCGCCGCCTGGCCGAAGGCCGGCTGCTGATCGCCAGCAGCAGCGGCTTGCAATACCGCATTCACGACTGGCGCCTGCTGGACAAGCACTCCAAGAAGCTGCTGGAGCGTTTTCTGTGACCACGATGCGCGTGCTGTCGCTCATCCCACCGATGACACAGCTCAATACGCCCTACCCGTCCACGGCCTACCTGACGGGTTTCTTGCGCTCACAGGGCATCGAAGCCGCTCAGGACGATCTGGCGCTCAAGCTGGTGCTGCGTCTGTTCACGGTTCAAGGTTTGACCGCCGTGCGCGAACGCGTCAACCAGGTGCCGCCCAAGAAGCGCACGCCTGCCTTGCAGTCGTTCGAAGAACAGTTCGAGCGCTATTGCGACACCATCGGTCCCACCTTGCGTTTCTTGCAGGGCAAAGACCCCACGCTCGGCCACCGCATCTGCAACCGCAGCTTCTTGCCAGAGGGGCCGCGCTTTGATGCCATCGACGCCTACACCATTGGCGAAGAGGGCGACGACCCCATTGGCTGGGCCTTCGGCGCATTGGGCATGCAGGATCGGGCCAAGCACCTGGCCACGCTGTACCTGAACGACCTGGCCGACGTGTTGCGCGACGCCGTGGACGAGCGCTTTCAGTTCGTGCGCTATGCGGAGTCGCTGGCCGCGAGCCAGCCCACTTTTGATCCACTGGCGCAGGCCCTGGCCGCCCCTCGCAATCTGGTCGACGATCTGCTGTGCGAACTGGCGCTGGAGGCTGTGCGACGCCATCGCCCCCGGCTGGTGCTGGTGTCCACCCCCTTTCCCGGCAATGTGTACGCGGCCTTTCGGATCGCCCAGGCCATCAAGGCTCACGACCCAGGCATCGCCATTGGCTTGGGCGGCGGCTTCGTCAACACCGAGCTGCGCGAGTTGAGCGATGCGCGCGTGTTCGACTACTTCGACTACGTGACCCTGGATGCCGGTGAGCGCCCCCTGTTGGCCCTGCTGGAGCACCTGCAAGGCAAGCGATCACGACAACGCCTGGTGCGCACCTTTGTGCGTGATGAAGGCCAGGTCAAATACATCAACTGGGCCGAGCCCGATGTGCCCTTTGCCGAAGTAGGCACGCCGACCTGGGACGGCTTGCCTGTCAACGAGTACCTGTCCCTGCTGGACATGCTCAACCCCATGAACCGGTTGTGGTCCGATGGGCGCTGGAACAAGCTGACCGTGGCACATGGCTGCTACTGGAAGAAATGCAGTTTTTGCGACGTCAGCCTGGACTACATCTCGCGCTATGAAGGCGCGACCGCTGAAGTTCTGGTCGACCGCATCGAAGCCATCGTGAAAGAAACGGGCCAGACCGGCTTCCATTTTGTGGATGAAGCGGCACCGCCCAAAGCGCTCAAAGCCTTGGCACATGAACTGATCAAGCGCAAGTTGCAGATATCCTGGTGGGGCAACATCCGCTTTGAAAAATCCTTCTCGCCTGAGCTGTGTCAGCTGCTGTCCGACAGCGGCTGCATCGCCATTTCTGGCGGCCTGGAAGTGGCCTCGGACCGCCTGCTGTCGTTGATGAAAAAAGGCGTGTCGGTCGAGCAGGTCGCCAAGGTGACCCGATCGTTTACCGAGGCCGGCGTGCTGGTGCATGCCTATCTGATGTACGGCTTCCCGACGCAGACGGTGCAGGACACCGTGGACGCGCTGGAGTATGTGCGCCAGTTATTCGAGAACGGCTGCATCCAGAGCGGCTTCTTCCACCGCTTTGCCTGCACGGTGCACTCGCCCGTGGGCCGCAACCCCGAAGAATACGGCGTGACCTTGCAGCCCTTGCCACCCGTGTCTTTCGCGAAAAATGACGTGGCCTTTGTGGACCCGACCGGTGTCGATCATGACGCCATGGGCGCCGCCCTGAAGAAGGCCATCTACAACTTCATGCATGGCGTGGGACTGGAGTCCGATGTGCGCAGCTGGTTCAACGTGCGCGTGCCCCGCCCGACCGTGCCCAAACAACGCATAGCCCAGGCCCTGGCCTCATTGTGATGTTCGACAACCTGCAACCCGCCCTCGTCTGGCAACACTTTGCCACGCTGTGCCGCATCCCCCGTCCCTCCAAGCAAGAGGCGGCACTGCGTGACCACATCCTGCAATGGGCGCAGGGACTGAATCTGTCGACGCAGGTTGACACCGCTGGCAACCTCATCATCCGCAAGCCAGCCAGCCCAGGCCATGAACACGCGCCAGGCGTGGTGCTGCAAGCCCATCTGGACATGGTCTGCCAGAAGAATGCGGGCTCGACGCATGACTTCACGCGAGATCCGATCCAAGCGGTGGTGCGCGATGGCTGGGTGCAGGCCGAACACACCACGCTGGGCGCCGACAATGGCATGGGCGTGGCCATGATCCTCGCGGTACTGCAAGACACGCAGTTGCAACATGGCCCGATTGAAGCCCTGCTCACAGTCGATGAAGAAGCGGGCATGGGGGGTGCCCATGGCTTGCAACCCGGCTTGCTGCAAGGCCGTTTGATGCTCAACCTGGACACCGAGGAGTGGGGGGAGTTCTACCTCGGCTGTGCGGGTGGCGTCGATGTCAACGTCGAGCGCCCCGGTCAGCCGGTGCCCTGGCCGGCAGGCCACCGAGCCGCCCGCGTGACGCTCAACGGGCTGCGCGGCGGGCATTCCGGCGTCAACATCCATGAAGGTCGCGGTAACGCGATCAAGCTGCTGGTGCGCGTGCTCAATGACTTGCAGCGGCGCTTTGACATCCGACTGGCCTCTCTGCAAGGCGGCACGGCGCGCAATGCCCTGCCACGCGAAGCCTTTGCCACCGTGGCGGTCGCCCCGGCCCATTGGGCCAACTTGCAAGCGGCGCTGGTCACATGGCAGACCCTGCTGCACAGTGAATGGGCCGATGTCGAGCCGCATCTGCAGCTTCAGATCGCCGAGGGGACACCCACCAGCCAGGTGCTGTCGCCGCAGGAGCAGGCGGTCTGGCTACACAGTCTGCACGCCGCCCCCCATGGCGTCAAGCGCATGAGTGCCCGAGTCACAGGCGTGGTCGAAACCTCTGACAACCTGGGCATGGTTGAGCTGCACGCCCAGCAAGGGGCCTGCAACTTCATGGTGCGTTCATTGATCAGCAGTGCATCGAGCGATTTGGCCGATGAGATCATCAGCTTGTTTGCCCTGTCAGGGACGGTAGCCACTGCGTCGGGGCATTACCCCGGCTGGGCCCCCAACCCCGGTTCACCCTTGCTGGCACGCTGCCAGGCGGTCTATCGAAGTGAGCACGGCCACGATGCCCGTGTGCAAGTCATTCATGCGGGGCTGGAGTGCGGCCTGATTGCAGCCCGATACCCCGACATGGATATCGTCTCCTTCGGCCCCACCATCCGTGGCGCCCATGCACCGGGCGAGTCTGTCGAAATCGAATCCGTCGCCAAAACCTGGCACTTGTTGACCGCCATCCTCGCTGCCATACTGCGCTGAACCCCCATCGTCGTCCACCGCGCGAAAGGACCGGTCATGGCCGAGCAGCATTCGACAGCAGTCCATCTCTCTCATTCACCTTGTGAGGACTGGGACACCGTCGCACTGGTGCTGCAAGGCGGCGGGGCATTGGGGTCCTACCAGGCCGGCGTGGTCGAGGGCTTGCTCGAAGCCGGGATCGAGCCGGGCTGGATCGCGGGTATCTCGATCGGGGCGCTGAACACGGCCATCATCGCGGGCAACCCGCCGGAAACCCGCCTGGCGCAGCTGCAGGCCTTCTGGGAAACCATCTGCAGCCCCATTCGCGCCATGGCCTTGCCGCTGCCGCCGACGCTACCGGATGCCGTCGGCACCCCACTGAGCAAGTTGCGCAGCGCGGCCGAAGCCAGCCTGACCTTGGCCATCGGCCAGAACGGGTTTTTCAATCCGCGCGGGTGGATGCCCTGGCTGGGTTTGCCCGCTTCGGTGACGGACGTGAGCTTCTATGACACCACCGCCTTGAAGGCCACGCTGGAGCGCCACGCCGACTTCGACCGCATCAATGCCGGTCTGACCCGGGTGTCGGTGGGCGCCGTAGACGTCCAGACCGGCAACTTTACCTATTTTGACAATACCCATGGGCCGGCCAAAGGGTGCTTGCGTCCGGAGCATTTCATGGCCTCCGGGGCGCTGCCACCGGGCTTTCCTGCGATCGAGATCGATGGCCGTTATTACTGGGACGGCGGCCTCGTCTCCAACACGCCCTTGTCAGAAGTCCTGCATGCGGTCCCGCGGCGCAACACGCTGACATTTCAGGTCGACCTGTGGAGCGCACGGGGCCCGCTGCCCAGCAACGTCTTCGATGCCCAGGAGCGGCAGAAGGACATTCAGTACTCCAGCCGGACCCGCGCCATCACCGATGTACTGGAACACCAGCAGCGCCATCGGCACATGCTGCGTGAACTGCTGGAGTTGATTCCCCGCGATCTGCGCGAGACCGATCCCTGGTGCATCAAAGCCGCGCACGAAGCCTGTTCACGCCAATACGCCGTGATCCATCTGGTCTATCAGGACAAGGAATGGGAAGGCCTGTCCAAAGATTACGAGTTCAGCTTTCAGACCATGCAGGCGCATTGGCAAACCGGTCTGAAAGACATCCGCCAGACGCTGGAGCATCGCGAGTGGCTGCGGCTGCCCCCTGGCGGCAAAGAGTTTGTCACCTACGACCAGCACCGCGACTGAGCGATCAGGCGGGCTGGAGCATGCGCGCCAGCAAAGCGCCTTGGTATTTCGAATCGAGCGGAATCTGCACGCGCAAAGGGCTGCCAGGGGCCACGTCGATGGGCTGGCCTGCCAGATTGCGCATCGCTGCCAGCTTGATCAGCTGGTTGCCACTGGGGTGGATCACCTCGATGGTGTCGCCCACGGCAAACTTGTTCTTGACCTCGACCTCGGCCCAGCCATCAGCCACGCCGCGCACTTCCGCCACGAACTTGCTGCGCTGGAACTCCGAATGCCCGGTGATGTAGTTCTGGTAATCCTGCGAAGGTCGGCGCTCCAAAAAGCCGCCGGTGTAGCCCCGGTTGGCCATGCCTTCGAGTTGCAGCAAGAGGTCGGGATTGAAGGGCTTGCCCGCCACTGCGTCGTCAATGGCCTGGCGGTATACCTGCGCCACGCGCGCCACGTAGTACAGCGATTTGGTGCGGCCTTCCACCTTCAATGAATCCACCCCGATCTGGGCCAGCCTGGCGACATGCTCGACCGCGCGCAGGTCCTTGGAGTTCATGATGTAAGTGCCGTGCTCGTCTTCCATGATGGGCATCAGCTCACCAGGGCGCTCCGACTCTTCCAGCAGATAGACCTGATCGGCAGCCGGATGACGCTGGCCATCGCCACACGCTGAGAACGCCTTCTCCGCATCTTCTTGTTCGCGCTGAAAGTTGAAGTCCCCCTCCAGCTTGATGGGGATGACTTCGCCCGTGTCCGATGCCTCCGAGCCGCCATGGGTCTTGTAGTCCCAGCGGCAGGCGTTGGTGCAGGTGCCTTGATTGGGGTCACGCCGATTGAAGTAGCCCGACAGCAGACAACGACCCGAGTAGGCAATGCACAGCGCGCCGTGCACAAACACCTCCAGCTCCATGTCGGGGCATTCCTGGCGGATCTTCTCGATCTCGTCCAGGCTCAACTCGCGCGACAGGATGATGCGCTTGACGCCCACCTTCTCCCAGAATTTGACCGATGCGTAGTTGACCGTATTGGCCTGCACCGACAGGTGCACGGGTACCTCGGGCCACTTCTCGCGCACCATCATGATCAGGCCGGGGTCGGCCATGATCAGGCCATCAGGCTGCATCGCAATGACGGGCTCGATGTCACGCAGATACGTGCGCACCTTGTCGTTGTGCGGCAGCAGGTTGCTGGTCACATAGAACTTCTTGCCACGCTGCTTGGCCTCGGTGATGCCTTGCTGAATCTGTTCGAGCTTGAACTCGTTGTTGCGCGCCCGCAGGGAATAGCGGGGCTGGCCCGCATAAACGGCATCGGCGCCAAAGTCGTAAGCGGCGCGCATTTTGTCGAGCGAGCCGGCGGGCAAAAGCAATTCAGGGGCAAGGCGTGTCATAGGCCGATATTGTGCCGCCACCTCACCCGATGAGGGCATCCCGTCGATGCGACAATTTCGAGCATGAATCCCCACGCCGAGCCGTCCCCGCCCGAGCAGCCCCCGCTGTTCCATGTGTCCTTTTACAAATTCGTGCCGGTGGCCGACCCCGATGCCGTCGCCACCGCCCTGCGCGAAGTCACCGCACAGGTCACGGGCAGCATCCTCGTTGCAGAAGAAGGCATCAATGGCGTCATGGCGGGCACCGAGGCGCAACTGGCGCAGGCTGAACAGGCCTTGATGCAGGACCCCCGCTTTGGCGGCGCCTTTGCCGACTTGGTCTTCAAACGCAGCGCCTGCAAGACCCGGCCATTTTTCAGGATGCGGATTCATCGCAAACGGGAGATCGTGGCCTTCGGCATCGACGGCATCACGGGCCTGACGGACAACCGCGCGGCGGCCAACCATGTGCCGCCCGCGCAATGGCGCGAGCTGATTCAACGTGACGACGTGGTCGTGCTGGACAACCGCAACAGCTTTGAATACCGCCTGGGCCATTTCGACCACGCGGTCGATCCGCACGTGAACAACTTTCGCGACTTTCCGCGATATGTGCAGGACCACGCCGAGCAGTGGAAGGCCGAAGGCAAGAAGGTGGCCATGTATTGCACCGGCGGCATCCGCTGCGAAAAAATGAGCGGCTGGATGCAGGAAAAGGGCTTGGACGTCTACCAGCTCGAAGGCGGCATCCTCAACTACTTCCTGACCATGCCGGACGCCGACAAGGACTGGCAAGGCGAGTGCTTCGTGTTCGACAGCCGCGTCGCCATCGACACCCGCATGCAGGAAACCGACACCGCCATCGACCAGGTCTACGACCCCAACGAGCCCGAAGAAAAGTGGCGACTGGAGCGCGCACACCGCCTGGACCCATGAGCGCCCCGAATCCCAGGAGCACCGTCGTGCCCCCCACCATCGACGGCGTCAGCCCCAGTTCGCTGGTCTTGCCGGCGGGGCCCTGGCTGCGCTTGCTGGACTATCTGGCGCATCGCCTGCCCGCCGTCAGTCGCGATGACTGGGGGCAACGCATGCAGGCCGGCGAGGTGCTGGACGAGCACGGCGCGCCCCTGGGGCCGGACGCTCGCTATCGCAAGCAGACCCGGATCTACTACTACCGGCGTCTGGCTTACGAGCATCCCATCCCGTTTGCGGAGACGGTGCTGTTTCAGGACGACTACCTGGTCGTGGCCGACAAGCCGCACTTCCTGCCGGTGACCCCTTCGGGCCGTTATGTGCAAGAGACCCTGCTGGTGAGGCTCAAGCGCAAGCTGGGCATCGACACGCTCACGCCCATGCACCGCATTGACCGAGATACAGCCGGGCTGGTGCTGTTTTCCATCCAGCCGGACACCCGGGCGGCCTACCAGCACCTGTTTCGCGACAAGACCATCACCAAGCACTACGAAGCCATCGCGCCCCGCCGTGATGATCTGAACTGGCCCCTGACCCATCGCAGCCGCCTGCAAGAAAGCGCGCAGTTCATGGCCATGCAAGAGGTGCCCGGCCCTGTCAATGCCGAGACCCTCATCGATGTGCTGGAACACCAAGGCGCGTGGACACGCTACAGCCTGCAGCCCATCACGGGTCAGAAGCATCAGTTGCGGGCCCACATGGCGGCGCTGGGCCTGCCCATCGTCAACGACCTGTTCTATCCGGTCCTGCAGCCCGACGGGATCCCTGACTACGGCAAGCCGCTCAAGTTGCTGGCCAAGTCGGTGTCGTTCACCGACCCGGTCACCGGCCAGCCGCGCCGGTTCGAGACGCAACGCACACTGGATTGGTGAGCGCGCGGCCCGATCAGGCCCGCGACATCGCCTCGCCCATGCGCACCGGGCGGGTCGCCACCCAGGCAGCATTGAACTGAACGTGGGCTGATTTGGGAAACAGCATCACCACGGTCGAGCCGAGCAAGAAGCGCCCCATTTCGTCGCCCTTCTTGAGCACGATGTTCTGGTCGTCATAACGCCATTCGCGCACCGTTCGGCTGCGCGGCGGGTTGACCACGCCATGCCAGACGGTGGCCATGCTTCCCACGATGGTGGCCCCCACCAAAGTCAGCACAAAGGGGCCTTGGGCTGTCTCGAAGACGCACACCACGCGCTCATTGCGGGCAAACAGCCCGGGCACCCCTCGCGCCGTGGCAGGGTTGACCGAGAACAGCTCGCCGGGCACATAGATCATGCGGGTCAGCCGGCCATCACAGGGCATGTGGATGCGGTGGTAGTCCTTCGGGCTCAGATAGATGGTCGCGAACTTGCCATCCTGAAATTGAGCCGCGAGCTGGGCATCGCCCCCCACCAGCGCCTGAGTCGAGTAACTGTGCCCCTTGGCCTGAAAGATCTGGTCCTGCCAAATGGGCCCCAACTGGCTGATGGCGCCGTCGACCGGGCACACCAGCGCCGTGTTGGCCAAGGGCCGCGCGCCCGGCTTCAAAGGCCGGGTGAAGAACTCGTTGAAGCTGGCGTAGCTGCCGATGTCAGGGTTGGCCGCCTCGTCCATGTTGACGCCATATCGGCCCACAAACCACTTGATGAAAGACTTGGTGGCACCACCGCCGCGGACATTCGCCGATCGGCCCGCCAAGGCGGTCAACGCCTGCTTGGGAAGCACGTATTGCGACAAGACAAACAAACGCTCAGACACAGCCAGATCCTCAGAAGTGCGACACCTCGCACCATCGGGAGTGGATTCTATCGGGGTTGACCTAACTCAATCTGACAAGAAGCGCCCTGCGGAGAATGACTTGGTAAATACCCGTAGGAGTTGACATGTCTTCAGCCGACATCACCACTGAGCCCTTTGAGGTGCTGGACGCCACCCATCAGCACATTGCCGAGGCCCTGGCGCAGCTCCAGGCACTGGTGGTGCATTTGAAGGAAAAGGGCGTCGATCAGCACGCCAAAGACAGCGCCCGCACACTGTTTCGCTTCTTCATGAACACCGCGCGGCAGCACCATGTGGACGAAGAAAAACATGTCTTCCCGCAGTTGATCAACAGCGGCGACGACCAGCTGGTGCAGACCACCTTGCGGCTGCAGCAGGACCATGGCTGGATCGAAGAAGACTGGCTGGAGCTGGCCCCGCAGCTGGAGTCGATCTCGGCCGGCTACAACTGGTACAACATCGAGCAGCTCGAACACGCGGTGCCCATCTTTGCCGCGCTGTACACCGATCACATGCGCCTGGAAGAGTCACTGATCTACCCCGAAGCCCGTGCCCGCATTTCTTCATGGGATCTGGGCGGCATGGGACGCGAGATGGCGGCCCGCCGCCACCCGCACCGCAAGGCGGCCTGAGCCAGCCCCAGCCGGCCCAAGCGCCTGAGGGGCCTGAATGGCCGCGCTTCAGTCGCGGTGGATCAACAAGTCGGCAATCACCGGACGGTGATCCGAGGCTTCCGCGCCACCGACCTCGCAATGCGCCACGCCGATCTCATCGCTGACCAGGATGTGGTCAATGCGATTGATCGACACCCCCGGGCGCAACGAGTGCCCATGGGTGTAGCCATAGCCCCACCCCGCCGCTGAGAAGGCATCGCGCAGCCCGACGTCCACCAGGTTCTGCACGACCATGGACCGCTCGGGCGCGTTCAGATCGCCCGCCAGGATGACCGGACGCTGCCGGTGCGAGAGCACCTCCGCCAGCGTCTTGCTTTGGGCCAGACGGGCATCGACACTGCGCTCCCAATCCTCGCCCCCCAACCACGCCTTCTTGCGCAAGGCATTGAGGCCGTCGCGGGGCGACAGCAAATGGGCCGTGTACAGATCGATGTCCTTGCCATACGCATGGACCACACAGTGCACATAGGTGTGCACCTCTTTCTGATACGAAATCAAGCCTGTGCCGCAATCCCGCAGAGGCAGCCGGCTGGCCACGATGTATTGGCCGTTGGCGTACAGCTGGCGATCGCCGATCAACTTGCGGGTGCCCTCGGGCAACGGAACAGCGGCGGCGCGGGCCTCACCCGCATCCTGCATGACCACGATGTCAGGGTCATGCTCGGCCACTTCCCAGGCAACGCGGCCCACCCCGCCAGTGCGCACCACGTTCAGATACGCCTTGATGTTGTAGGTCATCAGGCGGACGTGCCCCTCACCCGTGTCGCCCCGCGCGAGCACCAGCCCCATCACCGGGCCCAACAGAACGGCCAGGGCGGTCAATGCCAGCACCCGCCAGCGCCACCCCTGCGTCCACGACAACATGACAATCAGGACAAGCGGCGCAAGCAAGGCCCAATAGGGCGCGTACTGCAAGGCAGCGAGCAGCCAGTGGTGCTCGGGGCCCCACACCTGCACCCCCCACCAGGCCAGCATCGCGCCCAACCCGGCCAGAATCAAAGCCCGAACGAACCACGCCCATCCTGACGTTCGCATGAAGCCGCCCTCAGTTGGTTTCCGACACGAAAATTTCGACGCGGCGGTTCTGCATGCGGCCTTCCGGAGTGTCGTTCGACGCAGCCGGCTCATGCTCGCCCCGCCCTTCGGCACTCAGGTTCGAGGCCCGCACACCGGTGGACTGCAGGTAATGAGCGACCGACTGCGCACGGGCCAGCGACAGCTTGTCATTGGCCACGTCCGAGCCCACGTTGTCGGTGTGCCCCACCACCACCGCACGCAAGCCGCAGTACTCGCGCAACGACTTGCCGACGCCATCGAGCGTGTGCTGGAAGTCGGGCTTGATACTGGACTCGCCGGTTTCAAACAGCAAAGAACCGGGGATGTTCATCTTGACCGAACCATCGGGCATTTCGGTCAGACTGATGGACGCCTTGTAACGCGACGCGATCAACCCGCCACTCAGCGCGCCCAGCAAGGCGCCATTGCGTGTGCCGGTACCGCGGCTGTCGGCCACGCGGTTGCCCACCAGGCCACCGATGACTGCGCCAGCCACCGCACCAATGGCGACGTTCTTACCTTGTGAGTTAGGTAAGCCTTTGCAGCCAAACATGCCGCCCTCAGCGGGGCGATCTGCCGAACCACCCTGTGGCGTACCACAGGCAACCAGAGCCAAGGACATCACCGTTGCGCTAAACGCCACAGCACCGCGGCGCATCACCATGCCAAAATTCATGAGCGACCTTCTATCGTCAATCTACAACGCGCGAAGTGTAGCCACACTTGACGACAGAAGCGGCATACTCTTCAAGCTTGACCCCTAGACTCTGGAGACTCACATGACACGATTCAAACGCAGCATTTCCGCTTTGGTTGCCAGTTCGGTGTTGATGGCCAGTGGTTGGACCAGCGCCCAGGCGGCCACCATCTCCACGCAAGAGATCGCAGCGGCCCAGGCGGCCGAGACCGGCATGCTGGATGCCACCACCGCTCGGGCGCACATCGACGCCACGCTCGCACGTGCCGATCTGCAAACCGCCTTGCATGAACGCGGCGTCGACATCGACCAGGTGCGCGCCCGCGTCGCCGCCATGACGGACAGCGAAGCGCAGCAGTTGGCAGCCCAGATCGACCAAGCCCCCGCTGGCGCATCGGACATTCTGGGCGTGCTCGTGTTCATCTTCGTGCTGTTGCTGGTGACCGATATCCTGGGCTTGACAAAAGTCTTCCCCTTCACCCGCTCCGTCCGTCATTGACTCCCCGTCGGCATGGGGCGCGCTTGAGCGCCCTGCTTCTGACCGCGGCGTGGTGGGTATCGGGCTGCAGCCTGATGCCACCCACTCCTCAGACCGACCAGCTGATGCAACAGGCGCAACAGACGCCGGGCGCGGTCTCCCCGCGTCTGTTCGAGCGTCAGGACCTCCCCGTCGTCCTGCAAGAACCTGACTTTTGTGGCCCGGCCGCACTGAGCATGGTCCTAAGCCAGGCGGGCCGGCCCGCTACCCAGGATGAACTGGGCGCCCAGGTTTTTCTGCCCGGTCGATCCGGCACCTTGCAAACCGAAATGCTCAGTGGCCCCCGCCGCTTCGGGCTTGTGTCCTATCAGCTCGACGGCCAACTCACCGCCCTGTTGCATGAGACGCGCCTGGGTCGCAGCCCCGTGGTGCTGCTCAACCTGGGCCTGAGCTGGGCGCCCCGCTGGCATTACGCCGTCGTCATGGGCTACGACCTGGATCGCGGCGAGATCATCCTGCGCAGCGGCACCGCCGAGCGGCAAAGCCTGCCCTTGCGCACCTTCGAATACACCTGGGCCCGGTCGCAATACTGGTCCATGGTCGTGGCCCCCCCCGGCACGCTGCCCGATTCGGTCGACGCCCCTCACGCCGAGCAGGCGGCACTGGGCTTCGAACAGGTCAATCCACCTGCGCAAGCCATGCGTGTCTGGCAAGACATCGTTTCGCGCTGGCCCGACCGCCTCTTGCCTCAACTGGCGCTGGGCAATGCGCAGTCCGCCAGCGGCCACTGGCCCGATGCCGCCCGCACCTTTGAACATGCGACCGCGCAATTCGACAGCGCCGTGGCCTGGAACAACCTGGCCCAGGCTCGGCTGGCCCTGGGCGACCGCGAAGGCGCCCGCACCGCGGCTGAACGCGGCCTGGCTCGCGCCCGCTCTCATGAACCCCGCTGGGTCGACGCCCTCGTGCAGACCTTGAACGCCATCCAAAATTAACCCGACGCCATGCGCTTCCCACCCATCCGGCTGTTGATCTGCGCTTGGGCGCTGACCGCCTGCTCTGCCCTCACCGCTCGGGCCCAGGATGCCGCGCCATCCAGGCCGCCCGTCCCCGCCGCTGGGGCAAGCGCCCCGCTCAACACCGTCAGCTTGTCAGCCTCAGCCAAACGCATCTATGACCAAAGTCGCCTGCAGCTGCTGCAGGTACGCACCTTGCTCAAGGGGCAAGACAGCCAGTCCTCAGTGGGGTCGGGGTTCATCGTCAGCGAGGGTGGCCTGCTGATCACCAACTACCACGTGGTCAGCCAATACGCGCTGGAGCCTGAGCGTTACCGCCTGCGCTTTGCCACCACCGACGGGCTGGAAGGCCCGCTGGAATTGCTTGACATTGATGTGAGGCACGATCTGGCCCTGCTGCGACTGCCGGCCAACAGCCCAGCCAATCGAGGTGCCTTGAAGTTCCGGCCCGCCGAGCAACCGCTGACCAAGGGCGAACGCATCTACTCCATGGGCAACCCCCGTGACGTCACCTTTGCCGTGGTCGAGGGCAACTTCAACGGCCTGGTCGAACGCGCCTTCGACCCCTTGATCTACTACGCTGGCAGCATCAACCCCGGCATGAGCGGCGGCCCGGTGCTGGACGATGAAGGCCGCGTGGTGGGCATCAACGTGTCAGCCATGGTGTTTGCCGAGCAGATGAGCTTTCTGGTGCCCGGGGGCGATGCAGCAGCCCTCCTCAAGCGCTCAGGCAACCGAACACAAGCCTTGGCCACCCCGGCCTGGCCCACCATCACCCAACAGGTGCTGGCCTATCAAGATGATTTGACTCGCCGTTTTCTGGCGCAACCCTGGCGCGACGGCGGCCATGAACGGTATCTGCTGCCCATGCCTCAAGAGCAATTCATGCGTTGCTGGGGCGGCAACACGTCCAGCGAAGCCAAGGGCGTCAAGACCGAATCGACACGTTGCCGGATGGAGCACAACCTGTTCATCCGGGACAGTTTGCGCCTGGGTTACCTCGACTTCGAGCAATACCGCATGGACGGCCAGAACGTGGGCACCTGGCGCTTTTCGCAGGCCTACAGCCGGCGCTTTGCGATGAACACCAACATGATGCCGGGCAAGGAACGCACGGCACCTCAGTGCAAGGAGTCGTTTGTGGACAGCCGCGGCTTGCCCCTGCGCGCCGTGGTCTGCATGAACGCCTATAAAAAGCTCAAAGGCGTGTTCGACCTGAGCATCCTGGTCGCCACCGTCGACCACGACCAGCAAGGCGTGCAAGGCCAGTTCGAAGCCAATGGCGTGAGCTTTGACAACGCCTTGAAATTGACCACCCACTACCTGGAAGGCTTTGGATGGAAGCGCGCGCACTGATCGAATTGCTGGACCGTCACGATGACGTGATCGGCCGATATCGGGTCGGTGCGCAAGCATTGACCATCGGCCGGGGCCTGGACTGCGACATCGTCGTGGAGGACCCCTACACCGCGGCACACCACGCCAGTCTGCGGGCGACCGCCGAGGGCTGGGACCTGCAACTGGCGTCGAGCGTCAATGGGGCCTGGCATGCAGGCCAACGCCTGCCCGGTGACAGCCAGCACGCGCTGCCTCCCGGTGCCGAACTGGAACTGGGTCAGACCCGTCTGCGATTGCGTCACCCCAGTCAGGCCCTGGCTGCCGAACAACCGTTGCCACAGGAACACCATCGCCGCCAGAGTTGGACGCGCTACCTGCCATCGGGACGCGCCATGCTCTTGCTGGGACTGGTCTGCGCCTGGAACCTGGGCAGCAGTTGGCTGGATGGTCCGCCCGACAGTCCATGGTCCAGCTATTTCGACGAGCTGCTCTCGACCCTCGGCTTTGCCGCCTTGTGGGGCGGGCTGTGGAGCCTCATCAATCAGCTGTTCAAGCGCGAGATGCCGTTCTGGCAGCACCTGCAAGACGGCTTGCTGGCCTATCTGGTGGTGCGTGGCGGCGTGCTGGTCTTGAGTCTGGCCGCCTACGCCTTTTCCTTGCCCCTGCTGTCGCACATCACCGGCTGGGCCACGACGGTCGGTGTCATGGTGGCCTGCTGGTTCTGTGCGCGCCGCATCTGGCCCAAACGGCAAAAGCGCACCAGCGTCACGCTGGTTGTCTTGACCTTGCTGATGGTGCTGCCTCAAGCTGTCAAGCTGCATGCCAACCAGCATCGCTGGCTGACCCCGCTCTACATGGCCACCTTGGCGCCTCCAGCCTTGCGCATCAGCCAGCCTGAGCCCACGACGCAGTTTCTGCAAGAGGTCAAGGCTCTTCAGGCCCCTCTGCTCGAGGCCGCCGCGAAAGACCGCGACAAGCCGGACGAGACACCTGACACAGACGAGGACTAAAATAAAAAGCCACCCCGAAGGGTGGCTTTGAAATTTTGGTGGGCCCTGAGTGACTCGAACACTCGACCAACGGATTAAGAGTCCGCTGCTCTACCAACTGAGCTAAGAGCCCGACGCTTTAACGTCGCTGCCAAGTTTTTCAACCTAGCGAAGACTTCAACTATATACCGGATTAACCCGCTATCGAATCAAAATCTTGAATTTTTTTGGTGGGTCGGGCGAGACTCGAACTCGCGACCAACGGATTAAAAGTCCGCTGCTCTACCGACTGAGCTACCGACCCCCGGCAAAGACAAAAATTATAGCCCGGTTTTCGATAGAAAATCAAGCGACCTGTTCAGACTGTCACTTCGCCGCTGCATCGGCCAAGAGGCGCTTGAGGGAAGCCAGGCACTGAGCATGCGCCGCGACAAAGCGAGCCAGCGCTTCGACCACACCTTCGCCTTGCGTCAGCGCGTCCTGCAGAAGCGCGCAGGCGTGTGAAAAGTCCATCAACCCCAGGTTGGCTGAACTGCCCTTGAGGTCGTGGGCCTTTCGGCAGGCGCCCTGGGTGTCGCCACACGCCACCAGCTCGGACACCCACGCTGCCGCCCCGCTCTCCTGTTCCATGAAGACGCCGAGCAGGCGCCACACCAGGTCCTGGTTGCCATGCACGCGAGCGCGCAGAGCGTCGAGGTCGATGCCCGGCTCAGCAGAAGGCGGGGCAGTCGCCTCGGGCTCGACCGAAGGCGGCGGCCCCTCTTGAGCGGGCGCCGGCGCGCTAGCGTCCGCGCCCGGCCCGCTGTGCCGCACCCATTTCAGCAACACCGAGATCACATGCTCAGGCAACAGCGGCTTGGCGATGTGGTCGACCATCCCGGCTTCGCGACAGCGCGCCTTGTCTTCTGGCAGCACGGCAGCGGTCATGCCAATGATGGGCAAACCTTGCGACTCGGGTGAAGCGGTGATGCGGCGGGTAGCCTCCAGCCCGTCCATCACAGGCATGTGCATGTCCATCAACACGGCATCGAATCCTTTGCCGTCCTGATAGCGCACTGCCTCGATCGCCTTGACACCGTTGTCAACGATGGTGACCTGCATGCCGCAACGACGCAGCAGCTCATCGGCCACGATCTGGTTAAGCTCGTTGTCTTCCACCAGCAAGATGCGGGCGCCTTGCAGAGGGCGCGCCAGTTCACGCAGCTTCTCAGACTGCGCCCGCGCATCCAGCGCCGCCCCTCCATCGGGTAGAGAGCCACCTAGCGACTGTCGAGCCCAGGCCTCGCCACGCAAGACCTCTTGCAGGCGGGAAGCCAGCACGGGCTTGACCAGCACCGCATCGGGGGTCAGGGACGCATCGCTGTTGAGCAACTCCAGGCGCTCGCTTTGCGTGGCCACATGGATGATTTGAGGCTGCTCGTTGCGCACGGCGGCGATGCGTTCGATGAGGGGCTCCAGGGCGGCCATCCCGATGGGCCGCAGCAGCCCATAGTCGATCAACAAGGTGTCCACCATCTGGCCCTTGCGGTGCAGCCGCTCCACGTGCGCAAAGGCGCTGGCAATGTCGTCGCATTCGACCGACGCCACGTGCCAGGCTTGCAGCTGCCGCACCATGGCTTGCCGCCACAACGGGCTGCTGTCCAGGATGAGCACCCGGCGGTCTGCCAGATCGGTGGCATGGTCAGTTGCCTGCTCATCGGCCACCGCGACCTGAACCGTGAACCAGAATTCACTGCCCTGACCCGGCACGCTGTTGACGCCAATTTCGCCGCCCATCAGAGAGACGAGGCGCTTGCAGATGGCCAGGCCCAGACCGGTGCCCCCAAAGCGCCGCGTGATCGAGCTGTCGCCTTGTATGAAGGCTTCGAACAGGCCGGATTGAACCTCGGGGGCCACGCCCACGCCGGTGTCCACCACGGCAAAAGACAAACTCAGGGACGCGTCATCTTGGGCGGCCCGTTCGGGCGTCACGTCGATCTTGAGCTGGATGTGCCCATGGTCGGTGAACTTGATGGCGTTGCCCATCAGGTTGGTCAGCACCTGGGACAAGCGCAAAGGATCGCCAAACAACACGCGCGGCACCTCCGGGGCCAGGTCCACGATGAGCGACAGCCGCTTTTGCTCGATGCGCGCCTGGAACAGGTCGACGGCACGCTGCACGGTCTCTTCCAGCACAAAGCGCGTCCGCTCCAGGTGCATGAAGCCCGCTTCGATCTTGGAGTAGTCCAGCACATCGTCCAGAATGTCCATCAGCGCCAACGCAGAGGTGTGCATCTTTTCGATGTAGGCCCGCGCGGTCTGCGGCAGCTCGTCTTCCAGCGCCAGCCGCGAGAAGCCGACGATGGCGTTCATCGGCGTGCGGATTTCATGGCTCATGTTGGCCAGGAAGGCGCTCTTGGCACGCGCCGCGCTTTCTGCCGAATCGCGGGCCGACACAAGCGCCTCATGGGCACGGATCTGCTCGGTGATGTCGCGCGCAATGACCAGGACATGGTGGCTGGCGCCCCGCTCGAATCGGGCCAGAGAGCACGCCAGTAACACGGGCGGCGCGTCGCCCTGCGGCAGGGCGATCTCGACCCGGCTGGGCCGCCCATCGCGCAAGGTCTGTTCAACCGCTGGCCACAGTGTGCTGTCCTGCCAGTTGGCCCGCTGGCCGCAGGTGTCCACAAAGGCCTGATTGGTCAGGGCACAGGCGCCGTCCGGTTGCAAGACGGCGATGCCGATGGGCGAGTTGTCGATCACCGCGTCGCTGAAGTGCAGTAACTCTTCGACCCGTTCATGGGCGCGGCGGCTGGCCGTGATGTCAGAGACGGTGGCGTAAAAGCCCAGGCATTGCCCATCAGCGTTCAGATCCGGACGCAGTTGCCAATACAGCCACGTGGGGCTGCTGGCGCTGGCTTGTGGCAGCGGCCTCTCAAAAGCCTGTTCATGGCCTTTCAGCGCTTGATCGACGTGCGCTTTGATCTCATGGTACAGGTCGCGCCCCAACAGCTTTTGAAGGGGCATGCCCGGCAGGTCGTCCACGCCGACATGAAACCATTGGCTCAGACTCACATTGCCAAACCGACAGCGCTGATCGCTGTCCCAATAGCCCATTGCCGTCGGTGCGTTGTCCACCAGGGCGCGAAGGTCCTTGGCGCTCTGTCGAATGGTGGCGGCCTGTTCGTCTACCCGCTGCTCCAGCGACTCGTGGATCTGAGCCAGCTCACGGCGCGCCCGATACAGCTCGACGGCCCGCTCGACTGAGCGCAGCAGGACGTCAGACGACAGTTGCGTCTTGGGCAGATAGTCATACGCGCCGTCCATCATCGCTTGCACAGCCAGTGCTTCGCTGCCCGCGCCCGTCACCATGATGATCGGACAGCTGGAGCGCGATTCCTGATGAATGCGAGAGATCAGCTCCGCACCCGTCGTGTCGCCCAGGTGGTTGTCCATCACGATGCAGTCGAAGTTGTCCGCCTGCATCAACTGCAAGGCCTCGGACCCGGACTCGGCCTCGACCACATCCACCACCTGTGCGCTCTTTTTGAGAAAGCGCCTGACCCGCTCACGGTCGACGTCATCGTCGTCGACGATCAGCATGCGCAAGTTCTCGGTGGATGCGGCCGACTGCATGACTGCTTAACCCGGCAAGCGCACGGCGCTTTGGTAGCTGTTCAGCAACGAGACCAGTTTGGCAAACTGCGGGCCCACCGCCGACTTGACCATGTAGCCGGCGATGCATTCGCGATAGGCACGCGTGCGGTCGGTGTCGGCATTCGAGGTGGTCAGGATGAACACCACATCGCCCCGCAATTTGGGGTCAGCCCGCAACTGCTGCAAAAATTCGAAGCCGTCCATGCGAGGCATGTTGAGGTCCAGCAAGATGACGCGGGGCCGAGGGACCACGCGCGTGGGGTCTTCATCCCGCAGAATCTGCAATGCGATCTGGCCATCCTCGGCCCACACGATCGGATAGGTACAGCCATGCTTTTGCAGGCTGCGCGTCACAGACTCCGCAGCCACGTCATCGTCCTCAACCAGCAAAATGGTCGGCAGGGTATCGTGATTCATCATCGGTTCTCCTGGGGAAGCGTGGCCACCAGAATCGGAAGCAAGAACCTCGGCCATCGGCCACGGGAGAAATCACTTCGATTCGCCCCCCGTGCACTTCCACCACACGCTTGGTCAGGGCAAGTCCGATGCCTGACCCGCCCCGTTGATTGGCCGTCAAGGTTTGAAACAGTTTGAAGATGCGATCCTTGGACGCGGACGGCACACCGGGTCCATCGTCGGTCACGCTGACCACGCAGTAGCTGTCCTCCTCATGCGCCTCGACACGGATCACGCCGCCCCCTCGGTCATGGTGCTTGACCGCATTGGCAATGAGGTTACGCAAGGCCGTGGCCAAGGGTGTGCGCGTGGCCTGAAACGGTGCGGTGTGGATGTCGGCCTGGATGTCGAATCCGTCGGGGATCGCTTGCAATTCGACGATTTCCTGCACCAGCTCGTTCAGGTCCACCAGGGTGTATTGGGTGGCCGTCTGGCCCGCGCGTGCATAGCTCAGCAGGTCGTCGATCAGGCGCTCCAGCCGCTCGATCCGCTGCTGCACGCGGCTCAGGTTCTTGGCCACATTGGGGGGCGGGTTCTCGCCCAGATCACCTGCAATCCATTCCATCAAGTCGGCGATGCCCCGAAGCGGCGAGCGCAGGTCGTGCGACGCCACATAGGTGAACTCTTCCAGGTTCGCATTGGCTTGCCGCAGCGCCAACTCCAGGTGTTTGCGCACGCTGATGTCGCTCACCGCGGCCAGGGTCATCTGCTGACGCTGCCATCGCACCCGACTGAGCCCGATTTCCACCGGCACCTCGGTGCCATCGTGATGCAGCGCCGTCAAGTCACGTCCCTGGCCCATCATGCGGGACTCACCGGTCTGGGTGTAGTGGGCCATCAGCGCACCGTGCCCCTGCCGATACCGATCGGGCAGCAGGATGTGCAGCGGCTGATCGATCAGCTCGGACTGCGTGTAGCCCAAGGACGTGGCCAGGACCTTGTTGGCCATGACGATGACGCCCGCATCATTGATGATCAGCAGCCCATAAGGGGATGCATCAAACAAGCCCCGGAAGGCCCACTCCATCGCCAGCCGCTCGCTGATGTCCACCACCGAGGCCAGCACCAGCGGCCCTTCGGGGCCTGCAACCGGATTGAGCCCGATCTCGACGGGGAATTCCGCACCATTGGCCCGGCGGGCATACAGTACGCGACCGGCCCCCATGGCGCGCCGATCGGGCTTTTCAAAGAAGCCTTCGCGCAAAGCGACGTGGGCGTGTCTCAAACCGGCGGGCAGCAGCACTTCGACCGACTGGCCCACCAACTCTGACGCGGTCAGGCCGAACATCACCTCCAGTTCGGAGTTCACGGCGATGATCGTTCCGCCCTGGTTGACCAGCAGGAAGCCATTGGGCGCAGCATTGAACGCGCGCGCCAACAACTCGGCTGAAGGCTCGGCAAAGGGTTGAGTCAGCGTGTCCAAGGTGCGGCATCCGATGAGATGACGGGGGCGCAACCGGCCCCTCTTGGATCAATGTGCCACGGCAGCTCAAGACGCCACCTGCAGAGAAACCATAAAGCCTGACGCCAGCATGGCTATGTCCTGTGCAGGAGTTAACAGACGGCTGATCGGATCGCTTGCTGAATGGCTTGTGCGGCCGCTACCAGCCCGAAGGTGGCCGTCACCGTGACTGAAGAGCCAAAACCATGACAGTTGAGAGAACCATCGCTGGAGGGCGTGGCCTCGCATGCGTCCTGCGGTGGCAGCACCGCTTCACGTGAGAACACGCACAGCACGTTCATCTTGCCCTTGCGGGCCCCCTGATGCCTTTGACGCAAGCGCTGACGCACGCTGGCGAGCAGCGGGTCATGCGTCACCTCAGCCAAATCTGACACTTCGACGAGATGCGGACTGACCTTGCCCCCTGCTGCCCCCACCGAGATGACCGCCTTGCCATGGGCCCATCCCCAGGCAACCAAAGCGGCCTTGGCCTTGACCTGATCGCAGCAATCGACCACCACATCAATCTCATCGGCCGACAGCAGCGCGGCCACATTGCCCTCATCGACGAACTCTTCGATGGCATGGACGACGCAGCCGGGGTGAATGAGGGCAATGCGATCCTGAAGGGCCAGCACCTTGGCTTGCCCCAGTGTGGGTTCGATCGCGTGGATCTGGCGGTTGATGTTGGACTCGGCAACATGGTCCAGATCGACCAAGGTCAAAGCAGCCACGCCACTTCGGGCCAAGGCCTCAGCCGTCCATGAGCCGACCCCACCGACGCCAATGACGGCGACGCGGGCTTGACGCAAGCGGTCATAAGCGGCCACGCCGTGCAAACGGCGCAAACCGCCAAACCGGCGGTCGAGGTCGGCGTCAGACTGCGCGGACATCGCGGCTTACTTGCGCTTGCCTTTGGTGCCACCCTTGGACCCATCCGGATCGGTGGCCTTCAAGGAGGCGGTGGACGCAATGCGGTCCTTGGCAGCTTGAGCCGCCTCGGATTGCGGATACTGTTTGATCACTTCGTCCAGCGTCCGGCGCAACTGCCTGGCGTCCTTGAGTTCGCTGTAGCAATTGGCGATCGACAACATCGCCTCGGGCGCGCGGGCATGATCAGGCGCCAGCGCAATCAGCTGCTTGAACGCACCAATGGCCTCGGTGTATTGCGTGGCGCCGTAATACGCGTTGCCCAGCCAATAAAAAGCCGATTCACGGAAACCGGTGGCGGGATAGCGCTGCAAGAAGGCATTGAGTGAGGCCGCCGCGCCGGCAAAATCCTGCGTTCGCAATTTGGCCAGGGCCTCATCGAATACCCGCTTTTCTTCGGGCTCGGCCTTGAACGATTTGCCGTCCAGGTTGACCGTGACGGGCTCCAGCTTGCGGGCACGCTCTTCGGCGGCCTGCTGCATGTCTTTCTGGCGACGCTGCACATCGGCCAGATCACGGGCCAGAACCTCGTTCTGCCCCCGCTCTTTGGCCAGGTCGCTGCGCACCATTTCAATCTGGGTATTCATGTCCAGCAAGCTGCGCTTGAGGACATCGATCTGCGCATTCAGCTCTTTGAGCTTGGCAGTGAGCGCGTCCGCGTCTTGCGTGCGCTGCTGCCGAAGCTCCAGGACAGCCCGGCGTGCCTCCTCGTCCTCAAACAACCCCGCTCGAGCCGGTGTGGCCCCGAACAGGGCCAGCATCACCAGCGCCAAAGGGCGCAGTTGAATGGGAAAAGGCTTCGACACACGCATGACTATCCTTAATCGGGCTCAGATCACTTGTTGCGCAGTTCAACGCGACGGTTCTTGGACCAGGACTCTTCGTCATGGCCCGCCGCTGCAGGCTTTTCTTCGCCGAAGCTGACCGCCTCGACTTGCTCAGGCTTCACACCCAGCAAAGTCAGCGACTTGGCCACGGCTTCAGCACGCTTCTGACCCAGGGCCAGGTTGTATTCCTTGCTGCCGCGCTCGTCGGTGTGGCCTTCCAGAACGGCCTTCTTGCCCGATGCGATCAGGGCCTTGCCGTTGCCTTCGACCACAGGCTTGAACTCGTCCTTGACCACGAAGCTGTCGTAGTCAAAGTAGATGACCTTGGCCAGATTGGCGTCCGCATCCGTCTTGGGCTCGACCACCACGGGGGCGACCGATGTGGTGGCCGCGCCGCCGTTGTTCACGCCCGAAGTCGAGCCCGAACCGGCGTTGGCGATGGGAGCAGGCTTGTTGGCCTCAGCCTGGTTTTCGTCCAGCTTGACGGCAGAACCGCAAGCCGACAGCAACACGGCGCAAGCAGCAGCCACGGCTGCCAGGGACAAGGAGCGAACGTTCTTCATTTTTGATCTCCGGAAACGGTTGAATCAGCAAACAAACACAAATCAGCGGCGGCCAGCGCCGGCTTGGGGACCCCAAACCGGTTCACGGACATCTGCCGGGGTGGCCAATCTGGCCTTGATGCGACCATCCAGCGAAGTGGTCATCAACACTTCCCGGCCTTGCTGGCGGGTGGCATAGACGATCAAACGGCTATTGGGCGCAAAACTGGGGCTCTCGTCATCGCTGGTGTCCGTCAGGACCCGCACATTGCCCGATGACAACTCCATCAGGTGAACACGGTCGGCGCCCCCCACACGGCCCACATAAGCCATCAGGCGCCCATCGGGGCTGAGGGCGGGGCTGACATTGTAGGAGCCGTTGAAAGTCACCCGGGTGGCCGTGCCCCCGCTCGCAGGGACGCGGTAGATCTGTGGGCCGCCGCCCCGGTCGCTGACGAAATAGATCGAGGCCCCGTCAGGCGACCAGACCGCTTCGGTGTCGATGGCGCTGGACTGCGTCAAACGGCGAACGGCTCCGCCGCTGGTGCCGATGACGTACAGCTGTGAGCCCCCATCGCGGCTCAAGGTCACGACCAACTGGCTGCCATCGGGCGACCAGGCGGGCGCGCTGTTGGTGCCCTTGAACGCGGCCAGGATGCGGCGCTGCCCGGTCAGAACCTCTTGCACCACGATGATGGCCTTGCCGCCTTCAAACGACACATAGGCGAGATGGCGACCATCGGGAGACCAGGCCGGTGAAATGATCGAGGTCGGGCTGGTCAAGGAGGCCTGCACCCCTTCGCCATCCGCATCGGCCACATTGAGGGTGTAGTGTTTGCCGACCTTGCTGACATAGGCGATGCGGGTGGCGAACGCGCCCTTCTCACCAGTCAGCTTTTCGTAGATGTAGTCCGCCGCACGGTGCGCAGCCAGACGCAGATCGCCTGGCGTCACAACCAGGCTTTGTCCGCCTTGATCGGCTGCCTTGAGGGTGTCCCACAAGCGGAAGCGCACGTCATAGCGCCCATCGGCCAACAGGGTGACCGAGCCGACCACCATGGCGTCGGCCTTGGCTTTCCAGTCAGCCATGGGGGGCCGCGTCACATCGTCGAACTTGTCGCCCGGCAAATCGAGCATCTTGAACTGGCCGCTGCGCTCCAGGTCGGCCTTGATGATGCTGGAGATAGCCTGAGGCGCCAGCCCTTCGGACTTGAATTTGGCAATGGCCACCGGCACTTGCGTGGCCCCGACACCCGAGATCTCGACCCGAAACTGGGCCCAGGCCCCGGAGACTGGCATCCAGGCCAGCGCAGCCGCCGCCAACCAGGCGCGGCGGGACGAAAGGCGATCAAGGATCAGTGTCATTCAACTGGATCGTGAATTTTTGAAACAAGCGACATTGTGCCGCTTTCGTGGCACCACTTTGGCGCAAACCCCAGGTGCCCCCCCCTGGAATCAGGTCAAGTTATGTAAATTTGCCGTTAGAGCAAAACGATGTCGTATTGTTCCGGCGACATCGATGGCTCGGCCTGCAGCGACACCGGTTTGCCAATGAAGTCACTGAGGCCGGCCAGATGCTGGCTCTCTTCATCAAGCAGCATTTCAACCACGGTTGCATTGGCCACCACCCGGAATTCGCGCGGATTGAACTGGCGCGCCTCGCGCAGGATCTCGCGCAGGATGTCGTAGCAGACGGTGCGCGCCGTCTTGACCTGGCCCCGCCCTTCACAAGTCGGACAAGGCTGACACAGCATGTGTGCCAGGGATTCTCGGGTGCGCTTGCGCGTCATCTCGACCAGGCCCAACGCCGAAAAACCGCTCACGGTGACCTTGGTGCGATCGCGACTCAGCTGTTTGCGGAATTCACCGAGCACGTTGTCGCGATGGTCTTCGCGCAGCATGTCGATGAAGTCGATGATGACGATGCCGCCCAGATTGCGCAGCCGCAACTGTCGGGCAATGGCCTGCGCGGCCTCCAGATTGGTCTTGAAGATGGTGTCGTCAAAATTACGGGCGCCCACATAGCCGCCGGTGTTGACATCGATCGTGGTCAGGGCCTCGGTCTGGTCCACGATCAGGTAGCCCCCTGACTTGAGGTCGACCCGTCGGGCCAGGGCCTTTTCGATTTCACCGTCGATGTTGTAGAGGTCGAAGATGGGCCGCTCGCCCTTGTAATGGGCCAGTTTGTCCACCGCGGAGGGGGTGAACTCCGCACCAAAGGCCTTGAGGATGTCGAACTGCATCAGGGAGTCGATGCGGATCGTGTTGGTCGACTCGTTGACCAGGTCTCGCAACACCCGCTGCGCCAGGTTCAGCTCTTGATACAGCAAGGTGCCAGGCGGCGATTTCAGGCCCAGTTGGCGAACCGTGGCCCAGGTCTTGCGCAGGTAGGCGATGTCGGACGCCAGTTCGTCATCGGTGGCGTCTTCGGCGTTGGTGCGCAGGATGAAGCCGCCCGAACGGGTGCGCCCCTCACGGTTGTCCGCCTCGCCAATGAGGCGCAGCATGCGCTCACGCAACTGCTCGCGCAACTCGGGCGAGCCGATTTTCTGCGAAATGCCCAGATGGTCGTCCTGCGGCAAAAACACCAGCAAGCGGCCCGCGACACTGATCTGCGTCGACAGGCGCGCGCCTTTGGTGCCGATGGGGTCCTTGATGACCTGGACCATCAGGGTCTGGCCTTCGTGGACGCGTTTTTCAATGGGCACCTGCCCTTCGGCCGATCGACCTTGCGGCTTGGCGGAGGGGTCTTCGCGATGCAGATCGGCCACATGCAGGAAGGCGGCACGCTCCAGCCCGATGTCGATGAAGGCGGACTGCATGCCCGGCAAAACCCGCACCACCTTGCCCGCGTAGATGTTGCCGACCAGCCCACGCTCAAGCGTGCGCTCGACGTGCAACTCTTGAACGGCTCCGCCTTCGATGATGGCCACGCGGGTTTCTTGCGGGGTCCAGTTGACCAGAATGTCTTGGGTGCTAGGCATGGGAAGAGCGGCTCGCGATCATGGTTTGTCTGTACAGGCCCTGTTGTACCCGATGAAAGGGGACAGGATCAGTGCATCTGCAACAGTTGCGGGTTAGCCAGCACACGCCAACCGGGTTGGGGATGCAACACGGCGTCGACCAATGCCGCAGCGACCTGCCCCGCCCACACCGGCCGCCAGGCCGGCGGAATGAGGGGCAGGAACCACTGCGAGACCTTCAGGGCCAAGCGCTCGCCCAAGCGAAATTCGCGCCGGTTTCCCCGCAACAAGGAGGGCCGCGCCACCGTCAGGGACTCGAATCCCATGGCCTGCAACGCATCTTCCAGTTCACCCTTGACACGGTTGTAGAACACATTGGCGCGCGAGTCGGCCCCCAAGGCACTGACCCAGGCGAAATGCCGCGCCCCGCTGGCTTTGGCCAGTTGGGCCACTTGCAAGGGGTAGTCAAAGTCGACCTGGCGGAAGGCGGCCTGCGAGCCCGCTTTGCCGATGGTCGTGCCCAGCGCGCACACCACCGCATCGACCTCGAACCATTCAGGGTGCTTTTCCAGCCGGCTGAAGTCGGCCAGACACACTTGCACCTTGTCCGGCAGGTGCATGGAAGGCAGGCGGCGAACCAGCAATCGGATCTGGCCCACCTCGGGTGCGTCGATCAGCCGAGCCAGACAGCTGGCCCCGACCAGCCCGGTGCCGCCCAGGAGCATCACGGTCAATCCAGTCGACGGCTGATTCATGTGGGGCACCTGACTGCACTCATGTCAGAACTGCCAGCCCAAGGGCCGCAGCAGCTCGGCCATTTCGTACAAGGGCAAGCCCATGATCCCACTGTAGCTGCCCTCGATGCGAACCGTCCAAGCCGCGGCACGGCTCTGGATGGCGTAGGCACCGGCTTTGCCCATTGGCTCGCCGCTGGCCACATAACGCTGAATTTCGGCGTCTGACAAGGTGCGCCACACAACATGCGAGGTGCTCACCAGCGCATGGCCGTTGACCACGACCGCCGTCAAGACGCGGTGGGCTCGCCCCGACAGCCGGGACAGGATCTGGGCGGCATGCTGGGCATCCTCGGGCTTGCCCAAAATGGCATCGTCGAGCGCGACCGTGGTGTCGGCACACAAGATGGGGGCGTCGGGCATGTGGCCATCTTGCTGGCGATAACGCTGCAGTCGCGCCACGGCCGCTTGCCATTTGGCTTGCGTCACGCGCAGCACATAGTCTTCGGGCGTTTCGCCGGCGCGCTCGACCTCCAGGGCTTCTGCGTCTTCATGCGCCTCAGGCAGCAACAGCCGGTGCGCCACGCCCAGTTGATCGAGCAATTGGCGACGTCGGGGGCTCTGCGATGCCAGGTACAGGAAGGAAGGCTGGGCGGAATCAGGCACGGTGATAGGGGTGGTTGTTGCGCAAGGACCAGGCCCGATACAGCTGCTCCAGCAAGAGCACCCGGGCAAGGGCATGGGGCAAGGTCATGTCGGACAGGCGAATGGCTTCGTCGGCCGTCTGCTTGAGGGTGGGATCCAGCCCGTCCGCACCCCCGATGATCAGCGCCACATCGCGCCCGTCATGCAGCCAGGCTTCGGACCGCTCGGCCAGCTGCACGCTGGTCAGTCGGGTGCCGCGCTCATCCAGGATGACGCGCCGCACGCCGCGGTCCAGCGCCGCTTCGATTCGGGCCGCTTCGGCCAGCATGATGGCCGCCACCGGTTTGCCCTCACGCGGTTCAGCCTTGAGTGCCTTGACTTCCACCTTCCAATCGGGTGGAAATCGCTTGAGGTAGTCCTCACAGGCCTCGTCGGCCCACCCGGGCAAGCGATGACCGATGGTCACAACGGTCAGCTTCATGCACGCGACCCGCGATCAACGGGCCGTCTTGCGGGCAGGCGCCTTCTTGGCCGCCACACGCTTGACGGCGACCTTCTTGGCTGCAGGCGCCTTCTTCTTGACGGGCGCGTTCACCACGACCTTCTTGATGGTGGCTGGTGCCTTTTTCGCGGCAACTTTCTTGGCGGCGACTTTTTTCACCGCAACCTTCTTGGCCGCCACCTTCTTCACGGCGGGGGCCTTGGCCGGTGCGGCCTTTGGCGCCGACTTGGGCGCAGCAGCCTTCTTGGCCGCGACCTTCTTGGCGGCCACCTTTCGGGTCGGGGCGGTCGTGGCGGCCTTCTTGGTGGCGGTGACCTTGCCAGCAGCCTTCTTCGGCTTGACTGGCTCGTCTTCTTCGGGCTCGGACGCCTTCACCAGCGAGGTCTTTGCGGCCTTGAGCTTGATGGCCACTGGCTTGTCACCCCAGATCTCTTCGAGCTGGTAGTACTGCCGGATGGCTGGCTGCATCACATGCACCACGGCCGCCGCGCAGTCCACGATGATCCATTCGCCGTTGTCCTCGCCTTCGGTCCGCATGACCTCGAAGCCTTCGGCTTTCACCGCTTTGCGCACACTGGCTGCCAGCGCTTTGGTCTGCCGATTGGACGTGCCCGAGGCGATGATCACGCGCTCGAAAAGCGGTGACAGGTGTTCGGTGTTGAACACCACGATGTCTTGGGCTTTGACGTCTTCGAGGCCATCGACGATGGCGCGTTGCAGTTTACGGATGTCCATTCAGCGGGGGTTGCCTGTCGGCGTAGAGTTGATGTTGGGCAATATAGCGCGCCACGGCGTCGGACACCATGGTGGGCACCAGGGAATTTGGGTCCTCACCCGCCAACAATTGCTGGCGAATGCGGGTGGATGACACCGGCATCGGTGGCATCGGCAAGGCGCAAACTTGACCTAGATCCAGATTGGGGAGGGTTTCGCTGTCACGGCAGGCCACGGCCAGGTGGACGCATTCCAGCAATTCCTGCCAGCCGTTCCAGGTCGGCAGATTGCGGTATTGGTCCATTCCGATGATCAGATACCACTGGGTCGGAATCGACTCGGATGCGGCCTGCGCCTGCAAGGCACGAACGGTGTCCAGGGTGTACGAGGGACCGGCGCGCTCCACCTCCTGCGTATCGACCGTGAAGCGGGGCTCATGGGCCGTGGCCAGGCGCACCATGGCCACACGGTGCTCGGCAGGGGTCAAAACGCGGCTCTTTTGCCAGGCTTGGCCGACGGGCACCCAGCGCACTTCGTCAAGCTGCAGATGTGCCAGCGCGCATGTGGCCAAGGCGACATGACCGGCATGCACGGGATCGAAGCTGCCGCCCAGGATGCCGACCCGACGTAGGGGATGGCCAGGGCTGGGACTGCGGTCAGACCCAATCACGTGGGGGCAGGAAATCGGTGTACAGCCGCGCCTCGGGGGTGCCGGGCTCGGGATGCCAGTTGTAGCGCCAGGTCACGATGGGCGGCATGGACATCAGAATGCTTTCGGTGCGGCCACCGGACTGCAAGCCAAACAAGGTGCCACGATCCCACACGAGATTGAATTCGACATAACGGCCCCGTCGGAAGGCCTGAAAGTCGCGCTCGCGCTGCGTATACGGGGTGTCTTTGCGACGCTGCAGGATGGGCAGATAGGCGGCGATGAAGGCGTCGCCCACAGACTGGGTCAGGGCCAGACCGCCATCCGAGCCCAACTCGGACAGATCGTCATAGAAGATGCCGCCCACGCCGCGGGCCTCATTGCGATGCTTGAGGAAGAAGTACTCGTCGCACCACTTCTTGAAACGGGGATGCTTGTCTTCACCGAACGGCGCCAGCGCGTCTTTGCAGACTTGATGGAAATGGCGGGCGTCTTCTTCAAAGCCGTAATACGGCGTGAGATCCATGCCCCCGCCAAACCAGGCCACCACGGCGCCATCCGGCTTATGCGCGGCCAGCATGCGCACATTCATGTGGACCGTGGGCACGTAAGGGTTGCGTGGATGAAAGACCAGCGACACGCCCATTGCCTCGAATGGGTAGCCCGCCAATTCAGGGCGGTGCTGGGTGGCAGACGGCGGCAAGCTGGGGCCTTTGACATGCGAAAAATTGCAGCCGCCCCGCTCCAGCAAGTTCCCCTCTTCGACCAGGCGTGAACAGCCGTCACCCTGCAGCCGCTCGTCGGGCCCGCGCACCCAGGCGTCCCGCACAAAGGGCTTGCCGTCTTCGGCCTCGAAGGTCGAGATGATGCGGTCCTGCAGGCCCAGCAGATAGGTTCGAACGCTGGCGGTTTGAAGGGTGTCGGTCATGCGGTCGGTCACCGTGCTTTGATGGCGCGCCAGCCGATGTCGGTGCGAAATTGCATGCCGTCGAACTGAATGCCCGTCAGGGTCTCATAGGCCTTTTGCTGCGCCAGCTTGGCCGACTCGCCTAATGCGGTCACGCACAAGACGCGCCCGCCGCTGGTGACGATCTTGCCGTCGACTTGCTGCGTGCCGGCGTGAAAGACCATGGCATCGTCCACGTCTGCGGGCAAGCCGGTGATGACGTCACCCTTTTTGGGATGGAGCGGGTAGCCGCCTGCTGCCATGACCACGCCCAGGGCAAAGCGACGGTCCCACTGCAACTCGATCTGGTCCAGCGTGCCATCGGTGGCGTGCATGAACACGTCGATCAGGTCGCTCTTGAGGCGCATCATGATGGGCTGGGTTTCCGGGTCACCCATGCGGCAGTTGAACTCCAGCGTCTTGGGATTGCCCTGCGCATCGATCATCAACCCGGCATACAGGAAGCCGGTGAAGGGAATGCCGTCCTTTGCCATGCCGGCCAATGTAGGCTGAATGATCTCTTGCATGGCCTTGGCATGCACATTGGGCGTGACCACGGGGGCGGGCGAATAAGCGCCCATGCCGCCGGTATTGGGGCCCTGGTCGGCATCGAGCAGGCGTTTGTGATCTTGGCTGGTGGCCAGCACGGTCACGTTCTTGCCATCGGCCAGCACGATGAAGCTGGCCTCTTCGCCTTGCAGGAACTCCTCGATCACGACACGCGCGCCACCCGCGTTGTGCTGCACGCCCAGCTTGTTGTCGCCGCCGTCTTGAGGGAGCATCCAGTCGATGGCCTCATGCGCCTCTTGCAGGGTCATGGCCACCACCACACCCTTGCCTGCCGCCAGACCATCGGCCTTGATCACGATGGGCGCGCCATGCTGGTCCACGTAAGCATGTGCTGCGGCCGCATCGGTGAAGGTGTCATAAAAGGCCGTGGGGATGCCATGACGCTTCATGAAGTCCTTGGCAAAGGCCTTGGAGCTTTCAAGCTGGGCCGCCTTTTGCGTGGGGCCAAAGATGCGCAGGCCGCGCGCACGGAATTCATCCACCACGCCAGCCGCCAGGGGGGCCTCTGGACCGACCACCGTCAAGGTGACTTTTTCGCTTTCCGCGAAGTCGGCCAAGGCCTTGACGTCGGTGAGGTTCACATTGGTCAAGCGGGGATCACGCGCAGTTCCGCCATTGCCAGGAGCCACGAACACTTTGTGTGCCTTGGGGGATTGGGCCAGTTTCCAGGCCAGGGCGTGTTCACGGCCTCCCGAGCCGATGACAAGAATCTTCATGGTTGTGCGATCAGTTCAATTCAGCGTTGTGATAGACCTCTTGGACATCATCCAGGTCTTCGAGGGCGTCCAGCAGTTTTTGCATGCGGGCAGCATCATCGCCGGAGATTTCAACGGGGGTGTCGGCCCGCATGGTGACTTCTGCGAGTTCAGCGTTCAGTCCGGCGCCTTGCAAGGCATTTTGAACGGTTTCGAAGTCGCCCGGGGCACACAGCACTTCGATGGAGCCATCTTCGTGGGTCAGCACGTCATCCGCGCCGGCTTCCAGCGCCACTTCCATGACTTTGTCTTCGCTCACGCCCGGGGCAAACAGAAACTGTCCCACGTGCTTGAACTGGAAAGCCACCGAGCCTTCGGTACCCAGGTTGCCGCCGTGCTTGCTGAACACGTGGCGCACATCGGCCACCGTGCGAACCCGGTTGTCGGTCATGCAGTCGACGATGACCGCTGCGCCGCCGATGCCGTAGCCTTCGTAGCGGATTTCTTCGTAGGTGACGCCATCGAGGTTGCCCGTGGCCTTGTCCACATTGCGCTTGATGTTGTCGGCCGGCATGTTGGCCGCCTTGGCTTTTTCAATGGCCAGGCGCAAACGCGGATTCATGCTCAGGTCGGCACCGCCAGCGCGGGCTGCGACGATGATTTCGCGGGTGATGCGGGTCCACACCTTGCCGCGCTTTTCGTCTTGGCGGCCTTTGCGGTGTTGAATATTGGCCCACTTGGAATGACCGGCCATGATGCGGTGCTCCGGATTGGTTAAATTGCAGGGATACTGCGATTTTACCTTTTGCTTTGCCCCGGGAGCCCTGATCCATGGCAGATCCAATCCTGATCGCCCGCCACGGCGACATCGAATGTCACCTGTTGCCTGCGCTGACCAATCGCCATGGGCTGATCACCGGCGCAACCGGCACGGGCAAGACCATCACCTTGCAGACCCTGGCCGAGAACCTGTCGCGCTTGGGTGTGCCGGTGTTCATGGCGGACATCAAGGGCGACCTGACCGGCGTTTCACAAGCGGGCAGTGTCTCACCCAAACTGGCTGACATCCTCAAAGAACGTGGCCTGGCCACCCCCACCCCTCTGGCCTGCCCCACCACGCTGTGGGATGTGTTTGGCGAGCAGGGCCACCCCGTGCGCGCCACCGTGTCCGACATGGGGCCCCTGTTGCTGGCGCGCATGCTGGACCTGAACGACACGCAAGCCGGCGTGCTGCAATTGGTGTTCAAGATCGCCGACGACAACGGCCTGCTGCTGCTCGACCTCAAGGACCTGCGTGCCATGCTGCAGCATGTGGGCGACAACGCCGGCCAGTTCACCACCGAGTACGGCAACATCAGCGCCGCCAGCATCGGCGCCATTCAACGCGGCCTGTTGCAGATCGAAGGCCAGGGAGGCGACCGGTTCTTTGGCGAGCCGATGCTCGACATCCACGACTTCATGCAAACCGTCGGCGGTCAGGGTGTGGTCAACATCCTGGCAGCGGACAAGCTGATGAATTCGCCGCGGCTGTATGCCACCTTCTTGCTGTGGATGCTGTCCGAGCTGTTCGAGACCCTGCCCGAAGTGGGCGACCTGGACAAACCCAAGCTGGTGTTTTTCTTTGATGAAGCGCACTTGCTGTTCAAGGACGCACCCTCTGCCCTGGTTGAGCGCATCGAACTGGTCGTGCGCTTGGTTCGATCCAAAGGCGTTGGCGTGTTCTTCGTGACGCAAAACCCATTGGACGTGCCCGACACCGTACTGGGCCAATTGGGCAACCGCGTGCAACACGCGCTGCGCGCCTTCACGCCTCGCGATCAGAAGGCCGTCAAGGCGGCTGCGGACACCATGCGGGCCAACCCCGGGCTGGACATCGCCACGGCGATCACGGAATTGGCCGTGGGCGAAGCCCTGGTCAGCCTGCTCGACGACAAAGGGCGCCCGGGCGTGACGCAGCGCGTGTATGTGCTGCCGCCAGGCAGCCAGATCGGCCCCATTACGCCGGCGCAGCGCCAGACGCTGATGGCGCAGTCCTTGGTCAGCGGTGTGTATGAAAAGACCGTGGACCGGGAATCGGCCTACGAAAAACTCAAGGGCCGCGCCGTGGCCGCGCCCGCCGGCCCCGACAGGTCAGAGTCCATCAAAGACGAAGCGACCCGTGTGCTGAAGGACCGGACCACCGGGACGCCCCCGTCAACAAGTGGCGGCTGGCTGTCTGATGCCGCAGGCGACCTGCTCAAGGGCAGTGGCCGCAAGGATTCGGTTCTGGAAACGCTGGCCAAGTCGGCAGCCCGTACCATCGGCTCAAGCGTGGGCCGCGAGATCATCCGGGGGGTTCTGGGCTCGATTCTGGGAGGCACCGGCCGCCGTCGCTGACGATCGCTGGCAGCCGCACCACGATCACGGGAGGCGCCGCCTTCGCCCCTCACCGCTCAATGGTGGTGACTGTCCGATCGCGCCACTGCCAGCAGTTGCTCCAGCTCTTGAGGATGGTTGCGCAGATTGCGCTCGTGCCAGCGTTTGATGAGGTACATGAAACCGGCGACCGTCAAGCCAAAAGACGTGATGGCGCCGTAGGCCGACAGACCCGCCTTGGTCGAGGCGCTGTACAAGAAGCCCAGGGCCAGGATGCAGGCCTGCTCGTTGAAGTTCTGCACCGCGATGGAGCGCCCCGCGCCCATCAGGTTGTGCCCCCGGTGTTGCAGCAGCGCATTCATCGGGACGACCAAAAAGCCGCTCAGCCCACCCAGCAGAATCAGGAAGGGAATGGCCAGCGTCACATCGCGCAGCCAGTTCATGCCCAGCACCAGGATCCCCATGCTGATGCCAAGGGGGATCACTTTGGTGGCGGCATCCAGCCGCATCTTCATGGACGCCACCACGGCGCCAATGGCGGTGCCCACCGCAACGACCCCCACCAGCGACGAGGCCTTGGTCGTGTCATAGCCCAACGCCACAAACGCCCAGGCCAGCACGATGTAGCGCAAATTGCCGGACACGCCCCAGAACAGGGTCGTGGTCGACAAGGAGATCTGGCCCAGCCGATCACGCCACAGACGTCGGTTGCAGGCAATGAAGTCGTTGACCAGCACCTGGGGTTGGGTCGGAAAGTGCTGCAAAGGCGTGTCGGTGCGGGGAATGCGCAAATTGAAGACCGCCGCCAGCACATACAGAAAGACCACCGTGGAAATCGCCGCTTCAGGCGGGGTGTCGATACCCGTATCGAAGAAAGGGACGTCCAGGGCCAGCAGATGCGGCGCGACCACATGCCCCATCAATTGCCCGCCTAACACCACACCAAAAATGATGGACATGATGGTCAGGCCCTCGATCCAGCCATTGGCCTTGACCAACTGGGAGGGAGGCAGGAGCTCCGTCAGGATGCCATATTTGGCGGGCGAATAGGCCGCCGCGCCCAGACCCACGACCGCGTACGCCACCAACGGATGGATGCCGAACAGCATCATCAGACAGCCAACCACCTTGATCGCGTTGGACAGGAACATGACCCGGCCCTTAGGCCATGCATCGGCGAACGCCCCCACAAAAGGCGCCAAAACCACATAAAACAACGCGAACATCGGGACGAGCGCGGCGCGTTGCCACTCTGCCGCACCACCGGTCTTGAGCAACTCGACCGCCGCGACGAAGAGCGCGTTGTCGGCCAGCGAGCTGAAAGACTGGGCCGCCATGATCGTAAAGAAGCCTTTTTTCATGCGCGCGCGAAGGTGAAATCGAGTTCGTTCAACAAAATGCCCTGGCGCGAAAAGGTCGATCACCACAGCGGTCGCCGGTTATAGCACGGCGTCGCAGCCCACTCGCTGGCAAAATCACGCCATGCCCCGCCCCCTTGAAGCCCTGATCCATCTCGACGCCCTCCACCACAACCTGCAACGCGCCCGCGACTGCGCCCCCGACGCCCGAGTCTGGTCCGTTGTCAAAGCCAATGCCTATGGTCATGGCTTGCAAAGGGTTTTTGAAGGCCTGCGAAGCACCGATGGCTTTGCCTTGCTGGACATCGCCGAAGCCAAGCGGCTGCGCGAGATGGACTGGCGGGGGCCCATCCTCCTGCTGGAAGGCGTCTTCGAAGCGCGCGACCTGGAATGGTGCTCGCGCCTGGGCTTGTGGCATGTGGTGCATTGCGACGAACAGATCGACTGGATTGCCAATCACAAGACCGAGTGGCCACACCATGTGTTCCTGAAGATGAACACCGGCATGAATCGCCTGGGCTTCAAGCCTGAAGCGTTTCGCAGCGCCTGGGCCCGCCTCAATGCCCTGACCCAAGTGGACGAGGTGTCGATGGTGACGCACTTCTCGGACGCCGACAGCCCGAAAGGCATCGCGCACCAGGTGCGGGTCTTTCAACAGCACACCGCCGATCTGATCGGCGAACGCAGTCTGTGCAACAGCGCGGGCACCTTGCGCCATGCCCACGACCCCGCAGTTCGCGGCGACTGGATCCGCCCAGGTGTCATGCTGTACGGCGCGTCGCCCGATTACCCCGAGCACGACGCAACGCACTGGAACCTGCAACCGGCCATGACCCTGCGGTCGCGCCTGATCGCCACGCAGGATCTGCAAGCCGGCGACACGGTGGGATACGGCAGCCGTTACACCGCCCCAGGGCCCACCCGCATCGGCGTGGTCGCCTGCGGCTATGCCGACGGCTACCCGCGCCATGCGCCCGATGGCACGCCGGTGCTGGTCGATGGCGTGCGGGTGCCCATCGTGGGCCGCGTGTCCATGGACATGCTGGAGGTCGACCTCAGCGCAGCACCGGCGGCCCAGGTGGGCAGCGAAGTCACGCTCTGGGGACGCGGCCCGGCCGTGGGCGGACAGCCCACCCTGCTGTCCATCGACGAAGTGGCGCAACACTGCGGCACCATCGGCTATGAGCTGATGTGTGCACTATCACCCCGTGTGACGGTCGAGGTTTGCAGCGGGCACACACCATGAGGCGGGTTTCGGTATAGAACTTGCATACACGGTGCGTTTTCAGAAGTGAACCCAGTGAACCCTCTTCAGATGGATATCGATCAACAACGTCACCAACTCCGCATGACCGTCCTGATGACGCCGGACATGGCTAACTTTTCGGGCAATGTCCACGGCGGCACCATCCTGAAAATGCTGGACCAGGTCGCCTATGCCTGCGCGAGCCGCTACGCGGGCAGCTATGTGGTGACCATGTCGGTGGACCAAGTCACCTTTCGACAGCCCGTGCATGTGGGCGAGCTGCTGACCTTTCTGGCCTCGGTCAACTACACCGGCACCTCGTCGATGGAGGTAGGTATCAAGGTGATCGCCGAGAACATCCGCACCCAGGTGGTGCGCCATGCCAACAGCTGCTTTTTCACCATGGTGGCAGTCGACGAAGGCAAACCCACCACCGTGCCGCCTCTGACTCCCACCACGCCCGACGAGAAGCGCCGTTTTGAAGCGGCCAAACTGCGTCGACAATTGCGTCAGGAACTGGAACGCCGGTTCAAAGAGATTTCTGCCCACCCGGGTGGCGAAGCCGCGGCGAACTGAGCGGGGTCGCCACCCCACCCCTGCCGTCTGCCGAATGGCCAAAGAAAAAACCGTCTACACCTGCAGCGAATGCGGAGGCATCAGCCCCAAATGGCTGGGCAAATGCCCGCACTGCAACGCCTGGAACACGCTCGAAGAAACCCGCGTCGAGCCCACTGTGGTCAAGAACCGCATGCAGGCTTTGTCGCGCGGCTTGAACGCCGCTCAACCGGTCACGACACTGGCCGACATCGAAGCTGCGGACGTGGCCCGCACGCCC
Source organism: Acidobacteriota bacterium (assembly GCA_050259275.1). GTDB lineage: Bacteria > Pseudomonadota > Gammaproteobacteria > Burkholderiales > Burkholderiaceae_C > Aquabacterium. The sequence goes on from JBLNAI010000006.1 coordinate 117,898, forward strand.
ACCAGCCTCGAAGAATTGGACCGGGTGCTGGGCGGCGGCATCGTGGCCGGTGGCGTGGTGCTGATCGGGGGCGACCCTGGCATCGGCAAATCCACCCTGCTGCTGCAGGCGCTGGACGCCCTGTCCACGCAGATGCCCGTGCTGTATGTGACCGGCGAAGAAAGCGGCGCCCAAGTGGCCCTGCGCGCACGGCGACTGGGCCTGGATGGCTCTCGCGTGCGGGTGCAGGCCGAGATCCAGCTGGAAAACATCATTGCCACCCTCGATGCCGAGCGCCCGGCGTTTTGCGTGATCGACTCGATCCAGACCGTGTTCTCCGATCAGTTGACTTCCGCACCTGGCTCGGTGGCGCAGGTGCGCGAATGTGCCGCCCACTTGACACGTGTGGCCAAGTCCAGCGGCTGCACCATGGTGCTGGTGGGCCACGTGACCAAAGAAGGCGCCCTGGCCGGCCCACGTGTGCTCGAGCACATCGTGGACACGGTGCTGTACTTTGAAGGCGACACGCACAGCAGCTTCCGATTGATCCGCGCCATCAAGAACCGCTTTGGCGCGGTCAATGAGATCGGCGTCTTTGCCATGACGGACAAGGGGCTCAAAGGGGTCACCAACCCCAGCGCGATCTTCTTGTCCACCCACAGCGAGCCGGTGCCCGGCTCATGCGTACTGGTGACGCTGGAGGGCACGCGCCCCATGCTGGTCGAAATCCAGGCGCTGGTCGACTCAGGTGGGCCCAGCCCTCGCCGCCTGAGCGTGGGCCTGGAGCGAGACCGCCTGGCCATGCTGCTGGCCGTGCTGCATCGGCACGCCGGCATGGCCTGCTTTGACCAGGACGTGTTCGTCAACGCCGTAGGCGGCGTGCGCATCAGCGAACCGGCCGCCGACCTGGCCGTGTTGCTGGCCATTCAAAGCAGTTTGCGGGGCAAGGCCTTGCCCAAGGGCTTCATCGCCTTTGGCGAAGTCGGCTTGGCAGGCGAAGTGCGTCCGGCACCACGGGGCCAGGACCGGCTGAAAGAAGCGGCCAAACTGGGCTTCACGACCGCCCTGGTCCCCAAGGCCAATGCCCCCAAAAAGCCGATTGAAGGCCTGACCATTCACGCGGTCGAGCGGGTCGAAGAAGCGATCGAGCTGGTTCGATCGCTGATGTGAGCGCCGGCCGACTCAGCGCCGGATGGCTTGCTTGAGGTTCAGGCCCGAGATCGCCAGGACCCCGAAGTACAGCAGCCCGGCGCCGACCAGGCAGGCGGCCATGATGGCCACACGCACCATCGGCTGGGCATGCAAACCGATCCAGTCGATGTGTTCGGTGGCCAGCCACAGACCGACGCCCAGCACCGCAGTCGCCGCGAAAACACGCAGCGCAAACAGACCCCAGCCTGCCGCGGGTTGATACCGCTTCGCTTTGCGCAGCCCCAACAGCAACCAGCCGGCGTTGACGAGCGAGCCCAAACCGATCGACAAGGCCAGGCCGGCATGGCCCAGGAAGGGCACGAACACGGCATTGAAGCCTTGGGTGATGGCCAGCACAGTGATGCCGATGCGCACGGGCGTTCGGATGTCTTGCGTGGCATAAAAGCCGGGCGCCAGCACCTTCACCCCGATCAACCCCATCAGCCCCACGCCATAGCAGGACAGCGCCAGCACCGTCTGGTGCACGTCATTGGGGTTGAAGCGCCCGTAGTGATACAGCACGGCCACCAGCGGCTTGGCAAACACCAGCAAGGCCACCGCGCTGGGCAGCGCCAGCAGCAGAACCAGACGCAACCCCCAGTCCAGCAGGTCCGAGAACTTGGCGGAATCCCCGCCCGCCTGCGCGCGCGACAGCTGCGGCAACAGCACCACGCCCAAGGCCACGCCCAGCATGGCGGTCGGGAACTCCATCAAGCGGTCGGCATAGGTGAGCCAGGACACCGCCCCGGCCCCCAGGTGTGACGCGATCTGGGTGTTGACCAGCAAGGACAGCTGCGCCACCGACACACCCAGCACGGCGGGAGCCATCTGGCTCAGGATGCGTCCCACCCCGGGGTGGGCCCGCGCGCGCCGCCAGGCAGCCAGGGTCACACCAATGCGGGGCACCATGCCGATTCTGAGCAAGGCTGGCACCTGCACACCCAGCTGCAGGGCGCCCCCGATCATGACCCCCACGGCCAGGGCATATACCGGCTCGATGCCATGACGGCGAAACAGGGGCGAGACGAAGATGGCCGCCCCGATGGTCGACAGGTTCAACAGCACGGGCGTGACGGCCGGGACGGCAAAACGGCTCCAGGTATTGAGGATGCCGGCGCTCAGCGCCACCAGGGACATGAACCCGATGTAGGGGAACATCCAGCGGGTCATGACCACCGCGGCGTCGAAACCGCCGCTGTCTTTCAAACCCGAGGCCATGGCCCACACCAGGACGGGGGCCCCCACCACGCCCAGCACACACACGATGGACAAGGCCCCGAACAGCACCGTGCCCACCGCGTTGACCAGATCGTGCGTGGCCTGCTCGCCATTTTTGGCCCGGCTCTCTGCCAGGATGGGTACGAAGGCCTGTGAAAACGCCCCTTCTGCAAACAGGCGGCGCAGCAAATTGGGAATACGAAACGCCACATTGAAGGCATCGGTGGTGGCGCTGGCCCCGAAGGCCGCTGCAATCAGCAACTCCCGGATCAGACCCGTGATACGGGACGCCAGGGTCAACAGGGAAACGATGGAGGCGGATTTCAGCAGACTCATCCGGGCATTATAGGAAGCGCCCCGCCCGCCTCTAGGCAAATCGCTGCGGCCGTGGTATATTCTTCGGCTTTCCAACCAACTTCGCCTTGTGGGGTGCGAATTGGCTGCGGGTGAACATCATCTGAGCCAGGCATCTACAGGGCCACAAAAACATGCCATCAGCATCTAAAGTCAAAAAGACCGTTCGCATCGCCTCGGGCCGCAAGCGCGTTCGTCAAGACGTCAAACTGAATGCCGCCAACTCGTCCATGCGCTCGAAGTTCCGCACCGCTGTCAAGAGCGTGCTGAAGGCCGTTGCCACTGGCGACAAGGCCAAGGCTTCTGAAGCCTTCAAGTCGGCTCAAAGCGTGATCGACTCGATCGCCGACAAGGGCATCTTCCACAAGAACAAGGCCGCTCGCTACAAGAGCCGCCTGTCTGCCAAGGTCAAGGCCATCGCCGCCTGATCACCCATGCCGGCCCCGGCCGGTGTGACCCAGCAAAAAGGCTCGCCAACCGCGAGCCTTTTTTGTTGTCCGTTTGCTGCCTGTTTGTTGCCTGTCACCCCGCCATATCAAGCGGGGCCAAGCCCGTGCCTCAAGGCAACAGGCAACCATCGACCACTTGCAGGTCGTTGTCCTTGGCAAAGTTCATGACGAAGTCCCAGGCCATGGGTTCGACGTCTTTCAGGGCTTCGCTGACCACCACGCATTTGATGTCACCCAAGGTCGTGGGGACGCAATAAGGTGAATAGCCCAGATGGGCCGCGCTGCCCATCGACGCGCCGCCAGGCCGGAAACTGGCCATGGCGCCGGCGAGGCGTTCTGCCCAATCACTGGGCCGGAAAGTGCGCCCCTTGCTGGTAACGCCTTGAATGAAGACTTCTCTGGGTTTGATGCGCGAAAACGATGTCACGGTGCTGTTTTTGGCTGGCTGTGCAACGACCGGCGTTTGGACCGGCGCGTCGACAGATGCAGCGACAGATTGTGTCTGCCCACTGCGTGGATCAACAGGGTGTCCGGGTGGGTAACCCGTCTGCCCATTTGGGGTGATGGACCCGACCTCGACAACCGCATCCATACTTGACAGCTCTCCTGGGTGGCTGACCGCGATAGCGCAAGCAAGAAGAATGCCTTGGCGGAGTCATACCGAGACACCTCGGAGATCCGCCCATTTTGCTGCGATTTTGTATCCATCTCGTCCAATGGCGCACCAACTTGACGCTCAGTGTGCACCAATCCCGGCCAAACGTGAACGATCTCCCAGTCGATCAGCGGGCTGCTGGCATGAATCAGTCGGCCTGCCACCTCGCCGGACGCCCCCTTTTCCTTAGAATGGAGGCGGCGCCGCTTTTTTGCCCTGCGCCTTTTTTATTTTTTGCGAGGTCCCACTCTGCCATGAACGCTCCTGTGTCGATGCCCCATGTGATGCCTACCTACGGCCGCCTGCCGATTGCCTTGTCGCACGGCGAAGGCGCCTACGTCTGGGACACCGAGGGCCGACGTTATCTGGATGCGCTGGCCGGGATCGCCGTCAACACGCTGGGTCACAAGCACCCCAAGCTGACCCCCGCCTTGCAAGACCAGGTCAGCAAGATCATCCACTCCTGCAACTACTACCAGGTGCCGCTGCAAGAAGAGTTGGCGCGTCTGCTGGTCGAGCGTTCGGGTCTGACCAATGTGTTCTTCTGCAATTCGGGCCTGGAAGCCAACGAAGCCGCCTTGAAGATTGCCCGCAAGTACGGGCATGAGAAGGGCATCGACAAGGCGGAGGTCGTGGTGTACGAGAAGGCCTTCCACGGCCGCTCGATCGCGACCCTGTCGGCCACCGGCAACCCCAAGGTGCATGCCGGCTTCGAGCCCCTGGTCGAAGGTTTTGTGCGCGTGCCTTTGAATGACATGGCTGTGCTGGAAGAAGTCGCCCGCACCCGCCCCAACGTGACGGCCGTGTTCCTAGAAGTCATCCAGGGCGAAGGCGGCATCAACCCCGCCCGCGCCGAATACCTGCAGGCCGTTCGCGCCCTGTGCGACAAGCAAGGCTGGCTGCTGATGCTGGACGAAGTGCAATGCGGCATGGGCCGCACCGGCAAATGGTTCGCCCATCAATGGACCGGCATCCAGCCTGACGTGATGCCGCTGGCCAAAGGCCTGGGCTCGGGCGTGCCGATTGGCGCGGTCGTCTGCGGCCCCAAGGCCGCCAATGTGCTGCAGCCCGGCAACCACGGCACGACCTTTGGCGGCAACCCGCTGGCCATGCGCGCCGGCGTGGAAACCATCAAGATCATGGAAGAAGACCAGTTGCTGGCCAATGCCGAGCGCGTGGGCCAACACCTGATGGCCGCACTGCGCCGTGAATTGGGCAGCCTGAGCGGCGTGACCGAGATCCGCGGCCAAGGCTTGATGATCGGCATCGAGCTGGATCGTCCTTGCGGCGTGATCCTGTCTCGCGCACTGGAAGCGGGCTTGCTGCTGAGCGTGACCGCCGACAAGGTGATCCGTCTGCTGCCTCCGCTGATCTTCACCATCGAAGACGCCGACCAGACCGTGGCCATTCTGGCGCCGCTGGTCCGTCAATTCCTGTCAGAAAGTGCTGCGTGAGCCATGAAACCCGGTATGAGCCTGATCAAGCATTACCTGCAGTTCAAAGACCTGCGTGCGCCTGAGTACGAGTACCTGTTCGAGCGCGCCGCCATCATCAAGAAGCGGTTCAAGAACTACGAAAAGTACACACCGCTGGTCGACCGCACGCTGGCGATGATCTTTGAAAAGGCCTCGACCCGCACGCGCGTGAGCTTTGAGGCCGGCATGTACCAGATGGGCGGCTCGGTGGTGCATCTGACCACCGGCGACAGCCAACTGGGCCGCAGCGAGCCCATTGAGGACAGCGCCAAGGTGATCTCGCGCATGGTCGACATCGTGATGATCCGCACCTACGAGCAGGCCAAGCTGGTGAAGTTTGCCGCCAACTCGCGCGTGCCGGTCATCAACGGCTTGACCAATGAATACCACCCGTGTCAGATCCTGGCCGACATCTTCACCTACATCGAGCACCGCGGCTCGATCAAGGGCAAGGTCGTGGCCTGGGTTGGCGATGGCAACAACATGGCCAACACCTGGCTGCAAGCGGCCGAGATCCTGGGCTTCACGGTGCACGTGAGCACGCCCAGCGGCTATGAGATCGACGCCGATGTGGCCGGCATCAGCGACAAGACTTGCTACAAGGTCTTCAAGGACCCGATGGACGCCTGCCGCGGCGCCGACCTGGTGACCACCGATGTGTGGACGTCGATGGGCTATGAGGCCGAGAACGAAGCGCGCAAGAAGGCCTTTGCCGACTGGTGCGTGGACGCCGACATGATGGCTGTCGCCAAGCCCGACGCCCTGTTCATGCACTGCCTGCCCGCCCACCGCGGCGAAGAAGTCGAAGCCGAAGTGATCGACGGGCCGCAGTCTGTCGTGTGGGACGAAGCTGAGAATCGCCTGCACGTACAGAAGGTGCTCATGGAGTACCTGCTGCTGGGCCGAATCGGCTGAGTCCTGGGCCGACTCAGGCCTTGAAGAACTCGACCGAATGCACCAGCGTCTCGGCCTGGTTCTTCAGCGAGGCCGCTGAGGCAGCCGACTCTTCGACCAGAGCGGCGTTTTGCTGCATGGCTTGATCAATCAAGGCCACCGACTGACTGACCTGCGCGATGCCCGAGGACTGGTCTTCCACGGCCGCGGCGATCTTGGCGATCACGTCGCGCACCTGCTTGACCGCATCCACGGCCGACGCAATGGTCGAGCCGGCATCGTTGACCAGACTGGATCCCCGGTCCACGCATTCGACACTGGCATTGATCAGGGATTTGATTTCCTTGGCGGCATTGGCGCTGCGCTGGGCCAGCGCGCGCACTTCGGACGCGACCACCGCAAAGCCGCGCCCCTGTTCGCCCGCCCGGGCGGCTTCCACCGCCGCGTTCAGCGCCAGGATGTTGGTTTGAAAGGCGATGCCATCGATCACGCCGATGATGTCGGCGATCTTGCGTGAACTGTCGTTGATGTCCGTCATCGTGGCCACGACATGGCCCACCACGGCACCACCTTGCTCTGCCACCGAGCAGGCATGCGCCGCGAGGGTGTTGGCCTCATGCGCGTTGCCGGCGCTCTGCTGCACGCTGTGGGTCAAGTGCTCGATCGCCGAGGCCGTTTCTTGCAGGCTGGACGCTTGGCGCTCTGTGCGGTTGGAGAGGTCGAGGTTGCCTGACGCGATCTCACTGGAGGCATGGGCCACGATCTGAGAGGCGGTGCGCACCCGGCCTACCACCTGATGGAGGTTCTCGTTCATGCGGGCCATCGCGGCCATCACCTGACTGGTTTCGTCATGGCCATCGATGTCGATGCGGGTGGACAGGTTGCCGCCGGCGACGTCTTCGGCCACCGCCACGGCCCGTGTCAAAGGCGTGGTGATGCTGCGCAGGATCACCCAGGTGAACATCGTGCCCACCGCCATGGCCGACAACAGGACTGCAGCGAGCAGCCAGCGGGCATGACGGAGGTTGGTCTGGGTTTCAACATCGGCCTGCTCATGGCGCAACGTGGCGGCCTTGAGCACATCGTGGACGATGGTGTCGATGTGCGCCGTGGGCGCGCGGTCGATCCCCTTGACGGCGGCATCGACTGCATGGGCGCTGGCATCGGGTTGTCTGGGGTCGTACTGCGCCATGGCCTTGGCGTACTGGCTTTGCAGCTGCTCATGGGACTGCAGCGCCTCGTCCACTTTGCTCACGGGCAGATTCAGGGCCGCCAGTAGCGTCTTCAGTTGGGTCAACTGTGCGCGGACGGCTTCGCCTTCCTTGGCAAAGCCTTGTCGGTATTTGTCGTTTGCGGCAGGGTCGCCGCCACGCAGCAGGAAGTTCTTCCACTCCTGCACCTGAATCTTGAAGGTGACTTGGGCACTGCGGGCCTGATCAACGGCCTGCTGGAACTGTTTGGCTTGTTCGTTGGTGCTGTTCAGACGCTCGGCGTCGTCGGTCAAGGCATGCAGGGTGAACCCACCGAGCAAGACCATGAGGGCCAACAAGGCCGATGCCATGACGGCGATGCGTGTGCCGATTTTCCAGTTGTTCAGTTTCATGAGGCGCGTCCCTGATGACGAATCGGGCCGGACGCATACTGCTCGAGTCCGGGTCGAGTGTTATCCATATCGGCAGAATGGACATCGCACTCGAGGGCGATGTGCGCCATTTTTCAAGTCGAGCGCGCGTCGAAACGGTACGCCAGACGCAGTCCACCCCAATGGCGGCCTTGAACCATGATCGGGGCCGCTGCTTCCTTGAGAAGCACGAATTTGCCACCGCCCATGTCGCGCCGGTAGGTTTGCAGCAGGAAGGGTCGCGTGTTGCGGGCAGAAGCCAGACCGGTGCGATCGTTGAAGACGCGGCGCCAGCGTGAATTGGCGGTGTTCCACACCACGTCGCCAGGGCGCTGCGGGTGGCAATAGACCTTGTTGTGGGTGGAAATGTAGCCGTTGCGGTCTGCGGCGATGCAAAAGACCACCTGGGGCAAGGCCTGCAGGGCCGGCTCCTGAATACTGGGGAACAACTGGTCGGTCAGCGCATTGAAGCGCGTCTCGTGCTGCTGGGGCTGGGTGCCTTCGATGGGGCGGTAGCGCTCGTCAAAGAGGTCGGCGACCGAAATGCGTCCCTCGTTGACCGCGCGCTCCAGCGCAGCTGAAATCTGCCCGGCCACGCGGCAAGCCAGTTCGACATAAGGCGTGTCAACGGTCTTGACGCCACAACTGGCAATCATTTCCATCAGTCGCTCAGAGACGCCCAGCACGGTTTCGCTGCGCTTGAGTGCGCCACCCAGGGCCTGGCGCGTGGCGTTCATCTCACGCCCCATGGTGTCGATCTGCGCGTGAATCTGGTCCGACGAGGCACGGCTTTCATGGGCCGCCTGGCTGATGCGCTGCACGCCCTCTTCGACCTTGGCCAGCGATTCAAAAAAGGTCAGGTGGTTGGCCCGGCTCGCGTCGCGCGTGCCCGCATCCGCGGTCAATTCCTGCGCCAGACTCTGGATGCGCTGGTCCAGTTGCGCCACCGTGCTCATGATGGCCTTGGAGCTGGATTCGACCTGCGTGGCCAGGTCCTTGACGGCGTCGGCCACCACCGAAAAGCCGGCACCGGCGACGCCAGCCCGTTTGGCCTCGACCGAGGCATTGAAGGCCACCAGCCGGGTCTGCAAGGCAATCTGGGTGATGTCGGTGGCTGCGGCGGCGACGTTCTTGAGCGTGTCAACCACTCCGGAGACTTCGCGCCCCACATGAGCCACGCTCTCGCGCGCCTGCGAGACCGATTGCATGCCCTGCCCCGTCAGATCATCGATGAGGGACTGAGCCTGAACGATGCCCTGAAGCTGTGTGGTCAGTTGATGGAGCGATTCGGCCTGGTTCTGGGCCACGGCGCTGGTGTCTTCGAGCGTGCCGCGCAATTGGGCCGCTTCCATGCCCAGACCGCTGGTGTCGCGGGCCAGGTCGGTGGCCAAGGCCATGGGGTCGCAGCCAGCCGGGGGGGCGGGCAGGGCCGTCGCGGCGGGCGCCACTGCTGGAGCGGGCTCGCAGCGCTTGAACACACCGAACATGTTGACCTCACCTCATCCAGAAGCGGCGTCTCACCACTCTCGTAGCTTGACACGCAAGCGTGCGATGGACTGGCTGTGCAACTGACACACGCGGGATTCCGTCACACCCAATACCGCCGCGATTTCCTTGAGGTTCATGTCCTGCTCGTAGTACATGCTCATCACATACTGCTCACGCTCGGGCAGGTTCTTGATGGCTTCCACCAGGGCCACACGCATGCGATGGTCCTGCAGCAGGCTGAGCGGCTCGTTGCCCTCGTCGGTCACATGGCGATCCAGGTAATCATTGTCACCATCTTCGCCGCTCATGTCTTCCAGATAGATCAACTGGGTGCCGCGCACTTTGCCCAGCATCTCCTGGTACTCGACCAGGGTCATGCCCATTTCTTTGGCAATTTCGCTTTCTTGCGGCGCGCGGCCCAGACGCTGCTCCAGCTTGTGCACGGCCGACTCGATGTCGCGCTGCTGCTTGCGGGTGCCCCGGCTGAGCCAGTCGGCGCCGCGCAACTCGTCGAGCATGGCGCCGCGAATGCGCTGCGTGGCAAAGGTTTCGAACTGCACGCCCTGCCCGGCATCAAAGCGTGTGAGTGCATCCGACAGGCCGATCATGCCGACCTGGATCAGGTCGTCGATTTCGACGTTGGCGGGCAGCTTGGCAATCATCTGGTGCGCCAGGCGACGAACCAGGGGACTGTACTGCTTGAGCATGGAATCGATGTCGAGACGGCCCTTGGCGGTGTACATGTTCTGCTCCATGGCATCAATTCAATACTGGGGTGACACGTGAGGGCAAGGCCGCCCCCGGTGACACCAGGTGGTTGAAAGCGGCGTCACCCAGAGTTTGCACCCAGGCGCACTGCAGCAGTCCAGCCGCCAACTCCATGAACTGCGGGGTGGGGTCGACGACGGCGGATTCATGCGGATCCAGTCGCAAGCAACGATGCTGCGCTGCACCCAAAAAACTGTCGGCGCATTGCGCCAGGCGGCGGGCCACCTCGTCAGCCTGGGCCGACTCGGCCTTGGCGCACACGATCAGGTCGTAAGCCATCCAGTGGCCCCGCTGGGTGATGGTCTTGATGGCACCGTAGGCATCGGTCAACCCCTCCGCCATGTCATTGCTGAACAACAATGGCCGCAAATTGCTTTGGCGTGCCCGGTGGCTGAAGATGCGAACCATTTCGCTGGCCGAGGCATGGATCAACACCACGTCGCTTTGGGGCGAGGCATCGGCCAGGGCGTCGAGCAGCGTGGCGCATGAGCCGCGAGCATCCACATGACGCAACGGCAATCCACGTGCCGGCATGTAGCGGACCTGGCTGGACAGCACTTCGATGCCTTCGGACAAATCGAAGTCGGCCAGCTCACTGGGCGGCCGCGCCTGATCACTGGCGTCGACCACTAGGGTATGGAGTCCGAAACCCGCATAAGCGGCGCACAGACGCTCCAGAACGAGGCCCCCGCAGGCCGCGCTCGCGTTGGCCACCACGGGAATGAAGCGGATCACCCGGCTGGCAAACATCTGCCTCAGACCGTGGGCCTGATCAGTCGGGCGGCTGGTGCCGGGACTGCTGGTGGTTGAGCGTTCAGAACGAATCATGTTTTTGTTGTGATGGTGATCAGATCGATCCAGCTGAATCAGACGACATCAAACAGTTCGTGCGGCCTGCTGTGCTTCTGCTGCGTTCACAGGCGGCATCGAGAACACCAGGCTGACCTCGTTGGGGTCCAGCCGATAGGCTGGATTGAGGCTGGCGCGCAGGGCCCGGTGAATCAAGGCCTGAGAAGACAGACGATGCCAATCTTCTGGCACTCTCTGCCCGTTGGCTACCCCCAGCACCTTGGATTTGTGACGAATTAACGCATCCAGCGCCGGACCGAGCTTCACGGCCTCGTCCAGCTTGGACAAGATGATGCCGGCGCATTGGTTGCTCTGGTAGGACATCATCACGTCCTCGATCGCATCGCCCTGCGCGGCGGTGTTGACCACCAGCAATTTCTGGATGCTGGGATGGGCCAGCATGTCCAGCAACTCCTTGCAACGCGCATCGCGCTGCGGCATCCCGGCGGTGTCGATCAGGATCAGCTTCTTGCCAGCCAGCAACTCCAGCAGGTCTTCCAGCGCAGCACGGTCGTGCGCCATGTGCACGGGCACGCCCAGAATGCGGCCGTAGGCGCGCAGCTGTTCGTGAGCGCCCATCCGGTAGGCATCCAGGGTGATCAGACCCAGGTTGTGCGCGCCGTGCTTGGCGGCAAAAGTGGCGGCCAGTTTGGCAGTGGTGGTGGTCTTGCCGACACCGGTGGAGCCGATCAGGGCAAACACGCCGGTGCGGTCTTCGATGCTGGCTTCCTGGTCAGCGGTGTTCAGGTTGCGCTGCAGCACCTGGGTGGCCCATTGCACTTCGTCGTGGGCGCCCGAGGACACTTCGGCGGGCATGGCGTCCAGCATCTTGCGGATCAAGACGGCAGAGAAACCACCGTCCAGCAGCTTTTGCGCCAGCGCGGCTTGCGAAGGGGTGCGACCCAGCTTTTCGATGAAAGCCATGGTCTCGAACTGCTCTTTCATCATGGCGCGCATGGCCCGCAACTCGCCCAGCATCGAGGCATTGGCTTCCTGGGCAGACTTGAGCGCTTCCAGGGTGGCGGCGTCCGGACGCGATTCACGCGCAGGGCTTTGGCGGGCCGTCAGGCCTTGCAAGGTCAGTTCGGGGTTCTCGGTACGCAGGGGCACGACCTGAGCCGGACGGACCGGTGCGGCCGCAGGCTTGGGTTGCGCGGGCTGCTGAGCGACCTGGGGACGGCCGGACAACAGTTGCTGCATGTCAGGCCAGGCTTCGGGCTCCTGCGCCTGGGCGGCCATCTGCTGCATGGGGGGCTCGGCGCCCAGGTCCACCGGTGCGGCCACTACAGGGCGCTGCGGCTTGGGCTGGGCAAAGCGCTGGTTGAGCTGCTCTTCGGGCGACACGGCCATGGCCGGCTCGGTGCGCGACTGCAGCGCGGCCTGGCGACGCTTGAGCATGCGCTCACGCACATAGTCCTGGAAGGACAAGGTGCTCATGGCCAGTTGCTTGACGTCGTCTTGCACGCTGTTGGCCAGGTTGGCCATCGCGCCACCCATGCCCTGGCCGGACGCCTTGGCGGCTTCTCGCTGAGCGGGCGACTCCTTGGCGGGGGCGCTCGCAGCGGGACGACCGATGGGCAAGTTTACCGACTCGGCACGAGCAGCCAGGGGCTCGGAGCGTTCAACGGGATAAGACTCGATGGAGGGGACGCTGTCGCCGGCCATGGCCAGGACTTCGATACCGCCTTCAGGAGCGGGCTTGGTGGACAGCACGACCGCATCGTCACCAAAGGCCGCCTTGACCTTCTGCATGGCTTCGCGAGAATTCCGTCCGATAAAGCGTTTGACGTTCATGCGTGGCCTCCAATCAGGGTACCGATGCGAATCGAATGAGTCTCAGGAATCTCGCTGTGGCCCAGCACCTTCAGGCGCGGCGCAGCACGCTTGAGCAAGCGCGCCACCATCGGGCGAATCGAGTCAGGCACCAGCAAGCAAGCTGGATGGCCGAGGTTTTCCTGGCGTTGCGAGGCGTCTGCCGCCTGGCGGGTCAAATGGTCGGCCACGCCGGGGTCCAGCATGGGGCCGCTGGGGCCGGTCAGCGCCTGGGTCAGCAAGCGCTCCAGATCGGGTTCGATGGCGATCACATCGAGTTCGCGAACCGGGCCGTAAATCTGTTGGACGATGGCGGGCGCCAGACCCACACGGATGCGGCGCGACAGCTCGGCGGGGTCGTTGACCACGGCCGGCATCATGGCGGCCTGCTCGGCCATCGTCTCGATGATCGAACGCATGTCGCGGATGTGCACCCCTTCTTCGAGGAGCAGCTGCAACACTTTCTGCAATGTAGCGATGCCAACCATCTTGGGAACCACGTCTTCTATGAGTTTGGGAGCCAACTTCGTCACATGCTCCACCAGTTGCTGGGTCTCTACCCGGCCCAGCAACTTGGCTGCATGGAGTTGCATCAAGTGTGAAAGATGAGTGGCCACCACAGTCGAGGGATCAACGACCGTGTAACCAGCCATTTGCGCGGCATCCTTTTGTCGCTCTTCTACCCACACCGCCGGCAGACCAAAGGCAGGGTCCACCGCCGAGGCACCCGAAATCGGATTGGTGACGTGACCGGGGTTGATGGCCATCAACATGCCCGGGAAGACCTCGCCCTCGCCCACCACGGCGCCCCGCAACGTGATGCGGTAGAAGCTGGGACGAAGTTCCAGATTGTCCTTGATGTGCACAGATGGCGGCAAAAAGCCCACTTCTTGCGCGAACTTGCGGCGAACGCCCTTGATCCGGTTGAGCAGGTCGCCGCCCCGGTCCTTGTCCACCAACTGGATCAGGCGATAGCCCACTTCCAGGCCCAGGGTGTCGACCGGCTGCAGGTCTTCCCAGCTCGCTTCGCCGTTGGGGTTGGGCGCGTCGGCGGGCTTTTCGACCGGCTTGGGCGCCTTGCGAGCCGCTTCCTGCTTTTCAAACATCCGCCAGGCTGAGTAACCCAGGCCACCGGCCACGGGCAGGAACACGAAGGTGGGCATCCCGGGGATCACGCCCAGCAAGCCGATGATGCCAGCGGCAATCCCGATGACCTTGGGATTGGCGAACATCTGGCCCATGATCTGTTGGCCGACGTCCTGCTCTTTGCCCACGCGGGACACCACCATCGCCGAAGCCACCGAGATCAGCAAGCCGGGAATCTGGGCGACCAGCGCGTCACCGACCGCCAGCAGCACATAAGAGCTGGCCGCATCGCCGGGCGACATGTCGTGCTGCACCACGCCGATCACGAAACCACCGACGATGTTGATGAACAGAATCAGGATGCCGGCGATCGCATCGCCGCGCACGAACTTGGAAGCACCGTCCATGGAGCCATGGAACTCGGCCTCTTCACCCACTTCCTTGCGACGGCGCTTGGCTTCCTTGTCGTCGATCAGGCCAGCGCTCAAGTCGGCGTCGATCGCCATCTGCTTGCCGGGCATCGCGTCCAAGGTGAAGCGGGCACTGACTTCAGCGATCCGCTCCGAGCCCTTGGTGATCACCACGAAGTTGATCACCACCAGAATCGCGAACACGATCAGACCGACCGCAAAGTTGCCACCGATCAGGAAGTGGCCGAACGATTCGATCACCCGGCCGGCGGCGCCCGTGCCGGTGTGGCCATTCATCAGCACCACCCGGGTCGAGGCCACGTTCAGCGACAGACGCAGCAAAGTGGTCAGCAGCAGCACCGAGGGGAAAGCCGCAAAGTCCAGGGGACGCAGCATGGTGGCCGCCACCATCATCACCATCAGGGCCGTGGCGATGTTGAAGGTGAAGAACAGGTCCAGGATGAAGGCCGGCAGCGGCAGCACCATCAGGGCCAGCACGAAGACGACGACGAGCGGCGCCAGCATGGCTTGCATGCCCTGCGCCTTGCCGCTCATCACCAGTTGCAGTTTTTGAAGCCAGGGATTCATCACTCAGTCTCCACGCTGCTCATCACGTCAGATTCAGCCTCGACCTGCGCCTTGGCTTTGGCCGATTGCAAGGGGTCCAGGTCCGCCGGCACATCCAGGTCCGGCATGTTGCCGGGCAAGGGGGCCTGGCCAGCCAGGGCGGCCTTGAGTTGGTACACATAAGCCAGCACCTGGGCCACGGCGCTGTACAGGGCCATGGGCACCTCGGCGTCCACTTCGGTGTTGGCGTACAGCGCACGCGCCAAGGGCGGCGCTTCGAGCACCGGCACCCGGTTTTCGGTGGCGATGTCGCGAATGCGGAAAGCCAGCAGATCCAGGCCCTTGGCGACCACGCGCGGTGCGCCCATCGTGGCCTCGTCGTACTTCAGCGCCACGGCATAGTGGGTCGGGTTCATCACCACCAGGTCGGCTTGCGGCACGGCAGACAGCATGCGCTTGCGGGCCATCTCGCGCATGCGTTGCTTGATGCGGCCTTTGACTTCCATGTTGCCTTCTTGCTGCTTGTACTCGTCCTTGACTTCCTGATGGCTCATCTTCATCTTCTGAGCAAACAGGAAGCGCTGCAAAGGCCAGTCCAGAATCGCAAATGCGGCCATCACCAGCAGCATCGAGCCCAGGACCTGACCGATCGTGACACCCAGATCGTGGATGGCGGTGGGCAAGGGCCGGGCCATCAACTGGACCATGTCAGGCCAGACCTTGGACAGGAACAGCGCGCCCGCGGCGCCCAGAATCAGCGCCAGCAGGCAAGACTTGAGCGCGTCGATGAGTTGCTGCTTGGAAAACAGATTGCCCAAGCCCGAGATCGGGTTGAGCTTGCCAAAATTGGGCGCCAGCACCTTGAAGGACATCACCCAGCCGCCTGCGAGCACGCCCGCGGCGACGGAAGCCAGGGCCACCCCCACTCCGAACGGCACGATCATCATCAAGGCCTGGCTGGCCAGGCTACCCAGGCGCTCCAGCATCATGTCCGGGGCGGCCACGGTGCGGGCGTCAAAGCGCATGCCGGCACTCAACTGTGCCTGCAGGCGTGCCATCCAGACGGGGGTCAGCCCCATCAGCACGCCGGTGGCGGCCAGCACGACCAGGAAATGCCCCAAATCGCGCGAACGCACGACTTGCCCGTCTTCTCGGGCTTTTCTCAGTTTCCGCTCTGATGCGGGTAACTGCTTGTCTTGTGAACTCTGTTCTGACATAAAAGAAAGAGGCGAAGTACTGCTGTCTGGACTCCATTCTTGGCGAAGGGCCAAAAATCTTTAGCCGGATAAGCAGGGGCCAAGGCGGCCTATTCCGGGCCCTGAAATCCGGGCCGATCAACGGGTCGTGATAATTGGCCGGTTTGTGTGAGCCTCTTCACAGCTTTCATGTGCCGATCAACCCCTAGGATGGTCACATGGCTGAAAACCCTCATTACCTGCGGTACATCCAGGACGGGCTGAGTCGCACCCCGACTCTCGTCGCCCAATGGATGAACCTGACCCTGACAGCATTGCGCGGCTCCAGCGTCGACATGGCGCTGGCCAATGACCGCAATCTGTTGTTCCAGCTGATGGAGACCCTCCAGAACCAGCGTCTCAAGCTGGAGGGCGCCCTGGCGTATCACATTCAGGCTGAAGTCGAATCCGCCGGACGCGCGGAGACGTCTCCGCACAGCCTGGACCAGATGCGGCTGGACCAATTGACGCTGGTGGACGAGTCCGAGGCAGAAAAAGAAATCGAAATCTCGCGCACCGTCCAGCTGATCGACCTCAAGGCCGAATGGGAGTTGCGCGAGCTGCAGGCTTTTGCCGCCACGTTGCGTGGCGAGGCCACGCTGCGCCCCGAGGCCAATGTCTTTCGCCCGACGGTGTATGCCAAAGCACTGAGCGCCGCCGTCGCCGAATTGGGTCTGGCGCCCGGTCCGCGCGCGCTGCTGCTGCGCGTCGGCGCACGAATCCTGGCGGACTTGTTGCGCAATTTCTATGAACAGACTTGTGATCAGCTGCGGCAGCAAGGCTTCAGCCCCCTGGCCTATCGCACGCTGACCACCCCAGAGCGCATCAAGACCCCGGAGGCACCGGTCGCGGCGCCCGCCTCGCTGCACAGCCTGCTCGACCGCATTCCCGCGCAGCAGCTGATGGGCGCGGGCATGCCGGCGTCCATGGTGTCGGCGTCGCTGGACCATGCCTTGCGGCATCTGCAAACGGCCGGTCCTGCCTCGCCGCCTCCGGCCCCGCGCCCCATTCAGAGCGACCCGCAAACCGTCGCCCTGCTGTCGCGCCTGTTCGAGCAAATGGTGAAGGACGACGCGCTGCAGCCCGCGATCAAGAAGGTGATCGGGCGACTGCAGCCCTCCGTGCTGCGGGCCGCCATGGATGACCCGCATCTTGTGCGCAGCGACCGGCATCCCGCCTGGCGACTGCTCAACGAAGTGGCGTCTTACGCCAATGGCTACTCCCACCCCCATCAAGATGGCTTGTCCACCTTCATGGGCTTTCTGGAGCCACTGGTGCAACGCCTGGCGCAAAGCCCCCAGCCCCATGCAGCGCAATACGAAGAAGCGCTGCGACAGGTCAAAGGCTTCATCGAGCGGCAGTCGCACGCCGAACTCGAACCCTCGCAACAGGCCGTGGCCGAACTGGAGGTGGCCGACCACCGACAGGCCCTGCGCCCGATCTTGCGCCAGCAAGTGGCCCATCAACTGGCCGCCACCAAGGTCAGCGAACGCGTCAAGGATTTCTTGAGCGGCCCCTGGGTCGACGTGCTCGCCCACACCATGGCCACCCATGGTCACGACGACGAAGAAGCGCAGGCCATGCTGGCCACCGTGGATGATTTACTGCAAAGCTTGCAACGCCCCACCAATCCGGAAGAGCGGCAGGCCTTGCGCCGCGCCCTGCCCGGCCTGATCCAGCGTCTGCAACGGGGCATGGCCCTGATCGATCTGCCGCAGGCGCAGCGGGACGCCATCCTCGACGAGTTGATGATCATCCACACGCGCTACCTGCGCTCTGCGCCCAAGACCCCGCGCGAGCCGACGCCTGAAGAACTGGTGCGTCAAATGCAGGAAGAGATGGAGCCCGACGACGAGCCTTTCGAGCACGCGCTGCGGCGTCAGGTGCTGGACACCAATGTGGGCTCGCTGCCCACGGTGCCAATGTCGTTTGGCGACGATGCGCAGAATGGCCAGTCCGACGAATCGGCCAGCGAATGGATCGACTCGCTGCAAAAGGGCAGCTGGTGCAAGCTGCTGCTTCAGGGCAAGTGGATCTCGGCACACCTGCTGTGGTACAGCGGCAATCGCCAGTTCTTCATGTTCTCGAGCGACCATGCCGGGCGCATGCACTCGCTGACTCGGCGGGCGCTCGAACGCCTGCGTGCCGAAGGCTTGGCAACCAGTTTGGAAGAGCGCAATCTGATGCAGCGCGCGATGGACAGCCTGCTGCAGGACCTGGATACCAACAGCGCCCCACTGTGACCGCGGGGCGCGGCGTCCTGCCGCGCCTCACTCCATCGTCGCAGGCACCACCGTCCACTGTTGGCGGACATCGCCTTGCGCGCCCACGCTTTCCATGTGAACCGGGAAACCCCACAGGCGGGCGACGTGCTTGAGCACTTCGCGGGTGCCATCGCCCAGCGGACGGTCGTTGTGACGCGTGTGGCGCAGGGTCAATGAACGGTCGCCGCGCAGGTTCACGCTCCAGACCTGGATATTCGGTTCGCGGGATCCCAGGTCGTATTGCCGGGACAAGGTCTCACGCAAAGCGCGATAGCCCAACTCGTCGTGGATTGCGCTGACTTCGTACTCGGCCGCTTCTTCTTCATCACGGATGGCGAAGAGCCGGAAGTCCCGCATCACTTTGGGACTCAGGAACTGGCCGATGAAGCTCTCGTCCTTGAAATTGCGCATGGCGTAATCCAAGGTCTTGAGCCACGCATGCTCGCCAGGCGGCGTGCCCTCGGCTGAGCCCGCAAAGTCGGGGAACCACAGCCGGTCTTCTTCCGTGGGGTGCTCGCAGATCCGCCGCAGGTCCGTGTACATCGCAAAGCCCAGGGCGTAGGGATTGAGCCCGCTGTACCCGCGGCTGCCCACCGGCGGCTGGTAGATGACATTGGTGTGCGACTTCAGCCACTCCAGCATGATGCCGTCGCTCAGATAGCCGTCGTCATACATCGTGTTGAGCAAGGTGTAGTGCCAGAACGTGGCCCAGCCTTCGTTCATCACCTGCGTCTGGCGCTGCGGATAGAAGTACTGCGCCACCTTGCGCACGATGCGCACGATCTCGCGCTGCCAGGGCTCCAGCAGCGGGGCGTGCTTTTCAATGAAGTACAGCAGGTTCTCTTGCGGCTCGGCCGGAAAGCGGCGCACCGCCTCTTCTTCGGGGCGGTCTGCCCGGCGTGGCAAGGTTCGCCACAGGTCATTGACCTGCTGCTGCAGATAGGCCTCGCGCTCCTCGCGGCGTGCCAGCTCCTTGTCAAGCGACAACTTGCCGGGACGGCGGTATCGGTCCACGCCGTGGTTCATCAAGGCATGGCACGAGTCCAGCAGCTCTTCCACCGCGTCGATGCCATAGCGTTCTTCACACCGCGCCACGTAGTTCTTGGCATAGACCAGGTAGTCGATGATCGAGCCCGCATCTGTCCACATCCTGAACAGATAGTTGCCCTTGAAGAAGCTGTTGTGGCCATAGGCCGCATGGGCGATCACCAGACCTTGCATGGCCATGGTGTTTTCTTCCATCAGGTAGCTGATGCAGGGGTTGGAGTTGATGACGATTTCGTACGCCAGCCCCATGAAGCCGCGGCGGTAGTTCTTCTCGTTGGCAATGAACTCCTTGCCATACGACCAATGCCGATAGTTGACCGGCATGCCTACGCTCGCATAGGCATCCATCATCTGCTCGGCGGTGATGATCTCCAGCTGATTGGGATAGGTGTCAAGCTTGTAGCGCTCGGCGGTCGCCCGGATCACGTCGTGGTATTGCTCGATCAGCTCGAACGACCAATCGGAAGGTCCTGGCAGCGGTTTGGTATGGGCAGAGGTCGTCATGCATCCACTCCTTCCTTCTTGAACAGCTCACGGAAGACGGGATAGATCTGCGAGGCCTCCAGCACCTTGCGCATGGCAAAGTGCTTGTGAACCTCGGCCAGGCCAAGGTATTCGTCCCACAGGTTCTGCTCGGTCTGCGCCACTTGCACGTAGGCATAGTAGCGAACCAGGGGCAAGATCTTTTCCTCCAGGATCTCGCGGCAGCGGCTTGAGTCGTGGTGCCAGTTGTCGCCGTCACTGGCTTGGGCCACGTAGAGGTTCCACTCGTTGGTGGGATAACGGGCCTGGATGATCTCGTCGAGCAGGACCAAGGCACTGGACACCACCGTGCCCCCCGTCTCTGTGGCATGGAAGAAGTCTTCTTCGTTGACCTCTTGGGCCTGCGTGTGGTGACGGATGAAGACCAACTCGATCTTGTCGTAATGCCGGGTCAGGAACAGGTAAAGCAGGATGAAGAAGCGCTTGGACAACTCCTTGCGCTGCTCGTCCATCGAGCCGGACACGTCCATCACGCAGAACATCACCGCCTTGGTCGTGGGCACCGGCACCTTGATGCGGCTGCGAAACCGCAGGTCGATCGGATCCAGAAAGGGGATGCCCTTGATGCGGCCACGCAGGTGCTGCAGCCGGGCCTCGATGGCTTCGATTTCCTTGGCGCGCTCTTGCACCAGCACCGCGTCGCCCGGTGCGTTGCCGGTTTCGGCATTGAGGCGGCGCAACTCTTCCAGACGCGCTTCCAGCTCTTGCACTTCGCGGCGGCTGCTTGCACCCAAGGCGATGCGGCGCCCCAAAGCGCCTCGCATGGAGCGCACCACGTGCAGATTGTTAGGTGTGCCGTCGCTGGAGAAGCCCGCGCGCTGACTCTTCCATTCCGGCACTTCGGCCAATGCCGTGCGGACCAGATTGGGCAAGGCCAGGTCTTCGAAAAAGACCTGCATGAACTCTTCCTTGCTCAAGCTGAAGACAAAGTCATCTTCGCCCTCGCCGGAGTCACTGGCCTCACCGGACCCGCTGCCCTGCCCACCGCCGCCGGGCGGCTTCTCGATCTTGTCGCCACGCACGTATTCGCGGTTACCGGGATGGACCACATCCCGGGTGCCGCCTTCGCCATGGCTGAACACCGGCTCGGACAGATCCTTCTTTGGGATGGCGATGTCCTCGCCCTTTTCGATGTCGCGGATGCTGCGGCCATTGATGGCGCGCTGCACCGCCTCGCGCACCTTGTCCTTGTAGCGACGCAGGAAGCGTTCGCGGTTGCCGACCGACTTATTCTTGCCCGCCAGTCGGCGGTCGATGATGTGTTGACCTGTCATGCAACCTCTTTGTCCTGAACGGACCTGCGCGCCTCATCGCATCACGATGACTTGCGCACCCGCAAATACCACTCGCACAGCAATCGGACCTGTTTGGCCGTATAGCCCTTTTGGACCATGCGGTTGACGAAGTCCTCATGCTTCTTGACCTCATCGGCGCTGGCCTTGGCGTTGAAGCTGATGACCGGCAACAACTCTTCGGTGTTGCTGAACATCTTCTTCTCGATCACGGTGCGCAGCTTCTCGTAGCTCGTCCACAGCGGGTTCTTGCCTCCGTTGTTGGCACGTGCCCGCAGCACGAAGTTGACGATCTCGTTGCGGAAGTCCTTGGGGTTTGCAATGCCCGCGGGCTTCTCGATCTTTTCCAGCTCGGCGTTCAGCGCGCCACGGTCAAAGATCTCGCCGGTGTCCGTGTCACGGTATTCCTGATCCTGGATCCAGTAATCGGCATACGTCACGTAGCGGTCAAAGATGTTCTGGCCGTACTCGGAATAGCTTTCCAGGTAAGCAGTCTGAATCTCTTTGCCGATGAACTCGGCATAGCGCGGTGCCAGCATCTCCTTGATGTAGGCGATGTACTTCTGCTCGGTTTCAGCCGGGAACTGTTCGCGCTCGATCTGTTGTTCGAGCACGTACATCAAATGCACCGGGTTGGCGGCCACTTCCTGGCTGTCGAAGTTAAAGACCTTGGAGATGATCTTGAACGCAAAGCGGGTGGAGATGCCGCTCATACCTTCGTCCACGCCAGCGTAGTCCCGATACTCTTGAATCGACTTGGCCTTGGGATCGGTGTCCTTCAGGTTTTCGCCGTCATAGATCTGCATCTTGCTGTAGATGCTGGAGTTCTCAGGCTCCTTCAAGCGCGTCAGGATGGCGAACTGGCTCATCATCTTCAGCGTGCCGGGCGCGCAAGGCGCAGCGGCCAGCGATGATGTGCGAACCAGCTTCTCATAGATCTTGATTTCTTCAGAGACCCGCAGGCAATACGGCACCTTGACGATGTAGATCCGGTCCAGGAAGGCTTCATTGTTCTTGTTGTTGCGGAAGGCCTTCCACTCCGACTCGTTGGAGTGAGCCAGCACCACCCCGTCAAACGGGATCGCCCCGAAGCCTTCGGTGCCCTTGAAGTTGCCTTCCTGGGTCGCGGTCAGCAAGGGGTGCAGCACCTTGATCGGCGCCTTGAACATTTCGACGAATTCCAGCAAGCCCTGGTTGGCCAGGCACAGGCCACCCGAGTAGCTGTAGGCATCGGGGTCATCTTGCGCGTAGGTCTCCAGCTTGCGGATGTCGACCTTGCCGACGAGCGCGCTGATGTCCTGGTTGTTCTCGTCACCGGGTTCGGTCTTGGCAATGCCCACCTGCTTGAGGATGCTGGGGTAGCGCTTGACCACGCGGAACTTGCGGATGTCGCCGCCGAACTCTTCCAGGCGCTTGACCGCCCAGGGGCTCAGGATGCGATTGAGGTAACGGCGCGGGATGCCGTATTCGCTCTCCAGGATGGGACCGTCTTCTACTGGGTCAAACAAGCCCAGCGGCGACTCGTTCACCGGCGAGCCCTTGATCGCATAAAACGGCACATGCTGCGCGAGCAGCTTCAGACGCTCGGCGATCGACGATTTGCCGCCGCCCACCGGGCCCAGCAAATACAGGATCTGTTTCTTTTCTTCCAGCCCTTGCGCGGCATGGCGGAAGTAGCTCACCACCTGTTCGATGGCGTCTTCCATGCCATAGAACTCTTCAAAGGCCGGATACAGCTTGATGACCTTGTTGGTGAAGATGCGTGACAGGCGCGGATCGTTGCGCGTGTCGATCATCTGGGGTTCGCCAATGGCCTTGAGCATGCGCTCGGCGGCGGTGGCGTAAGCGGTGGTGTCCCGCTTGCAGATATCGAGGTACTCCTCCAGGGAATACTCCTCTTCGCGGGTGCGCTCGTAACGAGCAGCGAAGTTGCTGATGACGTCCATACAGACCTCCAGAACCAACGACTCAAGCCATTGATGTCCATCTGGAAGGCCGGGAATCCAGCGTGGTGACCCGACCTAACTGACTCGCATCGCCTTAACACCTAAGATCAATGAAATCGCCTGGTCTGGATACCCAGAGAAACCATGGTTTCCAAGGCCAATTCGCGACTTCTTTGTATGTATCTTGCACCTTTTTTGCCAACCATGTTGCAGCGTCAGCACAACAGCCTCATCGGTTGCTGGTCGCACGCACTTCATCGAGGCTGGTCATGCCGGCCAAAACCTTGTCCAAGCCATCCTGCCGCAGTGTTCGCATGCCCTCGCGCATGGCCTGCTGCTGCAACTCTTCGGCGCGCGCGCCGGTTTGAATCATGCGACGCAAGTCACGACTGATCGACATCAGTTCGTGGATGCCCGCCCGGCCGCGATAGCCCGAGTGGCTGCAACGGTCACAGCCTTTGTTGTGGTGCAGCATGAGCTTGCCGTTCTGCGCAAAGCGCCCGTGCCAATAGGCCAGCACCGCATCGCGCGTCAACTCGGGCGCGCCATCCGGGACGTTGTACAGATAGTCGGCCAGCAATTCGTCGATGAAGGCTTCGCTGGCTGGCTCGGAGACACGGCATTCGGTACAAAGCCGCCGCACCAGGCGCTGCGCCAGCACCACCAGCAGGGAGTCCGCAAAGTTGAAGGGGTCCATGCCGATGTCCAGCAGACGCGTGACCGTCTCTGGCGCGCTATTGGTGTGCAAGGTGGACAGCACCAGGTGCCCGGTCAGCGAAGCCTCGATGCCCATGCTGGCCGTTTCTTCGTCCCGCATTTCGCCCACCATGATCACGTCCGGATCGGCACGCAGGAAGGCACGCAAAGCCTTGGCGAAGGTCCACTCGATCTTGCTGTTGACCTGCACCTGGCGCAGCCCCGGCTGCGTGATTTCAATGGGGTCTTCGGCCGTCCAGATCTTGCGTTCGGGCACATTGATGTAACTGAGCGCCGAGTGCAAGGTGGTGGTCTTACCCGAACCGGTCGGACCCACGCACAGGATCATGCCGTAGGGCCGCTCCATGGCTTCTTGCAGCCGCTTCAGGTTGACCGGACTCAGTCCGATCTTGTCCAGCGGCAGCGGCTTGGCCGAGGCCAAAATCCGCATCACCACGTCTTCCAGGCCGTTGTTGGTGGGGATGGTGGCCACCCGCAGTTCAATCTTGTACTGCGGCATGAACTTGGCAAAGTTGATCTTGCCGTCCTGCGGCTTGCGGCGCTCGGAGATGTCGAGGTCGCACATGATCTTGAGCCGCGCAACCAGGGCGTTGCGGTAGTTGTGCGGCAACTCCAGATAGGGCAGCAAGGCGCCGTCCTTTCTGAAACGAATCTTGACCTTTTCCCGGCCCGGGTAACACTCGACATGGATGTCGGACACGCCTTGGGCATAGGCCTCCATGATCATGGTGTTGATCAGCCGCACCAGCGAGTTGTCGCTTTGCTCGATGGGCTGGTCTTCTTCGCGGTTGGTCGCGTCGCGGTTGGCCTCGAGGTCGGCCACCAGCTGATTGGAGTCCACCGATTCGAAGTCGTATGAGGGGGCCTCGATCTGGCCGCGGGCGGTCGCGTGCGCGCCCACGTCTGCGCCGATGTCGGCGTAAGCGTCCCGGATTGCCCATTCGATCTGGCTGTGCTGGGCCAGCACGGGCACGATCTTGCACTGCGTGATGAATTCCAGCTCGGCCAGGGTCAGGCGCTTGCTGGGGTCTTCGACGGCCACGATCAAGGTGTTGTCACGCAACAGCAGCGGCACGACCATCAGGCGGGTGGCGACCTGAAACGGCACCTTCAGCAGCGCATCCACCTCAGACTGGAACTGCTCCAGGTTGACCAGAGGGTAGCCCATCTTGCGAGCCAGCGCGGTCTGCAGATCGTCGCGTGAGACCAGCCCCATCTTGATCAGCAACTCGCCCAAGGGCACGCCGCGGTCGCGCTCTTGCTCGGCCAGGGCCTCTTTCAGTTGGGCGTCGGTGATCATCCCCATGGCCGTGAGGGCTTCGCCGATGCGAACCATGGGCATGGTGCTTTGCTGCTCGATGGCACGCAACAGCTGGTCGGCGGTGACCACTTGCCGGGTCAGCAAGATGTCGCCCAGCTTCTGGCTGCGCATGCGCGTCTGCGCGTCCACGGCCTGGTTGATCTGCTCGGCGGTGGCCACTTTCGACTCGACGAGCACCTCGCCCAGACGGGGCCCGTACTCGGCGCGGTCCAGAATGTCCTGCGGGATGAACAGACGCGCCACGTTGCCATCGGCATCGATGGGCGGGAACAGGAAGAGCCCGAACGGCGTCTCCGTGTGGCCCATGGTGTGGCCCTGCATCTGCGAGCCATCCTTGAGCCAGACGCGGTATTTGGTGTTCAGCCGCTGATCGAGCACGGCGGCGTGGGGGTCCATCTCCTCGGTCACCACCGAGGCGGCAAAGGGCCGCGTCAGCAAGATCGACCGGAACTGCCCAAAGCGCAGCGGCATGGTGGTGCGCGAGGGCGGCACCTGCACCTGCGCCATTTGCTGGTCGGGTACGAAGAAGATCAGGCGACCCCGCATCACCCGGCCATTGAGGCCGACGATTTCACACGGTTCGTGATCGCTCTGAGGCTCCGGCTGCGGGTAGCAGGCGTAGGGCGGAGTCGGCCAGCGGAACGCTCCCGCATCAGGCGCTGCAGCGTCGAGGTCGACCAAAGTGAGGGGCGTCGAAGACTGGTCAGGCATGGCAGGTCACGATTCCATTGAACCCCTACCATCTTATGAAAAGACCAGCCCTTTGATCGACCCATCAGGGGTCCAAATGGCCCACTGTTACCACTTGCCGCTCAGAAGTCCTGCGGGCGGAAGTTGATTTCGAAGGGGCAAGGCGCCCGCTTGCGCTCGTCCAGCGGCAGCACCTGGGTCCGCTCCAGGGCCCGGATGACCGCCTGGTCCCACTGTTCGTTCCCGGACGCTGCGATCACGGTGCTGCGCGTGATCTTGCCCTCGGCGGTGCACTCGACCTTGACCAGAGCGGCCGGGTTGCCCGTCACGCCATCGCGCGGAAACACGATATTGGGTTTGACCCGCGAGACGATGCGGCCGATGTAGCTGTCGCTGGGGCCCGCCGAGGAGATTTGATCCTGCGCCAGATTGCGCATCAGGCGGTCCAGATTGGCTTGCCGCTGCTCCGCCAGGCTCTTGGCTTCGGCCTTGGCGCGTGCGGCATCGGCTGCCTTGGCTTTGGCCTCCGCCTTGGGATCGACCGCCGGTTTGGCCGGCGGCACCACCTTGGGCGGCACCTTCTCGGGCTTCGGCTCGGCTTTGGGCGGCACCTTCTTGGGTGGATCGGGCAAGAAGACCTCTTTGGGCTCCTTCTTGGGCTTGGCAACTTTGGGCTTGACCGGCGCGATGACCAGGTCTGGCGGCTTTTCAGCGGGTTTTTCAACCACCGGCTCAGGTGGCTGGGGCGGCGTGGGCGGGGGCGCGACCTCCGGCTCCGGGGTCACGGGGGTCGGCTCTTGCGCGCGAGGTACAGACGTCCAGACCTCGGCCTCGACGGCCGCCGGTTGCTGGATCTTCCAGTGAACCCCGAGCGCCAGCGCGCCCACCAGCAGCAAGTGGACAAACAAGGCCATGGCCAGACCCGGCTTCCAGCCGCCCGCATCCTGCGGACGGAACTGCGACAGATCAGCCGGAGAAGCCGTGCCTTGCAACATGGTTACGCACCACCCGTTGTCCGAACCGACAGGCCTACGCGCGCCACGCCCGCGCGCTGCAGGGTGTCCATGATCTGGACCACGGCCTCATAGCGCACATCCTTGCGCGCCGAGATGATGACCGGCACGGCGGCGGCACCGCCTTCGGCACTGTCCTGCACTTCTTTGACCTTGCGGGCCAGATCGGCCAGCATCACGATGCCGGCGTCCTGACTGTTGACGCGCAGCTTCACGCGGCCCTCTTCCTGGACCACGATTTCGACGACCTTTTCAGGCGCCTTCTGGGCCTTGCCCATAGTGGGCAGGTCCACCACCCCCGTGGGCAGCAAGGGGGCGCTGACCATGAAGATGATCAGCAACACCAGCATGACGTCGATGAACGGCACCATGTTGATTTCGCTTTGGGTCCGACGGCGACGCCCGCCGCCACGTCCGATGAGTTGTGCCACGATCAGTGCCCTTGAGCGGGACGGCCCTGTTCGGCGGGCGTCACGTTACGCGCCAGGATGTTGGAGAACTCCTCGACGAAGGACTCCATGTGCGTGGCGATGCGGTCGATGTCGCGCGAGAAGCGGTTGTAGGCCAGCACGGCGGGAATCGCCGCAAACAGGCCGATGGCCGTGGCCACCAGCGCTTCGGCAATGCCGGGCGCCACGGTAGCCAGCGTGACTTGCTGCAAGTTGGACAGGCCGGTGAAGGCGTGCATGATCCCCCAGACGGTGCCGAACAGCCCGATATACGGCGACACGGACCCCACGGAGCCGAGGAAGTCGAGCTTGGCCTCGATCACGTCCATCTCGCGCTGAAAGCTGGCCCGCATGGCGCGGCGCGAGCCCTCGAGCAGCGCGCCCACATCGGTCACCCGGCGTTCACGCATCTTCATGAACTCGCGCATGCCGGCCGCAAAAATGCGCTCTTGCGGCGACACCGGGCCTTCGCCGCGCTGCGCATCCTGATACAGCTCTTGCAGCGTGCGACCCGCCCAGAATTCCTGGTCAAACTCTTCGTTGTCGGTTTTGACCCGGCGCAAGCCGATGAGCTTGCCAAAGATCACCGTCCAGCTGGCCAGCGACACGGTCAGCAGCAAGGCCATCACCAGTTGCACCAGCAAACTGGCGTGCAACACCAAGGTGATGATGGACAAATCTTGATTCATGAACGTCAACCTCCGAAATTCAATTTTGATCGATGGACGAGGCCGCTGTCAGCGCTGCCAACATGTCTGCCGGGATGCGGCCGGCGCGAAAGCCATCGGCGTCCGGCTGAACCCAGCCCACCCGAATGCGACCTTCGGTCAGCAACTGGTCGCCCCGCAACACCTTCTGATCGAACACCATGGACGCGCGACCCGCCTCGACCACCTCGACCGTGACGGTCAGCCAGTCATCCAGTCGCGCGGGGCGCACATAGCGCACCTGGGTCTCACTGACCACGAACATGCCACCGCCGGCTTGGCGTGCGCCCTCCTGCCCGTGTCCCAGGCTGCGCAACCATTCGGTACGGGCACGCTCCATGAAGCGCAGGTAGTTGGCGTAGAACACGATGCCACCGGCATCGGTGTCTTCCCAGTACACCCTGACATGGATCTGATATGCCGGGGGGCTGGCTCCCGGCCCTGCAGTGAGATTGGCGTTCATTGACGCCGATTATCGCGGCTTCTGCAGCCGATCAGATCAGGTCGGGTGACTGCACCGCTTGTAAAGTCACTTGTTGCTGCCCCTGGCGTTCGCGCAAACGCAACCACCACACCGCCCCCTTTTTGACCGACCAGGCCAGGTCGTAGCCGGTCAACAAGCGCGCGGCGGCCATGCCCAGGATCGGCTGGTGGCCCACCACCAGCACGGCGTCGCGCGACTGTGGCCACTTGGCCACGCCCAGCAGATCGTCCACAGAAGCAGCCGGGTTCAGCGCCTTGGCGGTTTTGAACGACCGCCCCAGCGCCAGTGCCGTCTGCTGCGTCCGCTGGGCCGGACTGACGAGGACGCGGGTCGATTCGGGCAGCCGCTGATTGAGCCAGGCGGCCATGCGCTCGGCCTGGCGGTGTCCTTTGGCAGTCAGGCGCCGCGCCAGATCGCGCGCCGGATCGATGTGGACGGTGACCGATTGGCCCGCCTGGGCCACTTCGCTCAGTTCGGGATCGAGCGCCAGGTCTTCTGCCTGAGCATGTCGCCACAAGATCAGATCCATGCCCTCGCTCCCCGTCTTCAAAGGGGTGCCCGGTAGCGTGCCATGAGGGCTTGCTGGGCACTGTGTCCGTCACTGCCGACGCGGCTGTAAAAGCCCTCGCTGTTCTGCACCCAGGCATCGCGCCCGTCCTGCAGGTAGGGCACCAGGCATTCGTCGATGACCCGCTGCCGCAAGGCGTTGTCGCGCACGGGCCAGGCCAGTTCGATGCGGCGGGTCATGTTGCGGTTCATCCAATCCGCGCTGGACAGGTACAGCACTTCGTCGTGCTCGTGCGGGCCCCACCGGAAGTAGATCACCCGGGTGTGCTCCAGCATGCGACCGACGACCGATCGAACGCGGATCCGGTCGGTCAGACTGGGCACGCCCGGCGGCAGGATGCAGGCGCCCCGCACGATCAGGTCGATCTCGGCACCGGCCTGGCCGGCCTCGATCAAGGCATGGATCAGCGGCTCATCCGTCAAGGCATTGACCTTGACGACGATGCGCGCCACCAGCCCTTCACGCGCCGATTGCGCCACGCGCCCGATCTGCCGAATCAGCGCTTTTTGCAGGTTCGAAGGTGCCAACAGCAACTGGCGGGCGGCCTTGAGCTGCGCCATGCTGGACAGCTGGGTGAACAACATGTCCACGTCCGCCGTGATGTCCGGATGGCTGGTGAGGTAGCCGACGTCGGTATAGA
The DNA here is from genome assembly GCA_050259275.1 of Acidobacteriota bacterium. Classification (GTDB taxonomy): domain Bacteria; phylum Pseudomonadota; class Gammaproteobacteria; order Burkholderiales; family Burkholderiaceae_C; genus Aquabacterium. The sequence goes on from JBLNAI010000006.1 coordinate 147,630, forward strand.
GCTTGGACGTTCGGGGGTTGTAATTGCCGGTCGACAAGTGGGCATAGCGGCGCAGGCGCCCGCCCTCGCGACGGGTGACGAGCATCATCTTGGCATGCGTTTTCAAGCCCACGATGCCGTAGACCACCTGGGCGCCCAGGGCTTCCAGCCGCTCGGCCCAGTTGATGTTGGCCTCTTCATCGAAGCGGGCCTTCAATTCGACCACGGCGAGCACTTCCTTGCCCCGGCGTACCGCTTCCAGCAACAGGTCCATCAACACGGATTCGCTGCCCGTGCGGTAGATGGTCTGCTTGATGGCCAGCACATTGGGGTCGTAGACCGCTTCGCGCAAAAACTCGACCACGGCGTCAAATGATTCAAAGGGGTGATGCAGCATCACATCACGGCGGCGCAGATGGTCGAACATGCCGCCTTGCTGGGGCAGCCCATCGGGCCAACCCGGCTGATAGATCGGAAAGCGCAGATGGTCACCCTCGACCTGGTCCACCAGTTGGGACAGGCGCACCAGGTTCACCGGCCCGTTGACGTGGAACAGGGCATGGTGGGACAGATCGAACTGCTCGAGCAGGAAGTCCGACAGGTCCTTGGGACAGCTGCGGACCACTTCCAGCCGGATGGCCCGGCCAAACTGGCGCGTGCTCATCTTGGACCGCAAGGCCACCCGCAAATCGGTGACATCGTCTTCATCGACGTCGATTTCAGAATCACGCGTCAGCCGGAATTGCGAAAACGCCTTGATCTCGCGCCCCGGGAACAATTCATGCAGGTGCGCCCGGATGACGCTGGACAGCAACACAAAGGCCTGGTGCCCCTCGCTGACTTCGTCGGGCAGGCGGATCACGCGCGGCAACACACGCGGGATGCGCACGATGGCGATGTCGTTGTCCCGGCCAAACGCGTCGCGTCCGCCCAGGCGAACAATGAAGTTCAGCGTCTTGTTCGCGACCTGCGGGAAGGGATGGGAAGGGTCCAGCCCAATGGGCACCAGCAGCGGCTGCACCTGTTTCTGGAAGAAATTGGCCACCCACTCGCGCTGGGGGTTGTTGCGCTCGTCGTGATTGAGGATGACGATGCCGGCCACGCGCAGTTGGGGGCCCAGCTCGTCATTGAAGACCCGGTATTGCTCGTGCACCAGCTGGTGCGCTTCCTTGGCCACGTCGGCCAGATATTGGGGGCCGATTCCGGTGCCGCGCGTCTTGGAGGCTTCCAGGATGTCGGCATAACGCACCTCGAAAAATTCATCGAGGTTGGACGACAGGATACAGATATAGCGCAGGCGCTCGAGCAGCGGGACATCATCCCGTTGAGCCTGCGCCAACACGCGGCGATTGAATTCCAGAATGGCCTGTTCACGGCTTAGCAATTTCAAACGCGCAACTCCTGACACCTGATGAACCCTTACTGCAGGACGAGAAACCAAAGCTTGTTCCAGTTTAGCCCCGGCTGCATGTCAAATGTTTGACAAAACGATGACAACTCAGACCAAGGGTTAACACCCAACACAATCGCTCTCGTTTTCCGGCTCACATTACGATGTCTCCTACCCCCTGATCGTTTGATGGCGCGAGGTCCTTTACATGTCCAGCTTCGTCTTTGAAACTGTTCCGAAAATCGTGTGCGAACAAGGCGGCATCCAGCGGCTGGGCGAGCTGGCGCATGGCCTTGGTATCCGCCGCGCTCTGATCGTCACCGATGCCGGGTTGGTCAGGGCCCGGGTTCTGGACGGGGCGCTGGCCTCGCTGGCGGCGTGGCAGATCGAGGTCCATGTTTTTTCGGACGTTCAAGCCGACCCGCCCGAGTCCAGCGTGGAAGCCGCCACGCGGACCGCCGCCGCGTTCGAGGCCGATGGCGTCCTGGGCATCGGCGGGGGCAGTTCAATGGACACGGCCAAGCTGGTCGCCTTGCTGGGTCGCACCCGCCAGAAGCTGTCCGACATCTACGGAGTCGGGCTGGCTCAAGGCCCCCGACTGCCACTGATTCAGGTCCCCACCACGGCCGGAACGGGCTCGGAAGTGACCCCCATTGCCATCCTGACCACGCCCAGTCATGAAAAGAAGGGCGTGGTGTCATCGCTGCTGTACCCGGACATCGCCTTGCTCGACAGCCAGCTCACGGTGGGACTGCCGCCCTCTGTGACGGCCATGACCGGGGTCGACGCGATGGTGCATGCGATCGAGGCGTTCACCACCCGCCACAAGAAGAACCCCGTCTCAGACGCCCTGGCCCTTCAGGCCCTTCAGTTGCTCTACACCCATCTGCCAGCGGCGGTCAGTGATGGCCGCGATGCCACCGTTCGAGAACACATGCTGCAAGGCTCATTGCTTGCAGGCATGGCGTTTGCCAACGCTCCGGTGGGGGCTGTGCATGCCCTGGCTTACCCCTTGGGAGGGCACTGCCACCTGCCGCACGGTCTGTCCAACTCACTGGTGCTGGCACCCGTCCTGCGTTTCAACTTGCCGATGGCGCAATCGCTGTATGCGCAACTGGGCCGCGCGATCTTGCCGGATCTGGCTTCAGCCAGCGATACCCATGCCGCCCATGAATTTGTCGAAGCCATCGCGCAACGGGTGGCCACCATGCCTTATGCCCAGTCCCTCCGCGAAGCCGGCGTCCGTGAGGCGGATCTGCCCCTGCTGGCCACCGATGCCATGAACGTACAACGCCTGCTGATCAACAACCCGCGCGACGTGCAGTATGAAGACGCGCTGGCGATCTACCGGGCGGCCTATTGACGCCTTTTGAGCCTTTTGATGCCTTTGACGGCCTTTTGACGGATGACCGCGATGAACACCTTGCAAGATCCCCATTTGTTCAAGACCCAGGCCTTCATGGATGGCCAATGGGTTGACGCGCATGACAAGGCGATTCACGCCGTCGTCAACCCGGCCACCGGCCAGACCCTTGCCCAGGTGCCCGACATGGGTGCCATCGAGGCGACCCAGGCAATTGCCGCGGCCCAGCGCGCCCTGCCCGCCTGGCGGGCCCGCACCGCGAAAGACCGCGCCACGCTGCTGCGCCGTTGGTACGAGCTGATCATGGCGCATCAGGAAGACCTGGCCCGCCTGATGACGCTGGAGCAAGGCAAGCCCCTGGCCGAAGCCCGCGGCGAAGTGGCCTACGGTGCCTCATTCGTCGAATGGTTTGCCGAAGAGGGCAAGCGGGTCTATGGCGAAGTGATCCCTTCGCCTGCCGGCGACAAGCGCCTCGTCGTGATCAAACAGCCGGTGGGCGTGACCGCCGCGATCACGCCGTGGAACTTTCCCATCGCGATGATCACCCGCAAGGTCGCCCCCGCGTTGGCGGCCGGTTGCACCTCTGTGGTTAAGCCGGCCGAAGCCACGCCCCTGTCCGCCCTGGCGCTGGCTGAATTGGCTCAGCGCGCCGGCCTGCCCCCCGGCGTGCTGAATGTGGTCACCACCGCCCGTCCCGTCGAGGTGGGCCAGGTGCTCACCAGCAGCCCGATCGTGCGCAAGCTGTCCTTCACCGGCTCGACGGCCGTCGGCAAGCGCTTGATGGCGCAATGCGCGGGGACGATGAAGCGGCTGTCGCTGGAGCTGGGGGGCAATGCCCCGTTCATCGTCTTTGAAGATGCCGACATCGACGCCGCCGTTCGCGGGGCCTTGATCTCGAAGTACCGCAACGCGGGGCAAACCTGCGTGTGCACGAATCGCTTTTTGGTTCACGACAATGTCTACCAGGCCTTCACCGACAAGCTGGTCGCCGCCGTGGCCGCGCTGCCCGTGGGCGATGGCCTGACGGAGGGCACGCAAATCGGCCCGCTGATCAATCAGGCGGCCCTCAGCAAGGTCGAGCACCTGGTGGCCGATGCGATGACCCGCGGTGCCAAGGTGGCACTGGGCGGCACGCGTCATGAGCGCGGCGGCAACTTCTACGCACCCACCGTGCTCACCGATGTGACCCCCGAGATGGCGGTGGCGCGTGACGAGATCTTTGGTCCGGTGGCACCGATCTTTCGGTTCAAAACGGACGAGGAGGCCATCGCCCTGGCCAATGACACGCCTTACGGGCTGGCCGCGTATTTCTACTCGCGAGACATTGGCCGCGTCTGGCGGGTGGCCGAGCAGCTCGAATACGGCATGGTCGGCATCAACGAAGGCCTGATCTCCAACGAGGTGTCGCCCTTTGGGGGCATCAAGGATTCGGGCCTGGGCCGCGAAGGCTCGCACCACGGCATCGACGAGTACCTGCAGCTCAAGTACCTGTGCATGGGCGGCCTGGCCTGACCTCGGAGGCGGCCGCCCGCCCGTTCAGTGGGCGGCTTCCCAGTTGGGGCCGGCGCCCACCTCGGCCAGCAAGGGCACACGCAGGTCGGCCACCGAAGCCATCAGGCGAGGGATCTCTGAGCGCGCCCAGGCCAGTTCGGCCTCCGGCACCTGGAAGACCAGTTCGTCGTGCACTTGCATGATCATCAAAGTCTGCTTGCCTTGGGCGTCCAGCTCGTCCTGCACCGCCACCATGGACAGCTTGATCAGGTCCGCTGCCGTGCCTTGCATCGGCGCATTGATGGCCGCCCGTTCGGCCGCCGCGCGACTGGGGCCATTGGGACTGTTGATCTCGGGCAGCCACAGGCGGCGACCAAACACCGTCTCGACATAGCCTTGTGCCTTGGCCAAGGCGCGGGTCTCGTCCATGTAGCGCTTCACGCCGGGGTAACGCATGAAGTAGCGCTCGATGTAGGCGTTGGCGGCTGAGCGTTCAATGCCCAGATTGGATGCCAGGCCAAACGCACTCATGCCATAGATCAACCCGAAGTTGATGACCTTGGCATAGCGGCGTTGCTCATGGCTGACTTCTTCGGGCGCGGCGCCAAAGATCTCGCCGGCCGTGGCCCGGTGCACGTCGACGCCATCGGAGAAGGCACGCAGCAGGTTCTCGTCCTGCGAGATGTGCGCCATGATCCGCAATTCGATCTGCGAATAGTCCGCAGACACGATGACATGGCCCGGCGGCGCGATGAAGGCTTCACGGATGCGCCGCCCTTCTTGCGTCCGCACGGGGATGTTCTGCAAGTTGGGCTCGTTACTGGACAAGCGCCCGGTCACCGCGACGGCTTGCGCATAGTTGGTGTGCACGCGCCCGGTTGCGGGGTTGATCATCAGGGGCAGCTTGTCCGTGTAGGTGGACTTGAGCTTGGCCATGCCCCGGTATTCCAGAATGCGGGCCGGCAGCGGGTAGTCTTCCGCCAGCTTCTCCAGCACTTCTTCGTTGGTCGACGGCGCACCGGAGGCCGTCTTCTTGACCACCGGCAAGCCCTGCTTGGTGAACAGAATCTCGCCAATCTGTTTGGGCGAGCCCAGATTGAAAGGCTGACCCGCCAACTCGTAGGCCTGCTGCTCCAGCTCCATGATGCGCTGGCCCAATTCATGGCTTTGCTGCTGCAACAGGGCCCGGTCGATCAGCACGCCGTTGCGCTCGATGCGCTGCAGCACGCGCGAAGCCGGCATCTCGAAGCGCTGGTAAATGTCCAGCAGACCCGGCTCGGCTTGCAGGCGCGGCCACAAGGTCTGGTGCACGTGCAGCGTCAGGTCGCTGTCTTCACACGAGTACTGCGCCGCCTTGTCCACCGACACCTGGGCAAAGGGAATTTGCTGGGCGCCCTTGCCGGCCACGTCTTCGTAATCCAGCCCTTTGCGATGCACGTGGCGCTGTGCCAGGTCACTGAGACTGTGCTTGCGATGGGCCTCCAGCACATAGCTTTGCAGCATGGTGTCGTGGGCATAGCCGCGAACTTCGATACCGTGGTTGGCCAGCACGTGGGCGTCGTATTTGATGTGCTGCCCCAGCTTGGGTCGGCTCGCGTCTTCCAGCCAGGGTTTGAGCTTGGCCAGCACCTCGTCCAAAGGCAATTGCTGGGGTACATCCACGCCTTCGTGGCGCAGGGGGATGTAGCAGGCCTCGCCCACCTTGTCGCTGAAGGACAGGCCCACGATGCGGGCCAGCATGGGGTCGAGCGAATCGGTCTCCGTGTCGAAGGCGACCAGTTCGGCGGCCTGCAGGCGCGCCACCCAGCGATCCAGCGCGCCCCAGTCCAGCACCGTCTCGTAATGGGTGGTCACGGCGGGGGCCTCTCCCATAACCTCTGGGCCTGCGCTCGCCTCGTCGCTGAAGAGGTCGTCTGTGCCGCCGACCGGCGCCTTCTTGGCGGGCGTAGCCTGCGGCGCGGCGCCTCTCAGGCGAGCCAATTCGGTCTTGAAGCCGAAGCGCGTATAAAAATCGATCAGCCCGCTTGGTTCCGGCTCGCGCAGGGCCAGCGCATCGAGCGCGGGCCAGTTGGGCACGTGGCCGCATAGGTCGCAGTCGGTCCGAATGGTGATCAGGCGGCGCCCCTGGGGCAGCCAGTCCAGCGCCTTGCGCAGGTTCTCACCGGCCACACCTTTGATGCTGGCGGCAGCGGCCATCACGCCATCGAGCGAGCCATGTTCGGCGATCCACTTGACGGCGGTCTTGGGCCCGACTTTCTCGACGCCCGGCACGTTGTCCACCGCGTCACCGATCAGTGTCAGGTAATCAATGATGAGATGAGGGGGCACACCGAACTTGGCCAGCACCCCGGCCGCATCCAGTGCCTCGTCGGTCATGGTGTTGACCAGGGTGACCTTGTCGGTGACGAGCTGCGCCATGTCCTTGTCGCCGGTGGACACCACCACGCGATGCCCGCTGGCCGCGCCCACTTTGGCCAAGGTGCCAATGGCGTCGTCCGCTTCGATACCGGGGACTTCGAGGATGGGCCAGCCCAGCAGCTTGACGACCTCGTGGATGGGCTCGACCTGGGCGCGCAGGTCATCCGGCATGGACGGCCGGTTGGCCTTGTATTGGTCATACCACTCGTCGCGGAACGTCGGGCCCTTGGCGTCAAACACACAGACGGCGTGCTCGGAAGGCACCTGTTCGCGCAACCGGCGCAGCATGTTGACCATGCCGTGGATGGCGCCCGTGGGCTGGCCTTGGGGACCCCGCAGATCGGGCATCGCGTGGAAGGCGCGGTAAAGGTAGCTGGAGCCGTCTACCAGCAACAGGGTGGGCCAGGTATCAGGGGCAGAAGTGGGGGCCGGTGCATTCATGCCCGACATTGTGCGTGCGAATCACCCCTTCGGCGCCCGACTCAGAACTCGCCAGACAACCCCGCTGAAAACAAATGGCTGCTGTGGCGTCCGTCGATCACGAAGTCCCAGCCGGAAAACAATCGGACATTGGGGGCCACCATGCCAGACAGCCCGGCGCCCACATAAGGCTTGTGGCGGTAGTCTCGATCGCGCATGTCCGCAGTCGTGTAGGTCGTCGGCCCCAAGGTCTGAACTCGGGTGATGTACCCGGTGGTGTCATGGCGCGCCACACTCCAACCCACGCGGATGTGATTGGTGAACGACTCGAAAATGGGTACTTGCCAGTTCACGCCCACGGTCCAGGCGCGGGTCGAGTCCTGCAGGTCAGCCACGTCGATGTCGCCCACGGCCGGCGTGGCGGTGGCTGCGCCCTTTCGGCGATGCACCGTACCGAAGCGCAGGTAGGCGACCTCGGCGGCCAGATTGTGCATCAGGTAGTAGCCGCCAAACCATTTGCTGCCGGTGGCCACCCGATCACATGCCCCGCCTGGGGCACGGTCATCGAACTCAGCGCAAGGGCGCGCGTGAACCGTCACGCCATAGGCGCCCCCAACATACAGTCCCAAGGGAGTCGCTGTGGCAGGCACGGCCAGGCAGGCGCCCGCTGCCAGGGCCAGGGTCCATTTTGGGAAAGCCCATGCCGGGCGAAGTGCTGGCGTTCTCATAGTGCGGCGTCGATTCCCAAGGACAAAATGAAAGTTTCAAACGAGTCTGCCACACTGACTTCTACAATCGCGGACTCGCCCCCCATGCACGCTGCGGGTTAACGCGTATAACGCCAAGCAAGCAGGGGGGATTTCACGAGCCCGTTTGTCGCCCCTGTCTCGCACAGGTGGTTTGATCCATTTTTTGCTGTCCGATCCACTCATGGCCGTTTTCACTGAAGTCACCCACGAAGAAGCGTCTGGTTTGCTGGCCGAGTTGGGTCTTGGCGCCCTGCAGTCCCTGCAAGGTTGCGCCTCGGGCATCGAAAACACGAACTACTTCGTGCACACCGATCGCGGCGACTACGTGCTGACGCTGTTTGAACGCCTGAGCTTCGCGCAACTGCCCTTCTATCTGAACCTGATGCACCACCTGGCGGCCAAGGGCATCCCGGTGCCCGCTCCGCAGGCCAACGCCCAGGGCCAGATCCTGCACACGCTCAAGGGCAAGCCCGCCGCCGTGGTGACGCGTCTCAAGGGCCGCAACCAGTTGGCCCCGCAAGCTGCCGATTGCGCCCAGGTGGGCGCCATGCTGGCGCGCATGCACCTGGCTGGTCAGGACTATCCCGCCCAGCAACCCAATCTGCGCGGGCTGGCCTGGTGGCAGGACACCATTCCAGTCGTGCGCCCTTATCTGGATGCGACCCAGTCTCAGCTGATCGAATCCGAACTGGCTTTTCAGCAAGAGCTGGCGGCCACGCCGGCTTATCAGAGCTTGCCGCGCGGCCCCATCCACGCGGACCTGTTCCGCGACAACGTGATGTTCGACGGCGCGCAGCTGTCCGGCTTCTTCGACTTCTACTTCGCAGGCTGCGACACCTTCTGCTTTGACATCGCCGTGTGCCTGAACGACTGGTGCATCGACCTGGGCACCGGGCAGCTCGACCCGGTGCGGGCGCAGGCCTTCGTGGCCGCCTACGATGCCGAACGGCGCCTCACGGATGCGGAACAGGCTTTGCTGCCCGCCCTGTTGCGCGCCGCCGCGCTGCGCTTCTGGACCTCGCGCCTGTGGGACTTCTACCTGCCCCGCGACGCCGCCATGCTGCAACCGCATGACCCCACCCATTTCGAGCGGGTGCTGACCTGGCGCCGGCAGTCTGCCTGGTCCTATCAGCGGGCCGCCTGACACCATGAAACTGCGTCTGGTACCGGCCACCCAGGGCCTGATCTGGTTGCGCCACGGTCTGCTGACCTGCTGGCATCAATCTCTTGGCTTCCTGGGGCTGATGGGACTGATCACCAGCGTGGCCCTGCTGTTGATGACCGTGCCTTTGCTGGGGCCCTTGCTGTTCATGGGTGCCCTGCCCATGGTCTGGATGGGCTTCATGCTGGCCACGCGGCGCGTGCTGGCCGGCCAGCGCATCACCCCGGTGGTTCTGCTGGAGCCCTGGCGCGGCCCGGACGCCCCGAAAAAAGAATGGCTGCAATTGGGCGGGGCCTACATCGCCGCGATGATCTTGGCCATGCAGTTGGCCGACTGGTTCGGCCCGGGCGCCGAAGCCCTGAGTCAAGCCAATGAACAGGCCAAGGACGTCGTGGCCCTGATCCGCGACCCCCAAGTCCAGGCCGACCTGTTGTGGCGCTGGGCGCTGACCTTGCCGGTGTCGCTGCTGTTCTGGCACACGCCGGCCCTGGTCCTGTGGGGACGCGTCCCGATCGGCAAGGCGCTGTTTTTCAGCCTGGTCGCCAGTTGGCGAAACCTGAGCGCCTTCGTTCTGTATGGCTTGGGCTGGGTCGGCGTGGCGGCGGTTCTGGGCTTGCTGATCCGCACCATTGCCCTGCTCAGCCCTGAGCCCGCCATTGCCGAGATTCTGGCCGTGATTCTGGGCATGTGGACCGCCGGCGCCTTCTACGCCTCGCTGTATTTCACGGTGGTCGACTGCTTCGAATCGCCTGAAAGCCGCGTCGACCAGACCGTTTGAGTCCCCCTCGGGCGGTCAGGCGGTCAGGCGGTCAGGCGGTCAGGCGGGTGACGCCGGGCAGCGGGCAGGCGTAGATCGCGTTGCGCAGGGCCGCAATGGCCTCATACCGGGTGAAGCTGCGCCGCCACGCCAGCACCACCCGACGGGTCGGCACGGGGTCTTCGAACGGAATGTAGACGATGTGCGGGTTGACCTCAGGCGGCACCGAGAGTTGCGGCACCACCGTCACGCCCATGCCGGCTGCGACCATGTACTTGATGGTTTCCAGCGATGAGCCCTCGAAACTCTTGCGGATGCCTTCGGCGTCGCTCGAAAAGCGCGCGTACTCCGGACACACCTCCAGCACGTGATCCCGAAAGCAATGCCCTGCGCCCAGCAGCAGCATGGTTTCTTTCTTCAGCTCTTCGGCGCTGACCTTGTCCCGCTTGGCCAGGTGATGGGAGCGCGGCACCGCCACCATGAAAGGCTCTTCGTACAAAGGCGCCATGGCCAGGCCCGCATCCAGAAACGGTTCGGCCAGAATCGCGCAGTCCAACTCGCCGGCGCGCAACATGTCCAACAGCTTGGTGGTGAAGTTTTCCTGCAGCATCAAGGGCATCTGGGGCACATGCTCGATCGCCTGGCGCACCAGGTCGGGCAACAGATAAGGGCCGATCGTGTAGATCACGCCCAGGCGCAGCGGGCCCGCCAGGGGGTCCTTGCCACGCTTGGCAATTTCCTTGATCGACTGGGCCTGCTCCAGAACCGACTGCGCCTGCCGAATGATGTCTTCTCCCAGGGGCGTCACGCTGATCTCGGCACTGCCGCGTTCAAACAGCTTCACATCCAGTTCGTCTTCGAGCTTTTTGACCGCGACCGACAAGGTGGGTTGCGAAACGAAACAGGCCTCGGCCGCCCGTCCGAAGTGCTTTTCGCGGGCCACGGCAACGATGTAGCGAAGTTCTGTGAGCGTCATGTCAGGCTTTGAGGTATTCCGACTTGTTTCCCAGCCACCGCGCGACATGGCGCTCGGCGGCGTAGGGGTGATGATGCAGCATTTGTTCGGCCGCCGCACGGGCCCGCGCGACCATGTCCTGGTCCAGGGCCAGGTCGGCGAATCGCAACAAGGCCGCACCTGATTGACGGGACCCCATGAATTCGCCCGGCCCGCGAATCTCCAGATCGCGCCGCGCGATTTCAAAGCCATCGTTGGTTTCAGCCATGGCCTTCAGGCGCGATTTGCCGGTGTCGGACAAGGGCGAGGCATACAACAGCACGCAGACACTGGCCACCGCGCCCCGGCCCACCCGACCGCGCAGCTGGTGCAACTGGCTCAGGCCAAACCGCTCGGCGTGTTCGATCACCATCAGGCTGGCATTGGGCACGTCCACACCCACCTCGATCACGGTGGTGGCCACCAGGACGGACAATTCGCCGCTTGAAAAGCGCGCCATCACATCGGCCTTTTCAGCAGCCGGCAGGCGACCATGCAGCAAGCCCACGCCAAAGCCCTGCAAGGCTTCGCTCAATTCCTGATGCGTCTGGGTGACATTGCTCAGGTCCAGCGGAGGCCGTCGGTCACGCTCGCGCCCGGCCTTTTCATCGGCCGCCTGGTCGGACTCTTCGGTCTCGTCGATCAAGGGGCAGACCCAGTAGACCTGGCTGCCCTTGGCCACCTCGTCGCGAATGCGCTCGATCACCTCGGCGCGCCGGCTGTCGGCAAACACCTTGGTGACGATCGGCGTGCGTCCCGGAGGCAACTCGTCGATGGTGCTCACTTCCAGATCGGCCAGATAGGTCATGGCCAGCGTGCGGGGGATGGGGGTGGCGCTCATCATCAGCAGATGCGGCTCCAGATCATGGGATTCGAGCTTGCGCCGCAATTGCAATCGCTGCGCCACACCGAAGCGGTGCTGCTCGTCGATCAAAGCCAGCCCGAGCTTGGCGAACTCGACCTGGTCCTGGATCACGGCATGGGTGCCCACGACCAATTGCGCCTCGCCGCTGGCCACCAGGGCCAATTGCTCCCGCTTGGCCTTGGCTTTGAGGCTGCCCGTCAGCCAGGCCACCTTCACGCCGAGGGGCTCGAGCCAGCTCACCAGCTTGCGAAAATGCTGCTCGGCCAGGATCTCGGTGGGCGCCATCAAGGCGCACTGCCATCCGGCGTCGATCGCCACAGTCGCCGCAATGGCTGCGACCACGGTCTTGCCCGAGCCCACATCGCCTTGCAAGAGCCGATGCATGGGTTGCGGCTTGGCCAGGTCCAAGGCAATTTCGCTGCACACGCGTTGCTGGGCCCCGGTCAGGCCAAAGGGCAACACGCCCAATAGCCGCTCGTGCAGGCCGCCTGGCCGGGTCGGCAACACCGGGGCCTTGAGGGCTGCGCGTGCCATGCGCGCTTGCAATTGCGACACTTGCTGGGCGAGCAGCTCTTCGAACTTCAGACGCTGCCAGGCTGGGTGACTGTGGTCTTCCAGCGCGACCACCGACACCTCGGGACTGGGGTGGTGCAGGAAGTGCAAGGACTCGCGCAAGCTGGGCCAGCGGCCGGGGAGTAAGGATGCGGGAATGATCTCGTCCAGCGGCGCCCGCGCCAGGCCCGCCGCCACGGCTTTGCGCAGATAAGCCTGCGGCAGACCGGCGCTGGTCGGATAGATCGGCGTCAAGGACACAGCCAGGGGCGTGCCCTCTTGCACGATCTTGACCACGGGGTGCACCATCTCGCGTCCAAAGAAGCCATGGCGCAACTCGCCGCGCACACGCAGGCGCACACCGGGCGCCCAGCTCTTTTGCTGCGAACCGTAAAAGTTCAGAAACCGCAGCAGGACCTCGCCGCTGCCGTCGTCCAATTTGACGATCAGCTGGCGCCGGCCGCGCATCTCGATGCGGTTGTCACGCACCACCCCCTCTAGCTGCACGGTTTGCCCATCGCGCGCATCGCGCAGCAACGTGATCCGCGTTTCGTCCTCATAGCGCAGGGGCAGATGCAGGGCCAGGTCGATGTCACGCACCAGGCCGAGCTTGTCCATCGCCTTTTGCGGCGCGGAGCGTTTGTCATCCCGGGGTGATGCTTTGCTGACAGACGCGCTTTGCGCCACGTTGAAGCCTTGCTGCGGAGGTTGAAAGAGCTGTCATTGTGCCCGTGCCAAACGGACTGCGCGCCCCCTCTGAGGGGTCATGCCCCGGTCACCTCGCCTGCGTAAGGTCGTGCCAGCAAGAACTGCGAGGAGACATCCCCATGAAATCAAACATCCGTACATGGCTGGCCATCTCGGCCACCGCCCTGCTCGTGGCGGGTCACGCTCAGGCCCACGACACCGCGCCCAGAGGGCCGATCGAGCCGGCCGCACACCCGCTCGTGATCGGCCACCGTGGCGCGCCGGGCTACTTGCCCGAACACACGCTCGAAGGGTACGCCCTGGCCATCGAATTGGGCGCGGACTTCGTCGAGCCGGATCTGGTTGCCACCCGGGACGGCGTTCTGATCGCGCGCCATGAGCCCAACATCGTCAACACAACGGACGTGGCCGACCACCCTGAGTTCGCCTCCCGCCGCCGCTCGGCCATCGTCGATGGCGCCACGGAAGAAGGCTTCTTTGCCAGCGATTTCACACTCGCCGAGATCAAGACCCTGCGCGCCAAGCAAGCCTTCACCGAGCGCCCCCATCAGTTCGACGGCCAGTTCCAGATCCCCACGCTGGACGAGATCATCGCCCTCGTCAAACGTAAATCGCTGGAGAAGGGCCGCACCATCGGCATCTATCCCGAAACCAAGCACCCCACCTACCACCAGGCGCTGGGTTTGCCTCTGGAGCCGCGGCTGCTGAGCGCCCTGACCCGCGCCGGCTGGAATCATCGCCAGGCGCCGGTCTTCATCCAGTCTTTCGAGCAGAGCAACCTCAAGGCTTTGCGCAAGCTGACCTCGGTGCGCCTGATCCAGTTGATTGACGCCAACGATGTCCGCCCCGATGGCAGCCTGGACTACACCGCGCCATTTGACCGTCCCTACGACTGGACCGCCTCTGGCAAGCCAGAACTGCTGGCCCGCACCTTTGGCTACCTGACCACGGACGAAGGCTTGAAGGAAGTGGCCACGTATGCCGACGGTATCGGCCCCTGGAAGCGCTACATCGTGTCCACCACCGCCAACCCCAATGGCAGCGGCCCCGGCGAAGCCAGCCTGCAGTTGGCACCCGCCTCGGACCTGATCGAGCGGGCCCATGAAGCCGGCCTGCTGGTTCACACCTGGACGTTCCGCAACGAGCCACGTCGCCTGGCAGGCGACTACGCTGGCAACCCCGTCAACGAGTACCTGCAGTTCTATCAGCTGGGCATCGACGGCGTGTTTTCCGATTTTGCCGATACCGCCATCGCGGCCCGCGTGCTGCACGACCTGACCAACACACCCGGCTATGCCCGTTGCCTGACCGGCGCCCTGCGCTCGATGCAGGACCTGCGACTCTGCCAGGGCGAACGCCACTGACACGCCGCCCGCCGGAACACGCAAAGAGCCCCATCCGGGGCTTTTGCCGCTGCGGCGCATGAGGGACAATACCGGCTTTTCCTTGGCACGGGGCCTGTCAGCCCCTCAACGGCATGAGCTTTCAGTATTCCCTCAGCGATTTCGACTTCGAGCTGCCGCCCGAACTCATCGCCCAACACCCCGCTGCCGAGCGCAGCGCCTCCCGGCTGCTCGATGGCCGTGGGCCCACCCCCGTCGACCACGTGTTTCGCGACCTGCCCGGTTTGCTGCGACCCGGCGATCTGCTGGTCTTCAACAACACCCGCGTCATCAAAGCCCGTCTGTATGGCAGCAAGCAATCCGGCGGCGCCGTCGAGGCCCTGGTCGAACGCGTGCTGCCCAACCGCGAAGTCTGGGCGCACATGCGCTCCAGCAAGTCACCCAAGCCCGGCAGCGTCGTGCGCTTTGCCGATGCCTTCGATGCCGAAGTGCTGGGCCGCTGTGGGCCGGACAATGGCATGTTCCACCTGCGCCTGTCCGGCGAGCCGCTCGAGTTGCTCGAACAGCACGGTCACGTCCCCCTGCCGCCCTACATCACCCACGCCGACGCAGAGGACGACGTGCGCCGCTACCAGACGGTGTTCGCCGCACACCCCGGCGCCGTGGCCGCCCCCACTGCCGCGCTGCACTTTGATGAGCCCCTGCTGCAAGCCTTGAAGGACAAGGGCATCCACACCGCGGCCGTCACGCTGCACGTGGGCGCCGGCACCTTCCAGCCGGTGCGCACCGACAACCTGGCCGACCACAAGATGCACAGCGAATGGTTCGATGTGCCCTTTGACACCGTCCAGGCCATTGAGGCGACCAAGGCAGCGGGCGGTCGTGTGGTGTCCGTGGGCACGACGACCCTGCGGGCGCTCGAATCCGCCGCCCTGAACGCGCCGGCTGACCAGATCCTGAACGCGGGCAGCCGCGAAACCGACATCTTCATCACCCCCGGCTTTGACTTCAAAGTGGTGGACGTGTTGATCACCAACTTCCACCTGCCCAAGAGCACCTTGATGATGCTGGTCAGCGCCCTGGCGGGCTATGACCACATCCGCGCGCTGTATCAGCACGCCGTCGCCCAGGGTTACCGCTTCTTCAGCTACGGCGACGCCATGATGATCGAACGCACGACTGAACGCACCGCATCCACCCGCCTTTGATCGCGAGTCCACACCATGTTGAAATTTGAGTTGCTCAAAACCGAAGGCCAGGCACGACGCGGCCGCATGACCTTGAACCACGGCGTGGTCGAGACCCCCATCTTCATGCCCGTGGGCACCTATGGCACGGTCAAGGGCGTGATGCCCAAGTCGCTTGAAGACATGGGCGCGCAGATCATCCTGGGCAACACCTTCCACCTGTGGATGCGCCCGGGGCTGGACATCATGCAGCAGTTCGGCGGCCTGCATCAGTTCGAGGCCTGGAACAAGCCCATCCTGACGGATTCGGGCGGCTTTCAGGTCTGGTCTCTGGGCGAGATGCGCAAGATCAGCGAAGAAGGCGTGCGCTTTGCCTCGCCCGTCAACGGCGACAAGCTGTTCCTCACGCCCGAGGTGAGCATGCAGATCCAGACGATTCTGAACTCGGACATCGTCATGCAGTTCGACGAATGCACGCCTTACTGGCAGGGCGAAAAGTCGCTGGGCCACATCACCACAGAAAAAGAAGCTCGCGTGTCGATGGAGCTGAGCCTGCGGTGGGCCAAGCGCTGCATCACCGAGTTCGAACGCCTGCAAAACCCCAACGCCCTGTTCGGCATCGTGCAGGGCGGCATGTTCGAGAACCTGCGTGAGCAGTCTCTGGCGGCACTGGTCGACATGAACCTGCCCGGTTATGCGGTAGGCGGTGTCAGCGTGGGCGAGCCCAAGGAAGAAATGCTGCGCGTGATGAACCACATCGTGCACAAACTGCCCGAGCACAAGCCGCGCTACCTGATGGGCGTGGGCACGCCTGAAGACCTGGTCGGTGGCGTGGCCGCCGGCGTGGACATGTTCGACTGCGTGATGCCCACGCGCAATGCCCGCAACGGCCACCTCTTCACGCGCTTTGGCGACCTGCGCCTGCGCAATGCCAAGAACAAATCCGACCAGCGACCTGTGGACGAGACCTGCAGTTGCTACACCTGTCAGACCTTCAGCCGCGCCTATCTGCACCACCTCGATCGCTGCGGTGAAATGCTCGGCCCGATGCTGACCAGCATCCACAATCTGCACTACTACCTGAACCTGATGAAGGAAGTACGCGAAGCACTGGATCAAGGTCGCTTTGCCGCGTTCAAACAGCAGTTCGCAGCAGACCGCGCACGCGGCGTGTGATGGCACCCCGTCCGATCCAGCGCCTTCTGTTATGGCCCTTGAGGCTGTTGAAGGCATTGGGCATGTGGGCCATCGCCCTGGTCCTGCTCTTCGAAGAATGGGGCTGGGAGCCGCTGGCCCGCGCGCTGGCCTGGATCGGTAACTGGCCGGGCTTCCGTTGGATCGAGGCGCGCATTCGCCAACTGCCGCCTTATGGCGCATTGGCCCTGTTCATCGTGCCGGTTCTGGCCTTGCTGCCGATCAAGCTGCTGGCCCTGTACGCCCTGGGACACGGGCACGCGGTGCTCGGGGTCAGCGTGATCATTGCAGCCAAGATCGGCGGCACCGCCATCACGGCCCGCCTGTTCATGCTCACCCAGTCAACCTTGATGCGGCTGGCATGGTTTGCCCGGTGGTTCACCCGCTGGATCGCCTGGAAGAACAGCATCCTTCTGCGGGTGCGGCAGAGCCAGGCCTGGCAAGCCGTTCAGGCTTTGCAGCAGCGGGTTCGCAAGCGTGTGACCGGCTGGGTTCAGGCCCTGCGCCAGGTGTTCAAGGACCACTGAGCCCCGTCTTACCAGAACGACCAGTTGCCCCAGATCACCACCCAGATCCCCAAAATGCCATTGGTGACGGCATGCGCCACGACGGCTGACCACAGCGATCCTGTGCGCTTGTACAGCCAGGCATAAGCCAGGCCCGCAATCACCGCGCCCAGCCACAGGGTATGAGCGAGCGTGAAAGCGAAGGTCGATAACACGACGGCCTTGATCGTGACGGCTTCTGGCGACACCCGTTCGAAATGCGGGTTGTCGATCCAGCGCATCAGAAACGAGCGCCAGAACAATTCTTCCATCACCGGCACCATCAAGCTGGCGCCTACCCAGCGGATCAGGATCAGCCCCCACTGCAAATGACCATCGGCATCCACAGGCCGAAAGCTCGCTGTGGGCTTGCCCAGAATCATCCAGGGCTCGGTCAGGTGAATCCACAACTCGAACACCACCACCCCGACCGCAATCGACAGCAGCCAGTTACCCAGGCTGAGCTTGCGCTCCGACCGAGCCAGTTCGGTATAGCGGGGCCAGGCCCAATACAGCGAGGCACTGACCAGCAGCACCCCCACGCCATACAACCACTTGGCGTCCAGGATGGCATTGGCCGACTCAGGCCACGCCCCCCGAATGGCCAGCACCACCATGAACAGCACAAAAGGGATCACGCGCAGCCACGCGGCTTGGTTCAACATTTGACTCATGGGACGATCATCTCGCGGCTAAATGGCAGATCCGTGACGATACCCCGAGATCAGGGAGAGGGCTCGTCCAGCAAAGCCTGCACGACCTGTTGCAGTTGTTCGGGCGAGACTTGCTCGGGCGGAATGGCCGGCCCCACCACCAGGCCAACGCGATTGAACAGACCTCGGCGCAAGGGCTTGGCCATCGCGGTGCCTTCGATGCGAGAAAAGCTCGATCCCCACAGGTTATGCAGGGCCGAAGGGATGACCGGCACGGGCGTCGTCTCAAGGATCTTCATGATGCCTGCCTTGAAGGGCTGCAGATGCCCGTCCCGCGTGATGGCACCTTCAGGGAACAGGCACAACAGCTCGCCCTCGCGCAAGACCTGACGGGCTCGTTCAAAGGCCTGCTCATAGGCCTGGGGGTCTTCCTTCTGCGGCGCAATCGGAATCGCCTTGAGCATGCGGAACAACCAGCCCAGCACAGGCGTCTTGAAGATGCGGTGGTCCATGATGAACACCATCGGCCGCGGACTGACGATGCCCAGGATTACCGCGTCGACAAAGCTCACGTGGTTGCAAACCAGGATGGCCGCGCCATCCGTCGGCAAATGCTCCTCACCTCGCACCTTGACCCGATAGACCAGACGCGTCACGAACAGCATGATCAGCCGGAAGATGTATTCGGGCATCAGCCAGAACACATAGCCGACCACGATGACGTTCAGGATCGCAGTCGCGCCAAAGACCTGCGGGATGCTGAACCCGGCCCCGAGCAGCGCGCCCGCCATCAGGCTGGACACGATCATGAACAAGGCATTGAGGATGTTGTTGGCCGCGATGATGCGGGCCCGGTGACTGGGCTTGGCTCGCAACTGGATCAAGGCGTACATCGGCACGCTGTACAGCCCGGCACTGAAGGCCAGCAACGCCAGATCGGCCATCACGCGCCAATGCACCGGTTGCGCCAAGAACTCGCTGACCGTCAGATAAGCGCCGCCGGCGTGGTGCAGGCCCTGTGCCGCCAGGTACAGATCAAAAGCGAAGACGGACATGCCCACGGCGCCCAGAGGCACCAGACCGATCTCGACGTGGCGGTGCGAGAAGGTCTCACACAGCAGCGATCCCACCGCGATGCCGACCGAGAACACCACCAGCAACAACGAGGCCACCTGCTCGTTGCCGCCCAGCACGTCCTTGGCAAACGAAGGGAACTGCGACAGGAACACGGCCCCGAAGAACCACATCCACGAGATGCCCAGCAGCGATCGAAAGACGCTGGGGTATTCGGCCGTCAACTTCAGGTTGCGCCAGGTTTCGCTCACCGGATTCCAGTTGAGCTGCAGCCCCACATCGGAGGGCGGTGAAACCGGAATCTTCTGGGCTGTCAGCCAGCCCAGCAGGGCCACCGCCAGACAGCTGAAGGCGACCCAATGGGTGCCGCTGCCCGCGATGCTCATCAACAGGCCACCGCCCACGTTACCCAGCAAGATGGCCACGAAGGTTCCCATCTCGACCAGGCCATTGCCGCCGGTCAGCTCGCGCTCGCTCAGATGCTGGGGCAGGTAGGCGTATTTGACCGGCCCGAACAGGGTCGAATGCAGTCCCATCAGAAAGACGCAGGCCAGCAGCAAGGGCACCCATTGGAGCCAGAAGCCCACGGCGGCCAGAGCCATCACCACCAGCTCCAGCACCTTCACGCTGCGCATGATGAAGGCCTTGTCGTACTTGTCTGCCCACTGCCCCGCCGTGGCCGACAGCAACACGAAAGGCAGGATGAACAACGCCCCGATCACCAGCCCGGCCATCTTGGGCTCCAGCCAGCTCACTTGCAGGTGATAGGTCACCAGAACGGTGAACGCGAACTTGAAAAGGTTGTCGTTGGCGGCCCCCAGAAACTGGGTCATGAAGAAGGGGGCAAACCGGCGCTGAGACAACAGGGCAAACTGGCCGGCGGGTGGGTGACTCACAAGCGGATCCTTTTTGGCTGGAACGACCTGCCGAACTGTAAAGGCAAGCCGCAGCCGCGCCTCTACAGGATTACCGCTGTAGCGGGCCCAGCACCGCGTCGGTGTCCTCGCCCAACAAAGGGCCGCGCCGTGTGATGGCACCGGGCGTGCGCGACAACTTGGGCACGATACCGGGCACCTCGACCGTCAGGCCATCATGGGTGGTGACCGGCAAGATCATCTCTCGAGCCCGGTAATGCGGGTCCTGGGCGATGTCCTGGGCGTTGTAGATGCGCCCCACCGGCACGCTCGCGGCATGGAGCACTGCCAGCACCTGCTCCACCGACCGCGTGGCCGTCCAGGCCCCAATGGCTTCATCGATCTCAGCCACGCGTTGCACGCGGCCCGGGTTATGGGCCAGTTCCGGGTCGGTGGCGAGGTCATCACGCGCAATGGCCACCATCAGGCGCTTGAAGATCGAATCCCCATTGCCCCCGATCACGACCATGCCGTCCGCGCAGGGGTAGGCATTGCTGGGCGCGATCCCCGGCAAGGCCGAGCCCGCTGGTTGCCGCACCGCACCGAAGGCGCTGAACTCGGGCAGCAGGCTTTCCATGCAATTGAACACCGCCTCGTACAAAGCCACGTCGACCACTTGGCCGCGTCCCTTGGGTGCCTCGGTGCTGACACTGCTGTGGCGTGCCTGCAAGGCCAGCAAGACGCCAATGGTGCCGTGCAAAGCGGCCAGCGTGTCGCCCAGGCTGACGCCGGCTCGAACGGGTACACGCCCCGGCTCGGCATTGAGATAACGCATGCCACCCATGGCCTCGGCCACCACGGCAAAGCCGGGCCGTTCACGGTAGGGGCCGGTCTGACCATAGCCACTGATGCGCAGCATGATCAAGCCGGGGTTGGACTGGCTCAGGGTGTCGTAGCCCATGCCCCACTTTTCCATGGTGCCCGGCTTGAAGTTCTCGATGACGACATCGGCCTCGTCAATCAGCTTGCGAGCCGTCTCACGGCCGGCCTCGGTGCGCAAGTCCAGCACCACACTCTTCTTGTTGCGGCTTTGAACCTGCCACCACACGCTGGTGCCGTTGTGCAGCATGCGCCATTGGCGCAAGGGATCGCCACCACTGCCTTCGGGGCCGCCCTCGGCGGCCGGGGGCTCGATCTTGATGACCTCGGCACCGAAGTCAGCCAGCGTCTTGCCCGCGAAGGGCCCGGCAATCAGTTGTCCCAGTTCGATGACCTTGATCCCTGCCAGCGCCTGAGGCGACAGGGCAGGCGCGAATGATCCGGAAGAAGTTGGCGTGCTCATGGGCACGCATGGTATTACTTCTTGAGCGCGACCGGCACCTTCGCGGCGGGTTCGGGGTCGGTCACGAAACCGATCTTGCTCAGGCCCGCGCGCGACGCATCGGCCAATGTTTCAGCCACGGCGCGGTAAGGCACATTCTGATCCGCCCGCAGATGGATCTCCGGCTGCGGCTGCTTGCTGGACTCCGCCACAAAGCGCGCTGCGGCGTCCTCGCGGCTGAGAGCCGACCCGTTCCAATAGCGGATGCCGTCGGCGTCGATGGACAGGTCAATCTTCTCGGCTTTGGCCGACATCACCTGCGCGCTGGCCTTGGGCAAGTCCACCTTGACCGAGTGGCTCAGCAAGGGCGCCGTCACAATGAAGATCACCAGCAGCACCAGCATCACATCGATGAGCGGCACCATGTTGATCTCGGCCAAGGGGGCGCCGCCCCGCTTGTCGTCAAAACTGGCAAAGGCCATGATGCGCTCCGATCAGGACTTGACGGTGGGCTTGATCGCCCGCACGTTGGGCGCTTCGCCGGCTTCGCTGGGCTGGCTGCCCTTCAAGGTCTGCCCCGTCGACAAGAAGGTGAACAATTCGAAGGCAAACGCATCCAGGCGCGCACCCCAGACCCGGTTGCTGCGGGTCAGCCAGTTGTAGGCCATCACCGCTGGGATCGCGACCGCCAGGCCGACACCGGTCATGATCAGCGCCTCGCCCACCGGGCCAGCCACCTTGTCCAGTGTGCCCGCCCCTGTCGCCCCAATGGCCAGCAGCGCGTGATACACGCCCCACACGGTGCCAAACAGACCCACGAATGGCGCCGTGGCTCCAATGGTGGCCAGCACGCTCAAACCGCTTTCCATGCGCATGGTGTCTTCGTCGAGCACCTTCTTGATGGTGCGCGTCAGAAACTCTTGGGCCGAGCCCGCCTCTTCGAGCTTGGCCGCGCCAAAACGCGCGTGGTGAGCCTGTGCGTGCATGGCATGCGAGGTCAGGTGCGCAAACGGCTCATTCACCCCGTGCGTGGCGATCTCGTGCTGGACCGCCTCCAGAGAGGTCGCGTTCCAGAAGAAGTTCAGAAAGGCCTGGCTGCGCCGCTGTCGCTGAAACAAGGCCACCCCCTTGGTCGCGATCAAGGCCCATGAAGCCAGCGACATCAACACCAGGATCACGAACAGGCTTTGCCCCACCACATCGGTCTGGGCGATGAAGTGCGAGAACCCCAGCTGCGCAGCCGGTTGCTCGACACTGGCCTGGGTCACGGCAGGCCCCGGCGCAGATGCCGCTGCGACTGACGCGGGGGCCGACGCAGCCAGGTTCGAAGAAGGCGAAACAGCAAGATCAGAAGCAGGCATGGCTTACTCGGACGGAGGGGTGAAAGAGAACGGCGCCGGCACCTCGAAGCGTTGCGGCACACCGTTGAGCGTGTAGGGCACATAACGAGACTGCATCACGGCATCGCGGGCGGCCGCATCCAGACGGGGATAACCGGATGAACGGACCACCGTGGCGCTGACCGGCAAGCCGTGGTCATCCACCACCACCGACACCGTGACGTTGCCGTACTCCCCCAGTCGCGCCGACATCTTCGGGAACACGGGCTCGACCTTCCTGAGATAGCGGACGGCTGTGTGAGCCAATTGAACCGGCCGGGTCGACACGGGCACCGCCGCTTCAGCGGGACCCGATGCCGAAGGTGCCGTGGGTGCGACCACCGAGGACGTGACGACAGAATCAGCCGGCGCCTTGCGGTCCACCGTCGCAGGCGCAACAGGCACCACCATGTCGTGAGACTGTGCGGGAGCCGCCACCGCGGCCACCTGCGGCACGGGGGACGGGCTTCGCGGCGCCGGTGCGGGCGCCGCCGCAACAGGCGTCACCGGCGCAGGCTGAGGAGGCTGAACGACCGGCGCAGCACTTCGCACCGGCTCTTCGCTGGGGGCCTGAGTCAACAGCGACACCGATATCGGTGCAGCGTCCGCCACCACGGCGGGCAGCCGCGAAGTCAGCACCACCAGGGTGGCGACCACAAGATGCACCAGCACCACCCCGCCGATGAGGCTCCATCGCAGCGATGGGCTGACGTCGCGCGGCAGGTCAGGCAAGACTGGCAAAACAGGATGGGAAACGACGGCGACCATGGGCCTCAGTTTATCAGCAATTGCTATTGAGAATCAATCGCATTACAAATTGATCCAGTTTCCCCTCGGTAAGGGGATCCTCTCCACCCTGCCGCAAGAACGCTGCGTGGGATGATCGCAGAGCCAGATGTAATCAGGGATGCCATGAATCAAGAAGTCTTGCTGTCGCCCATCGCAGGCGCACAGCCTTGTGGCGAGGACTTGTCTTTCTCGACCGAATTTGACCAGATCGCCGAAATGCGGCGAGAAGATGACCCTACCTTGGACCAAGGTGAGTGGGTCACCTCTTTGAAAGTGGCCGACTGGCCCGGCGTGGCCCAGTTGTGTACCCGCCTGCTGAGCGAGCGGACCAAGGACTTGCGCCTGGCCATGTGGCTGACTGAAGCCTGGTCCCTCACGCAGGGCTATCCCGGGCTCCATCATGGTTTGCAGTTGTGCACGGCCTTGTGTGAGCAATACTGGCCCGATCTGCACCCGCAAGCCGAGGACGGTGACATGGAGCAGCGGGTCGGCAACATCTCGTGGTTGCTGCAGCGCCTGGTCCACCTGGCGGACACCCGCCCCGTGGTGCGAACCCGCCAAGGCGCCACCTTCAGCCTTCAAGATTGGCGCGCCGCAAAGTTGCAGTCTTCCACGGGCGCATCCGCTGACACGGACGGCACAGACAAAGTCACGCTGGACCAGTTCAAGCGCGCACTCAACGAGACCCCCCGCGAGCAATTGCAAGCCAATCTGGAGGCACTGCGCGCGGCGCAAGCCCAGTTGCTGGCCTGGCAGACCATCGTCGATGGCCACCTGGGCGACAACGGGCCCGGCTTTGTCGCAGCCAAAGAGGCCCTGAATCAGGCCGTGCACGACATGGAACGACTGGCCCGCGAGGCCGGGTTGTTCGAAGACAGCGCCGGTGCCACGCCGGACCTGGACACGCCATCCGCGGGGGCCGACGACGAGGCACCCGCTGCCGGAGGCGCCAACCGCCCTGCGGGCCCTTTGCGCAGCCGCGCGCAGGCGCTGCAGCAATTGCGCGAAGTGGCGGCGTTTTTCCGTCGCACCGAGCCACACAGCCCGGTGGCCTATCTGGCCGAGAAAGCCGTGAAGTGGGGCGACATGCCCTTGCATGAATGGCTACAAAAGGTCGTCAAAGACCAAGGCGCGATGGCCCATCTGCAAGAGTTGTTGGGCATCGAGCCCGAAGACGGCTCGTCCAACGGTTATTGAGCGACCAGGGCGGCGGCCGTTCCGCCGTTCAGCACTGCATCACGTCATCCAGACAGCGCAAGACCGCCACCACATCCAGCGGCTTGGTCAGATAAGCCGAGAACCCGCGGGCGCGCGCTTCATGGATCGTGTCCGGCATCGCGTCGGCCGACAAGGCCACCCGCGGCAGGCCCGCCGTCATCGGGTTGCGATCCAGCGCATCGGCCAGTTCAAACCCGGTCATGTCACCCAGGTGCATGTCCAGCAAGACCAGATCGGGCCTTTGCATGGCGGCCAGGGCCAACGCTTCCTTGCCGCTGGTGGCAACCATCAAGCGGCATTGCGGGCGCAGGGACATGACCTGCTTGAACAGCGCGACATTGACCTCATTGTCTTCGGCGTACAGCACGGTGTAGCCGGTCTCCGGCCCATTGAGCGTGCCCGAGATCGTGGTGACTTCTTCGTCATCCCAATCGGCCTCCGGCAACTCTGCGCGGGGCATCCAGACCACAAAGCGGGTCCCGACGCCCAGTTCGCTGCTGACGTCGATGTGGCCATTCATCAGATCGATCAGCCGGCGCACGATGACCAGCCCAATGCCCGTGCCTTCGATGCCGGTGGTCTCGGCCCCCAAGCGGTTGAAGGGCTCGAACAGATGGGCGCACTGCTCGGCGCTCAGGCCTCGGCCGGTGTCGCTCACCTCCATGGCAATCTGGCCCGCATCGGGCCAGACGGAGACCATGACCCGCCCGCCACGGCGGTTGTACTTGATCGCATTGGTCAGCAGGTTGACGAGAATCTGGCGCAGGCGCAGCCGATCGGCGAAGACCGTCATGCCGCGAGGCACCTGTGGCGGCACCAGGATGACCCCTGCGTCGGAGGCCCCCGCGCCCACCATGGACACCGCCTCTTCCAGCACTTGGGACACCGCCACGGCCTCGATCGACAGGGGCAGGCTGCCCGAGTCGATGCGCGACAGGTCCAGCACATCGCTGATGACACCCAGCAAATGGCCGCCGGCGCGCTCGATGAGTTCCACTTTCGAGCGCTGGCCGTCGGTCAAGGGATGCTGACGGTCCAGACGCAGTAGCTGGGCAAAACCCAACACCGCGTTCAGCGGCGTGCGCAACTCATGACTCATGCGCGACAAGAATTCGCTCTTGGCGCGGTTGGCCGCCTCAGCGACCTGCGCCGCCACGCGGGCTTCCTGATAGAGCTTGTGCTCGGTGATGTCGGCCGTGTGGCCATACCAGACCAAGCTGCCATCGGGTTCGGTCTGCGGCAAAGCCCGGCCGCCATACCAGCGCACGCCCTTGCCTTCCAGGATCACCCGGTACTCAAAGTCCACGGGCTTCAAGGGCGTGCCGGGCTTGGGCTTTCTGGCCAGGCGCTGGGCATAAGCCAGGTCGTCGGGATGAACCCGCTGGTGGTGGGCGGTGTAGTCCGCGGCCATCACGTCGGCGGACAGCTGGAACATCTCCATCGCACGATCGCTGATGTAGAGGAACTTCGCCTTCCCCTGTGCGTCGTATCCCACTTTGTGGATGATGCCGGGCACGAACTGCCCCATGCTACTGAGCAGGGCTTCCCGCTCTTTCAAGGTTTGCTCGGCCAGTTTGCGATCGCCGATGTCGTCGATCACCGCCATGAACCGTTCGGTCTGACCCTGCTCGTCCCGCTGCACCGACACGGCCAGCGAGACCCACAGCACGCTGC
Source organism: Acidobacteriota bacterium (assembly GCA_050259275.1). Classification (GTDB taxonomy): domain Bacteria; phylum Pseudomonadota; class Gammaproteobacteria; order Burkholderiales; family Burkholderiaceae_C; genus Aquabacterium. The sequence goes on from JBLNAI010000006.1 coordinate 173,709, forward strand.
CGTCGGCCTTGATGTAGCGCTTTTCGAGCCGCAACTGCGTTCGCCGCCCCGAAATCAGATCCCTGAACGACTCTTCACTGAGGTCGGCATCACCCGGAAAGGTGATGTCGCGAAAGCTCAAGCCCAGCAGTTGCTGGGGCGCATAGCCGGTGATCTCGCACAAGCGGGCGTTGACTTGCTGGAACCGACCATCCAATGACACCAGGGCCATCCCGGCTGCCGATTGCGCAAAAATGGACTGGTAGCGCTTTGCCTGGGCGCGGGCCTGGGCCAGTTCTTCTTTCAGCGCAGCCATGTCCTCAGGCTGATCAACAGCCTGGCCAACATGGTTTTTGCTCTCTTCCTGCAAATCGATCTCCGGAGCCCAACGGCAGACCGATGGTATGACCTCAACAGCCCCGGCGTCCGAGGCCTATGACACGATGCACAGCCCTTCGTAGGCCAAACGCATCATCCCATCTCCAATGTGTCACAAATTTTACCTCGGCCGCCTCAGGGCTGCCCCCAAGTCGCGTGATCGATCAGACGATGAGCTTGAATTCGATGCGGCGGTTGCGTGCCCGCCCCTCTTCGGTGGCGTTGCTGGCAATCGGTTGATCCGGCCCCATGCCTCGGGTTCGCAGGGCCTGCGCTGATAAACCCTTTCCAACCAGATAAGCCTTGACCGCTTCGGCACGCGCCTGGGACAGCGCCAGGTTGCTGGCCCGTGCACCGTTGCCATCCGTATGGCCCACCAGTTCAAACGAGCGGCCCTTGAACTGTCCCAAGGCCTTGGCCATTTCATCCAGCAATTTGCCGCCGGCAGGCGTCAGCACGGCACTGCCCGGCTCGAACTCGACCGTGCGATTGGCCAGCGCCTGGTCGATCAGGACCTGTTCAGGCACGACCACCTTGAGGGCATGCTTGACGGTATAGACCCCGGCCGCAGCCTGATTCAGCTCGCCGATCACCTGCTGGCGGATCGCCTCACTGGGCACTTCGCCACGTATGTCGACGACCTGCCCCTCCAAGGTGATCTGGCCTTTGCTGACCTGCCGAATCGAGGCAGGCAGCAGGCGCGCCACGTCTTGACGCCATGCGCCGGACGCGGTGACGCCACCGGTGCTCAAACGGTCGACCACCCGCTCTCGCCCATACAAAGCCATCAAACGGGCCACGATCGGCGCGCGATAAGAGTCATCCGGCACGACGCCCTGCAACACGATGGGTGCGTTCACGGCCGCTGCCGGGCTGGACTGTGACCATGCCGCCATGCAGCCCGCCATCAGCAATCCTGCCACGGCCACAACATGCTTACAAACCAAGGAACACCTCTTCATAGGTACGCAGAGCCTGAGCCAGAGACAAGGCGGGATCTTTCAGGTAGTTGGACAGCTTGCGCAAGCCGTAGTCGGCTTCAACCTCGGCCTCGACCCAGTCTGCCTCGTTCACGGTGACACAGGAAGAGCGCAGCACCGCCGGGTCCATCACCGCGTTCATGCTGGCGGCACAGGCGCCATGAAAGCCCAGGACCATACAGGGACGCCCGTCGTGCACCACCATGAAGATGCCCCACTCCATCTCATGCCGCCGAAAGAACCCTGTCACCAGGGACAACCAGAAGGAGGCAACCGGTCCCCGCAGCAAACGGTCCTGTACCAGCGGCAGACACAGCGCCTTGGTCAGCTTGGCGGGCCCCTGGGCCATGACAGGCTGCAAGAGCAGGCCCAGCGCCAGCACGGACTGCCGGACCGACAAGCGATTGCCTGCCGCCGCCAGCATTTGCTCCAGGCTGGCCACCGTGTGGGTCTCCAGAAAATCGACCAGCCCGGCGCGGGAAGACGAGCGCGAGGCGTCGAACTCCAGGGCGCCGTTCAAGCGGCTCTGGATCGGGTCCAGATCCGACGCTGCATAGGCCAGCCGCGTGGTCTGATCGAGCTGCGTCCATAGGCGATTCAGGGCCACCGGACTCAAGGCCGTGAAGCCTTGTGGATCAGGCAAGTCAAACGCCGCCGCCAGAATGAAGGGAAACCGTCTGCCTGAGGCATCCTGGCTGGCTATCCAGGTGCCGGCGAGGCCAACGGTGCTCTTGTTGCCCAGCACAGCAAACTGCATGGCGGGCGCGGCGTCGTAAACCAGCTTCCAGCGTGGGTCCTGGGCCAATCGATCCATCGACTGGCTCTGCCAGCGGTCCAGCGTGTCGAGCAGCGGCGCATGCTGGGTGCTGCGAATGAAGTCCCCCCGGCACGGCAACTTGCCGAAGTACATCAAGTCAGCAGTGGTCACAGTGGGATTCATGAATGCTCTCCCTGGGCGACCGCTGCCACGCCGGGAGCAGCCGCCCCCTCGTCAACCGGTCCCACGATGATGGCGGGCAAGGCGCCCGGCTTGGATGTGGGCGCGGCGGCATCGCGGCCCCCGCCGGCAGTAGCCGCAGGCGCAGGCGCGGCCGGCGCGGTGTTGGAGATGATGCGCAGTTGCACGGCCACGGCCACACCACTTTGCGGCCAGCGCAACTCGAACACATTGCCATCGAGCTTTTTGCGTTGTGCCGAGTTGATCATCTTCTCCAGACCGAAACGCCCGGGCTCGTTGAAGAACTCGACAGAGCGCCCGTCGTGCGTGACGCCGGAAATCTTGACCCCCGGTGTCCCCGGCCCTGGCCAGACGAAGTGCGACCAGGACGCCGCGCCATTGCGATAGCGCACGGTCTGTCCATCGATGTCCACCGTGTACTCAGTCAGGCCAGGCGCGGCCAGCGGCAACATCTGGAACACGGTTTGCGCCTCGGCCGACGCAGCCCCTGCGCCCGCCGTGCCACCCGCGCCGCCGCCTTGCCCGGCCAACGGCGCCACCCACATGCCCAGGCCGGAAGCAAATTCAGGCCGCAAACGCACGCCCATGTCGGCCCAGGTCTTGGCCGTGACCACATCGCCACGCCGCACCACCAGCGCACCCAGGCCCTGTTCGGTGAACTTGGCCACGGTGCCCTCCGCACCGAAGACCTTGGCGATCTCGGCAGGGCTGGCTTCCACTTTCGAGGCGCGATCAAAGGGATATTTGCTGGCCAGGCTGCGCTGATAGGGATCGTAGACCTGCGCCATCCAGACGCGATTGAGCTCGGCCTCTGCCGGGCGGACAATGGCACCGAACGCTTGCATCAGCGGCCGCACAAACAAGGGCCGCAAAGCCTGCTTGGACGCCTCGCTCATGCCATTGAGCATTTGTTCATCGACCAGCTTGAGGGCATCGGACAGCTCGCCGGTACCTTCGAATGTCTCGGTCATCATCTTGCGCGCGGCAGGCCCCGGGTCGCCCTGGGTCTTCATCTGGTTGAAGCGTCCGCGCACCTTGGCCAGCGACTGAAGGTAGGTCTTGAACAAGGTTTCGCCACCCTCGCGCGGCAGCATCAGTTTGGACAAGCCACTGAACTCCTTGCCGATGGGCCCTAGGGGGATGGCCTTTTCACCCAGGTTCATCTCCATCTTGACGTTGACCTGCGAAGGCGCCATGCCCATGATGCTTTGCTTGAACCATTCGACAAACGTCCGCTGTCCCATGGCCAGTTTGTCATTGAGAACGGATGGGTTGTCCCACGATGTCTGGTCGTACAGGGTCTCGATCAGACGCCCCAGAGGGGAGGCGGAAGGGTCACCCAGCCGGTTCATGCCCGCCACAGCTTGCTCGAAGTTGGCGAAGTCCACCACAGACACCCCTTGGATGAACTTCTTCCATTCCTGGGCGTACTCGGTCTTGTAAAGCTGGGTCAAGGCCTTCTGGATCTGCTCGGGGCTGCCCTCCAGAGTCAGGTCGTCCGACGAGGCGGTCTTCAGCACCCAGTCCGTCGACTGCAGTTCATTGTTGGCCGCGTTCTTGATCGCCTCCTTGACATAGTCGTCCCAGGCTTCCCGGGTGAAGGCACCCGACACGGCATAGCTGCCCGCCACGATGTTGCGGTCTTCGTCGCCTACCAGGCGCACCACCGTGATGGGGGCATAGCGCGTGGCGGCGCGGGCCTTGATTTCGGCATACACCCGCTCGCGCGCCGGCATGCCTTTGATGACCCGGCGCAGGTTCTCACGGGTCTGATCCAGCAGCCCCACATTGAGCTCTTGCTCCGGAAAGGCCGGATCGTTCATCTGCTGCACGGCAAAAGACAGCAGGCGCTCGGCACTCTGGATGAGTTGCTCCCGGCGCATGCTGCCCCGATTGGCTTCCAGCCACCCCCGCCAGAACCGGGTGAGCTGGTCGCTCATGTGGCCAGGCTCGAGACGGGCACGGTCCCCCAGCATCAGGTAGGCCTTCAAGGCGTTGTAGGCCTCCGTCACATTGGTGCTGGACGCTTTGGTATAGCCGCTGGCGTCCGTGGGGCTGACCGCATCCGGCGCCGCCGCGCTGGCCGCTGATGCCGCTGCGGCAGGGGCCGCCGCATCGGCGACACGCACGATGGGCTTGAGGTCCGCGGCATGGGCATTCACATCGGCCAGGTAGTTGGCCATGGCCTGACCTGCCGGTTTGAGCATGACGGCCTGCAGGCCGGCAAAGTACTCCTGCTTCAAGCGCGCCTCGATGGCCTCGCCTTGATACAGCCCCAGGCCCAATGACCAGGGGCGTGCCTGCCGATAGCGCTGCATCTGTTCCAGCCGGTCCTGCAGGATTTCCAGCGCTTCCAGACGGGACTGCAAGTCGACTCGTCCCTCCTGCACTTGCTTGGCCTTGATGAGATCGGCCTGCACATGCGCCACCAGTTGCCGGTTGCCCATGTAGGACCAGGTCCACGCCGCCAACAAGGCGCCCAGCAGGACCACGCCACCCAGGAAGGTGGCATACCGCAAACGCAGCTTGTTGCGGCTGGTGTATTGCTGCACCAGTTGGCGATCGGCAAAGATGACCTTGGAGAACAACTCCTTCAGGAAGAAGCCGCTCTTGGAATACACCGCAGCCGTTGTCCCGGCTTGTAACTGCAGCCCGAACTGACTGGCCACGCGCTCACTGGCCCGACTGGTGGATTGGCCCTCTTGCACCGCGCTGGTGAAGTAGAAGCCACGGAAGATGGGGCGGAACTGATAGGGGTTGTCTTCGAACAGCGTGGTGATGAAGGTGCGCAGCGAGGGCTTGAGTGCCGCGAATTCCAACGGAAAGGTCAACACGCCGGGTGGCAGTTGCTCGCCACGGTGCAACGACATGCGGGCCACCGAGGCTTCTTTCAGTCCTTCGAATAGTTCATCAAAATGATGGTCGAACTGCGCCACGGCATCCGAGCGGGTGGCTGTGTCATAAGGCAGGGTCGCGCCCCAGACCTTGTCACGTTCGGCGGGGTCGCGGTCTTCAAAGAAGTCCACGAAGCCGGCAATCAGGTCGGCTTTGGTGAAGACCACATAGACCGGGGCAAAGACTTCGAGCTTTTCGGTGAGCTCCTGCACGCGCTGGCGCAGCTTGCGAGCCAGATCGATGGCGAATTCAGGCTTGTTGGCCCCCAGTTCAGCCACGCTGACGGCAATGATCACACCGTTCAAGGGCGCCTTGGGGCGGTTCTTCTTCAGCAGGGACAGGAAACCCAACCACTCGCTGCGGTCTTCTTCGTGAACCGAGTAGCGACCCGCCGTGTCCAGCAGGATGCCTTCCGTGGTGAAGTACCAGTCGCAATGACGGGTGCCACCGATGCCCTGAATGACGTGGTCGGTGTTGTCGGCAAAGGGAAACTTCAGACCCGACATCACCACAGCCGAGCTCTTGCCTGCGGCGGGGTTGCCGATCACGGCATACCAGGGCAGCTCGTACAAGGCCGCCGAGCCCGATGTCTCGCCCAGCTTGGATGTCTTGATGAGCTTGACCGCTTCGGCCATGCGTTCACGCACGGCCTGCACTTCGTCTTTCTTCTCGGGCGCGGCGGCTTGCAGTGCCCGTGCCGCGTCGGCATCCATGGCGGCTTCCAGTTGGCGGGCGGCTTGATTGGCCTGACGCCGCTTGTACAGCCACACACCCAGCCAGGCCAGGCCCAGGGCCGCCAGCACGACACACACCCAGATCAGACCGATCCTGAGCGTGTCGGCTCCCACAAACAGGAAGGTGGCCAGGGCAGCCAACCCCAGCACGGTCAAGACACGAGGGTCCAAAAGAAACTGCCAAACTCTTTGCATACTCGAATCCAAACGATCAGGCGGGAGCGGCGTCAGCAACGCCTGCCCCGCTCAGAGCCAGAACAACCCGGTCATGGGTAGACTGCACATGGGTTGCCAAAGCCACCTGCTCCCCTTCCGAGGCCCACACGGCGGCACAACCCAGGGCGGCCGATAACAAGGAGCGCGCCACGCCCACATCCCCCAGCGCTTCGCCCGCACGGGCCACGTTCTGCATGGGGTCCAGCCCCGGCATCACGGCCTGCAAGGCTTCGAAGAGCTCGGTCGTCCGACTGGCGCGATGGTCGCCATCTGCCACGATCATCAGGGCGTGGGACGCCGACACGGTCACCGTGGACAGGGCTTGCGTCATGGCTTCGGTCAAGGTGGTCGCACCGACGCGCCCTGCGACATCGGCGGACTTGTCCCGCACCAGACGAACCGGGCGAGAGATGCGAATGGGCGCTTGTGACAAGGATGCCGACGTGCAACGGGCCTGCAGCGCCGCGCTGACCACCAGCAGCCCCGCGGCGGCCTCGCCCGGGATCCGGCCGGTTTGATGGTGGGCCGTGAACAACTCGCCGATGGCTTGCCAGCGCTCGACGATCTCGTCGTCCAGCGCGCTGTCGACCGCAAGGACCAGGGCCGCCTCGCTCGAGGCGTCTCGGGTCCAGCGCGTGATCTGCGCATCGAACTCGGACCACCATGTCTCGGGTGTGGCTGGCGGGATCACCTGCCATTGCGGCTCGGGCAGCCCGGCCGCCTGCGCCTGCGCGACCAGGTCAGCCAGGCGACTTCGCACATGGCACACCACCAGGTCCTGATCGGCCACAGACCAACTCGCCGGCATCAGGATGCGCACGGACCAGTTCACCGAGCCACCTGCGTCAGCCGGGTCGGCGTGGGCGCGATGTCCGACCCCAGACAGATATGCGGGCGACGAGTCAGGCTGCCAGGCTGCGTGCGCAGGCGACACGGCGCCTTGTGCGTTCTGCAGCACCTCGATCAAAGCCGACCAGGTGTCGGCCAATTGACTGCAAGGGCCATCCAGCAGCGCGAGAGCCCGACTCACCGCAACGGCAGGGGGGGCTTCTGTCTGAGCGTTTCCGTCCAGTTCATTCACCCCTTCCAGGTCTGGCACCCGAGCCGAGAAGATCGGCAGGCCATCGAGGTCCTGCAGTTGTTTGTCGAGGTCGGGCCGCGTCGAGCCTGACTTCAGTTCGCCCCACACCGACAGAGGGTCCAGCCCCGCCCGACTGTGCAAGGCGGCATCCAGCACCCACGCGTGCGCCTGCCGCAGCGACTCATCCGTGTTCGCGGATCCGCTGCCAGCCGATGCGGACGACGCCGCAGCCATGGCAAGAGGTGCGCGGGCTTGCGCGCGAACCTTCTGCACGCCCCACAGCGCGCCCAGCCACACGGCCACGATCGCCGTCGGCAACACCAGCAGATAAGCCCCGATGTCGAATAGATCGACATCGCGCTGATGCTGCTGCCAATGCCAAAGCGTGAACACCCAGACCATGGCGCCCACGACCAGCCACAACGCAAGAATTTTCAGAAAACGGGTCATGCCAAAACTGCCTGCTCAACCACGGGCCTGAACCAGGCCGACACAAGGGAACATCACTGACTCGTGGACACCGCTTGGGCTGCGATCAGGGTGGCGCCGCATGCGCATTTGTCACCATGACGGGCCGCGGGCTTGCCATCGATGATGGTCGTGGGGTCACCGCTGACGATGACCGTCGCCCCATGAAATGGATGGGGACACGTCACCTGGTCCCCCACGCGGGCAATGCGTTTGCCGTGGGTGTCGGACACACCGGAGGCTTCCACCACGGTGCCTCCGTGATCGGTGCGATCACCCAATACGATGAACGGACGTCCCATGGCGCCTCGACTCCCTGATACCTTGATGTTTTTTAATGATGCGGGTTTTCCCCGTCGCGGGGCGGAGTCTAACGGGCTGCGCTCAGGTCCTGTTACCGGGTGTGTCACGGGTGAGCGAACCCGCGGTCACCGCGGCGCACCCTGTCGGGCACCCGCCCGGCGCCACTCCACATGGCCCAGGTCCAGCATCTGCCAGCGGCCGCCCCATGTCAAACCCACCTGCTCCGCCACCTGCCCATACAACTCGTAGCCGCGCTGGGCCCATGGGTCTTTTTCGGTGATGACCAGCTTGCCGGCGCGGATGAAGGCGCAATCGGCAGCCAGGCCATATTGGTGATAGCTCTGCCAGGCCTTGGCCTGCGTCACGTGGCCGCCTTTGGCCGCCAGCATGTCCTGCCGCTCAGGGCTGCGATAGCCCTCCAGCAAGGCCATGTCGTAGCCATGCTCGTCGCGCATGATCTTGAAGACCAGTAACAGTCGCTGCACAAACTCGGCATCCATCTGATCCCAGCGACGGTCCGCGCTGGCCAACAATGGGCGGGCCTGCTCGACTTCGGCGGTGGCGAACACATCGGGCGGCAAGGGCGGCGGTGGCACCAGATGCTCGCCTTCCAGCAGGTGCGCCACCTGTCGGTTTCCCGGCTCGATGCGGTCATCGAACGCATCGAGCGAACGGCCGCCATGCCAGGCCCACCACCAGGCCCCTGCAGCGGGCAGCAGCAACAGAGCCAGGGTCAAGACGATCCAGCGCCATTGGCTGCGCGCCTGACCGCCCCATTGCGTGGCCTGCTGAACCGTGCGCGAAGCAGCCCCCCTGCCAAGTTGCTGCGCCGCCTCGGTCCACTGCACGGGCCCGTGAAGCGCGCGGCGCCCATGGGCCGCCACCCGATTGGCAAAGGGCTGGCGCCACTGCGGGAACACGAACCATGCCGCAGCTAGCGTACCCAGCGCGAACATCAGCCAAACCCAAGCGATCACGATTGGTCCCTGTAACGATTGATTGCAATCCCGTTGACTCAGACAGTCCGCAAACCCGTGGGCTCCGTAGAATGCGCCGACTTGAATACAACATCAAAATGGATTGAGGGAGTAAGACCGTGAGCCACGACCAAGGGCGCCCGAGCTTGTTTGCGGGCATGGAAGATGGGGCTTCACCGGGGTCTGACACCCAGAGGGTGTCGATTCTATCGACGCTCGAATCCTCACGGCGCCCCCATCGCCCCGCACGTAAGGGGCCCCCATCGGGGGGGGCGACACAGGCCGCGGCCAACCGTGCCTGGGCCATCACCCTCGGTCTGGGGGGCGTGGCTCTGTTGATCAGTTTTGTGCTGATCATCCAGAGCCAGCACCCCACCCCTGCCAGATTGGCGCCGGCCAATGCGGTCAATGCGGCCCCTGCTGCAACGCTCGCACCGCCGGCACCCTTGACGGCGACTGCCACCTTGCCCGCCGCCGAACCTGCCTCCGCTGCCGAACCCGCGGTGACCGCGGTGGTGCCCGCCAGCGGCCCATTGGACGCCTTGGCTCCTACGGCGGCCAGCAGGGTCCCACAGGACACCGACCGCGATCCATTGGCCGCGCTGGACCAGGCGGCTGCCAATCGGCCGGCCAGCGCGCCTGTCGCCCCGGTCAAGAAGCCCGTGCCGGCACCCAAAGCGGCGGCCGTGGCCACCCCGAATGCCAAGAATGCCAAACCGGCCAAGGCCCGACGCAATGAAGATGTTGAATTGATCGAGGCCGTGATGACCCACGCCAGTTCGCGGCCCGCCGCGCGCTGACACCCAAGGGTTCGACAAAGCCCCACGCAACGGGTGGTCGTGCACAATTTCGCTTGACGCGCTAGCATGCGCTTCCCAACGAAACCAGACTTGCACAGCCATGACCTCGCCCAATTTGCGCGCTCTTGACCAACCCGAATCGGGTGACTCATCGCCGCCCGATGAGGGCTTGCCCGTCTCGGTGAAGATCCGTGAGCGCATCAAGCAGGCGCAAAAGCGTTTCCACGCCAACGACAACATCGCCGAGTTCATCGAGCCCGGCGAGCTGGAACAGTTGCTCGACGAAGTCGAGGCGAAGATGCAGGGGGTGTTGTCCAGTCTGGTCATCGACACGGACAGCGACCACAACACCCAGGACACCGCCCGGCGAGTGGCCAAGATGTACATCCAGGAAATCTACAAGGGCCGCTTCCAGACCGCACCAGACGTGACCGAGTTCCCCAATGTGGAACGGCTCAATGAGCTGATGATCGTCGGCCCCATCACCGTGCGCAGCGCATGCTCGCACCACCTGTGTCCCATCATGGGCAAGGTCTGGATCGGCGTGATGCCCAATGAGCACTCCAATCTGATCGGGCTGTCCAAATACGCCCGCCTGATCGACTGGATCATGAGCCGTCCGCAAATTCAGGAAGAGGCCGTCACGCAGGTGGCCGACCTCCTGCAGTCGCGCATGAACCCGGACGGTCTGGCCGTGGTCATGGATGCCAACCACTTCTGCATGCAATGGCGCGGCGTGAAGGACATGGACTCGCGCATGATCAACAGCGTGATGCGCGGCTCCTTCCTGAAGGATCCCAACCTGCGCCGTGAATTCCTGTCCCTTGTTCAAACTCGCAAAGGCTGAACCATGCTGGTCCGACTCCTTTATGCCAGCCGCGCCAAGGCGCAGACGTCCCAGGAAGTGATCGACCAGATTCTGGCGGTTTCTCGCAAGGACAACCCCGCGCTGGGAATCACAGGGCTGCTGTGCCACAGCGGTGACATCTTCATGCAAGTGCTGGAAGGCGGTCGGGAAGCCGTCAGCCAGTTGTACGCGCGGATCGCAGCCGATCCCCGGCACCAGGACGTGATCTTGTTGATGTATGAGGAAATCACCGAGCGCCGATTTGCGGGTTGGACCATGGGCCAGGTCAACCTGAGCCGGGTCAATCCCTCCATCTTGTTGAAGTACTCCGAGCGGCCGGTGCTCGACCCGTATGCGGTGTCAGGCCAGGTCTCGATGGCCATGTTGGACGAATTGATCGCCACCGCGTCGATCTGCAGCCGTCCCAGCTGAGGGATCGGGGATACTCGCCCCATGAGCGAATCCACCGTGCCCCCTACCCCCGACGTCCCTCTGGTGGACGTGCTGGGCCAACCGGCCCTGACTCTCCGTTCCGCAGACGGCGCTGAAGCGACCCTTCTGCTGTACGGCGCGCATCTCGTTTCCTGGAAGCCCGCTGGTGCGGGCGAGCAACTGTATCTGTCCCCGCAGGCCGTGGCCGGCCAGGGGCAGGCGGTGCGTGGCGGCGTTCCCGTCATCTTTCCGCAGTTCGAACAGCGCGGCCCCGATGTGAGCTTGCCCCGACACGGCCTGGCCCGAACGCGCCTTTGGCGACTGGAAGAGGTGCGTCAGACTCGCGACTTCGCCCAGGCCACCCTGGTCCTGACCGATGACGACAGCACGCGCGCCTGGTGGCCGCATGCATTTCAACTGGAGTTGACGGTCTCGATCAGCGGCGCCCGCCTGGACATCGAATTGCATGCACACAATCCCGGCCCCAGCACCTGGCCGTTTTCAGCCGCCTTGCACACCTACCTGGCCGTGAGCGAACTGACGAGCGTGCGCTTGCAGGGCCTCGATGGCTGCCATTTCATCGACAGCGTGCTGGGCGGCGAGGCGATCGAAGACCACCCGGAAAAGCGCTTTCATGGCGAGATCGACCGGATCTACGCCCAGGCCAGTAAGCTGTTGCTACGCGACGGCCCACGCCGCCTGGCGATCGACAGCGACAACCTGCCGGACGCCGTGATCTGGAACCCCGGTCCAGACAAGTGCGCAGTCATGAAAGACATGCCCCCCGAAGGCTGGCAGTCGATGCTGTGTATCGAGGCGGCCCGCATTTTGGAGCCCGTCACCTTGGGACCCGATGAAAGCTGGACCGGTCGGCAGACCCTGACATTGCTATCAAGCTGATCGCCTTGCCGCCATCAGCGAGGGGCAGACGTGGCCAGCAAAGCCTTGATGTCTGCCGCGATTGCATCCACCCCGAGGCCATAACGCACGAATAAGCGCACATGGCCTTCAGGATCAAAGATGAAGGCGCCCGCCGTGTGGTCGATGGTGTAGCCCTCATCCCGGCCTTCCACTTTCTGGAAGAAGACCTTGAACTCTTTGGCGGTGGCCTCGGTTTCGGTCGGCGTCCCCCGCAGGCCCACGAAGCTGGGGTCCATGGCCGCCAGATAGGGCTTCAGCACTTCGGGCGTGTCCCGTTGCGGGTCGACCGTGACGAAGATGCCCTGCACCCGTTGGCCATCCGGTCCGAGCTTCTTGCGCACGGCCGACAGGTCTGCCATGGTGGTCGGGCACACGTCCGGGCACTGGGTGTAGCCAAAGAACAGAAACACCACCTTGCCTTTGAATTCGGCCAGCGTGCGAACCTGACCGTTCACATCCTTGAGGCTGAACTGGCGGGCATAGTCAGCGCCGGTGATGTCGACGGCGTTGAAATGAGCCGATGCGGCGGGCGCACTGGTGGCGCCCTCGCCCTCTCGGGGCGCCGGCTTGCAGGCAACGAGGGACAGCGTCGAAGCAAGGGCCAGGAGCCAGACGGCCAATCGCTGGCGCGATGACCCCGACGGGGGCGAAAACATCATGATGATCAGAGCATGTAGTAGTGGTCTACCAGCAAGGCCGCGAACATCAGCATCAGATGGATGATCGAGAACTTGAAGGTCTTGCGGGCCAGTGCATCGCTGTACTGGCGCCAGAGCCTGTAAGCGTACGCCACAAAACACACGCCCAGCACCAGAGCCGCCCCCAAATAGATCAAGCCACTCATGCCGTAGATGAAAGGCAGCAGCGAGGCGGCCAGCAACACGATGGTGTAGAGCAGCACATGCAAGCGAGTGAACTCATTGCCATGGGTCACCGGCAGCATGGGCAGACCGGCGCGGGCGTAGTCTTCCACCCGGTACAGGGCCAGGGCCCAGAAATGCGGCGGGGTCCACAGGAAGATGATCAGACACAGCATCAAGGCTTGCGGGTCGACCGAATCGGTCATCGCAGTCCACCCGAGAACGGGTGGCATGGCGCCCGAAGCTCCACCGATCACAATGTTTTGCGGCGTCAAGGGCTTGAGCACCACCGTGTAGATCACGGCATAGCCCACAAAGGTACCCAGCGTCAGCCACATGGTCAGCGCATTGACCCACAAAGCCAGAATGAGCATCCCCAGGCCACACAGGACGGCGCTGAACACCAGGGTCTGGGTTCGGGTCAGGTCGCCGCGCGCCGTCGGGCGCCAGGCGGTCCGCTTCATGCGGGCATCAATGTGTTGCTCGACGAGGCAATTGAAAGCCGCAGCGGCCCCTGCGACCAGCCAGATGCCCACACATGCGGCCAACGCTTTCAGTGCCTCGGCGGCAGTGGGCACTCCCGGCACCGCCAGCGCCATGCCAATGACCGCGCAGAACACGATCAATTGCACCACGCGAGGCTTGGTCAGAACGTAGAACTGCTGAAACCGGGATGGCGAGGCGCGCGCTGTCAACAGGGGCGAAGCGAGGGATTCAGACATGGGCACTCCCGGCGGGGTCTCGTCGGTATCAAGGTCTTGGGCTGGGTTCATTTTAAAAGCCACCTCTCTGTGCGACAGGGGCGGAATGTCCCTGATATGGCGGCGAAACCGCCAGGCGCGTCAGGCGCCAGACGATCAAGGCCGCGCCCAGTGTGTGGCCCAGCGCAGAGGCCAGAGGCCAGTCCAGCACCACGTTACTGAGGCCCGTGATCAATTGCCAGCACAGCAAGCCCCACAGCCAACGGCGATCGACACGGTGCCCGGGGCCCGCAGGCAAGCGCCAGGCCAGATAGGCCAGCGCACCCAATGCCAGCAGGGCCATCATGCGATGGACCATGTGGATGGCCGTCAGCGCGGACAAGGTGATCCAGCCGCCTTGTCCATCGCCGCCCAGCGGTCGCCATAAAGTGAACCCGGTCGCAAAATCCATGGTTGGCCACCAACTGCCCTGACACAGGGGAAACTGTTCACACGCCAGCACCGCGTAGTTGGTGCTGACCCAGGCGCCCGCCGCCATCTGCATGACACAAATGAGCAGCACGACGAGGGCCGCTTGTCGCACGGCACGGTCGGGCCCCTGGAGGCCAGCAGGGCGTGTGCCCGAACGGGCTTCGAGCACGCGAGTCTGGGCGGTCAGCAAGCCAACCCCGAGCATCGCGCCCAGCAGGTGCAGCGTCACGATCAGCGGCTGCAATTTGAGTGTGACCGTCAAGGCGCCGAACGCACCCTGCGCGCAAACCCAGACAAAGGTCCAGGTGGCCCACCATGGCGACAAGCCACCGGCATGGCACCGCATGCGCCAGGCCAACACCATCAGGCCCGTGATCAGGGCGCCCACTGCGGTGGCCAGATAGCGGTGAACCATCTCGATCCAGGCCTTGCCATGGCTGACCGGTCCGGTCGGACTGGCCGTCCAGGCGTGCGTGATCGCTGCGCTGGCCCCCATGGGGCTGGTGTGCCCGTAGCAGCCCGGCCAGTCGGGACACCCCAGTCCTGAATCGGTCAGCCGCGTGAAGGCGCCGAACACCACCAGGTCGAGCGTCAGAAACAGTGTGGCCACCGTCAAGGCTCGCTGCCAGGCTGGCCAGCCCCGCAGACCCGCGCGCCGCGATCGCCAGACCACAGCGGCCACGGGCACCAGCGCCAGGCCCAGTCCCAGCAATGCCACCTCGGCAGCCGGACTCAGGTCAATCAGATCCAGGACCGATCCCATGGCCTCAGCGTCCCGCCTGGTCCCAGGACTCGTTGGCTTTCATCAGTCGGGTCAAGTCTTTCTTGATTTTGGACGGATCGGCCTGAGCGGGGAAACGCATCATCCAGTCGCCACGCGGGTCCACCAGATAGAGGTGCTCGCTCAAGGCGTGCCCGGGCTCCGGGTGCAACCAGCGGCGCACGGCCTCTTCGGGCGCACGCAGCACCCAGCTCTGAGCGAGAGCGGGCAGCAAAGAGGGGCGAACAGGCGAGGGGTCGGTGACCAGCCAGACGCGGTCCAGACGGTCCTTGTCCTTGCCCAGGATCTCGCGCAATTGACGCTGCTGATAAAGATGCGCTTCACAGGTGGCATTGCACTCCCCCCCTGCAACCGAGATCAACAGCCACTGCCCTTTCAATGACGAAGGCAAGACCGACTGGCCCTGCAGGTCTTGCAGTGCCCAATGGGCGTCTGCAGGGATCGCAACGGGCGGTTGAATCAGGGCGCCATAGTTGGTGCGACCTTGCGGACGGATCACGTAGTAAGTGAAATACGACGCCACCACCGGGGCGGCGCACACTGCCCAGACGATCAGCATCTTCATTCGCCCGCGGCGCGTCCGTGCCGCCGGCGAGTCCGCCGGATTGGGAAGACTGTGCACGCTGAATTGAACCAGCGGCTGGGCGTCAGGGTGTTCGGCTTGGGCGGAGTAATTGGAACCAGACATACAGTCCTGTGATGATCAAGGCCATGGCAAACCACTGTGCAGCATAAGCGTGATGCTTGCCCACACCGGTATCCGGAGCGGGCCAGGCCCGCTTGAGGTGGTCGACGGTGGGCGCAGCCGACGCCGGCTGCCCCGTGGGATCGGTTTGAATGACGGCGCCCGCGCCGGGGCTCGCGCCCAACCACGCCAGCCAGTCGGCCCGGCTCATGTTCTGACGCAGCAAGGGGCCCGGCGTGCCGAGCGCCGGCTGAACCTCCTGCCCCAATTCATAGCTGCGATGGACCTCGGCTGCCAGGTGTCCGTTCACCTCGACCAAACCGGGCGGAGTCGAGGCGGGAGGCAGCTTGAGGCGGTCCTGGGCATGCCGCGGCAACCAGCCCCGCTGAACCAGGACGGCGACCCGGCCGCACGCTGGCGGCGGATCGAGCTGGAGCGGCGTGACGACAAAAAAACCCGCTTGACCATCCATGGCCCGGTTGTCAAGATAAACAACCTTGTCGGCCAGCCAATGGCCTGTCAAGCTGACCGGACGCTGTTCGGGCCAGGTCGGCGGCACCTGCGTCGAGCAAGGCCAGTCGCGGTTGTGCCAGGGCGCTTCGTGCTGATGCTGCGCGGCCTGTTGCGCCAGGGCTGTTTTTTGATCGGCCCGTCGCAGCTGCCACATGCCCAAAGAGCCCGTCAACCCTGCCCCGGACACCGCTGCCAGCAAAATCCACGCGCGTTGCGCTTTAAAAGACATCATCCGACTATGAAACTCTTGATTGCACTGGCCCTTGCGGCCATTGTGGGCGCCTTGTTGGTCGCAGGCAAGGCCATGCTGCAAGACGGGCGCGATGGCGCCCCCAAGACCAACCGCATGGCACGCGCGCTGGCGTGGCGGGTGGGGCTGTCCATTGCCTTGTTCCTGTTCATTTTGATCAGCTACAAACTGGGTTGGATCCATCCCACCGGGGTGCCGTTGGGATCGTGATCCCCGATGACAAAAGGGCGCCGACAAGCGCCCTTTTTTGAGAGGCCAACCGGCATCGCGCGCGACCGCGATGCCTGCTTGTCAAAGCCAGTAGACCACCAGATACAGGCCCAGCCAGACCACGTCAACAAAGTGCCAGTACCAGGCCGCGCCTTCAAACCCGAAGTGGCGCTCGGGGGTGAAGTGGCCCTTCATCAAGCGCAGGGTGATGAACAGCAACATCAACATGCCGACGAACACGTGCATGCCGTGAAACCCCGTGAGCATGAAGAACGTCGAACCGTACACACCCGAAGACAGCTTGAGGTTCAAGTGGTGATAGGCCTCGTAGTATTCATAGGCCTGGCAGCACAGGAAGGCCGCGCCCAGCAACACCGTCACCCACATGAAGCCGATCGCCTTGCCCCGCAAGTTCTCGCGCAGCGCGTGGTGCGCGATGGTCAAGGTCACCCCTGAGGTCAACAGCAAGCCGGTGTTGATGGTCGGCAGAGGCCAGGGTCCCATGGTGCGAAAGGCTTCAACCGTGCCGGCCGGCGAAGCGGTGGCGCCCGCCAATTCAGTGGGCCAGACCGCCTTGAAGCCCGGCCACAGCAGGTTGTTGTCCAGGTCTCCCAGGTTGGGAACCGAGTGCAGCCGCGCCCAGTAAAGCGCCCCGAAGAAGGACCCGAAGAACATCACTTCAGAGAAGATGAACCAGGCCATGCTCCAACGGAAGGACACGTCGATGCGGTCGCTGTACTGACCCGATTCGCTCTCATGGATGGCGTCAGAGAACCATTGCTTGAGAACGAACAGCCACCACACGAGGCCGAGTGCGACAGAGTAAGGCCCCCACTCCACCCCGTTGACCCACTGCCCGGCCCCCAGCGCCACAAAAAACAACCCGACCGCGGCCATCATGGGATGGCGGGATGGCCCTGGCACAAAGTAGTAAGGGGCTTGCCCCTTGGGAACCGATGCCGACATGTTGAGCTCCTCGTTACACCGACCGTTGATACAGAACCTTAGCGGGCCACGCCGCTGCTGATCACCCAATTGACCAGCAACACCAGCCCCACCACAAACACAACCGCCGCAATCACACCCGCCACGATCACATGGACAGGATTGATCTTGGCGACATCTTCGGCGTAGTCCGTCGACTTACGCACCCCGAAAAAAGACCAGCCCACCGCCTTGAGGGTCTGGAAAAAAGACCCCTTGCGCTGAGACGCCTCCTTCAGATCACGACTCATGTCCGCTCACCGGATGGCGCAGCCGGCACCTTGCCGCCGACCTCGAAGAAGGTGTAGGACAGGGTGATCGTCGAGACGTCTTTGGGCAACTTGGGATCAATCACGAAGACCACCGGCCAGCGCTTGCTTTCGCCAGGCTTCAAGGTGTATTCGTTGAAGCAGAAGCATTCCAGCTTGTTGAAATGCGCTGTGGCCTGCTTGGGCGCATAACTGGGTACCGCCTGCGCCACCATGGTCCGGTTCTGGATGTTCTTGAACTCGTACATCACGGTGGTGATCTGACCGGGATGGACATCCAGGTGGTGCACCGCGGGTTTGAAATCCCAGGGACCACGCGCGTTGGCGTCGAACTCGATCGCAATGGTGCGGCTCAGGTCCACCTGGCTGTTGGCCTTGCGGCTGGCCAGCGCGCCAGGTGTTTGCTGCTCCGACAGCGACAGCACATTGATGCCCAATGCCGCACAGATGTGCTTGTACATGGGAACCATGGCATAGCCGAAGCCGAACATCAGGGCGGCCACCACGACCAATTTGCCCACCATGCTGAGATTGGCCTGCCGCAGCCGATACCGGTACAGCGGCGCCCTCACAGCGTGGGATGGATGGGAAGACATGGCCGAGTGGGATCAGTGATGCGACAAGAGGATCATCTTGGCCATGAAGCCGATGAAAAAAGTCGCCGCGATCGAAGCCAGAATCAGCGCCAGACGCCGGTTCTTGGCCTTGATGTCGTCCGGTCCGTGCTCAGTGCGGGTGGCAGTCATGGTTCACTCTCAAGAAGGCGGCTCAGCCGATCACCTTGGTGGCGGTGGCGTCCAGCTTGGGTGGCGTTTCAAAGGTATGGAAAGGCGCTGGCGAAGGCAGTTCCCATTCCAGTCCTTCCGCACCTTCCCAAGGCTTGGCGGGAGCGGGTTGGCCCTTGCCGCGCATGGCCGGAATCAGGACCACGAAGATGAAGAACACCTGCGCGAATCCGAAGAAGAATGCACCCACTGAGGCCAGGGCGTTGAAGTCGGCAAACTGCATGGGGTAGTCGGCATAGCGACGCGGCATGCCAGCCAGACCCAGGAAGTGCATGGGGAAGAAGGTGACGTTGAAGGCGATGAGCGACCACCAGAAGTGGAACTGGCCCTTCCATTCGGGAATCATCACGCCGGTCCACTTGGGCGCCCAGTAGTAAAAGCCGGCGAACAAGGCGAACAAGGAGCCGGCCACCAGCACGTAGTGGAAGTGCGCGACGACGTAGTAGGTATCCTGAATCTGGATGTCGATGGGGGCCATCGAGCAGATCAAGCCAGTGAAGCCACCCATCGTGAACACGAAGATGAAGCCCACAGCCCAGACCATGGGTGCCTCGAACGTCATCGAGCCGCGCCACATGGTGGCCACCCAGTTGAAGATCTTCACGCCGGTGGGCACGGAGATCAGCATGGTGGCGTACATGAAGAAAAGCTGGCCAGTCACCGGCATGCCGGTGGCGAACATGTGGTGCGCCCACACGATGAAGCTCAAGATGGCGATCGAAGCCGTGGCGTACACCATGGAGGTGTAGCCAAACAGACGCTTGCGCGCAAACGCCGGCACGATCTGGCTGATGATGCCGAAGGCCGGCAAGATCATGATGTAGACCTCGGGGTGACCGAAGAACCAGAAGATATGCTGGTACATCACGGGGTCACCGCCACCAGCGGGGTTGAAGAAGCTGGTGCCGAAGTGACGGTCTGTCAGCGTCATGGTGATGGCGCCGGCCAGCACGGGGATCACCGCGATCAGCAGGTAGGCGGTGATCAACCAGGTCCAGGCAAACATCGGCATCTTCATCAAGGTCATGCCGGGTGCACGCATGTTCAGGATCGTGACGATGATGTTGATGGAGCCCATGATGGAGCTGGCGCCCATGATGTGCATCGCAAAAATGCTGGCGTCCATCGACGGGCCCATCTGCAGGGTCAGGGGCGCGTACAGCGTCCAGCCGGCGGCGGGGGCCCCGCCCGGCAGGAAGAACGAGATCACCAGCAGAAGCGCAGCGGGAATCAACAGCCAGAAGCTGAAGTTGTTCATCCGCGCAAACGCCATGTCAGAGGCGCCAATCTGCAGCGGGATCATCCAGTTCGCAAAGCCCACGAAGGCCGGCATGATGGCCCCGAACACCATGATGATGCCGTGCATCGTCGTGAACTGGTTGAACAACTCGGGATTGAAGAACTGCAAGCCGGGCTTGAACAACTCGGCGCGGATGCACAAGGCCAGCACGCCACCAATCATGAGCATGGTCAAGGAAAACAGCATGTACAGCGTGCCGATGTCCTTGTGGTTGGTTGCATAGATCCAGCGCCGCCAGCCATGAGGATGGCCGTGGTCATGATCGTGCCCGTGGGCGTGATCACCGTGATGAAGAACTGCGCTCATTGTGAGTATCCTTTCCTGATCGATCCAGCGACGGGCTTACTTGCGGGCTGCCAGCACTTCGGCGGGTTGCACGGTCTGCCCTGTCTTGTTGGACCAATGGTTCTTCGTGTAGGTGATCACCGCTGCCAGCTCGACGTCGGACAGCTGCTTCCAGGGTGGCATGATGTTGTTGCGGCCATTCAAGACCACTTGAATCTGTTGCAGCTTATCGTCGCTCAGCACAATGGGCGAGCCATCCAGCGGCTTGACCGCACCGCCACCTTTGCCATTGGGCTGGTGGCAGGCCGCACAGTTGGCGGTGTAGACCTTCTCGCCACGGGTCAGCAGGTCATCCTGCGTCCACACCTTGTGGGGGTCATCGGCCTTGGCCTGCATTTCCTTTTGGCGAACGGCCACCCACTTGGAGTAGTCCTCGGCGGACAGCACCTTCACGTGGATCGGCATGTACGCGTGCTCCTTGCCGCAAAGCTCGGCGCACTGACCATAGAAGTCACCGACCTGCTCGGCGCGGAACCAGGTGTCACGCACAAAACCTGGAATGGCGTCCTGCTTGATACCGAAGCGCGGCACCATGAACGAGTGGATCACGTCCGAGGCCGTGGTGATGATGCGGATCTTCTTGTCGACCGGCACCACCAGCGGGTTGTCCACCTTCAGCAGATAGTTGTCGCCTTGGGGTGTGCCGGCGTCAGACAAGGCACGCTGCGAAGCGTCCAGGGTGGACAGGAAGCCGATGCCCTCACCCTCGCCCTTGATGTAGTCATAGCCCCACTTCCATTGGTAGCCGGTGGCCTTGATCGTGATGTCGGAGTTGGTGGTGTCTTTTTGCGCCACAACCACCTTGGTCGCAGGCAGGGCCATGCCGATCACGATGATGAAGGGGATCACGGTCCAGATGATTTCGACCGTCGTGGACTCGTGGAAGTCAGCCGGCTTGGCGCCCTTGGACTTGCGGTGCTTGAAGATGGAGTAGAACATCACCCCAAACACGGCTACGAAGATCGCACTACAGATGTACAGCATCATGTAGTGCAGATCGGCCTGGGCCGCAGCGATCTTGGTGGCGGGCGGCTGCATGTCCACCTCGCGAAGGGCGGGGCCGCCTGGCAGATCATTGACCGCCCACGCCGCTGTGGAGCACAGCGCAGAACCGATCAACCCCAACTTTGAAACACCACGCCAATACCGACTCACCCGATACCCAAGATCGTTGATCATGTCTTCGCTCGTCAAAGATTGAAATGCCGACCCGTACCGCACCGAGTGCACGGCGAATCGAGACCCACATCTGCACCAGATATGAGATTTCTCAAATCATTCTAGCCAGCCCCTTGCGCTACCTCAAGACAGATTGAAAGCGAAATGGCTATGAATAACCCGCACTTTGAACCCGATTGCCAACACTTTGCGAAGAACTGGCTGAGGGCTTGCGTTCAGGCCTTGGGTGTGTCTCGGCGGATCATGGCGCGCATGTCATCGAGCGACACGCGGGTTTCGGGCTCGACTTTGGCACGGGGCGCGGGTTTGATGGCGTGTCCATAAACCAGCTCGACCGTCAGGCCCAGTCGCCCATCGGGACGCGTGAGGCGGCGTGCCAGGTGGTCAAGCAGTTGTTGACGCCAGCGCGGTGTGCGCAAGCCGGCAAAGCGCCCGGTGGCCACGTTGCCACCCCATCCGCGCAGTTCGTCGAGCATGGCCTCGGGAGAAGCCCATGTCAGCGTGATGGTCTCCATGTCCATGACCGGGTCGGCAAAGCCGGCCTGCACCAGCGCATCCCCGAGGTCATGCATGTCGATGAAGTCGATCGTGGGCAAAGGCCAGCCCAGCTCGCGGTAGAGCAATCGCAGCTCGCGCCCGGTATCCGGCCCGACGCCGGAGCACATCAGGAATCCGTCGACCGCTAAGTGGCGATGCCACTGAGCCAGCATCGCGGGCAGGTCAGGGCTGCCGTGCAGAGTCATGTTGGCCCACAGCATCTGGGCCCCCTGGGGCAACCAAGGGGCGGCATCGCTCGAGGCTTGTTCAAAAACGGCAGGCGAGCCCAGCTTGAACAGGGAGCGCCAGGTCCGGCGCGCGTTGCGCTCTGCCTCGCTCAGGCTGCGTTGGGCCAATGCCGTGACCGGCTCGACCACCCATCGGCGCGCCTGCGGGTAGCGGGCCTGCACATATTGGGCGCCCGCCCCTAAAAAGGCCGACCAGTCTATCCAGGCGGCGGGCTCGATGCGAATGGCGTCGAGCTTATCGGCCAGGCGACGCGCCACCTCCTGATGCAGCCAGGGCGCCTGCTGCAAATGGGACAGACGCTGGATCTGGCGCGCCAGGGCCGCAGGGCTGGGGGCGCAATCGGGCGTCGCGGGGGAGTGTGGAGAGGGCGTATCAGACATGATCAGTGCTCAGCGGTGGGCAGTATAGAGACCTGGGCGCCATGCCCCCCGAAAGATGGCCCACCTGAGGGCGATGGGTGTGAAATGCGCGGCGTTCTACAGTGACCCGATGTTCGCATCGCTGCCCTCGTCACTGGCCTGGCTACCTCAACTGGTGGCCTCATCGACATCCTGCCGCGTCTGTGGCCACTGGCAGCATCAGCCGGTCTGCGCAACGTGCCTGCGGCAGTTTGCCCCACCGCAGTGTCGCTGTCGCCGATGCGGGCTCACTTTGGCGCGCCCCAATCTGGATTCGGTCTGCACCCAATGTGAAGACTACCCACCCGAGATGGATCAGGTCGTGGTGGCCGTGGACTTTGCAGCGCCCTGGTCTGACCTGATCGGCGAGCTGAAGTTTCAGCAGGCCCCCGCGGCGGCCCGCATGCTGGCGCAACTGTTGACACAAGCGGTGCGGCAGTCTGTTGCACAACACGGCCACCCCACACCCGACTTGATCCTGCCCATTCCCCTGTCGGCGACACGGTGGCAGGAGCGCGGCTACAACCAGGCGTGGTTGCTGGCGCAAGCGGTCTCGCGCGCATTGGGCTGGCAAAGCCGGCTCTGCCATGACACCTTGGTGCGCCGCCACGATACCGGCCGACTGATGTCCATGCACGCGGATGACCGCGTCCGCCGGATCCGCCAGGCTTTCGCGGTGCACGCGAGCAAGCGGCATCAGGTCGAAGGACAGCATGTGGTGCTGGTGGACGACGTGATGACCACCGGCGCCACCGCCAATGAGGCCGCGCGCACGCTGCTGGAAGCTGGCGCCGCCTCGGTCAACGGCTGGTTTGCGGCGCGCACCCCGGCATATCGCGCTCAGCCGCGGCCACTGAGGCTCTGCCCGGCCCAATAGCCAATGCGCTCAATGAGTTGGTGCAGCATCAAAGGCTTGGCAATGTGATCGTTCATGCCTGCAGCCAGGCATGCTTTGCGGTCGTCTTCGTAGGCATTGGCGGTCATGGCGAGGATCGGCACACCGGCATAAGCCGGCAACTGACGAATGTGCCGGGTGGCTTCCAGCCCGCCCATTCGGGGCATCTGCATGTCCATCAAAATCAGGTCGTAACGCTGTGCGCGCGCCATGTCGAGGGCCTGCTGGCCGTCTCCCGCGATGTCGATGAGCAAGCCGGTTCCCGACAAGCCATCTCGCACAATCAATTGGTTGACGGCGTTGTCTTCTGCCAGCAAGACGCGCAGGCCCTGCAGGCGCGACTCGCCGGCGACCGCATCGGCTTGCGTGACCGCGTGGCGCGGTGCCAAGGCATGCGGCGAGATGACAAAAGGCAGTTCAACCCAGAAGGTGCTGCCCTGCCCCAGTACGCTTTGCACGCCGACGCGCCCGCCCATCAAGTTGGCCAGCCGCTTGCTGATCGCCAGCCCGAGGCCTGTTCCGCCATAGCGCCGGGTGGTGGTCGCATCGGCTTGCTCGAAGGCTTGGAACAGGCCCGGCAGGTTGTTCGCAGCGATGCCAATGCCGGTATCGGTCACATCAAAGCGCAACCAGATGCGATCGGCCGCCACGGCTTGGCCATCGGGCACCGCGACAGGCCGAATGGACAGCGTGACCGAGCCCTGCTCGGTGAACTTGATTGCATTGCTGACGAAGTTGAGCAGGATTTGTTCGAGCCGCAGATCATCGCCGACCAAGCCGGTTGGCACGCCAGAATCGACTTGATAGGACCAGGTCACCCCCGCCTGCTCGGCACGGGCATGAACCAGATCGGCCACATGCTGGACCAGGCCTGGCAGATCGAAATCGCGCTGTGCAATGCTCAGACGCCCCGCTTCGATCTTCGAGATGTCCAGAATGTCATTGAGAATTTGCAGCAGATGCTCGGATGCCGCCAGAATCTGATCGATCTTGTGCTGCTGCTCGGGTGTCGTGGTGTCTCGCTTGAGCAAGCCCAGCACGCCAATGATGGCGTTCATGGGTGTGCGGATTTCATGGCTCATGTTGGCCAGGAACGTGCTCTTGGCTTGGTTGGCCGCCTCGGCATCCACCTTGGCCTGCTCCAGTTCATGAGTTCGTTGCCCCACGAGGCGCTCCAGATCGAGTCGGTGCTGATCCAGATCGCGCCGCGCCTGAAGTTTGTCCGTGATGTCAAGCATCGAGGTGATGACCAATTGGGGCTGGCCTTCGGCGCGACAGCAAGCCACGGACACCGTCACGTCAATCACCTTGCCGTCACTGCGCAGCGCACGCTGGTCCATCTGATAGCGGTCCAACTCACCGGCCAGCAGCTTCTGGTACTGGCTCAAGGCAGCCGGCCGGTCATCCGGATGCACCAGTTGCTCCCACTTCATGGACTGGATCTGCGCCTCTGAATAACCGAGCATGTCGCAATAGCGATGGTTGACGCGAACCCACTGCTTGTCCGGCCGTGTGATGTTGATGCCGAAATTGCCGAGATCGAATTGCGACCGGAAAAGGAATTCGCTTTCTTGAACCGCCACCAGAGCGCGGTCACGGGCTTCACGCGCCCGCATGGCGGCCAGGCCGTAGCCCAGCATGCCGGCCAGCTTGACCAGCAGCTCGACTTCATCGGCCCCGAAGGCGTGAGGCCGGCCTGAGTACAACGTCAGCACGCCCACGGTCTGATCATCGATCTGAAAAGGCAGGGCAACCGATGAGCGAAAGCCGTGTTGATCGGCCATCTCGCGCCAAGGGACCAGACCCGGGTGAACCGAAAAATCATGATTGCAGACCGGCTTGAGCGTGCGGATGGCCTGACCGCAGGGTCCGCGTCCATTTTCGTTGTCGCCCCAGGAGATGGGACGCCGCTCGAGATAGTCGCCGCTGGCGCCTGCGCGGGCCACCGGGCGCACGGTCTTGGCCTCGTCGTGTTCGGCCATGCCGACCCAGGCCATCAGGTAACCACCGACAGAGACTGCCAGTTGGCAGATGTCCCGCAGCAATTCGGGTTCGCTGTGCGCGCGCAACAGTGCGTTGCTGCACTCGCCCAACAGGCTTGAAGCGCGGCTGACTTGACGCAGGGTCTGTGCCGCATCCGATGGGGCGCCTTCCGTGGACGCGGCCCCTGGGTGGTCATCGAGCAACCACAGGCCCACCCGTCGTTTCAGAACTGCCAGCAGCGACGCCAATTCCATCCCCGCAATCGTTGCCTCGTTCAGAGGAGGATACCCAACATTCCCTTCCGGGCGGATTAGGGGTACACCTATAAGCGGCGAGCATTCCCTTACCCAGAGCGTGGCTATGGGATCGGGTGTTTCGGGTCAGATTTCGTAGGGCTGAGGCGGCCGACGGGTCAACACGCCAATGGGCGGCGCCCACCGCGCCCCCTTGGGCTTCTTGGCCGTGACCAGGGTGATGTCCGCCGGCTCGAAGACTTCCACGTTGTGCGTGATGGGCGTGGTCAGCACATATTGGGCACGGGTGGACTTCAGGAAGTGCCCGACCAGCTGGATGTTGCGCACATCCAGATGTGCGAAGGGCTCGTCGATGAAGACGAAGCCGCCCGGGGTTTCATCGTCTTTCATCAGCCCCACCAGCAAGATCAGTGACTTGATGACCTGTTGGCCGCCAGAGGCTTCGCCGTCGTTCAAGCCAATGCTGCCTTTACCGTCAAAGTTGAAATTCACTTTGAGTTCAGCCTGACGCAGCACGGTGTCGTCGTTATCGAGATGCGGCAACTCGGCGTTCACATCCACGCCGGCCAATTGCCCCAGCTCGACGATGTTCTTGCGGTAACGGCGCACGGTGGCCCGCATCACATCGATGTAACGGGCACGGGCGTTGTCGACTGCGACGCGCGCCGCTTCGTTGCTGGCCTTGCGTTGCCCCAGCTGGTCGTCCTGGCGCTGCACGGCCGCATTCATCAGCGTGAGTTTTTCTTCGACACTGCCATCGGTTTCCCAATGGCCTTGCGTCAGTTCCTGCTCCAGGGCTTCAGCGCGCAGGCGGGCCTGCGTCGCATTGCCATAGCGCTTTTGCAGGGATTCGATTTGCGCGGGTTCGATCCAGCGGGCCGGAAAGCGATGCTTGTCCTGGCGGGACGCCGCTGTGCGGCTTCGGATGTCGCCATGCCGATCGGCCCATTCGCGGTATTGCATCTGGGCGCGTTGCTCGCTTTGATAGAGGCGCTGCTGGGTTTGCTCGTAGGCAGTCCTCGCCGTGACCTGGGCCACCACCGCGGTCTTGTGTTGGGTCTCCAAGGCTTGCCAGCGCATGCTGGCGTCTGAACGGGCACGGGTCAGCTCAGGCAGTGTGGCCTTGGCATGGGCAAACGCTTCACTGCGATTGGCCAACTCTTGTGCGGCCTTGTGACCCTGGGCCGCCTGCTGAACGTCCTTGAGCTGGCGTTGCACATTGGCCTGCTCTTGTGCAACCTGAGTCAAGCGGGCATCGAGTTGAGCCAGACGCTGCTCGATCGATTGCCGACGTGAGGCCATGGCCGAGGCGCCGAACTGATGTTCGCCCGGATCGACCCACACACTGCGACCACCGCGGCCATCGCGGTAATAGGCCTGCGGGGTGATCCATTCCCCACCTTGCCTGACCCCTTGCTCAGCGCTGTCCACACAGCGGATATGGGCCAGTTGCCGCAGCAGCCAGCTGGGTGCCGCGGCGCTGAACCGCAACATCGACAACAGCGATTGGGCCGGCGGCTTGGCAGGGGCAGCTTCGGCATCGGCCACCACGTAATGACGGTAGCGCTCCCGCTCAGCCAGGGCCAGGGCCTCGGCCTCGTCGGACGCACGCTGCAGCACCACGACCCAGCGGGCACTGCGCAGCACACCTTCGGCGGCAGGGCGCCATCGCTCGTCCGTGATCTCGACCACATCGGCCATCACATGATGGGCAATGCCCGCGTCGTTGAGCGTGCGCTTGAAGCGTTGCACATCGGATGGCGGGGGCGCCTGGTGTTGCCCTTTCAAGGCCGACAAGGCGCGGTCGGCATCCAGACGCTGATCACTCAGGCGTTGCCAATCGGCGGCGAGGGCTTGCTTCTGCGCCTCCAACTCGGCCAGGCGTTCGCTCAACTGGGCGGCGTCGCCTTCAATGGCGGCAAGGGCTTCCAACTCTTTGGCATGTTTGACCAACGCTTCCAGCGGGCGCTCGGCTTCGCGCGCGGCATCGAAGGTTCGCTTGGCCGCATCGCGCTCCTGCTCCAGCGACTCGACCTGCGCGGCGGCCTGGGCCTGCTCGTCCAGCAGGGTCAGCAGCTGGGCTTTGAGCTCGACGCGCTGGCGTCTCTCTTGGGCTTGCCCCAGGCGCTGGCGGTGCAGATCGCGCAGCTTGGCGGTGAGCTGCACCCGCTCTTCATACCAGTTCAGAACGGGCGTCACCTCGGTGGCCAAGGCTTCGCGCTCACGCAGCTTGAGCTGGTATTGCTGGTACAGGTTGACCCGGGCCTCCAGCTCGGCGCGCAGGGCCTTGCCATGGGCCAACTCGCGCTCCGCCGCCTCGACCTCCTGGGTGAGCTGCTTTTGATGGTTGCGTGCTTCTTCGTAGCGGTCCAGCACCTCCTGGTCCCCGAACACATCGAACACCAGGCGCAGCAACTCCTTGGGCGAGTACTCGCACAGGCGGTCGGTCTGACCTTGTTCCAGCGCCAGCACGCGGGCGATGGCGCGGCTCAAGCCGGCACCCTCTAGTCGCTTGCGCCAGTGCTCGATGCCCAGCCAGTCTTTGTCGGCACGCTCGACCAGCGTCTCGATGCTGACGTCGCCCTCGACCATGATGTAGCGACGCTGCCAGTCGCCCCCATTGCGGTCGATGCGGCAGGCCAGGGTCACCACGTCCGCATACAGCAGGCAACGGGCAAAAGGCCGATTCGAGGCTTGGCGAGTGCGGGGCCGGTTGTCCACCGTGGCTCGCAGCCAGGCACTGTCGGCATTGGCATGGCGGGCATAGGTCTTGTAGTTGCGACCACCCGAGCAATCCAGTCCCAGCAAGGTTCGCATGGCGTCGAGCAAGGTGGTCTTGCCCGATCCATTGGGGCCCGCCACCGTGATGATGGCGCCGTCCAATGGCAGGGTCAGGCGCTGGCAGTAATCCCAGTGCAGCAGTTCAAGGCTTTGCAGATGAAACATGGGCGATCAGACTTCGCTGGGGTCGTCAGTGGGGCCGGATGGCGACGCACCGGTATCGGGTTCGCTTTGCGCGCGGGCTCGCACCAGCAACTCGCTCAGGGCCCCTTCCAGAATGCGGGGAGCCAGGGTGTCGTAGTCGAGCAGCAGATCCAGCACCGGGCCTTCGGTGATCTCGTCACCACGCTGCACGATGAACCCATGGTTGGCCAGACGCCGCAGGTTCACGTCCAGACGGGTCTTCTTGCCCAACTGCGCACCAAAGTCGGCCAGCAGGGTTTTGTAAGACACGACCGGGCTGACACTGGCCGCAGTGGGCATGGGGCGATCGGTGTGGAACATCTCATTCTGGCCATCGGTCTCGACGCTGGCCGCGCGGGCCGCCTGCCGCTCGCGTTTGGGCAGCACGATCAGCGACCACAGCACGATCAGCAGGGAGACCGCGTCGCGCGGCAGGTCGATGTTGTTGTGGCTGTTGAGCCCCGCCTCGCCGAAGACGGCGCCTTCCGCCGGTCGCATCAAAGCGACGGTGACGTGGTCGGCATGGATGTTGTCCACCAGGCGCAGGCCCACTTGGGCCAGGCGGTCTTGCACGGCCTGCCACAGGTCGGCATCGATCAAGGCCCGTTTGACTTTGGGGTGTTGACGAGGCAGCCAGCGACGCGCCAGCAGCTCGGCAGCCAGCACGGCTGCATCGTCCAGGGAAGAACTCATTCAGATGCCGTTTCTGTCGAATGGGGCAAAGAGGTGGAACGCAAATGGCCCTCGCTCATCAGCTTGACTTCCGGGTCATCGGTTTCGCTGAGATGAGGCGTCAGGGTCACTTGCCAGGGGACCCGCGCCAGATCGCCGGTCTGACTTTTGAGGGTCATGGCCTGCCCGTCGCCAATCAAGGGCATCAATTGCATGCGATAGGCCGCATGGGCGAAACGCCCGCCGAGAATGGCCTCACTGAGCGGCCGCTCGGCCCGCTCGCGCGTGCCTGCATCCGGCGTCTGCCATTGATCCAGCAGATCGATCAGCCGGCCCAGTTCGGGCGGCAGACTGAGGATGTCCAGCGTGCCGGTATCGGCTTGTGCGGGCGGTGGCAGGCTGGCGCTGCGCTGGGGATCGGGCCGATCGCGCTCGAGTTCGCTCTCGGCCACGTCCACCAGATCATGCTGACTGAGGAACACCGGCCGCACCCCCACCGACAAGGCGTCGCCCATCAGTTCATGCAAGGCTGCATGTTGCTGCAGCCAGCTGCGCAGATCCGAGGTGGTCAGGCCGGTGCTGCCCAGTGTCACGCGCTGGCGATCGGCCTGCTGCAGTGCGCGCGTGAATTGACTGGCCATGGACAGCAGACGCGCCTGGTCTTGCCCCAGGGCCCGCGCGGCACGCTCCAGTCGCGGGTTGTCATGGTGGTCCTGGATGATGGCAGACAGGGCCTGCCCTGCTTTGTCGACCAGCGCCAGGGCGCGGTCAAAGCGGGGTTGAGCCTGGCGCAGACGCGCCTCGGACCCGCTGGCAATGGCCTCGGCGAATTCATCATGCAAGCGGGCCAGTTGCGCATGCAGATGTTGCAGCTGGCTGGCATCGACCAGACCGAGCTGCTGCGACCCCGCGACCTGAGCCAGCAGGCCCGACAGCTCATCGTCAGCCTGGGGAGCTTTGGTCAGTGGCGCCAGCAGGGCCTGGGTTTGCTGCGCCAGGGCGGACAGGTGGTAATCCTGCGAGGTGGCATCCCACACCAGCAGGTCCAGGTCGCGCAGGCGCTTGAGCACCGCATCGAGCTGCTCGGGCAGAACCGCATGAAACAGCCGGTTGACGTCATCACGCGAGAGGCGCCCGGCTGGCTGCGCAGCCAGCTCCAGAAAGCACCAGACTCGCAATTTGACCAGCGCCTGCCCCCCGCTGAACAGGCCCCGCAAGGCATCGAGGGCATCTTGCTTGTGGGCCAGCGCGAAGGCCAGGGCGTGGTCCTGGGCGTAAGCGGGATCCCGAAACAGATCCTCGAATCGGGCCGCTTCAACGGTCTCGGTATGGGGAACAACGCCTTCGATCATGGGGCCGGATTTTGCCCGAACATGTCCTCGGCATTCGTCCATTCACTGAGCAAACGATAGCCCAGTGCCAACAAAGTCGGCCCCAGGAAGGCGCCGATCACCCCAAATGCCAGCACGCCACCGAGCACACCCAGGAACACGACGGCAAACGGCAGGCTGGAGCCGCGGCTGATGATGAATGGCTTGATGACGTTGTCGACCGTGCTGACCAGGAACAAGCCCCAGGCCGCCATGAAGATGGCCCAACCCACCTGGTCTTGCTGGAACAACCAGATGGTGGCCCCGCCCCAGATCAGAGGCGGCCCGATGGGGACCACAGACAGGAAAAACGTCAGCGCGCCCAGCAGCATCGCACCCGGCACACCCGCAATGGCAAAGCCGGTCGCGGCGAGCACCGCCTGGGCCAGGGCCGTGCCCAAAATACCGTAGATCACCCCGTGAATGGTGCCTGTGGTGATGTTGAGCAGGTAACTGGCTCGTTCACCGGCCAGACGCGCCAGCGCCACGCGCAGGCGCTGAGCCAGCGCCTCGCCGTTGAGAAACAGGAAAAAGGCGAGGAACACAGACAAGGTCATGTCCACCACGCCGCGCGCCACGCCTGCCCCCGCAGCCAGGGCCATGTCCTGCGCCGGCTTGGCGAACTTGCTCAACTCGGCCATCAGACGCTGCCCATCGTGCGCCAGCCTCTGCCAGTAGTCGTGCAGCCAGTGCCCGATCAGGGGGATGTCGGTCAACCAGGTGGGTGCATCGGGGAGGCCCCTCGTCATGATTTTGGACGCCGCCTGGCTCAGCTCGCTCAAATTGTCGCCCAGCCCCAGAGCAACCGTCAGGATGGGGACCAGCACCACCAGCGTCACCAACAAGGTCATCACACTGGCGGCCAGAACCCGTCGCCCCCCCACGGCGCGGTCCAGCCACATCAGAGGCGCCCAGCAGGTCGAGGCCAGGATGGCCGCCCACACCAGCGAACTCATGAACGGCCACAGCACGTACACGCACCCCACCCCCAGCAGGGTCAGGGCGAGAGTGGCCAGCATGCGATCGGAACGATTGGTTTCCATAGGGGGCAAAAGGGGTGGACACGACGATTATGGGGGGCGGCTGGCACAAATCCCATAACTGAGTTAGGATGCGCCTGTAGCTATGCCAAGACAGTCCCGCCAAAGGGCAATCTCTGTCTTCTGTCCTGCTCCCGGCTCGACAGACCCACTGAATCTCCTCCCAAGTGATTTTCTTGCGTGTTTCTGCAAAGCGCCGGCATGTGCCTGCGCATAACTTGGATAAAGGAATTCCAATATGTCGACAACTCAAACCGGCACCGTCAAGTGGTTCAACGAAGGCAAGGGCTTCGGCTTCATCGCCCAAGACAATGGTGGCAATGACCTGTTCGCTCACTTCAGCGAAATCAAGGGCAGCGGCTTCAAGACCCTGGCTGAAAACCAACGCGTTGAATTCGAAATCACGCAAGGTCAAAAGGGCCTGCAAGCTTCGAACATCCGCACGATCTGATTTCAATCAGCTCTGCCTCGGTTCTTGACCGAACCTGAAAAACCGCGGCTCCGGCTGCGGTTTTTTTATTTGAAAGGTCGATATGCAGAACCTACAAGACGCCACAGAGAAGATCTGTGACCTCAAGGGCAGTGTCCTGGCGCTCGATGCTCTGGTCAGCGCCCTCGTCTATGCTCTGCCGCTGGAAGCCCGCGCCGAGCTGCTGCGTCGATTCGATGCCCACTCGGAAGTGGCGCGAACGGTGTTGATCCAATCCGAGATCTCGGAACACACGATCACCGCCTTCGAGCGCGACGTGACCCGCGCCAACAAGATGATCAACGCATCCCTGCGCTTGCTCGCCCCCAACCACTGATTGGAGTTGAACATGGCAAACAAAGGCCAACAGAAAACCAAAGAAGCCAAGAAGCCCAAAAAGGACGCCCCCAGCAAACCGGTGTCGGCCAATCCGGTGATGCCGACCCGGGTCACCGTGGTTCCCGATCGCAGCAAGAAGAAATAAGATGGGCCGACCGGCGTCCCACCCACCAAGCAAAGGCGACACATGAAAGCAGTCTGGAATGGCGTGGTCGTTGCACAGAGCGATGACATCGTCATCGTGGAAGGCAATCACTACTTTCCCAAGGCCTCGCTCAAGAGCGAATACACCACCTTCAGCAACCACCGCACCAGTTGCGTGTGGAAGGGGCAGGCCTATTACCTGAGCCTGTTCGTCAATGGCGAGATGAACCCGGACTCGGTCTGGTACTACCCCGAGCCATCCGAGTCGGCGGCCGAGATCAAGGACCGTGTCGCCTTCAAGGCGGGTGTGTCGATCATTGACTGATCGGAGGCGAGTGGGCTGATGCATCCTCCCCTGGAAGTCTTGCCTGGCGAAGTCGAGATCAAAGCCATCCGGTCGCAGGGACCTGGCGGCCAGAACGTCAACAAGGTGTCGACCGCGGTGCAGCTGCGCTTTGACGTGGCGGCCTCGTCGCTGCCCGACGGCGTCAAAGCCCGCTTGCTGGCCCGACCGGATAGCCGCTTGACGCAGGAAGGTGTGCTGGTGATCACCGCCCAGTCGCATCGCACGCTGGAGATGAACCGGCGGGAGGCCTTTGCGCGCCTCAATGCGCTGATCAATTCGGTGGCCCGGCCACCCAAGATGCGGCGGCCCACACAGCCGACCTTCGGCTCGAAGCAGCGCCGGCTGGAGGGCAAAAGCTTGCGATCCGCGACCAAAGCCAGTCGGGGCAAGGTGACGGACTGAATCCGTCGCCGCTGTCTTGCGGCAGCACTGCCGTCAGAATTTGGCTGACACGCCCACCGTCCAGCCAAAATCGGGCGCGGCCCGGCTCACGCCCCAGAACATGGCCGTGTCCACCTGCACCGAGTGGGTCAACAGGTAAGCCAAGCCGACATCGGCCGTCACGACATGGCCGCCATGGCGCGGCGCGGCCAGTTGTTGGCCAGCCAGTTCGACGAAACCGTGGAGCTGGTCATTCAGCGCCTTGCCTACCGTGACCGCCGCGACGCCGCCGATGTAACGCTGGCCCGCATCATCATGCTCGACGAACAAGCCCGGCATGAGACCCAGAGAGTAACCGTCCGGGCCATCCCATTCGGCCACATACTGCACCGAGGGCCGCCACCCTTTGCCACGGAAGGCACGTGAGCCCGAATCCGTGTCCACATTGAACAGCCAGGCGGTACCCGGACGGCCCGACGCTTCGTCCCCGTCCTGCCGGTGCCACTTCAGCCCCATGGCGAGGTCGGCATGGCCGTACACGTGCGAGGTCACGCCCCCCTGCTCTGTGCTGAGGCGCAAAGCGCCTTCGGTTTCAAAGCGCAGCTCCAGCGTATCGCTGAGGCCGATGCGCAGCAGAGTGGGCGTGGAACGCTGGCGCACTTGCGTGCCGTCCTGGGTATCGCGGTCGAACGCCAAGCCGGTTTCGATCTGGAAACGCCCCTTGCCGACCACATCGCTGGAGTTCACAAAATCGGGGCGATCCGGGGTGATGCTGTCCTCGGCCGCATGGGTCGCCGACAAAGCGCAGGCACCCAGCAAAGCCAGAAAAGCAAGAAAGCGCGCAGGAATCATGTTTCGACACCGTCAGGGCAGATGGATCGATTTCGACCGGTGTGGCGCCGGGTTAAGCGCAGGGGGATTGATATATTGTTTGTTTTTCCCCATTTCAAAACAGTCCAGCCATGACGAGCGAGCCCATCCGCCTGACCCAATACAGCCACGGTGCCGGTTGCGGCTGCAAGATCAGCCCCAAAGTGCTGGATGTGATCCTGGCGGGCAGCGGCGCGCAGGACCTGGACCCCCGGCTGTGGGTGGGCAACGCCTCGCGCGACGATGCAGCCGTGTACGCGATCGACGATGAGCGAGGCGTGGTCTCGACGACGGACTTTTTCATGCCGATCGTGGACGATCCCTATGACTTCGGGCGCATCGCCGCCACCAACGCGATCAGCGACATCTATGCCATGGGGGGCGACCCGCTGATGGCCATTGCGATCCTGGGCTGGCCGGTCAATGTGCTGGCCCCTGAAGTGGCACGCGAGGTGGTGCGCGGCGGTCGTGCGGCGTGCGACGCCGCTGGCATCCCGCTGGCCGGTGGCCACTCGATCGATGCCCCCGAGCCGATCTTCGGACTGGCCGTCACCGGCGTGGTGGCCCGCAACCATGTCAAACGCAATGACACGGCCACCGCCGGCTGCCGCCTGTATCTGACCAAACCCCTGGGCATCGGCATCTTGACCACTGCCGAGAAGAAGGCCCTGCTCCGTCCTCAGGATGTGGGGCTGGCGCGGGACTGGATGTGCACGCTCAATCGGGCCGGCAGCCGCTTTGGCAAGTTGCCCGGCGTCATGGCGATGACCGACGTGACGGGGTTCGGCTTGCTGGGCCACCTCGTCGAAATGGCGGACGGCAGCGGCCTGACCGCTCAGATTCGCCATGCCGACGTGCCGCGTCTGGACGGCATCGAGCACTATCTGGCCCTGGGCTGTGTGCCGGGTGGCACCCAGCGCAACTTCGACAGCTATGGGGACAAGATTGCGCCGATCAGCGAAGGGCAAAAGCAATTGCTGTGTGACCCGCAGACCAGCGGGGGCCTGCTGGTGGCGGTCGCTGCAGAGGGCGAGGCAGCGTTCCTGGAGACGGCACGCGAGTGTGGCCTGAACCTGAGCCCCATCGGCCAGTTGACCGAACGACAGCGCCATGCGGTCGAGGTCTCGTGATGCGGAACAATGCCATCGACCTGGCCGCGCTGTTCCTGAACGATGTGCCGATGATGGACGTGCGCGCCCCGGTGGAGTTTGGCAAGGGCGCCTTCCCAGGCGTGGTCAACCTGCCCTTGATGAACGACAGCGAGCGTCAGCAGGTCGGCACGTGCTACAAGCGCCACGGGCAGGATGCGGCGATCGAGTTGGGCCATCGACTGGTCAGTGGCGACATCAAAAGCGAGCGTGTCGCGGCCTGGGCCGCATTTGCGCGCGCACATCCTGACGGCTACCTGTATTGCTTTCGGGGCGGCCTGCGCTCGCAGATCGTCCAGCAATGGTTGCTCAACGAAGCGGGCATCGCCTATCCGCGGGTGATAGGCGGCTACAAGGCCATGCGCGGCTTCCTGATCGACACCCTGCAGCAGGCGGCGGCACAGTGCGACTTCGTGGTCCTGGGTGGGTGGACCGGCACCGGCAAGACCGATGTGATCACACAGTTGCCCAACGGCCTGGACCTGGAGGGGCACGCGCGCCATCGCGGCTCCAGTTTTGGCCAACGGGTGCAAGGTCAACCGGCGCCCATTGATTTTGAAAACGCCCTGGCCATCGATGTGCTCAAGAAGCGCGCCCGGGGCGTCCAGTCTTTTGTCGTGGAAGACGAAGGGCGCAACGTGGGCCACTGTTCCATCCCGCTGGCCTTGCGCGAACGCATGGAGAAGGCACCCATCGTGTGGCTGGAGGACGACTTCGAGGCCCGGGTGGAGCGCATCTTGCGCGACTATGTGGTCCAGCAATGCGCTGACTTCATCGCCGTCCATGGCGAGTCGCTGGGCCTGCAACGGTTTGCCGCACAACTGCAAGACAGCCTGAGCAAGATCGCCAAACGGCTGGGAGGCCAGCGGTATCAAAGCCTGGCGGCCATCATGCGCAGTGCCCTGGACGAACAGCTGCAGCACGGCGACGTGGCCCGCCACCGCGAGTGGATCACCGCCCTGTTGCAGGACTACTACGACCCGATGTATGCCTACCAGCGCGTCAGCAAGGCCAGCCGCATCGAGTTCACGGGCACGCCGGCCTCGGTGCGCGCCCACCTGCTAAACCGCCCCACTTCGGCCCCCTCAAAATAACGCTAGACGTTTTACGACAGACATAGGGGTTCTCCGGAAGGGAATCTCTGGGAGTCTGATTCATCGGCATTGAGACACACTGCTCCGACATTTCCGGAACTGCCAATAAGAGCATCTCAATCGACCCCGTTCAACCACCGAGGAGAAGACCGATGAAGACTTCCGTTCGCGCACTGCGCACGCTGTTACCCGCCCTGGCTTTGCTGTCGCTGGGGGCCGAAGCCACAGCGAGCACACTGAACCAGAATGTGTCCTGGACCATCGACCGGGCCAACACGACGACCAAGTACCGCGTCGTGGCCTATGGCGATTCGATCTACGCGGGCTACAACGGTTCGACCACCAGCGCGGCGAAGTACTCGGCTCCGACGGTCGATGCGGAATACCTGTCTGCCTTGTGGAACGCCGACATCGAAAGCGTGCGCCGCACCAAGTCGGGTGCCGTGGCCTCTGACGTCTACAACAACAAGATCGTGGCCGAGAAGTCCTACATGCAGGCCAGCAACACCCGCGTGGTGACCTTCGAGATGTGCGGCAACGACGGTCTGCAGGCGCGCTCGAACTTCAAGAGCCAGACGGGTACGTGCGATTACAGCGGGATGGACACCGCCTTGAGCAACTGCAAGACCTACGTGGCTGCAGCGATGGACTTCATCAACGCCAATGCCTACGCAGGCACCAAGCTCAAGCTGATCTCGAACCTGCATTACCCCGGCTACAACGCCGACAATGTGCAGAGTTCGTGCAAGGACTCGGCCACCGGCGCGACCATCAACCTGCGTGACAAGTTTCTTCCCTATCTGGCCAAGATGAACTACTGGATGTGCGAATACGCCCGCCAGAAGGGCTTCCAGTGCACCGACAACTTCGCGCAGTTCATGGGCGCGGACTACGACAGCAACGGCGACGGTCAAGTGGACAGCGATGGCTTGCGCTATGTCTCCGGCGAGAGCGAGTCCAGCTACGTGACCCGCATCACGTCGACCCTCAAGCCCACGATCCGCGACGCCAATACGCATTTCGTGTCGGCAAGCAGCAGCTACGATTACATCCAGTCGGATGACACCCATCCCACTTACAACGGTGGCACCGTCTCCGCGGGCCTGTTCGGTGGGACGACCGGTACAGGTGCAGCGCGCTACACATCCTTTACCAACGGCAAGAACCCGATCTGGAACCAATACGGGCACGAGCGCATGGGCTGGGC
Source organism: Acidobacteriota bacterium (assembly GCA_050259275.1). Taxonomy (GTDB): domain Bacteria; phylum Pseudomonadota; class Gammaproteobacteria; order Burkholderiales; family Burkholderiaceae_C; genus Aquabacterium. The sequence continues at coordinate 211,371 of JBLNAI010000006.1, forward strand.
GGTTTCGACCTCCAACCCCACTGCGCCCTGATGACCTGAGCAGAGCAGCCCATGGACAAGCGACATCGTGATGGCCATCGTTCGACTGATCCAGTCGGCGGCGGTCACGCCTGGCGCCCGTCCCTGGGCTATCTCGTCGTCGCCGTGGTCCTGGTGGCGGGTGGGATCACTTACGGATGGATGACGATGTCCTCGTCATCCGACTCCGACCCCGTCGCGGCCACGCCAGCATCCCCATCGGCCAGCGGTGGGGCATCGGCGTGGCCGATCCAGGCCACGGTCCCAACCTCTGCCGTGGTCACGCCCCCGCCTCCAGAGGCCCCGCGCGCGCCCGAGCGCGATGCGGATCCGACACCTGATCTGTCGAACTATGTGGCTCGCGGCGAAAAGCCCACTATGAATGAAGTGATCGATCGGCTGCACCAGGCCGGCATCCATACCGGGCTGGGCGCCTTCAATCCACCGGGCACCCGCCCGCCCCTGGTTGGACTGGCTGTGCCAGAGGGCTTTGCGCTGCCTGATGGCTACGTCCGCCACTACCAGGCCACCGATGATGGTCAGCGCATCGAGCCCATCCTCATGTATGCCCCCGACCGGCAGTTCTTCGATGCGTCCAACAAGCCCATCGAGATCCCCAAGGACCGCGTCGTGCCGCCAGAGCTGGCCCCACCGGGCCTGCCCATCCGCAAAATCGTGATCCCGGCACCGACCGAATCAGGGAGAGCCGGGCTCTGAATACCGCTGTTTCCCTGTCCCGGCCGGGCACTCGTATGCTGGCCGGTGTGCTTCTCAGTGCCACCCTGTCCGGTCTGTACGCCCGCGGCGGTTACGCGTGGGTGCTCAGCTTCGTCGCGCTGGTGCCTTGGCTGCGGACGCTGGACGCGGCACGCACGCTGCCCCGCACCCTGCTGTTGGCCTATGTCATGACCGTGGCCTTCACCGCTGCCGCCTATGCGTGGTTTGGCACCGCGATCGGCAGCTACACCCATGTCGGCGCCGGAACCGGCATGGCGCTGCTGCTGTTGGGTGCGCCACTGTTCCAGCCCCAGTTCTTCGCCTTCGCCCTGGTGCGTCACTTCGTGAGGCGGCGGTACGGGCCCTGGCTTGCCGCCCTCTCAGGCGCCGCCGCCTGGGTGGCATGCGAGCGCCTGGTCCCCAGACTGCTGGGCGACACCTATGGTCATGGGCTCTATCCCTCAACCCTGTTGCGACAGGCCGCCGATGTCGGTGGGGCCGCAGGCCTGACATGGGCCCTGTTGCTCGTCAATGAAAGCATCCGTGCGGCCTGGGCGAATCGCCATGCTGGCTGGCGCGCTATGGCCTGCCCCTTGGCGCTCGCGGCCGCCGTGCCCCTGCTGCTGGCCGGCTATGGGATGGCCGCATTGTCCGCTTTGCACACACCCGTCGCCGGCAAGCCGCTGCGCATGGGACTGGTGCAGTCCAACATCGTCGATTACGAAGAGCAGCGCCTGCGCAAAGGTGCCTACGCTGTCGTCCGAGAGGTGCTCGACACTCACTTTGCAATGAGCTATGACGCCGTCGTGCGGCAGCATGCGGACGCGGTGCTGTGGTCGGAGACGGCCTACCCGACGACCTTCGGCCACCCCAAGAGCGCCGCGGGTGCCGAACTGGACAGACAGATCCTGGGCATCGTCAACGCGGCGGGCGTGCCCTTCGTGTTTGGCACCTACGACCGCGATGCCGCCGGTGAGTACAACGCCACCGCCTTTGTGGAGCCTCGCAAGGGCCTGCTGGGCCTTTATCGCAAGGCGCGCCCGTTCCCACTGACTGAATACGTGCCCGCCTGGCTCGATGGTCCCACCTTCCGCCGGTGGTTGCCTTGGGCCGGAACCTGGCTGCCCGGATCAGGGGCGCGCGTCTTCCCGCTGCGCCTGGCAGATGGTCGAGAGGTGCCAGTGCTGCCGTTGATCTGCCTGGACGACATCGACACGGGCCTGGCCATTGACGGCGCCAGGCTGGGGGCACAAGCTATTTTGACGATGTCCAATGATTCATGGTTCACCGACTACCCGCTCGGCGCCAAGTTGCATCAGGCGGCAGCCGCCTTTCGCAGCATTGAAACGCGGCTGCCCCAATTTCGGGTCACCACCAACGGCTACAGCGGGGTGATCGATCCCGCCGGGACGGTGATCGCGGGCGCGCGTCTGGGCGAGCGCACGCTGGTGATGGGCGCCTTGCCGGTGTCGCCCCCCAAGCCCACACTGATGGTGGCCTGGGGCGACTGGGTGGGGCTGGCCGGCATGGGCTTTCTGGTGGCACTGGCGGTCGTGGCAGCGTTTCCGGCCATTCAGGTACCCGATGAGCGGGACGCTGCCGCTTCGTCCACCAGCCGGCCTTCCCGGGTTGCTGTGTTGACACCCCTGGCGCGCCTGTTTGCAGGACTGCTTCGGGCTTTCTCACGCACGGCCTTGCTGGTCATGGGCGTGGCCATGTTGCTCGACGATGGTCTGCGCTCGAACACCCTGGCCCAGATGCGGGCCTTCACCGCATTCTTCCTGGTGCCCGAGGCCGCCGCCAGGTGTGTCTTGGCCGCCTTCTCGGCCCGCGCCTCGATCGAGCCAGGCAGGCTGGTGCTGACGAGCGGCTCACGGCGGCTTGAGCTGGCGGTGTCAGACATCGCGGCGCTGCGCCCCTGGCGCCTGCCGGTTCCGGGCACAGGCACTTCGTTGACCTTGCGCTCGGGCGCGCGTTGGCCGTATGGCCTGGCCGTCGCGCGGCCCCAAGCGCTGGCTCACGCCATTGCGCAGGCGGGGGGCCCTGCTGTGCAGGCCGGCCCGCCCTCTCGCATGGACGCCTATGCCCGTGCGCGCGCGTCGATCCGGCCCGGCAGACTCAACCATCCCCTGTTCAAATTCGGGCTGCTGCCCCTGGCGCTGGCCTTGCCCGCCTTCCGACTTCACCAGCACATCGCCTATGGCAATGGCTTGGGCGAGTACTACACCTTCGGGCTCAAGGCTTATCTGCTCACCTTTTCGCTGTGGTGGGCCGCCTGGATCATGGGCGTGCTGATGAGCGCCGCAGCGCTGCGCGCCCTCATTGAAGCAACGGCGCTGCTTACCGCCTGGGTGATCCCTCGATGGGCCGTCCACGGTCGCCACTGGCTCGAGCGCCTCGCCCTGATGGCGCTCTACCTGGGCCTGCCTACCTGGCTGTTGATGCGCGCGCTGGGTGTTTGACGACCTGCCAAGCAGGTGAAACAAAACATAACAGTGCCGGGCATGGGCCGACATTTGAAAGCCATTCACGCCCCTTGAATATAGAGCGCCAGCGTGAATAAGCGCACATCTCCCATCAATGTCAAACAAACCGTTTGACAGGCATTTCGACGCGGCGTGAAGCACGTCACGCGCGTCGTATTTATTTCATTCCAACCCTTTAGTTACTCCGTATTACAGGGGCGACCCATTTGTCACTGAGCCCGCTGGGAAGCGTTTCTAAACTGCGGCCAAGTTGATATCGCAAATGGCGATTCAGAGATCGGCGGTTATATCCAGTAACCCCTTTTGTCTTCCCGAACACGCGAAAAGGTTCACCATGGCCAAGCTGTATTCCACGATTCAGAGTTACCCCAGCAAACAGCGCCTCAAAGCCATCAGCGCCGTCACCATCAGCGTGTGCACCGCATTTGGCGCCTATGCGGCCAACAAGCGCTTCACCTATAGAGACACCACCGCCCCAACCGCGGCGATCACTTCGCCCACCAACAGCACCACAGTCAGTGGCGCCTTGAATGTGGCCGTGGCCGCCAGCGACAACGTGGGCGTGAGCAAGGTTGAGTTGTATGTCAACGGCGCCCTCAGCGGAACGGTGACTGCCAGCCCCTACGCGTTCAGCGTCAACACGACCACCTTGGCCGACGGATCGGCCACCCTCACCGCGGTCGCTTATGACAAGGCGGGCAACGCAGGCAAAGCCAACCCGGTCGCTGTCACGGTCTCCAACACCGTCGCGACGACCACACCGCCACCCACGACCACCACCCCGCCTGATACCACCACCACGCCAACCGCACCGCCTCCCGCAACGACCGTCGTCGGTGCATGCGAGCCCTCGGGTGTGGGCGTCGACTATCAAGTCGGCCCCAATGCAGGTCAGATCGCCAGCCTGGACCAGGTGCCTTGGGAAAAGGTCACCGCCGGTGACACCGTGCGGATTTTCTACAAAGACACGCCCTACGCCGGCAAATTCATGATCTCTGGCAACGGCACCGCCACCGCCCCGATCCGGGTGTGCGGCGTCAAGAGCAGCACCGGCCAACGCCCCATCATCGATGGCAAGGGCGCCATCTCGCGCAAAGGCCTGGCCTACGGCAACCTGCTGCATGAGACCCGCTCGATCATCGTGGTCAAGCCTTTGTCGACCTCAGCATGGACCGCCTACCCGACCTTTGTCCAGATCGACGGACTGGAGGTGCGAGGGGCCACTGCAGCCAACACCTTCACGGACTCCACCGGCACCGTGCGTAACTACACCTACGATCCCTACAGCAGTGCGGTGAACAACTTTGGCGCCTGCATCTGGATCGATCGCGGCCAGAACATCACCATCGCCGACAACGTCATCCATGACTGCACCAACGGCATCTTCAGCAAGTCCACCAACGACGGCGATTTCGCCGTGACCAAGAACATTCGCATTGCAGGCAACTACATCTACGGCAACGGCGTGGTGGGCGATGTGCACCAGCACAACGCCTACATGGAGAGCGTGAACATCACCTACGAGTTCAACCGCTTCGACAACCTTCGCGACGGAGCATTGGGCAACGCGATCAAGGACCGCTCTGCCGGCACGGTGATTCGCTACAACTACGTCAACGGTGGCGCCCACTCGATGGACCTCGTCGAAGCGGAAGACTTCTTCGCCTTCCTGTCGACCGTACCCGAGTATCTCAATGCCTATCGCACTTCTTATGTGTATGGCAATGTGATCGTCAAGGACGGCGGTACAGGCAGCGCCATTCACTACGGTGGCGACCACTATGGCTCGACGCCCGGTTCAGGGTGGGGTGAGCCTCTGTTCCGCCAAGGCACGCTGTACTTCTACAACAACACGGTGACGCTTAATGGCACCAGCGGTCAGCTCTTCCAGTTAGCCACCACGCTTGAAAATGCCCAGGTCTGGAACAACGTGCTGTACTTTGCCCCGACCGTCACGTATCCCAGCTTGCGCGCCAACAGCGAGGTCAACACCACCTATTGGACGGCAGGCGGCACCGTGAACCTGGGCAAGAACTGGGCAACCAGCACGATCGCGGACTCCGACCCATGGCACCCTATCCCCGGCACGGTCAGCGGTTGGACCAATCTTGTCAAGGGTAGCGGCCAACCGTTTGACAGCGTGACCGACACGCCTTTGAGCGGCACCGCCATCGTGGACACCGCCCAGGCCGACCTCAGCGCGGTAGGAGCCTATCCCGTGCAATTCCAGATCGATGCCAAGACCTTTGCCGGTGTCGCCCGGACCATGTATGGCTCTGGCATGGACATGGGTGGAGTGGAACGGATGAGCAACTGATTCGCATCGCGCTCTACCCCATAGCCCGGCTCATGCCGGGCTTTTTTCATGGCGGGCCAACGGCCACGGTCAATAAAAAAGGGACCTAGCTAAACTAGGTCCCTGATCTGGTGGGCGGTGCAGGGTTCGAACCTGCGACCCCTGCCGTGTGAAGGCAAAAAAATCGGTCTTTCAGATCAACAACTTAGAGAAAAAACCCAAGAACGACAATCACTTAGCGTAATTCAGTGTACTTGTTTGTCCTTCGATATCCAAGTGTCAGTGTCCCAAAATTGTCCCAGCGACGATGGGTGTGCGCCCGGGCAAATATGGCTCAGGTCGGCGACCACATGGCCTTCACTCCCGGCCTCCGACCACGCCACGTCCACACGTCCCCGACCTCCACACGATAGCGGCCTTCGTCTGGGCTGTATCCGTGAACAACCAAGGCTCCATCGTCAATGTCGATGCGCTGGACCGCAAAGGTGCGGGACGGGAACACGTAGACGAACTTGCCCAGCATCTTGCTGTGCAACGGCTTGAATCCCTTGTCCAGCAAGGTCACGAAGGTCAACTCTTCGTAGGGACAGTTGCCGTCCGTGAAGATCAAGTAGCCTCCGTTCGTTTCGTATTGATCGACCAGCCGGACACCCTCCAGCCTGTACCGTGTGCGAACGCCGTCAACCAGAAGCGGCGCATGGGTGGCTTCAGGATCCTGCGCGAGCGCTTCCATGTCGAGGGAAAAGCGGCTGATTTTCTTCATCGTTCAAACCCTGTCGTTCTCACAGGCAGGTCGGCGCATCGACCGCGTAGCCCAACGACAGGTACAGGTGCGATCACGACACCCTGCCCACCGGACCAGGCTCATCGTTGCCCCAGCGTCGCCCATGTCGGTTTGTCAGGCATGCCGCGCTGGATCCAATCTTCGTATTGCAGCAGCAGGTTGAAGTGCAAGGCGGCGGTGATCAAACTGACCGTCAGGATCGAAATGGCCCAGGCCAGGAAACGCAGCCCTTTTGAACCCACACACCCCTGGAGGATTGAAGGCCCCGCAGCCCAAAGCAAAACGGAGGGCTCAAAGCCGATGTGGCTCTCGGGAACGCAGAAAGATCGATGCAGCACCCATGCTGACACCGTCACTGCTGGCATCATCAACAGGGAAGCAATGACAACCTTGGGCAGGGCCTTCATGCACAACCGGCCATCAATGCCCAACATCAGGCAGGGGTGCGTCACGCACGAACCTGTCCAGAGTCAGCTCTGTGAGCGCTTCACTCACACCAGTGGGCGCGAAACCTTTGCGCCCAGCCAATCGCAGCCACTCCACCGAATGAGTCTTTTGCTGCCCCTCGGGGAGCCGCTGCCAGTGCGGCACCACATAAACACCGCGACCGCGAGCTATCAAGCCTTTGCAAGACCCATACAACCCAGGCAACTGATAGACATTGAGCTTGCTCAAAGGGTCCGACAGCAAATAAACACTGCGAAGTGGCACGCTCTGGCCTGCACCGTCAGGCAATGACTCCAAACAGATGAACGAATCGCGCCCGATCTTATCCACCTTCAGGAATATCGAGACACCTTTGGAATCCAGCGCCGCTGGAGACGCTCCTTCCACGCGAGCAGCTTTGCTGAGACGGCGATGCCAGACACGTCGGCCCGACCGCACAACCAGCTCATCACCATGCAACTCGACGTAGACTGCCCTTTGGCCCAACCGGCCATCCCACGTCATGTAGGGAACATCATCGCCCTGCAGGTAACCCACCGTCATGTCTTGAGGGGGCAAAGCCTTGAACACCTGGCCTGGCTGACGCGCATAGAAAGCATCGCTGCTGAGGCCTTCGTCTGCTCGGGCCACCATGGACAGGACGCCCCACGCCAAGAACCAAACCCATCGCATCATTTGTACTCCTTGGCGCCGGTGGCCTTCACGTACTCAGGCGTGTAGCGCCAGAAGACGGTCTTCCCATGCGCTGCCATCGAGCGATACACACAGTTAAACCGGCCTCGCTCCTGCGAGTTTTCGATCTTGCCTGTTTTCTTGTTCTTGACCTGCCAGTAGATGACTTTGGTCTTGGTGATCTCGTCCATGCCAAAGATGTTGTGAGCGGGATCGCCATATCGGAATCCATACTGGATTCTGGGGTTGAACGGCTTCTTGTCTTTGAGGTCGATGCCATCCCACCAATAAGCCCCGTTGGAGGGGTCATCGCCTTGCCCAGCAAGCGCCTCCCTCGCTGCGTTGATGGCGATACGCATGCCCTTGGACTTGTTAATCTGCGAAATATCCGAAGCCTTAAGCAAATTGAACCTCACGTTCTTGCCATTGGCTGCATAGGTGTAATCAGGGTCAGCGGCGACCATTTCCGTGACCTTCTTGCCGCCCCATGCTTTGGCGCGATTGACGACTGCATGCACGATCCCAGCGATCTCTGCCTCCACATCGTCGATGGAGCCCTCGCCGTAAGCGATGGCCGCCAACAGGCGCGTTTCCTGGTCAATCTCGCCTGCCACCAAATCGGTCAGCTTCGAACCCACTGCTGCGGTCATTGTCGGACTCCCATAGGCAGCCAGAAAGTGGCGTTCAATTCTTCACCCATCGGCTGAGCCAAGGTCATTCCTGTCGAACCGAGGGAGGCTTCATGCAGCTTGCTGTGGCTGCCATCCAGGCGATAGGAAAAGCCCGTTGCCGGATTGCCACGCTCATCCACCATGACAAAAAACTGCTCAAGGTCATCGTCGTGGTCGCTTGTCGCAGCCGCAGAACTGAACGCGACCTGGCCCGATGAATCCGAAGAGCTGTTCGCGGCTCGATGCCCACTACCACCTCCACCACCGCCATCACCAACCGTCGACACAAACTGGCTTGCAATCAGCGTAGCCCCACAAGCGCATTTATCTCCATGGCGAGCCACGGGGGCTCCATCGACGATCATGGTCGGGTCACCCGTGACGATGACCGTGGTGCCGTGTCCCTTCTTCGGGCAGGTAACCTGATCACCAACGCGCGCCAGTCGTTTTCCATGCGTATCGGTGATCATGGTGGAACCAACGACCACGCCACCATGATCGGTTTGATCACCGATAACAATGAACGGCCTCATCTCATACCCTGATTTGTTTGGCCAAAACTCTAGCAGCGGAAACAACCTGGCCGACGCCCCCATTGAGGGTAACGGTAACGTAGCGTTACCGTTACTCTGGGATCACGCCCAACCTACACCCTAATCACGTTGTCGGTAATGCTCTGAGTACCAACAACTTTCACGGGCTGCGTTATGGGATACAGGTCTTCAAACTGAAGACCAAGCCTGGCGAGTTCTTTGTAGTAAGTCTCACGTAGCCAGCCAAGCAGCAAAGTCCACTGAGCATGCTCATACTCAGGCAAGGTCGGCTCCCAAAGCATGGGCGTCCACATACCGACCTGGTGATCCCACAGCGCACGCCCGAGCACTGCCACCGGCTGAAACAACTCGCCAAGTTGTTCGCCAGGCAGCGGTGTGAGCCTGTCGGCAAGACTGGCACGCGCGAGCAACACGAGCGACGCCACATCAAAAACCCAGGGGAGCTGCCACCAGGCGGCATCCACTGGTTGGGCCGCTGCGAGGCGAAGCAAGAAGCGCAAGAGCCCAAAACGATCGCCAGCAGAATAGCTGCGACGAACCTGAGTCGGCGCATCGAAGACGTAAGGATTCACGCTGCCACAGGCAACGTGTGCTCGATCACGGTCATCGGCATACCGCAAAGTCGGCTGAGGCAGCTCTGATGCGCCGAGAAGCCGCTTCGCTGTGAATGCAAGCGCAAGACTCGATTGAGGGCTACCTGACGTCAACACAGCCTAAGCCTGATTGCATTCTTCACTCAATGCGTCCAAGCGTATCTGGCGAGCCGAGATTTCACCTGCAGAGTCTGTACGCATAGAGAACGCAACAAGCACCTCCATATGTCGCTGCACAGATGTCCCAAGGTGCCCATCTTCCAACCAGGGAAGTGCCTCTGGAAGACGCTCCGCAATCCGCGCCCGCTGAGGCGACTGCTTACCGTCCCACCCACTTCTGAATGTCTCAGGTTCTGACACCAGGAAGGTGGGCTTCTTGCCTTTTGTTCCACTCACACCCAGCGGTGCGGCTGCGACCTCAGCCTGTTTTTCCCCGGTCCTGATTCTTCCCATACCTGGGGCGGTCATGGGGTCGAGCTTGTTTCGCCATCTGGCTCTTCCTGCACCAGCGCTTGTGTGTTCTGCTTCTTCAGCTTGTGGTGTGTCAGTCTCACCGTTGACAGATCGCCCCCTCGTGCTCCCCGCCAAAGGCCTGCAGCGGCGGCGGGCGCTTGAAGAAGATGCGCGCTTATCCACAGCGGTATTGCCGTAATCGAACATCTGCGACAGGAAGCCGTAGGACTACCTCGTGAACAACCGTGAACAGACGTGAACGCCAAAAGGGCACAGCGTGTCTGCTAAAAACAAAACCCCACCGGTATCTCTGAGGCCACATCTCTTAGAGAGAAGTTGGGCGATCAGCCTGCGGTGGGGTCAGTCTGAAATGTACTCTTCAAATCGGCGTAACAGCAACACTACGGTATGACCAATACAAAGTGGACTGACAAGAGAGACAGCAGAGCACAGAATAAGCGAAGTCGACACGAGCCCTCCTGCCTGAATACCGAGCACTCAGTCGTCTTGCCGGCTTCGAAATGGCCGCTCTTTCCTACGAACACCAAAGATGCCAAGGATCGAATTCACAACTTTTTGCACGCGTCCTCGATCATCAATCTGCTCGACAGCGTTGCGCCGATCTCTAACGACACTGCAAGCAATAGCGACATTGCCTGGAGCCTGACCAGCGTCCGCACCGCTCAGCGACTCTTTTTCCCGGCGGCTCTTCAATCCGCGCGATTGGAGGGTGTAATGCCATATGTGGCCGCCATAGTCGTGAAACTTTATGTCTCTTCCGAGAACCTGGCGACAAAGCTTGATCCGGTCCGGATCGTCTTCCGCAAGCTTTTCTATCATGACCTCACCTCCCATCTGTTAACGCGGAAGAGTGTATCTGGGCAAGCCACTTTGAGGCATGCGCTGCTTGGAGCTTGGAAGTCAAACGCCGCCCAATCCACCCCCGGTTTTCCTACAATTTTCCTACCGGGAATCGCAAGCAAACCACCAGAATGAAAAAAGCCCCGTAAATCAATGACTTACGAGGCTTATTCTGGTGGGCGGTGCAGGGTTCGAACCTGCGACCCCTGCCGTGTGAAGGCAGTGCTCTACCACTGAGCTAACCGCCCGAAACTGGTTCGGGTCGCTGATCAACCAAATTGGTCGTCGCAATCAGCGAAGACCAACACTATAACACGGTTTCGAGCGTTCTCCACAAAGTTTTTCCACCGCTCGCCTTATCAATGTCGGCCAGCGCCTTTTCAAACGCCGCAGACTCTTCTTCAGTGGGGCCCACCACTGGCAGCGTGAACTGACTGTAGTCGATCGCTTCGACCACCATGCCGCCGTCCTCGCCCGCCTCGCTGCCGCTGCCCGCATCGATCAACAACGCGTCTTGGCCACGCGTCATGTTGATGTAGACCTCGGCCAGCAACTCCGCATCCATCAAGGCGCCGTGCAAGGTCCGATGGGTGTTGTCGACCTCCAGCCGTTTACACAGGGCGTCCAGCGAATTCGACTTGCCGGGGAACATCTCCCGGGCCATCACCAGGGTGTCGAGCACGCTGGCCACATGGTCCGTGAAGACACCCTTGTTCAGACGCTTGAGTTCTGCGTTCAGAAACCCGACGTCAAAACTGGCGTTGTGGATGATGATCTCGGCATCGCGACAGTATTCGAGGATCTCGTCAGCCAGCGCCGCAAACACCGGTTTGTCAGCCAGAAACTCGTCAGTCAGCCCGTGAATCTTGACGGCGTCTTCGTGGTTGGGGCGCTCGGGGTTGATATAGAAATGCAAATGCCGCCCGGTGAGGCGGCGATTGACCATCTCCACGCAACCGATTTCAATGATGCGGTCGCCCGATTCAGGACTCAGTCCGGTGGTTTCGGTATCCAGGAAGATCTGACGAGACATGCTGCAATAGAAGATTCAACGGTGGCGGCGTACTGTAGCAGTCGCCGCCACCGCGATGGCGCCCAGCCGATCAGGCAGGCTGCACGCAGGTCAGGCCATTGACGAATTTGTCAGGCGTGGCGCTCAGGTTGCCAGGACTGGCCAGCCAGGCAGCGTCATGCAATTCCCACCCGGTCGGGCAAGTGAGTGTGCCGGGGGTGCCGCCCTTGCCTTCGTCGGGCCGGACCAGGGTGTTGATACCCACAAAGGGTTGCCACTGCAGGGTACCCAAAGTGAGGTCGGTCCCGGCAGTCACGTAGTCCGCCTGCAAGGCACCAGAGAGCAAAAAGCCTTTGCTAGCGAACGAGTAGCCCCCTCCCAGCTCGTACATGCCGACGCGGTTGCCGCCTACGAGACGCAGGCGCAGCTTGTCAAAAGTGATGGTCTGCTTGCCGAAGGGGAACGTGGCCTCGATCTTGGCGCCGGCCACTTTGTTGCGCGCGTTGTTGTGCACGCCTCGCACGCCCACCACCAGTTCAGGGCCCGCACCAAAGGCCCAGTTGATGCCGGCATAAGCCTGCGTGGTGTCGGCTTCCCCGGGTCCTCCACCGCCCGTGACAGTGGGCGCGGTACAGCCCGTTGTACAGGGGATGGTCGCACCAGCCAGGACCACAGGCGCGAACACGCTGCCAGACACCGCAGCCACAGCCACAACAAGATGACGAATAAGGGTATGGGGTTTCATGATGGGTTTTCCTTCCACTCAACAACAGCGCTAACCGGCACCAAGGAAGCGATCCACTGCACGCAAGGCCAGGGCCTCAATGGTCAGTGAAGGAGACTCCCCTCCGCCGGAACTTGGAAACGTGCTTCCATCACAAAGTAACAGGTTGTCCCAACCGTGAATTTGACCTTGCTCATTGCAAACGCTGTTGTCCGGCGACACCCCTAATCTGCAAGTGCCGAACACATGAGTGGACGTGAAGTCGTCGTATGTCCCGATCTCCATGCGCAAGTCCTCGCAGCCCGATGCCTTGAGGACAGCACGACAAGTCTGCGCCATGAAGCGCAAGCGTCGACAAGCCATATCGTCGACATGCGAATGAATGCGTGCCAGAGGCATCCCATGCCTGTCCCGGGCGCTGGGGTGCAGGTCGATGAAGGAGCCAGGATGGGGCAGGCTCTCGCCTATGGCACCCACCGCCAGCGCATGCCCGAAGGTTTGCCGCAGTTGTTGTTTGTGTCGGGCCCCCCAGCCGGACAACATGCGGGTAGCATAGGCCACTGGGCCCATCAGGTCAGCGTCCAGGGTGGCCGAATAAATTCGGACACCGCCCACCACATCCGGGATCGCGTCAGGCCGATTGTGATCCCAGCAGATGGCATCAGCGGGCAGCCCGGCGTAGCTGGATAGCGCATCGGGATGAAGGCCCATGGACATCCACGACAGGGTCTCCATGAAATGTTGTCCCACTTGCCCCATGTCATTGCCAATGCCATGCGGCGCAAGCGTGGAGCGGTTGGCCAGCAAGATCCGTGGGGTCTCGATGGCACCAGCGGCCAGGATCACCAGGCGTGCCGCTACCGTATGCTGACGCCCCTTGGCATCAACATAGCGGACACCGCGCACCACACGTTTGTCGTCATGCAACAAGGACAACACCGTGGACCGCGCCCGGACCTCACACTTGCCAGAACCCACCGCGTGGCGAATGAAGGTCTGATCAACCGAGCCTTTATCGCGCCGGGGACACCCCCGCGCGCATCCGCCGCAGTAGTTGCACGGCGGGCGTCCGTCGTAGGGCCGCGAGAGGGCCGCTCGTGGATTGGGCTCCCAACGCAGGCCCAGTGATTGGGCTCCGATCGCCAGGGTGCGAGACGCGAGGGACAGCGGGTGTGCGGGCAAAGGGTAAGGGTGACTGCGCCAGCGATCACCCACTTCCGCGGGGCCCGCCACCCCGATGAGGCGCTCGACCTCGTCGTAATAGGGTTCGAGTTCGGCGTAGTCAAAAGGCCAGTCGGCACCCACGCCGTACTGCGTGCGAAGCGCCATGGCATGGGGATTGAGGCGGTGCGCCTCACCCACGTAATGCAAGGTGCTGCCGCCCACGCCTCGCACATGGCTGTAGCCGCCCCGCACGGCACGCCGATCCCCCACGATCAGGCGTCCGGTTTCGTGGTGCCAGCTGCGCAAATCATCCCATTGGGGATCGAGTTTCTGCATCTCGCCAAACAGATGGCGGCCCGCGCTGCCTTCCTTGGCAGGAAAGAAACGAGACTCCCAATCTGGTCGGTCCAGCCCGTAGTCCTTGTCGGGATCAAACCAGGGGCCGGCTTCGAGAACCAGGACATGGCATCCTCGCTGTGTCAAACGCCAAGCTGCCGCACCGCCTCCCGCGCCAGCACCAATCACAATGGCATCGAAGGCAAAGGTCATGGGCCGCTCAACTCAGAGCGTGCCCCAAGGGCTGCGGTGGCGTCTGGACGGGCAAGCCCTTCCAGGCAGCCGGCTGGGTGTAGTACAGCGTGAATGCGCGTTCGCGAATCAAATGGAAGAAGCGCCGCTGCGGCGACTCCCACGGCGCCGTAGACATCCATGTCACCAGAACCTCACGCTCATCCGGTTGCAGCGCTGCAAAACCCTCGCCATAGCGGTCCAGCCACGCACAAACGGTCTCGATCAGGTGGCGCAAGTCGACATCGGCCAGCGCCTGTTGCCAGATCCGTCCCGGCACGTCGAGCGCCGAGGCCGCCGGCGTGAATGCATCAGCAGGGATGAGGTGGTCGATGAAGGGCGCGAGCGCCTGGGGCATCGTGGACTGCGCGTGCCCGTTGCCGCGAACCCGCAACCCTTTGCTGCCAGCCTTGGCATCGGCCCGAGCCAACCAGCCCAACAGGCCGCCGCCCAGCAGTGCGTGCAGAAACCAACGTCGCCGCCACATCGGCAGAGTCGGCCAGGTGCTGAGCGATCGAATCGACACGGGTGGCATCCCTGCCAGGACTCAGTGATTTTCGCGCGCGTGGTTGATGGTGTACTTGGGGATCTCGATGGTGAGATCCTTGCCCGCCACGATGGCCTGACAGCTCAGACGCGAATTGGGCTCCAGCCCCCAGGCGCGGTCGAGCAGGTCTTCCTCGATGTCTTCCATTTCGTTGAGGCTGCTGAAGCCCTCGCGCACGATGACGTGGCAGGTGGTGCATGCCGCACTCATGTCACAGGCGTGTTCGATCTCGACGTGGTTCTCGAGCAGCGCCTCGCAGATGCTGGTGCCAGGGGCAACCTCGATTTGTTTGCCTTCCGGGCACAGGCTGGCATGGGGCAGGATCTTGATGATGGGCATGGCGTGTCTCGGGAATTCAGACTTGATCAAGTTTGCGGCCAGCCAGGGCCTGGCGTATGCCCCGGTTCATCCGCTCGGCGGCAAAGGCCTCGGTACCCTGAGCCAGCGCTTTGTTGGCCGCCTCCAGGGCTTCGAGATCGCCGCGGTCACAGCGCTGGCCGATCTGGGCCATCAATTCGTCAATGCGCGCGCGTTGTTCGGCCGTCAGCAGGTCGCCATCGGCCGCCAGGGCCGTGCGAGTGGCCTCCAGCATGCGTTCGGCTTCGACACGCGCCTCACGCAGGGCGCGGTCCTTCATGTCGGCCGCAGCGGTGGTGAAGCCCTCGCGCAGCATGCTGGCCACTTGTTCATCGCTCAGGCCATAGCTGGGCTTGACCACCACCGAGGCTTCCACGCCAGACAACTGCTCTTTGGCCGACACGCTCAGCAGCCCGTCGGCATCCACCTGGAAGCTGACACGAATGCGTGCCGCCCCAGCGGCCATCGGTGGAATGCCGCGCAACTCGAAGCGCGCCAGCGAACGACAGTGCTCCACCTGCTCGCGCTCGCCCTGCACCACGTGCACCGCCAGCGCGGTCTGCCCATCCTTGAAGGTGGTGAAGTCTTGCGCGCGGGCACAGGGAATGGGCGTGTTGCGCGGGATGATCCGCTCGACCAGGCCCCCCATGGTCTCCAGTCCCAGCGACAGCGGCAGCACGTCCAGCAGCAACAGCTCGCCCTGGGCGTTGTTGCCAGCCAGTTGATTGGCCTGGATGGCGGCGCCCAGCGCCACCACCTCATCGGGGTTCAGGTCGGTCAGGGGCGTTTGACCAAAGAAGGCGCCCACGGCGTCGCGCACTGCGGGCATGCGGGTCGAGCCGCCCACCATGACCACGCCCTTGACTTCGTCGGGCTTGACCTTGGCATCGCGCAACACGCGCTTGACCGCAGCCAGAGACTTGTCGATCAAAGGCCGAGCCAATTCAGCCAGGCGCTCGCGCGTGATGCTGACCGAGAGCATGCCGCCCGACAAGGCGCAGGACAGGTGCGCACTGCCATCGGTGGACAACTTCTCTTTGGTGCGGCGCGCGGCCACGAGCACGGTGCGCTTGTCTTGCGGGGTGACCGCTTCCATCTTGGCGTCGGCCAGGGCCGCGTCCGCCAACAGGTGGTCGATGTCGTCGCCGCCCAGGGCCGAGTCGCCGCCGGTGGCCACCACCTCGAACACGCCGCGGCTGAGTTGCAGCAGCGAGATGTCGAAGGTGCCGCCGCCCAGGTCGTAGATGGCGTAGAGGCCTTCGGCGCCGTTGTCCAGGCCATAGGCAATGGCTGCAGCGGTCGGCTCGTTGAGCAGACGCAGCACATTCAGGCCCGCCATCTGGGCGGCATCCTTGGTGGCCTGACGCTGGGCATCGTCAAAGTAGGCGGGCACCGTGATCACGGCGCCAAACAGGTCGTCGTTGAAGGTGTCTTCGGCGCGTTGGCGCAAGCTGGCCAGGATCTCGGCCGACACCTCGACTGGCGATTTCACACCCGCCACCGTCTTGACCGCCACCATGCCGGGCTGGTCTTCAAACTGGTAAGGCAGGCGGCCCGCATCGGGCAGGTCTGCCAAGCGACGGCCCATGAAACGCTTGACCGACACGATGGTGTTCTGCGAGTCCTCGGCCTGCGCCGCCAGGGCTTCGAAGCCGATGTGGCGGCGCGTCTGGCCGCGTTCGTCGACCATGTAGCGCACCGCCGAAGGCAAGATCACCCGGCCCTGTTCGTCGGGCAGGCATTCGGCCGAGCCATTACGCACGGACGCCACCAAGGAATGGGTCGTACCCAGGTCAATGCCCACCGCAATGCGACGCTGGTGGGGATCGGGCGACTGCCCGGGTTCAGAAATTTGCAGCAGAGCCATGGATCGGGTCGTTCTCAACGGGCGTCTTCGTAACGTTCGAGTCGTGCATCGATCTCTTCGAGCAAGCGATCGATGAACATGAGGGCGCGCACTTCTTGCGCAGCCTGGGTCGGATTCGCATCCCCATCCAGCAACTGGGTGACACGAGCCAGGCGGGTCTGGCGCTGGGCATGGACCTCACGCGACAGGGATTCGACTTCTTGTGCGCTGTCCGCCTCTTCCAGAGTCTCGCGCCAGTGCATCTGCTGCATGAGGAAGTCGCCCGGCATGGCGGTGTTGCTGTGGGCCTGCACAGGCGCCCCACCCAGCTCGCACAGATAGGCGGCGCGCTTGAGCGGGTCCTTGAGGCGCTGATGCGCCTCGTTGACGCGCACGGCCCACTGCATCGCCAGGCGTTGTGCAGCGCCGCCCTCTGCGGCGAAGCGATCCGGATGCACCTGGGCCTGCAAGGCCTTCCAGGCGGCATCAAGCTGGCTGCGATCCAGGGCAAATGCCCGTCTCAGCCCCAGCAAGGTGAAGTCGTCAGCGTCAAGGTTCATGGCGATTGAAAAGGCGAAACCCCACCACATGGTGGGGCTTCATCCGACGCAAGGCAAGTTGCGCCTCAGATACGGAAGGACTCACCGCAACCGCAACGGTCACGTTCGTTCGGGTTGTTGAACTTGAAGCCCTCGTTCAGCCCTTCGCGCACGAAGTCCAGCTCGGTGCCGTCGATATAAGGCAAGCTCTTGGGGTCGACGAGGATCTTCACGCCCAGCCGCTCGAAGATGATGTCTTCAGGGGCGATCTCATCGGCGAATTCAATCTTGTAGGCCAGACCGGAACAGCCGGTGGTTTTGACGCCCAGACGAACGCCGACGCCTTTGCCGCGTCGTGCCAGGTAACGGGTGATGTGACGTGCTGCTGCCTCGGTCAAGCCAACCGACATATTGGCATTGACCTGACCGATTTCGGTCAATGGGCCATTACCAGGCCCACTGGTGCACGAACCTGTGGTGGCTTGATCAGTTTGCATGTTTGGTCTTGTAGTCGTTGACGGCTGCCTTGATCGCATCTTCCGCCAGGATGGAGCAGTGGATCTTGACCGGGGGCAAGGCCAGCTCTTCAGCGATCTGCGTGTTCTTGATCGTCAGCGCCTCGTCCAGCGTCTTGCCACGCACCCACTCGGTCACCAGCGAGCTCGAAGCAATCGCCGAGCCGCAGCCATAGGTTTTGAAACGCGCGTCTTCGATCACGCCGGTGCTGGGATTGACCTTGATCTGCAGCTTCATGACGTCGCCGCATGCCGGGGCGCCGACCATGCCGGTGCCCACGGATTCGTCGCCCTTTTCGAACGAGCCCACGTTGCGGGGGTTTTCGTAGTGGTCAATGACCTTGTCGCTGTATGCCATGATGAAACTCCAAATCTGTCAGTGCGCAGCCCATTGGATGGTGCTGATATCGATACCGTCTTTGTACATATCCCACAGCGGGGACAGCTCACGCAGCTTGGCGACGCGGTCCTTCAGCGTGGTGATGACGTAGTCGACTTCTTCCTCGGTCGTGAAGCGACCGATGGTCATGCGCAGCGAGCTATGGGCCAACTCATCGCTGCGCCCGAGGGCGCGCAGGACATAGCTGGGTTCCAGGCTGGCCGAGGTACAGGCCGAGCCCGAGGACACCGCGATGCCCTTGATGCCCATGATCAATGATTCGCCTTCCACATAGTTGAACGAGACGTTCAGGTTGTGGGGAATGCGGTGTTCCAGGTCACCGTTGACAAAGATCTGCTCGATGCCTTGCAGGCCCTTGAGCAAGCGCTGCTGCAGCGCGCGGATCCGGACATTCTCTTCTGCCATTTCGGCCTTGGCGATGCGGAAAGCCTCGCCCATGCCCACGATCTGGTGCGTGGGCAAGGTGCCCGAGCGCATGCCGCGCTCGTGGCCACCACCGTGCATCTGGGCCTCCAGACGCACACGCGGCTTGCGGCGCACGTACAAAGCGCCGATGCCCTTGGGGCCATAGGTCTTGTGCGACGCCAGGCTCATCAGGTCCACAGGCAACTGGGTGACATCGATGTCAACCTTGCCGGTAGCCTGGGCCGCGTCGACGTGGAAAATGATGCCCTTTTCACGGCACAGTGCGCCGATGGCCGGGATGTCCTGGATCACGCCTATCTCGTTGTTGACGAACATCACCGAAATCAGGATGGTGTCCGGACGGATGGCTGCCTTGAGGACGTCCAGATCGAGCAGACCATCTTCCTTGACATCGAGGTAAGTGGCCTCGAAGCCCTGGCGTTCCAGTTCACGGACCGTGTCCAGCACGGCTTTGTGCTCGGTTTTGACGGTGATGATGTGCTTGCCGCGGGATTGGTAGAAATGCGCGGCGCCCTTGAGGGCGAGGTTGTTCGATTCGGTGGCACCAGAGGTCCAGACAATTTCACGTGGGTCGGCCCCGATCAGATCGGCGACTTGGGCGCGCGCGTTTTCAACGGCTTGCTCGGCTTCCCAACCGTAGGCGTGGGTACGCGAAGCGGGGTTGCCAAAGTGTTCGCGCAACCAGGGGATCATGGCGTCCACCACGCGGGGGTCGCACGGCGTCGTGGCGCCGTAGTCCATGTAAATCGGGAAATGTGGGGTCATGTCCATGATGGGCACTGCTCATGCGGACGCTCCCACTTCATGAAAAGTGGGCGACGTCGGTCAATCAAAGGGTCGATTATCGCGGGGGAATGAAAGCCCCCACTCTGATCAAGGCCCGGTTTTTGCCAAAGTGGAACCCAGGGCGAACACCGAATTGGGTGCCGTCACCTTGATGGGCTTGACCACGGGCTGCGTCGAAATGGCGCGCTTGATGGGCTGCGCTTCGATCGACACACCCTTGGCCAACTGGTCTTCCACCAACTTGCGCAAGCTGATCGAGTCCAGGTATTCGATCATCTTGGTATTCAGACTGGTCCAGAGATCGTGCGTCATGCAACGCGCGCCCTCTTCGCCCATGCAGTTTTCCTTGCCGCCACACCCGGTGGCATCAATGGGCTCGTCCACGGCCACGATGATGTCGGCCACGGTGATGTCTTCCGACTTGCGGCCCAACGAATAGCCGCCCCCCGGTCCGCGGGTGCTTTCGACCAATTCGTGACGGCGCAGCTTGCCAAACAGCTGTTCCAGGTAAGACAATGAAATCTGTTGCCGCTGACTGATCGCAGCCAGGGCGACGGGCCCCGTGTGCTCGCGCAATGCGAGGTCAATCATGGCGGTGACGGCGAACCGTCCTTTGGTGGTCAGACGCATGGCTCAGCTCCTAGTCTCAGGCCGCCCCGTTTCTGGCAGAGATCACCAGAACGGCCCCAGCCGGGGATCACCAGACTGGTCGGGGACTCAATCCCGAGTATTTAAGTCAATTATAGAGAAGCTGAGTAATTTTGTCAACTAAAGATCAGGGTGTTCCCTGAGCGTCCGCGTTGACCGACGGGCCTCGGCGGTCCAGCTCATCGCGGATGTGGGCCACCAGGCCCTCGCATGCCGCTTCGACCAGATCCAGCACCGCGTCAAAGCCGGCCGGCCCGCCGTAATAGGGATCGGGAACCACGGGCGCCCCGGCGTGAGGCGAGCCTGCAGGCACAAACTCGGTCAGGCGGCGCAGCTTGCGGCGTAAAGCGGGGTCGGTCTGGCAGATGTCTTCGAGCAGGGCCAGATTGTCCCAGTCCATGGCCAGCACGAGGTCAAAGTGCGCGAAGTCGCTCGGGTCAACCTTGCGCGCGCGCTGATCTGACAGGTCGTAGCCACGCATCCGGGCATGCTTTTGCGCACGTTCGTCGGGCGGGCTACCCACGTGATAGGCATGCGTCCCAGCCGAATCCACGGCCACGCGTTCATGCAGCCCGGCCTCCTTCAACTGATGACGCAACACGGCCTCTGCCGTCGGACTTCTGCAAATGTTGCCCATGCAGACCATCAAGATCCGATAGTCAGCCGCCGGTGGCGCCGCGGGGGTCTTGCCAAACAAGCGAGAGAACATGGTCAACGTGGGCGGCCGGCAGCCAAAGGATGGTCGTGAACCGAAGCGCCAAAAGCCTGCTCCTTGAGGATGGACAACTGGTCGCGCAAGCGGGCGGCCTTCTCAAATTCGAGATTGCGCGCCGCTTCGAGCATGTCCTTCTCAAGCTGCTTGATGCGGCGACTCAAGTCCTTCTCGCTCAAGGCGCCCGCATCAGCGACAGAGTCCGCCAGGGCCTGCGCGGCCTTGAGGTCGTCCTTGGCGGCGTTGGACATGACGCCGTCAATCAGTTCCTTGACCCGCTTGTTGACCGTGCGCGGCGTGATGCCCATGGCTTCGTTGTGCGCGATCTGTTTGGTGCGACGGCGTTCGGTCTCACCGATGGCCTTGCGCATGGACTCGGTCATCTTGTCGGCATACAGGATGGCGCGCCCGTTCTGGTTACGCGCCGCCCGGCCGATGGTCTGGATCAGGCTGCGTTCGGCGCGCAGGAAGCCTTCCTTGTCGGCGTCCAGAATGGCCACCAGGGACACCTCCGGGATATCGAGACCCTCGCGCAAGAGGTTGATGCCGACCAGCACATCAAAGGTGCCCAGACGCAGATCGCGCAAGATCTCCACCCGCTCGACCGTGTCGATGTCCGAGTGCAAGTAGCGAACCTTGACACCGTTGTCGGTCAGGTAATCGGTGAGCTGCTCCGCCATGCGCTTGGTCAGCGTCGTGATCAGCACACGCTCGTTGATCTCGGCACGGATGCGGATCTCTTGCAGCACGTCGTCGACCTGATGGGTCGCGGGCCGCACCTCCACAATGGGGTCCAGCAGACCCGTGGGCCGCACCACCTGCTCGACCACCTGGTCGGCATGCTGCTGTTCATAGGCGGCCGGCGTGGCCGACACGAAAATCACCTGGCGCATCTTGCGCTCGAACTCTTCAAATTTCAGGGGGCGGTTGTCCATCGCCGAAGGCAGGCGAAAACCGTATTCGACCAGCGTGGTCTTGCGCGACCGGTCGCCGTTGTACATGGCCCCCAGCTGCCCGATCATCACATGGCTCTCATCGAGGAACATGATGGAATCGGAGGGCATGTAGTCCACCAGCGTGGGAGGCGGGTCGCCCGGCTTGGCCCCAGACAGATGGCGGGTGTAGTTCTCAATGCCCTTGCAGTGCCCCACTTCTTGCAGCATCTCCAGATCAAACCGGGTGCGCTGCTCCAGGCGTTGGGCCTCGACCAGCTTGCCGTCGCCCACCAGTTGCTTGACCCGCTCATTGAGTTCCTGCTTGATCGACTCGATGGCTCCCAGCACGCGCTCACGCGGCGTCACGTAATGGCTGGACGGGTAGATGGTGAACCGGGTGATCTTTTGTTGAATGCGCCCGGTCAGCGGGTCGAACAACTGGATGGAGTCGATCTCGTCGTCGAACAGCTCGATGCGCACGGCCAACTCCGAATGTTCGGCCGGGAACACGTCGATCGTGTCGCCCCGCACGCGAAACACGCCCCGGCTGAAGTCCGCATCGTTGCGCTTGTATTGCATGCGGATCAACTGGGCGATCACATCGCGTTGCCCGATCTTGTCGCCCACACGAGCCAGCAAGACCATCTGCATGTAGTCCTCGGGCTTGCCGATACCGTAGATGGCCGACACGGAGGCCACGATGACCACATCGCGCCGCTCCAGCAAGCTCTTGGTGGCACTCAGACGCATCTGCTCGATGGCCTCGTTGATGGCGCTGTCTTTCTCGATGAAGAGGTCGCGCTGGGGGACGTAGGCTTCGGGCTGGTAATAGTCGTAGTAGCTGACGAAGTACTCCACCGCGTTGTTCGGAAAGAACTCGCGAAACTCCGCGTACAGCTGTGCGGCGAGGGTCTTGTTGTGGGCAAACACAATGGCCGGGCGCCCCAGGCGGGCGATCGTATTGGCCATGGTGTAGGTCTTGCCCGAGCCGGTCACGCCCAGCAAAGTCTGGTAGACCAGACCGTCCTGCACGCCTTCGACCAACTGCGCAATGGCAGTGGGCTGGTCACCCGCAGGGGGATAAGGCTGGTACAGCTCGAAGGGGGAATCGGGAAAACGCACGAATTGCCCGGCGGCGTCCATGGCCGGCGCCTCTGAGAGGGGCGAAGTCCGTGAAGTTATGTCATTCAATTCTGGCATGTCGCGACGCAGCGGGATAAAATAAAGGGTTTGCCCGAGTCTTCAAACGGATCATGGCCTGGACCTGATCTGGATGGCGCGGGGCTTGTACTGCTTTTCAGCTTATCCCTTTTTCAGCTTTAACCCCCTGACCGGAGACTGCTTGCATGGCCTCTTTGTTTGCCGCCGTTGAAATGGCCCCCCGCGACCCGATCCTGGGCCTCAATGAACAATTCAATGCCGACACCAATCCCAACAAGGTGAACCTGGGTGTGGGCGTGTACACCGACGACCAGGGCAAGCTGCCCTTGCTGAAGTGCGTGGCCGCCGCTGAGAAGCAGATGATGGAAGCCCCCAAGGCGCGCGGTTACCTGCCCATCGACGGCATCGTGGCCTACGACAAGGCGGTGCAGGGTCTGGTATTTGGCGCCGACCACCCCGCCGTCAAGGGCGGCCGCATCGCCACGGCGCAAGCCATTGGTGGCACCGGCGGCTTGAAGCTGGGCGCGGACTTTCTGAAGCGCCTGAACCCCAATGCCCAGGTGCTGATCTCTGACCCCAGCTGGGAAAACCACCGTGCGCTGTTCGAGTCGGCTGGCTTCCCCGTGGACGTCTACCCCTACTACGACGCCGCCAACCGCGGCATCAATTTCGAGGGCATGATCGCCAAACTCAAGGCCTCAGCCCCTGGCACCATCGTGCTGCTGCATGCTTGCTGCCACAACCCCACCGGCTACGACCTGACCGACGCCCAGTGGGATCAGGTCATCGCCACCATCAAGGCCGGCGGCCTCGTTCCCTTCCTGGACATGGCTTACCAGGGCTTTGGCAATGGCATCGCTGAAGACGGCCAAGTGGTCATCAAGTTCCTGGAATCGGGCCTGAGCTTCTTCGTGTCCACCAGCTTCTCCAAGAGCTTCTCGCTGTACGGCGAGCGTGTGGGCGCCCTGAGCATCATCAGCGAAACCGCCGAAGAATGCGCTCGCGTCCTGAGCCAGCTCAAGCGCGTCATCCGCACCAACTACTCCAACCCGCCCACGCACGGCGCCCAAGTGGTCGCCACCGTGCTGACCAGCCCTGAGCTGCGCAAGATGTGGGAAGACGAGCTGGCCGAAATGCGTGACCGCATCAAGCTGATGCGCACCGCCCTGGTCAACGAACTGACCGCTGCCGGGGTGCAGGGTGACCTGAGCTACATCACCCGCCAAAAGGGCATGTTCAGCTACTCCGGCCTGAATGCAGCCCAGATGCAGCGCCTGCGCTCCGAATTCGGCATCTACGGTGTCGACTCGGGCCGCATCTGCGTGGCCGCATTGAACACCGGCAACATCAAGGCGGTCGCCGCTGCGATCAAAGCGGTGATGTGATCACTGCGGTAGTCGCATTCAAACGACACCGCGAAACCGCGCTGCCGCACTCCAGAAAGGGCCCAAGGGCCCTTTTTTCATGGCTCGGCATGGACTTAACGCACAGCGTTCTGCGCGGCATGAAGTGATAGGGCAGAAATTGCCCAGACAAAGTAGCGTTGTTGATGGGTTGATCCGGCGCGGACAGATGCAAAGATGATGAAAGTCATTTATGCTGCACTGCACAAAGCCAAAAACCGTGGCTTGTGTGGAACGCGCCAGATATCCGAACCCAAAAGGTCACATCATGCTTTATCAGATCTACGAAACCAATCGCTCCTGGCTCAGTCCTTTCTCTGAATTTGCCAGTGCAGCGTCCAAGCTGTACAGCCATCCCCTGTCGCCTCTGGCTCAGATGCCTCAGGCGCACCGCGTCGCGGCCGGTTTCGACTTGATGCACCGTTTGACCAAGGAATACGAAAAGCCCTCGTTCAACATCCACGAGGTCAAGGTCGGCGACAGCGAGATCGTGATTCAGGAACAGGTGGTGGACGAAAAACCCTTCTGCCGTCTGATCCGTTTCAAGCGCTTCACCGACGATGCCGATGTGCTGGCACAGATGCGTGACCAGCCTTCGGTGCTGGTCGTGGCGCCCCTGTCGGGTCACCACGCTACCTTGCTGCGCGACACCGTGCGCACCTTGCTGCACGATCACAAGGTGTACATCACCGAGTGGATCGACGCCCGCATGGTGCCGGTTGAAGAAGGCCCCTTCCACCTGGATGACTATGTCAACTACGTGCAGGAGTTCATCCGCATCGTTGGCCCCAATGTGCACGTCATCTCGGTTTGCCAGCCGACGGTGCCGGTGCTGGCTGCCGTCTCGCTGATGGCCAGCCGCGGTGAGAAGACCCCTCTCACCATGACCATGATGGGCGGTCCCATCGATGCGCGCAAATCGCCCACCGCCGTCAACAACCTGGCCATGAACAAGGCCTACGAATGGTTCGAGGCCAACGTGATCTACCGCGTGCCGCCCAACTACCCGGGCTCCACGCGCCGCGTGTACCCTGGCTTCTTGCAGCACACGGGCTTCGTGGCGATGAACCCTGACCGTCACGCCACGTCTCACTACGACTACTTCCTGGATCTGGTCCGTGGCGATGGCGACAGCGCCGAGGCGCACCGTCAGTTCTATGACGAGTACAACGCCGTGCTGGACTTGCCGGCCGACTACTATCTGGACACGATCAAGACGGTGTTCCAGGACTTTGCCCTGGTCAATGGCACCTGGGAAGTGCGCAATCCCGAAGGCGAGCTGGAACTGGTCCGTCCTCAGGACATCAAGACCACGGCGCTGCTGACGGTCGAAGGCGAACTGGACGATATCTCTGGCGCCGGGCAGACGGAAGCCGCTCACGATCTGTGCACCGGGATCCCCAAGGCCCGCCACCAGCACTACATCGTCAAAGGCGCCGGTCACTACGGCATCTTCTCGGGCCGCCGTTGGCGCGAGATGGCCTATCCGGAAATCAAGGCCTTCATCTACGCGCACAACGAGCTGGCACGCGTGTCGGCCAAGTCGGCTGACAAGCAGCAGCCCGCCCTGAAGGCACCGTCCAAGACCAAGTAAGCGCCACCGCGCTCCGCCGGCGCGGGGAAGGTTGTAGACTGCGGCGCCTATGTTGGACGCCGACCAGATCAACCTTCTCCTGCCGCAAACCCAGTGCACGCGCTGTGGTTATCCGGACTGCGCCAGCTACGCCCAGGCCATCGCGCGAGGCGAGGCCGGCATCAATCAGTGTCCCCCAGGGGGCCAGGAAGGTCTGGCACGTCTGGCGGCCGCCACCGGCTTGCCTGCGGCCCCGCTGAGCGCCGAGCATGGCACCGAAGGCCCCCGTTTTCTGGCCGTGATCGACGAGGCCTGGTGCATCGGCTGCACCTTGTGCATCAAGGCGTGCCCCGTCGACTGCATCATTGGCGCCCCCAAACACATGCACACGGTGGTCGAAGACCAATGCACCGGTTGTGAACTGTGCATCCCGGTCTGCCCGGTCGACTGCATTTCCCTCGTCCCCGCCAGCGCCAATGAGCCCGCACCCACCGGCTGGGCCGCCTGGAGCCAGACCCAAGCTGACGAGGCCCGCGACCGGCACGCCTTCCGCACCATCCGCATTGCGCAGGCCAAGGCCGACAACGATGCGCGCCTGCAGGCCAAAGCCGAGCACAAGTTGGCCCATCTGGAACAGGCGTCGCGGCTGACCGATCCGCAACAACTGGACCAGAAGCGGGCCGTGATCGAAGCCGCGCTGGCGCGTGCCCGCGCGCGCCGACAAGGTGGGTGAACACCTGATCTGAACCGACCATGACCGCGCGGCAAGTGCCACGCGGCTAGGCCGATGGAACCACCCGCCGCGCCGATCGGCCTTGAACGCTCGTCATGCGACGCGGGAACACTGCCCGCATCGTTTGATTCGAGGTGTTCCATGTCCCATCCTTCCCGCTCCCTGACCCCTTTTGCCCTGGCCATGACGCTGGCACTGGCCTCGTTGGCCGCACAGGCATCCACCAGCGGTGTCGTCATCAGCCAGGTCTACGGCGGGGGCGGCAACAGCGGCGCCACCCTGAAGAACGACTTCGTCGAGCTGTTCAATGCGGGCTCGGCGCCGGTCAGCCTCAATGGCTGGTCGGTGCAATACGCCTCGGCCTCCGGCACGAGCTGGCAGGTCACGGCCTTGAACAATGTGACGCTGCAGCCCGGCCAGTACTACCTGGTGCAGGAAGCCGCAGGAACGGGCGGCACGACCGCCCTGCCCGCCGCCGACTCGGTTGGCA
The DNA here is from genome assembly GCA_050259275.1 of Acidobacteriota bacterium. Taxonomy (GTDB): domain Bacteria; phylum Pseudomonadota; class Gammaproteobacteria; order Burkholderiales; family Burkholderiaceae_C; genus Aquabacterium. Next base: position 238,461 of record JBLNAI010000006.1, read on the forward strand.
ACATTGCCATGAGCGCCTCTGCCGGCAAGGTGGCATTGGTCAACAGCACGGCGGCTTTGAGCGGCACCTCGGCCACCGGCGCATCGGTGGTTGACTACGTGGGCTTTGGCACCGCCACGGCCTACGAGGGCTCAGCGGCTGCGCCCGCGCCCTCCAATACCCAGGCCATCGTCCGCGGCCTGAACGGCTGCACCGATACCGACAAGAACAGCGCCGACTTCAGCACGGCAGCGCCCTCGCCCCGCTCAACGGCCAGCGCATTGAGCGCGTGCGGCAGCGGTTCACCCAGCGCCGTGGTCGCGCCGATCTACCAGATCCAAGGCAGCGGCAACACCAGCCCGCTGGCTGGCCGGACGGTGACTACGTCCGGCGTCATCACCAAGGTCAACAACAACGGCTACTTCCTGCAAGATGAAGCGGGCGACGGCCTGGTGCAGACCTCCGACGGCATCTTTGTCTACACCGGCACCACACCCGCCATGACGCCTGGGCAATGGATCCAGGTGACCGCCGTGGTGACCGAGTTCAATACCGGCGCGGCGGCCAACAGCAACACGGCTGCGCACCCGGTCACTGAATTGACCGGCGTCAGCCAGGTCACGGTACTGGGCAATGGCCACAGCATCGCCCCCACACCTTTGACGCTGCCCGCCACGCCTGCCGAGCTGGAGCGCTTGGAAGGCATGCTGGTCAGCATCGGCGCGCAATTGACGGTGTCACAGAATTACTTCCAGGGCCGCTATGGTCAGGTCACCCTGTCGGCAAACGGCCGCCTGGACAAGCCGACCAACCTGTACCGCCCGGGCTCGGCAGATGCGCAGGCGCTGACTCAGAGCAATGCGCAACGGCAGATCCTGCTGGACGATGGCACCTCGGCGCAGAACCCCTCGCCTACGCCCTACATCGGGTCAGACAACACGCTGCGCGCCGGTGACACGGTCGACAGCCTCACCGGCGTGGTGGACTATGGTTTGAGCACCAGCGATAACACGGGCGCGGGCAGCTACAAGATCCACCCCACCGCGCCGGTGGCCTTCACGCGAGCGAATGCACGCACGTCCGCCCCTGACGCGGTGAACGGCAACATCCGCCTGGCCAGCGCCAACTTGCTGAACTTCTTCACCACCTTTGGCAACGGCCAGACCGCCAGCGGAGCCAGTGGACAGGGCTGCGCGCCGTCGGGCACCACCTCAGACTGCCGGGGAGCCGACACAGCGGCAGAATTTACGCGTCAACGCGACAAGTTGCTGGCCGAACTCACGGCCATGAACGCCGACGTGATCGGCCTGATGGAGCTGCAGAACAACAATGAGGCCATCGCCAACCTGGTGGAGGGCCTCAATGCGAAGCTGGGCGCCGGCACCTATGCGGCGGTGCCCGACCCCAGCTCCGGTGTGGGCACCGATGCCATCAAGGTGGGCCTGATCTACAAGCCGGCCACCTTGACACGAGTGGGAACCTCCATCAGTGACACCGACCCGTCTCACAAGCGCCCCTCGGTGGCACAAACCTTTGCCGCCAACAACGGCGAAACCTTCTCGGTGATCGTCAACCACTTCAAGTCCAAAGGCTGCACGGGCGCCAGCGGTCTGGATGCGGACCAGCTCGATGGCCAAGGGTGTTTCAATGCCTCCCGCATGGCCGAAGCGCAAGCCGTTCGCCAGTTCGTCAGCGACCTGCAGACCCGCAGTGCCAACCCGCGCGTGGCGCTGCTGGGTGACTTCAACGCCTATGGCATGGAAGACCCCGTCTACGAGTTCACCAGCCGCGGCTTTGTGGACCTCGCCAAGCGATTCAACAGCCAGGACTATTCCTACGTGTTCGATGGTGAAGCCGGCTCGCTGGACCATGCCATCGGCACCCCGGAGCTCAATGCGGTGGTGACCGGCGCCAACGTGTGGCATGTCAATGCGGATGAGCCTTCGATCATCGACTACAACCTGGAATTCAAACAGCCAGCGTGCGCGAGCTGCGGCCCCGACTACTACACCGCGACGCCCTACCGCTCGTCCGATCATGATCCCGTGGTCGTCGGTCTGTCGCTGGTCAAGAACCTCACCGGCACCACCGGCCGCGACACCTTGGTTGGCACACCCGGAGACGATGTCATCACCGGCGGCGAGCAAAGTGACTCGCTCACGGGCGGGGCGGGCCATGACGTGTTTGTGTACAACTCGGTTCGCGACGGTCTGGACACGATCCAGGACTTCACGCCCGGCGAAGACCGTCTGGATCTGCGCAATCTGCTGGCCTCCATCGGCGTCCCCGCCAGCCAGGCGTTGAGCCAAGGCTACATCCGCCTGGTCAACACCAGCTCGGGTGTGCAGGTTCAGGTTGACACCGATGGCAACGCGGGTGCAGCCCTGCCTCGCGCACTGGTTCTGCTCAAAGGCATCACCACCAGCCAGATCGTCCCCAGCCGTGATCTCGGCCTGTGAGTGGCCACTCCTTTTGACATTGGAAGTAACATGACCTTCTTCTCTCGCTCTCTGATCGCCGTTGCCGCCGTGGCATCGTCTGTGGCCGCAGCCCAGGCTCAAGCCGGCGTTGTCAATGGCCGCTTCACGGCTGGCCTGACTGGCTGGCAAACGCTGGGCGACGCCTCGGTGCAGAACGCCTCCAATGCCGTGGGCCTGCCACTGGACACGTCGCGCGCCCTGGTGTTGACCACAGCCTCGCTGTATGACGACGATGTGGCTGGACAGGATGCCGCCTTCAATCTGTCGGGCATCGGCGCAGTCGATGTCAACAGTGCAGGCGGCGTGGCCGAGTTTGCCCATGCTGATCCGACCTCGCTGGAACTGGACCCGGTGGCTCACAGCATCTCGGCCATCGAAGGCTCGGCCGCTCGCCGGACCCTGACCGTTCAGGCCGGTGACACCTTGAGCTTCAACTGGAACCTGTTCTCGCGCGATCGCGACATGCCCGACACCGCGTGGCTCATCTTGGACCTGCACACCGGTCCCGCTCAAGTGATCACGCTCGCATCTGCGGCAGCGGCGACCCAACCCCTGCCTGGTGGCGCTGATGCACTGCAGCAATCGGGCTGGCAAAGCTTCCGCCACACCTTCACCAGCGGTGGCGCCGCCACCTTGACCTGGGCAATTGCGGACATGAACGACTGGGGACAGACCTCGATGCTGGCCCTGAGCACCGTCCAGGTCACACCCTCTGTGCCCGAGCCGGCCAGCCTGTTGCTCATGTTGGCGGCAGGCGGCGCTGTGGGGGTTCAGCGACGCGCATCGCGCCAAAAATGAGCGCACGGCGCCAAGAGGCAGATCAACGCCCCCGAGGAATCCCGCAAATGGGGGTCATTCCCCTGTCATGCTTGGCCCACAAAATGCATGCTCATGATGTGGGGGGGCGCCTAGGCGCCTGAGCTCACGTGATGGAGTTTCGCCATGCGCGCTTTGATGAATCTAGCTATTGAACCTGCCCTGCGCCTTTTTGAAGTCTCTGCGATGGTCGTGATCGACCCGTCTCAGCAGGCTGTCAAACGTGTCCTGAAAGTCATGGCCGACACGCCGCTGGGTGCCATCCAGATCGTGCGGGACCGCTATCCCAAGTCACGGTCGCATGCGGTGCTGGCCTGCCATGCCTTGCCTGCCTTTGCCGCTTGAGGCCAGTTTTTGACCCCGGCACTGACCGGCACTTGAAAATGCGGCTGTCGAACTGATTTATCCTGTCGTTCACACTGCCCAGCAGTGCCCTGTCACTGAAAGGACGACGATGACCGTTGCTGCTTCTTTACGCGCCCGCCTGGCTACCGCCGTGGTCGTGGGCACTGCCGTTGTTTCCCTGTCCGGCTGCGGATACAACGACTTCCAGCGTCTGGACGAACAGAACAAGGCGGCCTGGTCCGAAGTGCTGAACCAATACCAGCGCCGCGCGGATCTGGTGCCCAACATCGTGGCCACCGTCAAAGGTGAAGCCGCCTTTGAGCAGGACACCTTGACCAAGGTGATCGAGGCCCGCGCCAAAGCCACCAGCATCCAGGCCACGCCTGAACTGGTCAACAACCCCGAAGCCTTCAACAAGTTCCAGCAGGCGCAAGGCGAACTCACCGGCGCCCTGTCCCGCCTGATGGCCGTCAGCGAGAACTATCCCAACCTCAAGGCCAACCAGGGCTTTCAGGACTTGCGGGTCCAGCTGGAGGGCACAGAAAACCGCATCACCGTGGCGCGTAATCGCTACATCAAGTCGGTACAGGATTACAACGTGCTGGCACGCAGCTTTCCCACCAATCTGACGGCCATGATGTTCAGCTACCAGCCCAAGCCGAACTTCACGGTTCAGAACGAAGCGCAGATCTCGACGCCTCCCACGGTCGACTTCGGCAAGAAGTAAGCCATGACGCACGCCATGCGGCTGATGCTGATGGCATGGCTGGGGCTGCTGGCCCTGGTGTGCCCGGGCGGCGTGCGTGCCCAGGATCTGCAGGCCATCCCTGCACTGACCGGGCACGTGATCGATCAGACGGGCACCCTGTCGCCTGAGCAGGCCCAAGCACTGGAAGCCAAGCTCGCAGGGGTCGAACAAAGGCTGGGGTCGCAGATCGTCGTCCTGCTGGTCAGCACCACGCAGCCTGAAGACATCGCGGCCTATGGGCAACGCGTCGGCGACCAATGGAAAATTGGCCGCAAGGATGTCGGTGACGGGCTGATTTTACTGGTGGCCAAACAGGACCGCAGCGTCCGAATCGAAGTGGCGAAGGCCCTGGAAGGGGCCATCCCCGACCTGGCGGCCAAGCGCATCATTGACAGTGTGGTCACCCCCGCCTTCAAACAAGGCGACTTCGCCGGCGGGCTCAACGCCGCGGTGGACCACCTGGCCGCACGCATTCAGGGCGAAGCCCTGCCCTTGCCGGCTGCGCGCGATGCCCAGCGGGGTCAGCCCCGCGGGATCAGCTGGGATCAGCTGCTGGTGTTTGGCCTGATAGGCGTGCCCTTGCTCAGCGGCGTGCTGAGCGCCTTCATGGGCCGCAAGCTCGGGTCTGCTGTCACAGGGCTGGTCGGTGGCGGTCTGGTCTGGCTGATCACCAGCAGCCTGTTGCTCGCCGGGGTCGGCTGGATCGTGGCCTTCATCCTGTCGCTGGCCTTTGGCAACAGCGGACGCGGCGGCTGGGGCGGCCCTCCGATGGGGGGCGGCTGGGGCGGCGGCGGTGGCTGGGGCGGCGGTGGCGGCGGGTTCTCATCCGGCGGCGGCGGTAACTTCGGTGGGGGCGGCGCCTCCGGCAGATGGTAATGCGCTCTGACATACAAGCAACCATGCAACACAAGCCATCACGAACTTTCAGGCAGTGGTTGGGCCATCTCAGCCTGGATGTGGGCGATGCGCGTCGCCAGTTGCCCGAGGCAGCCCGCTTGCGTCTGGAAGCGCGCGTGCAGGCCAGTGAGGCACGCCATCTGGGCGAACTGCGCGTGTGCATCGAAGCCAGCCTCAGCCCCTCCCAGCTGTGGCAAGGTGTCACAGCGCGCCAGCGTGCCGTCGAGCTGTTCTCCCATCTGCGTGTGTGGGACACCGAACACAACAACGGCGTGCTGATCTACCTCTTGCTGGCGGAACACCGCATTGAAGTGCTGGCCGACCGGGGCCTGATGCACAAGCTCGACGAGCAGGATCATTGGGAAAAGCTGGTGGCCCAGCTGTCGGGGCAACTCCAGCAGCAAGGGCTCGAAGCCGGCCTGCAGACCGCCATCGACCAGATTGGCCAGTTGCTGCAGCGGCACTACCCACTGGTCAAGGGTCAGGCCAACCCCAATGAGCTGCCCGACAGCATCGTCTTGCTCTGAGACCCGATCGGGCCGCTAGACTGGGCGACCATGAAAGCCGCCGACATCCCCGCGTTTTTTGCGACCCTGCAAGCCGCCAATCCGAACCCGGAAACCGAGCTTGAATACAGCACTCCCTTCGAGCTTCTGACGGCGGTGCTGCTGTCGGCGCAAGCCACCGATGTGGGCGTCAACAAGGCGACACGCAAGCTCTTTCCCGTGGCCAACACCCCGCAGCAAATCCTGGCGCTGGGTGAAGAAGGCCTGTGTGAATACATCAAGACCATCGGCCTGTACAAAAGCAAGGCCCGGCATCTGCTGGCGACCTGCCGCATGCTGATCGCCCTGCATGGCGGTGAGGTGCCGCGTACCCGTGAAGCCCTGGAAGCCCTGCCGGGGGTCGGTCGCAAGACGGCCAATGTCGTGCTGAATGTGGCCTTTGGCGAGCCCACCTGTGCCGTAGACACCCACATCTTTCGGGTCAGCAACCGCACGGGCCTGGCTGCGGGCAAGAATCCCCTTGAGGTGGAACTCAAGCTGCTCAAGCGCATCCCGCCCGAGTACAAGCTGCATGCGCATCACTGGCTGATTCTGCACGGACGCTACATCTGCCAGGCCCGTAAGCCGCGTTGCTGGGAATGCAGCGTGGCCCGTTACTGCTCGTTCAAACCCAAGACGCCGCCGCCCGCCTGACTCAGGCCTTCCTTGACCGTGGGGTAAAGCAGGCGCAGGCGCAAATCGGCGGTCAGGCGTTGGTTGATCAGACGGCGCGATTCGGACCAGAACGACATCTGCATCGCGCTCAAGGTTTGAGCCGCTTGCTCGCGTGTCATGCGGGGCGGCCGCGCCAGGCCGTGATGGTCGGCCACCCAGTCAAAGTAGTCGCCCATGCGCATCTCGGTGTGGTCGCTGGCGTGCAGCACGCGGCCGGGCTTGCCGCGCCACAGCGCCATCACGCTGATGCGAGCCAGGTCATCGGCATGGATGTGGTTGGTGTAGACATCGTCGGCCTCGACCAGCACGGGCGAGCCCCTGGCGACCCGGTCCCGCGGGTGCCCACCTTCGCGGTCTGCCGCATAAATGCCGGGGATGCGCAGGATGCTCACCCGGGTGCACGAGCGGTGAATGTGCTGGCGGCCGAACCAGCGGACGCGCGCTTCTGCGTCCACACGCCGACGGGCGCGGTCGGTGGCCGGTGCGAGCGGGCGCGTCTCGTCAAAGCGGGCGCCCTGCGCATCGCCGTAGACGCCGGTGGTGCTGCCATACACCAGAGCCCGCACGCCACCTCGGCGTGCCAATGCGGCCAGCACATGCGCGGTGCGCGTGTCCTGCAAGCCACTGGAAGGCGGGGGCGCCATGTGCACCACATACTGTGCCAGGCCCGCCAACCGAGCCAGCGAAGCCGGCCGGTCCAGGTTGCCCACCAAAGGGACAATGCCCTGCTCACGCAAAGAGGCGACGCGATCGGCTTGCGACGTCAACGCGCGCACGCGGCCATGCCGGCGCAGCAGTTTGGCAACCCGCAGCCCCACATCGCCACAACCGACGATCAAAACGCGCGGTCGTTTGAACTGGGACAAACGGCTGGGTTGAGGGTTATACATGTCGGCTTCAGGTCTTGAGCGAAAATCGCGTTCTGCCTATTTTCCCTGTTCAGAGGTCGTGTTCATGAGCTTTTCGGTCCACATTCAACCCAGTGGTCGCGAATTCACCATGCAGCGGGATGAAACCGTGCTGGGTGCAGCGATTTCCGCTGGCATTGGCCTGCCCTACGGCTGCAAGGATGGCGCCTGCGGATCATGCAAATGCAAACTGCTGGAGGGCCGTGTCATCCATGGTGCCCACCAAAGCAAAGCGCTGTCGGATGAAGAAGAAGCCGCCGGCTACCTGCTGACCTGCTGCGCCACCCCGCAGTCCGATCTGGTCATCGAGGCCAAGCAGGTGGTGGGCATGGGCGACTTCCCGGTGCAGAAGATGCCCACCCGGGTCACCAGCCTGGAGCGCGCCGCGCCTGACGTGATGATCCTCAAACTGCAACTGCCCGCCAACAACAGCTTTGGCTTTCGGGCGGGCCAGTATGTCGAGTTCATCCTCAAGGACGGTGGCCGACGCAGCTATTCGATGGCCAACGCGCCCCATACCTTGAAGGACACGCCGCCCAGCGGGATCGAATTGCATTTGCGCCACATGCCCGGGGGCAAGTTCACGGACCATGTCTTTGGGGCAATGAAAGAGAAAGAGATCCTGCGCATGGAAGGGCCCTTTGGCACCTTCTTCTTGCGGGAGGACTCCGAGCGCCCCATCGTGCTGCTGGCGTCGGGCACCGGCTTCGCACCGATCAAGGCCATCATCGAGCACATGCGCCACCAGGGCATCACCCGGCCAACCCGGCTGTACTGGGGTTGCCGCGCCAAGGCCGATCTCTATCTGCACGCATGGGCCGAACAACAAGCCAGCGAACTGCCTTGGCTGACCTACGTGCCCGTGCTGTCGGAGCCCATCGAGTCAGACGCCTGGACCGGGCGCACCGGCTTCGTCCACCAGGCCGTGCTGCGGGACTTGCCGGACCTGTCTGCGCACGAGGTCTATGCCTGCGGAGCCCCAGTCATGGTTCAATCTGCCCAGCGTGATTTTGAAAAGCTGGGCGGCCTGCCCGACGACTACTTCTACGCCGACGCCTTCACCAGCGAAGCCGACAAACACTGACAGGAGAGCCCATGTCCTACGACACGAACAACATCTTTGCCAAGATCCTGCGCGGCGAGATCCCCTGCGTCAAGCTGTACGAAGACGCGCACACGCTGGCCTTCATGGACATCATGCCTCACACCGAGGGGCACGCCTTGGTGATTCCCAAAGAAGCTGCGACCACCTTGTTCGAGCTGTCAGATGAGGCCGCCGCCGCTTGCATGCGCACGGTGCGCAAGATTGGACATGCGCAAAAGAAAGGCCTCGGCGCCGAGGGCATCGTGCTGATGCAACTCAATGGCCCCGAAGCGGGCCAGAGCGTGCCGCACTTTCACATCCATGTGATCCCGGGCTCCATCGCCGATCTGCGCAAGGCGCACTCGGCGAACATGGCCGACTCAGCCCACCTCAAGGTCCTGGCAGACAAGATCATCGCGGCCCTTTGATCCACGCGGCGCGCCTGAGGGGCGGCTCACACGCCCAGGTAGGCCGCCTGCACTTGCGGGTCGCGCAGCAGGTCGCTCGCGGCTCCCGACAGCACCATCTCGCCTGAATCGAGCACGTAGGCGCGGTTCGCCAGCTCCAGCGCGCGGTGAGCGTTCTGCTCTACCAGCAGCACCGTCACGCCTTGTTGGGACACATCCTGCACGACCTTGAAAATCTGGTCGACCATGATGGGGGCCAGGCCCATGGAAGGCTCATCCAATAGCAACAGCTTGGGGCGTGCCAGCAGGGCCCGGCCCATGGCCAGCATCTGCTGCTCGCCACCAGACAAGGTGCCGGCCAGCTGCCGATGGCGCTCTTTCAAACGCGGAAAGCGCTGGTACACCGACTCCATGTCGGCGTCCACCTGGTCGTCACGACGCAGGTAAGCGCCCATGCGCAGGTTCTCTTCAATGGTCATGCGGGTGAAGATGCCTCGCCCCTCGGGCACCATGACCAGGCCTTGTGACACGAGATCCCAGGCGCCCTGCCCTTTGAGGCTGCGCCCCTGGTACAGCACTTCGCCGGACTGGGGCTGCAACAGACCACAGATGGCCTTGAGGGTGGTCGTCTTGCCAGCCCCGTTTGCCCCGATCAGGCTGACCAACTCGCCAGGGAACAGCTCCAGACTCAGGCTTTTGACAGCCTGAATGCCCCCGTAGGAGACATTCAGGTGTCGCACGGACAACAACGGCTCACTCATCATGTTCCTTGCTTTTTCTTGGCACGGTCAGGGCGGTTTCGTGCTTCAGGCCGGTTGATGGGCCGAGCCCAGATACGCGGCAATCACAGCCGGGTCTTGCTGCACCTGCGCAGGCTGGCCCGACGCAATCAACTTGCCCTGGTCCAGCACCGTCACGTGGTCACACAAGCCCATCACCAGCTTGACGTCGTGTTCGATCAAGAGCACGGCGCGGCCTTGATCGCGGATGCGCTCGATCAAGGCGCGCAACTGCACCTTCTCGGTGGCGTTCATGCCCGCAGCCGGCTCATCGAGCGCCAGCAGCTTGGGCTCGGTGGCCAGGGCGCGGGCGATCTCCAGGCGGCGCTGGTCGCCGTAGCTCAGCGTGCGCGCGGTTTGTCTGGCTTTGCTGGCCAGGCCCACGAAGTCCAGCAGCGCCATCGCGTCTTGCGTGATCTGGGCTTCTTCTTGCACGAAGGCCCGGGTGCGCAAGATGGCATGCCACCAACTCACGCGGGTGCGCACATGGCGGCCCACACGGACATTGTCGAGTGCCGACATCTCGGCAAACAGGCGGATGTTCTGGAACGTGCGCGCAATGCCCGCTTGCGCCACCTTGTGCACCGCGGTCGGCCGATAGGCCTGGCCCGCCAGCTCAAATCGACCTTGATCGGATGGCACCAGGCCCGTGATGACATTGAAGAAGGTCGTCTTGCCCGCGCCATTGGGGCCGATCAGGCCATGCACCTGTCCAGGCTGAATCGACAGCCCCACATCGCTCAAGGCCTGCACCCCGCCAAAGCGCTTGGACACACTGGCCACCATCAACAAAGGCGCGCTCATACCCGGCCCCCTTGGCTGTCGTCGGGCAGCATCTGGTCTTCATGCCGAGGGGAGGGCCACAGGCCTCGCGGCCGCAGCAACATGATGCCGATCATGGCCAGCGCCACCAGCAACTGGCGCAAGATGGCGGCATCCAGGCGCCCATCGGTCATCGCCTGCAATGGCCCCGCCACATAGCGCAGCACCTCGGGCAGGGCCGCCAGCATGAAGGCCCCAAGGATGACGCCCGGGATGTGGCCCAAGCCCCCCAGTACCACCATGGCCACCACCATCACGGACTCTTGCAGGCTGAACGACTCGGGCGACACAAACCCTTGGAAGCTGGCGAACAGCACGCCGGACACGCCACCAAACATGGCACCCAGCCCGAAGGCCAGCAGCTTGATGTTGCGGGTGTTCAATCCCATGGCTTTGGCCGCGATTTCGTCTTCCCGAATGGCCACCCAGGCCCGGCCCAGGCGCGAGTCATGCAGGCGGGTGCACAGCACCACCGCCAGCACGACCATGCCCAGGAACAGGTAGTAATGCAGGGTGACCGACTCGAAGGTCAAACCGGCCAGATGCCACGGCTCGCCCAGGCTGACCCCACCCACTCGGAAGGGGTCGATGCTGTCGATCCCCTTGGGCCCATTGGTGATGTTGATGGGCGCGTCGAGGTTGCTGATGAAGACACGGATGATCTCGCCAAAACCCAGCGTCACGATGGCCAGGTAGTCGCCCCGTAGCTTCAAGGTCGGCGCGCCCAGCAGCACGCCCGCCAACGCAGCGCCGCCTGCACCTAAAGGAATGGCAAGCCAGATCGGCGTGTGCAAGCCATGGGGGAACAGCGCCGCCACGGCGGGCAAGGCCTCCGTCAGATGGGGCGAGGCCAACAGGGCAAACAGGTAAGCACCCACGGCGTAGAAGGCGATGTAGCCCAGGTCCAGCAAACCGGCCATGCCCACCACGATGTTCAGGCCCAGCGCCAGCAGGATGTACAGCAGGGCCACGTCCACGATGCGGACCCAGGCTTGACCCAAGCCCTGCAACAGCAAAGGCAACACCGCCAGCGCCACCGCGCTGAGGATGAAAGTCAAAAGGCGTTTGTTCATGCTGTCGCTCTCTTCAAGCGCGATCGGCCACACGCTCACCGAGCAGGCCTTGAGGCCGCAGGGTCAGGATCAGGATGAGCACGGCAAATGCAAAGATGTCCTGGTAGTTGCTGCCCAAGACCCCGCCGGTCAGATCCCCGATGTAGCCGGCGCCCATGGATTCGATCAGACCGAGCAGCAGGCCACCCACCATCGCTCCGGCCAGGTTGCCAATGCCACCGAACACCGCAGCGGTGAAAGCCTTGAGACCGGGCAAGAAGCCCATGGTGTGCTGCACCGAGCCATAGTTGACGGCCCACATCACACCCGCCAGGGCGGCCAGCGCGGCCCCGATCACGAAGGTGGCCGAGATGACCTTGTCAGGTTGCACACCCATCAGTTGCGCCACGCGAGGGTTCTCTGCCGTGGCACGCATGGCGCGGCCCAAACGTGTGCCATGAATCAAGGCCATCAAGCCCGCCAGGGTCACGGCCGTCACGGCCAGGATCAGGATCTGCGCCACGTTGATCGTGGCTCCGAACACATCGTAGGGCTCATCGGGCAACAAGATCGGGAAAGGCTTGTAGTCGGGCTTCCAGATGATCATGGCCAGGGTCTGCAACAGCAAGGACATGCCCATGGCCGTGATCAAAGGCGCCAGGCGCGGTGCCTGCCGCAGCGGGCGATAGGCCAGCTTCTCGATCACGAAGTTCAAGGCCATGCAGGCCACCATCGCCACCACCAACGACAGCAGCAGCAAGGCCCAGCCGGGCAAACCGGCGTCGCCCAGCGTCGTGACCACGGTCCAGCTGACCAGTGCGCCGACCATCAACACCTCACCATGCGCGAAGTTGATGAGGTTGATGATCCCGTAGACCATGGTGTAGCCCAGCGCCACCAGGGCATACATGCTGCCCACCACCAGGCCGTTGATCAATTGTTGAATGAAGGTATCCACAACCATCCAGACATGCAAAAAGCCCGCCACGCATCAAATGCACCAGGCGGGCGGGTTCGGGGTCGAATTATCGCGGCAAAGCGCTGCGAAAAGCGGACATCAGAACAGAGAGGGCAGACGCAGGATATCCACGGTTGCGCGAATGAGCTTTTGCTTGAATCCGGTGTAAGGCGGGAAGAACAGCTTGGCCATCAGGATCGGGCCAGACTTGAGCACCGCCCGCTCATGCGAGAAGGCCTTGAAGCCGAAGTGCCCATGCGCGTTGCCGATGCCCGAGTTGTTGACGCCGCCAAATGGCAGATTGCCCTGAGCGTAGTGCAACACACAGTGGTTGATCGCCACACCGCCCGAGCTGGTCTGCGCCAGCAGACGGCGGGTGCGCTGCTTGTGGGTGCTGAACACATACAAGGCCAGTGGTTTGGGCTGGGCATTGATCTCGCGCACCACGCTGTCCAGCTCGCGGTAGGTGATCACGGGCAACACGGGGCCGAAGATTTCGTCGGACATGATCTGCGCGTCTTGCGGGATCTGCTCAAGCAAAGTGGGCGCGATGTAGCAGGACGACACGTCCACCTCGCCCCCCAGCAGCACGCGGGCGCCGCGGCCCTGCGCGTCTTGCAACAAGCCGGCGATGCGTTGGGTGTGGCGTTGGTTGATGACCCGCGCCAGATGCGGGCTGTTGCGCTGCTCCTGCGGCGTGACGCCATAGCGCTCGGCCAGCACGGCCTTGCACTCGGCCACAAACTTGTCCTTGACCGACTCATGCACATAGACATGATCCGGCGCGACGCAGATCTGCCCGCAGTTGGTGAACTTGCCCCACATGAGGGCTTCGGCCGTCAGGCGCAGGTTGGCAGTCTCGTCGACGATCACGGGCGACTTGCCACCCAGCTCCAAGGTGACACTGGTCAGGTTCTTGGCCGCCGCGGCCATCACCACCTTGCCGACGGCGGGCGAGCCCGTGAAGAAGATGTGATCAAACGGCAGATCGAGCAGTGCTTGCGATGTGGGCAGACTGCCTTCGAACAAAGCGACCTCGTTGCCCGGGAAGATGCTGCCAATGATCTCGGCCATCACCGCACTCACCGCCGGGGTCATCTCGGAAGGCTTGAGGATCACGGTGTTGCCCGCGGCCAGGGCCGACACCATCGGCCCGAAGCACAGATTGAGCGGGAAATTCCACGGCGCGATGATCAGGCTGCGTCCGCGAGGCTGATACTCGATCCAGCTCGACGTCATCGCCGATGCGATCGTGGGCCACACCTTGGTGGGCTTCATCCACTTCTTGAGGCTGCCGATGGCATGGCGGATCTCGTCGAGCACCGGCATGAACTCGGTGGCTTCAACCTCTGCAGAAGGCTTGCGGTAGTCCTTCTGAAAGGCCGCATAGAAATCTTCCCGGCGAGCCATCATGCCGTCGCGCAACTTCTTGAGGCGGGCAATGCGCTCTGCCGCCGTGGATTCGCGCCAGGCCAGCGCCGTGGCCAATTGGGAGTCGAACACGCGCTGGATCTCAGCGGGATCCGATTCACCGGTCTGCGGATTGACAAGGTGCATCATGGGTCGGTTCATGCTCGAACTCCTCTGTGGGAGAAAGGGTTAGGCTTTGTCCGCCGCCTTCTTGGCGACCTTTTTTGCCGCTGTTTTAGCCGCCGGTTTTGCCGCGGTCTTCGTTGCCGTCTTTGTTGCCGTTTTCGTCACCGTCTTGGCCGGGGCCTTGTCCTTCACAGGCGGCTGGTCTGCCGCAGGAGCAGGCGCCATGCCTACCCGGATGAAGCGCTCGGTCAACTCATTGAGCGACACGCCTTCTTGTTTCGCACGCTCCTGCAACTGTTTGACCAGGTCCTGGTGCAACTTGACGGCAAAAGGCACCAGACCGGCAGCCTGATCCAGTTTGCGCTGTTCACGGCGATCCGGCAAGGCGGTGGAAGCCGTACCAAAACGGTTGGGAACCCCTGCCTTTTTCATCTCCATGGAGATTTTGAGGGCCATGTTTTTGGCGAGATCTGTTTTTTTGAGGGACATGGTCGAATCTGAAAACACCGGAGTGCACAATCTGAGCGCATTGTGCACCCTTTCATTCTCTGACCACATTCATGGCTACCCTGAAACAGATCCGCTTCGAGTTGCGCGGTGAATTCATTGCGCTGGACAGTTTGCTCAAGGCCTGCGGCGTGGCAGAAAGCGGCGGGCGCGCCAAGACCATGGTGGCCGAAGGCCTGGTTCAGGTCGATGGTCAGGATGAAATGCGCAAGACCGCCAAGATCCGTGACGGCCAGATCGTCAGCGTGCCCGGCTTTCGCATCACGGTGGTGCTGGCCGATCCGCCCGCCACGCCGACGTGAGTGACGCGACTCGTTCCAATGCGGCTCATTCATGAAGGGATGTAAAGCTCTGCACCCTGGACGCGTCGCAGTCAACCCTCAAGACCCTGAGGCGCGTTGAGTCTCTTGACGACCGCAGTGACGCGGTTGATCATCGAGACCGGAGAGTTTCAACATGCCCTATTACAGTGCCCCGCCGGACGCAGACCGCATCACTCAAGAGCGATTGCAACTGGCGCTTGAATCGGCTCAGATGGGCACCTGGGACTTCGACTTCCTGCATCACCATCGCGTCATCGATGACCGCACGGCAACCATGCTGGGGTTCGGTGCCGAGCCCATCCCCCAGACGGCGGTCGACGCCTGGCTCAATCTGGTCCACCCACAGGACCGCCACAAAATCGTCGAAGCCACACAGATCTATCGCAAAGGTCTGAGCGACATCATCTCCATCGAGTACCGGATACGACATCGCCAGGGCCACTACGTCTGGGTGCAGAGCCACGGCAAGCTGGTCGAGCGCGATCACCGTGGGCGACCCAAACGCGTGGTCGGCACCTTGCGCGACATCACGGCGCAACGGCAGCGTGAAGCCGTGCAGCAACAGCAGCGCCAACTGCTGGACATGATCAATCAGGCGCAAGCGACGTTCTTGCTCAACCACGACATCAAAGATGCATGCGAAGCCCTGTTTGCTCCCTTGCTGAGTCTGAGCGATTGCGAATTCGGCATGATCGGTGTGGTGCCGCAGTCCCCGCCGGGCACATCGGGCCCCCGCCCTTTGTTTGTCCCGACGATGTCGCTGGAAGGCGGCCCAGGCGGTCAGCATCGTTCGCGCGAATATGGGGACCTGCGCAACATCCTGGGCCAGGTGCTGGCATCCAACGAGGCCTTCGTGCTGACCGATGGAGGGCAAGAGGGCATCGATTGGCCACCCGGCATCCCGCCCTTGCATAACTTTCTGGGCTTGCCGATCCGTTTTGACAACGAGGTCGTGGGCCTGATTGGCTTGGGCAACCGGGCGTCCGACTTTGACCCCGCTTTGCTGAACTTGCTCGCGCCTCTGGTCACCACATTGGGCACCCTGATTCACGCGCGCCGCCAGGAAGAGGCGCGCATGCAAGCCGAGCAGGAATGGCTGCGCCTGGCCACCGAGGACACCTTGACCGGCCTGCCCAACCGCCGTCACTTCTTTGACGTGGCAGAGACCTGCCTGCTCCAAACCCGTCGTTACGGCAACCCGATGACCGTGGCTTTGCTCGATCTGGACAACTTCAAACAGATCAACGATACCTATGGCCACAGCGCGGGCGATGAAGTGTTGCGCGTGCTGGCCGACATCCTGCGTCAAGCCCTGCGGGACTCGGACACACCGGCACGCATCGGCGGCGAAGAGTTCGCGGTGATCCTGACCAGCACCTCGCTGGAAGACTCGGTCACGGCGCTGGAGCGCATCCGCGCCACCCTGAGCCTGACACCGATCACGATGGGCCCGCGCACCTTGCATGCGACCGTCAGCATTGGCGCCGTCCAATGGGATCCCGACGCCCATGAGCATGTGCACAGCATGCTGCAGCAAGCGGACGCGGCGCTGTATCGCGCCAAACGGCGGGGACGCAACCGGGTGGAAGTGCATCAGCCCCTGGATGCCGAACCCTTCAATGAAACGCCGCAAGACACGGGCTGGGGGCTGCTGGGTCTGGCGTAACGAGGTGAAAGTTGGGGTAAGTTACGGGGCATGAATCTGTTCACTGCCCTGCGCGCGGCCTGGCCCGCCACCCTCGAAGAGCCTGCCATCTTGCTCGATGGCGGACAGTCCTACTCGTGGCAAGACCTGGACCGTGCCACCGCCATGCTGGCCAATTTGCTGGCGGGGTTGCGGCTCAAGGGCGCCCATGGCCGTCCGCCCGTGGTGGCCGCCCATGTCGACAAGTCGATCGAATCCCTGCTGCTGTACCTGGCCACCTTGCGAGCCGGTGCCGTCTACCTGCCGCTCAATCCGGCTTACAAGGCCGCTGAACTGGATTACTTCGTGGCCGATGCGCGCCCCGCCGTGCTGGTGTGCCGCCCGCAAGATCAGGACTGGGTCGTGCCGCTGGCGGCGCACCGGCATGTCAAGCACCTGTTCACCCTGGGCGAGCAACAGACCGGCAGCCTGCTGACCCATGCTGCCGTGCAGTCGGACCAGCACGAAACCGCTGCGCGCCATCCCGATGATCTGGCCGCGATCCTGTACACATCTGGCACCACCGGGCGCAGCAAGGGTGCCATGCTGACCCATGGCAATCTGCTGAGCAACGCCCGCACCTTGCTGCGCCACTGGGACTGGCGCACCGACGATGTGCTGATCCACGCCCTGCCCATCTTCCACATCCATGGGTTGTTTGTGGCGAGCCATTGCGCGCTGCTGTCGGGCACCCCGATGCGCTGGCTCGGCAAGTTCGATGCAGGCGCGGTGATCCGGCATATCAAGGACACGCACCGACCCCGCGCCACCGTTTTCATGGGCGTGCCCACCATGTATGGGCGCCTGTTGCAGGACCCGGACCTGACCGGCCCGCATTGCGACCACATGCGGCTGTTCATCAGTGGCTCGGCGCCCCTGTTGCCCGCCGCCTTTGAAGATTTTCAGGCCATGACCGGCCACACCATCCTCGAGCGCTACGGCATGAGCGAAACCGGCATGCTTTGCTCCAACCCATGTCGGCCTCGCGAAGGCCATCGGGTCTCGGGCAGTGTCGGCCCGGCTCTGCCCGGCGTGCAGTTGCGCATCGTCGACGACACGGGCGAGGTCTGTCCGGCCAATGCCATCGGCCACGTCGAAGTCAAGGGGCCCAATGTGTTCGTCGGCTACCTGGGCATGCCCGATCAGACGGCCGAAGCCTTCACCGAGGACGGCTGGTTCAAGACGGGTGACGTCGGCCGGATCGACGAGCAGGGCTACGTGCATCTGGTAGGACGCGCCAAGGACCTGATCATCACGGGCGGCTTCAACGTCTACCCAGCCGAAGTGGAAAGCCACATCGACAAGATGCCCGGCGTGCTGGAGTCGGCGGTGGTGGGCGTGCCCCATCCCGATTTTGGCGAAGGCGTGATCGCCGTGGTCGTGCCGCAGGCCGGCGCCAAGCTCGACGAAGCCGACATGACCCGGATGCTCAAAGCCATGATCGCCGGCTACAAAGTGCCCAAGCGCATCATCGTCACCGATGAATTGCCACGTAATGCCATGGGCAAGGTGCAGAAAAACCTGTTGCGCCTGGCTTATCAAGACACCTGCCAGAATTGAACCGATGAAACAAGTGTGGATCGTGAGCGCCATGATTGCGGGCGCATTGATTGCCGGCACCGCCTTGGTGGTCGGACATGACCGCAGGCAACCGGACACCATTGAAACGGCCGCGGGCCTGCCCTGGCAGATTCAGACCCTGCCTGGCGGACAGATCCAGGTCATGGGGCTGACTTTGGGAGGACGCCCCAGCACGCTGAGCGATGTCCAGCGCATCTGGGGTGGCAACGTTGAAGTGGCCGTGATTGCGGCGCCCGGCGAAAGCGGTGCGCTGGAAGCCTTTGTCGACCCGGCGCAGGCCGGCTTCGTCAGCGGCAAACTGGTGGTGACCCTCAACGCGCCGGCCGACGCGGTGGCCGGCATGCGGCAGCGGGCGCTCAAGTCCGAGTTCATGGAAAGCACGACCCGCAAGTACATCTTGGCACCCGCCGATCGGCAAGCTGCGGCGGCCTATGGCATCACGGCCATGGCCTTCATCCCGCAGGCCAATCTGGATGCCACCACGGTGATCACCCGCTTTGGCAAACCGGCCGAGCGACGCCGCATGGGCGACGAGGCCGAACACTTCCTGTACCCCGACAAAGGCCTGGACCTGACGCTCAACAGCCGTGGCAAGGACGTGCTGCAGTACGTGGCGCCTTCAGAGTTTGACAAGCTGGCCGCGCCTTTGATCCAGCGGTGAGGCAGACGCCTGGGGCGGCGGTCAGGCCCGTTTGCCCCGGCCCATTTGCCCCTGTTTGAACTGAGCCAGGGTCCGCTCGATCTCTTCGTCCTTGGCGGCCCACAAGTCGTTGATCCAGTGCTGCAGGCGCTGGCGATAAGCGGTGTCGGCCTCGCTGACAACCTTCAGGTCGACGGGGATCTCGCGGCGGTGCACGTTGACGATCACATCCTTGACGCGGCCGGCCAGCAGATCACTGAAGGTTGGCACGCCGTGCGGGTAGACGATGGTCACATCCAGCAGGCATTCGAACTGCTCGCCAATCGTTTCCAGCGCCATGGCGATGCCACCGGTCTTGGGCTTGAGCAGGTGCTTGTAGGGCGATTTCTGCTTCTGGTGCTTCTCGGGTGTCACCCGGGTGCCTTCCATGAAACTGATCACCGAGGTGGGGTTGAGACGGAAGATGGCGCAGGCCTTGCGCGCCGCTTCCAGATCCTTGGCCGCGCTGCCGCTGCCTTTGCGACGCATGAACGGAAAGTCCAGCGCCCACCAGGCCAGCCCCATGATGGGCACGAAGATGAGTTCTTTTTTGATGAAGAACTTGAGCAACGGCACGTGGCCATCGAAGGCACGCTGCAGGACCAGGATGTCCACCCAGCTTTGGTGGTTGCTGCCGATCAGATACCAGCCCTTGGGTGACAGGCCCTCGACCCCGGAGATGTGCCAGGGCTGCGGTTGCACCAGCTTCATCCAGCCGCTGTTGTTGTGCACCCAGGCGTTCGAGACCGGATTGATGAGGCTGTTGCAGGCCTTGCGAACCCAGGCGAATGGCAGAAGCAGCTTCACCACACCCAGGGGGAAGACAATCGAGAACGCCACCAGAATGTTGAGGATCAACAGGGTGGTGGCCACCGTGGCCTTGATCCAGGATGTGATTCGTTCAAGCATGGTGCACGAGGCGGTCAAGGCCCCAGTCCGTCAATACAGCCCGCGATTATGGCGACACATTGCGGGGTGTCAGTGTCAAAACCGATCAATCAGACCACTCTGCGCGGCAGATTCCGGATTGGATCCCGCCAGACGGACACTCGCCAGCGCCTGCTCGCGGGTCGATCCCAGGCGTTTGAGGACGCAGGCCGCCATGGAGCCGGTTCGCCCCATGCCCGCCGCGCAATGGATCAGCACCGTTTCGTCACGGGCCAGGGCGCGCACGATCTGCTCGACCCCGGACTGGAACGCGTCCGCCTGGTCGGCCACCCCGAAGTTGCGCATCGGCACGTGCAACCAGCGGCACGGCATCGACTGCGCGGCGATGGCGGCGTAATAGGCGGGCGACACCTCCGCGACCTCGTCCAGCGGATTGAGGCAAACGATCAGCCCGACAGAGGCGGCCTGCAGCGCGGCCAGGCATTGCGGCCAGGGATCCAGCCGCCCCGGCATGGCCGACAGCAAAACACGCCCCGGTTGTTCGGCCGGCAAAGTCAAGATGCGAAGCAGCATGTTCCCATTGTCCTTACAGGCGCCCGTGGGGCTCAATTCGCGCGGCGGGCGTCCGAAAAAGAGAGATGAAGCGGAACCCATTGGGGTCCTTTTCACACGAGTGTAGGTCAATCCCTACAAATTGAATCCGGAACCCTTTAGCCGGGATGAATTCGACCGAAAACGCAGAGGACCGCAACACGTGCCGACCGACTGTGCGATCACTCACGCTTTGACAGGGATCGGAAGCGGGGAGCCGATCACAAATGCAGCCTTTGGGCGTATGTTGTAGACCTGATGCCGATTTTTTCATTTTTGGCCCCGCTCGACAGGAACCACCATGCTGGCAACAAGTGCGCCCCATGCCGATGACGATTCAACCGGCGCCCCCGTCGTGACCGAGACCCAAGTCCGCTGGAGCCGCTGGCGGGAGCTGGCCGACTGGCTGGAGCCCTTGCTGCTGTCGCCCGGTCACAGCGACGCCTTCGTCGCCGAAATCAACCGCTGCGGCGCCACCCTCATTGGCCTGGTCCAGGAGGACCCCGATCTGGCGCTCTTTCACATCGTGCACCCTTGCCCCGAAAAACTGGCCCGCTATGGCGTGCTGCATGCCATGCATACCGCCATCCTGCTGGCGCTGGTGGGCAAGCGCAAGGACTGGGTGCTCTCGCGCATCCAAAGCGCCGTCAATGCCGCGCTGACGATGAACCTGACCATCACGGACTTGCAGAACGTGCTGGCGCAGCAGGTCGAGCCCCCGACGGCCGATCAGCGGCAGGCCATCGCCGCCCATCCGCTGGCCACCTGGCATCTGCTTCGTCAGCTGGGTGTCACCGATGAAGACTGGCTGCTGGCAGTGGCCCAGCACCACGAGCAACCCGACGGCAAGGGCTACCCGCAAGGCCTGACGGAGATCAATCAGAACGCCGATGCCTTGCGCACCTGCGATGTCTTTTGCGCCAAGCTCAGCCCGCGCATCAGCCGCAACGGCCTGTTGTCGACGCGCGCTGCGGCCGAGATCTTCCGCCAGCGAAGTGCCGGCTATTTCGGCGCGACCATCATCCGCGAAATGGGTTTGTACCCACCCGGTTGCATGGTGGACCTCAACACCGGCGAACACGGTGTCGTCATCCGACGCACCCACGACCCCATGGCGCCGGAGGTGGTGGTGCTGAGCAACGAACTGGGCCAATGCATCGATGAGCCCATCCGCACCCGCACGGGCAAGTCCCATGGGCGTTCGGTGATCGGCGCGGCCGAGAACGAATTCGTCAGCGCCTACTTCAACACCGAGACCGTCGTTGGATTGATGTAGGCCCCGCACGGGACTGGGCAGAATCGGCTAACCTAGCTCGTTTCGGCCTGAAGACTCCCGGGAGAGCGGTGCGTGTGGCGTTTCTTTGAACAACTGGTGGATCCTTACCCAGAGGATGCACCCCAGGCCCCACCCCGGGGCTTTTTCGCTTTTCTGTGGGCCTGCAGTGAAGGGTTGCGCCGCTACGTACTCGGCATGACCGTGCTGACGGCCACCATCGGCGCCTTCGAGGCGCTGCTGTTCAGCATGCTGGGCCGCATTGTCGACTGGCTCAGTCAGGTCAGGCCCGAGAACCTGTGGGCCGAACAAAAAGGCCAACTGGCCTTGCTGGGCGGCATTTTGCTGGGCGGCATTTTGCTGGCCAGCCCGCTGGCCGTGCTGCTGCAGACCACGCTCAAGCATCAGACCCTGGCAGGCAACTTCCCGATGCGCCTGCGCTGGAACTTCCACCGCCTGATGCTCAACCAGAGCATGGGCTTTTATCAGGACGAGTTCGCTGGCCGCATTGCCACCAAGGTGATGCAGACCGCGCTGGCGGTGCGGGACACGATCCTGATCGTCGCCGACATCCTGGTCTTCGTCGTTATCTACTTTGTGACGATGAGCGCGGTGGTGGGCGGCTTCGACCTGTGGCTGCTGCTGCCCTTCCTGGGCTGGCTCACTTGCTATGTCGGCGCGCTGACCTTCTTCATCCCGCGCCTGAGCAAGACCGCCAAGGCGCAGGCCGACGCCCGTTCGCTGATGACCGGCCGCATCACCGATGCATATACCAACATCGCCACGGTCAAGCTGTTTTCGCACACGCGCCGCGAAGCCCACTTCGCCCGCGCCGCCATGCAGGACTTCATGGGCACCGTCTACAGCCAGATGCGACTGGTCAGCAGTTTCGAGGTGATCAACCACAGCCTGAGCATGCTGTTGATCCTGAGCACCAGCGGCGTCGCCCTGTGGCTGTGGATGCACGGCCAGCTGGGCATCGGTGCCGTGGCCGCAGCGACGGCCATGGCCCTGCGGCTCAATGGCATCTCGCACTGGATGATGTGGGAGATGGCGATGCTCTTCGAGCACGTGGGCACCGTGCAGGACGGCATCAATACGCTGTCCCGCCCGCACACGGTGGTCGACGCGCCTGACGCGCCTGACCTACAGGTGCGGCAAGGCGAGATCGAATTCAAGGATGTGTCCTTTGCCTATGGCACCGACAAGCCCTTGATCGAGCACCTGAACCTGCGCATCCGCGCAGGCGAGAAGATCGGTCTGGTCGGCCGCTCGGGCGCGGGGAAATCGACCATCGTGAACCTGCTGCTGCGCTTTTACGACGTGCAGCAGGGCGAGGTCCTGATCGACGGACAAAACGTGTCACGCGTCAACCAGGGCAGCTTGCGCGCACAAGTGGGCATGGTGACGCAGGACACGTCTTTGCTGCACCGCTCGGTGCGCGACAACATCCTGTATGGGCGTCCGGACGCCAGCGATGCCGACATGGTGATGGCCGCGCAAAAGGCCGAGGCCGAGGGCTTCATCGCCACGCTCACCGATCCAAAAGGCCGGGTCGGCTACGACGCCCATGTGGGCGAGCGGGGGGTCAAGCTGTCAGGCGGACAACGTCAGCGCATTGCCATCGCCCGCGTGATGCTCAAGGACGCGCCGATCCTGCTGCTCGACGAGGCCACCAGCGCGCTGGACTCGGAAGTGGAGTCGGCCATTCAGGCCAGCCTGTATCGCCTGATGGAAGGCAAGACCGTGGTCGCCATCGCGCACCGGCTGTCGACCATCGCGGCGATGGACCGGCTGATCGTGCTGGATCATGGTCGCATCGTGGAAGAAGGGGATCACGCCACCTTGCTGGCGCGCGGCGGCCTGTATGCACGGCTGTGGGCGCACCAGAGCGGCGGCTTCCTGGGCAACGAGGACGACGAAGATCAGGCGGCGTGAGAGCTCAGCCAGGCGGCCATGTCCTCTGCCGTCATCGGACGGGCAAAGCCATAACCCTGCCCTTCCTCGCAACCCAGATCGGTCAACAGCTGCGCCATCGGCTCGGTTTCAACGCCTTCGGCAATCGTCTTGAGCCCCAGGCTGACGGCCATCTGGATGATGGCCCGCACGATGCCGACGTCGTCGGGTGAGCGGTCCAGATCGCGTACGAAGCTCTGGTCGATCTTGAGCTTGTCGACCGGAAAGCGGCGCAGATAGGACAGGCTCGAGTAGCCGGTGCCGAAGTCGTCGATCGACACGGTCACACCCATCTGCTTGAGGCCCCGCAGGCGGGCTTCGACGCTGTCCGAGTCGCTGATCAAGACCGACTCGGTCAGCTCCAGCTCCAGCAAGGTCGCCGGCATCCCTGACGCGGCCAAAGCCTGCGCCACGATCGCTTCCAGGTTGCCCCGCCGAAACTGCAATGCCGACAAGTTGACGGCGATGGGCACCACATTCAGCCCCGCGTGCTTCCAGGCCATGGTCTGGCGCGACGCCTCTTCGATGACCCAGTCGCCGATGGGCACGATCAGGCCGCTGTCTTCGGCCACCGGGATGAAACGCCCGGGCGGGATCAGCCCTTTGTCGGGGTGGCGCCAGCGAATCAGGGCTTCGATACCCACCACGCGACGGGTTCGCAAATCCACCTGCGGCTGGTAGTGCAGTTCAAATTGCTTTTGCTCCAGTGCGCGGCGCAACTCCTGGCGCATGGTCAGGCGTTCGACCGACTCCTGGTTCATGCGGTCGTCAAAGAAGCGATAGGTGTTACGGCCTTCTTCCTTGGCGCGATACATCGCCGTGTCGGCGCGTTGAGACAGGGTTTCGAAGTCCTCGCCATCATTGGGCGACAGCGCAATGCCCATGGACGCGGCGGTGGACAACTCCCGCCCATCGATCACCACGGGTTTGGACAGCTCTTCGAGCAGCTTGGAGACGATGGGCGTCACCGACTCGACATCGGGCAGATCCTTGAGGATCAGCAGGAATTCATCGCCTCCTTGTCGGCTCACGGTGTCGGCCTCTCGCACATGCTCGCGCAAACACCCGGCCACCCACTGCAGCAGCCGATCGCCCACCGCGTGGCCCAGAGAGTCGTTGATGGTCTTGAAGTGATCCAGATCCAGAAACACCAGGGCGACCAGCGTCTGGTGCCGATGGGCATCGGCGATGGCCTGGTTCAGGCGATCGCGTGCCAGCTCGCGATTGGGCAAACGGGTGAGCACATCGTGATAGGCCAGAAACTCGACCCGTTGCTCCGCCTCACGTCGCTCCTGCACTTCGACGCTCAAGCGCGCGTAAGGGTCTCGCACACTGGTCACGAACACCGCCCGGTAGATGTAGAAATAGGCCACGATCTTGTAGAGGTGGCCCAGCAGGCTGAACAAGTCGTTGACGTTGGCGTACAGGGTCAGACACAGCTCGGACAGGATGGTAATCAAGGCGGCTGCGCACAGGTCGCTGGTGTTGTAGCCCAGCTTCTTGCGGCCCATCCGGTGCAGCACATACGCCGCCATGCCAGACAGGGCAATCACACCATACTCGGCCACCAGCTTGAGCGTCGTCAGCCCCTGCCCTTCCAGGAACATGTGCGGCCAGTACTGCGGAAAGAACAGGCTGACGGCATAGACCGCCGCCGAGAAAATCAGCGCGGCGCCCAGCAACACATCGCGGCGCACCCGAATCAAGTGCATATAGGCTGGGTGAAAGGCGGCTGCCAGCAGGGTCACAGCAGCCGTGTAGCGCGCCACCAACCAGAATTCGATCGCCTTCTGGGCCGATGCCGGTGTTACGAAGTCGGGCATGCCCTTGTAGGACAAGGCGTGCCCGAGGTCGATCAGCCCGACGGCCAGAAAGCCGCAGCCCAGGATCACGATGTTGCCCGGTTGGCCCGCGGCGCTCGTGTGCCAGGCCACCGAGAAGACCAGGAAAGCCGCCACGATGGCAGCGAACTCGGTGATGGTGTGCACCGCGACCGGGAAGAAATCCGGGCGATGCTGGATCGTGGAAAAGGCCGGCATCAGCCACACCCCCACCAGGATCATGAACAACGTCACAATGAGCTTGGCCGGCAAGGCGTCGGCCTGCGGCTGCCCGGGTCGCCCCGTGGAGACCGGCTTCAATGTGAATGCCTCAGTGGACGTCATGTCATAGCAAAGCGGTGGCCGCTCGAAAAAAGATTCGAATCAGCTAGCTTATCGGCAGCAAACCCTGGGGGTTCAGGGGTTTATGCGCACTTTTGGCACGCTCGGTGAGACCGGCTAAGGGCGCCGTCGATAATCCGCCTCCTAACCCCCAGAGAGAAGGACACACAACATGGCTTCCAGCCTGCTGGCACTCATCGACGACATTGCAACCATCCTGGATGACGTGGCGGTGCTCACCAAGGTGGCGGCGCAGAAGACCTCCGGCGTCCTGGGCGACGATCTGGCCCTGAACGCACAGCAGGTGGCCGGCGTCAGTGCAGACCGCGAACTGCCGGTGGTGTGGGCGGTGGGCAAGGGGTCACTGCGCAACAAGGCGATTCTGGTCCCCGCGGCACTGGCCATCAGTGCCCTGGCGCCCGCATTGATCACGCCTTTGCTGATGCTGGGCGGCGCCTTTCTGTGCTTCGAAGGCTTTGAAAAACTGGTGCACAAATTCCTGCACAGCGCCGAACAAGAGCAGGCACATCACGCCGAACTGGTCCACGCCCTGTCTGACCCGAAGGTCGATCTGGTCGCCTACGAGAAGGACAAAATTGCTGGCGCGATCCGCACCGATTTCATCCTGTCGGCCGAAATCATCGCCATCACGCTGGGCACCGTGGCCCAGGCGGCTTTTTTGACCCAGTTGACCGTGCTGACGGGGGTGGCATTCATCATGACCGTGGGCGTCTATGGCGTGGTGGCCGCCATCGTGAAGATGGACGACGCAGGCCTGTACCTGCACCGCCTGCCCGGCTCAAGCGGCGCCATGCGGGCGCTGCGAACGGTCGGACTGGGATTGGTTCGTTCGGCGCCCTTGTTGATGAAGGGCCTGACCGTGGCGGGCACCGTGGCCATGTTCATGGTGGGCGGCGGCATCCTGATGCACGGCCTGCCGGGGGCCCATGACCTGATCCATCAGGCCAGCGAGTTCGTGGCC
This sequence comes from Acidobacteriota bacterium, assembly GCA_050259275.1. Classification (GTDB taxonomy): domain Bacteria; phylum Pseudomonadota; class Gammaproteobacteria; order Burkholderiales; family Burkholderiaceae_C; genus Aquabacterium. Next base: position 265,118 of record JBLNAI010000006.1, read on the forward strand.
GACACGGGCGGCGCGATGTTGGCCTCGGCCACGCCCACCCTGTTGAACACCCTAGGGGGCGTGGTGGCAGGGGGGGGGGTGCTGGCCGGCGTCACCGCCTACCAGCACCTGGCCAGCCGGGTACGCGGCCAGCGCTGAGGTCAGGCAGCCAGCGGGGTGATGCCCGCGATGGCCCAGTCACCGGCATCGTTGGCCGGCTTGACCAGGTGCCACAACTCATCAAAGGGTTGGGCGCCAAGCTTGGCGTCTTCCTGAATCAAGCCGTGAAAGCGCACAGACGCCACCCATTGGTCGCCTTCGCGAGCGGTGTCCACCAGTTGGGCTGCCAGTTCCTTGACGTCGGTCTGATTGGCCGCCGCGCCGCGCTCCTGCAGATCCAGGCGCAGCGAGGCGAACAACTCTGGGGTGGTGAAGCGGCGCAGGTCTTCGACGTTACCGGCATCATTGGCCGCTTGCAGGCGGATGAACAGCATCTTGACCACACGCTCGAAGCCTTCGGCATCAAAGCCCAGCGGCACGCTGCCGGGTTGACCCACTGCGCCCACTGCGGCGGACGCCCCATCAACCGCGCTGCGTTGCAGGGGCTGCGAGGCCAAAGGCGTGGGCTGGTTAGCAGGCTGGGGCACGTAAGGCGCGCCCGCGCCGGCCCACTGAGGCCCCTGCGCGGCGCGACCGCCTTTCAGCCGGCCCATGATCCACCGAATGGCAAACAGGGCTGCGACAGCCAGCAAGGCCATCATCAGGAAGTTGCCCATCGCTTCACCCATGCCGAAGTGGCTCATCAACGCAGCGATGCCCAGGCCGGCAGCCAATCCGGCAATCGGCCCCATCCATGAGCGTTTGGCCGGTTGTGCGGTGGGCGCAGTCGCTGGAGCAGGAGCCGCCGCATTGCTGGGCTGCGCGGTCTTGTTGAACTGGCTGGGTTGATTGGGGGCGGCATCCGGCGCTGCACTGGGCTGGCGCGTGGGCACCTGGCGCTGCATGCCCGAAGCCCGACCCCCGCCCAGCCGCTTGGCTTCAGCGTCCAGGGGGGCGGTCACCATGCCCACGCCGGCCAACATCACGGCCAAGGCCATCAAGCTGTTCTTCAAAGTCTTCAAGAGTTTGTCCTCGCCAAAAAGGCAGTTGCACATCACAGGGGTGATTACAGCCGGCATATTTGGCCTTGGGGCGGGGTTTTCAAGCCATTTACTTAAATTAACCTGCCACACCTGCGGATAATCCGCCCCATGATCGCACCCCAGACATCCAGCCCGTCCTTCCGCTCCCTGCCACTGAGCCCCGCCATGCAAGACACCTTGCAAAGCCTGGGCTATCTGAGCATGACCCCCATTCAGGCCGCCAGCCTGCCCCTGACGCTGGCCGGACATGACCTGATCGCGCAAGCCAAGACCGGCAGCGGCAAAACCGCCGCCTTCACCCTGCCCTTGCTCAACCGGCTGGACGTCAAAAACCTGAATGTCCAGGCGCTCGTGCTGTGCCCCACGCGTGAGCTGGCCGACCAGGTTTGCCAGGAGATCCGCCGCCTGGCCCGCTCCGAGGCCAACATCAAGGTGATCACCTTGTGCGGCGGCAGCACCATGCGTCCCCAGATTGAAAGCCTGGCCCATGGCGCCCACATCGCGGTGGGCACGCCGGGCCGCATCATGGACCACCTGGAGCGCGGCACGCTGGACCTGGGCGCCCTCAACACCCTGGTGCTGGACGAAGCCGATCGCATGTTGGACATGGGCTTTCACGACGACATCGTCTACGTGGCCCGCCAGTGCCCCAAGGACCGCCAGACCCTGCTGTTCTCGGCCACCTACCCGGACGGCATTGCCAAGCTGAGCGCCCAGTTCTTGCGCCAACCCAAAGAGGTCAAGGTCGCGACCACGCACGAGGCCAACAAGATCCGCCAGCGCTGGTACGAGGTCGATCGCGAAACCCGTCTGGACGCCGTCGCCCAACTGCTGTTGCACTACCGCCCCGCCAGCACCATCGCGTTTTGCAACACCAAGCAGCAATGCCGTGATCTGGTCGATGTGCTGACAGCCCATGGCATCGAAGCCCTCGCCTTGCATGGTGACCTGGAACAGCGCGACCGCGATCAGGTGCTGATTCAGTTTGCCAACCGCAGCGCCTCGGTGCTGGTGGCTACCGATGTGGCCGCGCGCGGCCTGGACATCGCGCAACTGGAAGCCGTGATCAACGTGGACGTGACGCCCGACCCCGAGATCCACATCCACCGCATTGGCCGCACCGGCCGGGGTGACGCCGAAGGCTGGGCCCTGAACCTGGCCAGCATGGACGAGATGGGCCGCGTGGGCAACATCGAGTTGCTGCAAGGCCGTGAGTCGGAATGGCACCCACTCAGCGCGCTGACGCCCGCCAGCCAAGAGCCCCTGCTGCCCCCCATGGTGACCATTCAACTCCTGGGTGGCCGCAAGGAAAAGCTGCGCCCGGGCGATCTGCTGGGCGCCCTGACGGGCGAAGGCGGCTTCCTGGGCAGCCAGATCGGCAAGATCAACGTCACCGACTTCCACACCTACGTGGCGATGGAGCGCAGCGTGGCGGCCAAGGCCGTGTCGCAACTCAACAAGATCAACGTCAAGGGCAAGAAGACCAAGGCGCGCCTGCTCAAAGACGTGATCCAGCCAGAACGCTGAAGCCAAGCTGACCAAAGGCCCTTTTCAAAATGGGGCCTCTTGCAAGGTCAGACCAGCGACAATAGAGGGTTATGTCTGACCTGACCCTTGCGCCCCCTGCTGCCGTGACCCCGCGCGCCAAGCCCATCGACAGCTACAAGCCGTTCTGGGCCAAGCGTTTCGGTCCGGCCAAGTTCCTGCCCACCACCCGTGCCGAGATGGACGCGCTGGGCTGGGACAGCTGCGACATCATCATCGTCACGGGCGACGCCTACGTGGACCACCCCAGCTTCGGCATGGCCGTCATTGGCCGCGTGCTGGAGAACCAGGGCTTTCGCGTGGGCATCCTCTCGCAGCCAGACTGGTTGAGCGCCGAGCCCTTCAAGGCCCTGGGCAAACCCAATCTGTTCTGGGGCGTGGCCGCAGGCAACATGGACTCGATGATCAACCGCTACACGGCTGATCGCAAGATTCGCAGTGACGACGCCTACACGCCCGGCGGTCTGGCGGGCAAGCGCCCTGACCGCTGCTCGCCCGTGTATGCCCAACGCTGCCGCGAGGCCTTCAAGGACGTGCCCATCATCATGGGCGGCATCGAAGCCTCGCTGCGTCGCATCGCCCATTACGACTACTGGTCTGACAAGGTCCGCCGCTCCATCCTGATGGATGCCAAAGCCGACCTGCTGCTGTACGGCAATGCCGAGCGCGCCATCATCGAAGTGGCCCACCGTCTGGCGGCCGGCGAGCCCGTGTCCAGCATCACCGATGTGCGTGGCACCGCGTTCTTCCGTCGCCGCAAGGACACCACCGCGCAAGACTGGTTCGAGCTGGACTCGACCGAGGTCGACCTGCCCGGCCGCATCGACCAGCACATCAACCCCTACAGCACCACCGGCCAACAGGCGGCCGAGCAAGGGGTCAGTTGCGCGCTCGAAGAAGCCGGTGAATTCGATCCCAGCAAAAAACTTGCACCCGCGGGGCAAGCCGATCTGGCTGGCGGCGCCAAGCCGATCCAGATCGTGCCCAATCCGGCCTTGCGCAGCGGCAAGATCGTCATGCCCGCACGCGACCGCACGGTGATCCGCCTGCCCTCTTACGAACAAGTGGCCAGCGACCCGGTGCTGTACGCCCACGCCAACCGCGTGCTGCACCTGGAGACCAATCCCGGCAACGCCCGTGCCCTGGTTCAACGCCATGGCGAAGGCCCCGGCGCGCAAGATGTGTGGATCAACCCGCCGCCCATCCCGCTGACCACGCCCGAGATGGACCTGGTCTTCGACCTGCCCTACGCCCGCGCCCCGCACCCCAGCTACGGCGACGCCAAGATCCCTGCGTGGGACATGATTCGCTTCAGCGTCAACATCATGCGCGGCTGCTTTGGTGGGTGCACCTTCTGCTCCATCACCGAGCACGAAGGTCGCATCATCCAGAGCCGATCCGAGGCCTCGGTGCTCAAAGAGATCGAAGACATCCGCGACAAGGTCAAGGGCTTCACCGGGGTGGTGTCCGACCTGGGCGGCCCGACGGCCAATATGTACCGATTGGGCTGCGCCTCCAAGGCGATCGAGGCCGCCTGCCGCAAGCCCTCTTGTGTGTACCCCGGCATCTGCCAGAACCTGCACACCGATCACGGCCCGCTGGTGCGCATGTACCGCCGTGCCCGCGCCCTGCCCGGCATCAAGAAGATCCTGATCAGCTCAGGCCTGCGCTACGACCTGGCCGTGCGCGCGCCCGAGTACGTCAAAGAGCTGGTCACCCACCACGTGGGCGGCTACCTCAAGATCGCGCCCGAGCACACCGAGTCGGGCCCGCTGACCAAGATGATGAAGCCGGGCATCGGCACGTATGACCGCTTCAAGCAGATGTTCGAGCAGTTCAGCGAAGAGGCCGGCAAGAAGCAGTACCTGATCCCCTACTTCATCGCGGCCCACCCCGGCACCACCGATGAAGACATGATGAACCTGGCCATCTGGCTCAAGCGCAATGGCTTCAAGGCCGACCAGGTGCAGACCTTCTACCCCAGCCCTATGGCCACCGCCACGGCCATGTACCACTCTGGCTTGAACCCGCTCAAGGGCATCAGCCGCCAGGAGGGCAAAGGCGAGAAGGTGGACATCGTCAAGGGCGAAAAACGCCGCCGCCTGCACAAGGCCTTCTTGCGTTATCACGACCCCAACAACTGGCCCTTGCTGCGCGATGCGCTCAAGGCCATGGGTCGCTACGACCTGATCGGCAATGGCCCCAACCACCTGATCCCCAACTACCAGCCGGTCACGGATGGCGGTTATGAAAGCGCCCGCCGCAAGAACTCGACCGCATCGGGCACCAAGGCATCGGTGGTGACGACAGGACGGGTCAACCGGGGGACAGGCAAAGTGGGCCCGGCGCGCGCCGCCGAGCCGGCTGACCCGCGCAACATCCCCAAAGTGCAGCCCCGCAAGGGCTTGCTGCTCACGCAGCACACCGGCTTGCCGCCCCGCGAGCAAGGTGAACCAAGAGGCCGCGCGGGCCAGCCCCGCCCCAGTCAGCGCAAGAAGCCCCGCTGAGCCCCCAGCACCCAGCCCCAGGCAACCGTCAGATTGACGGCCAGGGCCAAGGCCACCCCGACGCCAAAGCGCCATCCCCCTGACAAGCCTGCCACGGCACTGCGCGTCAGGGCGTTGGCGCTGATGGCCACCAGGACCCCGAGGAACAACTGCTCGGCCGTCAGGCGCCCCGCGCTGAAGAGCGACATCAGGCTGGCTACGGGTGCATGCGCATCGGCCAGGGCCGCCACACCGGTGCCCAGCAGCAGCCCCGTCATGCCACGTTGTTGCGCCGCGTTGACCACCACGGCGCCGCCCAGCAACAGCGCGACCACCATCACCGCCTCGCGAATGCGCAAAACGGCCTCCTGTCCGCTCAATGAGGCCGGCATCGCACCGTCCTGGCGCCACAGCAATGCCCCCAGGATCAAGGGCACGGACACGCCCACCCCCAACAGCGGCCACAACTGCGCCACCGCCACCGGCGACACCACCGAGGCCATCACCAGCACCTGTAGCCAGGTCGCAACCATCGACAGCACCGCGGCGCATAAAGCCAGTCGCAAGCTGACCTGGCCACTGCGGGCCAGGCCGCCCATGGCGCCGATGGTGGCGGTGCTCGACACGAATCCGCCCAACAAGCCTGACACGGCCAGGCCCGAGCGGGCGCCCAGCAGCCGCTGGGCCACATGCCCGCCAGCCTGCATCAACAGGATCACGATGACCAGCATCAGCACCCGCTGTGGCGACAACTGGCCCAGCCAGCTCACGGGTGCGGTAGGCAACAAGGGCAGCAGCACCAGAGCCAGCGCCGACAGCAACAGGGCATCGTGCAACTCACGCTCGGTCAGCCAGTGGGTCGCGAAGTGGTGCAAATGCTCTTTGGCCGCGAGCACCCCGGCCAGCAAGGCCCCGCACGCGGCGGCCAAAGCCGGCTCGTGCACCGCCAGCATGCCGATCAAGGCCGTGGCAATCAGAGCCAGCTCGGTGGTCAAACCGGGGTCTTCCGAGCGGCTGCGCCAATACGACAGCGCCGTCAGAGCGACCACGCCCCCCAATGCCACAGCGGCCAAGGCTGCCGACACCATCTGTGCCACGGCGCCCGCCAGCGCCGCCACCATGAAGGTGCGCAAGCCCGCCGCCTTGCGATCCGGCCCCTGTCCTTTGCGGCGCTCGCGCTCCAGGCCAATGAGCAGCCCGCAACCCACGGCCACAGCCAGCCCCATCTGATCGGCCGACAAAAATTGGCTCACCAACACTCCCTCCACCTGCGATGAATTCAGAGTATGGGGCAGCCCCGTCCCAGGAAAAACCTGCCGCTGCCTTAAACTCGGGCTTTTGTCCGCATCAGCCACCCATGTCTGTCGCTTCATCCGGGAACGCTTCTGCCCTGTTCGACCTCAAGAGCGCCTCGCTCACCCTGGTAGCCTTTGTGCTCAAAACCGGGAACATGCAGGCGCTGGAGCAGGCCATGACCGACCGTTTCGGAGACACGCCGGACTTCTTCAGCCACGACCCGGTGGTCATTGACCTGACTCACCTGTCCACCCTGAACATGGCGGTGATCAACTTCCCGGCCCTGATCGCTCTGCTCAAGCGCTTTCGCCTGACACCGGTCGCCGTGCGCTGCGGCAACCCCGCGCAGATGGCGGCCGCGCTCGAAGCCGGCTTGGGCGAAGCCCCTGACAGCCAGGGCGCCGCCACGCGCGCCCCGCAGACCGTCGTCCAGGAAGTGATCAAGGAAGTGGTGCGCGAGGTCAAGGTCGAAGTGCCTGTGGCCTCGACCACCCTGATCGTGGACAAGCCCCTGCGCTCGGGGCAACAGGTTTACGCCAAGGGCGGTGACCTGATCGTGATGGCCGTGGTCAACCACGGTGCCGAGGTCATCGCCGACGGCAACATCCACGTCTATGCCCCCCTGCGCGGCAAGGCCATTGCCGGGGCCAAAGGCAACGCCGAAGCCCGTATTTTCGCCACCTGCATGGAGCCAGAATTGCTCTCTATCGCAGGCACTTACCGCACGACCGAGAACCCCTTGCCACCCGAGGTGCTGGGCAAACCCGCCCAAATCCGTCTGGACGGCGAGCGTCTCGTGTACGAAGCCATCAAAATCTAAACAGCATCAAAAGGACAGCCACCAATGGCAAAGATCGTCGTGGTCACCTCCGGTAAAGGAGGCGTCGGCAAAACCACCACCAGCGCCAGCTTCGCGTCTGGCCTGGCCCTGCGCGGCTTCAAGACCGCTGTGATCGACTTTGACGTCGGTCTGCGTAACCTCGACCTGATCATGGGTTGCGAGCGCCGTGTCGTCTATGACCTGATCAACGTCATCCATGACGAAGCCAAGCTCACGCAGGCCCTGATCAAAGATAAGCAGTGCGACAACCTGTACGTGCTGGCTGCATCGCAAACCCGCGACAAGGATGCGCTGACCCAAGACGGCGTCGAGCGCGTACTCAAAGAGCTGGGCGAGATGGGCTTTGACTACATCGTCTGCGACTCTCCCGCCGGGATCGAGACGGGCGCCTTGATGGCCATGCACTTTGCCGACGAGGCCCTGGTGGTGACCAACCCCGAAGTGTCTTCCGTACGCGACTCCGACCGCATTCTGGGCATGCTCAACAGCAAGACCCGGCGTGCTCAAGAAGGCGGCGAGCCCATCAAGGAGCACCTGCTGATCACCCGCTACAACCCCAACCGGGTCGAAGGCGGCCAGATGCTGTCGCTGGAAGACATTCACGAGATCCTGCGGGTCAAGCTGATCGGCGTGATCCCCGAATCCGAGTCCGTGCTCAATGCCTCCAACCAGGGCGTGCCGGCCATTCACATGGAAGGCTCCGACGTGTCGGAGGCTTACAAGGATGTCGTGGCCCGCTTCCTGGGCGAAGACAAGCCCATGCGCTTTGTGGACGCCGTCAAGCCAGGCTTCTTCAAGCGCCTGTTCGGAGGCAAGTAAGACCATGGGATTCCTGTCTTTCTTCCTCGGCGAAAAGAAGCAGACTGCGACGGTCGCGAAGGAGCGTTTGCAGCTGATCCTGGCCCACGAACGCGGCGGTCGCACGACCAGCCCTACTTACCTGCCTGACCTCCAGCGCGAGCTGGTGGCGGTGATTTCCAAATACGTCCACATCAATCCGGACGACATCAAGGTGTCCATGGAACGCCAGGACAACCTGGAAGTGCTGGAAGTCAAGATCGAATTGCCCGAAGCCAATCGTTAAGGCGACTGGGCCCGGGGCACCGGGCTGGGGGCCTTCCCGCACAGAAACCGTGCTTGTTGCGATGCACAATACGGTTGCAGCGAAACAAGGAAGGTCCCCCATGCGCTACGTCGTCTTCAATCAAAAGGGTGGTGTCGGCAAGTCCACGATCACCAGCAATCTGGCCGCCATCAGCGCCCACCAAGGCCTGCGTACCCTGGTCGTTGACCTGGACCCCCAGGGCAACTCCACCCAATACCTGCTGGGTGGCCCGCAAGAAGACTCCGCCGTCAGTGCGGCCGAGTTCTTCGAGCAGACCTTGCGCTTCAGCGCCCGCGACAAGACGCCCTCGGACTACATCGTCGAGACCCCTTGGGAGAACCTGCATCTGATGCCCTCGCATCAGCAACTCGAAGAGCTGCAGCCCAAGCTGGAATCGCGCTACAAGATCTACAAGCTGCGCGACGCCCTGGAAGCCCTGGCGGAGGACTACGACCGCATCTACATCGACACCCCGCCCGCGCTGAACTTCTACACCCGCTCGGCGCTGATCGCGGCGCAAGGCTGCCTGATTCCTTTCGACTGCGACGACTTCTCGCGCCGCGCGCTCTACACACTGCTGGACAACGTGCAAGAGATCCAGACCGATCACAACAAGGACCTGGCCGTCAGCGGCATCGTGGTCAACCAGTTCCAGCCGCGCGCCAATTTGCCGCAGCAACTGGTGCAAGAGTTGATCGACGAAGGCCTGCCGGTTCTGCAACCCTACTTGAGCTCATCGGTCAAGATCAAGGAGTCTCACCAGTTGTCCAAACCCATGATCCACATGGATGCACGCCACAAGCTCACGCAAGAGATGGTGGCGCTGCACGACTTGCTGGCGGCCTGATCAGCCCCCCAGGAAATCGCGTTTCCCAATCTCGACACCGCCGTGGCGCAGCAGGTTGTAGGCCGTGGTGGTGTGGAAGTACAGATTGGGCAGGACATAGCCTGTCAAATAGGCGAGGCCCTTGAACTCGACCGTGCGGCTGGGCAGAGTCAGCACGATGTCCTTGGCCTCGCTGCCATCGATCTGCCCGGGCTGGAAGGTCTTGAGGTAGTCGATCGTTTTGGCGACACGGGCTTGCAGGTCGGCGAATGAGGCCTCGTTGTCTTCGAACTTCGGGATCTCGACACCGGCCAGTCGCGACGCGCCGCCCTTCACCATGTCCGTGGCGATCTGGACCTGCTTGACCAGCGGGAACATGTCAGGGAACAGGCGCGACTGCAAAAACGCGTTGGGATCGATCTTGCGGGCTTCGCAATGGGCCTGCCCCTTAGCCAGGATCTGGGACAGATTGGTCAGCGTGTGAATGGCCGGCGGCACCAGGGCCTGATACATCGAGATCGACATGAATGCGCTCCACAAGTGGTATGAGAAGAGCGCTGTTGTACACGGGTTTGAATAAACCTGCAGCGCTCAGGCTGCGTCGAACATGTCCCTCAACTCCAGCTCCCACACATCGAGTTCATCGGGCTCGACCTCCAGCCAGTTCAAGACGCGGCCCATGGCGTCCACCCAGTCGCGGTCGGGCTCTTCTCCCTCGTGCTTGAGCACCATGTGCTCAGCCAGGACGCCGGTGGCCACCAGCAGCTGCACTTCATCGTCGGTGCGGCTGTCGCCCAGAATGTCCAGGTCGTGATGCAAACGAATGGCCGCCATCACTTCGGGGGCCAGGCGCCACACCCGGGCCACCAAGGCGCCCACGACGGCATGGTCCGTGCGGTGATTGAAGTTCTCGGTTTCAATGGGGGCGCGGTCCTTGCGGGCGCGGGCCTCTACCAAGGTGCTGCTGTAGCCAGGCACGCTTTGCATCATCACCGGCAGGCCCACGTGGCAGAACAAACCGAATGTGTGCGCCACGTCGGGTGACATGCCAGGAAACCGGTGGGCCAGATAGGTCATGGCGATGGCGCGCTTGGTGGCCCGCTCCCAGAACCGCTGCAGATGGGCGCTGTTGACGCGAATGGCCCGCTGCACCAGAAAGCCCGCCATGACCGAAGCGGTGCGCTCCAGTCCCAGGCGGTTCATGGCCTGGCCAACCGTCTGCACGGGCTGCCCGGCGGCATACATCGGGCCATTGGCCTGGCACAGCAACACCGCCGCCATGGCGACATCGCGCGAGGCGATGCGCGCGACCTCGTTGAGGTCCGGCTCGGGCAAGGCCATGGTTTCATGCAGCCGGGCCAGCAACTCCGGACAAGGCGGGATCACGATGCGCTGCAGGACGCCTCGGCGCCGGCTTTCGTCCAACTCTTCCCGAATGGCCTCCGTGGATGGGGAGGCGCTTACCGCCATGGTCATGTCGACATCCTGCCGTCAAACGGCGTTGAGCAGTTCGTTGAGCTCGTCCTGCCACAGGTTCAAGTCGTCCTGGCTCATTTCAAGCCACTTCATGGCGGCCTCTGAAAAGGTTTCCCAATCGACGTCGGGCTCCATGCCCTCGTGGCGACGCATGAGGTGCTCGGCCACCAGACCGGCCGCCAGCAGGGTGTGCACATCGCTGTCGATGGTGCGCTCACCCAGGCTGCTGAGATCGTGGTGCAGGCGAATGGCCGACACCACCAAGGGATGCAGGCAGAAGGTGCGCGCCACCAACGCCCCCACCACGGCATGGTCGGTCTTGTGGTTGGCGTTTTCGGTGGCCACAAAGGGCCGGTCGATGCGAGCCAGCGCCTCGACCAGCGTGCCGGTGTAGCCCTTGATGCTTTGCGCCATCACGGCAATGCCGACATGGCAGAACAAGCCGAACGTGTAAGCCACATCCGACGACATGCCCGGCAGCTTGCCCGCCATGAACGCCATCGCCGCAGCGCGCTTGGTCGCCCGCTCCCAGAACCGGGCCAGTTGAGGGCTGCTGATGCGAATGGCCCGCTGCGCCAGGAAGCTGGTCATCAGATTGGCCGTCTGCTTCAGGCCCAGCCGGTTCATCGCCTGACCGATGGTCTGCACCGGCTGACCGGCCGCATACAAAGGCCCATTGGCCGCCTTCAGCAGCGCGGCCGACATGGCCACGTCACCCGAGGCGATCCGTGCCACCTCGTTCAGATCCGGGTCCTCCTGTGCCATCGCCTTTTGCAAGCGCACCAACATGTCGGGGCAAGGCGGAATCACGATGCTCTGCAAGGGACCGCTCTTGCGAGCTTGATCCAGTTCAGTGGCAATGGCGGCCGCTCGCGTTGGCTCGGAGGCGATCATGGTCATAGGAGGCGAAGTCGGATGCTTGATCGACTTTTTATCGGCGGAAAGCCCCGCGGATTAAAGCCATAAATTGCCGGGATGTCGTGTGTTACGACACGTTTCCGTACACTAGCGGCCTTGCCCATTTGCCCTCCATTACACGTCTCATGACCATCTTGCTTGCGCCCATGGAAGGGCTACTGGATTTTGCACTGCGAGATATCCTGACCCGTGTGGGCGGCATCGATCGCTGTGTCTCAGAGTTCATCCGCATCACCGACACCTTGCTGCCTGAGCGCACGTTCAAGCGGATCGTGCCCGAATTGAGCCACGGCAGCCGAACGCCTTCGGGCGTCCCCGTCCGAGGCCAGTTGCTGGGGTCAGACCCGATCTGCATGGCAGACAACGCCGCCAGACTGGCATCGCTTGGGTCGGCCGGCGTCGATTTGAACTTCGGCTGCCCCGCCAAGGTGGTCAATCGCCATGGCGGCGGGGCCGCTTTGCTGCAGGACCCCGATGAAGTGGGCCGCATCGTGGCGGCGGTGCGGGCTGCCGTCCCCGCCGATGTGCCCGTGTCCGCCAAGATGCGCCTGGGCTTTCACGATGACAGCCAGGCCGAGGCCTGCGCGCAAGCCATCGAATCAGCGGGGGCCTGTGAGCTGGTGATCCACGCCCGCACCAAGGCCCATGGCTACCGGCCCCCGGCCTACTGGGATCGCATTGCCGATGTATGCCGGCACGTGCGCTTGCCCGTCGTGGCCAATGGCGAGATCTGGACGGTTGAGGACGCACGCCGTTGCCGCGAAGTGACCGGCTGTCAGGCGCTGATGGTGGGCCGTGGCGCCGTGGCCAATCCGGGTCTGGCCCTGGCCATTGCGGCCAGCGACCGCGTGGTGACCTGGGCCGATCTGATCCCCTTGCTTCACGCCTTCTGGGCGCTGATCTGCACCTTCGTGGTGCCCAAGCACCGCGCCGGTCGGATCAAGCAATGGCTCAATTACCTGCGCGCCACCTATCCCGAGGCGCAGGCGGCCTATCTGCACGTGCGCGTCATGAATGACTCACGCGAGGTCGAAGCGTGGCTGCACAGCCTGGGTGAGCGTTCAGAACAGACGCCGCCCCCCGCCCAGGAACATGTTCCAGCGCTTCTCGTTGCGCCGCTTTGACTGCGTCAGCGATTCGCTGGCGAGTTTGACCAGTTCGTCGCCCGAGCCGATGCGATCGCTGTAGGCGGCCAGCCCGATCGAGATGCCTACGCCGACTGTGTCCCCGGTCGTCAGGTCCACCGGCACCGAAATGGCCTGGCTGATGCGCTTGGACAGCACGGCCGCCGACTCTTCGGCGCCATGGCGCATGACCACGGCGAACTCGTCATCGCGCAGGCGCACCAGCGTGTCGCCCAGGCGCACCTGTTGCTGCAGGCGTTTGGCCACTTCGCACAGCACCTCGTCGCCCGCTGTGTGACCGAAGCCATCGTTGATGGCCTTGAAGCCATCCAGATCCAGACACAGCACGGTGAAGGGCTCGCCGCTGCGCATGGCGTGTCCCATCTCCACTTGCAAGGCCAGGTCAAACTGCGTCTTGTTGCCGATGCCGGTCAAAGGATCGGTCATGGCTTGCCGTGCCAGCTGCCAGGCCCGCTTGCGCGATTCCATCACCGAGACCACCAAAGTGGCCCCATCGGCCAAGGGGGCCAGCCACTCGTCGCCCGATTCGAGAACCTGATGACGGGCCACCGCGATCATCCCCAGGACGTGGCCTGCCACATCGACCACCGGCATCACGGCCAGCGCACGTACCTGTGGCAGGTGCTGCGCCCAGGAATGCGCCGCCCAGCGTGGCTCTTGCGACAGGTCAGGCAGGATCAGGCATTCGCGCGGGTGAGCCGTCAGATGGGCGGTCAGCCAGTCATCGCGCTGAAGCTCGGTGACCGCCAGGCCCTGCTGTGACTTGAGCCAGACCCGCTCCGCGTCCAGCAAGCCGATCCATGCCACGGGGACATGGGCCACCTGCGCGACCAGCCGCACGATGGCATCGAAGTCAGCCTCGGCTGGCGTGTCCAACAGCTCATAGGCCTGCAAGGCGGCCAGACGCCGGGGCTCTTGGAGGGAGATCGGGTACTGCTCAATCGACATGGTCTGTTCCAAGAAGGTTTGTTGACATATCGGTCAGCCGGCGGCGCATTTCAGGGTGAAGCGCGACAAGTCCACTCATTCGCGTGATTTTGTGGAAGTTGCGCCGTCTCGTCCAGAACAGATGACAATGCGCGTTTTGCGCATAGAAATTCAGCAACATGGGCATTCAATGGTTCCCCGGTCACATGCACGTGACCAAGAAGGCCATCACCGAGCGCATCAAGGACATTGATGTGGTCATCGAACTGCTGGACGCGCGGTTGCCGGGCTCCAGCGCCAACCCCATGTTGGCACAACTGACGGGCCACCGCGCCAAGCTCAAGGTGCTCAACAAGCAGGACCTGGCCGACCCTGAGCGCACGCAACTCTGGCTGGACTGGTACAACGCCCAGCCTGATACTCGCGCGATCGCGCTGGATGCCGGCGAGACCGCCCCGGCCCAGCGCTTGATCAAAGCCTGCCGTGAGTTGGCACCCAACCGAGGCGGCATGGACAAGCCCCTGCGCGTGCTGATCTGCGGCATCCCGAACGTGGGCAAGTCCACTTTGCTCAACACCTTGGTCGGCAAGAAGGCGGCCAAGACCGGGGACGAGGCCGGCATCACGCGGATCGAGCAGCGCATCAACCTGGCCAGCGACTTCTACCTGTTTGACACGCCTGGGATGCTGTGGCCCAAGATCATTGTCGAGAAATCGGGCTACCACCTGGCGGCCAGTGGCGCGGTCGGCCGCAACGCCTACGACGAAGAAGAAGTGGCGCTGGAGCTGATCGGCAGCCTCAAAGGCCATTATCCGCACGCCCTGGTCGGCCGCTACAAGCTGGATGACCAAGCCGGCATCCCCACCCGGCATGACGAAGCGCTGTTGACCGAGGTGGCCAAGAAGCGCGGCGCGGTGATGAGCGGCGGTCGGGTCAACCTGCAAAAGGCTGCCGAAATCCTGCTGACCGACTTTCGCAGCGGCACCATGGGCCGGATCACCCTGGAGACCCCGACCCAATTCGAGACCTGGCTGGCCGAGGGCGAAGCCGCCGAAGCCGCGCTCAAGCAAAAGCGGCAGGACAAGCTCAAGAAGCGCCGCGAGGACCGCGACGCCGAAGCGTAGGCTGACCTGCGGACAGCCCTGTTTATCGATGGCCCATCTGTCTGCCCCTTGACGAATCGGGGCCAAGCCATGTGATGATCTCGTCCTGAACTATTGGAATGCACATGGCATCATCCCCCGACCACATCAGCATGGCCCTGTTCTGCGATTTCGAGAACGTGGCCCTGGGCGTTCGCGACGCCAACTACGAGAAGTTCGACATCAAGCGGGTGCTCGAACGCCTGCTGCTCAAAGGCAGCATCGTGGTCAAAAAATCCTATTGCGACTGGGACCGCTACAAGGCCTTCAAGGCCCCCATGCACGAGGCGAACTTCGAGTTGATCGAGATTCCGCATGTGCGCCAGTCCGGCAAGAACTCCGCCGACATCCGCCTGGTGGTCGATGCGCTGGACCTTTGCTACACCAAGTCGCACGTCAATACCTTCGTCATCATCTCGGGCGACTCGGACTTTTCGCCGCTCGTGTCCAAGCTGCGCGAGAACGCCAAGTACGTGATCGGCGTGGGCGTCAAGCAGTCCACCTCGGACCTGCTGATCGCCAACTGCGACGAATTCATTTTCTACGACGATCTGGTGCGCGAAAGCCAGCGCAACTCCGCACGCCGTGACAGCCGCGATGCCCCTCAGGCACGCCGCACCCCGGAAGAAGAGCAACGCCGCCGCGCCGAGATGGACGCCCGGCGCACCAAGGCCGTCGAGATGGCGGCCGAGACCTACGAAGCGCTGGTCACCGATCGCGACGAGGGCGGCAAGATCTGGGCCTCGGTGCTCAAGGAAGCCATCAAGCGCCGCAACCCGGGCTTCAACGAAAACTACTATGGCTTTCGCACCTTCGGCAACTTGCTGGAAGAAGCGCAGGCACGGGGCCTGCTCGAATTTGGCCGCGACGAAAAGTCGAGCGCCTATGTGACGCGGGGCTCGGGCATTCAGACTGCGCCGATCCGCAACGAAGCCGTGCCGTTGGCCGCGCCTGTCATGGCGGAGCCGATGGCAGCGGCCGCACCCGCCCCCGAGACCAGCGAAGAGGCCAGCCAGGAAGGCCAGCCAGCCGACGAACCATCCACGCCAGCTTCTGGATCGCGCCGCCGAGGTGGACGCGACCGAGGTGGGCGCAACGGCGGTCGCTCAGGCGGCCGGAACCGCCAGCCCGCGCAGGCTGAGGCCGCCCCCGCCGACGCACCCGCGGTCACGCCCCTGGTCTTGCATGTGCCCACTCCTCTGCCCACTTTTGTGGACGACAGCCCCGCGGCATCTGCAGAAGACGCCGCGCCCGCAGCCAAGAAGAGCAGCGGCCGTCGGCCCCGCAAATCTGCCCCGGCGGCGCAGGGCGAGGCCAACCCGGCTTCGCAAGCGACTGATACGGCAGAGCCTGCACCCGCTCCCACGGCTGCTGGCAAAACGGCTCGCAAGACCGCTGGCAAGACGGCACGCCGCCCCAGCCGCAAGACCACGGCTGGCAACGACACGCCCTGATCAGGCCACCGGCCGCAGCTTGTGCAGCATGACGATGGCTTGATGGGTGGGCGACGCCACCGCATCGGCCAGCGTGTAGCGGTCCAGTTCCTTGAAAAAGGCGCCCATGGCCTGGTCCAGTATCGACTTGAGGTGGCAGTGACCGCGCAAGGCGCAGGGCGGGTCGGCGCAGTCGATCATCTCGGTCACGTTTTCAAGGACGCGGATGGTCTGCCCCAGCAGATACTGGTCGACCGGGCGGGCCAGCGCGAGGCCGCCCCCCTTACCCCGCGTGGTCACCAGCCAGCCTTGCTGCGCCATGAAATGCACCACCTTGACCAGATGGTTGCGTGAGACCTCGAACCGTTCTGCCACTTCGCTGATGGTCACGGGGGTGTCGCGCTCCGGGTGGCTGAGGTACATCAGCACACGCAAACCCAGATCGGTAAAGTGAGTCAGTTGCATGGCACTTCGCAAACAAGTTGCGGGTCAGGCCAAGAGACCGCCCGTTCCAAAAGCTTCGAGGTGAATGCGCTGCGCATCCACACCCCTGGAGCATAGCTGGTTCAACTGCTCGCGCATGAATGCCTGAGGGCCGCACAGGTAGTAATCGGCATCCGGCAGCAACACTTCTTGAGCCAGAACATCCCAATCGGCCCGGCCTGCGTGGTCGTAATGCACCCCGACCCGGTCGTGCTCATGGCGCGGGTGCTCATAAAACACCACGCTGCGCAGCTGCGGGTACTCCGCTTTCAGATTGCGAAGGTGCTCACCGAAGGCATGTACGCCGCCGTGCCGACAGGCGTGTACAAAGCGAATCTGACGGGGCGACTGGCTCTGCAGCAAATGGTCGAGCATGGCCACCATCGGGGTCAGCCCCACGCCGGCGCTGATCAGCACCACGGGGGTGGTCCGGTCCTCGTGCAGGAAGAAGTCCCCCATGGGCGGCGCCACATCGAGCACCGCGCCCTCATGCCACTGGGCGTGCAAGGCGTTGGACACCATCCCAGCCGGCTGCAGGGCCACCGCGTCCTCGCGCTTGACCGAGATCCGCAGCGTCTTGCCGCCCGGCGCCGCCGACAGGCTGTACTGCCGCGGCTGCGTGATGCCCAGCTCGGGCACCCAGACCCGCACCGTCACATACTGACCGGGTCGGTAAGCAGGCACGCGGCCACCGTCGGCGGGCACCAGATGAAACGAGGTGATCTCGTCGCTTTCAACCACCCGACGCTGCACCTTGAAACCACGCCAGCCCGTCCAGCCGCCGTCCTGCGTGGCGGCATCGTGGTAGAGCTGCCCTTCCAGACCGATCAGCAGGTCCGCCAGCTGACCATAGGCGGCTGCCCAGGCGGCAATCAATTCGTCGGTGGCCGCCTCGGCGCCCAACACCTCGCGAATCGACGCCAGCAGGTGCTTGCCCACGATGGGATAGTGTTCGGCGCGAATGCCCAGGCTCGTGTGCTTGTGGCCCACCCGCACCAGCACGGGCATCAACACGGACGGGTCCTCGATGTGCTCGGCGTAAGCGGCCACGGCCATGGCCAGCGCCTGCTGCTGACTGCCCGCCTGTTGGTGGCCCTGATTGAAGACGGGGATCAGTTCGGGGTTGTGCTCAAACATGCGCGCGTAGAAATGGCGCGTCAGCGCGACGCCGTTTTCCTTGAGCACCGGAGCGGTGGCTTTGACGATCTGTCGAATGTTCGGATCCAGCATGATGGTTTCTTTCTTGGGGTTCAACGAATAATGTATTTTCTATACATCTTATAGAACCCAAGCCCAACCCGCATCCGACTTCAAAAAGCCCCGCGCCGGCGGGGCCTTTCAGCCGTTGACCTGATACAGCGCCCGCATGAAGTCCGACTGCGTGATCATGCCCACCAGACGCTTGTCCGCGTCGATGACCGGGATGTGGTGGTGGCCCGCATCGGTGAACAGCGGCATCAACTCCACAGCGTGGCGGTCTTCACTGGTCACGCGAACCTGACGCGTCATGATCTGGCCGACCACTTCGGGCTTATCCGACTGCAGCAAGCCATCGGGCAGGATGAAATGGCGCAGCTTGGCCGCCAGCCCCTGATGCCCGTCCACCTGGGCTGCCCGCATGAAGTCGGCCATGGTCAGGATGCCGACGATGCGCCGCGACCGGTCGACAACCGGCAAAGCCTTGACACGATGTTCACGCATCCGGTCCCACGCGTCCTGCAAGGTGTCACCGAACTCCACCGACACCACATTGCGCGTCATGACATCCCGGCAAAGGATCTCGCCCATGCGACGGCGATAGCCCTCCAGTTCTGCTTCCTGCAGCAGGGCTTCGAGGTCATCGCGGCTGACGTCCAGCACCTGGTTGTAGCGAGCCAGCACGGCATCCAGGTCCTGTGATTTGAAGCGCGCCCCCAACAGCACCCCATCTTGCGCGGCAGGGGCCATCTGCATGTGGGGATACCGGCGCCCGGTCAGAGAGTTGTAGACCACGCCCACCGCCACCAGCAACAAGGAGTTGACGAGCGCCGCGCCGATGGCGAAATGCCCTTGCGAGGCATGCACCAGCACCGCCGACAAGGCCACGGCCCCTCCCGGTGGATGCAGGCAGCGCAAGCCGAACATCACCGTGATGGCCAGCGCCACGGCCACCGAGCCGGCCACCACCACGTCCGGAAACCAGATGGCGCACCCCACGCCGACCAAGGCCGAGACGCTGTTGCCCACGACCACCGACCAGGGCTGCGCCAAGGGGCTGGCCGGCGCGGCGAACACCAGCACCGCACTGGCACCCAGTGGGGCCACCAACCAAGCCCCGACATAAGAAGAGCCGGACAACAACCGGCTCAACCCTGCAGTGATCACCACGCCCAGCAGCGCGCCGATGATGGCCCGTCGTCGCTCTTTGGCGTCCACCGCGATGGGGGCGGGCCGGAAGGCCAGGAGCCAGGTTCGCCAATTGGGCAACACAGCCCGCCACTGCCGGGCGGTAGAGATGAAGTCGACGCGGTTGTTCATGGGGCAGAGAAGTTGCAGTCCAAATATATCTTAACCATGGGCACCCGCCTTCCCGCAAATCGCCGCCCAGAGCCAACTCATCATGTCCGGGTTAAATGCAGCACGGAAAATGTTCCCGCACAGTTGTCCTCTAAGTGAATACGCGCATCGGGCCCGGGCCCCATAAGGGCACCATCTCGGTGCGTCTTGACTTAAGACGTCAATTAAAAAACTAGGAATAAGCAATGAAGAAAGCACTCGCAACCGCCCTGTTGGTCATCGCTCCCCTGGCCGCCATGGCAGACACCGCACCGCAAACGACCATGGTCGAAGTCGCCGATGCCGACCTGGCTGGCGTGACAGGCCAGGCTCTGAGCATCAGCCCTGACCAGATCATCATGGGCTTGCAGCAAATCAACACCTTCGCCGGCATCATCTCGCCGATCCTGCCGGCCCAAGGCAAGTCGGTGGTGTCACTGATCAACGTGGCGGCTACCACGGCCCCCGTGGTGAACAACCTGGTCAACGGCGGCAAGCTGTCATCTGCCGACCTGGCCTTGCTGCTCAAGAATGGCGTGACCGCTGGCGTGGCGATCTCCACGCTGTCCTCGGGTCTGTAAACCCGGTTGCTTTGTTAGGATCGGGGCCTCCTCCGCCCTGGTCCTGCCCATGCAAGTCACCCGCATCAACCGCTTCTATGCCAAGCCTCATCTGTCTGAGGACCTGCACGAGTTTCTGATCTCGATCCTGCCCATCATCCAGGGCGCAGAAGGCTGCCAGGGCGCGCAACTGCTGCGAGGCAAAGACGACCCCCACGAGTTCGTCATCATTGAGCAATGGGCTTCTGTGGCCGCGCACAAAGGCGCCGCCAAAGCCATCCCCCCCGAGCAGTTCGACGTGGTCCTGCCCATGCTGGCCAGGCCGCCGTCCGGGGCCTATTACGTGGCTTGATCCATCGGCCTTGCGCCGGCATTGACATCGCTTACCAAATCCCATGCCATCCCTTACATTGAATGATCAAACATTCAATCCGGAGGGCGACATGAGCAAGCTGATTCTGTACACCAACGCGCAGTCGCGTGGTCGCATTGCGCACTGGCTGATGGAGGAAGTGGGCCAGCCCTATGACACCGTCTGGCTGGAGTTCGGCGCGCCGATGCACACCCAGGCTTACCTGGACATCAACCCCATGGGCAAGGTCCCGGCCCTGCAACACGGCGACGCCATCGTGACCGAGGCGGCCGCCATCTGTGCCTACATGGCGGACACCTTTCCGCAGGCCGGACTGATCCCGCCCGCCGGCACGCCTGAACGAGCGGCCTTCTACCGCTGGTTGTTCTTCACAGCGGGCCCAATCGAGATGGCGACCACCGCCAAGTCACTGGGATGGGATGTGCCGCAAGGCAAGAGCGGCATGGTGGGCTTTGGCAGCTACGGGCTGGCACTCGACACGCTCGAAAAGGCGCTGCAGCCCGGCCCTTATGTATGCGGCGACCGCTTCACCGCTGCCGACGTCTACGTGGGCTCGGCGCTGGCTTGGGGCATGATGACTGGCGCCGTCGAAAAGCGCCCTGCCTTTGCGCACTATGTTGCCCGCCTGCAAGAGCGCCCGGCGGCCATTCGCGCCAATCAGATCAACAGCGACAAGATGAAGGCGGGCTGACGTCCCCACGGAGGTCTGCATGAACGAATCGCAACCCAGCAAAGAGGCAGCCATCCGGTTTTTGCAACTGGCTGCCGCAGGTCGCGTGGACGAGGCCTTCACGCTGGTGGCTCCAGGCTTCCGGCATCACAACCCCTACTTTGCGGGCACCGCATCGGCACTGCAGGCGGGCATGCGCGAAAACGCCCACCAAAACCCGGACAAATCCTTTGAGGTACAAAGGGCCTTGGCCGACGGGCCACTGGTCGCGGTGCATTCGCGCGTCCACATGCCGCGAACCGGGATGACGCTGTCCGTCGTGCACCTCTTTCGCTTCGAGGGCGAGCAGATCGTCGAGCTGTGGGATGTGGGGCAACCCCAACCCGCTGACATGATCAACCCGGAAGGCATGTTTTAACCCTTGATGAGAGACGCGACAGACATGGCAGACGACACGATCGTTTTCAACAACGGCGCCGCTTACGAGCGCTACATGGGGCAATGGAGCCAACTGGCTGGAGACGTCTTCCTCGATTGGTTGAAGCCCGCTTCTCAATTGCAATGGCTGGATATCGGTTGCGGCAACGGGGCCTTCACCGATCTGATTGTTCAGCGGTGTGCCCCCGCCTCGGTCCAAGGGGTCGACCCCTCTGAAGAGCAACTGGCCTTTGCGCGCACGCGCCCGGTCTCGGGCTCGGCCCGGTTCATCCAAGGCGACGCAATGGCTCTGCCCCTTGAGGATCGCAGCGTGGATGTCGCCGTGATGCCCTTGGTCATCTTCTTCGTCCCCGAGCCCGAACGCGGCGTGGCCGAGATGGCGCGTGTCGTGCGCCCGGGCGGCATCGTGGCCGCCTATGCCTGGGACATGTTCGGTGCGGGCTTCCCTTATGACGCCTTGCAAGCCGAGATGCGAGCCATGGGCATGGCGTTGCCCGCCCCGCCCAGCCCGGCCGCCTCGCGCAGGGATGTGATGCAGGACCTGTGGGTCGGCGCCGGCCTGCAGGCCGTCGAGACAAGAGAGATCACGGTGGAGCGCACCTTTGAGAACTTCGACGACTATTGGGCCACCGTTCAGGGTGGCCCCAGCGTCGCGGGCCGACTGGCCGCGATGTCGGCGACCGAACGTGCGCAGCTTCAAGCCACGATGCGCCGTCGCCTCCCCACAGACGGTCAAGGGCGCATCACCTACAGCGCCCGCGCCAACGCCGTCAAAGGCGTCGTCCCGCAGTCTTGATCATCGGCCCCACCACTCACGGGAGTGAAACATGAGCACCCACACCGTCCGCCTGCACCGGGTTGTCCGCGCCGCGCCAGAGCGCATCTACCGCGCCTTCCTGACGCCCGAAGCGATGGCCAAGTGGCTGCCGCCATTTGGCTTCACCTGCAAGGTCGACCACATGGAGCCCGAAGTGGGCGGCACCTACAAGATGTCGTTCACTCACTTCGCCTCGGGCCATCGCCATGGCTTTGGCGGCACGTATCTGGAGCTGACGCCCCATGAACGGATCTGCTACACGGCCACCTTCGATGATCCCAACATGCCCGGCACCATGACCACCACCGTCACGCTCACCCCGGTGTTTTGTGGAACGGAGATGACGATCGCGCAAGAAGGCATCCCCGCAATGATTCCCGAGCAAGCGTGCTACATGGGGTGGCAAGAGTCGCTGCTCTTGCTCAATCAACTGGTCGAGCCCGAAATGCCGGGCTGATTTTCACCCGAGCTGGGGCGCTCGGGATTTACTGCCCATGCTCGCATGGACTTGTCTTCAGACGCGAAGGATCGCCGCTAAGCTACGGCGCACCATCAACGAAATCTGGAGGCATCATGGAGATCCGTCGCGCCCGGCGAACTGACAACCTCGGACTGGTTGCCCTCATCTATAGCGCAGGCCCGGAGCTGTACGACTACCTGTACAAGACAGACAAGTCCAGTGCTCAGGACTACATCACCTTCGAGTTCCTGTCCGGGCGAGGATTTTGTGGCTACCCCAACGTGACGGTGGCCCTGCGTGACCGACAAATCGTGGGCACTGGTTGCTTCTACGATGCCGCTCGCTATGGCCGCCTGGCCCTGGGCACCGCGTGGAACATGTTCCGCTTCTATGGTCCCATTGGGTTTTGGCCGGTGTTGAAGCGCTCATTGCACATCGGCAGCGTGATGAAAAAACCCGGGCCAGGCGAGCTGTATCTGTCCAACTTTGGCGTCGCGCGCGAGCACCGCAGCACAGGCGTGGGCCGCGCACTCATCAACACCCGACTCGCCGTGGCCAAGGCCCGCGGCTACCAACGCTTCGGGCTGGATGTGGCGGACAACAACCCCCGCGCTGAACAGCTCTACCGCCAGCTCGGTCTGCAAGAGGTCGAGTTCAAGCAGTTCACCGGCAAGCGCAAGGACATGCACATCCCCAACAGCAAGAAGATGGAATTGCGCCTGGCGCAGAGCCCCGCGACGCAGCCTCTGCAGCAGGCTGCCTGATACGCCGGCCAATGAACTAGGGGTTGACGCGGCCGGCGGCCCGTGGTCCAAACAACACATTCCAAAAGCGGAGAAAACATGAAAACTTCCATCGCAGCATTGGCATTGATGGCCTGCGCCACACAGGCTCTGGCTGAAGGGTCCACCGTGACCTTGAACCTGGTTGACGAAAACGGCGTGGGTGCCGAAGTGGGCAATGTGGTCGTCGTCGAATCGAAGTATGGCGTGGTGTTCATGCCATCCCTGACCGGTTTGCCACCGGGTCTGCATGGCTTCCACGTTCATGAAAACGCGACCTGCGCCGCCAAGGAAAAGGACGGCAAGAAGGTGCCCGGTCTGGCTGCCGGCGGGCACTATGACCCTCACAAGACCGGCCAGCATGGCAGCCCTTGGGGTGAAGGCCATCTCGGCGACCTGCCTCCGCTTTACGTCGACATGCAAGGCAAAGCGACGCAGCCGGTGCTGGCCCCGCGTCTCAAGCTGGCTGACCTGGCAGGTCGCTCGCTGATGGTGCACGCAGGCGGTGACAACCATGCCGACCATCCCGCACCATTGGGCGGTGGCGGGCCCCGGGTCGCCTGTGGCGTGATGCCCTGATGGCCGCAGGGCGCGGCAGGTTCACTGCACCCGCGCCCAATGCCCGGCCAGCGCCGGCATGAGGGTCTCCGGGGCGGCCACCACGGCCATGTGACCCTGGCCGGGCAGCATGTCCACATGGGCATGGGGGTTGACCTCGGCCAGGCGCCTGATCATCTCCTTGGCCGGGGCCGTGGTGTGCTCGCCATAGATCAGCGTCAGCGGCACGTCGACGCTGTAGTGCGCGAAGGGCTTGGGCTCGGTTGACACCATGCGCACCTCCTGGAACATCTTCCAGCCTACCATTCGTGTCATGGCTTTGGCCTTGTCAGGCATCAGGGCCCACATGCCCGGCCGGTTCCAGTAATCGACAAAACGTTCGATCCATTCTTCGCTGCCACCGATGTTCTCGTCGAGCAGATAGTTGGGCGCACCGTACAAGCGCGCCATCTGATCGACCAACTCGGGCGCCAGCGAATCGACCTCGGCCCGGAGCGAGCCAAACAAGACCGGCTCGACCAGGCACAGGGAGCGGATCGGCAACCCGGCCTGCTGTGCCAGTGTCAAGGCCGCAAATCCCCCATACGAATGCGCAACCAGATGCACGCCCGTGGCATCGGCCGGGATCTGAGCCTTCAGGTGTTGCACCTCTTGCATGACAGTGAACGCGGTGCCGCGGGGCAACACATCGTTGGGCGAGTATCCCCGGTTCACCGGGGTAATCGCTTGCACGCCCTGCGGACAATCGCGCATGAAAGGCGCCCACATGAAGGGGCCCGTGGCAGTGGAATGGATGAACAAGGCAATGTCAGACATAGGGCCGCTTTCGATCACTTCGATGAGGACGGGCAGGAAGCAAGCGATAGCGTACCCGGATTCACTGCGGGCGCCCTCACTGCACCGTGAAACCCCCGTCCACAGTCAGGCCCTGTCCGCTGATGTAGCTGGCCGCTTGCGACAGCAGGAACAAGACCGGCAGGGCCACCTCAGCCGGCTGCCCCGCCCGGCCCGCAGGCGTCTGCTTCATCATGGCTTGCAAGGCATCGACGCCGCCAAAGCCTTGCAAGGCCATGGGCGTCTCGACAGGCCCGGGGCAGACGGCATTGATCCGAATGCCCCTCTGGAAGTACTCCAGCGCGGCTGTCCGGGTCAAGCCCATCACGGCATGTTTGCTCGCGTTGTAGTGCGCCATGTTGGGAAAGCCCACTTGCGCCACGATCGAGGCATTGTTCACGATGGCCCCTCCGCCGCTTGGCAGCATCGCTGCGATCTGGTACTTCATGGCGCCAAACACGCCCATGACGTTGGTGCGCATGACTGCCTCGAATTCGCTTGAACTCATCTCATGAAGGGGCTTGGTCTGCCCCAACACGCCGGCATTGTTGAAGGCACCATCCAGGCGACCAAAATGTTCCACCGTGGCCTTGACTGCCTGCTCCAGATCCCGCTCCACGTCCACATCCACGCGCAGCACCAGGGCTCTGCCGCCGGCCCGGATCACGTCCTGCGCGACTGCTTCACAGGCCTGCTCGCGGCGGGCAGCCAGCACCACGTTGGCACCGACCTCGCCCAAGGTCCGGGCGGTCGCTGCGCCCATGCCCGATGAGGCTCCCGTGATGAGGTAGGTTTTGCCGTTCAGATCCGCCAGTGTGTGTTTCATCTTTCGCTCCTTGATGGATGAGGGTTGGTGAACAGTCGCGAGACTACGCAGCCTTCATCCATGAAACAATCCGCTCAGAACTTGACGCGTTGTTGAACAACTCTCATCAATATGAGTGCCGCCCCCTTGACCGACCTTCAGGCCTTTGCCACCGTCGCCCGGTTCTGCAGCTTCCGCAAAGCCGCGCTGGAGATGGGTGTCACGCCTTCTGCTTTGAGCCACACCCTGCGGTCCCTTGAGTCGCGTTTGGGCATTCGGCTGCTCAATCGCACCACACGCAGCGTCTCGCCGACCGAAGCGGGCAGTCAGCTACTGGCACGCTTGTCCCCCGCCCTGCTGGACATTGCGTCCGCGTTGGAAGAGGTCAATGCGTTTCGTGATTCGCCGATGGGCACCTTGCGCATCAACGCGCCGCGCGCCGCGGCCAGGTGGGTACTGGCGCCCTTGGTGTCGCGCTTCTTGTTGGATCACCCGGGGATGCGCGTCGAAGTGGTCAGTGACGATGCCTTTGTCGACATCGTCGCTGACGGTTTTGACGCCGGCGTGCGCTTTGGCGAGAGCCTGCAGCAGGACATGGTGGCGGTGCCACTGGGGCCCGCACAGCGCTTTGTGGTCGTCGGCTCACCAGCCTACCTTGCCACGCATGGCAAACCGAGGCACCCGCGCGATCTGCAGAAGCATCGGTGCATGCGGGTGCGCTTTCCCAGTGGGGCGTATTACCGGTGGGAGTTTGCCAAGCGCAAACAGAAGCTGGAGGTCGACGTCGACGGCCCCTTGGCCACCAATGACTTGGCCCTGATGGTGGAAGCCGCCAAGGCGGGCCTGTGTCTGACCTACACCTACGCGCAATATGCGCAGCCTGGGCTGGATACGGGCGAGCTGGTCACGGTGCTGGATGACTGGTGCCCCAGCATCCCCGGCTTTTATCTGTACTACCCCAGCCGCAAGCTGATGTCTGCAGGCTTAAGGGCTTTTATCGACTATACAAAAGCGCCTTGATGAAGATAATCACGGCAGCATTTTTAAAATAAAACAGGGACGAGCATGTATAGACAGTTTATTTCCTTCGTGGCGATGAGCGCTGCAAACAGCGCTTTTGCACTCTCAGCAACGCTGACCGATTTGGGCACTGTTTCAAAAGTTGACTCATATAGCATTGGCGTTGATCTCAACAATCAAGGCACTGTCGTCGGAAGCAGCGGGAACACTACACCTGCTCCATCCGCAATATGGGAAGGAGGAACGCTGCGACAAATTTCTCCGGCAAATCCCTTCTTGTCACTTGTTGCAGTCAACGACCATGGGCAAATCGCCGGCACATCCCCAGTCAGTGGCATGGCGCGATCTGCCATATTGATGGAAGGCAGCAGCGTCGTTTACCTCGGTGCAATCAATGGGGGCGGCTACAGTGAAGCAGCAGACATCAACAATCTCGGACACATTGTCGGTCAAGCTTCGTTTAACCCAGGCACCGTTGCACCGGAACATGGATTCCTATGGACAGGCGGAGCCATGACGGACATGGGAGAGTTCCGACCGCAAGCCATCAACGACGCCGACATCTCGGTAGGAACTATCGGCAGTGACGGCCGCCTCTCTGCTGCCATGTGGGCTAATGGCACAATTTCCGTTCTAAATCCGTCAGTTGGATCAGCGTACGGCAAAGCCCTTGACATCAACACGGTAGGAGCCGTTGTTGGAAATTCCTACCGGCTGTCCAACGGTCTTTCTGGCTATGAAATTGACCAGGCAACCCTCTGGGTCGACGGAAAAGCCGTTCCGTTGATATCCGACGTTGGCATTAACAGCTTCGCCACGGGCATCAATGACTTTGGCCAGATCGTTGGCAACATGCAAGATCGCTCCTGGTATGGATCTGAGTCCAACTATCGAGCCTTTTTGTGGCAGAACGACGAGATCATTGACCTCGACCAATTAGTTTCAAGTAGCAACCCGGGATGGCATATTCAGCGTGCGGCAGCAATTAACAACCGTGGGCAGATATTGGCGCAAGGGACTTTCAGCGGTGGGCAGTCGCATGCTGTTTTGATCAGCCTGCATCCGTACCCGAGCCCGCAACAAACATCATGCTGATGCTGGGACTTGGTGCTATCGGTATCCTTGCCCATAAACAAAGAACGACCAGCTCTTCGACCTAGTCGCAAAAAAACGCCCCCAACGAGGGGCGCTTTTTACTTCCAGCTGTCTTTCAGACCCGTGATCTTGTTGAACACCGGCTTGCCCGCCTGATGGTCTTTGCGATCGGCCACGAAGTAGCCAAAGCGCTCGAACTGGAACTTCTGATCGGGCACCGCCGCCGCCAATGAAGGCTCCACATACGCCGTGACCACCTTCTTGCTGGCAGGGTTCAGGCTGGCCAGGAAGTCCTTGCCACCGGCATCAGGCTGCGCCTCGGTGAACAAACGGTCGTACAAACGCACTTCGGCAGCCACACCATCGGCCACGCCGACCCAGGTGATCGCGGCCTTGACCTTGACGCTGTCGGCGCCGGGGGTGCCGCTCTTGGTGTCAGGCACCACGGTGGCCAGCACCTCCGTGACCTTGCCATCGGCATCTTTGTTGCAGCCGGTGCACTCGATCACATAGCCGCCCTTCAGGCGCACCTTGTTGCCGGGGAACAAACGCTTGTAGCCCTTGGGCGGGACTTCTTCGAAGTCTTCACGCTCGATCCACACTTCCTTGCCCAGCTTGAACTGGCGAGAGGCGGGCTCGGGCGCGCCTTCGTCATGGCCATGGTGAGGCAAAGCCGGCAAAGAGCAAGGCTCCAGGTGGCCCGCGCCCATGACCTCGTCCCAATTGGTCAAGACCAGCTTGACCGGGTCGAGCACAGCCATGCCACGATGGGCTTTGTTTTCCAAGTCGTCACGCAAGGCGATGTCCAGCGTGCTGTAGTCGATCCAGCTGTCGGCCTTGCTCACGCCGATGCGCTCACAGAACAGTTGGATGGCCTCGGGCGTGTAACCACGGCGGCGCAAACCGACGATGGTGGGCATGCGGGGGTCGTCCCAGCCCTCCACGGTGCCTTCGTCGACCAGCTGCTTGAGCTTGCGCTTGGACGTGATCACATAGGTCAGGTTCAGCCGGGCGAATTCGTACTGCTTGGGGGCGGGCTGCTTGAGCAAACCAACGGCCGCCAACTTCTCCATCAACCAGTCGTAGAACGGGCGCTGGTCTTCAAACTCCAGCGTGCAGATCGAATGGGTGATCTGTTCCAGCGCGTCTTCAATAGGATGCGCAAAGGTGTACATCGGGTAGATGCACCATTTGTCGCCCGTGTTGTGGTGGGTCGCGCGGCGGATGCGGTAGATGGCCGGGTCGCGCATGTTGATGTTGGGCGCGGCCATGTCGATCTTGGCACGCAGCACCATCGAGCCATCGGGGTGCTTGCCATCGCGCATTTCGCGAAAGCGCGCCAGGTTCTCGTCTGCCGTGCGGCTGCGGAAGGGGCTGTCCTTGCCCGGGGTAGAAAAGTCGCCGCGGTTGGCGCGCATTTCTTCGGGCGTTTGCTCGTCCACGTAGGCCAGGCCCGCCGTGATCAAGGCCTCGGCGGCGCGGTACATGAAGTCAAAGTAATTGCTGGCGTAGTACAGGTGGTCTTGCTTGGCGCCGTTGAAGTTCGACTCCCAGCCAAAGCCAAGCCACTTGACGGCATCGAGGATGCTGTCCACGTACTCTTGCTCTTCCTTCTCGGGATTGGTGTCGTCAAAGCGCATGTGGCAGACGCCACCGTAGTCGCGCGCCAGGCCGAAGTTCAAGCAGATGCTCTTGGCGTGCCCGACGTGCAGGTAGCCATTCGGCTCGGGCGGGAAGCGGGTGCGAATCTTGGCTGGATCGGGCTGGCCGGCTTCGTGGTGGGCCGCGTCGCCGGGCGTGCCGGCCCAGCGGCGGGTGGCGTAGGTGCCCTGTTCCAGATCGCGGTCGATGATGCCGCGCAGGAAGTTGGTCGGTTTGGAGGGGGTGTTGTCGTCAATCGGGGCGTTCATGCCTCGATTCTATCGAGGGGACTGGTCAACTCAAACCGCCAAGGGTATGGTTGTCACCCAGATCGACCAGAAAAATGTCCCCCATGTCAAACGGCAACAAGAACGGCAACAAAAATGGCGACCGCCTGAGCCGCAAAGACTACGAGGCGTTGCTGGAGCCCATGCAACTGGAGCTCAATCAGGTCACCCGTTGGCTTCAGCACACCGGCAAGCGCCTGGTGATCTTGCTGGAGGGCCGCGACACGGCGGGCAAGACCGGCGCGATCAACGCGATCTCCCAAGGCCTGAACCCGCGCCAGTATCAGGTCGTGGCCTTGCCCAAGCCATCGGACGTCGAGGGCACGCAATGGTACTTCCAGCGCTACGTGGCGCATTTGCCCGCGGGCGGCCATGCCGCCCTGTTCGATCGCAGCTGGTACAACCGAGCCGGGGTCGAAAGGGTCATGGGCTTTTGTTCCGACGCCGAGTACCAGCTCTTTTTGAAACAGGCTCCTGTTTTTGAAAAGCTACTGGTTGACGATGGCATCCTGTTGTTCAAATACTGGCTGACGGTGGACCAGGCCGAGCAAGAGCGCCGCTTTGCCGAGCGCCGCGATGACCCCTCCAAGCGTTGGAAGCTGTCCCCCATTGACCTGATGGCCCGACAAAAATATGCCGAATATGGCAAGGCACGTGACGCGATGCTGGAGGCCACGCACACCAAGCACGCGCCCTGGACCTTGGTGGACTTCAATGACCAGCGCCTGGGCCGCCTGACCTTGATCCGCCATCTGCTGGATCACCTGCCCGACTATGCGGTGCCGGAGCAATGGATCGATTTCTCACCCTTGCCGGGCAAGCTGGCCACGGAAAATTTCAAAGGCTCGCTCAAGCCGATTCCGCCCTTGGCGCACTGAGATCAGGCTTGGGCACGATGCCCTCCGCGGCACGCTCGGCATAGCGATTGAAGCGCCAGGCGCTGGAATCCAAGGTGATGCGCCGCCACGTGGCGCGTTTCTCGCCGGGCGTCATCTGCGGCCAAAGCTGCACTTCGTCAAAGGTGCGGCCGCAGCCTTTGCACAGGTTGTCGCCCTGGCTAGTGGAGCATATCGCGATGCACGGCGTATCCGGCGTCGTGTCATACCAGATCAGCCAGGCTTCCTTGGCCAGTGGCGGCATGGTGTCTTCGTCACAATGCTGCTCGTGGTAGTAGACCATCAGGGCATAGACCTCGGCCAGCGCGTTCAACTCCGGCGACAGGCTGACGCTATCGGGGGACGGAAACGTCTCACGCCACCAGTTGATGGCCGACTCGATGTCGGTGATGTGGATGCCAGCCATGCGCGCGGGGCAGCCGCTTATTCCTGCGCAGCAAGCAAGGCGGCCAGGGCCGCTTCGACGGTGGCACGGTCCACGCCCTCGGCCAGCGCCACCGGCGCGCCGTCCAGCGCCGCCGGGCCTTCGGTCTTGAAGCGCTTGACCCAGCCACCTGCCTCGCGGCCTTCCGCAAAACCCTGGCTTTGCAGCAGCAAGGCGCCATGCGCATCAGCCAGCTTGAAGTAGAACTGGTTGTCGGCTTCGCGGTACTGCTTGAACACGGGCAAGGCGGCCTTGGCGGTTTGTGCGGCAGCCGCCTTGGGCTGTTGTACCGCGACCATGCGGCGTAGGCCCACAGCCTGACGCAATTCATTCAACAGCGGCGTGGCCACGGCCCGGGCCTTGGCTGCGCCGGCTTGCAAGACCTCTTCGATCTGCTCCGGGTGGGCCATCAGTTCAGCATAGCGGGCGCGCATCGGCCCCACATGGGCCTCAATCAGGTCGACCACGCGTTGCTTGGCCTCGCCCCAACCCAGGCCGGCACGCAGGTCGGCATGGAAGGCGGCTTTGACCGTATCCGTAGCAAACGCATCGTGGATGGTGACCAGATGGGCGTTGTCCGGGTCCTTGGGCTCACCGGGCAGCTTCGAGTCGGTCACGATGCGCGCAATGGCATCCTTCAAAACCTTCGGGCCGCCTTCAAACAGGGGCACGGTGTTGTCATAGCTCTTGGACATCTTGCGGCCGTCCAGACCGGGCAAGGTGGCCACGCTTTCTTCGATCTCGGCCTCGGGCAGCACAAACAGCTCGCGCCCCGCGCCAAACAGGTGATTGAAACGCTGCGCCACGTCGCGGGCCATTTCAATGTGCTGGACCTGGTCGCGGCCCACCGGCACGCGGTGCGCGTTGAACAGCAAGATGTCGGCCGCCATCAAGATCGGGTAGCAGTACAGGCCCATGGTGACGCCCGCATCGGTCTCTTCACCGGCTGCTTCATTGGCGTCCACCGAGGCCTTGTAGGCGTGAGCGCGGTTCATCTGGCCCTTGGCGGTCACGCAAGTCAGCAGCCAGTTCAGCTCAGTCGTCTCGGGGATGTCGCTTTGGCGATAGAAGGTCACCCGCGCGGGGTCCAGACCGGCAGCCAGCCAGGTCGCGGCAATTTCCAGGCGCGAGCGCTCGATTCGGTCCGGGTCGGCGCACTTGATCAGCGCGTGATAGTCGGCCAGGAAGAAGAAGCTCTCGACCCCGTCTTGGCGGCTCGCGGCAATGGCGGGCCGGATGGCGCCCACGTAGTTGCCCAGATGGGGCGTGCCCGTGGTGGTGATGCCGGTGAGAACTCGCTGCGTTTTGGCCATTTTCGCGGTGTGAACGGTGGACGGGAAAAGAAGGAGATTGTAGGGCGAGCCCCCTGGGCGTGCATGAAGCCTCCCAGCTTGGACCGGTACACTGGAGGCCGCATGAAAAACATCGTCATTTTGATTTCCGGGCGGGGCTCCAACATGGAAGCCATCGTCCAGGCCTGCATCGCGCAAAACTGGTCGGCCCGCATTGCCGCCGTCATCAGCAACAAGGCCAGCGCCGGGGGGCTGGATTTCGCCGCTCGCCATGGCATCGCCACCGCCGTGGTCGACCACAAGCAGTTCGACAGCCGCGAAGCGTTTGATGCCGAACTGGCCAAGGTGATCGACGGCTATCAGCCCGATCTGGTGGTGCTGGCCGGCTTCATGCGCATCCTGACCGAGGGGTTTGTGCGCCACTACGAGGGGCGCCTGCTCAACATCCATCCCTCGCTGCTGCCGGCCTTCCCGGGTCTGCACACGCACGAGCGGGCGATCGAGGCTGGCTGCAAACTGGCCGGCGCCACGGTGCACCTGGTCACGCCTGAACTGGACCACGGCCCCATCGTGATCCAAGCCGCTGTGCCCGTTTTGCCCAACGACACAGGCGACACCCTCTCGGCCCGCGTTTTGAAGCAAGAGCACCAGATCTACCCGCGCGCCGTGCGCTGGTTTGTCGATGGTGCGCTGACCGTCGCAGACGGCCGGGTGTCGCACCAGGGTGCCGAGCCGCAGGTCGTTTGGGCGGCCGACTGACGCAAAGACGTCTGAACCAGACGACAGGGAGTGATGTGTTGATACCTCGAACTTGGAAGTCCTGGGGCCTGGCCCTGGGTGCCGCCGCCGTTCTGGCCTGGGGCCACCCGCTGGCCGCCCACGCAGCCGAGTCCGACATGGAAGCGGCCATCCGCAGCATGCAGTCCAGCCAGGTTGAAGGCCCGGCCGAGATCAAACTGCGCGACCAGGCCACCTTGAAGTTGCCCGCGGGCTATGTCTGGGTACCGGAGCCGGCCGCTGGCCAGATGATGCGCGCCATGGGCAACCACCCCGATGAGCGCGAACTGGGGCTGATCTTTCCGAAGGCAGACGACCAGCGCTGGCTGATCGTGGCCGATTACGAGGCGTCGGGCTACATCAAGGACGACGACGCCAAGGACTGGAATGTCGACGACCTGTTCAAAAGCCTGAAAGAAGGCACCGAAGAGGCCAACAAGGACCGGGCCGCACGTGGCTTCACGGAGCTGGAGATCGTCGGCTGGGTTGAAAAGCCAACCTACACCGCTGCGACCCACCGTCTGGTCTGGTCCATGTCCGCCAAGGACAAGGGCGCGCCGGCCGATGCGCCCGTTGGCATCAACTACAACACCTATGCCTTGGGACGTGAGGGCTACATCTCGCTGAACCTGCTGACCAATCTGAACCGGGTCGAGCAGGACAAGGGCGCGGTGCAGACCGTGCTGTCGGCGCTGAACTTCAACGAAGGCAAGCGCTACGCCGACTTCAACGCGTCGACCGACAAGACGGCCGAATATGGCCTGGCTGCGCTGGTCGGTGGGCTGGCGGCCAAGAAGCTGGGCTTTTTCGCCCTGGCTGCCGGCCTGTTCGCCAAGTTTGCCAAGGGGATCTTGCTCGCAGGTGCGGCCGTGGCGGGCGGGTTCACCAAGTTCTTCAAACGCAAGAAAGACCAGGCCTGAGGTTGCCCCCATGTTGAAGTTGTTGATGCTGCTGTTGGGCGGGCTGAAGTTCGGCAAGATCTTCACGACCGGCGGCACGATGCTGATCTCCGTCATCGTCTATGCCTGGATCTATGGGTGGCGCTACGCCGTCGGCTTTGTCGGCTTGTTGTTCGTGCATGAGATGGGCCACTTCATCGCGGCGCGGCAGCGTGGCTTGCCGGTCGGATGGCCCACGTTCATTCCTTTCATGGGCGCCTGGATCGAGATGAAGCAGATGCCCCACGATGCCGAAACCGAAGCCTATGTGGGTCTGGGTGGCCCGCTGGTCGGCTCGCTGGGTGCGCTGGCCTGCTACTTTCTGGCCCGGGACATGGGGCAGCCCGGCCAGTGGCTGCTGGCGGTGTCCTATGCCGGCTTCTTTTTGAACCTGTTCAACCTGATCCCGCTGTCGCCGCTCGACGGTGGCCGCATCACGGCGGTGTTGTCGCCCAGGTTGTGGCTGCTGGGCGTGCCGGTGCTGATGGCGCTGTTCTGGTTCAACCCCAGCCCCATTCTGATTCTGGTGGCGATCATGGCTTTTCCGCAGGTGATGAAGGCCTGGAAGTTCGACCCTCAGGATCCGGCGCATGCGCATTACTATCGCGCATCGGGCGAGACCCGATTGACCTATGCGACCGCCTATCTGGGACTGATCGGGTTCCTGGCTGTCATGACCCACGACGTGCACCAGATGCTGATCGGAACGGCGGCCCGCTAGGGCTGTCCCGCCTCACTTCAAAGGCTCAGGGCGCCAGTCGCAGCGGCACTTCAAACCAGAACAGGCTGCCGGTACCGGGGCGACTGCTGACACCGATGTGGCCCTCCATCATGTCGACCAGGCGCTTGCAGATGGCCAGCCCCAGCCCGCTGCCACCGTATTCGCGCATGGTGTGCTCGCTGGCGGCGCTGAAGGGCTGAAACAGATGCTCTTGCGCCTCCACCGAGATGCCGATCCCTGTGTCCTGCACTTCCACGTGCAGCAGCGGGTCACCCGCTGCGGAGTACTCGGTGCTGCAGCGCACGCGCACCGAACCCTGGTTGGTGAACTTCAAGGCGTTGCCCAACAAGTTGAGGATGACCTGCTTGAGTCGCAAAGGGTCACCCACCACATTCAGGGGCAGAGTGGGGAACTCACGCACGATGTCCACGCCCTTGTGTTTGGCAATCGACTCCATCATGTCCACCGCTTCATGGGCGACCTTGACGGGGTCAAAGTCCTGCTGGGCCAGTTGCGTCGGTGCCGACTCGAGCCTTGAAAAGTCCAGCACCTCGCTGATGATCTGCAGCAAGGTGTCGCTGCATTTGCTGACCTGCTCCATGTAGCTGATCTGCTGAGGTGTGAGCTTGGTCTGGTTGAGCAGTTGCACAAAGCCGATCAGCCCGTTCAACGGCGTGCGCACTTCGTGGCTGATGGAAGCGAACATGCGGGTGCGCTCCAGATTGGCCTGCTGCACCGCTTGCAACATGTCTTCAAGGGTCTGATTACGCTGGGCCAGCGCCTCATGTTGCGCGTCGATGGTGCGCTGCTTCTGCGTGATCGTCCGGTTGTAGCGATCAAAGGCAGAGCGCACGATCACGCCGAATGCCAGCACCACGGCCACGAAGACGATCTGCATGGCCTCGATGGGGTTGTCCTCGGGACGCAGCAGCGGGGCCACCCAGTGGTATTGCTCGTTTGCCCAGATGAACATCACGCCGGCCGCCCCGACCAGCAGCCACACCAGGCCATCCACCACGCCAATGAGATGGGCCACGAACATGGGCCACAAGGCGCACCACCAGGCACTGGAATGCGCAGGGATGCCCATCCAGATCAAGCTCAGGTTCAGGCCCACGAAGTCAACCAGCAAAACCGCATGGCTGACCACGCGCAAGGTCTGGCGGCGAATCCGGGTCTTGGACAGCGGAAACAGCGCCAGCACCAGCAAAGAAGGCAGCGTCAGGCCCAGGCCGATGGGCGCCTTGCCCAGGTACAGGCCATAAAACAGAGCGAACACCAGGTGTCCACTGACCGACAAGAAGATCAGCTCACTGAAACGCCGGTATTGCTCCCACCCACCCTGCACTTCCGAGGGTCGCTGAGTCGCCATCCTTACTCCTTTGGCCATGGCGTCGACCGCCTCTCATCGGGCGTCAACAGGAACATGGGGAGCCTAACCCATACGCAAGCCCAATTCACAATTTGAAACATGAGGGTTTGCGCGGATTTGACGCAAATCAGTCGATGTCGTGGCCTGCATCGAACTCGGGCCAGCGCCAGCCAAGCAGCTCGGCCAGCCGGGTCACCACCCAGCGTGCCTCCGCCTGGCTGACCCCTGACTCCGGCGTGCACAAACCGCGGTGACAACGCTGCAGGACGTCTTGCTCGTCCACGCCCACTTCGACGTGGATGCTCTGGCAATGCGTCACCAGGTGGTTGGCCAGGTCCTCGCATACCTCATAGCGATCACGCAGCTCTGCCTGCGAGAGCGTCAGGCGGCGGCGCCCGTCCAGATACAGGTCGCTGAAAGAAGGCGGAATGTGAATCTGGTACTCGTCACTCATGCCCCGGGTTGTACCCCAAACCAGCGCTCTTTGGGCACCACCTTTTCATGCACCGGGTCAAACGCGTAGTGTGGCGACATGATCTGCACCCCCTGCTCGTTGAACACGTCCTGGATGTTGGCGTGCAAGTTGGCCAGCACCTCGGCCCGCGGGCGGGGCTCATGAGGGATGGCCTGGCAGACCAATCGGTACTCCGGATAGAAGTCCGACAAAGCCGTCTGAAACACCGTCGGCGCGGGGTCGGACAGCACACCCGGCGTTCGCAAGGCCGCCTCGATCAACAGGGCATGCACCTGACGCCAAGGCGTGTCGTACCCGATGGTCACCACCGTGTCGACCACATAGCCCGGGCCCTTGACCGCACGCGAATAGTTCTTGGTGGCGCTGCCCACGATCATGGAGTTGGGCAAGGTCACCTCTTCACCCAGGCCCGTTCGGATGCGGGTGTTGAAGGCACCGATGCTGACCACGGTGCCCTCGTGCTCGCCAATGCGCACATACTCGCCTTTGCGCAGCATGTTGGAGTAGGTCAGGATCAGGCCGCCGGCGACCTGCCCGACAAAGCTGGACGCACCCAGCGACATCATCAAGCCAATCAGCACCGACATGCCCTTGAAGGCTTCCGTCTGCGCACCCGGCAGATAGGGATAGGCCATCGCCAGCGCGAACAACCAGATCAACCAGGTCGCAATGCGGCGGGTCGGCCCGGCCGAATCCGGCGCGATCCAATGCACACCGATGTGACCTTGCTCGATGCGCGTGAACAGCGACCCGAGCACGCCCACCGCCGCGCGCGCGAGCAGCAGGATCACCACGGCGATCAGCAAGCCGGGCACCGCCCCCAGCATGCCCTTGAGCAGATCCCCCGCGACCGTGGTGAGGAAGTGGTGCAGGCCTTCGCCCCAAGGCCGAGTGTAGGGAAACTGCAGCAAGGAAAAACTCAGCCAGGCATATGCCAACAACAATCCTGCAGCCCACTGCAAGGCCAGATCGCCCCACCCGATGGCCGCCATCAATCGGTCGCGCCGCAAGATCTCTGCGGCGCCAGCCCCCAGATTGGCGGCTTTGTGTTCGACCAGGCGAATCAGCGCAGGCAGGGCCCGGCCCCGAATGCGGGCCAGCCCCCAGATGACGGCAAAGACCAGAGCGGTGGCAGCCGCCACCAGCCCACTGGCCACCAGCAGCTGATGGGCATTGCGGCTCTCACGGGTTTCCTTGGCGCTCAATTGCAGGGCTTGCACCGTCCGCTCGGTCAGCGACTGCAGGGTGTCGCCCGACAGGGGTTCGACATCCTGATCGAGCAAAGTGATCACCATCGACCCATCGATGAAGATCAACTGTCCCTGATCCGACGCTTTGGCCGTGACCTGACCGGGCCCGCCGCGACTGAGCGCCTGCTCGACGTTGAGGACAGACCGCCGAGCCCGCTCCTGCGCTGACATGCCCAGAAAAGGCACGCGAAACACCGTGACAGTGCGGTTGGCGACCCGCATGGGGGCGCCTTCAGCGACGGAGGGCGCAGACGCGGCGGTCGCCTGTTCTGCGACCTGCGCGTGAACCGGCCAGACCATCAGCAAACACGCCAGCAAACAGGCTTGGATCAGGTATCCCATGAGCGTCGTCTTGTTCGATACAGAGACGGCTCACTCTAGCATCGGCTAGGCCACTTGGCGGGGCTTGTGGCGCCGCATGCCAAACACCTCCATCGCCTGGATGAAGGACTCGGCCGTGCGCTCGATCAGGAATCGCTGCTGGAAGCAAGTCTGGGCGTTCTGGCGCATCTGCGCCCACACGCTCTCAGGCGTCTGCAGCCATTGCTCGATCAGCCGCTCGGTGCCTTCCACGGTATCGGCATCCACCAACCCGCCTTCAGCCAGTTGGATCTCGCGCCAGATGTTGACCTGGTTGGAGATCAGCACCGGCACCCCGCAGGCCATGGACTCGGCCACGGCAATGCCAAAATTCTCCTGATGCGAAGGCAGGATGAAGGCGTCGGCGCAACGGAATGCGCCCCACTTCACCTCGCCACTGATCATGCCCGTCCAGGTCGTCTGCTGTTGCAGACCCACATCGCGCGCCAGCTTCTGGATGCTCTGCCCGTAGGCATCTTCGGCAGGCCCTGCCATCACGATTTCAACGTTGGCCACCAAATCAGGGCGGCGGGCCTTGACCCGGGCGAAGGCCTTGAACAGCAAGTCGGGCCCCTTCTTTTCATGGACCCGCCCCAGGAACAACAGGCAGCGCTTGTCGGCCAACTGAGGGAACTGCTTCAAGAAGGCCTGCCGCTGGGCATCGATGCGCTCCGGCGGGGCACTGGTGCCATAGCTCACTACGAATTCATCGGCTCGATACAGCCAGAACGACTGCCTGGCCAGGCGCCGCTCGTCTTCGCAGGTGAACATCACAGCGGCGGCATCACGCAAGGCACGGTATTCGGCCCAAGGCCAGAACAACCACTTCTTCAAATGCTTGAGCGGGTAGGTGCGCTTGAACCAGGGGTCCAACATGCCGTGGGTGAAGACGAAGTACGGCGTCGACGACCCTCGCAAGGCACGCCAGACACCGTGGACGTGGTACTGCCAGATCCCATTGACGATGACGGCGTCATACCGATGGGCATTGGCCTTGAGCCAGGGGACCAATCGGGGTGCATAGGCATAGGCCCCGACATAGGTCGGCCCCATCGCATGACAGGGCAAGGGGAAGTCCTTGACCCAGGGATCGTCAGGATGATCCAGCGTGGCGACCTCGACGGTGTGCCCGTGCCGCTGATTGACAGCTGAGAGTTGCTTGATGCCTTCGATGGGGCCGCCCTTTTTGGGGTTGACCGACGAGATGCAGTGCAGGATGCGGAACGACATATATCTCAATGACCTTGCTCTGCCGTATCGCGGTAGCCGCCTCGCGCATAGGCATGGCGCGCACAATCAGGGCAGACTTTGTGCTGCGGCCGTGCGCCACCGAACTCCTTCAGGTACCCATCGATGGCCCACCAATACCCATCGTTGGCACTGAGTCGATGGCACTGCGTACAGATCGGGATCGCGCCATTGAAGGCCTTCAATCGCTGCTTGAGCACGGCCTGGCGAGATTGGAAATAGCTGATCGCCCAGACGCCCAGCACAAAACAGATCATCCGGTTGGCGGCGTTGACATACCAGATCCAGGACTGGCTGTAACGATGGCCGGACAACTGGTCCACCGCCATCCATACCGCCGTGGAGACCAGCGCCACGCCCAGCCCCGGGTACACACCAAAGAACCGGGTGCACAGCGCCACCGGCGCCACATATAGCAGGAACACCGACACCTCATAGCCAGTGGCGTAGTCGATGGCGCCGCTGGCGACCAGGGTCACCAGCACCAAAGCGGCGCGAGCCGCGCTTTTGCCGGGCGCAGAAGGGTGTGAATGCAGGGCTTCAGACATGCGGGCCATGCTGCCTGGGCTTTGTGGCGCCATGCTGTAAGCCATGATCCGTTCGGCTCATGGCGAACCTGTCCCCCCCCCGATACAGGGCCCGTCACCAGCGCGAACGGTGGTCTTCCGTGACGCCCAGCAGACCCTCGACCGGTCTGGCCGGTGCATGGGCAGCGGCTCGTACCACGCCGCGGAAGGTTCCCACGGGTTGGACATAGTGGCTGGCGGCAATGCCCAGGTTGCGGTTTGCCTGACGCGCGCCTTCGGGCGTGAAGACCAGGTCGAGCAAACCGTCGGTGGTGTGAACCCGCCAGGGCTTCAGCGGCTGGCCGGGATCGAACTCAAACACAGCCGGGCCCAGAGGAATCAACTGGCCGTCCAGCCACAGGGCGTTCTCGGCATGGCCAAAATAGCCCGCCTGCAGATTGAAGCCCATGTCACGGCCGTGCGCACAGGCCCAACGCCAGGATGTGTCTCGGGCCAACAGACCGTTGGAGCTGTCCAGACAGGCCACAGCGTGATCCAATGAATGGCGTTGACCGGCTGCCTCCAGCCAGCCCGACACGGCCAGCCCGGGTGACTTCTGGGTGGCATGCGAGGCACCGTTCGCAATCGGCCCCACAGCCAACAAGAACGGCGGCGCATCCTGCAGGGCCAGGCTCGCCTGCAGCTGGAGCCCGCGAACCTGCACGGCCACATGCAGATGACCGTCTGCCTGGTGCGCAATGGACAAGGACGAACCCATCTTCCTGAACCAGGCATGAGCCCCGATCACCGGTTCGTCCGACACACGGCCATTCAAAGCCGGCAGGCCATCGGCACTCCAATCAACCACCACCTCTCGACGCTGGCGATCGAACACATATGCAAAGGCGGTCTGGCACCACCCCAGGCTCACGATGGCGATCCCGACAAACAGATCGGGCGAGCCCATGCCCACATACTGCCAGCGCTTGTGGTGCAGACGGCGCCACAGCCAGCCATGCCTGTCGGCCGTCTGCAAGCCCGACCAGTCCAGGCGCGACATCAAGCCGGCATAACGCCCATGACGCGCCTGCCCCTGTTCGACCAGCGCCGCCGGCGGCGCCGGCAAGCTGGCCGTCACGCCGCCTCCGATCGCGACATCGGTTGCAATTGTTGTTGTTTGCGCCATTGCGCGGGCGCCATGCCCGTCCAGCCCCTGAAAGCGCGGGTGAAGGCGCTCTGCTCGGAATAACCGAGCAGCAAGGCCATTTCAACCAAGTCCAGCGACGAGTCAAGCAGATAACTTTTGGCCAGTTGAAAGCGGGTTTCATCAAGCAGGCCTTGAAAGCTCATGCCGTGCTCGGCCAGACGGCGCTGCAAACTACGGGCACTGGTGTGATGCACTTCGGACAAATTGGCCAAGGTGGCGCGCCCCTCGCGGATCAAGGTGATCAGGGCGCGTCGCCAGGCATCCACTGCTGCCGGGACGGCTGACACCCGACTGAGCAGCGCCTGCGCCTGCTGGTCCAGATCAGCCAGCAAGGCCGGATCGACCTTTCGCACCGGCAAGGCCAGATAAGCGGCATCGATGACCAGCCGCGTCACCGGTTGGTCAAACCGCACCACGCCACCGAAAAAATCCTCATAAGGCGTGATGTCGGCCGGCTTGGGATTGACGAATGTCACCTCGGTGATGGGCCAGTAGCGCCCGGTGATATCGCGCGCCAGTTGCACCAGTGAGGCAATGCCGGTTTCATCCACGAGCGCCCCGGGCTTGCCCCGGGACACGCCCCACTCCACGCTGATGCCTTCGGGTGTCGCATGCAATTGGGCCAGGTTGGCGTCGTACACCGATGCGTGGTAGCGCTCCAGGCGCAGCAAGGCGTCAGCCAGACTCTCGCAGGCCAGCGCCACGTAGCCCACCACGCCAAAGTGGCGAGGGCTGATCTTCTCGGCGATCCGCAAGCTCAGGGCCGCGCGCCCGTCGAGCGCCTGCACCTTGGCCAGCATGCTTTGCCATACCGGCATCGACACAAAATGCTCTTGCAGCGAAGGCGCCGGGCCCAGGAGCTGTTCGGCGTCCACCCCTTCCCCCTGCAGGTACTCGTAGAGCAGTTGAACGTATGAAGCAGCAACGCGAGTGACAACCATAGCCGGCCATGATGCCGCCGGCGCAAGGTCCTGACATCAGGACTAGACGCTAGGCGGACCGACACAGTTTGGCGTGATTCGTCAAGAACGGCAATCTGGTTTTGATGTCAGATTGCCTGCAATGGGGTCACCACAAGATGCCGGGACACCGGATAATCCCGCCCATGCATCCTCAAGCCCTCCTTGACCTGACCAGCACCTTGCTGCGTGAAGTCCTCAAATTCGAATTTGCCGCCGACAACTGCGTCTCCACGTTCTTCCGCCTGAACCGGAATCTGGGATCGCGCGAGCGGCACGCGCTGGCCGAAACCACCTACGCCGTCCTGCGCCAACGCCTGCTGTGGCAAAACCTGGCGCAATCGGGCCACGGCCCCATGGAACGCCGCCTGGCGATTCTGGCCTGGCAAGGGCAGGAAAACTTCCTCAAAGCCGCGCTGACGAAGGACGAGCAAGAATGGCTGGAACGCTCGCAGGCGATCGACCGCAGCACCTTGCCCGACAAGCTGCGCCACAACATGCCCGACTGGCTGGCCAACCCGCTACGCGAGCAATTGGGCGAGGACGAGTTCTGGGCGCTGGTCGAGAGCCTGTCTCAATCGGCCCCGCTGGACCTGCGGGTCAACACCTTCAAGGCCAAGCGCGAAGCCGTGCTCGATGCCTTCGCCGCGGCGAAGATCGAGGCCAAGCCAACCACCTACTCGCCCACGGGCGTGCGCATCGACGGCAAGCCGGCCTTGCAAAAGCTGGAAGTGTTCACCAGCGGCCAAGTTGAAGTGCAGGACGAAGGCAGCCAGTTGCTGGCCTTGCTGACCGGTGCCAAGCGTGGCGAGATGGTGGTGGACTTCTGTGCGGGCGCCGGTGGCAAGACCCTGGCGCTGGGCGCGATGATGCGCAACACCGGCCGCTTGTACGCCTTTGACACCTCGGGCCACCGCCTCGATGCCATCAAGCCTCGCCTGGCTCGCAGCGGCCTGTCAAACGTGTACGCGACACAGATCGCCCATGAACGCGACGAACGCATCAAACGACTGTCGGGCAAGATCGACCGCGTGCTGGTGGACGCCCCTTGCTCGGGAACCGGCACCCTGCGCCGCAACCCGGACATCAAGTGGCGCCAGAGCCCCAAGGCCATTGCCGAACTGAACGAGAAACAGGCCGCCATCCTGCATGGGGCTTCCCGCATGGTCAAACCGGGCGGTCGCCTGGTCTATGCCACCTGCAGCTTGCTCAAGTCGGAAAACGAGGTCATTGCCGAGCAATTCAGCCAGGCCCACCCCGACTTCGTTCAGGTCAATGCCAAGGACAAGTTGGAACAGGCGGGCGTCAACCAGGCTGAATCGCTGGTGACCGAGGCGGGCCACCTCAGACTGTGGCCGCACCGCCATGCCACGGACGGCTTCTACGCCGTGGCATGGGAAAAGAAGGCTTGATCAGAACAGGCTTTCCTTGATGTAGACGATGTCATTGGGTTGCAGGCGGTCGTTCAGGCCGGGTTGCAACACCTGCACGTGGCCGGCCGCATCGCGACGGTT
The DNA here is from genome assembly GCA_050259275.1 of Acidobacteriota bacterium. Taxonomy (GTDB): domain Bacteria; phylum Pseudomonadota; class Gammaproteobacteria; order Burkholderiales; family Burkholderiaceae_C; genus Aquabacterium. The sequence goes on from JBLNAI010000006.1 coordinate 308,676, forward strand.
CACGCGCACGCCGCGTTCGGTGCCGCGCAGGGTCAAGCCACCGGCACTGGCCAGCGCTTGCAGGATCGACATGTCACGCTCCAGACGCATCGGGCCGGGGCGCTGCACTTCGCCATAGATGTAGACCATCGGCGCGCGATCCACCCAGATCGCGTCGCCGTTTTCCAGAGGGAAGTCTTCCACGGTGCCCGAGGCGGCAAACACCTGTGGGAAGTCGATCTCTTTGCGGAAGGCCTTGCCGTCACGCTTGCCCGAGACGACCACGATGTCAGAGCCCGCCACCGCGATGATGCCGCCAGCCTGCGCCAGCACTTCGCTCAGGCGGGTGGTGCCCGCTTCCAGCGGATAGCGCCCCGGGCGGTTGACCTGCCCCAGCACCGAGACCTGATTGGCTCGCACCTGCATGACCAGGATCGACACCTGCGGTTGCTTGAGGAAGTTGCCATCCCGCAGACCGGTGGCGATCTTCTTCTCAGCCGCCGAGACGGACAAGCCACCCAGTTTCACGTCACCGAGCAGGGGGTAGGAGATGGAGCCACCATCGTTGACCCGCGTTTCCAGGGTCAGGTCCGGGTTCTGGTAAACCGAAATCCGGATCGTGTCACCGGCGCCCAGCACATAGTCCGCCACCGGGGCGGCGTGCGCCAGACCGAAGACCCACAACACAATCGCCAACAGGCGTTGCAGCCATCCACGCATCCCATTCATAGATCAATCCTCTTGTGAATCATCTGGAGCCGGCCGGGCCGGCAGTCATCGCGCAATGTATCACCGGCCCATGAGAGCCAGATGACAGTCAGCCCCCTGCATCGCAGGGTGCGCTCAGGACATAGATGCACATTTCCCGCCAAGGTTCCGCCAGGCGGCGGCCCAGGGGTGGCGATCAGGTCGCGATCAGGCGACGCGCATGTCTCGCGTTTGGTCCAGGAAGGCGGGGATGCGCTCGGCCACCATCGGGCGCGCGATGTGAAAGCCCTGGACGTCGTCACAGCCCAGGGCCCGCAGCATGGTCATCTGCTCTTCGGTCTCGATGCCCTCGGCCGTGGTGTCCAGCTTCAGCGCCCGTGCCAGCGTGATGATGGCAGTCACGACGGCCTGGGCGTCCACATCGCGGTCCAGCGAGCGCACGAACATGCCGTCGATCTTGAGCTTGTCCATCGAAAAGCGGCGCAGGTACGCCAGGGAGGAGTAGCCCGTCCCGAAGTCGTCCATCGCCACCCGCACGCCTCGGCTGCGCAGCGCGTCCAGCGTGGCTTGTGCACCAGCGTCGTCCTCGATGAGGGCCGACTCGGTGATCTCCAACTCCAGTCGCTCGGCGGCCAGGCCGGTTTCGGCCAAGGTCTCATCGACGATGTCGACCACTGACGAACTGCGAAACTGCACGGCCGACAGGTTGACGGCCACGCGCAGATGGGCGGGCCAGGTCACGGCGGCGCGGCAGGCCGACCGGAGCACCCAGGTGCCAAGCGGCACAATTTGACCCGTCTCTTCAGCCACGGGGATGAATTCAGCCGGACCGATGAGCCCCCGCTCGCCATGCTGCCAGCGAACCAGGGCTTCGAACCCCTTGACTGCGCCGGTCTGCAGATTGATCTGCGGCTGGAAGTGCAGGGTGAACTGCTCGCTGGCCAGCGCCTGCCCCAGTTCCTGCTGCAATTTGGCGCGCGCCCGCGTGCTCTCGCCCATCTCCGGGCAGAAGAATCGGTAGGTGTTGCGCCCCGCTGCCTTGGCGGCATACAGGGCCAGGTCGGCGCACTGCAGCAAGGCCTGCGGGTCCTGCCCGTCCTGGGGCGCCAGCGCGACCCCCACACTGGTGCTGACCTCGACCAGCACGCCATCGAGCTGAACGGGCTGCGACAACGCCGCCACCAGCCGGGCCGCCAGAGTCTGCGCCTCGTCACGGCTCATGTTCAGCAGAGACAGCAAGGCGAACTCATCGCCGCCCAGCCGCGCCAGCAGGTCGCCCTCGCGCACGCAAGCCTTCAGCCGCTTGGCCACCACACGCAACAACTGGTCACCCACGCCGTGCCCCAGGGTGTCGTTGACCGTCTTGAAATTGTCCAGATCCAGAAACATCAGACAGCCGGGGCTGCGCTTGCCCGCGCCTTCGGTCGCCATCTGATTGAGCACGGCGCTGAAGCGATGGCGGTTGGCCAAGCCGGTCAGCGAGTCGAAATTGGCCATCAGGGCCAAGTCGTCCCGCGCCTTGCGGGCGTGGGTGATGTCCGCCCCCACCCCTCGCCAGCCCGCAGCGCGACCCCGCTCATCAAACAGAGGCTTGGCCGTCAGCGACCACCAGCGAATTTCCTGGTTGACCTGCACCGGCAATTCCAGATCGCGAAACGGTTGCCCCATGCGCAGGTTCGACGTCAGATTGGTCAAGGCGGCTTCGCCCACCTCGTCATCGGGCGGTACAAGGCCGTAGAGCAACTCGATGAAAGAGCGCTGCAACAACAGCGGGGCCGGCAAGCCGAAGGCCTGAGCCAGCCGCGCAGACACGTGGCGCAAATGTCCGTTGGGCGCGATCTCCCACAGCCAGTCGCTGGCGTGCTCCTCGAAGTCGCGCAAAAGCAGATCGACCAGTTGCTTTTGCCGGTCCGATTCCGCCTCGGCGCGCAAGCGACTCATGAACAGGCGGGCGCTGGTCAGCACGATGCCCACCATGGTGGCCGTGTAAATGAGCATCAGGGCGCTGAGCAGCGCGTGCTCCGCATAGCCCGATCGCATCAGACCGATGCCCGAGGCCAGCGTCAGCACCCCCACATAGGCGCACGCAGCCAGCACATGCGGCGCCAGCATGAACGCGCCGCCGCAGATCATGCCCACCACCATGATGGCGATCATCAGTTCGTCCGCGCGGCTGGACAGCATGGGGAACAGCACAATGGGGACCACCGACCAGGCGACGGCATACAAGCCCACATGCGCCGCCACCAGTTTGCTCGATCGCCGGGACGCCAGCGCCCGACCGGGATCACGGATCAGCCGGCGCCATCCCACCGACACCAAGCCCACGCCCGCCACCACGACGACCGCCCACAAGAGCAGCCCCATCGGGTGCACCCGGCCCCAGAAGCTCCACACGATCGCGGCGGCATTGACGACGTTGCCGACCATCACGAGCGGCAACTGGCTCAGCAAAGCCTGAATCTGACGCGCACGGAAATGGCGGGCCAGGGGCCCATCGACTTCTTCGGACGGCGTGACGTCAGACAAAAGCCGGTCAAACAACCCGGCCCATTTTTTATCAATGTGAAACATCCTGGCAATGCATACGGACGATCCTGGACCTTCTTGCTTCGGCATTTCGGCGTCGAACTTGATCGCATCCGGCATTTCCCCGCCCCTGCGCCCCCGAGATAGGGGCGAATCGACGCGATCCATGGCGTACCATGACGCCCCTGCTGAGAGAAAAGCCGTTTATGAGTTCCGACAAGCCCCTATCTGACGCCGAACAAGCCCTGCGCGACGCTGCCAACGAATACCATCGTTTGCCCACGCGCGGCAAAATCGCCGTCACCCCCACCAAGCCTCTGTCCAACCAGCGGGACCTGTCCCTGGCCTACTCGCCTGGCGTGGCTTACCCTTGCCTGGCCATCGAGCAAGACCCCTCTTTGGCCGCCGAATACACCTCGCGGGGCAACCTGGTCGCGGTGGTCACCAACGGCACCGCCGTGCTGGGCCTGGGCGACATCGGCCCGCTGGCGTCCAAGCCGGTGATGGAAGGCAAAGGCTGCCTGTTCAAGAAGTTCGCCGGCGTCGACGTGTTCGACATCGAACTGGCCGAGCGCGATCCCGACAAGCTGGTCGACATCATTGCCGCGCTCGAACCCACGCTCGGTGGCATCAACCTCGAAGACATCAAGGCCCCCGAATGCTTCTACATCGAGAAGCAGCTCAGCGCCCGGATGAACATCCCCGTCTTCCATGACGACCAGCACGGCACGGCCATCATCTCCAGCGCCGCCCTGCTCAACGGTCTGGAGCTGGTCGGCAAGAAGATCGACGAGGTCAAGATCGCCGTCTCGGGCGCCGGCGCCGCCGCCATCGCCTGCCTGGACCTGATGGTCGGCCTGGGCGTCAAGCGTGAAAACGTCTACGTCTGCGACTCCAAGGGCCTGATCCATACCGAACGAACGGACAAGCTCGACGAGTCCAAGAAGCGTTACGCGCAGATCACCTCGGGTCGCACGCTGGCCGATGCGGTCAACGGCGCCGACGTGTTCCTGGGCTGCTCGGCCGCCGGCACGTTGACGGCCGACATGGTCAAGACCATGGGCCCCAGCCCCTTGATCCTCGCTCTGGCCAATCCCGAGCCCGAGATCCGCCCCGAGATCGCCAAGGAAGCCCGCCCGGACTGCATCATTGCCACCGGCCGCTCCGACTATCCCAATCAGGTCAACAACGTCCTGTGCTTCCCCTATATCTTCCGGGGTGCGCTGGACTGCGGCGCAACCAAGATCACCGATGCGATGAAGCTGGCCTGCGTGCGCCAGATCGCCGATCTGGCCAAGGCCGAGATCTCGGATGAGGTCGCTTCAGCCTACCCCGGCCGCGAGCTGCGCTTTGGTCCGGACTACCTGATCCCCACGCCGTTTGACTCGCGCCTGATTCTGCGCATCGCTCCCGCCGTGGCCGAGGCGGCGGCCGCTTCCGGCGTGGCCACGCGCCCCATCACCGACCTCAAGGCGTATCGCGAATCGCTGTCGCAATTCGTAACCAACACGGGCCTGTTCATGCGTCCGCTGTTCCTGGGCGCCAAGGCCGCACCCAAGCGCATCGCCTACGCTGAAGGCGAAGACGAACGCGTGCTGCGCGCCGCCCAGATCGCCGTGGACGAAGGCATTGCGCGCCCCATTCTGGTGGGCCGCCCCGACGTGATCGCCACCCGCATCGAGCGGGCCGGCCTGCGCCTGCAACCGGGCGTGAACTGCGAGGTCGTCAACCCGGGCAAGGACGACCGCTTCAAACAGTACTACGACGCGTATCACAAGCTGCGCGCCCGCGACGGCATCTCGCCCGAGCTGGCCAAAGTGGTGGTACGCCGCTCCAACTCGCTGATCGCCACCTTGCTGGTCAAGATGGGCGATGCTGACGGCATGATCTGCGGCGTCATCGGCCGCTATGACCTGCACCTCGAACACGTCCGCGATGTGATCGGCGTGCATCCGAAGGCGCATGGTCTGGCGGCACTCAATGCCCTCATCCTGGACAACCACAACCTGTTCATCGCCGACACCTTCGTCAACGAAGACCCGACGGCTGAGCAACTGGCCGACATCGCGGTGCTGGCAGTGGAAGAAGTCCAGCGATTTGGCCTGCCCCCACGCGTCGCCTTCCTGTCGCATTCGATGTTCGGCTCCAGCACCCGCCCTTCGGCTCGAAAGATGCGCAAGGCGCGCGACCTGTTCGTGCAGCGCATGCCCCACATCCCGGCCGACGGCGAAATGCAGGGCGACGCCGCCCTGAGCGAATCGGTGCGGGCCAAACTGTTGCCCGATTCCACTCTGGACGGCATCGCCAACATCCTCATCCTGCCCAACCTCGATGCCGCCAACATCTTGTTCAATGTGCTGAAGATGACCGGTGGGCAAGGCGTCACGGTGGGCCCCATCTTGCTGGGCGCGGCCGATGCGGTGCACATCCTGACCCCGTCGGCCACCGTGCGACGCATCGTCAACATGACGGCCGTGGCCGTTGCGCATGGCGCGTCCCTGAAATAACAGTCAGGTCGGCAGTCACCCAGAAAGGGGGCCCTCGGGCCCCTTTTTTCATGTCCGAAAAATACGTATTTAGTTCTTCTCGTTACATACGAGACATTTAAATCATAGAATCAAGCTTGGGCCCCCGAATCAAAGGGGGAACCCTCCCCCCTCCCTGGGGGAGATGCCTTCTCCCTACGCAAAAACCCTGTACCTATACTGTGACGAGGTTGGCACTCTGCCTTACCGCACCGACGTCCAGCGATGACGTTCGGGCCTGGAGGCAAGCGCTGTCTGGCTTCCCCCAATAGAAATAAAAAAATGAATTCCGCCGACACGCAGAGGACGAAGGCATGCCCGCACTACCGATCACGGACAAAGACACCGCCTGGGGACACTGGAAGGCGGGTTTGCTTGCGGCAGCCAATGTCGGTTTGAGCCTCAACGCCAGCAACGTCACCCCGACGGTCCACAACCTCGCCATCCGCAAGGGCTACAACGCCTTGCGCCTGCAATTGGGGGCGGCCGGCCCGTATACGCTTTGCGCAGACGACCTTTCCGTCATCGCCGCCCAGGGCTGGGACGACACCGGCCTCACGGTTGGATCACGCAGCAGTGGCGCGCCCCTGACCTACAAGCAGGTGGCGGCCCAGATCGACCGCATTCTGAGTCTGGCACAGGGGGTGGGGGCCGGCGTGATCATGGCGGTCACGGACTTTCACCAGGAACGCGGCGGCAGCCTCTGGCAGCAGGCGGCGCTTCAAGACGCGCTGGTCGGATTCTGGACTGCGACCGCCCGGCGCTGGCCCGCTTCAGCCTTTCCGCAATTGGTCGGCTACGACCTGCTCAACGCGCCTTATCCCGACCCGACCCGCTCGTTTGCCGAACTCAACGCGGTGGCGCCCAATCCGCCCACGCTGCACAACTGGCGCGCCTTGGCCAATCGCTGCGTGGCCGCCATTCGGGCACAGGACAGCAAGACGCCCATCGTGGTGCAGGGCGTTTACGGCGGTGCAGCCAGGGGGCTAGACATCTTCCGCAACCTGGCCGATGCGGCCGATCGCTCCTTGCTGATTCAAGATCCCGCTGCCCGGGTGGTGTACGCCTTCAACTTGTATGCACCCCTGCCATTCACCCACCAGGGCGTGAACAGTGGGGCTTACGAGGCGCTGGGCACCTTGTACGGTGACAGCGCCTATGCACATTGGCGCGTCCGGGACTACTACAACGCCGATCCAGCGGGCGGGCGCGCAGCCGCCAATTTGAGTCAGGACTTCACCAGCTACCTCAGCCTGATCAGTCATTTCCGCAACGACGCCTACTATCTCAACGCGGGCCGCAGCAACCCACAGGCTGACTTCCACACCCAGTTTGGTGTCCCGATCTTCGTCAGTGAGTTTTCAGCCGTCAATCCGCGCCTTTCCAAGGCCAGCCTCGTCGAACCGCGAGACAGCCACCGCATGCTGACAGCCGTGAACGTCACCGCCAACCGGGTCACCCTTACCTTGGGCAATCTGGACAGCAACGGGTTTCGGGTCGACTGCGGCCCCAACCCTGCGGCCTGGCCTTTCTCGAATCAGATCCTGCTGGTGGTATCGGATACTGGCACGCCACTTGATGGCATTGCCTTCACCACAGCCGTCACGGCCGGACAAAAGGTCATCTGCTTCACCTCATCATGGACCCTGCCTGACTTGAACCTCGGCCCCAAGGGAACCGATGCCATCAACAACGCAGTCGGCACCCTCACCCTCGCCTTGTCGCCCGCCAAGCAAACCGCGCTGGAGTTGGCCCGTCAACGCTACACCCGCGACGCCTTGCGCATGTGCAAGCAGCTGGGCTTTTCCTGGGCCTGGCATTTTGAGGACAACGAATTGAGCGGTGAATTCAATGGCTGGCGCCCTTCCCAAGGCGTGGCATCGATCCTGAGCGCGGCGGCAGCCGGCCTCACCCTGAATTGACCGCCACAAGGACACGCAAGATGGACTCCCTCAGACGCACCCTGGTGTTGGGCCTACCCGCGGCCGCCGTTGCGGGCCTGCATGGATGCGGCGGCGCAGAAGACGACCCGTCAACCGGCAGCGCGAACCCGCAGTCCGTGGATTCCGCCAAGGCCCAGGCTGAAAGCGCCCCCGGGGGCAGCGGTATTTCCATCCGCGACCGAAGCGGCAGCAATTTCCCCTTCCTGGGCCGCACGTTCGACATCCAGTCCCAACCCAGCCTCGTACAGGCGGTGATCAACCCCCATTCGGCGTTCAGTGATGGGCCCGTTCTCGCCTTGCAGCTCAGCACCACCCGCACGGCTGACAACCAAACCCTCGTGGGCAACATCTCCCTGTCCGTCAAACTCGGTCCCGCCATCCCGACGGCTGGCTCGGTCTACAACCTGGGGTCGGGTGGGGCCTTGACCAGCGACGCCTTGATCACCTGTCGGCAAATCAGCCCCGACAGCTCGGTCAAGTCGTATGCATTCCGCATTGTTTCCGGGACGCTGGTGGTGTCCCAATTCAACCTCGCGGCGGGTCAGATCGTGATCAGCCTGCGCGACGTGGTCGCCAATGCGGCCGTCGGCTTCAGCAACCTGGCTCAAGGCAGCATCGCCGTCTTGAGCAACAGCCCGACCACCATCCGGACTTTGATTGAAGACAGCGGAACCCAGCTGGCTTGAATCACCCCCGCAGTTGCGGGCTATCCCTTAGCCCCCGAACCAGAAGAAACTGTCCTCAACTTGGATGGCGCGCCTCCTCGGCCCCATCGCATACAGGAGCCACATGATGAAATTTGCTTTGCCTTCTTTCTGTCGTAAAACCCTAGTTGCCGCCGTGGTGCTCGCAGGCGCCTCTGCCGGTGCGCAAGCGTATTCATTTGATTGCATCACCGGCTCGGTGAGCGCCTCGTCCGATTCCGCCGGCTGCACCAGCATCGGCGCCTCCCTGGCAAGCTGGTCCTTGGTGGGCAACTTGCTGACCATCAGCAACGCTTCGGGCAGCGACAACCACTCGTTCATCAGCGGCATCAGCTTCGACACCAGCGCAGGCATGACGGTCACCTTGGGCGCGTCGCAGATGCCCGGCGTCCTCTACACCACCGGCGGCGGTGCACACATGCCCAGCAGCCTGGGCTGGACCATCGACGCCAACTTCCAACCCGATAAAAAGCCTGCCAGCAACGGCATCAACGCGGGCGAGTCCATTCAGTTCCTGCTCAGCGGCGTCGCTCCAAGCAACATTGGCGACGGCAGCTTCAAGTTTGGCGTCCACATGCAGGGCCTGCCCTTCGACCGCAGCGAAAAGCTGATGGGCGCCGTGCCTGAAGCATCCAGCTATGCCCTGGCGCTGGCTGGCTTGCTCATCGTCGGCAGCCTGGCTCGTCGCAAGGCCTGAACGACAAGCGTTCCGCTCTCGACTGGTCAAAGCCTCGGAAACGAGGCTTTTTTCATTGCCGGCCCGTTTGTCGCAATTCCGGGTCTGCGACGCGGAACTTTTCTGCGGTTAGCACTCCAACCATTTGAGTGCTAGTATTGTTTGGATAGATGAACCCGAAAGGATTCTGACCATGACATCAACCGCTGCCTTGACCATCCGTGACCCATGGAGCATGGTGCCCTCGTTGGGTAACCTGGATGCTTATGTGCGCGCTGTCCAAGACATTCCCATGCTGGAGGCTGACGAAGAGCAGGCTCTGGCTCGTCGCTTGCGGGACCAGCAGGACCTGCATGCCGCCGGAAAACTGGTGCTCTCCCATCTGCGCCTGGTGGTCTCCATTTCCCGCCAGTACATCGGTTACGGCTTGCCCCAGGGCGACCTGATCCAGGAGGGCAATGTCGGCCTGATGAAGGCCGTCAAGCGCTTCGATCCGGATCAGGGCGTGCGCCTGGTGAGCTACGCCATGCACTGGATCAAGGCCGAGATCCACGAGTACATCCTCAAGAACTGGCGGATGGTCAAGGTCGCCACGACCAAGGCGCAACGCAAGCTGTTCTTCAACCTGCGCTCCCTGAAGCACCAGTACAAGGGTGAAGCGGACGACGCGCATGTGGGCCGCTCGGCCTTCAGCGAATCGGAGATCCTGCGGGTGGCCGAAGAGCTGGACGTGCGGCCGGAAGACGTCATCGAGATGGAAACCCGGCTTGCCGGCGGCGATGTGGCCCTGGAAGCCCCATCGGACGACGACCACGAAGGCGTGTTGGCGCCCGTTGCCTACCTCGCGGACGACCGCCACGAGCCCACTCGCGTCATCGAGTCGCAGCGCCGTGACTGGCTGGCCAGCGACGGCATCACGCAGGCGCTGGGCCAACTGGACGACCGCAGCCGCCGCATCGTTGAAGAGCGCTGGCTGAAGGTCAACGACGACGGTTCGGGCGGCATGACCTTGCACGACCTGGCGGCCGAGTACGGTGTCAGCGCCGAACGCATCCGCCAGATCGAAGTCGCGGCCATGAAGAAAATGCGCAAGACGCTGACGGACACCGCCGAGGCCTGAGCCGAGCGGCTTTCGCCGCCTTGAACCGCATAGCCCGCCACGGACGTGAGCGGGCTTTTTTGCGCCTGAAGTGCGCCGCCTGCTTAACGCAGGCGCTGGATCATGGCAGCGGTGGCGGCATCCACGCCATCGACATCGCCGCTTTGCATGCGGGCCGCGACGTCCTTGCACAGCACCTTGCCCAGCTCCACCCCCCATTGGTCAAAGGAGTTGATGCCCCACAGTGCACCGGTCACGAAGGTGCGGTGTTCATACAGGGCCACCAGGGCCCCCAGAGAACGCGGCGTGAGCTGATCGAGCACCAGCGTCAAACTGGGGCGGTTACCAGGGAAGGTGCGCTGCAAGGCCAATTCATGGGCCGGCATGGTGGTCGACGCTGTGGGAGGACGCGGCTCCTGTTGCGCCTCGTCGGTGCCCTTGCCCCACATCAGCGCTTGCGCCTGGGCCACGCCGTTGGCCAGCAAGGTCGCATGCTGCTGGTCCATCAGTCGCCGAAAGGCTTCGGACATGGCTGGCGCGGCGGCGTAGGTGGGCTGCTTGATCAGGATGAAGTCCACCGGAATCACATCGGTGCCCTGGTGCAGCATCTGGAAGAACGCGTGCTGCCCGTTGGTACCGGGCTCGCCCCACACCACCTCCGAAGTCGAATACCCCAGTGGCTGGCCATGGGCGTCCACGCCCTTGCCGTTGCTCTCCATGACCAACTGCTGCAGGTAGGTGGGCAAACGACGCAGGCCATGGTGGTACGGTGCCACGCACCGGCTGCCGTAACCATGAAAGTTGCGATACCACACGTCCAGCAGGCCCAGGCACATCGGCAAGTTCGCAGCAAGCGGGGCCGTGGCGAAATGCTGGTCCATCGCATGCGCGCCGGCCAGCATCGCGCGGAAGTGCTCCGCCCCCAGTGCCAGGGCGATGGGCAAACCAATGGGGGACCACATCGAGAATCGCCCGCCCACCCAGTCCCAGAAGCCAAAGGTGGTCGTGATCCCGAAAGCGGCCGCCGCCTCCACGTTGGTCGTGGTCGCCACAAAGTGGCGCGCAATGTCGACGCCGCCCTGATCCTGAAACCACTGCTTGGCCGCCATGGCGTTGGCCATGGTCTCCAGAGTGGTGAAGGTCTTGGAGGCCACAATGAACAAGGTATGGCGCACGTCCACCTGGCGCAGGACCTCGGCGAGATCGTGCCCGTCCACGTTCGAGACGAAATGAAAGCGCAGCTTGGGGTGCACGAAGGGGTCAAGGGCCGGCACCACCATCTGGGGGCCCAGATCCGACCCCCCGATGCCGATGTTCACCACATCGCGAATGTCGCCCGTCTGCGTCCCACCCGCGGAACGGCGCACCTGCTCGACAAATGCCAGCATGCGCTCCAGAACCGAGTGGACCTGATCGCTGAAGGGGCCGGCCCCTTTGGGCGCCCGCAAGGCCGTGTGCAGCGCCGCACGGCCCTCGCTGCAGTTGACCACCTCACCATTGAACATGGCGTCACGGCGCTCGGGCAAACGACACTCGCGCGCCAGATCGAACAAATGGCGCGACGTTGCGACGTCCCACTTGGCGCGCGACAGATCCCCCACCACCTCAGGCGCGTGGATGGTCAGGCGCGACACCCGAGTCGGATCGGCGCCAAACAGCGTGCGCAGGTCGAGATCGCGCCCGTGGGCCTCCCAGTGGCCTTTGAGGGCCGCCCAGGCCACGGTCTGGTCACACCGAATGAAGCTCATGTCGGACTCGGTCAACGCAGGGCTTCAATCATGGCGTCCAGCTTGGCCGCATCGGCCGCAAACGAACGGATGCCTTCGGCCAGTTTTTCGGTGGCCATGGCGTCCTCATTGAGCGCGTAGCGAAACGCCGCCTCGGACAAGGGCGGCTCGGCCGGCGTTTGGTCCGCGGGGGGCGTCAAATGGCGCACCACCGGTTGGGCTGCCGCATCGACCGACTGCAGTTGCGCCAGCAAGTCGGGGCTGATGGTGAGCAAGTCGCAGCCCGCCAAAGCCAGAATCTGCCCAACATTGCGGAAGCTGGCACCCATCACTTCGGTGCGGATACCGTGCTGCTTGTAATGCTGATAGATGCGGGTAACGGATTGCACGCCCGGATCGTTCAAGCCCGCCTGCGCAGCCTCATCCCACTGAGCGCCGGCCGTCTTCTTGTACCAGTCGTAGATCCGGCCGACAAAGGGCGAAATCAACTGCACGTTGGCGTCCCCACAGGCCTGGGCCTGCGCGAAGGCAAACAACAAGGTCAGGTTGCAGTGGATGCCTTCTTGTTCCAGGACACGGGCTGCCTGAATCCCTTCCCAGGTCGCCGCGATCTTGATCAGCACCCGCTCACGCCCGACACCCGCCGCTTCGTACAGCGCCATGATGCGGCGCGCACGCGCCAAGGTTTCGGCAGTGTCGAAGCTCAGCCGGGCATCGACTTCGGTGGAGACCCGCCCAGGCACGACCTTGAGGATCTCGCGTCCAAATCGCACCAGCACCTGGTCGACGATGACATCAAGCGGCTGTCCCTTGTGCGCGGCCACCACCTCGGCCAGCAAGGGCGCGTAATCGGCCTTCTGCACCGCCTTGAGAATCAGCGAAGGATTGGTGGTCGCATCACGGGGCGTGAATTGGGCCAATTGCTTGAAATCACCGGTGTCAGCGACCACCGTGGTGAAGGTTTTGAGCTGGTCGAGTTGGGTACCCATGTCTTTTGAAGATTTCTGCGATCACAATAAAAGGATCTTTCCCTTTATTTTGTATGCATTTTGATGACAAATGGTCGGGGCATACTGGATAAGAACCCCTCACGTCGAGGTTTTCGACGGATGATTGCCATTCATGTCATTTGACCTTGTCTTTTTTGGCGGCACAGGCGATCTGACCTGGCGCAAGTTGATGCCCTCCCTGTTCCAGGCATGGCGCCATGGCAAGCTGCCTCGGGATGGCCGCATTCTGGCGGTGGCCCGCGATGTGATTGACGACGCGGGCTATCGCCAATGGCTGCAGGACCGCCTGCAAGAGGCCGAGAGCGCCAAACGCCCCACGCAGGAAGAGTTCAGCCAGTTCTCGGCGCAGATTCACTATTTGCGGATGGACTTGTCCGTAGCCGGCGATTACCTCAAGCTCAAGGACTGGCTGGCGCAGCGTGAGGCGGACACCACGGTGATGTACCTGGCCACCAGCCCCCATTTGTTTCCGACCATCTGCGAGCAATTGGGCGCCTGCGGGCTGAATCACGACAAGGTGCGGGTGGTGCTGGAAAAACCCCTGGGGCATGACTTGGCCAGCGCGCAGGAGATCAACCGCGCCGTGAGCGCCGTGTTCACCGAAAAACAGGCGCTGCGCATTGACCATTACCTGGGCAAGCCTTCGGTACAGAATCTGATGGCCTTGCGATTTGGCAACGTGCTGTTCGAGCCGCTGTGGCGTCGCGAGAGCATTGCCAACATCCAGATCACATTGGCCGAAAGCATGGGCGTCGGCACCCGGGGGGACTTCTACAACCGCACCGGCGCCCTGCGAGACATGATCCAGAATCACGCGCTGCAATTGCTGACCATGGTGGCCATGGAGCCCCCCTCCAGCGCCGATGCAGACGCCATCCGGGACGAAAAGCTCAAGGTGCTGAAATCGCTCAAGCCCTTTGACACCCATTCGGTTGCGCGCGATGTGGTGCGGGGGCAATACCGAAGCGGCATGATCAACGGCCAACCGGTCAAGGGCTACCTCGAAGAAGACAAGGTTCCGGCTGACAGCCACACCGAAACCTTCGTGACCTTGCGCTGCGAGGTGCAGAACTGGCGCTGGGCCGGTGTGCCCTTCTACCTTCGCACCGGCAAGCGCATGGCCCACCGGCACGCCGAAATCGTGGTCAATTTCAGGCCCACGCCGCACCAGATCTTTCCGGGCTCGCACACGCCCAATAAACTGGTGATCAAGTTGCAGCCCGATGACGGGTTGGAGTTGCATTTGTTGGCCGCCAAAGGGGCGGTCTCCAGCATCCTCACCGGCTCAGGTCATGAAAACCTCTCGCCGGTGTCGCTCGACCTGGACTTTGACAAGGTCTTTCCGACGGACCGCGTGGGGGCCTACGAGCGCATGCTGCTGGATGCACTGGCAGGAAGGCTCAATCTGTTCGTGCGCTCGGACGAGCAGGAGCAAGCCTGGCGTTGGGTCGAGCCGATCCTCGAATGTTGGCGCCAGGACACGCAGTCACTGCGCCCCTACGCCGCGGGAACATGGGGTCCCCCTGCCGCCAGCGCCCTGGTGGCCCGCGACGGCTACGCATGGGCCGAAGAGATCTGATTCAGGCCGACTGCAACAGCCCATCCACGCCATAAAGCCGAGCCAGCTCGGTCAATTTGGGCGGCAAGGACTGAACGGCGAAAGCGCGGCCTCGCGACCGCGCCATGCGCTGACACTCCAGCAAGACGGCCAGCGCACTGGAGTCGAATTGCTGCAAGGCCGAGCCATCCACCGTCAGCATGGCGGCATCGACGTTGCCTTTGGCGGCGGCTTTTTCCAGCGTTTCCCGAAACAGACGCAACACGGCCGGCACGTCCGAATGGGTCAACACCGCAGGCAGCATCAACATGATCAACCGGCCTTCTTGGCTGCCAGTTGCTTGTTGCGCTCCACCAGCTTGGCGATCAGGCCATCGATGCCGGAAGCCGATACCTCTTGTGCAAAGCTGCTCTGGTAGGTTTGCACCAACCAGGCACCCAGCACGTTGACGTCATAGACCTTCCAGGCGTTGCCCACCTTTTCCAGTCGATAGTCGATCTGGATCGGCTCACCTTGGCCGCGCACGATCGAGCGCACCACGACCTCGGTGTCTTCCGGGCGTGACCGCATGGGGCGGTATTCCACGGTCTGATCCTTGATCTGAGCGGCGGCGCCCGCGTAGGTATAGACCAGCAGGTTCTTGAATTCTTCCTGCAGACGCTTTTGCTGCTCAGGCGTGGCCTGGCGCCAGTTGCGGCCCACCGCCGACGCGGTCATGCGCTGAAAATCCACATGCGGCAGGATCTTCGTCTCGATGACGGCGATGATCTTGCGCAAATCACCTGCCTGAATCGCCTTGTCGCCCCGCACGGTGGCGAACACGTCATTGGTGATGTCTTTGATGAAGGCATCTGCCGCCACACCGGCCGGGACAACGGCGGTTGCCGACGTGGCGGCATCCGCCGCCCAGACAGACGACACGCCACCAGCCAAGGCCAGCGCTGCCGCCACCCACACATTTCGCTTCAAGTATTTCAAGATCTCGCTCCTTTCAGTAGCCAGATGCGGCCCTCGCGGGGCCTTGCTGACTACAACGCAGCGCCCACCCGATTGGTGGACCTGCCCAGGTTATTCAGACGCCGGGGCCTGGGATGGCTCGTCGAGATCCTCGTCGTCCATCGGAGGATCTCCGTTGTAGATCAGATTGTGCCTGCGCTGCAAAAACGCATCTCGCACAAAGGAATAGCGGTCCAGGGCCACGTCTTCGACCAGATTGGATGCATCCAGATAGCCCGCACGGGCGTTGACCAGACTCAGAACCCGCAGACGGTTGTTGCCTGCCGGGTTATGCGAGAGGGTCGTGGGTGAGAAGTAGATGTCGCCCGGCAAGCCCAGCGAGTCACGCAAGGTCGAGGGCCCGAACACGGGCCAGACGATGTAGGCGCCGGGTTGGACGCCCCACACCCCCAAGGTCTGTCCAAAATCCTCGTTGTACC
Organism: Acidobacteriota bacterium; assembly: GCA_050259275.1. Classification (GTDB taxonomy): domain Bacteria; phylum Pseudomonadota; class Gammaproteobacteria; order Burkholderiales; family Burkholderiaceae_C; genus Aquabacterium. The sequence continues at coordinate 324,570 of JBLNAI010000006.1, forward strand.
GATACAGGCGCATCGGTGTCGCCAGATCAATGACGCCGCCCAGGCCCAAGGTGGAGTTCACCCCGACCCGCATCACGCCCATCGTGCCATCGGCGAATCGCCCTTGCAGGAACAGGTTGGCGGTCGCCCACATGTCCTTGAAATTGCCAAAGAAATTGTCCACCCCCTGGCGGAAGAAGTCGGGGGTCACCGCCTTGTAGGCCTTGGCAACGGGTTTGACGACCCGGCGGTCCAGCCCGTCATTGAAAGCGAAAACCTGGCGGTTCCAGTGTTCCAGCGGGTCTGGGTTCTGTTTGGTGGCACATGCTGAGGTCAGCACACTGGCGACCAGCAACAAACCACCCAAGATCGCACGGGCCCCGCGAGCGGTGCCCCTGGTGGACCTGAGTGCAGTCGATCTCATTTGCTTCCCCCACCGCCGGATGTGGCCTCGGCCGCCTTGTTGTACAGGAACTGACTGATCAGGCTCTCGAGCACGATGGCCGACTGAGTCGATTTGATGGCATCGCCTTGCGCCAGATTCACCTGGTCATACCCGGGCTCCAGGCCGATGTACTGCTCGCCCAACAGACCGGCCGTGAGGATCTTGGCCGAGGTGTCCTTGGGAAAGGCCACACCATGATTCAAGGCGATGTCGACCTCCGCCTGATAGGTCTTGCTGTCGAAATGGATCGATTGCACGCGACCGACCACAACGCCGGCGCTCTTGACGGCCGCTTTGGGCTTGAGCCCTCCGATGTTGTCAAAGCGTGCCTTGACCACGTAGCCCGAATCAAATGACAAGGTCAGCAGATTGCCGGCCTGCAAAGCCAGAAACAACACGGCCGCCGCGCCAATGAGCACAAACAAACCCACCCACACGTCATGCTTGGAACGTTGCATGCTTGTCTTTCCTCGTATCAAACGCGATCAGATGGAGAACATCATCGCGGTCAGCACAAAATCCAGTGCCAGAACAGCCAGTGAGGCCATGACCACCGTACGGGTCGTGGCGCGAGAAACACCTTCGGGCGTGGGCTGACATTCAAACCCTTGCAGCAAGGCGACGAATGTCACCGTCAGGCCGAACACGACGCTTTTGAGCAGTCCGTTGCCCACATCAGCCCAGACTTCCACGCCGTTTTGCATCTGGGACCAGAAAGCCCCCGGGTCGACGCCGATCATCACCACGCCCACCACCCAGCCGCCAATGATGCCAACAGCCGAGAATACTGCGGCCAACAAGGGCATGGCGATGACCCCGGCCCAGAAGCGTGGCGCCAGCACCCGTTGAATCGGGTCGACCGCCATCATCTCCATCGCCGCCAGTTGCTCGCCCGCCTTCATCAGGCCGATACCGGCGGTCAACGAGGTGCCGGCCCGCCCGGCGAAGAGCAAGGCGGCCACAACGGGGCCGAGTTCGCGCACCAGCGACAGGGCCACCATCAGCCCCAGCGCCTCACTGGAGCCGTAGCGCTGCAGGATGTAGTAACCCTGCAAACCCAGGACAAAGCCAACGAACAGGCCAGAGACCACGATGATGGCCAGCGAGTGGTTGCCCAGGAAATGGATTTGCTCGCCTACCAGGCGCGCGCGCCGAAAGGTGGAGCCCACCATGGACAGCAACTTGACGAACAGGCGAGTGGCATAGCCGATGTCCGACACTTTGAGTCGAACCGCTTGCCCCACCACCGAAGGACGTAAATAACGCAGCATCACCGGACCCCGTAATCCACGCCTGCGTCTTGTGCAGGGTGGTGAAACCGCACCGGACCATCGGGCGCGGCGTGCACGAACTGTCGAACCAGGGGATCTTCGCTGGCGCGCATTTCAACGGGCGTGCCCTGCGCCACGATGCGGCCGTTGGCCAGCAGCACCACGTGGTCCGCAATCAGGAAGGTTTCTTCAACATCATGGGACACGATGATGCTGGTCAAGCCCATCGTGTCATTGAGTTCACGGATCAGTCTGGCGGCCACGCCCATCGAGATGGGATCGAGTCCGGCAAAGGGCTCGTCATACAGCATCAGTTCCGGGTCCAGCGCCATCGCACGGGCCAGCGCCACGCGACGGGCCATGCCGCCCGACACCTCACTGGGCATGAGGTCGCGTGCGCCACGCAGCCCCACCGCGTTGAGCTTCATCAACACGAGATCTCGAATCAGTGGCTCGGGCAGTTTGGTGTGCTCGCGCAGCGGGAAGGCAACGTTCTCGAACACGGTCAGATCTGTGAACAGCGCGCCAAACTGGAACAGCATGCCCATGCGCCGACGTGCGGCCATCAAGCCATTGGCGTCGAGCTCGGCGAGGTCGCGTCCGTCCAGAAAAACCTGCCCCTTCATCGGAGAAAGCTGACGCCCCACCAGGCGCAGGACCGTGGTCTTGCCGCCGCCCGATGTGCCCATCAATGCGACAACCTTGCCTTTAGGCACCACCAGATTGATGTCCTGCAAGATGACGCGGTCACCATAGCCGCAGGTGACCCCTCTCAGCTCGACCATGATGTCAGGCAGGCGTGAGGGAAGAACGGAGTCAGGAAGTTGGAACGGGTTGGCAGCCATGTGCAAAAAAATTGGCCGGTGCGCTGTGCACCGGCCATGCAATCATAGGGCAAGCAACCGATTCGCGTTTCAGATCGGCGGTTTGCCCTTCGCTTCAGACTGTGATCAGGCTTGCTTGCGACGACGCGCCATCCAGCCCGCCAAGCCCACACCACCCAGCACCATCAGAGCCGCAGAAGGCTCGGGCACTGCAGCGACGGTGATCACGTCATGCTCTGTTGCTGCCACACCACGAGCGAACACGTCGAACGAATAGGTGCCAGCCAGATTGCCGGTGATCGAGAGGCGGAAGGTGCGGCTTTCGCCACCGCCGACATTGTCGCAACCCAGCACATCGGTGCAGGTGAAGCCCAAAGTCAGGCCCGAGCCCACGAGGTTGGAGCTGAAGAACAGGTCCAGCGAAGACGATGCAGCAGAGATCTGCTCGGTCACTTTGGTCACGAACTCGGACGAGGTCAAAGAAGTGAAGTTGTTGGTCAGAGAGCCGCCCACGGCGCCCACCACTGACGAGGCCTGATTGGCATCAGCGCCATAGGCGCCGTCGATGCCGTAGCCTGCACTGCCGTTGTTGAATGCAACGACTTTGGCGCCGGCGTTGGTCAGCGCATTGACTGCGTCAGCATGGGTGGTGGTCTCGGTATGACTGGTCGCATCACCGAACCAGACCACGATGCGTTGCGCATCAGGACGCCAGGCCGACGTGTCAGCTGTTTGCTTGAGTGCAAAGTAATTGGCTTCAGGCGTATCGCCGCCGCCATTGGCTTCCCAGGAATTGATGCCCGTTTGCGCCGAGGCCACGCTCGACGAAAGCGGCGTGAGGTAGTTGAAAGAGCTCGAAGGCGTCATGCCGTACTCAGACGGGTCCCCGTAGTAGCGGGCCACGCCAAAGTGATAGTCGGCCCCGCTGGTCAGGCCGTTCATGATGGACGTCGCACCAGCCTGTGCATTGGCCACGGTGCCGTACATGCTGCCGGTGTTATCGGCGAGGAAAACCACGTCCACTTTGGTAGCGCCGGAGGGTGCCAGTGTGATGGTTTTGTCGATGGTGATGGTCTGGCCCACATTGATGGTGGCCGAATACGACGCGGGCGAGATCGACTGTGCCCAGGCCGCCGGGGCTGCCAGCGCAAACAGGCCTACAGCACCGAGTAAACGGAAAGAATTCATGACTACCTCCAGCTGATGAGAATGGTGAATTAGCTGGCGGAGCGTAAGTTCCCTCTGACAAGGCGACCACCCCAAGTCTTAGGGGGCATACCCCTGATCCCCCTAAGGTTAGGGTGAAAAAGAAAAGACAAAGGCCGCCCGAGGGCGGCCTTTTGACGTTGATCAAGGGCAGAGATGAATCAGCGAGGCAGTGTGGAAGAGCCCATCAGGAAGGCGTCCACCTCACGTGCTGCCTGACGGCCTTCGCGAATGGCCCAGACCACCAGCGATTGACCACGGCGCACGTCACCCGCTGCGAAGACCTTCTGTGCGTTGGTCTTGTAGCCGCCGACGTCGGTCGAAGCCTTGGCATTGCCACGGGCGTCTTTTTCGACCCCGAAGCCGCTCAGCAGCGTGTCGACAGGGTTCACGAAGCCCATCGCCAGCAACACGAGGTCAGCTTTGAGGACCTGCTCGGAGCCCGGGACTTCTTCGAACTTGCCGTTCTTGAACTCGACCCGAACCGTCTTGACGGCGGTGACCTTGCCGTTTTCGCCCATGAATTCCTTGGTGGCGATGGCGAACTCGCGCTCGCAGCCTTCTTCGTGGCTGGACGAGGTGCGCAGCTTGATCGGCCAGTAAGGCCAGGTCAGCGCCTTGTTCTCCTGCTCGGGAGGCTGAGGCATCAGCTCGAACTGGATCACGCTCTTGGCGCCATGCCGGTTGGAGGTGCCCACGCAGTCGGAACCGGTGTCACCGCCACCGATCACGATCACGTTCTTGCCCGTGGCCATGATCTGGTCCTTGACCTTGCCGCCGGCATTCACGCGGTTCTGCTGAGGCAGGAACTCCATCGCGAAGTGGATGCCAGCCAGGTCACGACCCGGCACAGGCAGATCACGCGACTGCTCCGAGCCACCGGCCAGGATCACGGCATCGAAATCCTTGTTCAGTTGCTCAGGCGTGACGGTGTCCTTGGCCCAGTTGGTGACCTTGGAACCCTTGGGCATCTCGCCGACGATGGTGTTGGTCTTGAAGACCACGCCTTCGGCTTCCATCTGCTTGACACGCTTGTCAATGTGCGACTTGTCGAACTTGAAGTCGGGGATGCCGAAACGCAGCAAACCGCCGATGGTGTCGTTCTTCTCGAACACCGTGACATCGTGACCAACGCGAGCCAGCTGTTGAGCCGCGGCCATGCCAGCGGGGCCGGAGCCCACGATGGCGACCTTCTTGCCCGTTTTGACTTGCGCAGGCTGAGGCTTGACCCAGCCTTCTTGCCAGGCACGGTCGATGATGGCGTGCTCGATGGACTTGATGCCCACCGGATCGTTGTTGATGTTCAGCACGCAAGCGGCTTCACAAGGTGCCGGGCAGACACGACCGGTGAAGTCGGGGAAGTTGTTGGTCGAGTGCAGCACCTCGATCGCGTTCTTCCAGTCGTTGCGATACACCAGATCGTTGAAGTCCGGGATGATGTTGTTGACCGGGCAGCCGTTGTTGCAAAACGGCGTGCCGCAGTCCATGCAACGCGCACCCTGGACCTTCGCCTGTTCGGTGGTCAGACCGATGACGAATTCCTTGTAGTTCTTGACGCGCTTTTCAACGGGCTCGTAGCCCTCTTCCAGACGCTCGAATTCCAGAAAGCCAGTGACTTTTCCCATTTCAATTCACTCCTAACGTCCGGATCAGGCCTTGGCCTTGGCGGACTTGGCCTTGGCAACAGCGGCCGTTGCTTCTTGCTTGGCACCCATCTCGGTCAGGGCACGGCGGTATTCATGCGGGAACACCTTGACGAACTTGGGCAGTTGCGCGGCCCAGTTGTCCAGGATCTCGCGGGCACGCAGTGACCCGGTCCAACGGTGGTGGTCTTCGATGAGCTTCTTGAGCGCGGCTTCGTCGGCCACACCCTTGTGCATCGGGATCCCGGCGTCGGCCTGCTCGGCAGCGGGCAGCACCTTTTCCAGGGAGACCTGGGCGGTGTTGACGCGCTTGGCGAACTGACCGTCTTCGTCGTAGACGTAAGCCACGCCACCGGACATACCGGCAGCGAAGTTGCGGCCGGTCTTGCCCAGCACCACCACGGTACCGCCGGTCATGTATTCGCAACCATGGTCACCGGTACCTTCCACGACAGCGGTCGCACCAGACAGACGCACGCCGAAACGCTCGCCGCCCACGCCACGGAAGAAGGCTTCACCGCTGGTGGCACCGTACAGCACGGTGTTGCCCACGATGATGTTGTCGGTGGAGTTGCCACGGAAGTCGATGCTCGGACGCACGACCACACGGCCACCCGACAAGCCCTTGCCGGTGTAGTCGTTGGCTTCACCGATCAGGTACAGGGTGATGCCCTTGGCCAGGAAGGCGCCGAAGGACTGGCCGCCCGTGCCTTCCATCTGGATGAACACGGTGTCATCTGGCAGACCATCGGGATGGTGCTTGATCAACTCGCCCGACAGCATGGCGCCGACGGTGCGGTTGACGTTCTTGGCCACTTCCATGAACTTGACAGCTTCACCGCGCTCGATGGCGGGCTTGGCCTTCTCGATCAGGCGCACATCCAGCGCCTTGTCCAGACCGTGGTCTTGCGTGTCGACATGCAGACGAGGCACTTCAGCAGGGACTGGGGGCAGCGCGAAGACGCGGCTGAAGTCCAGGCCTTGCGCCTTCCAGTGTTCGATGCCCTTGCGGGTGTCCAGCAGGTCGGCACGGCCGATCAGCTCGTCGAACTTGCGGATGCCCAATTGGGCCATGATCTGACGGGCTTCTTCGGCGACGAAGAAGAAGTAGTTCACGACATGCTCGGGCTTGCCGGAGAACTTCTGACGCAGGACGGGGTCTTGCGTGGCCACGCCCACCGGGCAGGTGTTCAGGTGGCACTTGCGCATCATGATGCAGCCCTCGACGACCAGCGGCGCGGTCGCGAAGCCGAACTCGTCAGCGCCCAGCAGACCACCGATGACCACGTCACGGCCAGTCTTGAGCTGACCGTCGGTCTGCACACGAACGCGACCACGCAGGCGGTTCAGGACCAGGGTCTGCTGGGTTTCAGCCAGACCCAGCTCCCATGGGGTGCCGCAGTGCTTGATCGAGGACCAGGGCGAAGCGCCCGTGCCGCCGTCGTGGCCAGCGATCACGATGTGGTCGGCCTTGGCCTTGGCCACGCCCGTTGCCACGGTACCGACGCCCACTTCGGACACCAGCTTGACCGACACGTCAGCCTTGGGGTTGACGTTCTTCAGATCGTGAATCAGCTGAGCCAGGTCTTCGATCGAATAGATGTCGTGGTGCGGAGGGGGCGAGATCAGACCCACGCCCGGCACGGAGTGACGCAGCTTGCCGATGTATTGCGACACCTTGCCGCCAGGCAGCTGGCCGCCTTCACCGGGCTTGGCGCCCTGGGCCATCTTGATCTGGATCTGGTCAGCCGACACCAGGTACTCGGTGGTCACGCCAAAGCGGCCGGAAGCCACCTGCTTGATCTTCGAGCGCAGGCTGTCGCCTTCCTTCATTTCGTAGTCGACTTCCACGACTTCCGAACCGATCACGTCCGACACCTTGGTGCCTTGTTTGATCGGGATGCCTTTGAGCTCCTGGCGATAGCGACGGTCGTCTTCGCCGCCTTCGCCGGTGTTGCTCTTGCCGCCGATGCGGTTCATGGCCAGGGCCAGGGTCGAGTGGGCTTCGGTCGAAATGGAGCCCAGCGACATGGCGCCGGTTGCGAAACGCTTGACGATCTCGGAAGCGGGTTCGACCTCTTCCAGGGGAATCGCCTTGGTCGGATCGATCTTGAATTCGAACAGGCCGCGCAGGGTCAGGTGACGCTTGGACTGATCGTTGATGATCTGGGCGTATTCCTTGTAGGTATCGAACTGACCGGAGCGGGTCGAGTGCTGCAGCTTGGCAATCGCGTCCGGCGTCCACATGTGCTCTTCACCGCGGGTGCGCCAGGCGTACTCGCCGCCCGCGTCCAGCATGTTGGCCAGCACGGGGTCGGTACCGAAAGCAGCCTTGTGGTTGCGGATGGACTCTTCGGCCACTTCGAACACGCCGATGCCACCGACTTGCGTGGGGGTGCCACGGAAGTACTTGTCGATCAGTTCCTTGTTCAGACCAATGGCTTCGAAGATCTGGGCGCCGCAGTACGACATGTACGTGCTGATGCCCATCTTGGACATGATCTTGGACAGGCCCTTGCCGATGGCCTTGGTGTAGTTGTAGATGGCCTTCTCGGCCGACAACTCGCCAGGCAATTCCTTGGCCATGTCGGCCAGGGTTTCCATCGCCAGATAGGGGTGGACGGCTTCGGCGCCGTAACCGGCCAGCACGGCGAAGTGGTGCACTTCACGGGCGGTGCCGGTTTCAACCACGAGGCCTGCCGAGGTACGCAGGCCCTTGCGGACCAGGTGGTGGTGGATGGCGGACAGAGCCAGCAAGGCCGGGATCGCGATGTTGGCCCGGTCCATCTTGCGATCGGTGATGATCAGGATGTTGTGGCCAGACTGGATGGCTTCAACCGCTTCGGCGCACAGCGAGGCCAGACGGGCTTCGACACCTTCGTGACCCCAGGTTGCGGGGTAGGTGATGTCGACTTCGTAAGGCTTGAACTTGCCGCCGGTGTGCTTCTCGATGTTGCGCAGCCGAGCCATGTCGTTGAAGTCCAGCACGGGCTGGGACACTTCCAAACGCATGGGCGGGTTCACCGCGTTGATGTCGAGCAGGTTGGGCTTGGGTCCGATGAAGGACACCAAGGACATCACCACCGCTTCACGGATCGGGTCGATCGGTGGGTTGGTCACCTGGGCGAACAACTGCTTGAAGTAGTTGTACAGCGGCTTGTTCTTGTCAGACAGCACGGCCAGGGGCGAGTCGTTGCCCATGGAGCCGGTGGCCTCTTCGCCATTGGTGGCCATCGGGGCCATCAGGAACTTGATGTCCTCTTGCGTGAAGCCGAAGGCTTGCTGGCGGTCCAGCAGCGATTCGGAGAACTCGCCCGCCGTGCCGGCCACATCGATGGTGTCCAGCTTGATGCGGACGTTCTCGATCCACTGACGATAGGGCTTGGCCGAAGCGTACTGAGCCTTGAGCTCTTCGTCTTCGATGATGCGGCCCTGTTCGAAGTCGATCAGGAACATCTTGCCCGGTTGCAGACGCCACTTCTTGACGATCTTGTTCTCGGGGATGGGCAGCACGCCGGATTCGGAAGCCAGCACGACCAGGTCGTCATCGGTGATGATGAAACGAGCGGGGCGCAGGCCGTTGCGGTCCAGGGTGGCGCCGATCTGGCGGCCGTCGGTGAAGACCATGGCGGCGGGGCCGTCCCACGGCTCCATCATGGCGGCGTGGTACTCATAGAAAGCACGGCGGCGCTCGTCCATGGTGGTGTGCTGCTCCCAGGCTTCCGGGATCATCATCATGGCGGCTTGGGCCAGCGGGTAGCCGGACATGGTCAGCAGCTCGAGCGCGTTGTCGAACGTGGCCGTGTCGGACTGGCCGTCCAGGCTGATGGGGTACAGCTTCTTGAGGTCATCGCCCAGCACGGGCGACTTCATCACGCCTTCACGAGCGCGCATCCAGTTGAAGTTGCCCTTGACCGTGTTGATTTCGCCGTTGTGGGCGACCATGCGGTAAGGGTGAGCCAGCGGCCATTCAGGGAAGGTGTTGGTCGAGAAGCGTTGGTGCACCAGGGCCAGGGCCGAGACCACGCGCTCGTCCTTCAGGTCGATGTAGTACTTGCCGACCTGGTCAGCCAGCAGCAGACCCTTGTAGATGATGGTGCGGCACGACATGCTGGGCACGTAGTACTCGCTGCCGTGCGTCAGGTTCAGGCTCTGGATCTTGGTGGAGGCCGTCTTGCGGATGACGTAGAGCTTGCGCTCCAGGGCATCGGGCACGAGGATGTCCGGACCACGGCCGACGAAGACCTGGCGGATGACCGGCTCCTTTTCGCGCACGGTGGGCGACATGGGCATCTCGCGGTCAACCGGCACGTCGCGCCAGCCCAGCAGCACCTGGCCTTCGGCCTTGATGGCGCGCTCGAGCTCTTGCTCGCAAGCCTGGCGGGAGGCGTTTTCCTTGGGCAGGAAGATCATGCCGACGCCGTACTCGCCAGGCGGAGGCAGGTCCACGCCCTGCTTGGCCATCTCGGCGCGGTAGAACTCGTCGGGGATCTGGATCAGCAGACCGGCACCGTCACCCATCAGCGGGTCGGCACCCACGGCGCCACGGTGGTCGATGTTTTCCAGGATCTTCAGACCCTGTGCCACGATGCTGTGTGCCTTCTGGCCCTTGATGTGAGCGACAAAGCCCACGCCGCAAGCGTCATGCTCGGCATTGGCATACATGCCCAGTTCGGCAGCAGCACGGATTTCCTGCGCGGTGGCCACGGAGGTGGTTGCTGCGTCGGACACGGGGGTGATAGGGAACGTCGTTCCCGAAGTCGCCTGGGTCATGGGGGCGCTCCAGAGGTAAGTGTGGAAAAACAACACGGGACCGGCGAGGATACTCTTGAATCTCAGGGTTTTCAAGCATTAATAAATAGGGTCAGACCATATTTATTAAAACGCGATCCGTCGCGCGAATTTTATTAGGGACAGATCAAATATCGCGCTTCAAGGGGGGACGCCCTCGTTTGCCCGGGGTCAGACGCCGCTCGGTCTGCCCTTGCAAGCGGGCGATGTCCTCGGGGGTCCCGACCGCCCAGCCCTTGGAGACGGCTTCGCGAAGCTGCGCCAGCCGGTTGGCCGACAACCCTTCTTCCAGACGGCGCTTCCAGGCGGCCTCCCGGTCAAAGGGGGTGTTGCCGAGGCTCCAGAACTGCACGTGCTCGCTCAGCAGTGGGTCGACACCCCGCCCCAGATGGTGCCCGGCGCTCGACCAGGTCCCATCCAGGCGACCCGACTCGATCAACACCATGCAATCCAGCAGGTCATGGACGGATGCCACCACACAGGCCTTGTAGCGCGCCGACCAGAGCGAGCCGCGTCGCCGGTGCCGCCGGTTGTAGTGCGCCACGTACTGACGGCCCACGGACTGCACCATCAGGCTCAGCCCCTCATCGGTGCTGGGTGTGGCCAGCATCCACCACTCCTGATCATCCAGCACATAGGCATGCACCGCCACGCCGTGATCGCGCGCCGCCATGCGCAGCGTGTCCAGCAAACGCTGCCGGTCTGCGTCGTCTTGAACGAGTTTTTGCCCTTCATGCACCTGCTGCATCACCAGATGGGGCACGCCAGCCAATCCCCCGCGGGCCTGTCGAGCCATGAACCACATCCTTCTCGGTAGACAGGCCGCCATTATGGGGACACCCATTCCACCAGGCGAGACAGGCAGGCAAATGCCGCCCAAATGAATGCGATGTTTTCCCCCTGCACCACCGGCGCTTGGTTTCCGTATGTCGGATTTTTTCTGACAAGCCCCTCAGCGCAGGACCGACGTGGATTACAGCGCCCAGCCTATTCAGAAAAAAAGGAGGGATCTTCACAATCCATTTCACGCTGATACGAATTCAGCAGATGAAACAAGCCCCGCAAACCACCCTTCCAAAACGTCTTAGGAGATTGATATGAACGCCGACCAAATCCTGATGGAAATCCGCGAAACCAATCTGTCTTACCTGATGCTGGCGCAAAGCCTGATCCGCACGGACCGTGAACAAGCGCTGTTCCGCCTGGGCATTTCGGAAGACACCGCGGCCACCATCGCGCTGCTGTCGCCCGCTCAAATCATGAAGATCGCTTCGAGCAACACCCTGCTGTGCCGCATGCGCATCGACGACGACATGGTCTGGGGCCTGCTGACCAATCACGGCAAGTCCAGCAATGACAGCGTCACCCGCCTGCACGCCAACATCCTGATGGCTGGCCGTCACCAAGAAGCTGCCTGATCCGGCAACTCGAAAAGACGTCCCCCGAAAGACCATTGAGGAGTTGCATCATGCGAGCCAAGAGCCTGTTGACCGAAGCCAAGCAAATTGAAACCGCCGTCACCCTGATCAACCTGGGTGCCCGCCTGCAAGTGCTGGAGTCGGAGACGGATCTGTCGTATGAGCGCCTGCTGCGTCTGTACAAGGAAGTGGCCGGTAAGTCGCCGTCCAAGGGTCAGTTGCCGTTTTCGACGGACTGGTTCATGACCTGGCAGCCCAATATCCACGCCTCTCTGTTCCTCAATATCCATGAGTACCTGAACAAGGCCGCCGAGATCGACGAGATCCAGACGGTGATCAAGGCCTATCAGTTGTACCTGGAACAAACCCAGACCCAAGGGCTCGAGCCCCTGTTGTCGGTGACCCGCGCCTGGCGTTTGGTCAAGTTCATCGACAACGGCATGCTGACCCTGACCAAATGCTCGAAGTGCGGTGGCCACTATGTGACCCATCCGCATGAGATCTCGCGTCATTTTGTGTGCGGCCTGTGCAACCCACCGGCACGTGCTGGCAAAGGCAAGGCAGCCGGCGCCCTGCACATGCATTGACCGCCCCCGATTTGTGCGTTTGTTCACTGTCTGAAGGACGGGCCTTCAAACAGTGCTCAAGTTTTGCGCCAGGCCGCCGAATAAACACTCGGACGGTTTGGAAAGTGAAGCGTCCTTGCTTGTCTCCTCCTAGCACAGCATTTTTGTGCTTTCTCGCGGGCCCCACAGGGCCCGCTTTTTTGTCCGTCGCAGGCGTTTCACCTGAAGAAAAGAAGGCCGCTCGTGGTGTTGTTCACGGCATCTCTTCACCAGGAAATGCCGAAGATGTCAGCATGATTCGACCATCGCGTTAAAGACACCATGTTCGTCCTGATTGGCTACGTTGTATGTCTAGGCTGCATTTTTGGCGCCTACATCATTCACGGCGGGAATATGGGCGTGATCATTCACGCCATGCCCACCGAAATCATGGCCATTGGAGGCGGGTCGATTGGCGCCTTTCTGGTGAACAACCAGCCCAAGACGGTCAAGGCCGTGATGGCCAACCTGGGCCCGCTTTTCAAGGGCTCCAAGTACACCAAAGAGCGCTACATGGAGCTGATGGCCATGCTCTACGAAATCCTGCAGAAGGTTCGTAAAGAGGGCTTGATGTCCATCGAAAAAGATGTGGAAGACCCGCACAACTCCGCGCTGTTCAAGAAGTATCCCAATGTGGGCCACGACCACCATGTGATCGAGTTCGTGACCGACTACCTGCGCATGATGGTGTCGGGCAACCTCAATGCCCACGAGATCGAAGCGCTGATGGACAACGAAATCGACACCCATCACCACGAAGGCCATGCGCCCGTGGCTGCGGTGGCTCGCCTGGCTGGCGCCCTGCCCGCCTTCGGTATCGTGGCCGCCGTGCTGGGTGTGGTGAACACCATGGGCTCGGTGGGCCAGCCCCCCGCGGTGCTGGGCGGCATGATCGGCTCGGCGCTGGTGGGGACCTTCCTGGGCATCTTGCTGGCTTACGGCGTGGTGGAACCCCTGGGTGGCCTGATGGAGCAAAAGCTCGACGAGGCGACCAAGGAATTCCAGTGCGTCAAGACCGTGCTGCTGGCCAGCATGCAGGGCTACGCCCCTCAGGTCGCCATCGAATTTGGCCGCAAGGTGCTGTACTCGACCGAGCGTCCGACCTTCCTCGAACTCGAATCCCACGTCAAGAAGAAGTAAGCCATGGCCGGTGATTCGAAGAAGGTCCAACCGATCATCATCAAGCGCATCAAGAAGGGCGGCCATGCTGCCCATGGTGGCGCGTGGAAGATTGCGTACGCGGACTTCGTGACCGCGATGATGGCCTTCTTTTTGCTGATGTGGCTGCTGGGCTCGACCACCGAAGGCGACCGCAAGGGCATTGCCGACTACTTCAACAGCCCCCTGAAGGTCGCCATGTTCGGCGGCTCAGGCGCGGGCGATGCCACATCGCTGATCAAGGGCGGCGGCAACAGCCTGAGCGAAAGCGCGGGTCAGGTCAAAAAAGGTGCCTCGGAACAGGCCGAAGTCAAAGCACGCCGCAAAGCCATCCAGGCCGCCCAGGCTGCCGCTGAAGCCGCACGCCTGAAAGTGGTCAAGGAAAAGGTCGAGGAAGTCATCGCCAATGACGCCCGCCTGGCGCAGTACAAGACACAGATCCGGCTGGACTTGACGGCCGAAGGGCTGCGCATTCAGATCGTCGATGACCAGAACCGCCCGATGTTTGCCAGCGGTGACGCCGAAGTGCAAGGCTACATGCGCGATCTGCTGCGCGCCATCGGCGCCGTGCTGGAGGCCGTGCCCAATCACCTCACCATCGAAGGCCACACCGACGCCAAGCCCTTCAGTGCGGGCGAGCGTGGCTACAGCAACTGGGAGTTGTCGGCCGATCGTGCCAACGCCTCCCGGCGGGAGCTGATCGCCGGAGGCCTGTCTGGCGACAAGGTCTTGCGCGTGCAGGGCCTGGCTGCCAGCATGCTGTATGAGAAGGACGATCCGATGAGTCCTTTGAACCGCCGCATCAGCATCATCGTGATGAACCGCGCTGCGGAAGATCGCATGTTCGAAGCCGCTCGACTGGAGAGCGACACCCCACCCGCCACCGAAGACGACACCACGCCCACAAAGGGCTCAAGCCCACCCCCGGTTGGTCGATAAGGCCTCTAGCGACATCTGTTGTCGAGGACCTGCAACCACACCGCGGATTGAATCAAGGACAAGCCATGAGCAACCCAGCCGACATGAAATTTCTGATCGTGGACGACTTTTCCACTATGCGCCGCATCGTCCGCGGGCTGCTGAAAGAAATTGGCTACAACAACGCGGAAGAAGCCGAAGACGGCGCTGTCGGCCTGAACATGCTGAAGAACGCCAAGTTCGACTTCGTGGTCAGCGACATCAACATGCCCAACATGAATGGCTTCGAATTGCTCAAAGCCATCAAGGCCGATGACAGCCTCAAGCACCTGCCCGTGCTGATGGTCACCGCCGAAGCTCGCAAGGAAGACATCGTCCTGGCCGCCCAGTCGGGAGCCGCAGGCTACATCGTCAAGCCCTTCACCAAAGCCACTTTGGAAGAGAAGGTGCAAAAGATCATGCAGAAGCTGGCCACCACCGCCTGACGGAGAGGACCATGAAAATGGATGAATTGCCACCCATGACGATGCCGGCGGCCTCGCCCGAGATCTTCCACCAACTGGGCCTGCTCACGCGTCAATTGCATGACACGATGAACATGTTGGGCGTGCTGCCCAAGCTCAAGGACACGGTCGACAACATCCCCGATGCACGCACGCGTCTGAGCTACATCGCCACCAAGACAGCTGAAGCGGCGGACAAGGTGCTGAACCTGGTCGACCAGGCCAAGGCAGACCAGGGTCACATCGCCGCTGAAACGCGCAAGCTGGCTGAACTCATTGTGCGGGATCCGGTGAAGGCAGTGGCCACGGGTGCCGTGATGAATTTCGTGCAGGACGTGGAAAAGACCACGCAGCGCGTGGACAGCCACCTGACCGACATCATGATGGCCCAGGACTTCCATGACCTGACCGGCCAGGTGGTGGCCAAGGTGGTCAAGCTGGCCAATGATCTGGAAGCGCAACTGGTCAAGGTGCTGGTGCAGGCCGCGCCGCCTGAGCAGCACCAGAAGGCCGAAGCCGTTCTGACCCACGCCCAGCCCAGTGAGGAGATCAAACTGGAAGGCCCGGTGGTGTCCACGGAAGGCCGCACCGACGTCGTGAGCAACCAAGGCGAAGTCGACGATCTGCTCGCCAGCCTCGGGTTCTGATTCCCCTTCGCTCTGCCCAATAGATGGCCAGTTGCTACGCGCGACTGGCCATTGTTTCTT